>NZ_JAIQYY010000007.1:82808-102216 GCF_020181035.1 Streptomyces sp. CoH27
AGAGCTCCGGCTAGCCTCTTGAGCGTAAACAGAGTGGGTTTCTGGTGCGGACTCGATCCCTGGAATATCCCGCCTTCTGCCGCGCGGAATTCAATGTCGAATTCGATGCGCTTCTTTGTCTTCTCGCCCTGCGGGGCCGTGCCGTGCGCGCCCATCAGACCAAGGGAGCATTGTGATCTCGACCAAGCTGACGGAACTGCTCGACATCGACCACCCGGTCGTCTGCGCCCCGATGGGGTCCGTGTCCGGCGGACGACTCGCCGGCGCGGTCACCCGGGCGGGCGGTCTCGGCCTTGTCGGCGTGAGCTACGGCGACGCCGCGTTCATCGACGAGCACGTGGCCCAGGCCGCCGCGGCAGGCGGCGTCTGGGGCGTCGGCTGCGTCATGTTCACCTTTGACGAGCGGCCCGGCCTGTGGGACAAGGTGCTCGGCTACGCCCCGCCGGTCATCGCGCTCTCCTTCGGCGACGCCGCACAGGTCCACAAGTACGTGGCCTCCGCGGCCGACAACGGCAGCCATGTCGTCGTCCAGGTGCACGACCCCGAACAGGCCTCCGTCGCCGTGGCGGCCGGCGCCTCCGTGCTCCTGGCCCAGGGCGCCGAGGCCGGCGGCCACCACGCTTCGCTCGCCACGCTGCCGCTCGTCACGGCCGTGCTCGACGTCACCGGGGGCGAGGTGCCGGTCGTCGCGGCGGGCGGGTTCGCCGACGGCCGCGGCCTCGCGGCGGCCCTGGCGCTCGGCGCCGACGGCGTGATGATGGGCACCCGGTTCGCCGCCACCGAGGAGTCGCTGGCCACCGCCGGATTCAAGTCGCACCTGGTGTCCGCGCGCACCGCGGACACCGTCAACACCCGTTCGTTCGACGTCGTGCGCGGCATCCCGTGGGACGAGGCCTACCAGGCCCGGTCCGTGAGCAACGACTTCACCCGCACCTGGACCGGCCGGGACGCCGAACTCGCCGCCCGGCGGGCCGAGATCGAGCCCCAGTGGACCGCCGCCGTCGCCCGCGACGACACCAGCCAGCGGGCCATGTTCGCCGGCGAGGTCCTCGACCAGATCCGGGACATCCAGCCGGCCGCCCAGGTCGTCCACAGCGTCGTGGCCGACGCGGAGAAGATCCTCGCCGGTCTCGCCCAGCGGCTCGCCGGACCCACCCCAGCCGCCTGACCCAGCCGGACCCCTGCCTGTCTCGGTCGGTCACCGTCCGCTTGATTCGGCCGGACCCGTGTCTGATTCGGTCGGTCACCGTCCGCCTGATTCGGCCGGACCCCACCCGACCCAGCCGGACCCCTGCCTGTCTCGGTCGGTCACCGTCCGCCTGATTCGGCCGGACCCCCGCCCGAGCCACCCGGACCCCCGCCTGACCCACCCGGACCCCCGCCTGACCCAGCCAGAACCCAGCCGGACCCACCCGGACCCCCGCCTGACCCAGCCAGAACCCAGCCGGACCCGGTCGGCCTCACCTCCGCCGGCCCGCTCCCCTTTCAACCCGCCTATCCGCAGAGGACCCCGATGATCCACGTACTGACGCTCACCTACCTCGTGCCGCGCGAGACCGTCGTCGCGCACATGGCCGAGCACAAGGCCTGGCTGCGCGAGCACGCCGATCTCGGCCGCATCCTGCTCAGCGGCCCGCGGCCCGAGGGCGGCGCCGTCATCGTGACCGCCGACCTCGACGAGGCCCTGGTCCGTCAGCTCATCGAGAGCGACCCCTGGCACCGGGACGGCATCGCCTCGTACGAGCAGATCGCCTTCGAGGGCCGCAACGCGAGCCCCGGTGTGATCACCGCCCCGGAGCCCGACGACAGCGTGCTGCTCATCAACGTGGCCACCACGGACGACGCGGCCGCCAGCGTGGCCGCGCTCGCCTCCGCCGTCGACCACGTCGCCGCCACCGCCGACGGCTTCCGCGGCTCCCGCCTGCTGACGAGCGTCGACGGTGACGCCATCGTCAACCTCGCGGCGTGGACGGACCAGAAGCGCTTCGACGCGATCTTCGACGACCCCGAGTTCACCCGCCGCTACGAGGCGTTCGCCACGACCACGACCGGCGCCAAGTACCGCCTCTACCGCACGAGCCGGGTCATCACGCCGAACCGCTGACGCCCGCGCCGTCCGCGCGCACCCCTCACGCCGTCCGGCATCCGCCTCGACCTCTCCCTTTCGACCTTTCCATCCGAGGAGAACCATGCCCGTCGAGAACTCCCCCGCACCGTACGACCTGATCGTCGTCGGATTCGGCGCCGCCGGTCTGTCGGCCGCCCTGTCTTTCGCCGAGGCCACCGAGGGCCGCAAGACCCCCGCCCGGATCGCCGTCCTGGAACGGGCCGCGCGCGAGGAGCGCGGCGGCGCCACCCGCTGGACCGGCGCCTTCCTGCGGATCACTCAGGACCGGCAGCTCGACACCGACTGGGCCGAGCACGTCAGCCGGGTCTCCGGCGGCCTCGCCGACGTCGACTACTGCCGCACCGTCGAGCGCGAGACCCCGCAGACCCTGGACTTCATCGAGAAGCACGGCGTCGAGATCGCCTTCGAGGACTTCCCGCTGCCGCACACCTTCGACGGCGGCAGCCCGTCCATGACGCCGCCGGCCAGCCCCCGCGGCGGCGGCGCCTCGATCGTCGAGCACCTGGGCACTGCCCTGGAGAACGACCCGCGCGTCGACATCCGCTACCAGACCGAGGCGCTGCGCCTGACGACCTCCGACGACGGCTTCGTCGACGGCGTCCTGGTCCGCACCTCCGACGGCCGCACCCAGCGGCTCGCCGGCCGCGCCGTCGTCCTGGCCTGCGGCGGCTTCGAGGGCAACACCGAGATGCTCACCCGGTACGTCGGCGACAAGGCCTGCGACCTGCCGCTGATCGCCCCCGGCATCACCAACAACCGAGGTGACGCGCTGCGCATGGCCCTGGAGCTGGGCGCCGACACCGCCGGCCAGTTCGACGGCATCCACGCCGAGCCCGTCGACCGCCGTACCCAGAAGGCCGACTCGGTCCTGTACGGCTTCAGCGCCGGCATCTTCGTCAACGGCAGGACGGAGCGCTTCTTCGACGAGGGCCGCGACACCTGGGACAACGTCTTCGAGCACGTCGGCTACGAGATCTGGAAGAACCAGGGGCAGGAGGCGTACTGGATCGCCGACGCCAAGACGCTCGCCATCCCCGGCATCATGAACTCCCTGCTCAGCGACGTGCCGCCGGAGCAGGCCGACACCCTCGACGAACTGGCCGCCAAGCTCGGCATCGACGCCGAGGGACTGGAGAAGACCGTCGCCGAGTTCAACGCGGCCGTCGGACCGGGTGAGTTCGACCCGACCCGCCTCGACGGCAAGGCCACCGTCGGCATCGAGCCGAAGAAGTCCAACTGGGCCACGCCGCTGGACACCGCGCCGTTCATCGGCGTCCCGGTGACCGCCGCCATCTGCTTCACCTACGGCGGCATCCGCACCGACCTCGACGGACGGGTCGTCACCCCGTCCGGCACCGCCATCCCCGGCCTGTACGCGGCGGGCGAGGCCACCGGCCTCTTCTACCACGCCTACCCGCCGGCCACGTCCGTACTGCGCTCCCTGATCTTCGGCCGGCTCGCCGCCCACCACGCCGCGGCGCAGCAGTCCGTCTGAGTCCCGGCCCATCTGGAGGAACCATGAGTATCGTCAACATCGACGTCACCCTCCGCGACGGCGGCTACCGCAACGGCTTCAACTTCCCCCTAGACTACGCGCTCACGCACGCGAAGCTCAGCGTCGAGGCCGGTTTCGACTGGATCGAGATCGCCTACCGCAAGGGTTCGCTGCTGCCGATCCCGAACCTCGGGCTCACGGGCCGCGGCGACGACGAGTTCATCGCCGCCGTGGCCGGGGAGATCGGGCCGCACCGCGTCGCGATGATCCTGCACCCGAAGAACATCACCGACCAGGACCTGCCCGCCATGTACGCCGCGGGCGCCCGCCTGGTCCGCATCATCCTGCCGTCCCAGGGCTACGAACGCGGCCTGGAGTACATACGCCAGGCCAGGGAGATCGGCTTCAGCGTCGGGGTCAACTTCGCCCGGATCAGCCAGTGGGCGGGCCGCGCCATCGTCGAGGTGGCCACCGCCGCCACCGACGCCGGCGCCGAGTTCGTCTACCTGGCCGACTCCAACGGCAGCCTCTCGCCCGTGGACACCACCGACCTCACCACCCTGACCAAGTCGGTCACCGGCGGCCCGGTCGGCCTGCACGCCCACAACAACCTGGGGCTCGCCCTGGCCAACGCGATCAGCGCGGTCAGCGCCGGCGCGACCTGGATGGACTCCTCGATCCAGGGCATGGGCAAGGGCCCGGGCAACCTCATCGCCGAGCAGTGGCTGGCACACCTCGACCGCACCGATGCCGAGGCCGCCGCCCGCCTCCACCTGGGCCCCGCCCTGGAACTGGCGGACCTGCTGCTCGCCACCATCCCCGAGGGCACCCCCTCCCTGCCGCTGCCCGACCTGGTCCTCGGCCGCTACGACCTGCCGGTCGAGCACCGCAAGGACCTCCTGGGCGGTACCCACCGCGAAGGCATCGCCACCGCGCGCACCCTCGCCACCGTCCGGTGACCCACGCCGGATTCGCTGTGCCGGCGGCGGTCTTCGGACCCGAGGCCGCCGCCGGCCCGGCACACGCCCTCGTCCTCGCCCCCGTCACCCCGCACTGGGACCAGGGAGCGTTCTTCACCCCCGTCACCCGGGTCCTGGCCGGCGCCGGCCTGCGGGTGACCGTGGTCGACACGCTCTCCCTGTGGGACGAGGAGGTCGACTCGCTGGACTCCCTCGCCGCCCGCTGGCGCGCCCGCCTCACCGACTACGGCCCGGTGGACCTGCTCTGCGGGAACGCGCTCGGCGGCGCGGTGGCCCAGTCCCTGCTCCCCGACGTGGCCCCCGGCACCGCGGCCCTGCTCGTCTCCGGGCCGGCCCGCACGGACGCCCTGCTCGAAGCCCGGCTCACGGAGATCGGCGACCTGGCCGCGGGCGGCCGCTCCGACTACGCCCTGGCCCTGCTGCACCGGCGCGTCCAGCCGCACGGCCACCGCACCGGCGCCGACGACACCGCCCCCGCGCCGCACGACCCGGACGCCGGGCGCCGGATCGCCGCCGGGATGCGGATGCTGCGCGGCGTCGACGTGACCGCCGCGGTACGGGCCCACCCCGGCCCGCTGCTGCAACTCGTCGGCAGCCACTCGCAGCTCGTCACCCAGCGCCACACCGCCGCGGCCCCGCACCACCGGGTGCATGTCATCCAGGGGGCCGGCATGCGCCCCCACTTCGACCGCACCGCAGAGGTGTCCGCCCACGTCGGAGCCTTCCTGCGAGAGAAGGGACTCATATGAAGAGCGTCGCTGTACTTCCCGGCGACGGCATCGGACCGGAGGTCACCACCGCGGCCCTCGACGTCGTGGACACGCTCGGCCTCCCCCTGGACCTGCGCTTCGGCGAGATCGGCTGGGAGTGCTGGCGCCAGGAGGGCAATCCGGTCCCGCAGCGCACCTGGAAACTCCTCGACGAGACCGACACCTGCCTGCTCGGCGCCATCACCAGCAAGCCGCTGCGCGAGGCCGAGGCGGAACTCGCCCCCGAACTGCGCGGCACCGGCCTCACCTTCGTCTCCCCGGTCGTCCAGCTGCGCCAGCGGCTCAGCCTCTACGCCAACGTCCGCCCGGTCATCGACCTGGTCGACCGGCGCTTCGACTTCACGGTGATCCGCGAGAACACCGAGGGCCTGTACGCGGGCTTCGACGTCCACGGCCTGGACGACGCGCTGTGGAACGTGGTGCGCGAGCATCCCAACGCCCAGGCGTCCGGCCCCGAGGCGAGCAGCGTCACGCTGCGCCTGCAGACCGAGTTCGGCATGGACCGGCTGCTGGCTTACGGATTCGATTACGCCCGCTCCCACGGCTACACCCGGCTCACCCTGGTGGACAAGCCCAACGTCCTGCGTCACAGCAGCAACCACCTGCGCGAACGCCTCGAACTCCGCGCGGCCGCACACCCCGACATCGAGACCGAGATCCTCAATGTCGACGCGGTCGCGCTGTGGATGGTGCGCAGGCCCGAGCGGTTCGGGGTGCTGGTCGCCGAGAACATGTTCGGCGACATCCTCTCCGACCTCGGGGCCGGCGTCATGGGCGGCCTCGGTCTCGCGCCCAGCGGCAACATCGGCGACCGCGGAAGCTACTTCGAGCCGGTGCACGGCAGCGCCCCCGGCATGGCCGGACAGGACCGCGCCAACCCCATGGCGATGCTGCTCACCGTGGCCCAGATGCTCGACCACCTGGAACTCCCCGTGCCCGCCGACGACCTCAGGGCCGCGGTGCGCACGGTCGCCGCGCGGCGCACGACCGTCACCTACGACATGGGCGGCACCAGCGGCACGCGCCGGGTCGCGCAGGCCGTGGCCGGCGAACTCGCCGTGCCCGAGGGCGAGTCGAGCGCCCCGGACGACGTGGTGGACCGGCTCGCCCGCCTCGACACCGCGTCCGTGTCGGACGCCCTCGACAGCCTCGGAGTCGGTGGTGTCCTCGCCGGGATCGCGGCCCGCGTGCCCGGCGCCCGTGCCGCGGGCCGCGCGTTCACCGTCACCTACCGGCCCGTGGACGGCGCCGAGCCGGGCTTCCGCAACGCGGCCAACTACCTGGACGACGTGCCCGAGGGCTCGTTCGTGGTGGTCGACAACGCGGGCAGCACCGCCTGCACCAACTGGGGATCGCTGCTGACGAGGCTGGCCCAGCGGCGCGGCGTGCGCGGCACCGCCCTGCACGGCTCGGCCCGGGACCTCGCCGAGATCCGGGCCGCCGCATACCCGCTGTTCAGCACCGGCGTCACCATGGTCAGCGGCAAGAACCGGGTGGAGCTGGCGGCGACCGGCCAGGACGTCGTCATCGGCGACGTCACCGTACGGCCCGGCGACATCGTCGTCGCCGACGACAACGGCGCGCTGGTCGTGCCCGCCGAGCACGCCACCGAGGTCGCGGACCGCGCCGAACGCGTCGAGCGGACCGAGGGCGCCATCGCCGACGCGGTCGACACCGGCCTGCGGCTCGACGAGGCCCGCCGCCGGTTCGGCTACGCCAAGCCCTGGGACGACGGCGCGGCCCAGCCCTCCCGTGCCTGACCTCAACGGACGCGTGGTCGTGGACGTGCACTACCACGCGGGCCCCGACCTGTACCGCCGCCGCCTCACCTCCGCCGGCGCCGGCCGGGCGTACGCGGAGGTCGGCGGCTGGGTGGTGCTCAAGAGCCATCTCACCTCGACCGCCGCCCGCGCCTGGGAGGCCCGCCAGGAGGGGCTGCCGGTCTCCGGCACGCTCGTCCTCAACGACCTGGCCGGCGGTCTTGGGCCCCGGGCCGTGGAACAGGCCGTCTACGCCCACGGCCCGGACAGCCCCGCCCGCCTCGTCGTTCACCTGCCGACCCTCGTCGGACCCGCGCACCCCTCGGCACTGCACCGCACCACGTTCCACCCCCGCCTCGACCCCGACCGGTGGCGCACCGGCCGGCTCCTCGACACCGACGGGCGGCTGCGCCAGGACGTGCGCGAGGTGCTGCTCGCGGCCCGTGACCTGCCCGTCGCCCTGGCCACCGGGCACGGCGACCGGGAGACGGCTCTCCGCGTCGTCGACGAGGCCGTACGCCTCGGCCTGCCGCGCCTGCTCCTCACCCACGCCACCCACCCCATGTCGGGCTTCACCCCCGACGACCTGGCCGGCCTCGCCGGCGTGCCGGGCCTGTACGTCGAACTCACCGCGCTGACCCTGCTGCTGGGGCACCGCGACGCCCGCCACCTCGGCGACGTCGTGCGCGCCCACCCGCGTGTGGTGTTCAGTTCCGACCTCGGCCAGCCGGACCAGCCGGACGTACGGGAGTGGCTGCGGCTGAGCGAGGGCTGGTTCCGCGCGGCGGACCTGACGAGCCGGCAGACCAGAGCCATCACATGGGAGAACCCCGTCAACCTGCTGACGCCGTGAACGGACCTTCGCCACTCCACCAGGAGCATGTCATGAACGCCCGTACCTATCACGCCGCCCTGGACGCGGACATACGGCACCTCGCCGGCCTGCTGGACGAGACCCTCGCCCGCCATGAGGGCCCCGGACTGCTCGCACTCATCGAGAACGTCCGCCGGCTGACCCGCGAGGACGGCGACACCACCGCCGACCTGCTGCGCGGCCTCGACCTGGACACCGCCGCCCGGCTGGTGCGCGCCTTCGCCACCTACTTCCACCTGGCCAACGTCGCCGAGCAGGTGCACCGGGGCCGCGAACTGCGCTCCGTGCGGGAACGGGCCGGCGCCGCCCTGGTCCGCGTCATCCGGCAGGCGGCGCGCGAGGCACCGGACGCCCTGGCCCGTGCCGTCGAGCACCTGCACGTACGCCCCGTCTTCACCGCCCACCCGACGGAGGCCGCCCGCCGCTCCGTCCTCAACAAGCTGCGCCACATCGCGGAACTGCTGGACACCCCGCTCGGCGAAGCGGACCGCCGCCGCCACGACGCGCGCCTGGCGGAGTACATCGACCTGCTGTGGCAGACGGACGAACTGCGCGTGGTGCGGCCCGAGGTGACGGACGAGTCGCGCAACGCCGTCTACTACCTGGACGAACTGCACGCGGGACCCGTCGGCGACGTCCTGGAGGACCTGACCGCGGAACTGGAGCGGGCCGGCGTCGCCCTGCCCGACGACACCCGCCCGCTCACCTTCGGCACCTGGATCGGCGGCGACCGCGACGGCAACCCCAACGTCACCCCCCAGGTCACCTGGGACGTGCTGATCCTCCAGCACGAACACGGCATCAACGACGCCCTCGACATGATCGACGAGCTGCGCGGCCTGCTCTCCCACTCCATCCGCCACACCGGCGCCACCGAGGAACTCCTCGCCTCCCTCAGGGCCGACCTCGACCACCTCCCCGACGTCAGCCCCCGCTACAAGCGGCTCAACGTCGAGGAGCCCTACCGGCTCAAGGCCGGCTGCATCCGCCAGAAGCTCGTCAACACCAAGCGGCGCCTCGCCGAGGGCACCCCCCCACCAGCCCGGCCGGGACTACCTCGGCACCGCCGGGCTCCTCGCCGACCTGCGCCTCGTCCAGGACTCCCTGCGCGCCCACCGCGGCGGCCTGTTCGCAGACGGCCGCCTGGCCCGCACCGTCCGCACGCTGTCCGCCTTCGGCCTGCACCTGGCCACCATGGACGTCCGCGAACACGCCGACGCCCACCACCACGCCCTCGGCCAGCTCTTCGACCGGCTCGGCGAAGAGTCCTGGAGTTACGCGGAGATGCCCCGCGACTACCGGCAGCGGCTGCTGGCGAAGGAACTCACCTCCCGCCGCCTGCTCGGCCCGGCCCCGCTGGACGCGGCGGGGGAGAAGACACTGGCCGTCTTCCGCACCGTCGGCAACGCCCTCGACGTCTTCGGGCCCGAGGCCGTCGAGTCGTACATCGTCTCGATGTGCCGCGGCGCGGACGACATCTTCGCCGCGACCGTGCTGGCCCGCGAGGCCGGCCTGATCGATCTGCACGCCGAGCGGGCGCGGATCGGCATCGTGCCGTTGCTGGAGACCACCGACGAACTGAAGGCGGCCGGCACGATCCTGGAGGACCTGCTCTCCGACCCCTCCTACCGGCGGCTGGTGGCCCTGCGCGGGGACGTGCAGGAGATCATGCTCGGCTACTCGGACTCCTCCAAGTTCGGCGGCATCACGACCTCGCAGTGGGAGATCCACCGCGCCCAGCGGCGGCTCCGTGACGTCGCCCACCGGTACGGCGTACGCCTGCGGCTCTTCCACGGCCGCGGCGGCACCGTCGGCCGCGGCGGCGGCCCCTCCCACGACGCCATCCTCGCCCAGCCCTGGGGCACCCTGGACGGCGAGATCAAGGTCACCGAGCAGGGCGAGGTGATCAGCGACAAGTACCTGGTGCCGTCGCTCGCGCGGGAGAACCTGGAGCTGACGGTCGCCGCGACGCTGCGGGCCTCCGCGCTGCACACCGCGCCACGGCAGCCGGAGGAGGCGCTGGCCCGCTGGGACGCGGCGATGGAGGTGATGTCCGACGCGGCCCACGCGGCCTACCGCGGGCTGGTCGACGACCCCGACCTGCCGGCCTACTTCCTGGCGTCCACCCCGGTGGACCAGCTGGCCGGCCTGCACCTGGGCTCGCGGCCCGCGCGCCGCCCCGACTCCGGCGCCGGACTCGACGGCCTGCGCGCCATCCCGTGGGTGTTCGGCTGGACCCAGTCCCGGCAGATCGTCCCCGGCTGGTTCGGCGTCGGCTCCGGCCTCAAGGCCCTGCGCGAAGCCGGCCTCGACACCGCGCTCGACGAGATGCACGAGCACTGGCACTTCTTCCGCAACTTCATCTCCAACGTCGAGATGACCCTCGCGAAGACCGACCTGCGCATCGCCCGGCGCTACGTACGGACCCTCGTGCCCCGGGACCTCCACCACGTGTTCGCCGCCATCGAGGCCGAGCACGAACTGACCGTGACGGAGGTGCTGCGGGTCACCGGCGAAGCCGAACTCATCGAGAAACAGCCGGTGTTGCGGCAGACCCTCGCCGTACGGGACGCCTGCCTGGACCCCATCTCCCACCTCCAGGTCGCGCTGCTCAAGCGGCAGCGCGACGCGGCCGCCGCCGGCGAGGAACCGGACCCGACGCTCAGCCGGGCCCTGCTGCTGACCGTCAACGCCGTCGCGGCCGGGCTGCGCAACACCGGCTGACACCCACCCCGCCCGCACTCCCGCAAAGGAACCCCTGGCATGACAGAACCGGACGACACCGTGCCCGCCCCCTCCCGGCGCGGCCTGCTGCGCACCACGCTCGCCGCCACCACCGCACTGGCCGCGCCCCTCGCGGCCCCGCTCCCGCCGGCGTACGCCGCCCGGCCCGGCACCGGCTCGCTCGGCGACCAGTCGGCCGTGCGCAGCATCACCGTGGGGGACATCCGGCTGACCTACGTCGTCGACGCGGCGATGGAGCTGGACCGGGAGCACTTCTTCCCCGCCGTCCCCGCCTCCTACTGGGCGGCGCACCCCGAGGCGCTGGCTCCCTCCGGACGCATCGCCGCCTCCGCGGGCGGCGTGCTCGTCGAACGCGGCCACCGCCGCCTGCTGATCGACGTGGGCCTCGGCGCCAACGTGCTCTCGCCCTCCCTCGGCGTCTCCCGCGGCGGAGCCCTGCTGCGCACCCTGCACGCCCTGCGTGTGCCGCCGGAGTCCATCGACACCGTCGCCTTCACCCACCTCCACACCGACCACACCGGCCTCGGCTTCCGCGCCGAGCACGGCCGGCAGCCGCGCAAGGCGTTCCCGCACGCCGACTACCTCGTGGCCCGGGCCGAGTGGGACCCGTTCTGGCACCGAGAGGTGAAGGTGGGCGCACCCTCCTGGGACGGCTTCATGGTCCCCATGTCGAAGGTGCTGCACCGGTTCGGCGACGGCGACGAGATCTGGCCCGGCGTCACCACGCTGATCACCCCCGGCCACAGCCCGGGCCACACCACCTACGTCATCCGTGCCCGCGACGGACGGCGGATCCTCGTCTTCGGCGACGCCTTCCACACCCCGGCCCAGATCACCCACCCCGAGTGGCCGTCCGGGCCCGACGTGAACATCACCGGCGTGCACCGGGCCCGTACGACCCTGCTCGCCGAACTGCACGCCCCCCGCACCTACGGCTTCGCCTTCCACTTCGGCGACCAGGCCTTCGGCCGGGTCACCCACGACGGCCTCTGGCACCCGGTCCCGGCCCACGCCCTCCTGCCCAGCCCCGTCAGCCTTCCCTGAGGGGGTGGTCGCGGATCCGCATATGCCTCCAGGATGGTCCACGGAGCCGGGGTAACCGTCCGGTCACGAGCCGAGCGCAAAAAGTCACCGCAAGCCCCTCGTGGCGAGGATGTGTCGTACCCCACACTGGGTGCGGTGCCCGAGTCCTCGGAGCGCAGGCCGTCGACTCTCCGCTTCCGCAGTACCGCTGCCGCAGCCGACGGCAGCGATCATCCTGGAGGTCGCCCCCGTGCAGACCCAGACCCTCACTCAGACCGACAGCGCCACCGGCCCCACCTCGGACGAGCCGGACGCCGAGTCCGACGTCCTCGTCGCCGTACCCCCGCAGGACCGCGCCGCCCTGCATCCGGAGGGCGCGCCCGCCGAGCCGGCCGAACCGCCGGCGGAGGCGCTCACGGACGAGCCCGAGGAGGCCGAGGAGCCCGACGAACCCGCCGCCGCACCGGCCGTCGTCCGGGCCGAGAGCGGCGGGCCCTCCGCCGACCTGTTCCGCCAGTACCTGCGCGAGATCGGGCGCATCCCGCTGCTCACCGCCGCCGAGGAGGTCGAACTCGCCCGCCGGGTCGAGGCCGGCCTGTTCGCCGAGGAGAAGCTGAGCAACACCCCCGATCTGGACAGCCAGTTGGCGCTCGACCTGGACCGGCTCGTCGTCATGGGGCGGATGGCCAAGCGGCGGCTCATCGAGGCCAATCTGCGGCTCGTCGTGTCCGTGGCCAAGCGGTACGTCGGGCGCGGGCTCACCATGCTCGACCTCGTCCAGGAGGGCAACCTCGGGCTGATCCGGGCGGTGGAGAAGTTCGACTACGCCCGCGGCTACAAGTTCTCGACGTACGCCACCTGGTGGATCCGCCAGGCCATGTCCCGGGCCCTCGCCGACCAGGCCCGCACCATCCGCGTCCCGGTGCATGTGGTCGAGCTGATCAACCGGGTCGTGCGGGTGCAGCGCCGCATGCTCCAGGAACGGGGCTACGAGCCGACGCCCGACGAGGTCGCCGCCCATCTCGACCTGCCGCCCGAGCGGGTCACCGAGGTGCTGCGCCTCGCCCAGGAACCCGTCTCCCTGCACGCCCCCGTGGGCGAGGAGGAGGACGTGGCCCTCGGCGACCTCATCGAGGACGGCGACGCCGCGAGCCCGGTGGAATCGGCCGCGTTCCTGCTGCTGCGGGAGCACCTGGAGGCCGTCCTGTCCACGCTCGGGGAGCGGGAGCGCAAGGTCGTCCAGCTCCGCTACGGCCTCGCCGACGGCCGCCCGCGCACGCTGGAGGAGATAGGGCGCATCTTCGGGGTGACGCGGGAGCGGATACGGCAGATCGAGTCCAAGACCCTCAACAAGCTCCGGGACCACGCGTTCGCGGACCAGCTGCGGGGTTACCTGGACTGAGGCACGGGGGCCGCTGCGCAGCGGCCCCCGTCATGTGTCCTCAGTCGACCTCGGCCACCGCCTGCGCGAACTGCGCCTTGTACAGCCGCGCATACGCCCCGTCGGCCGCCAGCAGCTCGGTGTGCGCGCCCTGTTCCACGATCGAGCCGTTCTCCATCACGAGGATCGTGTCGGCGTCCCGGATGGTGGAGAGCCGGTGCGCGATGACGAACGACGTGCGGCCGTGGGCCAGCTTGGCCATGGCCTTCTGGATCAGGACCTCCGTGCGGGTGTCCACGGAGCTCGTCGCCTCGTCCAGGACCAGGATCACCGGGTCGGACAGGAACGCCCGCGCGATGGTGATGAGCTGCTTCTCACCCGCGCTGACCCCGGTGCCCTCGTCGTCGATCACGGTGTCGTAGCCGTCGGGGAGGGTGCGGATGAACCGGTCGGCGTGGGCCGCCCGCGCCGCCTCCTCGATCTCGCCGCGCGTGACCTCGCGGGCGGCGCCGTACGCGATGTTCTCCGCGATCGTGCCGCCGAACAGCCAGGTGTCCTGCAACACCATGCCGATCCCGGACCGGAGTTCGTCCCGTGACATCTTCCGGATGTCGACCCCGTCCAGGGTGATCCGGCCGCCCGAGACGTCGTAGAACCGCATCAGGAGGTTGACCAGCGTGGTCTTGCCCGCGCCGGTCGGGCCGACGATCGCGACCGTGTGGCCGGGCTCCACCGTGAGCGAGAGGTCCTCGATCAGCGGCTTCTGAGGGTCGTACCGGAAGGAGACGCCCTCCAGACGGACCCGGCCGCGCAGTTCCGCCGGCCGCTCGCCCGGCACCGGGTCGGCCTCCTGCTCCTCGGCGTCGAGGAGTTCGAAGACGCGCTCGGCGGAGGCGACGCCGGACTGCACCAGGTTCGCCATCGACGCGACCTGGGTCAGCGGCATCGAGAACTGCCGCGAGTACTGGATGAAGGCCTGGACGTCACCGATGGAGAGCGAGCCCGACGCGACGCGCAGCCCGCCGACCACCGCGACCAGCACATAGTTGAGGTTGGACACGAACATCATCAGCGGCTGCATCACACCGCTGTTGAACTGCGCCTTGAACCCGGCCTCGTACAGCGCCTCGTTCTGCTCGGCGAACTGCCGCGCCGACTCCTCCTGCCGGCCGAACACCTTCACCAGGGTGTGCCCGGTGTACATCTCCTCGATGTGGGCGTTCAGCTTGCCCGTGGTGCGCCACTGCTGCACGAAGTGCGGCTGGGACCGCTTGCCGACCCTCGTCGCCACCACGGCCGACAGCGGCACGGTGACGAGGGCGACCAGCGCCAGGATCCAGGAGACCCAGAACATCATCGCCAGGACGCCGACGATGGTGAGCAGCGCGTTGATCAGCTGGCCCATGGACTGCTGGAGCGTCTGGCCGATGTTGTCGATGTCGTTGGTCGCGCGGGAGAGCACCTCGCCGCGCTGGCGCTTGTCGAAGTACGACAGCGGCAGCCGCGACAGCTTGCCCTGCACCTGCTCGCGCAGCCGGAACATGGTGCGGTTCACGGCCCGGTTGACCAGCCGGGTCGCCACCGCGCTGAGCAGACCGGCGACCATGAACGTGGCGAGCGCGAGCAGCAGGACGCTGCCGACGGAGCCGAAGTCGATGCCCTTGCCGGGGGTGAAGTCGGTGCTCTTCAGCATGTCCGCGACGGAGCCCTTGCCGTGGGCCCGCATCTGGTCGAGGACCTGCTGCTTGGTGGCGCCGGCGGGCATCTGCCGGCCGATGATGCCGGCGAAGACCAGGTCGGTGGCCTTGCCGAGGATCTTCGGGCCGACCACGTTCAGGCCCACGCTGATGACCACACACACCAGCAGGCCGTAGATGGTGAGCCGTTCGGGCCGGAACTGGCCGATGAGCCGTTTGCCCGACCCCTTGAAGTCCATCGAGCGCTGGTCGGGACCCTGCCCGGCCATCATGCGCATGGGCCCGGCCATCAGGCGGCCTCCGCTTCCGTCAGCTGGGAGAGCACGATCTCCCGGTAGGTCTCGTTGGCCGCCATCAGTTCCGCGTGGCGGCCGGAGCCGACGACCCGGCCCTCGTCCAGCACGATGATCCGGTCGGCGTCCCGGATGGTCGCCACCCGCTGGGCGACGATGACGACGGTCGCCTCGGCGGTCTCCCGGCCGAGCGCCGCGCGCAGCGCCGCGTCGGTGGCGTAGTCGAGCGCGGAGAAGGAGTCGTCGAAGAGGTAGATCTCCGGGCGCTGCACGAGGGTGCGGGCGATGGCGAGGCGCTGGCGCTGACCACCCGACACATTCGTGCCGCCCTGCGCGATCGGCGCGTCCAGCCCGCCCTCCAGTCTGCTGACGAAGTCCTTGGCCTGCGCCACCTCCAGCGCGTGCCACAGCTCCTCGTCGGTGGCGTCGGGATTGCCGTAGCGCAGGTTGGTGGCGACCGTGCCCGCGAACAGGTACGGCTTCTGCGGCACCATGCCGACCGTCTTCGCCAGCAGCTGGGGGTCGACCCGCTGCACGTCCACGCCGTTGACCAGGACCTCGCCCTCGGTGGCGTCGAACAGCCGTGGGACCAGCCCGAGCAGGGTGGACTTGCCGCTGCCGGTGGAGCCGATCACGGCGGTCGTCTCGCCCGGCCGGGCGAGCAGGTCGATGGCCTTCAGCACCGGCTCCTCGGCCCCCGGATAGCGGAAGCCGGCCGACCGGATCTCCAGATGGCCGTGCGCGCGCAGCTCGCTGACGGGCGCCGTCGGCGGAACCACGCTGGAGTCGGTCCCGAGGACCTCCTCGATGCGCTCGGCGCAGACCTCCGCGCGCGGCACCATCATGAACATGAAGGTGGCCATCATCACGGACATCACGATCTGCATCAGATAGGCGAGGAACGCGGTCAGGTCGCCGATGCGCATCCCGCCGCTGTCGATGCGGTGTGCGCCGAACCACACGACCGCGATCGAGGACAGGTTCACCACGGTCATGACGATCGGGAACATCAGCGCGAGCATCCGGCCGGTGGCCAGCTGCATCTCGGTGAGATCGGTGTTCGCCTTCCCGAACCGGCCCTGCTCGTACGTGTCACGGACGAAGGCGCGGATCACCCGGTTGCCGGTGATCTGCTCGCGCAGCACCCGGTTCACCGTGTCGAGACGTACCTGCATCGACCGGAACAGCGGCCGCAGCCGGCGCACGATGAGCGTGACGCAGATCGCGAGCACCGGGACCACGGCCACCAGCACCCCCGACAGCGGCACGTCCAGGCCGAGGGCCATGACGATGCCGCCGACACACATGATGGGCGCCGACACCATCAGCGTGAACGTCATCAGGGCCAGCATCTGGACCTGCTGTACGTCGTTCGTCGTACGGGTGATGAGCGAGGGGGCGCCGAAGTGACCCACCTCACGCGCCGAGAAGGACTGCACCCGGTCGAAGACGGCACCCCGCAGGTCCCGGCCGAGTGCGGAGGCGGTGCGCGCGCCGAAGTACACGGCGCCGATGTTGCACACGACCTGGGCCAGCGAGATGCCGATCATCAGGGCGCCGAAGGACAGGATGTAGCCCGTGTCACCCTTCACGACACCGTTGTCGATGATGTGCGCGTTCAGCGTGGGCAGATAGAGGGTGGCGCAGGTCTGGAGGAACTGCAGCAGCACCAGCAGGGCGATGGGTTGTGTGTAGGGCCTGAGATAGGTCCGTAGAAGTCGTATGAGCACGCTACGTCTCTCGGAGTCGGCGACAGGGGCTGATTCGGTTGCCCTTGGCCCCTATCGTCCGACACTCCACCCGCGTTACCTCAACCCAATTACCCGCCCGTGAAGCCCGTACGACCGTATCCTTTTGCCGGATTACGAGTGAAATGCCCCGGGATGTGTTTGCTCCCGTACGGCCGTGAACTGCTGCCGCACCGCCTGTCCCACCGCCAGTTCGTCGCCCGGCTCCAGCACCTGCGCCGCCGCGCCCTGCCAGGCCGGCGGGGTGCGCGGATCGAGAGTGCCCTGTGACACACCGAGCGCCCAGGCCGCCTGCCGCGCCGCGCCGATCGCCGCGTAGTCCGCCGGCTGCGGTACGACCACCTGCGCGCCGAACAGCGAGGGCGCCGAGGCCTGCACGGCCGGCAGCTCGGCCGCCTGGCCCAGCAGGAAGACCCGCCGCACGTCCACGCCCCGCCCGCGCAGCACGTCCAGCGCGTCGCCGAGCCCGCACAGCATGCCCTCGAACGCGGCCCGCGCCAGATGCTCCGGCTTCATCGACTCCCGCCGCAGCCCGGCGAGCGTGCCCGCGGTGTGCGGCAGATTCGGCGTCCGCTCACCCTCCAGATAGGGCAGCAGCACCAGCCCGTGCGCCCCCGGTGTCGACTTCGTCGCCAGCTCGCTCAGGCCCTCCAGATCCGGCAGCCCGAGCAGTTCGGCGGTGCCGCGCAGGGTCCGCACGGCGTTCAGGGTGGTGACGACCGGCAGATGCATGCCGGTGGCGTCGGCGAGCGAGGTGATCATCCCGGACTGATCGGCGAGCGCCTCCGGGTGTACGGCCATGACGGACCCGGACGCCCCGAGCGAGACGACCGCATCCCCCAGCCCGATCCCGAGCCCGAACGCGGCGGCCATGGTCTCCCCGGTCCCGGCCGAGATCAGCAGCCCCTCCGGCGTCGTACCGGCCGCGTCCGACGGCCCGATCACCTCGGGCAGCATCGCCTGGTGCCCGAGTGCCAGCTCGACGAGGTCGGGCCGGTAGGCGCCGGTGGCGGCCGACCAGTACCCGGTCCCGGACGCACCGCCGCGATCGGTGGTCCTGCGCACGGGCCGGCCGAGCAGCTGCCACACCAGCCAGTCGTGCGCCTGGAGCAGCACGGCGGTGCGCAGGGCCTGCTCGGGCTCGTTCTTGGCGAGCCAGCGCAGCTTGGTGACGGGCTGGGCGGCCTGCGGCACACAGCCGACCGCCTGCGCCCAGGCCTCGCGCCCGCCGAGCGCGTCGACCAGATCGGCCGCCGCGACCTGGGCCCGCTTGTCGCCGCCGACCAGCGCCGGGCGCACGGTGTTGCCCTGGGCGTCCAGCGGGACCAGCGCGTTCTGCTGCGCGGACACACCGATCGCCTGCACGCCCTCCAGCAGGCCGCCCCCCGCGGCCTCGCCGAGGGAGAGCAGCCAGGCCTGGGGGTCGATGTCGCTCGGGCGCCCCTCCACCGGGTGCGGGGCGTATCCCTGCCGCAGCACGGCGCCGGTGTCCGTGTCACAGACGACGATGCGTGTGAAATCTGGCGAGCTGTCCAAGCCGGCGACTATCCCCATGCACCGAATTTTGCAGCATTACCGCGGGTGCTCGGACCGAGGACGCCCAAAGGGGTGGAGGGTGGCTGCCGCCTTGCCGGTCCCTACGTGTTGCTCGTGCCCCAGTCGTCCTCGGGGGTGCCGTTCAGGGTGCGCTCCCGCAGGTTCCGCACCCGGTGGGACACCGTCTCGGGGACCCGGCTCCCGACCTTGACGCTGACCATGTGGAAGGCCTTGCCCGCGTACTGGCGGCCCTGCTGGGCGGCCGTCTCGGCGGTGTTGCGGACGGCCGGGTTCTGGGCGAACTGCTGAGCGGCCTTCTTCAGCTGCTCGTAACGCTCGCGTCCGGCCCTCGTGCCGAGCACGTAACCGAGGGCCAGTCCGGCGACGAACGTGAGCCGGTAGCGCATGGCTGCCACCCTTCCCTTGCCTGGGTCTGCGGTGCGACGTGGGACGCCGGGGGTACCGATTGGCGGAGCACCCCCCTGCTTGCGCTAATGTATGTGTCGCAGCGAGCGCCCGCCGCCTGGCGAATACCCAGGTAGGTACGTTCGATGCAATCGAGGCGATCCTCCGTAGCTCAATTGGCAGAGCAGCCGGCTGTTAACCGGCAGGTTACTGGTTCGAGTCCAGTCGGGGGAGCTTCGGTCCTCCGTAGCTCAATTGGCAGAGCAGCCGGCTGTTAACCGGCAGGTTACTGGTTCGAGTCCAGTCGGGGGAGCGCTGAACGAGGACCCCTTGGGGGTCCTTTTTCATGCCCGCGGGAACCGCCGTGCCCTGCGGCGCTGTCCTGAGGGTCGTGAGCAGCGCAGAAGCCGACCATCCGAGGCGGGAGATCGTATGAGCGGCTATGCTGCGGCAGACGGCGCGCACACATGTACGCGACACGCCGCTATGGGGCGGTAGCTCAGCCGGTTAGAGCAGCGGACTCATAATCCGTCGGCCGTGGGTTCGAGTCCCACCCGCCCCACTGCGCCCCGC
>NZ_JAIQYY010000007.1:102336-172492 GCF_020181035.1 Streptomyces sp. CoH27
GCCGGTTCACGCTTGAAGCGCCCGTGTCATGGGCACGCACCTCCTACCGGCATCGGCTGCCGGGTCGTACGGACTGGTCGTACGGATTGAGGAGGGCGTCATGGACCGTCGTATCCGGGTGCGTGTCAGCCGGCGTCCCGCCGCTCCGCGTCGCGAGCAGGAGATCGACCGCAGGACCCCGTCCGGGCGGATCCTGCCGTACTGACCCGGCCTGATCCGAGGCGGGGACTCAGGATGCGTGGGCCGTGCGGGCCCTGTGTGCCTCCTGGGTCGCCTGTGCCGCCTGGGTCGCTTCCGGGAGCGGGTCCGCGCGGCGGGCCAGGGCGAGCAGGGCGTGTACGGTGCGCTCGGCCGGGCCCAGGCGGGGATGCCACCGGGCGACGATGCTCACCGGGCGGAGCGGCTCGGCCGGCCGCAGCTCGACCAGCTCGCCTTCCCCCAGCTCCCGCGCGACCGTCAGCTGCGGCAGCACGGTGATGTCGTGCCCGTGGCCGAGCAGGCGCAGCAGAGCCGCCATCGAGCCCTGGAGCAGGGTCTGCTGAGCGCCCGCCAGCATGTCCCGGCCGAACCGGTCCACCAGCATCTCCGAGGTGCAGCCGCGCTCGGCCACCAGGAAGTCGTAGCGCAGGAGCTGGTCGGGCGTCACCCTGTCCTCGTGGGCCAGCGGATGGCCGGGCGCCGTCACCAGCAGGGTCCGGTCATGGCCGACGACCGCGCTCGGGCCGGCCGCGCGGCTGCCGTTGTCGTACTCGAAGACCAGGTCCAACTCACCCGCGCCGAAGGCCCGTTCCAGCGCCTCGCGCGGCGCCACCGTCAGCTCGATGTCCGCGCCGGAGTCCGGGCCGCCCGCGCCGTACTCCAGCGCCGCCAGCACCTCCGGCATCCACGCATGGGCCAGCGACTCCTGCGCGCCGATCCTGAGCCGGGTCCGGTCACCGCGGGCCGCCCGCCGCATCCGCTCCTCCAGCTCCAGCGACTCCCGCGCGTACGGCAGCAGCCGCGCACCGGCCTCCGTGAGCACCGCGCCGGTACCCGCCCGCACCAGTACACTCACGCCCAAGTCGGCTTCCAGACGCTTGAGTTGGGCACTCACGCTGGACTGGGCGTAGCCCAGGGCGTGGGCCGCGGCGGAGATGCCGCCGTTGTCTGCGACGGCTACGAAGGCTCGGAGGTAGCGGGAGTCCACGCAGGGAAGGGTAAGCCGTGGGCGCCGTGGGGGGCTTGTCGTCCTCCGGGCGCGGGCTTCCTCGACCGGGCGCGGGCTTCCTCGACCGGGTGCGGGCTTCCTCGACCGGTCCATCGGACTTTCCGATGCCCCCATCGAACCTACGGCGTCGCCGGGCCGCCCGCCCCCGGGCCACGCTGCCCGCATGACCACAGTCGACTCCGCATGCCGGCCGTCCGCGCCGGCCGACACCGCCGTCCGCCCCGCCTCCCGGCTCGCCTTCGCCGGGATCGCCACCGGGAATCTGCTCGTCCTGCTGGACACCACGATCCTCAATGTCGCCGTGCCCGACATCCAGACCTCGCTGCGGCCCGGTGCCGCCGCGCTGCCCTGGACCGTGGACGCCTACACCGTCGTCTTCGCCGGGCTGCTGCTGGCCGGCGGGGTGTTCGCCGACCGGTGGGGTGCGCGGCGCGTGTACGCCCTGGCGCTCGGGCTGTTCGCCGCGCTGTCCGTGGCCTGTGCGCTCGCGCCCGGTGCGGGTGCGCTGATCGCCGGGCGGGCGCTGCTCGGGGCCGCGGGGGCCGGGCTGGTGCCCGCCTCCCTGGCGCTGCTCATCCATCTGTATCCCGACCCCGCCCGCCGTACCCGCGCCATCGGCTCCTGGTCCGCGGTCGCCGGGCTCGGGGCCGCCGCCGGACCCGTGCTCGGCGGCGCGCTGGTCGAACTCGGCGGCTGGCGGCTGGTGTTCCTCGTCAACCCGCCCCTCGCCCTCGGCGCGCTGCTCCTCGCCCGCCGGCTGCCCGCGCCGCCCGTACGGGCCGCCCGCGCCCTGGACCGGCCGGGACTCGCGCTGTCCACCGCCGGACTGGGCCTGCTCACCTTCGGGCTGGTCGAGGCCGGGACCGAGGGCTGGGCAGCGGCCGTCGCCCTGCTGCCGCTCGCCGCCGCGCTCGCCTGCTTCGCCGCCGTGGCCGTCGTGGAGCGCCGGGCCGCCGCCCCCGTGCTGCCGCCCGCGCTGCTCGCCCTGCCGCGGGTACGGTCCGCGATGGTCGCCGCCGCGGTGTCCTGCTTCGCCTACTTCGGCGGCATGTACCTGCTCGCCCTGTGGCTCCAGCGCACCTACGACCTGACCCCCCTGCGCGCCGGACTGGCCTCGCTGCCGCTGGCCTTCCCGGTGTGCGTGATGCCGTTCTTCACCGGGCGGCTCGTGGCCCGCCACGGCCCCCGTCCCGTCCTGCTGACCGGCATGACCGCCACCGTCGTCGCCGGTGTGCTGCTCGCCTGTGCGATGGGCCGGCCGTCGCTGCCGCTGATCGTCACCGCCGAGCTGGCGCTCGCCGCGGCCGGCACGCTCTCCATTCCCGGTGCCGCCGCCGCGGTCGCCGTCGCGGCACCGCCCGAGTACGCGGCGACCAGCCAGGGCGCGCTCAACGGCATCCGGCAGGCCGGGTCGGCGCTGGGGGTCGCGGTGCTGGGCACGTTGGGATCCCTCAGCGGGGCCGGGTATCTGCTGGCGGGGGTGGGGGCGGTCGCCGTGGTGCTGGTGGCCGGGGCCAGGGAACGATGACCGGGGCTCACCACGCCGGTCGTACCGGGGGAGTACGTGGCTCAGGCTGCCAGCGGGTTCAGCATCAGCGGTTCGATCCGGCCCTCCAGCATTTCGCCGAGGCCCTGGGCGGCGCAGATGTCGGGCCGCTCGGCGATGTGCACCGGCATCCCGGTGGCCTGCCGGAGCATCTGGTCGAAGCCGGGCAGCAGCGCCGAGCCGCCGACCATCATGATCCCGCGGTCGGCGAGGTCGGCCACCAGGTCGGGCGGGCAGGAGCGCAGCACCATGCCGATGCCGTCCAGGACGGCGGTCAGCGGGGTCTGGATCGCGTCCCGTACGGCCGCGGTGTCGACCTGGACGCTGCGCGCGAGCCCGGTGGCCACGTCCCGCCCGTGGATCTCGGTCCGGGCCGGACCCTGCGAGGTCAGCCCGTTGCCGGACAGCGCCAGTTGCAGCGGCCGTACCGACTGGCTGGGGAGCATCAGCTCGTGCTCGTGCCGCAGGTGCTGCACGATCGCGTGGTCCACGGCCTCGCCGCCCACCGGGATCCGCTCGGCGGTGACGATCGAGCCGAGGGAGAGGACCGCGACCTGGGTGGCCGCCGCCCCGCACACCATGATCATGGTGGCCTCGGGGCGTTCGACCGGCAGCCCGCACCCCACGGCGGCGGCGATCAGCGTGTCCACCAGCTCGACCTTGCGCGCCCCCAGCCCGACCAGCGTCTCGATGGTCGCCCGCTGGGCCAGCGGGTCGGCGTCGTGCGGGGTGCAGGCCGCCGCGCGCAGCCGGAGGTTGCGGCGCAGCGTCCGGCGCATCTTGTCGCCGAGCAGTTGGCGCAGCATGCGCTGGGCCATCTCGATGTCGACGACCGTGCCCCCGGCGATGGGCCGTACGACTCTGATGTAGCTCGGCGTGCGGCCCGTCATCTTCTCCGCGAGCTCGCCGACGGCGATCAGCGCCCCGGTACGGGTGTTTATGGCGGCGGCCGAGGGCTGGTCGACGACGAGACCGGCGCCCTTCACGTAGACGCGGGTGCGGGCCGCGCCCAGGTCGACGGCGAAGTGGCAGCGACGCAACTGCTCCAGACTGACGGTCACGGGGAACCTCCCGGGTGCACGGGCCTTGGGGCGCCCGGCCGGTTGGCGGGCCTCTCACACTGCATCCTGTGCGGGCGGCGAGGGCGGGCGCCTGCTGGAGGGGGCCGGGTGGGGTGCCGCTGAATGGGGGTTCTTCCCGGCGTCTGGCGCGTCACAGGCTCTGTGCGGCGCGCAGGAGAGGTAAAAGGCCGAGGCTCGTCAGCGAACCGGGCGGCCGGTGGCCCTCGCCGTCCACGTGGACGAACGGCACCCCGGCGGCGCGGGCGGCCTCGCGTTCGGCGTACAGCAGCGACCGCCTGCCAGGGAGCGCCTCTCATGAGCTGGACACGGGCTCCGGAACGCTCGCCTCCGCGGCCGGCTCGGCGGCGGCCGCAGGCTGCTTCGACCACCCCAGCCGCACCACCAACTGCCCCTCGGCCGCCCCCTTGGCGATGATCGCGCCGGCCTCCGCGGTCAGCTTCACGCCGAACTCCAGCTCCACCGAGTCGGGCCGCAGAGTGCCGTCGCGGAACACCCGCAGCGCGGACTGGGCCGCCGCGCGTACACCGTCCAGGGCGCCTTCGAAGGTGCGGGACGCCTGCGCCACCGGACCGTCACCACGGCCGACGGGACGCGCCCCGCCGCCGCTCTCGACGCTCTCGACAACGACCGCGATGCCGTCCTCCGTGGTGAACTCCACCAGTCTGCCCATGAGTTCATCGCCCCCGTGTCGGTGATGTGCGGCCGCTTCCATTCTGGCCGAAGGCACCTGACGATGTCTCGGGATGCCGCGACCGCAGGGGAGGAGGCGTGGCTGATCACAGGACCAGTCGGACGCGGAGCGGCCATCGCGGTCGAGGGCTTCCGTCCGAGGTTCCTCGCCAGGACCACGATGGCCGGTAAGGCCGCCGACGCCACGCATCGGAGAAGCTGCCGGGGTCCGTGACCAGGGTCAGGATCGCGCGCGCCGAGCGGCGCTCAGGCATCGGCCACCAGCGCGCGCTTCATGATCTTGCCCATGTCGTTGCGGGGGAGGGCGTCCAGGTAGCGGACCACGCGGGGGCGCTTGTGCGGGGCCAGGCGGTGGGCCACGTGATCGGCCAACTCCTCGGCGGCGGGCGGGGTTTCGGGGTCGGCCGGGACGATCCAGGCCACGATCCGCTCGCCCAGGTCGGCGTCCGGCTCGCCGGTGACGGCGGCCTCCCGCACCCCTGGATGCTCCAGCAGCGCGTTCTCGATCTCGCCGGCCCCGATCTTGTACCCGCCGCTCTTGATCAGATCGGTGGCCTTGCGCCCCACGATCCGCACGTACCCGTCGCTCTCGCGCACGGCCATGTCACCGGTCCGGAACCAGCCGTCGGCGGTGAAGGCGGCGGCGGTGGCGTCGGGCCGGTTCAGGTACTCGGTGAACAGGTTCGGGCCGCGCACCTGGATCTCGCCGACGCTCTCCCCGTCGTATGCGGCGATCGGCGTCCCGTCCTCCTCCACGAGCCGCAGCTCGACGCCGGGCAGCGGCACGCCGACGGTGCCGGCCCTGGCCTCGCCGTCGGCCCGGACGCTGGTGTTCATGAGGGTCTCGGTCATGCCGTACCGCTCGATGACCCGGCGCCCGGTCGCCGCCGCGATCCGCTCGTGGTCGTGCACGGGCAGCGCGGCCGAGCCCGACACCAGCAGCCGGGCCCGGCCGAGCGCCTTGGCCAGCTCGGGGTCGTCGGGCAGGGCCTCGGCGATGCGGTGGTACATCGTCGGCACGCCGAACAGCATGGTCGCGCCGGCGGTCAGCTCCCGGGCGACCCCCTCGGTGCTGAACCGCCCCAGGTGCCGGACGCCACCGCCGCGCCGCAGCGGGCCGAGGATGCCCAGCACGAGCCCGTGCACATGGAACAGGGGCAGCCCGTGCACCAGCACATCGTCCTCGGTCCACTGCCAGGCGTCGGCGAGGGCGTCGAGCGTGGTCGCGAGGGCCCGGCGGGACAGGACGGCGCCCTTGGGCGGGCCGGTGGTGCCGGAGGTGTAGACGATCAGGGCGGGGTCCGCGTCGGCGACCTCGGTGTCGGGGGCGGTCCCGGTGGCGGACGCGTCCACATCGATCCGGGTCAAGTGACCGAGCCCGGCCGGGAGTTCGGCACCCGGCGCGGCCAGTACCAGCGTGGGCGCGCTGTCGGAGACGATGTGCGCGAGCTCCTTCTCGCCCGACCTCGGGTTCAGCGGCACGGCGGCCGCCCCGGCGAGCAGCACGCCCGTCACGGCGACGGCGGTCTCCAGCTCCGGGGTGGCCCACACGGCGACCCGGCCGGCTCCGCGCACCCGCCCGGCGAGCGCACCGGCGGCCCCCGCGAGAGCGCCGTACGTCAAAGACCGCTCACCGAACCGCAGGGCGACGCCCCGCTCGCCCGGACCGTCCGCCAGGGCGGGAAAGAGGGAGGACACGCGGAGCACTCCTTACTGTCGGCACCTTTCCTACCCTAGGTACCGGATGGCCAGGGTTGTTAGCCTCACCGGGACCGAACCGTCGTCACGACAGGGAGTCCCGCCGTGCCCCGCATCGCACTCGCCACCTACGACCCCGGGGCCGAGCCGCACCGGGACGACGATCTGCCGGTGCTGGTGCGGGCGCTGCTGGAGCGCGGGATCGAGGCCGAGGCCCAGTACTGGGACGACCCGTGGGCCGACTGGGGCGGGTACGACCTGGTCCTCATACGGTCCACGTGGGACTACAGCTGGCGGGCCGCCGAGTTCGCGGACTGGGTGGAGCGGGTCGGGCGGGTGACCCGGCTCGCCAATCCGGCGGACGTGGTCCGGTGGAGCATGGACAAGCGGTACCTGGGAGAGCTGGCGGCGGCCGGTGTGCCCACCGTGCCCACGTCCTACATAGCGCCCGGTGAGGCCGCCGAGCTGCCCGACGGGCACGAGTACGTGATCAAGCCGACCTCGGGCGCGGGGGCGCGGTTCGCCGCCCGGTACACGCCCGGCGAGCACGACACCGCCGTACGGCAGCTCGCACGGATGCACGCCGAGGGTTTCACGGCGATGGTGCAGCCGTACGTGCGGGGCATCGAGGTCAGCGGGGAACGGGCGCTCCAGTTCTTCGGCGGCCGGCTGCTGCACGCCAGCCGCAAGGGCGCCGTCCTCGCGCCGGGCACGCCGTACGACGCGGAGAAGGTGGCCCATCCCGACCTGACGCGCTGGCAGCCGACGGCGGACGAACTCGCCGTCGCGGAACGGGCGTTGGCGGCCGTACCCGGCGCGCCCGAGCTGCTGTACGCGCGCGTGGACCTCGTGGACGGAGAGGACGGGACGCCCCGGCTGATGGAGCTGGAACTGGTGGAGCCGAATCTGTTCCTGTGGCTGCATCCCGGGTCACTGGAACACGTGGTGAAGGCGGTCCTGGTGGCCGCCGGCGAAGGCGTCACCGGCTGACCGTCTGCCGGCACGCCTCCGCATACGCCCGCACCAGCGGCCGGTGCTCGTCGTCCCGCCGCCAGGCCAGCACATAGCGGCTGGGGCCGATGCCCCGGACCGGACGGGTGACGACCCCGCCCAGGGTGATCAGCGGGGCGTTGCCCTCGGCCACCAGGCAGACCCCGAGACCCGCGACCAGCGCCTCGTACGTCTCCTCCGCCCCGGCGATCTCCGCGCCGATCCGGGGCGGCCGGCCGGCGCGGGCGTCCAGAGCGAGCCAGTGGTCCCGCAGCCGGCCCGCGCTCGCCGGGAGGGCCAGAAACGGCTCGTCCAGGACGTCCGTGAAGTCCAGCTCCGGGCGGGCGGCCAGCGGGTGCGTCTCCGGGAGGGCCAGCAGGCGGGGCTCCTCGGCGACCACCGTCCAGTCGTAGCGCTCCTCGTCCGGCAGCGGCAGCCAGACGAAGGCGACGTCCGTCTCGCCGTCCGCCAGGCCCGCCGTCGGATCGTCCCAGGTCAGCTGCCGCAGCCGGACCGTGACCTCGGGGTGTGCGGCGGTGAAGCGGGAGCGGACGGCCGGCAGCAGCCCACCCCGGCCCGGACTGGTGCTCATGCCCACCACGAGCGTGCTGCGCTGGGCCGCCTTGGCCGCCTCCACGGCCGCCGCGCCCGCCTCCCATGCCGACAGTACGTTCCGTGCGTGGGGCAGCAATGCCTCGCCCGCCGCCGTCGGCGCCACCCCGTGCCGGTCGCGCCGGAACAGCTCCGCCCCCAACTGCCGCTCCAGCGCCCGGATCTGCTTGCTCAGCGCGGGCTGTGAGACGTAGAGCTTCTCGGCCGCGCGCGTGAAGTGCAGCTCCTCGGCGACCGCGACGAAGTAGCGCAGATCGCGGGCATGGACGTCGATCGTCATAGCCGTTGGTTATCACCAAGGGTCTTGGACGGGCAACGGCACGGCGCGGCAGGGTGGTTCGTGTCAGGAAACCAGGAACCGCGGGGAGTTGCGATGAACAAGGTGTGGCTGGTGACCGGGGCGACCAGTGGCTTCGGGCGGGAGATCACCGAGGCGGCCGTCGCCGCCGGCGATGTGGTGGTCGGCGCGGCCCGGCGCCCGGAGGCCCTGGAGGATCTGGTGGCCGCTCATCCCGACCAGGTGGAGGCGCTCCGGCTGGACGTGACCGACACCGCCGCGATCGAGGAGGCCGTGCGGGACGTCGTGGCCCGGTACGGCCGGATCGACGTGCTGGTCAACAACGCGGGCCGTACGCATGTGGGCGCGGTCGAGGAGACCACGGAGCAGGAGCTGCGCGAGCTGTTCGACCTGCATGTCTTCGGTCCCACGGCGCTCGTGCGGGCGGTGCTGCCGCACATGCGGGAGCGGCGCTCGGGCGCGATCGTGCAGTTGAGCAGCATGGGCGGCCAGATGTCCTTCGCGGGCTTCGGCGCGTACAGCGGGACGAAGTTCGCCCTGGAGGGCATCTCCGAGGCGCTCGCGGACGAGGTCGCGGAGTACGGGATCAAGGTGCTGATCGTGGAGCCGGGCGCGTTCCGGACCTCGCTGTTCCAGGCCGGCCGGGCCGGGAGCAGCGACGACAGCGGGGTGTACGCGAAGGTCGGCGAGACGCGGGCGGCCGTGGCCGGCGGTCACGGCGGCCAGCCCGGCGACCCCGCCAAGGCCGCCGCCCTCATCCTGGCCGCGCTGGAGGCGGAGCGGACCCCGCTGCGGCTGCCGCTCGGCGACGACGGGGTGAGCGCGGTCCTCGCCCACCTCGACCAGGTACGGGAGGACGTCACGGCCTGGGAGAAGCGGACCCGGGCGACGGGCTTCGACGACTGAGCTACCTGCCTGCGATTGCCGTCCGCTGGAGCAGCCCCCACGTGAACTCGGCGACCACCTCGTGCCGTACGCCCTCCCGGTCCGGCGCGGTGAAGGCGAGTCCCCAGCGGGTGGGGGCCGTGCCCTCCAGCGGGCGGGCCGGGGCGAAGGCGCGGGCGGCCTCGTCCACCGTGCAGGACCAGGGGGCGAGGTCGTCCAGGGTCTCCAGCGTGGGCGCGGGGGCGCCCGGGGCGCGTACCAGCCACTCGTTCCACACCGCCCCGTCCGGCCCGACCAGCGCCTCGAAGCGCAGGTCGGGCCAGAGGGGCAGGGCCCAGCGGCGGGCTTCGCAGTCGACGTCGCCGAGGCGGCGGGGGAGCACCGACTCGGGCTCGCCGAGGACGGAGCGATACCGGGCGGCGGCGGAGCGGGAGCGGGGGGAGCGGACCATCGCCTGCCACCGCTTGTTGGCCTCCCGCATGTCCGCGAGGGACGCCCCGAGCCGCCGGCGCGCGTCCTCGACCAGATCCGGATTGTGGTCGGCCATGCGGCGCAGCAGCACCAGCTGGAAGTCGACGTACATGCCCTTCATGGTGCCCGGCGTGCTCCGGACCATTGCCCGTACACCTCCCCGTGATTAGCCTGTGTTCGTCATGCCGATCGCCTGTTGATATCTCGAACAACTGAGGGATGTCGACCGGGCGCTTAGACCCAAGGGAGGGGGCCGGACGTGGGACGCCTCGTGCCTGCCGTGACCCGGGCTCTGGACATTCTGGAGCTGTTCCTCGACGGAGACGGGACGCTCTCCGCCCCCGACATCGTGCGCAAGCTCCAGCTGCCGCGCACCACCGTGCACGAGCTGGTCACCACGCTCGCCGCACGCTCGTACATCGTGCCCGTTCAGGGACAGCCCGGACGCTACCGGCTCGGTGTACGCCCGTACCAGCTCGGCAGCCGTTACGCCGAGCACCTCGATCTCGCCGCCGAGGGGCAGCAGGTGGCCCGCTCGGTCGCCGAGACCTGCGACGAGACGGTGCATGTGGCGATCCTGGAGGGCACCGACGTCATCTACATCGCCAAGGTCGACTCCACGCACGCGGTGCGCATGGTGTCCGCCGCCGGCCGACGGCTGCCGGCCCACTGCACGTCGGTCGGCAAGATGCTGCTGGCCTCGCTGCCGCAGCACGAGCTGACGGCGCGGATCCCGGACGACGCCGAGCTGGCCGCGATGACGCCGAACAGCATCACCGACCCGGCCGCGCTGCGCGAGGCGCTGGCGGAGATCCGGCAGCGGGGGCTCGCGGTGGAGAACCGCGAGTCCAACCCGGACGTGAGCTGCGTGGCGGCCCCGGTGCGCGACCGCACCGGCCAGGTGGTCGCCGCCCTGTCCATCTCCGTGCCGATGATCCGCTGGAGCGACGAGCGCCGGGCGGAGCTGGAGCAGCTGGCGGCGAAGGGCGCGGCGGACCTGTCCGAGCGGCTGGGCCACCGGAGCGCGGAATGAGCGCCGGGTACGAGGTCGCGGTGCGGGCGGAGGCGACCCTCGGCGAAGGCCCCACGTGGGACCCGGCGACGGGCCGCCTCCTCTGGCTGGACATCCTGGGCATGCGCCTGCACACCTACGACCCGGTCACGGGCCGCCGTACGACGCGCACGACGGAGCAGCACGTGGGCGCGGCCAAGCCGCGAGCGGGCGGCGGTCTGGTGCTGAACCTCCGGGACGGCGTGGCCCTGCTGGACCCCGACGACAGCTTCCGCTGGCTGCACCACGAGCCGGTCCCGGGGCGCCGCGCGAACGACGCCGCGGTGGCACCGGACGGGTCGCTGTGGGCGGGCACGATGCGGTACGACGAGGCGGCGGGCGGCGGCACGCTGAGCCGGCTGACCGGCGACGGTACGGCGGAGACGATCCTCCCCGACGTCACCGTCAGCAACGGCACGGGCTGGAGCCCGGACGGCCGCCTGATGTACTACGTGGACACCCCGACCCGCCGCGTCGACGTCTTCGACTACGACGGCGGGCGCGCGACCGGCCGCCGCCCGCTGGTGGAGATCGAGGAGGGCGCGGGCTATCCGGACGGCCTGACGGTCGACGCGGAGGGCTGTGTGTGGGTGGCGCTGTGGGACGGGGGAGCGGTGCGGCGGTACACGCCGGACGGCCGCCTGGACCGGGTGATCACCCTGCCGGCTCCGCGTACGACAGCGTGCGCCTTCGGGGGCGCCGCTCTGACCGACCTGTACGTCACGACAGCCCGGGTCGGCCTGGAGTCCCCGGCCCCCCTGTCGGGTTCGCTCCTGGTCATTCCGGACGTGGGTCGGGGCCTGCCCCAACCGGCGTTCCAGGGCTGATCCGCGCCCCCGCCCCCGTCCGCACCGCCTCGATCTCCTCCGGCCTGCGCAGGGCTCGCGAGATCGGGGCGATGTCGCGGAGCAGGCTCGTGGGGTCGGTGCCCGTGGCCGGCTCGGCCGGGTCCGGGGTGCGGCGCTTGCTGTCGATCGCGTCCAGGACGGCCACCGCCGACGCCAACGCCCGCGCTCGCTCCGGGGGATGCCCGAGGGCGAGCGCGGCGTCGTACGCCCTGCGGTCCAGGTCGGCATCGAGGTGGCGGGCCAGCGGAAGCAGGACGTCCCGGACGAACGTCTCACGGCGGGTCAGGCGCAGTTCCGGTGTGGCGCGGAGCATGAAGGGGACGCTGTCGCCGCTCGCGGTGCGCATCAGCCGGTAGAGCGGGCGGAGTTCGCGGTGCGCGAGGCGGACGAGCCAGCGGTCGTGGAGGTACTGGCCGGCGTGCGGGAGGATGAAGCCGGTCGCGACGAGGATCGCGGTGACGGCGGCGACCGGCGGCGCGAGATCCGTGCTCAGCCAGTCCAGATCGTGCCCGGTCCAGCGCGCGCCGACGGCCGTCAGCTTGGCCCCGCTGAAGACCAGGTTGAGCCCGTACCCGGCGCCCAGCAGCCGCAGCCCCCAGCGCAGCCACGCGTCCAGCCCCGCGGAGTGCGCCCAGTTCCAGATCAGCCGGGAGGAGATCAGGCAGGCGGCGGCGTGCGCGAAGAGGTACAGCAGGATCTCCTCGCGCATGAACGGCGTACCGGCGTAGTACGTGTCGAGGTCCCGTACCCGCTCCACCGGCGCGTCGGCGAGCAGGAACAGCACCCACAGCGCCACGATCACCCCGGCGTACACCGAGACCACCCGGCGCACCGCCCGCCGGGTGGCGGCCGAGCGATCGGACAGGCCGTTGCGCCAGGTCACGATCAGCAGCAGGCCGGCCGCGGACATCGCGGTGATCAGCGAGTAGCACCAGGGCGCCGAGATGTTGGGCACCCCGGTCAGCCGGTTGACGCGGTGGATCGTGGACGGTGTGCAGAACACGAACACGGCGCAGGCGAGCAGCAGCAGCCCGCCGACCGAGCGCAGCAGCGGGTCCCGCCACAGCCGGATGATCGTGGGCAGCTTGATCACCAGCGCGGCGGTGAGCACGGCGGTGGGGATCCAGAAGGAGATGTAGAACTCGCTGAGGAATCCCGAGGGGTCGAACGCCGGCTGACTCACCGCGCGGCGTCCTCATCTCCAGGCGCTCGGTTCGCCTCCGGGGCGCGCCCCTTCGGCTCACTCGCTCGCTCACGTCCGCGGTAGCCGAGGACCCGCTGGACGGCGTCCGGCGGGGCAGGGCGGGTGCCGGCGGTGCCGGTGAGCCGGCCGCGGAACAGGGTGGCCAGACGGTGGCCGAAGTCGTCCGCCTCGGCCTCGTCGGCCTCGCGGGAGCCGTTGCGGGCGGCCACCGTGAGCGCCGCCTCCCGCCAGCCGGGCTCGTCGGCGAGGGCACGGGCCGCCGCGTCGCCGGCCAGGTGGTGGTGCCGGTGCCCGGCGTGCAGATGCCACAGCTCATGGCCCAGGATCACCAGTTGCTGCACGGACTCGGCGCGCTCCTCCACGATCACCAGATCGAAGTCGGCGAACTCCACCCACAGGCCGGTGACGTCGAGCTCGTCCGGGAAGCGTTCGAAGCGCAGCTCCACCGGGCGTCCGCCGCGCCGCGCGCTCATCGCCTCGCACAGGGCCCGGCACAACTGCCGTACCCCCTCCGGCGTCTCGGGCCGGGTGCGGACGGCGGCGGCCAGGCCGCGGGCCAGCAACCGCATCTCCGAGCCCGACCGGGAGCGGCGCAGCCATGCCGTCAGGGGGGCCAGGCGTGCCAGCCGCTCGCGCGCGCCCGCGTTGCCCATCGCCTCCCCTTTCCCGCCGGTGTGTGGCCGGTCACGAGCGTACGCGCCTGGATGTGTTCGCGTCATGCGATCCGACGTGTGTGGTTCAAGCCAGAACGACCCTATGAGCTTGTGTCCAAACCATTGACGCGGAAGCGCTTGGAATCTACGGTCCCGTTCGAAGTTACGAGCACTTGTCGAAATGCCGAACGATCTGCGAGGGGCCGAGCAAACTCTGGACAGCTGGGGCGGGGAATGGGACGACCTGGCCTGAATCGCAGGCAACTTCTCACAGCGGCCGGGGGCTTGAACGTGGCCGGAAGCTTCGGCTTCGCCGCACCCTGGCGTCCCGCGGCCGTTACCTGAACCTACCTAGGGGCGCGGGGAACTGCGCGACAAGCCACAACGCACCCGCACCCGCCGACGAAACACAAGCCTCCCACCCCGAAAGGCGAACATGCGCACCGCCCGCTTCACCCTCGACCCCGCTTTCACCATCGGCGAGGTCAACGCCCGTATCTTCGGATCCTTCGTCGAACACCTGGGCCGCTGCGTCTACACCGGCGTCTTCGAGCCCGACCACCCCACGGCGGACGAAGCCGGACTGCGCACCGACGTACTGGAGCTGGTCCGCGAACTCGGCGTCACCGCCATCCGTTACCCCGGCGGCAACTTCGTCTCCGGCTACAAGTGGGAGGACTCCGTCGGCCCCGCCGAGGACCGCCCCCGCCGCCTCGACCTCGCCTGGCACTCGACGGAGTCGAATCGCTTCGGCCTCTCCGAGTACATCGCGTTCCTGAAGAAGGTCGGCCCGCAGGCCGAGCCGATGATGGCCGTGAACCTCGGGACGAGAGGCGTCGCAGAGGCCCTGGAGCTCCAGGAGTACGCCAACCACCCCGTCGGCACGGCCCTCTCGGAGCTCCGCGCGACCCACGGCGACAAGGAACCCTTCGGGATCAAGCTGTGGTGCCTCGGCAACGAGATGGACGGGCCCTGGCAGACCGGGCACAAGACCGCCCACGAGTACGGCCGGCTCGCCGCCGAGACCGCGCGGGCCATGCGCCAGCAGGACCCCGGCGTCGAACTGGTCGCCTGCGGCTCCTCCAGCCAGTCCATGCCGACCTTCGCCGAGTGGGAGGCGACGGTCCTGGCGGAGGCCTACGACCTGGTCGACTACATCTCGCTGCACGCCTACTACGAGCCCACAGACGGCGACATCGACTCCTTCCTCGCCTCGGCCGTCGACATGGAGTCCTTCATCGAGAACGTGGTCGCGACCGCCGACCACGTGGGCGCGCGGCTCAAGTCCAAGAAGAAGATCAACCTCTCCTTCGACGAGTGGAACGTCTGGTACCTCTCCCGCTGGGAGGAGCACGCCAAGACGTTCGAGCAGTCCGACTGGCCCGAGGCCCCCCGGCTGCTGGAGGACAACTACAGCGTCACCGACGCCGTCGTCTTCGGCTCGCTCCTCATCGCGCTGCTCCGGCACGCCGACCGCGTCACCGTCGCGTGCCTCGCCCAGCTCGTCAACGTGATCGCGCCGATCATGACCGAGCCGGGCGGCCCGGCCTGGCGGCAGACGACCTTCTTCCCGTTCGCGCAGGCCTCGAAGTACGGCCGGGGCGAGGTGCTCGACGTGCGGGTGGACTCGCCGACGTACGAGACGAAGAAGTACGGCGAGACGGACCTGCTGCACGCCACGGCCGTCCGCGCGGCCGACGGCACGGTCACCGTGTTCGCCGTGAACCGCAGCCGCACCGACGCCCTGCCCCTCGAAGTCGCCCTGAACGGGCTGGAGTTGACGACCGTCACCGAGCACACCGCGCTCGCGGACGCCGACCCCGACGCCCGCAACACCCTGTCGGAGCCCGAGCGGGTCGTCCCGCACCCGGTGGCGGGCACCGCCGTGGCGGACGGCACCCTCACCGCCGTACTGGAGCCGCTGTCCTGGAACGTGATCAGGCTGGCGTGATCAGACGGAGGTGACCGGCAGCCCGCCGGACGTCCGGCCGAGCAGGGTCAGACGTACGTCCCCGGGGCCCGACAGCGTGGTGAACTCCGACAGGACCGCCAGCGCGAGGGTGTTGGTGCCCCGGGTGCGCAGGACGCCGTTCGGCAGGACGAAGGTGTGCTGCGGGCCGACGTTGTTGATGTACTGGCCCATGTTCCAGCCGTTGAGGAAGATCTGGGCGCGGTACGCCCGGTACCGGTCGTCCTCCAGGGTCAGGCCGATCGACGCGTCGACGTCGGCCGGCACGGACAGCCGGAAGCTGGTCCGGTACCAGGTCACGCCCTGGTACCGGGCCGCCCTCGGGAAGCTCACCGGCTCCCAGCCGTGGTCCGTCCGGTGGCCGGGCAGATGCCAGCCCTCCCGCTCGCCGAACAGACCGCCGTTGTTCATCGCCCCGCGCACGGGGTCCGCGGGCCCCTCGCCCTGGATCCGCCAGCTCACCTTCGGGGACGTCCCCTTGAAGGAGGCCGACACGAGCCCCCGCGCGGCCTTGTGCGTGTCCCGCGCACCGCCGTCCTCGTCGTGCTGCATGCGCCGGACGAGCACGGACAGCACATGCCGGCCGGGCGAACGCAGTGCCTCCCGCACCGGGAAGGCGGCCGTGGCGGACCAACTCCCCCGTCGGGCGGTCGAGTTCTTGTCCGGGACCGGCATCCGGTGGGTGCCCAGCGGCTCCCCGTCCAGCCAGGCCATCAACAGCCCCTGCGTGCCGCTGCTGTAGGCGAGGGAGATCTCCTCCAGGCCGGTGGAGTCGCTGAAGGTGCCCCGGTACCAGACGTCCCCGTAGTGGAAGCCGTAGTCGTCCGCGAAGAGCACCGGGCCGCCGGCGGGGACGGGAGTCGTGCTGGACGACGTCCTCCTGTCGGCGACCTGCCAGCGGGAGTCGTCGAAGCTGGGCCCCACCTCGGGGTTCTCCCGCCGCATCCGCCAGCCGCCCAGCGCGGGCAGCCGCACCTCGGGCACGGCCGGTTGCAGACCGGTGGTCATCAGGCTGCCGGCCAGGGTCACCCGGGTGGGCAGGGTGCGCCCGTTCCACACCAGTGTGTCGGTCCCGCGCGGCCCCCAGACCTCGATGGCCGTCGTGTCGATGACGTCACCGGTCAAGTGGACCGCCGACCCCCGCACTTCGGCGTGGCGCAGCAGCGCCGGGCCGTAGACCAGCAGGGTCCCGGACGGCGTGTCGTACGGGAAGAGGCGTACGGAGGTGTCGTCGTCGCCGAAGAGGAGGACCAGCGGGGTGTCGCTGCCGCCCTTCTGCACCAGGACGCGGGTCAGCCCGCCGCTGCCGAGGGGGCTGGTCACGCGCAGCTCGTCGGCCTCGTCGTAGACCCAGGCGGCCTCCGGGTCCAGGCGCGTGACGGACGGCTCCTCCGGAGTCTTCAGCACCAGCTCGGCCATGTCGTCCGTGCGGCCCGTGAACAGGGCGACGTCCTGTCGCCCGGCGGTCACACAGAAGACCGGCTGGGCGGTGGAGTACTTCAGCGTCCGCTCGCCGAGCTTCAGCCCGGTCGTCAGCAGCCGGGCGTCCTTGCCGGGCACGGTGATCCGCAGCCGGCCGGCGTCCGTGGGCAGCTCGCTGGTGACCGGGTCCGTGCCGTCGTTGCGGGCGACGTAGACATGGGCGCCGGTGTCCGCGTTGGTCAGGTGGTAGACCTTCAGCCCCTCGGCGTGCACGTCCTCCGCCCGGTCCAGCTTGGCGAAGTCCGGTACGCGCTGGAAGAGATGGCCGAGCTGGTGCATCGGCGCGATCTTCGCGGTGACGTTACGGGCCTCGTCGATGGCGGCGCCGTAGTCGTACGACGTGTAGACGACGGGCGCGGGCAGCCAGCCCCAGGAGGTCCCGCCGAAGGTCATGTAGACGTTGTGGAGCGTGAGTCCGTTGGCGAGGTTGGTCAGATAGAACCGCCGCTCGTACGCCGCGTCCCGCGTCCGCCGTGCCTCGCCGTACCCCTTGCCGTCGAACGAGGCCCCGCCCCACGGGTCGAACCAGCCGCCGCCGAACTCGGGCACGAACCCGGGCGTGGACGGCGAGGCCCCGGCCCCGCCCTTGGCGCCACCCGGCCCGAAGGTCCCCCAGTCCGGAGGGGTGCCGGTGGGCGACGGATACCCGTCGAACCCGTACAGCCAGCCGCCCTTCTCCCCACCGGTGTCGAACGACCCGGGCACCCAGTCCCCGTTCCGCCCCTTGTCGTTGTGGAAGAGCGGTACGTCGATGCCGTCGGCCCGGACCTTCTTGAACAGGTGGGACATGTACCGCCGCCCGGTGACGTCGTCCGCGTGGGCGTCGTACTCGTTCTCGATCTGGTAGAGCAGGATCGTGCCGTTGCCCTGGGTGAACAGGTGCCTGCGGGCGATCCGGTCGACCTGCGTGAGCCACTCGTCGACGTACGACAGATAGGCCGGATCGTCGGTGCGTGCCGTGCCCTTCGTGGCCGTCAGCCAGCCGGGGAAGCCGCCGCCGTCGACCTCGGCGTTGATGTACGGCCCGGGGCGCAGGACGACGTACAGCCCGGTCTCGGCGGCCATCCGCAGGAAGAGATCGAGGTCCCGGACGCCGGTGAAGTCGTAGGTGCCCGGCGCGGGGGAGTGGTAGTTCCAGGCGACGTAGATGCTGACGGCGTTGTAGCCGTGGGCCCGCATCTTCTGGAGGATGTCCCGCCACAAGGAGGGACTGGGCAGCCGGAAGGGATGGAACTCCCCGGACCAGAGCACCACCCGCCTGCCGTCCACGAGCAGCGAGTACCGGTCGTACCCGATGGTGTGCTGCTCGCCGTCGGCCCGGGGCGGCAGGGGTGCCGGGCCGGTCGGCACACTGGCGCGCGCCGCGAACGCCGAGGGCGCGCCGGCGCCGCCGCTGCCGCCCAGGCCGAGCCCGAGCGCGGCAGAGCCGGCCAGGGCACTGAAAGTACGTCTGCTGAGCGCCAAGGTGGATCCTCCCGGGCGGCGATCTTACGGGGCGCGGGTGCAGGCCAGTCTCCCCGGAGCGACACACGACAATGGACCCATGAGGATCTCGGCGCGGGCGGACTACGCGGTACGGGCAGTACTGGAACTGGCCGTACGGCAGGGTAACGGCCCCGTGAAGGCAGAGGAAATCGCCGCCGTGCAGGACATCCCGCACAAGTTCCTGGAGGGCATCCTGGGCGACTGCCGGCGTGCCGGGATCGTGGAGAGCAGGCGGGGCGGAGGCGGCGGCTACCAACTGGCGCGGGACGCGGCCGCGATCACGGTGGCGGACGTCGTCCGGGGCGTGGACGGCCCGATCGTGTCGGTACGCGGCGAACGCCCGACCGACCTGTCCTACACGGGCACGGCCCAGTCCCTGCTCCCGCTCTGGATCGCCCTGCGCGCGAACGTCCGCCGCATCCTGGAGGGCGTGACGATCGCGGACCTCGCGGCGGACACGCTGCCGGAGCCGGTCCGGGCGCTGGCGGCGGAACCGGCGGCGTGGGAGAACCCTTAGGCTGCTTGGCATCGTTTCTGATGGCTTGCTTCCCGGCCTCCTAGAGATGCGGCTCAGCTGGCCATGAACCGGTCGAGTTCGCGTGACTTCTGGCGCAGGGCAGCTGCCCATGCCTCCTGATCGGGAGCCGGAGGTGCTGGGACTTGGACGTCTCTGAGTTCGTCACCCGTAGCGCCGTCGCTCGACTTCCAGGCCACCTCAATACCAGCCCTCTCAGCGAGGACCAGCACCGTGGCGACGAACCCTTCGGATAGGGCGATCATGACAGCATGGCGGGTGCTGCGGTGCCGCGCCAGCAGGGCGTCGACGAACGCTTTGAATCCGGTGGGGTCGATCCGGCACTCGTCGGCTTCCATGGGGCCGATTCCGGATGGCAGCCCCAGTTCGGCTTCGTGGAGGGCGACTTGGCGCAGGAATAGCCGAGAGGCGCCGTTGGACGGGTTCCACAGGGTCTGGTCGCCCATGTCGTAGTACTGGCTCACCGGGGCATCTCCCTGCTGATCACGGGGACAGGCTAGTCCGCGGGCGGTCTCGCCGCAGGGCCTCATGAAGCGATGACGGCGACCTGGGCCTGTCGCCCGGCATCGTCTCGGCGCTCCTGGGCACGCGCGCGACGCCGGACGGCCGCCTGGTCGCCGGCGGGCCCGGGGGGCGCCGAGCGCGTCTACGAGGCGTCGGACAGCATCATGGACCCGCGCTACGTAGGCCTGCGGCCTGCTCACCTGATCCGCGCGGTCACCGGGTCCCCCCTCGGTTACGACCCCGAGCGTGCGACGGGCGTGGTGCTGCACATGATGAGCGCCGCCGCCGAGGACGGGAAGTTCGGCGCGGTGTGCATCGGGGCGGACCGGGCCGAGGCGGCGGCGTTGCTGCGGGGGCTGCGGGAGCTGGTGGACGAGCTGGTGCGCGTGAAAAGCCGGATGTGAATGGCCGGAGTTCGCCCTGCCGGGCCGGAGCGTGGCTTCCTACGATGCTCACGCCTCCCGTCCTTCACAGGTCCCACACAGTTTCTTCAAAGCTGAACGAGCGGTACGCACTGCACGACGGACGGACCGGAGGCGCACCCCCCACTCGACGACATGGGAGAAACCATGGCTGGTGGACTCCTCCTGAGCGGCGCCGTAGCCGCTCTGCTCACCACGGCGCTGCCTGCCCAACACACGCCCGCATCGGGCGTGTTCGACAACCCGCCCCCGGACAAGATCGTCATCGACGTCGCCACGGTGAACGGCTCCGGCTGCCCCGAGGGCACCGCTGCGGTCGCCGTCTCGCCGGACAACACCGCCTTCACGGTGACCTACAGCAACTACCTGGCGCAGGCCGGCGGCAACTCCGACCCCACGGCCTTCCGCAGGAACTGCCAGCTCAACCTGATCGTCCACGTCCCCCAGGGCTTCACCTACGCCATCGCCAGCGCCGACTACCGCGGCTTCCTCTCTCTCCAACCCGGCGCGAGCGCCACCCAGAAGGCCTCGTACTACTTCCAGGGCTCCCCGACCACGGTGCCCAAGAGCCACCCCTTCAGCGCCCCCTTCAACGACAACTGGGAGGCCACCGACAGCACGGACTGGGCCCAACTGGTCTGGGCCCCCTGCGGGGTGCTGCGCAACTTCAACATCAACACCGAACTGAGAGTCAACGCCGGGACGCAGAACCCGGACAAGGTCAGCTTCATGACGATGGACTCGACGGACGGCAGCATCAGCACGGTGTACCACATGGCGTGGAAGGAGTGTCCGGCCACGTGAGGTAGGCGATCAGTGGCCGTGGGGCCGTCCGCTTCTCGGCCAGTGTCGTGCCTCCGCGAGGTGAGTCAAGGGCGCATCCACTCCGCTGCGCCGCGTTCCGCGTCGGCTGCGCCGATGGCCCTCCGGGCCACCCTTGACACACCTCGCTCCAGCACGGGTGAGAAGCGAGCGGGCAGCCCGGGGGAAGTGCCGGTGGGTGGATGGTGCGCCGGGGAGCCTCGTCCACCACCTCACCCCGACCGACTGCCCAAGCAGCCCATGGCCCAAATCATCCAAATGCCGCCCAAGAGGCCTCGATTGGGCCTGCCCTACGGTCACTTCCCGGTGTGCGTGACGAAGGCCGACCAGGCGGTGGGGGAGAGGGTGAGGCGGGGGCCGGTCTTGGCTTTGGAGTCGCGGATGTGGATGGTGGTGGGGCAGGTGGCTATCTCTACGCAGTCGCCGTCACCACTGGTGCTGTACGTCGACTTGCGCCAGTTCAGGGCGACTTCGACGCAGTCACCAGAGCCACTGCTGCTGTAGCTGCTCTTGAACCAGGCCAGTTCGGAGGTGTTCATAGGTCCCCTCGCATCCGTCGCAGCAGGCTCACCGAGTCCTGAAGCGGCAGAGCCTGTGAGCGCATCCTGGCATACCGGCCGTAGAGCTTGCTGACCACCTTTGCGTCAGAGAGGAGCATCCCGCACTCCGGCGCTTCCAAGTAGGCGAACCACTTGTTATTCGGGTCCTCAAGCAGCTGCATGGGACCGTGCAGCCCAGCGTGCGACTCCCGCGCCAACGGCATGATCTGGATCTCGACGTTCCGCAATTGCTCGATCTCCAGCAGGTGGTCTATGGCATCCCGCGTGACGTCCAATCCGCCGGTACGGCGTAGAAGCACCTGCTCCTCGATGATGAAGCTGAAGGCGGTGTTCGGCCGATCCCGCAACGCTCGCTGACGGTTGGCCCGAGCGGCCCAGTTGGCCTCGATCTGTTCGTCGGCCAGGATCGGCAGTTCGTCCAGGAACAGCTGACGTGCGTACGCCTCTGTCTGCAACAGCCCCGGAATCATCCGGCACTCGTACGTGTAGAGACTGACCGCTTGCTTCTCCAGGGCGGCCCACCGCCGGAACCAGGAAGCCAGCCCCGGCTCCCGCTCCAGGTGCTCCGCCGCCTTCCTCAGCGCCCCCGTGTTCCCCAGCGCAGCCTCCGCCGGTTCGATGAAGTCGGGATCCGGCATCCGCCTGCCCAACTCGATGGACGCGATGGTGTGCTTGGAGTAGCCCACCAGGTCCCCGAGTTCCTCCCTGCTCAGCCCGTGATACTCCCGGAGGGCTTGCAGAACCGCTCCGAACGTCCGCAAACTGCCCGACGACTCCGGCTCAGCGCCGTTTCCCGTACCCATGGAGCCTAGAGTCACGGGCAGTCACAAGTACTGTCCAGTCCGTAACCGCGTACGCTCGCGCAGCGTACGCGGCCCGGCGCTGGTGAAGTGCCCTCCCCGCCCGCCACATTGGGCCCATGGCCGCACCACCCCCCTTCGCTCAGCGCTTCAGCTCAACTCCCCGAGGCGCCCGCCTGGCCAGGCATCTTGCCCTCTCTCAGCTCGCTGAATGGGGTATCCCGTACGGCTCCGAGACCGCCGAAGCCATCGCTGTGATCGTCGCCGAGCTGGCCGCCAACGCCGTCACCCACGGTCGCGTACCCGGGCGGGACTTCGAACTGCGGCTGGCTCTGGTGACCGGGAGTGTGCGCGTCGAGGTGACGGACACCCACGCCGAGAGGCCGCCCGCGCCCAGAGGCGTACCGACACCCGCCCCTCTCGCCGAAGGCGGCCGCGGGCTCGTGCTGGTGGACGCACTCGCCGACCGCTGGGAGGTCGTGGACCGCGACCCGCCCGGGAAGACCGTGCGGGCCGAGGTCGACGTGCCGCGCTGGCTGGCGGTGACGCGGTCCCAAGTGCCCAGTGGAACATATGAGTTGTTGTGAGAAACGTTGACTCGTAAACTCTTCGATTCTACGTCGGTGTCAACCTGCTGAACTGGTCGACGGGTTGGCCGGTGGCCTACTGAGCGGCCGCCGTGACCGCCGCGACGAGAGCGTCCCCGGTGTAGGTCTGCCCGCCGAGGCCCCAGCCTCCGTCCAGGGCGTTGAGGATGTTCACCCAGGTGTCGCGGCGGTCATGGGCCGGGACCGTGAGGGCGTCGACGATGTCGGTCGCGGCGGCGATGAACGCGGTGCGTGACTCCAGTGACGGCAGGCCGATGTCGGGCAGCTTGAGCTCGACCATCACCAGCGGCCGGTTCACCCCGCCCCCGTAGATGTGCTCCGGCTCCAGGACATGGACCGTGCCGCCGACGACCGACGTGAAGAAGGTGTTGCCCTTGAGGCCGCTGGCCTCGATGAGGGCGTCGGTCAGGCGGGGCAGGATCTCGCGCTCGCCCTCGGCGGTCAGGACGCCTCGGGGTGCGGTGACGGTGATGGGCATGGGTGGACCCTTCTCTCGTTGCATGACCAGCGATTCGCTAGGACGTACGTACTAGTGCGCTGCCAGCTTGGGGTAGGATGCCCGTACTAGTCAACCCTGCAGGTCTGGAGGTCGGTGATGCCGGGTGACACCCGTGGCCGGATGATCGAGGCGACCATCGAGGCCCTGGAGCGGCGCGGGGTGGCCGGGATGTCGTTCACCGAGGTACTGCGCGCCAGCGGCGCCGCACGCGGCGCGATCTACCATCACTTCCCGGACGGCAAGGCCCAGTTGGTCGCGGAGGCGGCCGCGCTCAAGGGTGAGCAGGTGGACGACCGGCTGGCCGCGCTGCCCGCCGACGACCCGGCGACCGTGGTCTCCGCCTTCCTGGACCTGGTACGGCCCGTCCTGGAGCTGTCCGCCTGCGGCGGAGGCTGTGCCGTCGCGGCCGTCACCGTCGGCACGGAGCCCGGTGACGACACGGCCCTGCGGGCGGTGGCGGCGACGGCGTTCACCTCCTGGATCGACCGGCTCGCCGGCCGTCTTGTCACGGCGGGCCTGTCGTCCGCCGCGGCGGCCGACCTCGCCACCACCTTGATCACGCTGCTTGAGGGCGCCCATGTGCTGTGCCGCGCCACGGGCACGCTCGACCCCTTCGATTCGGTCGTGCGTACGGCGGCGGGCCTGACTGCGCAGTACGGCTGAGCGCCCCGCGGCGAGGAGTCCTCCCTTGCTCATGCCAGCCTTGTGTCCTTGACCGCCAGCTCCCGGTCGCCCTGCCGGTAGCCCACGGTGCGAACGCCCAGCGCGGCCTTGAGCTGTCGGGCGGGCACGACCTGGGGAGTGGGGGCGGCGGCCCGTCCCGGCTTCGGCAGGGGGTAGGCGGTGGTGGTGGCGGAGTGGAAGGTGATGTTGCCCTCCGTCTTGGTGAACAGCTGGTGGACGTGTCCGTTGAGACAGGTCACCGAGGAGAAGCGGCGCAGGAGCGCGATCACCTTCAGCGCGTCGTCCGTGCTCCAGCCCCACCGGGGGTACATGGCGAACAACGGGATGTGGCTGAAGACCACGACCGGGGTGTCCGATGGCAGTCCCGCCAGGTCCTTGCGTACGAAGTCGATCTGCTCGGTGCCGAGATGGCCCAGCTTCTCCAGATGCAGCGTGTTGACCAGGGCGATGAAGTGCACTCCGTGGGTGTCGAAGCTGTACCAGCCGTCGCCGAGCGTGCCCTTGCCGAAGATCTGCCGGTATGCGCGGCCCGTGTCGCCGATGGAGTCGTGCTCGCCGGGCACGGTGAAGACGCGGTCCGTCTGGAGCCCGGTCATCATCTGCCTGACCTGGTCGAACTGGGCGGCCGTGGACAGGTGCGTCAAGTCGCCGCTGTGCATGACGAAGTCGGGCCGGAAGCCGAGGGCGTTGACCTGGCCGATCGCTTCGGTGAACGAGCCGGCCACGTCCAGGTTCGCCGGCCCGTGGAAGCCGATGTGGCTGTCGGAGACCTGTACGAACCGCAGGGCGCCGCTGGTTTCCGCGGCGGCCTCGGCGGTGGTGCCCCGGGGGCCGGCGATGTGGCTCATCACCTCTCCGCCGGCCACGGTCAGCACGACGGCCCCACCGAACCACCCTGCGTGCCTGATGAGTTGACGCCGTGTCATGTCGTGAGGGTCGCGGTACCCGGTCATCGGGTCACCTCCACCTTGGCCGTCATGAAGGGATGGATGGTGCAGAGATAGGCGTAGGTGCCCGGCTCGGTGAACCGGTAGCTGTAGGTGGCGTGGGTGGCCAGAGCGGGCGAGTGCAGCGGCCCGCCCGAGCCGGCGCTGGTGACGGTGTGGGCGTCGGTGTCCTGGTTGGTCCAGGTCACCGACGTGCCCGCGGTGACCTTCAGTGTGGTCGGGGAGAACGCGAAGTTCTTGATCGCCACGGCGTCTGCGGTCACCGGCGCATCGGCTGCGCCCGTCTTCGGCGAGCTCGTGGGCGTGCTCATGCTCATATCCGGCATCGGCGAGGCGCCGGGCATCCCGGCCACCTGACGCTGGCCGGGACCGGGCGTGATGGCACCGGCCGCGGTGGAGTGCGGGGACTGGCCGCACGCGCTCAGGACCCCCAGGGCGGCTGCCGTCGTGGCTGCGAGCCCGGCCGCGACGCGTGATCGCCGGCCGGCATGGCCAAAGTTCGGGTACATGGTGTTCGTTCCTCGTGTGTCGAAGCTCTTGTCCGACTCCACGGGTGACGGTTTCGACCGGTTCAGTCGATATGCGACTTTCTCTGCCTCGTCGCACGTGATACGACAAATATGCGTTCATGGGTAATGATCGACTTATGCCCTGGAGTGCCCGTAAACGTGGTCAAACAGCCGATACGGATCGCTCCGCGCGCCGTGTCTCTGGTGAAGGGACCATTTCGGCCACGGACGAGGAGCTGATCCGCGCCCTGTACGCCGAGCACGCGGGTCCCCTGTTCCACTACGCGCTGCGTCTGACGTCAGGAGACCGGCAGTGGGCCGAGGATGTCGTACAGGAGACGCTGCTGCGGGCGTGGCAGCACCCGGCCGCGTTCGAACCCCGACGCGGACCTGCCCGGGCGTGGCTGTTCACGGTCGCCCGGCACCTGGTCATCGACGCCCACCGGGCCCGGCGGGCCAGGCCGGCGGAGACCGGTGGCGAGGCTCTGGAGCGGGTCGCCGAGCAGACGGTGGGCGAGGACCAGATCGAGCAGGCGCTGCAGAGCTGGGCGGTGGCCGACGCCCTGCGGACGCTGTCCCCGGACCATCGCGCCGTACTGATCGAGACGTACTACCGGGGTCGCACCATGGCGGAGGCCGCGGGCGCGCTGGGCGTCCCGCTGGGCACGGTCAAGTCGCGGACGTACTACGCCCTGCACGCCCTCCGGCTCGCGCTGCAGGAGCGAGGCATCGAGCCATGACCGAGGCATGGAGGAGGTGCCGGCCATGAGCACGGACCATGACGCCCTGCGGATGGCGCTGGGAGCGTACGTCCTGGGCGCGCTGTCCCCGGCCGAAACGGAACAGGTACGCGCTCACCTGGAGACATGCGACGCATGCCGGGCGGAGTACGAGCAGCTGGCCGGACTGCCGGCGCTGCTCGCGATGGTCACGGCGACCGAAGCGGCAGGCCGGGCGGTGCCCGCCGACAACGAGGACCTGGCCGACGGCTTGGTGCGGCGGGCGGCCGAGAGTGCGCGGGGCGCATCGCAGGCACCGTCCGGCAGGTCCGCGACGCCTCAGGCTCCCGAGGCAGGGCTGATCGAGAGGATGCTCCAGCAGGCCGCGGCCAGGCGCCGCAGGACCTGGCGGTGGCAGCTGGCCGGCGCGGCCGCCTCCCTGATGCTGGTCGCGGCGGCGGCCGTCGGCGGAACCTGGCTGGCGGTCGGCACCTCCGTGACCAGTCAGGGCAAGCAGCCCGGACCTGTCACGCCGACTCCGTCGCGCACCTTCTCCGGGAGCGACACCACCACCGGTGTCACCGCCTCCGTGAAGGTCTTCCCCTCGGCCTGGGGCAGTGTCCTGGAGGTCTCGGCCCATGGTGCGCCGGCCGGCATCGTCTGCCGATTGCGGGCGATCGGTCCCGGTGGGACCAAGGCGGACGCGGCCACCTGGCGGGCCGGCACGTATCCGGCCGGTACGAAGATTCCAGGGGCGATCCCCATGCGTCCGGGAGCCGTCGAGCGCTTCGAGATCGTCAACGCCGGGACCGGCCAGAAGCTGGTCACGATCCGGGCGTGAGGCCGGTCGGAAGCGGAAGAATCGGGAAAAAGGTGCGAAACGCTCGAACCATATGCCACTCGTCGTGCGTATAACCAGATGAGCGCTCACACGCAGGTTCCGCACCCACACAGAAGAGCCAGAAGACCATGTTTGTGACCGATTCCGAGTGCACCAGCTCACGGCCCTGCTCCCATCGGGCGACGCTGACCCTGCCCGCGCAGGAGGCGCATGTGTCCGCCGCGCGTCACTTCACCGCGGATCTGCTGGAGTGCTGGAGCGTTCCCGAGCGCGAGCGTGACTCCGCCGTTCTCATCGTCGACGAACTCACCGCCAACGCCGCCCAGTACGGCCGCGAGTGCATGACGTTGGTACTCGTCCTCGACCACGGCGCCTTGTCCATCGTGGTCAGTGACTCGGGAACCGCGGTGGAGCATGGTGCGCACGACGTCGCCCCGGACGAACACGGCCGCGGCACCGGCATCGTCAGGTACCTCGCGCAGTCGACCGAGATCCGCCAGACGCGCAGCGGCCGGGAAGTCCGCGCCTGCCTCCGCTGCCCGGCCTGACCGGCCCCGGAAGACCGCCGTCCGGTCAGGCGACCCACAGCCCCCGCCGGCTAGGCCCCCGCCGCGTTCGGCCAGCTCTGCGCGTTCGGCCAGCCCGTCGCCGGCGCCGGGGTCAGGCCGGCCGGCGGGGCCGTCATGCCGCGTACCTGGGCCGCCGTGAGGCCGCCGCGCGCCGGGACGCCGGGCGGGGTGGGAGCTACGGCGGCCGCGGGGGCCGGTACGGGTACCGGCACCGGAGCGGGTACGGGGGTGGGCGCCGGTGCCGGCAGGGGGGTGGGCGGTGGCAGGGGAGCCGGGACCGGGACCGGGGCCGGGGCCGGCTGGGGGACGGGCATCGGGGCCACCGGCTGCTGCAGCGGGGCCATGGGCTGCGGTACCGGTGCCGGCTGGGCCACCGCCGGTGCCGGCTGGGGCGCTGTAGGCAGCGGCTGGGCCGCCGCCACCGCCGGTATCGGGACCGGAGCCGGCACCGGAGCAGGGGCCGGCTGAGGCGCCGCGGGCAGGGGCAGGGGCAGGGGCTGGGCTGCCGCCGGCATCGGCATCCCGGCGCCGGGTGGGGGTACGGCGGCGGGGAGCGGCATGCCGGTGCCGGCGGCCGGAACGGGGGCGGGCACAGCGGCGGCACCGGCTCGCGCGACGGAAGCCGCACCGGCGGCCATGGCCTGGGCCTGAGCGGCAAGGCCCGGTACGCCGCCTCCGTTGGTCTCGCTGACCAGCCGGTCCACGGCCGCCGTACCCGAGCTGTAGCTGGTCCCTGTGCTCAGCTCGGGCACGGCGGCTCCCCTCCTGGTCCCGTAGAGCACCTGCTCCAGGCCGGACACCAGGCGACGCACGTCGACCTGGGGGCGCACCACGAGTCTCAGGAAGCGGCTGGAGGAGCCGATCTTGTTGCCGCACTCGCGGACCAGGATCCGGTGCTCGGCGAGCATCCGGTCCCGGACCACCGTGCCCTCGGCTCCTACGGGCAGTCGTACGAAGAGGAAGTTCGCCTGGGAGGGGTACACCGTCAGCCCGGGCAGGGCGGACAGGTGGCTGGACATCTCCAGGCGGTCCCTGCGGATCTGCTGGAGGCTCTGCGCGTACTCCGCACCGTGCCGGCGCAGCATGAACACCACATGCTCGGCGAAGGAGTTGAGATTCCACTTCGGGAGCATCGAGCGGACCCGGCCGGCCAGGGCCGGGTTGGCCACCAGGTAGCCGAAGCGGACGCCGTGCAGGCCGAAGTTCTTGCCGAGGCTGCGCAGGACGATGACGTTCGGGCGGAGCACGGCCTCCTGGACGACGCTCGGGTCGGTCTCGGCGTCGGCGAACTCCAGGAAGGACTCGTCCACGACCACCAGGTCCAGGTCCGCCATCGCGTCCATGAACTGGACCACCTGCTGCTTGCGCAGATAGCCGCCGTCGGGGTTGTTCGGATTGCAGATCACCGCCACGCGCGTGCCCCTCGCGCGGATGAAGTCGGCGTACTGGGCGAGGTCCAGCGCGAAGCCGGCCGCCTCCTGGAGCGGGAACATGTCGACCCGCTTGCCGGTCTCCATCGGCTGGTCCGTCCAGCGGCCGAAGGTCGGCACCGGGATCGCCACGGACTGGCTGACCAGCAGATGGTCGATCCAGGTGATCAGTTCCGTCGAGCCGTTGCCCATCGCCACGCACTGCGGCGGGAGCTGGAGCAGGCTGCACAGCTCGCCGGTGATGGTGTCGGCGCTGCTCGGGTAGTACGTGATGATCTCGCGCAGCCGGGCCGCCAGCTCGTCGAACATGGCCGGGGTCGGGAAGTACGGGTTGCACGGGACGCAGAAGTCCACCGGACCCGTCCCGTCCCCGCCCTCCCGGGTCAGCGCCGCCATCGAAGGGCTGTGCGCGGCCGTGCCGCGGAACAGCGAGGTGACGTTGCCGGCCAAGAGAACCTCCGTTCAAGGCGGCCCGTGCGGGGGAGCACGGGCCGCCCATGAGTACGGAGACTCAGGCGCCGGCGTTCAATTCATGTGACCGGCACGTGGTTTCACGCGCTGAACTTGTGGATCGTCGTCGTCCGGTACGTCTGGCCCGGCCGCAGCACCGTCGAGGGGAACTTCGGCTCGTTCGGGGAGTCCGGGAAGTGCTGGGTCTCCAGGGCCAGACCGTCGCCCTGCCGGTAGGTGTGGCCGGAGGGGCCGACGAGGGTGCCGTCGAGGAAGTTGCCCGAGTAGAACTGCACACCGGGCTGGTCGGTGAGGATCTTCAAGGTGCGGCCGGACTTCGGGTCGTGCAGCGTGACCACGTGCTCGGGCTCGGCGGTCACGCCCTTGTCGAGCACGAAGTTGTGGTCGTAGCCCTTGGCGGTGACCAGCTGCGGGTGGCCGATGCGGATGTCCCGGCCGATCGGCTTGGGGTGCGTGAAGTCGAAGGGGGTGCCCTTGACCTTCGCCAGTTCACCGGTGGGGATCAGGCCCGAGTCGGTCGGGGTGAACCGGCCGGCCGCGAGCCAGAGTTCGTGGCCGTAGATGCTGCCGCTGCCCTCGCCGGCGAGGTTGTAGTACGTGTGGTTGGTGAGGTTGACGACCGTCGGCTTGTCGGTGGTGGCCTCGTAGTCGATCCGCCAGTCGCCGTGCCGGGTGAGGGTGAAGGTGACCTTCGTCTTCAGCGTGCCGGGGTAGCCCATCTCGCCGTCGACGCTGGTGTAGTACAGGTGCAGGCCGACGTCGGAGCCGGCGACGAAGGGCTCGATGTGCCACACCTTGGTGTTGAAGCCCAGCTTGCCGCCGTGCAGGCTGTTCACGCCGTCGTTCACGGACAGCTGGTACTTCTTGCCGTCGAGGGTGAACTGGCCCTTGGCGATGCGGTTGCCGTAGCGGCCGATGGTGGCGCCGAAGAAGGTGGTGCCCTTCACGTAGGCGTCGAGGGTGTCGTAGCCGAGCGAGACGTTCGCGTAGCGGCCGTGCCGGTCCGGGATCTCCAGGGACTGGATGATGCCGCCGTACGACAGCACCTTCAGGCGCGTGCCGCCGTTCTCCAGCGACCAGCGGTAGACCTTCGTGCCGTCGGCGAGCGTGCCGAAGTACTCCTTCACCGGCTTCCTGCCTCCGGACGAACCCGTCGAGCCTGTGGCGGCCTGGGCCGTGCCCGAGCCGAGGGTGGTGGCGGCGATGCCCGCTGCCGCGGCGCCTGCGATGACCGTGCGTCTGTTCAGTTCCATGAATGCGGCTCCCGCATAACGGAGGGGCCCCGCCGGCTGTTCCGGCGGCCCCCGGTCTGACTTACGAACCGGACTTGCGCTTGTTCCACACGTCGAACCCGACCGCCGCCAACAGGGCCAGGCCCTTGATGACCTGCTGCCAGTCGGTGCCGACACTGAGGAGGTTCATGCCGTTGTTCAGCACGCCGAGGACGAGACCGCCGATGATGGCGCCGAGAACGGTGCCGACACCGCCGCTCATGGAGGCGCCGCCGATGAACGAGGAGGCGATGGCCTCCAGTTCGAAGCCGTCGCCCGCCTTCGGCGAGGCCGCGTTCAGGCGGGCGGCGACCACCAGACCCGCCAGGGCCGCGAGCACGCCCATGTTCAGGAACACCTGGAAGGTGATGCGCTTGTCCTTCACGCCGGACAGCTTGGCCGCCGGCAGATTGCCGCCGATGGCGTAGATGTGGCGGCCGAAGACCGAGTTGCGCATGACGTAGCCGTAGCCGCCCACCAGGACGCCGAGGATGATCAGGACGATCGGCGCGCCGTCGTAGCTGGCGAGCAGCATCGTGAGCGTGAGGATCGCGGCGACCAGGGCGACGAGCTTGAGCAGGAACAGCTTCATCGGTACGACGTCGAGGGAGAACTCCTGCTGGCGGCGCCGGTCGCGCACCTCCTGCCACACCACGGAGGCGATCAGGACGATGCCGAGGAGCAGGGTGAGGTTGTGGTAGTTGGTGTTCGGGCCGACCTCGGGCAGGAAGCCGTTGCCGATCTTCTGCAGGCCGTTCGGGAACGGGCCGAGGGTCTGGCCCTTGAGGAGGATCTCCGTCAGGCCGCGGAAGAGCAGCATCCCGGCGAGGGTGACGATGAACGACGGTATGCCGAAATACGCGATCAGGAAGCCCTGTACGGAGCCCGCCACCGCGCCCACCAGCAGGCACAGCACCAGGGCGAGCGGCCAGGCCATGTGGTGCTGCACGGTCAGTACGGCCGCGAACGCGCCCACGAACGCCGTGATCGAGCCGACCGACAGGTCGATGTGCCCGGCGATGATCACCAGCATCATGCCGATCGCGAGGATCAGGATGTAGCTGTTCTGCAGGACCAGGTTCGAGACGTTGCGCGGCAGCAGCAGGTCGCCGCCCGTCCAGAACTGGAAGAGGACCACGATCAGCCCGAGCGCGATCAGCATGCCGTACTGGCGCATGTTGCGGCGCAGGCCGCCGAGCACCAGCTGCAACAGGCCCTCGCCGGCGGCCGATCCGTCCTTGCCCGGCGGCGCGGCCGCGGGGGTCTTGTCGGTGACGTCCGTGCTCATCGGGTTACCTCTTCGTCCTTTGCGTTGTCTGTCGGCGCCTTGTCTTTCGTCATCTGGCGCATGAGCACTTCCTGCGTGGCCTCGGACCGTGGCACCTCACCGGTCAGCCGCCCCGCGGCCATGGTGTAGATGCGGTCGCACATGCCGAGCAGCTCCGGCAGCTCGGAGGAGATGAAGACGACCGCCTTGCCCTGAGCGGCCAGTTGGTCGATGACCGTGTAGATCTCGTACTTGGCGCCCACGTCGATGCCGCGGGTCGGTTCGTCCAGGATCAGTACGTCGGGACCGGCGAAGATCCACTTGCTGAGGACGACCTTCTGCTGGTTGCCGCCGGACAGCTTGCCCACCGGTTCGAAGACCGTCGGCGCCTTGATGTTCATGGACTTGCGGAAGCCCTCGGAGACCTGCCGCTCCGCCTGCTCGTCCACCACGCCCCGCTTGGCGACCTTCTTCAGCGCGGTCAGCGAGATGTTCCGGTTGATGGTGTCGATGAGGTTAAGGCCGTAGTGCTTGCGGTCCTCGGTGACGTACGCGATGCCGTGGGCCACCGCCTCCGCGACGGACTTCGTACGGATCTCGACACCGTCCTTGAGGACCGTGCCGCCCGCGTACCGGCCGTAGGTGCGGCCGAAGACGCTCATCGCGAGTTCGGTGCGGCCGGCGCCCATCAGGCCCGCGATGCCGACGATCTCGCCCCGGCGGACGCTGATCGACACATCGTCCACGACCTTGCGCTGCTGGTCGATGGGGTGATGGACGGTCCAGTTGCGGATCTCCAGCGCCGGTGCCGCGCCCTCCTCCGCCTCGTGCGGGGTGCGCTCGGGGAAGCGGTGGTCGAGGTCGCGGCCCACCATGCCGCTGATGATCCGGTCCTCGGTCGTCTCCTCCGCCTTCACGTCGAGCGTCTCGATGGACCGCCCGTCGCGGATGATCGTCACCGAGTCGGCGACCTTGCGGATCTCGTTGAGCTTGTGGGAGATGATGATCGAGGTGATGCCCTGGTTCTTCAGTTCCAGGATGAGATTGAGGAGTTTGTCGCTGTCCTCGTCGTTCAGCGCCGCCGTCGGCTCGTCCAGGATGAGGAGCTTCACCTTCTTCGAGAGCGCCTTCGCGATCTCCACCAACTGCTGCTTGCCCACGCCGATGTCGGCGACGCGGGTCTCCGGGTGGTCCGTGAGGCCGACCCGGCGCAGCAGCTCGGTGGCGTGCCGCAGAGTCTCCCGCCAGTCGATGAACCCGCCCCTGGCGTGCTCGTTGCCGAGGAAGATGTTCTCCGCCAGGGAGAGGTACGGGGAGAGCGCCAGCTCCTGGTGGATGATGACGATGCCGTGCTGCTCGCTCGCCCGGATGTCCTTGAACCGGACGACCTCTCCCTCGAAGAGGATGTCGCCCTCGTAGGTGCCGTGCGGATGGACGCCGGAGAGGACCTTCATCAGGGTCGACTTGCCGGCGCCGTTCTCCCCGCAGATGGCGTGGACCTCGCCCTGGCGGACGGTCAGCGTGACGTCCGACAGCGCTTTGACACCGGGAAAGGTCTTGACGATCGAGCGCATTTCCAGGACGGGTCCCGCCATGGTCGTGCCTTCCAATCAGTGTGGGGTCGGGCAGATGGGCGGGATCACTTGAGCTGGGAGTCGGTGTAGTAGCCGCCCTTGACCAGCACGTCCTCGTAGTTGGTCTTGTCCACGCTCACCGGCTGGAGCAGGAAGGCGGGGACGACCTTGGAGCCGTTGGTGTAGGTCGTGGTGTCGTTGACCTGCGGCTTCTTGCCGTGCAGCACATCGTCGACCATGGACACCGCGACCGCGGTCTCCTTGCGGCTGTCCTTGAAGACGGTCTGGGTCTGCTGACCCGCGATGATCGACTTCACCGAGGCCAGCTCGGCGTCCTGGCCGGTGATGACCGGCAGCGGCTTGCTCGCGGAGCCGTAACCGTCCGACTTCAGGGCGGCGATGATGCCGATGGAGATGCCGTCGTACGGCGAGAGCACCGCGTCGACCTTGCCGCTCGTGTACGTGGAGGTGAGGATGTCCTCCATGCGCTTCTGCGCGGTGGCACCGTCCCAGCGCAGGGTGGTGACCTGGTTGAGCTTGGTCTGCCCGGACTTGACCACCAGCTGCTTCTTGTCGATGTACGGCTGGAACACCTTCATCGCGCCGTTGAAGAAGTACTGGGTGTTGTTGTCGTCGTTCGACCCGGCGAACAGCTCGATGTTGAACGGGCCCGTCTTGCCGCTGTCCAGGCCGAGCTTGTGCACGATGTAGGTGCCCTGGAGGGTGCCGACCTTCTCGTTGTCGAACGAGGCGTAGTAGTCGACGTTCGGGGTGCCGAGGATCAGCCGGTCGTAGGCGATGACCGGGATGTTGGCCTGCTTGGCCTCCTGGAGCACGTTGTTCAGGGACTTGTTGTCGATGGCCGCGATGATCAGGCCCTTGACGCCCTGCGTGATCAGGTTCTCGATCTGCGAGACCTGGGTGCTCGGGTCGTCCTCGCCGTAGACGAGCTTGGTCTTGTACCCCTTGGCCTCAAGGTTCTTGACCATGTCGTTGCCGTCGTTGATCCACCGCTCGGAGGACTTCGTCGGCATCGCGATGCCGATGGTGGCGCCCTTGACGTCGCCGGTCTTCTCCTTGCTTCCGCCCGAGCTGCTCTGACCGCAGGCGGTCAGGGTGAGGGCGAGGGCTGCGGCTCCGGATATGGCGGTGAGTGCGGCTCTGCGGTTGCGCATGATGAGTGTCCTTGGTCGTCTCGTCGTTGAGAAGTCACGCAGTGACGGGGAAGCGGTTGAGCGTTCCGGGCAGCCGGGAGCCGAGCGGCGCCATGTCGCCGTCCGCACCGTGCCGGGCGAGCAGGTCCAGGGCGAGCCGGCCGCGCCGCACCCGCTCCCGGGCGGTGTCCAGGGTCACGTCCCGCAGATGGGTGCCCCACGGGTAGATGCCGGGCGCCTTGGACAGGCCGAACTTCAGGTAGAGCGGTGCGCCGCGCCGGATCAGCTCGGCGACCTCGTACATCCGTACATAGCCGCCGAGATCGTCGGGGGCCTCGATGTACATGTCCATGGGAGCCGCCGACACCCGGCGGATCTCGGTGAGGTGATCCAGCGTCAGATCGCTGGGCACGTTGACGGAGTCGGCGCCGAGCCGCTCGTAGACGGCGTACGAGGCCGGGTTCACGGGGCCGATGAGCGCCGAGACCTTCAGCGTGGTGTCGGCCGGGATGATGCCGCTCTCGCGGGCCCGGTGCAGTGTCCACAGCACGCCCTCGTCCGCGACGAGCAGGCACTTGACGCCCAACTCCGTGGCCCGGACGGCGTCTTCGAGGCAGCCGGCGACGGCGTCGTGGCCGCGAGCGCGCAGTCCGGCCCCCCGCGAGTCGGAGCGCACCGAGCCGCCGATGTCCCAGGTGCCGCGCGGGCCGGTGAACAGGCAGAGTTCGATGTCGCGTTCGGCGGTGGCCTCGACCATCTCGGTGATCTCGGCGTCGGTGAGCATCCATACGCCGCTGCCCTGGCTGATCCGGTGGATCGGCACGTCGAGGCGCGAGGATTCCTTGAGCACGACCGCCAGCGCCTCGGGACCCTCGCACGAGGGGATCTCGGTGCGCCAGCGGCCGCCGCCCGGGAAGCTGTGGGCGGATGCGTCGGCGGGGTCGAGGGCGGGCGCGCTGAGGCCGAGCGCGGCGAGCACCTGCTCACCGGGCCTTCGGGCTGCCGGGGCGGAAGCGTCGGTCACAAGCTGTCCTTCGTGTTCGAAGCGTTCGAGATATCGGACAAGGTTCGCGGCTCTGGGTACGAAAAAAGGCCTGGTGGTACGCCGGTCAGGGCGCCGTCAGGTAACGCCCTGACCGGCGTACGTCTCTAGGGGCGGAGCAGCACCTTGCCCACCTTGGGATCGCCGGCCCCGACGAGGTCGATGGCCTCGGCGAACTCGGTCAGCGGAAGCTCGTGCGTGACCAGCGGCAGCGGGTCCAGCAACCCGGCGCCGAAGACCCGTACGGTGTGCGCCCAGGCGTCCGGCGGCGCCCCGAAGACGGTGTGCACCTCCAGCTGCCGTACGACCAGATCGGTCGGGTCCAGCCCGTCCGCGCCCGGCGCCGGGATCCCGGTCAGGACCAGGCGTCCGCCGCGCCTGAGCAGGGCGGCGGCGGTGCGCGCGGCGGACGCGGACCCGGCGGTCTCGATCACGACGTCGAAGTCGTCGGGGAGCTCCTGGTCCTTGACGCGGAAGTCGGTGGCCCCGAACTGCCGGGAGAGCGCCTCCCGGTCCCGCCGGGTGCCGACCACCAGCAGCTCGCCCGGCGAGATCGCCTTCAGGAACTGCACGGCGAACATCCCGAGCGTCCCGGTGCCGACCACCGCGACCCGCTCACCCGGCTGGGCGTTCCCCTTCAGCGCGGCCGCCGCGATACAGGCGGCCGGCTCCAGCAGGGCGGCCGCCGTGAGGTCGGCGTCGTCCGGCAGGGCGTGCAGCAGCCGGGCCGGCAGGGTGAGCGTGGCGGCCATGGCGCCGGGCTGGGTGAAGCCGGTCTCCTCGTAGCCGTCGGTGCACAGCGTGGTCTCGCCCGCGTGGCAGCGGTCGCACACCTGGCAGTTGCGGAAACCCTCGCCGACGACCTTGCGGCCGACCAGGCTCACCGGCACTCCGGCACCCACCGCGCGCACCGTTCCCGACCACTCGTGGCCCGGCGTCAGCGGGTAACGGACGTACCCCTCGGGGCGGTTGCCCTGGTACACCTCGCGGTCGCTGCCGCAGATGCCGACCGCGTGCACGGTGACCAGTGCCTCGCCGGGGCCGGGCTCGCGGGGCGTGTGCTCCTCGACCCGGTGCCGGCCCGGCGCCTCGACGACGACCTGGGAGGCGGGGGAGCTCACTTCGTCCCCTTGGGCTTGCGCTGCTCCCAGCCGTCGGCCCACAGGTCGAACCGGGCCTGCTGCTGCGGGAACTCGGCGGCCGCGTCGACGTCGAGCTCGACGCCGAGGCCGGGTGCGTCGGAGAGGTGGAAATAGCCGTCCACGACCTGCGGTGCGCCCTTGACCACCTTCTTGATCTCCGCGTCCGCGAAGTCATTGAAGTGCTCAAGGATCTTGAAGTTCGGGGAGGTGAAGCCGACCTGGAGGGAGGCGGCGGTGAGCACGGAGCCGCCGACGTTGTGCGGGGCGACCAGCATGTAGTGGGTCTCGGCGGCGGCGGCGAGCTTCCGGGTCTCCCAGATGCCGCCGATGTGGCCGACGTCCGGCTGGATGATGTCCACGGCCTGGCTCTCGAAGAGCTCGCGGAACTCGATCCGGTCGTGGATCCGTTCACCGGTGGCGACCGGGATGTCCACCTTGGCGGCCACCTTCTCCAGCGCCTTGAGGTTCTCCGGCGGCACCGGCTCCTCCAGCCAGGCCGGCTTGAAGGGGGCGAGCTCACGGGCGAGGCGGACGGCGGTGGCGGGGGAGAAGCGGCCGTGCATCTCCAGCATCAGCTCGGCGTCCGGGCCGATCGCGTCCCGCACGGCCTCGATGAGCGAGACGGCGTACAGGGTCTGGTCGTGGTCCAGCTCGAAGTGGCCGGTGCCGAAGGGGTCGATCTTCAGCGCCTTGTACCCGCGCTCCATCACCCCCTGGGCGGCCTTGTGGTACGCCTCGGGCGTTCGCTCGGTCGTGTACCACCCGTTGGCGTACGCCTTGACCTTGTCGGTGACTTTGCCGCCGAGCAGCTGCCAGACCGGCACGCCCAGCGCCTTGCCCTTGATGTCCCAGCACGCCATCTCGATCACGGCGATACCGGACATGACGATCTCGCCCGCGCGGCCGTAGTCGCCGTACTTCATCCGGCGGACGAGGTCCTCGACGGCGAAGGGATCCGAGCCGGCGATGTGATTGGCCTCGGCCTCCCGCAGATAGCCGATCAGCGCGTCGGTGTGACCGAGCATCCGGGTTTCGCCGACGCCCGTGATCCCCTCGTCGGTGTGCACCTGGACGTAGGTCAGGTTGCGCCACGGCGTGCCGACCACGTGCGTGCTGATTCCGGTGATGCGCACGGCAATTGCCCCTCAGCTGTTCGATATTTCGTCACACGTTCGAAATGCTGGCGTGACAGTAAGGACGGGGCGGTAGGGGTGTCAATGGGTCGAACAGGTAACGGTTTCGGCAAGGCTTTCGAGAATTCTTTCGCTGATCCACCAAACCTTCACAGCCACCCCTAGGAACAGTACCGGCGGGGAATCTAGTCTTCCCGCGTCATGGACTACTGCCACCCGTGCCAACGGCACCTCAATGGCGCCCTGGCCTGCCCCGGGTGCGGAACACCGGCCGGCTCCGCGAGCGCGGACGCGACGGCCGCGTACGCCTACGCGGGCGCGGGTGCGGGTCGGACGTCGGGGTACGGCGGTCATGTCCCCGCCGAGAGCGGATACGAGCCGGCCGGCCACGGTTACGACCACGGTGACGACGGCGGTCACGTCCCGGGCGAGGAGTACGGCGTCCGGGTGCCCGTCCAGGGGCAGGGCCCGTCGGTGGAGTACGCGCCGGAGGAGTACGAACCGGAGGCGTACGAACCGGAACCGGAACCGGAAGCGCATGCGGAGTCCGGACCCGAGGACGAACCGGAGGCCGCTTCCGGGCCCGCCCCCGTGCCGGGTGGCCGGGCCGCCCGGCGCAAGGGCCGTGGCGCGGCGACCGTGAGTCCCGCCTCCGCCGACGGCAGCCGGCGCGACCGCAAGGCCGCCGTCCACCGCCGCCGGCGCCGCCGTACCGTACTGATCGCCGCGGGCCTGGTCCTCGGCGCCGGCGGACTCAGCATCGCCACCCTGGGCACGGACGCGCCCTTCTCGCCCTTCTCCGGCGGCGGTCCGGCCACCTCCGGGGACACGGCGGCGGACGGCACCGCGGCTTCCGCGACGCCGGGCGGCACGGCCGCGCCGGTGAACGACACCTCGGGCGCCGCCCCGGGCGCCGGTGCCTCCCCGCACGCCTCGGCCTCCGCGTCGGCCTCCAAGTCCCCCAAGGACAAGGCCTCCGCGTCGCCGAGCGCCAAGGAGACGGGCAAGGAGGGGCAGTCGGCCCCGGCCGGTACCACTCCCGTCGCCCCGGCCCCCACGGCCACCGCCCACCCCTCCGCCAGGCCGACCGGCGCGCCGACGACATCCGGCCCGACGCCCACGCCGTCACCGACCAAGACCTGCACCCGCTTCCTGTGGTGGTGCACCTGAGCCACCGGTCCGCTGCCACGCACCACCCCGCGCCATCGGCCATCCGGGGCATCGAAGTGACACCCACCGGCCTCCCTGGTGGTTGAGTCGAACAGGCACTTCGCGCCGTACCGGTCTGGGGAACGTCCGGAGCGGGAACGGACGTTGTGCGAGGGGGAGCAGCGAGAGCGGCTCAGGTTGAGGAGAGCGGATGAGTCAGCAGATCACCGTCCACGGCACGGTCGCCGAGGGCTTCGAGGCGGTGCGCGAGGAGTTCACCGCGTTCGTCGCCGGGGAACGGGACGACTACGAGGGCCAGTTGTGCGCATATGCGAACGGGCGCCGGGTCGTCGACCTGTGGGCGGGCGGCGAGGCGGACTCCCTGTACGGCGTGTTCTCGTCGACCAAGGGTGCCGCGCATCTCGTGGTCGCGCTCCTGGTGCAGGACGGCACGCTGGAGCTGGACCGCAAAGTGACCTACTACTGGCCGGAGTTCGCGGCCGAAGGCAAGGCTGCGATCACCCTCCGTGAGCTGATGGCCCATCGTGCGGGGCTGATCGGGATCGACGCCGGGTTCTCGGCGGAGGAGATGGCCGACGACCGGGCGATCGCCGAACGGCTCGCGGACCAGAAGCCGTTCTGGCGGCCGGGCACGGCGTTCGGCTACCACGCGCTGGTGATCGGCGCGCTCACCGGCGAGGTGGTCCGCCGGGCCACGGGACGCACGCTCCAGGAGGTGTTCGAGGAGCGGATCCGGGCGCCGTACGGCATGGACTTCTATCTGGGGCTGCCCGAGTCCGAGGAACCCCGCTTCCGCTCCGTGCAGCCGATGCTCCTCACGCCGGAGCAGCAGGCACTGTCGGCGGCCCAGCAGCCGGGTCCGCACTCGCTGTCCTCGATCGCCTCCAACAGCCATGTGCCGGAGCCGCAGACGCTGGAGGACCACGCCAACTCCCGCCGGGTGCGCGCCAAGGGGCCGGCGTCGGCGGGCGGGGTCGCCTCCGCGCGCGGGCTCGCGACGATGTACGCGGCGGCGATCAGCGAACTGGCCGACCGCCCCCCGCTGCTGAAGCCGGACACGGTCGCCGAGGTGGGCCAGATCCACTCCGTGGGCTACGACCTGGTGTCCCGCGGCCACCGGGCGTTCGGCCTCGGCTTCCAGGCGACGGCCGTCGTGGCGTACCCGGTCCTGGGCGCCGGTGCCTTCGGCCACAGCGGCGCCGGCGGCTCCCAGGCCTTCGCCGACCCGCGCAGCGGCCTGGCGTACGGCTACACGCGGCGCAGGATGGCGTTCCCGGGCGGGGCGGCGCCGGAGAACGAGGGGTTCGTGAGAGCGGTGCACCAGGCGGTCCTGGCCGCCTGAACACGACGGCAGCCGCACCCCACGTCCAAGGGTGCGGCTGCTGTAGTCGAGAACGACGGTCTCAGACCAGCGTCACGGTGATGTTGCCGCGGGTCGCCTTCGAGTACGGGCACACCTGGTGCGCCTTCTCGACCAGTTCCCGGGCCGCCTCGGCGGAGACGTTCGGGATGTTCGCCGAGATCTCCACGATGATCCCGAAGCCGTCGTCGTTCTTGCCGATGCCGACCTTCGCGGTGACGGTCGAGCCGGAGACGTCGGCGCCCTCCTGCCGGGCGACGACCCCGAGCGCGCCCTGGAAGCAGGCGCTGTAACCGGCGGCGAACAGCTGCTCCGGGTTGGTCCCGGCCCCGTTGCCGCCCATCTCCTTCGGCGGGTTGACGACGACGTCGAGACGGCCGTCGTCCGTGGCGACCCGGCCGTCCCGGCCGTTCTCGGCGGTGGCGACAGCGGTGTACAGGACATCGGACTGCGTGATGGGCATGCGGTTGTCTTCCTCCTCGGTCCGCCGCGACTCGCGCCCACGATCGACGGCGGATTTCGGAAAGAAGTTACCGCATGCCGGAGAAAATGGCGGGGATGGCCCGCCGGAGGCTCAGAGCTTGACGATCATCTTGCCGGTGTTGTCGCCGCGCAGGACCCCGAGGAACGCCTCCAGGTTGTTCTCGATGCCCTCGACGACCGTCTCGCGGTACTTCAGCTGCCCCGAGGCGACCCACGGCCCGACCTCCCGGACGAACTGCGGCTGAAGGTCGTAGTGGTCGCCGACCAGGAAGCCCTCGATACGGCCGCGGGTCTGGATCAGCCGGGCCAGGTTCTTCGGGCCGGGCGCGGGCTCGGTGTTGTTGTAGACCGAGATCATGCCGCAGACCGCGATCCGGCCGCCCTCGCGGAGCGAGCCGATGGCGGCCTCCAGGTGGTCCCCGCCGACGTTGTCGAAGTACACGTCGATGCCGTCGGGCGCGGCCTCGCGCAGCTGGTCGCTCACCGCGCCGTTCTTGTAGTTGAACGCGGCGTCGAAGCCGTACTCCTCGACGAGCAGCTTGACCTTCTCGTCGGACCCGGCGGAGCCGATGACCCGCGAGGCGCCCTTCAGCTTGGCGATCTGCCCGACCTGGCTGCCGACGGCGCCGGCCGCGCCGGAGACGAAGACGACGTCGCCCTCCTTGAAGGAAGCGGTGCGCAGCAGGCCGGCGTAGGCGGTCAGGCCGGTCATGCCGAGGACACCGAGGTACGTCGACAGGGGCGCGGCCTCGGGGTCGACCTTGACGGCGTTCTTCGCGTCCATGACCGCGTACTCGCGCCAGCCGAAGAAGTGCAGGACGTGGTCGCCGGCCGCGATGCCCTCGGCGTTCGACTCGATCACCTCGCCGACCGCGCCGCCCTGCATGACCTTGCCCAGCTCGAAGGGGGCGGTGTAGGACTTCGCGGCACTCATCCGGCCGCGCATGTACGGGTCGACGGAGAGGTACTTGTTCCTCACCAGCACCTGGCCCTCGCGGGGGGTCGGGACCTCGGTCTCGACGAGGGCGAAGTCCTCGGGCTTCGGCCAGCCGACGGGACGGCTGAGCAGGTGCCACTCGCGGTTGATCATGACGGGCCTTTCTGTGTACTACGACTGCAAATACTTCAGTACCTGAAACAACCATGCTCCTGAATATTTCAGGATGTCAAGTAACGCGGTATCCTGGAGCCCATGTCCACTCCGTCCAGTCCATCGAACACCCGCCGGCCCGACGCCCTGACCCTGGAGGTCGTCGAGCTGATCGGAGACGTCGTGGCCCGCTTCTACGCGGACTACGAGAAGGCGGCGGGCGAGCACACGCTGACCGGCCCGCAGGCCCGGCTGCTCAGCCTGCTCTCGCTGGAGCCGCTGCCCATGCGGAAGCTGGCGCAGAAGCTGAAGTGCGAGCCGTCCAACGTGACCGGGATCGTCGACCGCCTGGAGTCCCGCGGCCTGGTCGAGCGGCGCCCCGACCCCGCCGACCGCCGGGTGAAGCTGGCCGCCGCCACGGAGGACGGCCTGCGCATGGCCAAGGACCTGCGCGAGGGCCTGCGCTTCGCCCGCGAACCGCTGGCCGGGCTCTCCGAGGAGGAGCGGCGCTCGCTGCGCGATCTGCTGCGGCGGATGCTGGACGCGTAAAGTTTTCGCCATGCGTGATCTCGGGGTGGGGTTCGGTCATCTGCTGAAGGGCCAGCGCTGGGTGAGCCGGCACGGCAAGCAGTACGGCTTCGGACTGCTGCCGGGGCTGATCACGCTCGTGCTGTACGTCGCGGCGCTGGTCGCGCTCGCCGTGTGGGGCGAGGGCGCGGTCAGCTGGGCGACGCCCTTCGCGGATCACTGGTCCAGCCCCTGGCAGGGCCTGTTCCGCGGCTTCCTGACCGCCGTCCTGTTCGCCCTCGGCCTGCTGCTGGCCGTGCTGACCTTCACGGCCGTCACCCTGCTGATCGGCGACCCCTTCTACGAGAGCCTGTCGGAACAGGTCGACGCCGACGTCTCGCCCGACGGCACCGCCCCGCGCTCGGACCTCCCGCTCTGGCGTGAGCTGTGGATCTCGGCGCGGGACAGCCTGCGGGTGCTGGTGCGGGCCGCGCTGTGGGGCGTACTGCTCTTCGCCCTGGGCCTCCTGCCGTTCGTCGGCCAGACGGTCGTCCCCGTGCTCGGCTTCTTCGTCACCGGCTTCTTCCTCACCGAGGAACTGACCGCCGTGGCCCTCCGGCGCCGGGGCGTCGACCTGCGCGCCCGCCTCACCCTGCTCCGCTCCCGCAAGACCCTGGTCTGGGGCTTCGGCACCCCCCTCGGCCTGGCCTTCCTGGTGCCGTTCGCCGCGGTGTTCCTGATGCCGGGGGCGGTGGCGGGGGCGACGATGCTGGCGCGGGAGTTGTCGGGGGAGGACGCGGAAGAGAGCGGGGAGGGTTTTGCCCGGGTCACTGCCGACGGCGAGTTCCGTCCCGGGGGCGTCACCCCGGGATCCGTGCCGCCGCCTCCCGCAGCGCCCCGATGAAGGCCTGCGCCGCCGGCGTCAGGGAACTGCCCCGCACCGTCGCCGCGTAGACCGCCCGCCGTGGGGCGTCCTGCGGGTGTACGGGGAGCAGGGCGACGTCCGGCCGCAGGGACGCGGCGGCCAGCGCCGGGACCAGGGTGACGCCCAGGCCGGCGGCGACGTACCCCTGCTTGGCGGTCCACTCGGCGACGACGTGCGCGACGCGCGGCCGGAAGCCCTGCCGTACGGCCGCGTCGAGCAGCGTGCCCTCGGGGCGGGAGCTGCCGGCGATCCAGTCGGCGTCGGCGAGCCGGGCCAGCCGTACCGGGCCGTCGGCCGCGGTGAGCGGATGGTCCGCGGGGACAGCGACGTACAGGGTCTCGTCGAGCAGATGGTGCAGCGCGTACGTCTCCAGCGGGGCGCGGCCCGTCGTGGAGACCACCGCGAGGTCGAGATGGCCGGCCGTGAGCCGGTCCAGCAGGACGGGGGAGAGGCCCTCCTCGCGGGAGACGCGGACGTGCGGACGGCGGGCGCGGAAGGCGGCCAGCGCATGCGGGACGAGGGCCGCGTCGGCGGTGGCGAACGCGCCGAACCGCAGCCGCCCGCCCGCCGCCGCGCGCAGCTCGGCCAGCTCGCGCGCCGCGCCCCGCAGCGACTCGGTCACGGCCTCGGCGTGCGGTACGAGGGTCCGGCCGGCCTCGGTGAGCCGTACGCCCCGCGGCAGCCGGTCGAAGAGCGGACCGCCGCCGAGTGCCGACTCCAGCGCGGAGATCTGCCGGGACACCGCGGACTGGGTCCAGCCCAGCGTCCGCGCGGCCACCGTGAACGAACCGTGCCGCGCCACCTCCAGGAACACGCGCAGCCAGACCGTGTTCAGGTCGGGCGGCTCGGCGGCAGGAACTGCGGTATGCAAATTCGGCATGACAGCAATGCTATTGATTCGCTTGTCGCATCGCAGGGCGGGTCCTAGCGTCGACGGCATGCAGAAGATCGCCTTTCTGGGGCTGGGGCACATGGGCGCCCCCATGGCCGGCCGGCTGCTCACGGCCGGGTATCCGCTCACCGTCTGGAACCGCACCCCGGCCAGGGCCGAACCGCTCGTCGCCGAGGGCGCCGTGCTCGCCGGGTCGCCCGCGCAGGCCGTGCGGCACGCGGACGTCGTCCTCACGATGCTCGCCGGGCCGGACGCGCTGACCGCCGTGGCCGACGCCGTCGTACCGGAGCTGCGGCCCGGCGCGGCCTGGGTCGAGATGTCCACCGTGGGTCCGGACGCCGTGAGGGAGGTGGGCGGGCGGCTGAAGGACGGCGTGCTGCTGGTCGACGCGCCGGTCATGGGCAGTACGGACCGGGCCGCCGACGGCACGCTCGGCATCCTCGCGGGCGGTGACGTCACGGCCGTCGAGCCGGTCCTCGCCCATCTCGGCACGGTCACCCGCACCGGACCGCTCGGCTCGGGCGCGGCCCTGAAACTCGTCGTCAACACGGCGGTGATCGGTGGCGTCGGCATCGTCGCGGAGGCGCTCCGGCTCGCCGACACGCTCGGCCTCGACGGCGACACCGCCCGCGCGGCCCTGGCGGCGAGCCCCCTCGGCGGCGTGGTCGGCCGTGCCTTCGCCGAGGACGTGCACTTCGCCACCGAGCTCGCCGTGAAGGACCTGGGGATCGCGACGGGCGCCGCTCGGCTCCCGGTCGCCGAAGCCGTGTCGGCGCACTTCCGGCAGGCCGCCGAGGACCCCGCGCTGACCCGCGCCGACATCGCCCGAGCCGTCACCCGCATCCGGAAAGGCCCCCGATGAACGTCACCCTCACCAACCCCGCCGGCGCCCCGCAGCCCGCCAACGCCTACTACTCCCAGATCGCCCGCGTCGAACAGGCCGACGGCAGTGTCCTGTTGTTCCTGTCGGGCCAGATCGCGGCGGGGGAGACCCTGGCCGAGCAGACCCGGGGCGTCTTCGAGACGATCGACGCCCTGCTGGCGTCCCAGGGGGCGAGCCTCGCGGACGTCATCAACATCCGCACCTATCTCACCGACATCACCAAGCTCGACGAATACGGCTCCGTGCGCCGCGAGTTCCTCACGGGGACCGCGCCGACGAGCATGACGTTCGAGGTGCCGCGGCTGTTCCGGCCGGAGGCGCAGGTGGAGATCGAGGTCGTGGCGGCCGTCGTACCCGCCTGAGCGCTCCGCTCGAAGTGCCGCGACGCGCCGAACCGCAGTGGACTTCACCCGACCTGCAGAGCGCAGGACGCGGCCTCGGTCCGCCCGCTCACCCAGGAGCCGGAGAAGGTCCCGGAACGCGCCGGGCATGTCCACCGACTCCGGGGCCGGCAGCCACCGGTACGGGAGTCCGTCCATCACGGCGACCAGCAGCGGGGCGGTTCGCTCGGGGGTGAGGCCGTTCGGCAGCCGGTCGCCGTACTCCGCCCACCGCGTCCCACCGGTCCCGCCCTTGGAGCACGGCCGACCGAGGCAGGATGGAGGGGCCCGTGGACTTCAGCGAGGAGGCACAGCGATGGTGGGAACCTCGGCCGATCAGGCGCGCGAGGCGGTCGTGGAGGCGGCGCTGCGGCGGCTCGACCTCGACGCCAAGGCTCGGCTGCTGGCCGGACAGGACATGTGGACTCTGCCCGCCCTCCCCGAGATCGGCCTGGGGCCGCTGGTCATGTCCGACGGGCCGATCGGTGTCCGGGGCGTGCGCTGGAGCGCCGACGACCCCTCCGTCGCCCTGCCCTCGCCGACCGCGCTCGCCGCCGCCTGGGACCCGGAACTCGCCCGCCGTGCAGGCGTGCTGCTCGCCCAGGAGGCCCGCCGCAAGGGCGTGCACGTCCTGCTCGCCCCCACGGTCAACCTGCACCGCTCACCGCTCGGCGGACGGCACTTCGAGGCCTACAGCGAGGATCCGTACCTGACGGGCCGGATCGGGGCCGGGTACGTCACCGGGGTGCAGTCCGGCGGAGTCGGCACCACCGTCAAGCACTTCGTCGCCAACGACGCCGAGACCGACCGCTTCACCGTGAACAACCTGGTCTCCGAACGCGCCCTGCGCGAGCTGTATCTGGCCCCCTTCGAGGCGATCGTCGCAAGCGCCCGGCCCTGGGGCATCATGACCGCCTACAACACGGTCAACGGCACGACCATGACCGCGCACCACCACCTCGTCGACGAAGTCCTGCGCGGGGAGTGGGGCTTCGACGGCGTCAACGTCTCCGACTGGATGGCTGCCCGCGACACCGTCGCCGACATCAACGGCGGCCTGGACGTGGCGATGCCCGGCCCGCGCACCGTCTACGGCGCCGCCCTCGCCGGGGCCGTCCGGGACGGCAAGGTCGCCGAGGCCACCGTCGACGCCGCCGTACGGCGCGTGCTGCGGCTCGCCGCCCGCGTGGGGATCCTCGACGGCGCCGAGCCCGTCGTCACCGAGCCGCCGGAGACCGTCGACGGCATCGAACTGGCCCGAGAGATCGCCCGCCGCTCCTTCGTCCTCGTCCGCAACGAACGCGGCGCCCTGCCGCTGAAGCCGAACGGCACCGTGGCCCTGATCGGCGCCGCCGCCCGCGACGCCCGCGTCCTCGGCGGCGGCTCCGCCACCGTCTTCCCTGCCCACGTCGTCTCCCCGCTCGACGGCCTCACCGCCGCCCTCCCCGAAGGCGCGCTCAGCTACGCCGTCGGCGCCGACCCGGCCACCGAACTCGCCGTCGCCGACGGGGGATTCACCCTGACCGCCGTGTGCCGCGACACCGACGGCCAGGTCATCGGCACCCGGCCGACCCCCGGCGGGCTGATCCAGTGGATGGGCTCGGACCTCCCCGACGGCGTCACTCACGACACCCTGCACACCGTCGAGCTGACCGGCACCTTCACCCCCCGCGAGTCCGGCGCGCACACCTTCGGCATCAAGGGCATGGGCGCCTTCACGCTCACCGTCGACGGCACCACCTACTTCGACGACGTCCAGCGCCCCGACCAGGACGACCCCTTCGAGGCCTTCTTCGGCGCCCCCGTACCCCGCGCCCAGGCCGAACTCACCGCCGGCGAAACCGTCGACGTCTCCCTCACCTACGTCGTCCAGCTCCCCGACGACATCCCCATGCGGGTCGTCACCTTCGCCCTCGCCCACGCCGAGCCCGAGCGCGCCGCCGACGCGCTGATCGCCGAGGCCGTCGAGGCCGCCCGCGCCGCCGACACCGCCGTCGTCGTGGTCGCCACCACCGACCGCGTCGAGTCCGAGGGCTTCGACCGCACCGACCTCCACCTGCCCGGCCACCAGGACGACCTGGTCCGCGCGGTCGCCGCCGCCAACCCCAACACGGTCGTGGTCGTCAACTCCGGCTCCCCGGTCGAGCTTCCCTGGCGGGACGACGTCGCCGCCGTCCTGCTGACCTGGTTCCCCGGCCAGGAGGGCGGCGTCGCCCTCGCCGACGTCCTCACCGGCGCCCACGAGCCCGGCGGCCGCCTCCCCACCACCTGGGGCTCCCTCGCCGACGCCCCGGTCACCCAGGTCGTCCCGGCCGACGGCGAACTGCGGTACTCCGAGGGTGTGTTCATCGGATACCGCGCCTGGGAGAAGGCCGGCCGCACCCCGGCATACCCCTTCGGCCACGGCCTCGGCTACACCGACTGGACCTACGAGTCCCTCGACATCTCCCCGGCGGCCGACGGCACCACGGCCCGCGTCCGGCTGCGCAACACCGGCGAGCGGCCCGGCCGTGAGGTCGTCCAGATCTACGTCTCCCCGGCCGGGCCCGACCCCGAGCGCCCGGCCCGCTGGCTCGCCGGCTTCGCCTCCGCGGAGGCCGGGCCCGGCGAGAGCGCCGAGGTGACGGTCACGCTGCCGCGCCGCGCCTTCGAGGTCTGGGACGAGGAGGCGAAGGCGTGGGCGCTTGTGAAGGGTTCGTACGAGATCACCGCGGGACGCTCGATCGCCGACCGCAGGCTCGCCAGGCCGATTAACGTCTGATCCGGGACAAGTCCCCCTTCAGCAGCCCCGGTCCGGGACCTGACCTCCGGACCGGGGCTCATGGCGGCCAGGAGGGTGTGGCAGACTCCCGGCCCGCGAGAACACCGGACACACCGGGCACGGGCACGGGGGAGAGACAGCATGTATCCAGGGCAGCAGCCGGGGCCGTACGGGCAGCAACCGCCGGCGGGGCCGTACGGGCCCCATGGGCAGCCGCCGCAGTATCAGCAGCCGTACCCGCCTGGGCAGCAGCCGCAGTATCAGCAGCCGTACCCGCCGCACCAGCCGTATCCGCAGCAGCAGTACCAGCCTCAGCAGCCGTACCCGCCTCAGCAGCTTTATCCGTCCCAGCAGCACGCCCAGCCGCACGCGCCGTCCCACGACCAGGAGGCCGGTGAGGGGGGTATGCGGCTGGATCCGAACCTCACCCCGGCCCAGCGCGAGCTGGCGCAGAAGATCCAGGAGAAGTCCAAGCCCATGGCCTACGGCATGGTGCTCGGCCTTCCACTCACCTTCGGCGGTGTGCACTACGGCATCACGCAGAAGCCCTTCGGCTTCGCCGCCGCGCTCGTCGGGCTGGGCCTGCTGGCCTTCGGTGTCTACTCGCTGCTGCAGATGCAGGGCCTCAAGCGGCAGCTGCGGCTCATCACGGCGGACGCCTGGCGTTCCCCGGCCGCGCATCTGCCGGGCGCCCGCAAGGCCGCCACCCAGGCCGCCTACCTCACCGGCCTGCTGGTCCTGCTGTCCCTCGCCGTGACCGGCTATCTGCTCTACCGGGGCGCCGCCTGGGGCGCGTACGGCAACTCCTTCGGCTTCGGCGCGCTGATGACCGCCGCGGCGTTGCCCTTCGGCATGGCCCTGGCCGCCGCGACCACGATCCCGCAGCTGCTCCAGGTCATTCCGGCCGGCGCGAAGGTCGGCCGGAGCCTGTACTCGATCCTCTTCGTGCTGGCCACGACGGTGACGGGGGAGGGCATCAAGGGGCACGCCGTGGGACCCGCCGTGGGCGGGGGCGCGGCTGTGCTGGTCTGCTGGGGGGCGATGACCTTGCTGGGCAAGGCGGCGAAGAGGATGCGCGGGGAGCGCGTCTAACGAGCCGAGAACGCGTACACCGTCTCCGACCGGAACACCTCGCCCGGCCTCAGCACCGTGCTCGGAAACTCCGGCCGGTTCGGGGAGTCCGGGAAGTGCTGGGTCTCCAGGGCGATGCCGTCACCGGGGGCGAAGGGGGACGGGAGGTGGTCGGCGGTGTAGAGCTGGAGGCCCGGTTCGGTGGTCGAGACCGTCAGGGTGCGGCCGGAGGCCGGGTCGTACAGCTCGGCGACCTGCTGAGGGGTCTCGGTGACGCCCTTGTCCAGGACGAAGTTGTGGTCGTAGCCCGAGCCGGTCTTGCGGGCGGTGCGGAAGTCGAAACGCGAGCCGGTGACGTCCTCCAGCACCCCGGTCGGGATCAGGTCGGCGTCCACCGGAGTGAACCGGGACGCGGCCAGCCGCAGTTCGTGCCCGCCCGCGTGGCCGGAACCGGCCAGGTTCCAGTACCCGTGATGGGTGAGGTTGACGACGGTCGGCGCGTCCGTGACCGCCTCGTAGATGAGGCCCAGCGCGCCCGACGCGTCGAGCGTGTACGTCGCCGTCACCTCCAGCCGTCCGGGAAACCCCTCCTCACCGTGCGGGCTGACCCGGCTCAGGCGGACGCCGTGCCGAATCGGCGTCACCTCCCACACCCGCTTGTCGAAACCACGCTCACCGCCGTGCAGCGAGTTCGGGCTGTTGTTCGGTGCGAGGGCGTAGGTGTAGCCGTCGAGCGGGAAGCGGGCGCCCGCGATGCGGTTGGCGTACCGTCCCACCAGCGCCCCCAGATACGGCTCCGGGTGCTGCAGATAGCCGTCCAGGTCGGAGAAGCCCAGCACCACGTCGGCGGTCCGCCCCTCCCGGTCCGGGACCTCGACCGACTGCACGATCCCGCCGTACGACAACACGCGCACGCGCACACCGCCCCGCTCCAGCGTCCAGCGGTGCACGGGGGTGCCGTCGGAAAGTGTGCCGAAAAGTTCATTCATGTGGGAAACCCTAGGTCACGGACGTGATCGCCTTGTAGGCGATCTCCGCGAGCCGCGCCTGGCCGTCCTTGCTGGGGTGGAACCAGTCCCAGTGGCTGAGCTGGTCGGTGCCGAAGTCGTAGTCGTAGACAGCGTTGTCGTCGAAGCGGCAGCTGCGGTCCTTGGCGCAGACCTCCTTCAGCACCTTGTTGTACTCGACCACCCGCCGCTGCACCTGGTCCCGGCGCTGGGTGGCCGCGCTCGTCAGGTCGTCCGCGTCGGACAGCATCGACGGGCAGATGCCGAGCTTCCACACCTGCTTGCCCAGCGGATTGGTGCGGCCCTCGGACCACAGGCGCTTCAGGTTCGGCACGCTCGCCACGTACACCTGCGTCTTCGGTGACTCCTTGCGCAGCGTGCGCAGCGCCTCCTCGAAGTCCGCGCGGAAGGCGGCCACCGGGGTCATCGCCGACGCCGAGGCGCGGCAGGCGTCATTGGCGCCCGCCATGACCGTCACCAACTGGGGGCTGTGCGCCGCCGCCTGGGTCATCTGCTCCGGCAGGTCCGCCATCCGGGCCCCCGTCACCGCGTAGTTCCAGCTGCGCTCCGCCGCGCCCGACACGCCCAGCAGCCGCACCGCCAGGCTGTCCACCTCGGCGTCGCTGCCCGTCGCCCACGACACCTCGGGGCAGTCCGACAGCACCGTGCACGCGTCGAAGCCGCGCGTGATGGAGTCGCCGACCGCGGCGATCGAGGCCGGGCTGCGGTCCCACACCGGGGCGGGCCGCACGGCACGCGCCTTGGTGCTCTCCGGCGCGGGCACGCTGCCGCCGCTCGTGTCGCATCCGGCGGCTCCCAGCGCGGCGGCCGCCACCAGGGCGAGAGCGGCTCGCGTACGGCTGCTCGGCTTCCGCATCCCCTGCCGGTCCCCTCGTCGTCCGGCCCGGTGCCCCCGGGCCTTCGTCAGTGCTGCCTCTGTACTGCCTCTGTGCTTCCTTCCATAACAACGTGCGAGGGTTCCCGGCCGGGCGCGCTGGAACGGCGCACCCCCGTACAAGCGTCCCCCTGGGTGAATGGCAGAGGTTTCCTGGCACTGGGACCGACGGTACGTCACACTCCTTGCGCCGCCGCAAGGTAGCCTCGCCATGAACGCGGCCGTCGCGCCACTGCCGCCAGCCAGTCCGCAAGATGTCCCGCTCTGTCCGGAGGTTCCGGTGACGACACGTGGAGTTCTGTACGTGCACTCCGCGCCGCGCGCGCTGTGCCCGCATGTCGAGTGGGCGGTCGCCGGGGTGCTCGGCACGCGCGTCAACCTCGACTGGATCCGGCAGCCCGCGGCCCCCGGCACCTGGCGTTCGGAGTTCTCCTGGCAGGGCGAGGCGGGTACGGCGTCCAAGCTGGCCTCGGCCCTGCGCGGCTGGCATCTGCTCCGCTTCGAGGTCACGGCCGAGCCCTGCCCGACCGCCGAGGGCGAGCGCTACAGCTGCACCCCCGACCTCGGCATCTTCCACGCCGTCACCGGCATCCACGGCGACATCCTCATCCCCGAGGACCGCCTGCGCGCCGCCCTCCAGCGCAGCCAGCGTGGCGAGACCGACCTGGAGGCCGAACTCGCCAAGCTCCTGGGCAAGCCGTGGGACGACGAACTGGAGCCGTTCCGGTACGCGGGCGAGGGAGCTCCGGTGCGCTGGCTGCATCAGGTGGTGTGAGCATCAGCAGTGGTGTGAGCATCAGCACATCCAGCACATTCAGCACATGAGGAAGGGCCCCCACCAGCCGGTGGGGGCCCTTCCTCTGCCGTGTGTCAGATGGTGCGGAACGCCAGCACCACGTTGTGACCGCCGAAGCCGAACGAGTCGTTCAGCGCGGCGATGCGGCCCTCGGGCAGCTGACGGGCCTCGCCGCGGACGACGTCCGCGTTGACCTCGGGGTCGAGGTTCTCCAGGTTGATCGTCGGCGGAGCCGTACGGTTCACGAGCGCCAGGATCGACGCGACCGTCTCGATACCGCCGGCGCCACCGAGCAGATGCCCGGTCATCGACTTGGTCGCGGAGATCGCCATGTGGTCGACGTCGTCGCCGAACACCTTGCGCAGCGCCTTGATCTCGGCCACGTCACCCTGCGGCGTCGAGGTGGCGTGCGCGTTCACGTGCACGACCTCGGCCGGCTTCAGGTCGGTGTTGTCCAGCAGGTTCTGCAGCGCGTGCGCGATGCCGTTGCCGGACGGCTCGGGCTGCGTGATGTGGTGGGCGTCGGCGGAGATGCCCTGGCCCACCGCCTCGACGTAGATCCGGGCACCGCGGGCCTTCGCGTGCTCCTCGGACTCCAGGACGATCACACCGGCACCCTCGCCGAGCACGAAGCCGTCGCGGCCGGAGTCGTAGGGACGCGAGGCGCCCTGCGGGTCGTCGTTGTTCTTGCTCATCGCCATCATGTTGCCGAACGCGGCGATGGGCAGCGGGTGGATGGCGGCCTCGGTACCACCGGCCACGACCACGTCCGCACGCCCGGTGCGGATCATCTCGATCGCGTACCCGATGGCCTCCGCGCCCGAGGCGCAGGCCGAGACCGGGGTGTGCACGCCCGCGCGGGCGCCCAGCTCGATGCCGACGTTGGCCGCCGGGGAGTTGGGCATCAGCATCGGCACGGTGTGCGGGGAGACGCGGCGTACGCCCTTGTCCTTGAGGACGTCGTACTGGTCCAGGAGGGTCGTCACGCCGCCGATGCCAGAGGCGACGACCGCACCCAGCCGGTCGGGGTTCACGGACGGGTCCTCACCGGCCTTGGCGGTGAAACCGGCGTCCTTCCAGGCCTCCTGAGCGGCGATCAGCGCGAACTGCGCGGACCGGTCCAGCTTGCGGGCCTGCGGGCGGGGGATGATCTCGGACGGGTCGACGGCGATCTGCGCGGCGATACGGACCGGCAGGTCGGCCGCCCACTCCTGCTCCAGGAGGCTGACGCCGGACGTGCCGGCGACGAGGGCCTGCCAGAACGACGCTGCGTCGCCACCCAGCGGTGTGGTTGCGCCGATACCGGTGACGACCACGGTGCGATTGGTCGGGCTCACGGGAATTCTTTCTCCAACGGATGCGGGAATCTACGGCGAAACACCGCCGGGTGGCGGGGCCTAGCAGCGGGACTGAGGGGTGGCTCAGGCCTGGTGCTTGAGGATGTACTCGGTCGCGTCGCCGACCGTCTTGAGGTTCTTGACGTCCTCGTCCGGGATCTTCACGTCGAAGCGCTCCTCGGCGGCGACGACAACCTCGACCATGGACAGCGAGTCGACGTCCAGGTCGTCGGTGAAGGACTTGTCCAGCTGGACGTCCTCGACGGGGATCCCGGCGATCTCGTTCACGATCTCGGCGAGACCGTCGACGATCTCCTTCTCAGTGGCGGCCATCTTGGCGCTCCTTCTTGATGTTCCAGACGGTTTGTGGCAGTTGTCCCCCTGCCGGATCGCATGATCCGGCACGGAGTGCCTAGGGGAGGGTAACGACCGTGGCGGCGTACACGAGACCCGCCCCGAATCCGATGACGAGCGCGGTGTCGCCGCTCTTCGCCTCCCCGGTCGCCAGGAGCCGCTCCATCGCGAGCGGGATCGAGGCGGCCGAGGTGTTGCCGGTGGTGCGGATGTCACGGGCGACCGTGACGTGCTCCGGCAGTTTGAGAGTCTTCACCATCGAGTCGATGATCCGCACATTGGCCTGGTGCGGGATGAAGACGTCCAGGTCGTCCGGGCTGATCCCGGCCGCGTCCAGCGCCTGCTGGGCGACCTTCGCCATCTCGAACACGGCCCAGCGGAACACCGCCTGGCCTTCCTGCGTGATCGCGGGGAACTTGACGTTGCCGTCGCTGTCCACCGGAAGCTCGGAGACGTCGCCGATCCGGAAGCGGTCCCACGGGATGGTCTGCTTGATGGTCTCCGACTTGTCGCCCTCGGAGCCCCACACGGTCGGGCCGATGCCCGGCTCCTGCGAGGGGCCGACGACGACCGCGCCCGCGCCGTCGCCGAACAGGAAGGCCGTGGCCCGGTCCTCCAGGTCGGTCAGGTCGCTGAGCCGCTCCACGCCGATGACGAGCACGTACTCGGCGGAACCCTCCACGACCATGCCCTTGGCGAGCGTCAGGCCGTAGCCGAAGCCCGCGCAGCCCGCCGAGATGTCGAAGGCGGCGGCCTTGTCGGTGCCCAGCTTGTCGGCGATCTCGGTGGCGACGGCCGGGGTCTGGCTGAAGTGCGACACGGTCGAGACGACCACGGCACCGATCTGCTCGGCGTCGATGCCGGCGTCCGCGATCGCCTTGCCGGCGGCCTCGACGGACATCGCCGCGACGGTCTCCTCGGGGCCGGCCCAGTGCCGCGTCTCGATGCCGGAGCGCGAGCGGATCCACTCGTCGGACGAGTCGATCTTCTCCAGGATCACCTCGTTGGGCACCACCCGGGTCGGCCGGTAGCCGCCGACACCGAGGATGCGCGCATACGGGGCGCCCTTGCTGGGCTTGATCTTCGCCATCTACGGCTCCTTAGGCGTCGGCGCCGGCGTGCTCGGAGATGAGCTCGCGGGCCGCGTCGAGATCGTCGGGGGTCTTCAGAGCGAGCGTCGTGACACCGGGCAGCGCACGCTTGGCCAGGCCGGTGAGCGTGCCGCCTGGGCAGACCTCGATGAGCGCGGTGACGCCCAGCTCCTTGAACGTCTCCATGCACAGGTCCCAGCGCACGGGGTTGGCGACCTGGCCGACGAGCCGCTCAAGGACCTCGGCGCCGCTCCCGACCTTCCGGCCGTCCTTGTTGGAGACGTAGGTGACCTTCGGGTCGGCGGGCGTCAGCTTCGCGGCGGCCTTGGCCAGCGTGTCGACGGCCGGGGCCATGTGGCGGGTGTGGAAGGCGCCGGCGACCTTCAGCGGGACGACCTTGCGGACGCCCTCGGGCTTGTCCTCGGCCAGCGCGGCCAGCTGCTCCAGGGTGCCCGCGGCGACGATCTGGCCCGCGCCGTTGATGTTCGCCGGGGTCAGGCCCAGCTTCTCCAGGTGCGCGATCGACGTGTCCGGGTCGCCGCCGAGCAGCGCCGACATGCCGGTCTCGGTGATCGCGGCGGCGTCGGCCATCGCCAGACCCCGCTCGCGGACCAGGCGCAGGGCGGAGGTGTCGTCCAGGACTCCGGCGAAGGCGGCGGCGGTGATCTCGCCGACGCTGTGACCGGCGACCGCGCCCGGCGCGAACCCGGAAATGTCACCGAGTGCCGCGGCGGACAGGATTCCGGCGGCGACCAGCAGCGGCTGGGCCACCGCGGTGTCCCGGATGGCGTCGGCGTCGGCCTCGGTGCCGTAGTGAACCAGGTCCAGCCCGATGGCGTCCGACCACGCGGCGACGCGGTCACGGGCACCGGGCAGTTCGAGCCAGGGGGTCAGGAAGCCGGGCGTCTGGGCGCCCTGGCCGGGAGCGACGAGTACGAGCACTCTCACACTCTCTCTTGGGGACGGCCGGGGCCGCCCGTGGGGACAGGGACGAAGAACACGGAGGGCTTTTGTATGGCCCCGACAAAACCCTACGTTTGAGGTTCGCCGTCGGCCAGACGCCCCAGGATGAGCGCGATCCGCAGTGTGAAGGCGGATCGTACATCCGAAGGCGACCAGCCGGTGACGTCAGTCACACGTCGGAGCCGGTAGCGCACGGTGTTCGGGTGAACGAAGAGCATCCGGGCGGCGCCTTCCAGGCTGCTCGCCTGCTCCAGGTAGACACTCAGGGTTTCGAGGAGCGCCGAGCCGGCCTCCTCCAGCGGTCTGTAGATCTCCTCCACCAGCTGCTCGCGGGCGCTCGGATCGCCCGCGATGGCACGCTCCGGCAGCAGATCGTCCGCCAGCACCGGCCGCGGCGCGTCCTGCCAGGCGGAACACGCCTTCAGTCCCGCGGCGGCGGCCTGCGCGGACCGCGTGGCGGCCAGCAGATCCGGTACGACGGGCCCGGCGACGACCGGCCCGGCGGCGAAGGGTCCGATCAGCGACTTGGCGACGGCGAGCGGGTTGTCGCTCCCGCCCGCGATCACCACCAGACGGTCCCCGAGGACACCGGTGAGCACCTGGAGCTTGGCGTGCCGCGCGGCCCGCCGGATCGCCTCCACGGTCAGCTCGCTGTCCCCGTCGGGCGCGGTCCCGAGGACGACACAGACATGCTCGGGCGAGTTCCAGCCGAGCGCGGCGGCCCGGCTGACGGCCCCCTCGTCGGCTTCTCCGCTGAGCACGGCATTGACGACGAGGGACTCCAGCCGCGCGTCCCAGGCACCGCGTGCCTCGGCGGCCTGGGCGTACACCTGGGCGGTGGCGAAGGCGATCTCCCGGGCGTACACGAGCAGCGCCTCGCGCAGCACGCTCTCGTCGCCCGGCGCGGCCACCTCGTCGATGGCGCTCTCCATGACCTCGATGGTGGTCCGCACCATCTCCACGGTCTGCCGCAGCGTGATGGCCCGCGTCAGCTCGCGCGGCGCCGTGCCGAAGACGTCGGTGGAGATCGCCTGCGGCGCGTCCGGGTGCCGGAACCACTCGGTGAAGGCGGCGATACCCGCCTGGGCCACGAGCCCGATCCAGGAACGGTTCTCCGGTGGCATCGCCCGGTACCACGGCAGGGTCTCGTCCATGCGCGCGATGGCCTGCGCGGCGAGGGACCCGGAGGACTTCTCCAGCCGCTTGAGGGTCGCGGAGTGCGGGTGGGCGTCGCGAGCGTGGTGAGCGGCGCGGGAATCCGCGTGGGGATCGCTGCTGCGGGATTCGGGTTCGGGCACGTGGACAAGACTGCCTTATCCGGACCTGGCCGTGTGCCGCCGGGTCGGAGGTCGGGACGGGGGCGGGGCGTCGGCATGGCTCGCGGCAGGGCTACCGTGGTGCCCGTGATGGAGGTACGGCGCGCCGCTGAGCGCTATCGCGGAGGGGAGCCGGAGGCCGGGATCGACACCTGGCACGCCTTCTCCTTCGGTCCGCACTACGACCCCGGGAACCTGCGCTTCGGCGCGGTGATCGCCTGCAACGAGGAGCACCTCGCCCCCGGCGCCGGCTTCGACGAACACCCGCACAGCCACACCGAGATCGTCACCTGGGTGATCGAGGGCGAACTCACCCACCGCGACTCCACGGGCCACGAGACGACGGTCCGTCCGGGCGACGTCCAGCACCTCAGCGCTGCGGCGGGCGTCCGCCACGTGGAACGCAACGCCGGCGCCGTCCCCCTGACCTTCCTCCAGATGTGGCTGGCGCCGGTGGAGCCGGGCGGCGAGCCGTCGTACGAGATCGTCCCGGGCATCGCCGACGCCACGCCCTACGCCCTCCCGGCGGCCGGCGCGATGCTCCACGTCCGCCGTTTGGCGCCGGGCGAGCGCACGGCGGTCCCGGACGGCGCGTATGTGTACGTCCACGTGGTGCGGGGCGAGATCCGGCTGGCGGGGGAGGAGCTGGGGGCGGGGGATGCGGCGCGGATCACACAGGCGCAGGACGTGGAGGCGGTGGGGCTGTCGCCGGCGGAGCTGCTGATGTGGGAGATGACCGCTTAGCTGCGGGCAGTCGTGCCGCTGGGGCGATGGGGGTGCCCCCGGTCGAGCGAAGCCGAGACTGGGGGAGGGTGGGCGGTGGGGGTCCCCCGCGCGAGCGAAGCCGGGCGTGGGGGAGGCACCCGGCCGGCGCCGGCAAGCGGCCCAACCCCCGCCCAGCCGACCTCAGCTGCGCAACTCGCCGAGCACCGCATCCGTGAACACCGGCCACGCCTCGACCGCCCAAGGTCCGAACGCCCGGTCGGTCAGTGCGGCGCACGCCACCCCCGCGTCCGGGTCGATCCACAGGAACGTACCCGACTGCCCGAAGTGCCCGAAGGTGCGCGGGGAGGACGAACTCCCGGTCCAGTGGGGCGACTTGGAGTCACGGATCTCGAAGCCCAGACCCCAGTCGTTCGGGTTCTGGTGGCCGTACCCGGGCAGGACACCCTTCGTCCCGGGGTGCTGCACGGTCATCGCCGCCGCCACCGTCCGGGGATCCAGCAGCCGGGGCGCCTGCACCTCCGCCGCGAAGCGGAGCAGGTCCGTGACGGTGGACACGCCGTCCTTCGCCGGTGAGCCCTCCAGCGACGTGTCCGTCATGCCCAGCGGCTCCAGCACCGCCTGGCGCAGGTACTCGGCGAAGGGGATGTCCGTCGCCTTGGCGATGTGATCGCCGAGCTGCTCGAAGCCGGCGTTGGAGTACAGCCGCCGCTCGCCGGCCGGGGCCGTCACCCGGTGCTCGTCGAAGGCCAGCCCGGAGGTGTGGGCGAGGAGATGGCGGACGGTCGCACCGGGCGGCCCGGCCGGCTCGTCCAGCTCGATCGCGCCCTCCTCGTACGCCACGAGCGCCGCGTACGCCGCCAGCGGCTTGGTGACCGAGGCGAGCGGAAAGCGGTGCCCGACGGGGCCGTACGTCCCGAGGACGGTCCCGTCGGCACGTACGACACCCGCCGCCGCGGTGGGGACGGGCCAGTTCTCGATCGACGCGAGGCTCTTCAGCGACATGCAGCCGAGCCTATGCGGCTCACAGCAGCAGCCGCATCGACGGGTCGGGGTCACGGGTGAAGCCGAGGGAGGCGTAGAGCGGTTCGGCATCGGTGGAGGCGGTGAGGAGCACGTACCCGGCGCCCCGCGCGCGGAACCAGGCCAGCAGTTCCTCCATGCACGCGCGTGCGTACCCGCGCCGGCGGGCGTCCGGGTCGGTGGCGACGCTGAAGACGTACCCGACCCGCCCGTGCGGATTGCCGGGCTTCCCGATGCGGTACTCCAGAGTCCCGACCACCAGCGCGGCCAGCGCCCCCGGCCGGTCCGGATGGTCCACGACGAAGGCCGCGAAGTCCCCGTCGGCCTCGGCGAGCCGCTCCCGCAGCGTCGGCAGGGACTCCGCGTGCCAGTCCACCGGTGCGGAACTCCCGTCGCTCCGCAGGGAGTCGATCATGATCTGGCGCAGCCGCAGCACTTCGTCGGCGTCCTCGGGCAGGGCCCGGCGTACAAGACTCATGCGTCGCACGCTAACCACTCGCCCCGGCGTACGTCCCGCGCATTCTTTACCGGGCCCCGCTTGCTTGGAGTGCACTCGAAGGCCATAGCGTGGGTGCATGACGGTGATGCAGACCACGCCAGCGGACACCGCGAGCACGACCCCCGCCGACATCTGCTCCGCCCCGCCCAGACGTCATCCGCGCCCCGACGGCCAGGACCGCTACACGATCAGCGAGGTCGTCGCGTTCACCGGCCTGACCGCGCACACCCTGCGCTGGTACGAGCGGATCGGCCTGATGCCGCACGTCGACCGTTCCCACACCGGCCAGCGCCGCTACAGCAACCGCGATCTGGACTGGCTGGACTTCGTGACCAAGCTGCGGCTGACGGGCATGCCGGTGGCGGACATGGTGCGGTACGCGGAACTGGTCCGGGAGGGCGAGAGCACGTACGCCGAGCGCCAGGAACTGCTGGAGTCGACGCGCCGGGACGTGCTGGCCCGGATCGCGGAACTGCACGACACCCTGTCCGTCCTGGACAGGAAGATCAGCTTCTACGCGCGCGAGCGGTGATCCCCGTCACAACTCCGCCAGCAGTTCGGCCTTCTTGGAGGAGAACTCCTCGTCGGTGACCAGGCCGGCCTGATGCAGCTCCCCGAGATGCCGGATCCGCTCGGCGATGTCCGCCGGATCCCGCCGGGCCGGGGCGGCCGGTACCGCGGGTACCGGCCCTCTTGTGCGTACGGCGGCCAGGACCGCGGCGGCGAACGGCAGCGACTCGTGCACCGGGCCGTACCCCAGCCCGAAGATCACGGCCGCCGGGTCCTGGTCGGGCTGCACGGCCGTGGCCGTCGTACCGGCAGAGCGGCTGATCAGCCGCAGGTGCCCCTCGAAGACCTCCGGCGAGCGCCACTCCACCCCGCTGAGGCCGGTCACCGGAAAGCTCTGGTCGCCCGCCTTCCACTTCGCGGAGGACGCGCCCGTCCACGACCAGCGGAACTGCACGGACGTCCCGTCGAAGGACGCCTTCCCGTCGTAGGCCTTGAAGTGCAGTGGCGCCTCGGGCGCGGCCACCAGATGGCGGTCGGCCGGTCCCGAGCCGGCCTCGGTCAGCAGGCCCTTCAGCTCGTGCGCGTAGTACTCGGCGAGCGTCTCGCGCTCGGCCGGCAGCACCAGCCGATACGGGTCGGAGCCCTCCTTCAGCTGCCCGTCGGCCGCCTCCATCAGCGGATCGGCGCCGGCGCGCGGCCGCAGCCGCAGGACGACGGTGCCGCGTCTGCCCGGGGTGAGGCTCACGTTCTCGACCGCGGACAGCGGGATGCGCCGTTCGCCGAGCGCCTGGAACAGCTTCGGTGTCCGAATCCCCCGTTCGTAACGGATGAGCACGGAGTCGGACTCGAACTCCCAGACGGCATGAAAACCCGCCAGTATGTCACCCATGCGGCTCATCGTATGCGGCACGTGCTCCTCCGTCGCCACCCGCGCAGACCGCACTTCCTGCTGTTTCTACGCGCGTCCGGCCGGGGTAGCGCCGGACTGGCACAGGTCGTTCTCGCGTGCGCACGTCACCGCGTCGTAGGCGCCGACCCCGACGTCGGCGAGGTTGCGCAGGCTGTCCGTGCCCGGCTGGAAGTAGCCGGCGTGGCCGTGCGCGTCCCGGGCGGACAGCACACGCGCGCCGAACGCCGAGGACACCGGGTCGGCGCCGTGCCCGAGCCCGCCCAGCTCCAGGTACGGCACGTCCTGGATCCAGTCGGTGGCGTCCCGCATCGCCCACACCTGGGCGCCGGTGCGCAGGTGGGAGGCCGCGGACACCCGCATGCCGGGGCTCGCGGCCACCGCTATGTCGGACACCCGGCGGGGCATGTCGTGCGCGGCGACGCCGCAGACCACCGAGCCGTAGCTGTGGCAGATCATCGCCACCGGGGCCGTGCCGGGCAGGGCGTCCAGCAGCGCGTTCAGGCGCAGGGCGCCCTCCGCGGCGCGCAGGCCGGTGGCCGCGTCCACGCCGAGCCCGTCGGGCGCGGTGTAGTCGGCCCAGGCGATCACGGCCGTACGGGTCGCGGGGCTCGCCGTGCGCTCCGCCGCGTACAGCGCCTGGGCCATGCCGACCGGGGCGGTGTACTGGCGGTTGGTCTTCTGGAAGGTGAGCAGGTCGGTGTCGACGCCGGGGACGACCACCGAGATCCGCTGGGCCTGGTCCAGGTTCCCGAACACCTCGGCGATCCGGCCCGAGCCCTCGGGGTCGAAGGCGAGGATCTGCCGGCCGGGGGTCAGCAGGGACTCGTAGCGGTGCATACGACGGCCCGCGTCCTGGTGCCCGGCCGCGCTGAGCCGGGTGTCGTGCATGCGCTTCTGCTCGACCTCGCGGGCCTGCTCCATGGCGACGCGGTTCGCCTGGTAGCGCAAGGTCACGGGGGCGCCGTTCATGTTGCCCACTGCGAGCGGGTAGCGGTGGGCGAGGCGGGCCTGGTCCTCGGCGGAGAGCGTCGTGAAGAACGGGGTCAGCCGGGCCGGGCCGGACTCGGGGTCGGGCAGCCGGTGGCCGTGGAGGTAGCCGTGCTCCCACTTGCTGAGCGAGGCCTGAAGCGCCGTCGCCTCCCGGTGGCTGCGCAGGGCGGTCCAGCCGGTGGTGGCGAGCATCACGAACACCACGGCCAGCGCCAGCAGTGCGCGCCAGACGTTCAGTTGCGGGGAGGTGTCGAAGGAAGTCACTGGGAGGACACACTAGGAGAACGAGCGGGTCTCGCGGTAACCGAGTGACAGGTATCACGTTTCGCCGAAGATCGAACGGACCGTCAACGATCTCTGCCGGTACGCCAGTTCCCGGTGAGCGCCGGACCCACCTCATCGAGGTAGGACGCGGTGAGTTGACGGATCGACTCCAGGCTGAAGTCCTCACCCGTGCACCACTGCCGCTCCGTGACCCTTATCACGCCGCCGAACACGGCCACCGCGAGCCGCGGTCGAGGGTCGGCGTCCACGTCGACGCCCTCGCGTTCGGCCAGCAACCGCGCGATCGTCTCCTCCGTCGCGGCCGAGCGGAGCAGGTGGGCGGCGAGCAGCGCCGGCGTCGACTCGATCGTGCGGTACATCCGCAGGTACAGCTCCACGGGCACCGCCGACTCGACGGTCTCCCGGATCGCGTCCCAGCCCTCCAGCACCGCCTGGCGCAGCGCCTCCATCGGCGCCTCGTGCGCGGGGCGCACCCGTAGGCAGGCCACGAAGTGCCGTTCGCTCATGTCCTGGACCGTGAAGGCCGCGTCCTCCTTGCCGGCGAAGTAGCGGAAGAAGGTGCGCTGCGAGACCCCGACGGCCTCGGCGATCTCGTCGACGGTCGTCCGCTCGTACCCCTGGGTCGTGAACAGTTCGAGAGCGGCTCGAAGGAGCGCGTCGCGGGTGCGTTGTTTCTTGCGTTCGCGCAGTGTTTCCACAGGTGTCAGTTACTGACATGTGAAATCGATTGTCAACTGTCAGCGGCTCTCACTAGCCTCGAACGTATGACTAGTCAGACCACCATCGACGCCTCGGGGCCGGGGGACGGGGCTACGGCAGCCTCACTGGAGGCGCCACCTGCCGCGGGATTGCGCGGCCATCCCTGGCTCACCCTCATCACCGTCGCCGTAGGGGTCATGATGGTGGCCCTCGACGGCACCATCGTGGCCATCGCCAACCCGGCCATCGCCAAGGACCTGGGCGCGAGCTTCGCCGACGTCCAGTGGATCACCAACGCCTACTTCCTCGCCCTCGCGGTCTCCCTGATCACCGCGGGCAAGCTGGGCGACCGCTTCGGCCACCGCCAGACCTTCCTGATAGGCGTGACCGGCTTCGCCACTGCCTCGGGCGCCATCGGCCTGTCGAACAGCATCGCCGCGGTCGTCACCTTCCGCGTCTTCCAGGGCCTGTTCGGCGCGCTGCTGATGCCGGCCGCGCTCGGCCTGCTGCGGGCCACCTTCCCGGCCGAGAAGCTCAACATGGCGATCGGCATCTGGGGCATGGTGATCGGCGCCTCCACCGCGGGCGGCCCGATCCTCGGCGGCCTGCTGGTCCAGCACGTCAGCTGGCAGTCGGTGTTCTTCATCAACGTGCCGGTCGGCCTCGTCGCGCTGGTCCTCGGCCTGCTGATCCTGCGCGACCACCGCGCCGAGAACGCCCCGCGCTCCTTCGACCTCCTCGGCATCGCGCTGCTGTCCGGCGCGATGTTCTGCCTGGTCTGGGCGCTCATCAAGGCCCCGACGTGGGGCTGGGGCGACGGCAGGACGTGGACGTTCATCGCCGCCTCGGTGCTGGGCTTCGCCCTCTTCTCCTTCTGGGAGACGAAGGTGAAGGAACCGCTGATCCCGCTGGCGCTGTTCCGCTCGGTCCCGCTGTCGGCGGGCGTGGTCCTGATGGTGCTGATGGCCATCGCCTTCATGGGCGGCCTGTTCTTCGTCACCTTCTACTTGCAGAACGTGCACGGCATGACCCCGGTCGACGCGGGCCTGCACCTGCTGCCCCTGACCGGCATGATGATCGTCGGCTCCCCGCTGGCGGGCGCGGCGATCACCAAGCTCGGCCCGCGGATCCCGCTGGCCGGCGGCATGGCGGCCACCGCAATCGCCATGTACGGCATGTCCACCCTCAAGGAGGGCACCGGCAGCGGTGTCATGTCGGTCTGGTTCGCCCTGCTCGGCCTCGGCCTCGCGCCGGTCATGGTCGGCGCCACGGAGGTCATCGTCGGCAACGCCCCGATGGAGCTCTCCGGTGTCGCCGGCGGTCTCCAGCAGGCCGCGATGCAGATCGGCGGCAGTCTCGGTACGGCGGTGCTGGGCGCCGTGATGGCGTCCAAGGTGGACAACTCGCTGGCGGGCAACTGGAAGGCCGCGGGGCTGCCGCACCTGACCCCGGCGCAGGAGGGGCTGGCCTCGCAGGCGGTGCAGCAGGGGCTCTCCCCGGCGCCGAAGGGCACGCCGGGGCCGGCCGCCGCGAAGATCGCCGAGGTCGCGCATCACACGTTCATCTCCGGGATGAGCCTCGCCTCCCTGGTCGCGGCGGGCGTGGCGGCGGTCGCCGTCCTCGTCGCGCTGCTCACCAAGCGGGGCGCGAACGCCGAGAGCGGCGCGGGCGTGGGCCACATCTGAGGCCGCTCCGGGCGGAGTTTCCCCTATCAGGGTGACTCCGCTAAAGATCGCTCGCCCCGGGCGCGCGCCGCAGGTCACAGTGGGTCACGTCTTCCGCAGGACATGGGAGGACGGTCGGCTTGTGGCGCGCGCTGCGGAGGGGGCTGCGCGCGCTCGGCCGTCAACTGCGCTGCTTCTCGTGCTCGTTGGTCAACCGAGCCACCTCGGCCCGCAGCAGGCGCACCTCCTCGGCCAGAGACGTGATCGCCTCCGTCTGCCGCCGCTCCTCCACCTCGTCCTTCTCGAACCGGGCGATGAACCACGCGGTGATGTTCGCGGTCACCACACCCAGCAGCGTGATCCCGGACAGCATCAGCCCGACGGCGATCAGCCGGCCCATGCCGGTCGTCGGGGCATGGTCGCCGTATCCGACGGTCGTCATCGTCGTGAAGGACCACCACACCGCGTCACCCAGCGTCCGGATGTTCCCGTGCGGTGCGTCCCGCTCCACGGACAGCACGGCCAGCGAGCCGAACATGAGCAGCCCGATCAGCGACCCGCCGACGTACGTCGTGAGCCGGATCTGGGAGGCCATCCGCGCCCGCCGGCCCACCAGCAGCAGCGTCGACACCAGGCGCAGCAGCCGCAGTGGCTGGAGCAGCGGCAGCACCACCGCGCACAGGTCGATCCAGTGCGTCCGGACAAACCGCCGACGCCGTCTGGTGAGCGCCAGCCGTATCACGTAGTCCAGCGCGAACAGCCCCCACACCACCCACTCCGTGGCGGTGCAGAGCTCTGTGAGGAGCGGGCTCGCGGGGTTGTCCACGATCGGCACGGCATAGGCGACGGCGAACGCCACCGCCAGCGCCAGCAACGGCCGTTGGGTGTGCCGCTCCCAACGCGCCTGCGCCGACTGATGGTTCATGCCCGCAATAGTAAAGAAAAAGCAACGAGGGCGGCGCCCCGAAGGGGCGCGGGGAACTGCGTGAGCAGCTCCCACGCGCCCCGCACCCGGCATCGAACCCGCAAGCCCGCCCCGGATGCCGTCGGTCGAAGCCGAGCGATGGGGGGGGGGCTACGCGTCGCCGCCCGCCGCGCCCGGATGCGCCGCGGAGACGTCCAGCAGCTGGTAGCGGTCGATGGCCTGCTTGAGCACCGAGCGGTCGACCTTGCCCTCGCGCGCCAGCTCGGTCAGCACCGCCACCACGATCGACTGGGCGTCGATGTGGAAGAAGCGCCGCGCCGCGCCCCGGGTGTCGGCGAAGCCGAAGCCGTCCGCGCCCAGGGACTGGTACGTGCCCGGCACCCACCGCGCGATCTGGTCCGGAACCGATCGCATCCAGTCGGACACGGCCACGAACGGACCTTCCGCGCCGCTGAGCTTGCGTGTCACATACGGCACCCGCTGCTCCTCCTCCGGATGCAGCAGGTTGTGCTCCTCGCACGCCACGGCCTCGCGGCGCAGCTCGTTCCAGGAGGTGGCCGACCAGACGCCGGCGCGCACGTTCCAGTCCTCGGCGAGGATCCGCTGCGCCTCCAGTGCCCACGGGACGGCCACGCCCGACGCCATGATCTGCGCCGGGACGGCCCCCGCCGTGCCCTCGCTCAGCTTGTGGACGCCCTTGAGGATGCCCTCGACGTCCACGTTCTCCGGCTCGGCCGGGTGCTGGATGGGCTCGTTGTAGACGGTCAGGTAGTAGAAGACGTCCTCGCCGTGCGGGTGTTCGGCATCGGCGCCGTACATCCGGCGCAGGCCGTCCTGGACGATGTACGCGATCTCGTACGAGTACGCGGGGTCGTACGCCACGCACGCCGGGTTCGTCGAGGCGAGCAGCTGGGAGTGGCCGTCCGCGTGCTGCAGACCCTCACCGGTCAGGGTCGTACGGCCCGCGGTCGCGCCCAGTACGAAACCGCGCGCCAGCTGGTCGGCCATCTGCCAGAACTGGTCGCCGGTGCGCTGGAAACCGAACATCGAGTAGAAGACGTAGACCGGGATCAGCGGCTCGCCGTGCGTGGCGTAGGCCGAGCCCGCCGCGATCAGCGAGGCCGTGCAGCCCGCCTCCGAGATGCCGTCGTGCAGCATCTGGCCGGTCGGCGACTCCTTGTATGCCAGGAGCAGCTCGCGGTCCACCGACTCGTACTGCTGGCCCAGCGGGTTGTAGATCTTCGCGCTCGGGAAGAAGGAGTCCATGCCGAACGTGCGGTACTCGTCCGGCGCGATCAGCACGAACCGCTTGCCGATCTCCTTGTCCCGCATGAGGTCCTTGAGGAGCCGGACGAACGCCATGGTCGTGGCGATGGACTGCTGACCCGAGCCCTTCTTCACGGTCGCGTACGTCTTGTCGTCCGGCAGCGCGAGGGGTTTGGCGCGCACGACGCGCGTCGGGACGTATCCGCCGCACTGCTTGCGCATGTCGTGCATGTACTGGATCTCGTCCGTGTCCCGGCCCGGGTGGTAGTACGGCGGCGGGCCGGACTCCAGCTGCTGGTCGGTGATCGGCAGGTGCAGGCGGTCGCGGAAGCGCTTGAGGTCGTCGACCGTCAGCTTCTTCATCTGGTGCGTGGCGTTGCGGCCCTCGAAGTTGGGGCCCAGCGTCCAGCCCTTGACGGTCTTGGCGAGGATGACCGTCGGCTGGCCCTTGTGCTCCTTGGCCGCCTTGAACGCCGCGTAGATCTTGCGGTGGTCGTGGCCGCCGCGGCCGAGGTGCAGGATCTGGTCGTCCGTCATGTTCTCGACCATCGCGCGCAGTCGGTGGTCGTCGCCGAAGAAGTGCTCCCGGATGTAGGCGCCGGATTCCGTGGCGTACGTCTGGAACTGGCCGTCCGGGGTCGTGTTCATCTTGTTGACGAGGATGCCGTCCCGGTCCTGCGCGAGCAGCGGGTCCCAGGTGCGGTCCCAGATCAGCTTGATCACGTTCCAGCCGGCACCCCGGAAGATCGACTCCAGCTCCTGGATGATCTTGCCGTTGCCGCGCACCGGGCCGTCGAGCCGCTGGAGGTTGCAGTTGACCACGAAGGTCAGGTTGTCCAGGCCCTCACGGGCGGCGATGGACAGCTGGCCGAGCGACTCCGGCTCGTCCATCTCGCCGTCGCCGAGGAACGCCCACACGTGGGACGCGGAGGTGTCCGCGATGCCGCGCGCCTCCATGTAGCGGTTCATCCGCGCCTGGAAGATCGCGGCCAGCGGGCCGAGGCCCATGGAGACCGTGGGGAACTCCCAGAAGTCCGGCATGGAGCGCGGATGGGGGTAGCTGGACAGGCCGTTCGGGTACTTCGACTTCTCCTGGCGGAAGCCGTCGAGCTGGGCCTCGGTGAGCCGGTCGAGCAGGTACGCGCGCGCGTAGATGCCGGGGGAGGCGTGGCCCTGGAAGAAGACCTGGTCGCCGCCGTCGCCCTGGTCCTTGCCGCGGAAGAAGTGGTTGAAGCCGACGTCGTACAGCGAGGCGGAGGAGGCGAAGGTGGCGATGTGGCCGCCGACGCCGATGCCGGGACGCTGGGCGCGCGAGACCATCACGGCCGCGTTCCAGCGGGTCGCGTTGAGGATCTTGCGCTCGATCTCCTCGTTGCCCGGGAAGAACGGCTCGCTCTTGGTCGGGATCGTGTTGACGTAGTCCGTGCTGCGCATCTCGGGCACGGCCACGCGCTTCTCGCGGGCCCGCTCGATCAGGCGGAGCATGAGATAGCGGGCCCGCTCCCGGCCGCGCTCGTCCACGGCGGCGTCGAGGGAGTCGAGCCACTCCTGGGTCTCTTCGGGATCGAAGTCAGGAACCTGACTCGGAAGGCCGCCAATGATGATCGGGTTGCGATCGGATCCGGAAGCCACGCTGTTCCTTACCTGTCAGAGGGCCGTTTTTTCTGCTGTTTCCTGCTTTTCCGCACCTGCCTGCACCGCTCCCCATCGTGTACCTCGGGACGGCGTACGTCATCTCCGCAGACGAATACGGTTGGAGTAAAAGGGGCAAATGTGTGTGATCTGGGTCACGCTGGATCAAGGGGTGGTGCTGGGAGTTGCGGTGACACGACCGGTATCGTCACCGTTTCGGCGGTCCGAACGGCCGGGTACTTGCGCGATCCGTCCCGCCCGTGTGGACTACGGCCAAGCACCACGCGTACGCGCGTGGCTGAGTTGTTCCCTAAAGAAATGATCAGGAGGCAGACCGTGAGCGCGACCGCGGACCACGCGGAGACGAGCCTGGCCGTCAGGCTGGGGTTCCAGCCCGGACAGGTGGTCCAGGAGCTCGGCTACGACGACGACGTCGACCAGGATCTCCGCGAGTCCATCGAGGAAACCATCGGCCAGGAGCTGGTGGACGAGGACTACGACGACGTTGCCGACGTCGTGTTGCTGTGGTTCCGCGACGATGACGGCGACCTGACCGACACGCTGGTCGACGCCATCAGCTTCCTCGAAGAGGGCGGCCCGATCCACCTCCTCACGCCGAAGACCGGCCGGGACGGTTACATCGAGCCCAGCGACATCAACGACGCCGCTCAGACGGCCGGCCTGTCGCAGGCCAAGAGCGTCAGCGTGGGCAAGGACTGGAACGACACCAAGCTGAAGTCGCCGAAGCGGTGATCGTCTCCCACAGGTGAGCGAGGCGCGGGCGGCGGTCCCTCCGGGCGACCGCCGCCCCCTTCGCCGTAGGCTGTTCTCCTCCGAACAGCCCACCGAAAGGGAAACATCCCGATGGCGATCCAGGTCGGCGACAAGGCCCCCGACTTCGAGCTCAAGGACAACCACGGCGCCACCGTGAAGCTCTCGGACTTCCGTGGCGAGAAGAACGTCGTCCTGCTCTTCTACCCCTTCGCCTTCACCGGCGTGTGCACCGGCGAGCTGTGCGAGCTGCGCGACAACCTGCCGAAGTTCTCCGACCGCGGCACCCAGGTGCTCGCCGTCTCCAACGACTCCATCCACACCCTGCGCGTCTTCGCCGAGCAGGAGGGCCTGGAGTACCCGCTGCTGAGCGACTTCTGGCCGCACGGCAACGTCTCGCGCGCGTACGGCGTCTTCGACGAGGACAAGGGCTGCGCCGTGCGGGGCACCTTCATCATCGACAAGGAGGGCGTCGTGCGCTGGACCGTGGTCAACGGCCTGCCGGACGCCCGTGACCTGAACGAGTACGTGAAGGCGCTCGACACCCTGTAGGCCGACCGTGGGCCGACCCCGTGAGTCTTCCGGCCCGGGATCTGCGGGGGGCGGGAACCCGTCACTAGGATCGGCACGTTGATCCCGTATCCGAAGCACGACGGGGGCTCCCCGCCCCTGGACACACATGGAGGACCCGTGGGAGTCAGCCTCAGCAAGGGCGGCAACGTATCGCTGACGAAGGAGGCCCCGGGCCTGACCGCCGTCATCGTCGGTCTGGGCTGGGACGTGCGCACCACGACCGGCACCGACTTCGACCTCGACGCCAGCGCGCTGCTGCTGAACAACGCCGGCAAGGTCGCGAGCGACCAGCACTTCGTCTTCTTCAACAACCTCAAGAGCCCCGACGGCTCCGTCGAGCACACCGGTGACAACCTCACCGGTGAGGGCGAGGGCGACGACGAGGCCATCAAGGTCAACCTGGCCGGCGTCCCGGCCGACATCGAGAAGATCGTCTTCCCGGTGTCGATCTACGACGCCGAGAACCGCCAGCAGTCCTTCGGCCAGGTCCGCAACGCGTTCATCCGCGTCGTGAACCAGGCCAACCAGCAGGAGATCGCCCGCTACGACCTGAGCGAGGACGCCTCCACCGAGACCGCCATGGTCTTCGGCGAGCTGTACCGGAACGGGGCGGAGTGGAAGTTCCGTGCCATCGGCCAGGGCTACGCCTCCGGTCTGCGCGGCATCGCCCAGGACTTCGGCGTCAACGTCTGACGTACGCCGGTCTGTGTATGCCGTCCGGCGCCGCACCG
>NZ_JAIQYY010000007.1:172599-174489 GCF_020181035.1 Streptomyces sp. CoH27
AGGGAGGCAACGTCTCCCTCTCCAAGGCCGCACCGAACCTCACGAACGTCATGATCGGCCTCGGCTGGGACGCGCGGTCCACCACCGGCGCCCCCTTCGACCTGGACGCCAGCGCCCTGCTGTGCGGCGCCGGCAACCGGGTGATGGGCGACGAGTGGTTCGTCTTCTACAACCAGCTCAAGAGCCCCGACGGCTCGGTCGAGCACACCGGTGACAACCTCACCGGTGAGGGCGAGGGCGACGACGAGACGATCCTGGTGGACCTCACCAAGGTGCCGCCGCAGTGCGAGAAGATCGTCTTCCCGGTCTCGATCCACCTGGCCGACGAGCGCGGCCAGACCTTCGGTCAGGTCTCCAACGCCTTCATCCGCGTGCTCAACCAGGCCGACGGCCAGGAGCTCGCGCGCTACGACCTGAGCGAGGACGCCTCCACCGAGACCGCCATGATCTTCGGCGAGCTGTACCGCTACCAGGGCGAGTGGAAGTTCCGCGCCGTCGGCCAGGGCTATGCCTCCGGTCTGCGGGGCATCGCCCTCGACTTCGGGGTGAACGTCTCGTAGCCGATTGCCTCCTCATAAGCCTGACCTGTGGCTTTTGCGTGAGGATTGCCCTGGGCGGCACCGCGGGTAGGGTGCCCCTCTAGACTCGGGGTCAACGTTTCGCAAAGCCGAGTACGGCGCGGGGGAGACCCGTACGGACATGATGGGGTAGCCAGTGCTTCTGAAAACCTTCGGCTGGTCGTTCGCGGTGACCGCGCTCGGCCTCGTCGCCGCCGTCTTCTACGGAGGGTGGGAGGGCTTCGGGGTCGTGGCGATCCTCGCCGTCCTGGAGATCTCCCTGTCGTTCGACAACGCCGTGGTCAACGCCGGAATCCTGAAGAAGATGAACGCCTTCTGGCAGAAGATCTTCCTCACGGTCGGCGTCCTGATCGCCGTGTTCGGCATGCGACTGGTCTTCCCCGTCGTCATCGTCGCCATCACCGCGAAGCTCAACCCGTACGACGCCGTCCACCTGGCCCTCACGGACAAGGACCAGTACCAGCAGCTGGTCACCGACGCCCACCCGGCGATCGCCGCCTTCGGCGGAATGTTCCTGCTGATGATCTTCCTCGACTTCATCTTCGAGGACCGGGACATCCAGTGGCTCCAGTGGCTGGAGCGGCCGCTGGCCAAGCTCGGCAAGATCGACATGCTGTCGGTCTGCATCGCGCTGATCGCCCTGCTGATCACCTCCTTCACCTTCGCCACCCAGGCCCACCAGCACGGCGGCGCCCACGCCGACAAGGCGCAGACGGTCCTGATCGCGGGCATCGCCGGTCTGATCACGTACATGATCGTCGGCGGTCTGTCCGGCTACTTCGAGGACAAGCTGGAGGAAGAGGAGGAGCGCGAGCACGAGGAGGAGGAAGAGGCCGCCCGCACCGGCAAGCAGAAGTCCGCGGTGCTGCTGGCCGGCCAGGCCGCGTTCTTCATGTTCCTCTACCTGGAGGTCCTGGACGCGTCCTTCTCCTTCGACGGTGTGATCGGCGCCTTCGCCATCACCAACGACATCGTGATGATGGCCCTCGGCCTCGGCATCGGCGCGATGTACGTCCGGTCGCTCACGGTCTACCTGGTCCGCCAGGGCACCCTCGACGACTACGTCTACCTGGAGCACGGCGCCCACTACGCCATCGGCGCCCTGGCCGTGATCCTCATGGTCACCATCCAGTACGAGATCAACGAGGTCATCACCGGTCTCGTCGGCGTCGTCCTGATCGGCTGGTCCTTCTGGTCCTCCGTCCGCCGCAACCGTGCGCTCGCGACGGCCGGCGAGGGCAGCGACGAGAAGGCCGAGGTGCCCTCCGGGGTGTGACACCCCCGTGGGTGAGGAACGCTCTGAGCGGGGGGG
>NZ_JAIQYY010000007.1:174588-374739 GCF_020181035.1 Streptomyces sp. CoH27
CGCGGCTCTCCGACTTCGACTCGGGCGAGGCCGCGACCGGCTCCATCCAGCTCACCCGGCGGCATCAGACGGTGTCGCTCACCAAGCAGGGCGCGGCCACGGGCAACCTGCGGGTCAACCTGACCTGGCGGATGCGCACGTCCGACTTCGACCCCAACGAGCGGGGCAGCCTCTTCCGGCACCCCTTCCGGGCCCTCAAACCCCAGGAGGTGCTCGGCCACGGCCAGTCCATGGTCAACGTCGACCTCGACCTCGGCTGCCTGTACGAGCTGACCGACGGCACGAAGGGCGTCGTCCAGCCGCTCGGCAACTACCTGGGCGACGTCAATGCCCCGCCGTACATCAAGCTCAGCGGCGACGACCGGTTCGGCTCGGCGTCCGGCGAGACGATGTACGTCAATCTCGACCACCGCGACGCCATCAAACGTCTGCTGGTCTTCGTCTACATCTACGACCAGACCCCGGCCTTCGACCGCACCCACGCCATCGTCACGCTGTATCCCAGCAACGGCCCCCGGATAGAGATCGGCCTGGACGAACGCCATCCGCAGGCCCGCTCCTGCGCGGTGGTGATGATCGAGAACGTGAAGGGCGAACTGACGGTCCGCCGCGAGGTGAAGTTCGTGTACGGCTTCCAGGGGGAGCTGGACCGGCTGTACGGGTGGGGGCTGCAGTGGGGCAGGGGGTACAAGACGGCGGACCGGTGAACCCGGCCCCGCTCACCGCCCGATGAACTGCGGCCCCTGCGGCGGCAGCCGGAAGGCCAGGTCGGCGGCGACCGGCACCGGCACAGGCTGCGGATAGCCGTACGCCGGCGGCTGCTGCGGTACGGCCGTCGTCGGCTGCTCGGGAGGCAACGGCCGGGACGCCGTGGGCTCCGGCTCGGCCTCCGACTCGTCCACCGAGATGCCGAAGTCCGTCGCGAGCCCCTTCAGCCCGTCCTGGTACCCCTCGCCCAGCGCGCGGAACTTCCAGCCCTCCCCGCGCCGGTACAGCTCACCGCAGATCAGCGCCGTCTCCGCGCCGGTCTCCGGCTTGATCTCGAAGCTGGCCAGCGGCTCCCCGTCGGCGGCCGCGTCGTACAGCAGGATGCACAGCGCCGGCACCTGGTCGAAGGTGACGCCGTCGGCGGAGGCGACGAGCAGGATCCGCCCGACGCCCGGCTCGACACCGGGAAGATCTGTCTGGATCGTGTCGGTCAGTCCCTCGGCGACGCGTTTCTTGCCGAGCCGCCACACCTTTCCGGAGGGATGCCGGGGCTGGTTGTAGAAGACGAAGTCCTCGTCCGAGCGCACACGGCCGTCGGGGCCGAGCAGCAGCGCCGAGGCGTCCACGTCCGGGACTCCCTGCCCGGCGGTCCAGCGCAGCACGGCCCGGACCGTGGTGGCTTCCAGCGGGACGTTCGACCCCTTCAGCATCGCGTGCGTCATGCGGTCATCCTGCCTTCTCGGTCCTGGTCACGACAATGCGGGGGTAGGGCCGCCGAGGGCCGCCGACACAAGCGAGTTACCGGAAATTCATGCCCGCAGGGAACCCCGGACACGGGTCTCTACGTACTATTACCGGCCACCTTTTACCGAACACAGACCCGGGCCCGTGCCTGTAGGGAGTTATATGCGTCATTTCGGGCACATCGCCCCCGAGGTGCGGCAGCGCCTCTTCCACCGGGAGCCGTGCGACTTCACCGCCGACTCTCCGGCCCGGCTGCTCGCCAGCGCCCTCGGCGCCACCCTGTACAGCCCGGCAACCCGGCCGCGGCTCGCCGACGACATCGTCAAGCAGGCCGGGAACGGCGTGGTCTCGATGGTGCTGTGCCTGGAGGACTCGATCGACGACGCGGACGTCGTGGCCGGCGAGGAGAACCTGGTCCGCCAGTTCGCCGACCTCGCCGCCCGGCCCGGCTCCGAGCCGCCGCTGCTCTTCATCCGGGTGCGCACCCCCGAGCAGATACCCGACCTCGTGCACCGGCTCGGCGCGTCCGTACGCCTGCTGTCCGGGTTCGTGCTGCCGAAGTTCACCGAGGAGCGCGGTATCCCGTTCCTGGAGGCCCTGGCGGCCGCCGAGGCCGACAGCGGGCGACGGCTGTTCGCCATGCCGGTCCTGGAGTCCCCCGAGCTGCTCTACCGCGAATCCCGCGTGGACACCCTGGAGGGCATCGCCCGCGCGGTCGACAAGTACCGCGACCGGGTGCTGGCCCTGCGCCTCGGCGTCACCGACTTCTGCTCCTCCTACGGCCTGCGCCGCGCCCCCGACATGACCGCCTACGACGTCCAGGTGGTCGCCTCCGTGATCGCCGACGTCGTGAACATGCTGGGCCGGGCCGACGGCACCGGATTCACCGTGACCGGACCCGTGTGGGAGTACTTCCGGCTCTCCGAGCGCATGTTCAAGCCCCAGCTGCGGCAGAGCCCCTTCCTGGAGGTGCAGGCCGTCGAGCTGCGCGAGAAGCTGCTGGAGCACGCCATGGACGGACTGCTGCGGGAGATCTCCCTCGACCACGCCAACGGTCTGCTCGGCAAGACCTGCATCCACCCCTCCCATGTGCTGCCCGTGCACGCGCTGTCCGTGGTCAGCCACGAGGAGTACAGCGACGCCCAGGACATCCTGCGCCCCGAGCGGGGCGGTGGGGGAGTGCTCCGCTCGGCCTACACGAACAAGATGAACGAGGTGAAGCCGCACCGCGCCTGGGCCGAACGGACCCTGCTGCGCGCCGAGGCCTTCGGCGTGGCCCACGAGGACGTCGGTTTCGTGGAGTTGCTCGCCGCCGGAATAAGGGACGCATGAAGAACGCAGTGAACGACGGGGGCTGGTCCGGCGCCTGGGTCGCGGAGCGGCTCGGGGTCGAACTCGTGGGCGACGAGGGCCTGCCCGCCCTGCTCGGGCTCGCCCTGCGCCGTAACCCCAAGCGGGCCCATCTGCTCGTCTCCAACGTGCTCGGCAAGCATGTCCCGCAGTCGCCGTCCGTGGTCTACGGCCATGGGGTCCGGCTGGGTCGTCGGGTTGCCGAGCTGCTGGGTGAGGCGGCGGCGGGTGCCGCTGTCGTCCTCGGCTATGCGGAGACCGCGACGGGGCTCGGCCATGCGGTGGCCGACGGGCTCGGTACGGCGCCGTATCTGCACTCCACGCGCCGGCCGGTGGCCGGGGTCGCCCGGGCGGGCGGCTTCGAGGAGTCGCACTCGCATGCCACGTCGCATCTGCTGCTGCCGGAGGATCCGTCGCTGCTGGCCGGTGACGGTCCGCTGGTCCTGGTCGACGACGAGTTCTCCACCGGTAACACCGTGCTGAACACCATTCGTGATCTGCACGAGCGGTATCCGCGCGGGCGGTATGTGGTGGTGGCGCTGGTCGACATGCGGTCGGCGGGGGACGTCGAGCGGATGGAACGGTTCGCCGGTGAGATCGGGGCGCGGGTGGATCTGATCGCCGCCGCGTCCGGGGTCGTACGGCTGCCGGAAGGTGTGCTGGAGAAGGGACAGCTGCTGGTCGCCGAGCACGACCGGCAGCACGGCTCGCCGGAACCGTCGCACGGCTGTGTCACCCGTGCGGAGCTCCACTGGCCCCACGGCCTCCCCGACGGTGGCCGGCACGGTTTCACCCCGGCCCATCGCACCCGTCTCGAAGCCGCGCTGCCCGAGATGGCCGCCCGAATAGCGGAGGCCCTGCCCGCCTCCGCCCGCCGCGTCCTCGTCCTCGGCTTCGAGGAGCTGATGTACGCCCCGCTGCGGCTCGCCCGGGAGCTGGAGCAGGTCATGGATGCCGAGGTGCGGTTCTCGACCACCACCCGGTCGCCCGTGCTCGCGCTCGACGACCCCGGCTATGCGATCCGCACCCGGCTGGTCTTCCCCGCCCATGACGACCCGGCCGACGGCCCTGGCGAGCGCTACGCGTACAACGTCGCCGGCGCCGGCTTCGACGCCGTCGTGACCGTGGTGGACTCGGTCGCCGACACCCCCGCCCTGCACGCGCCGGACGGGCTGCTGGCCCGCCTCGCCGCCCACACCCCGCACGTCCTGCTCGCGGTCGTCCCGTCGTACGTCCCGCACGCTTCCGAAAGGCCGGCCATGCTGCCCGAGCCCCTCCGTGGCCCCGCATTCTCCAGTTACGCGCCCGAGGAGGTCGGCTGGCTGCTCCAGGACCTCTCCGACGTCACCCTGGAGGCGCCGACCGAGGAACGGGAGGAGGCCATCCAGAGCGGCGGGGCGCACTACGCCGAGTCGCTGCCGGTGGAGTACCAGCCCAGCGAGCAGTACCAGGAGCTGTTCCAGGCCGCCCTCGACGCCTCCGCCGCCCGTGTCGCGCACGCCGTCGGGGTGGTGACGGAGACGGTGCTCGCCGAGCGGTCGCCGCGTCCGGTGCTGGTGTCGCTGGCGCGGGCCGGGACCCCGGTCGGCGTTCTCATGCGCCGCTGGGCGCAGTTCCGGCACGGGCTGGACCTGCCGCACTACGCCGTGTCCATCGTGCGCGGCCGGGGCATCGATGCCAACGCGCTGCGCTGGCTCGCCGCGCATCACGACCCCGGGGACGTCGTCTTCGTGGACGGCTGGACCGGCAAGGGTGCGATCACCCGTGAACTCGCCCAGGCCATCGAGGAGTTCGAGAGGGCGGAGGGCATCGGCGGCTTCGACCCGGAGATCGCCGTACTCGCCGACCCGGGCTCCTGCGTGCGCACCTACGGCACCCGCGAGGACTTCCTCATCCCCTCGGCCTGCCTCAACTCGACCGTCTCCGGCCTCATCTCGCGGACGGTCCTGCGCGCCGACCTGGTCGGCCCGGACGACTTCCACGGCGCGAAGTTCTACCGCGAACTCGCCGGCTCCGACGTCTCCGTGGCCTTCCTCGACGCCGTCGCCGCCCGCTTCCCCGAGGTCGCCGACACCGTCGGCACCGCCGTCAAGGAGCTGATGGCCGAGGACCGCACCCCGACCTGGGCGGGCTGGCGGGCCGTGGAGCGGATCAGCGAGGAGTACGGCATCCACGACGTGAACCTCGTGAAGCCCGGCGTCGGCGAGACCACCCGGGTGCTGCTGCGCCGGGTGCCCTGGAAGATCCTGGCCCGCGCCGGGGCCGGCGCCGACCTCGACCACGTACGCCTGCTCGCCGGGCAGAGGGGCGTCCCCGTCGAGGAGGTCGGCGAACTGCCGTACACCTGCGTCGGGTTGATCCACCCCCAGTACACGCGGGGCGCCACGGGTGCCGACGGCAAGGCGGTGAACGTCTGATGCCGGTGCTGGTGGCGAGCGACCTCGACCGTACGCTGATCTACTCCTCGGCGGCCCTCGCGCTGACCATGCCGGACGCGCGGGCGCCCCGGCTGCTGTGCGTGGAGGTGCACGAGGCCAGGCCGCTGTCGTTCATGACCGAGACGGCCGCCCAGTTGCTGACCGACCTCGGGGACGCGGCCGTCTTCGTGCCGACGACCACGCGGACCCGCAAGCAGTACCAGCGGATCAATCTGCCCGGACCGCCGCCGGCGTACGCGATCTGTGCCAACGGCGGCCATCTGCTGGTCGACGGGGTCACCGACACCGACTGGCACGCGGGCGTGCAGGCCCGGCTGGCCGACGAGTGCGCGCCGCTGGCGGAGGTGCGCGAACATCTGGCGCGGACGGCGGACCCGGCGTGGGTGCGCAAGCACCGGGTCGCCGAGGAACTGTTCACCTACCTGGTCGTCGAGCGCGAGCTGCTGCCCGAGGAGTGGGTGAAGGAGCTGGCGGTGTGGGCGGAGGCCCGGGGCTGGACGGTCTCCCTCCAGGGCCGCAAGATCTACGCCGTCCCGAAGCCGCTCACCAAGAGCGCGGCGGTGCGGGAGGTGGCCCGCCGCACCGGTGCGGAGCTGACCCTGGCGGCCGGTGACTCCCTCCTGGACGCCGACCTCCTCCTGGCCGCCGACCGGGGCTGGCGCCCGGGGCACGGCGAGCTTGCCGACACGGGCTGGACGGCCCCGGAGATCGGCGCGCTGCCCGAGCGGGGGGTCCTGGCGGGGGAGCGGATCCTGCGGGAGTTTCTCCGGGCTGCCCGGCAGGGTTAGCCGCAGCACCCTCCACCACAACACCCGCCGCCCCCGCTGGAGGCCGGCGCCTTGGCGGCCGTACCTCCGACCGCCACGGTGGACAGCAACTTCACCGTGTCGGCGTGTCCTGCGGGGCAAGTCGCGGGGGCGGCCGACTCCGCCATCGGTCGGCTGAGTTCGAACGTGTCGCCGCAGGTCCGGCAGCGGTATTCGTAGCGAGGCATGGCCTCAGGTTAACCGCCATGGCCCCGGTTTCGACCCCTTGATCCGACTCGAACGGGCTTCTTCACAGACACATGTGTGAGGGTTTCGAAAATACGCTGATAGCTTGTTTGCGCCGTTGCGAGAACGCTCAGCTCACCGCGCGGGCAAGAGCGAGTGCGGAGGGGAGACGCCGTCGTGACTGACGCGTCGCGGGGACAGGATCGTTCCCGTGGGGGAGACCATGGCGAGGCGCTGCCCGACGCCGAGGCGACCCTGCACATCAGGGTCGGTGCCGTCCGGGCGGACGAGACCATGCAGTTGCGGGTGCCCGCACCGCCGGAGCCGCCCGCGCAGGGGGGCGGCCGGGCCGAGCGCCGGCGCAGTGCGCGCCCCTCGGCGCGCATGCGTGCCGAGCGAGCGGTCCGCCGGCTGCTGGCGCTGTTCGGGCCGCTGGCACCGTACGTGCGCCGCCTCGCGCCCTACCTGCGCCGCCTCGCGCCCTACCTGCGCCGCCTCGCGCCCTACGTGCGCCGTCTGAAGCCCGTCTACCCGCGTCCGGGCCGGACCGGCTGGCGCCGCTGGGTGCCCTCCTGGCGCCAGTGGCTCGGCGGTTTCCTCAGCTCCGTCGGTCTGCTCGGGGCCTTCCTCGTCACGGCGTACGCGATGACGGACATACCGAGCAACCTGAACACGTACGCCACCCAGCAGGACAACGTCTACTTCTGGTCCGACGGCACCCCCATGGCCCGTACGGGCTGGGTGCAGCGCCAGGCGATGCCGCTCAAGGACATCCCCCAGGACGTCCGCTGGGCGGTGCTGGCGGCGGAGAACGAGACCTTCTACTCCGACCCCGGCATATCCATGCGGGGCATCACCCGCGCCCTGTGGCAGACCGTGGGGGAGGGGTACACCGCCGGCGGCTCCACCATCACCCAGCAGTACGTCAAAAACGTCTATCTCAACCAGAACCAGACGGTCACCCGGAAGTTCACCGAGGCGATGATCGCCCTCAAGCTCGACAACAAGATGAGCAAGGACAAGATCCTGGAGGGCTATCTCAACACCAGCTGGTTCGGCCGGGGCACCTACGGCATCCAGCGCGCCGCCCAGGCCTACTACGGCAAGGACGTCGGCAAGCTCAACGTCTCCGAGGCGGCGATGCTCGCGGGCCTGCTCAAGGGCGCCGGCCTGTACGACCCCACGCTCGGCAAGGCCAACCACCAGCGGGCCGAGGAGCGCTGGAAGTGGATCCTCGACCGCATGGTCAAGATCCACAAGCTGACACCGCAGGAGCGGGCCAAGTACACGACGTTCCCCGAGCCGCTGAAGAGCAACCCGCTGTACAACACCGGCGAGCAGAGCGACTACCTGGTGGAGCTGGCCTCGCAGTACGCCAAGAAGGCCGGGGGCCTGACCGACCAGCAGTTCGACCTGGGCGGCTACCAGATCTACACGACCTTCGACCGCAAGCGGGAGAAAGACCTCACCGACGCCGTCACCCAGGCCCGCAAGCAGGCCAAGCGGGACCACCCGGCCCAGGCGAAGGACGCCCACTACGGCGCCGCCTCCGTCGCCGCCGACGGCCGGATCCTCGCGGTCTACGGCGGCCCCGACCACCGTACGCAGGGCTACAACGAGTCCAACGCGGCCACCGTCCCGGCCGGCACCGCCTTCCTGCCGTTCGTCTACGCGGCCGGGCTGGAGCACGGCGTCCACAAGACGCGCGGCGTGCCCGCCACCCCCGTCACCCCGGACAGCGTCTACGACGGCAACGACAACATTCCCGTCATGACCCCCGAGGGGCCGTACTGGGACCGCAGCGGCAAAAGGATCCTCACGCGCAACGACGGCCACACGTCGTACGGGCAGATCACCCTGCGCCGGGCGCTCGCCCAGTCGGTGAACACCCCGTTCATGCAGCTGGGCATGGACACCGGCCTGGACACGGTCCGGCAGACCGCCGAGTCCGCCGGACTGCTGCCCGACACCCTCGGCCCCCAGGTGCCCGCGCTGTCGCTGGGCAGCTCCACGCCGAGCGCGATCCGCATGGCGAGCGGGTACGCCACGTTCGCCGCCGACGGCACCCACACCGAGCCGTACTCGGTGCGCCGGATCACCCGCAACGGCGCGCCGGTCGCCCTGAACACCCCGCGTCCCGAGCGCGCGGTCGGCGCCGAGACGGCCCAGGAGGTCACCGAGGCGCTCACCGACTCCTTCCGCGCCGCCCACCCGGCCGCGGCAGCGACCCGGCCGGGAGCGGCAGGGAAGGCCGGCACCACCCAGGACGACACCGCCGCCTGGTACGCCGGTACGGCCGACTCCGTCTCGACGGCCGTCGTCGTCTACCGCATGGACCTGTCGAAGTCCCTGGAGCCGCTGCCGCTCCAGGGGTTGGCCGGAACGCCCGCCGACAGCGTGCCGTACCGCCTGTGGTCGGCCGCCATGGGCCTGGACTGACCCTTAAGGTCCCCGCACCCGCACCCACACCCGCCGCCCCCCTTCGCAGATTGAGCCGCGTATGCCCCGCAAGAAGTCGCCGCGCCGCCGACAAGCGCCCGCCCCGGCCCTCATACGCCGGCCGCAGGTGCTGACGCTGGCCGCCTTTCTCGTCATCGCCTCGCTCGTGGCCGGATACCTGGCCCTGACCCGCGCCGACCGCACCACCCCGACCGCCTCCGCCGGCCCGCAGCCGAAGTCGAACGCCACCGCCAAGCCCAGCCCGAGCCCCTCCTGGGACGGGAAGACCAAGATCCTCGGAGACGGCTCCACCTCCTACACCGGCCCGCAGAAGGGGCAGTTGAAGCCGGTGCCGCTCAAGCCCGGTGAGAAGCCGCCCCAGTTCGTCGTCTTCTCCTGGGACGGCGCCCTGGAGGGCAGCGACCATCTCTTCTCGCACTACCGGGAGATGGCCAAGCAGTACAACGCCCACATGACCTTCTTCCTCACCGGCATCTACCTGCTGCCCAAGAGTAAGAAGTCCCTGTACCAGGGCCCGATGCACAACCCCGGTGACGCCGCGATCGACTACGCCACCGACGACCACATCCGCACCACCCTGGAACAGCTCCGCCTCGCCTACGAGCAGGGCAACGAGATCGGCACCCACTTCAACGGACACTTCTGCGGCGCCAAGGGCGGCGGCGACTGGAGCGTCGAGCAGTGGAAGAGCGAGATCGACCAGTTCTACTCCTTCGTGGAGAAGTGGAAGACCAACACCGGCTACACCGACGTCCCGGCGCTGCCCTTCGACTTCAAGCAGGAGGTCACCGGCGGCCGCGCGCCCTGCCTGGAGGGCCAGCCGAATCTGCTGAAGGCCCTGCAGAAGTACGGCTACGGCTGGCGCTACGACGCCAGCTCCCCGGGCGACTTCCAGATCTGGCCGGCCAAGAAGAACGGCATCTGGGACTACCCGCTGGAACTGCTCCCGTTCTCGCAGAAGACGCAGGCCCTGTCGATGGACTTCAACTTCCTCTACAACCAGTCGAACGGCGAGGTCCACGGCGATCCGTCCAAGTACGCCGAGTGGGAACAGCAGGCCGTCGACTCGTACATGAACGGCTTCGACCGCGTCTACTACGGCAGCCGCGCACCCCTGTTCATCGGCAACCACTTCGAGAGCTGGAACGGCGGCATCTACATGAAGGCCATCGACCAGATCATTCCGAAGATCTGCACCAGGAAGGGCGTCAAGTGCGTGTCCTTCAAGGAGCTGACCGACTGGCTCGACGTGCAGAAGCCGCAGACGCTCGCCGCGCTGCGCGGTCTCGACCCGGCGCAGGCCCCGGCTGACTGGTCGACGGTCGTCAAGTGACAAGCGGATAACGGTAATTCCGCTTGTGCACCTCTCTTCACATCGGCCACATGTTTCATGCGAGGATGCGTACCGCTCGGTAGGTCTACCGGGATAGAGGGGAACATCATTGAGATCGAGAAAACTGAGCCGTAACCGGCGCCGCGCCACCATAGTCGGCGCCGCGGCCGCCTCGCTGGTCGCCGGCGTGGCCCTGCTGCCCAACTGGACCGCGGGCGCCGCCGTCGTCGACGACCCTACGGTGAACGCGGCCACCAAGGCGACCTTCCAGAAGCTGGCGGACGCGGTGTTCACCGACCGCACCCAGGCCCTGGTGGACGGCGCCGGCAGCAAGGGCACCCGGCACACGTCCGGCTTCTCCGGCTCCGTGCGGATGTCCGGCGGGCAGACCCACGACCAGTCGTCCGCGCTGAAGACGCTGAGCGCCCGCAAGAACCTGCTCGCCAAGCTGGGTGAGAAGTACAGCTCCGGCAGCACCGAGGTCACGCTGGACGCGACCGAGGTGCACGGCCGGCGTGCCAAGGTCGCCGTCACCGAGACCACGACCCTGACCTACGAGAAGCCGGCGGCCAAGGGGCCGAAGACCACCGGCTTCCAGGCCCACCACGAGCTGACCTTCAAGGCCGACCGCCACGGCGACTGGCAGCTGACCGGCATCAAGGACACCGACGACGGCTACCTCGCCGTCAACCAGGTCGCCAAGCCGTCGGTCGCCAAGACGAAGACCACCCCGGCCGACGACAGCCCGCCGGACGCGCCCCGCGCCGCGACCAGCTGGCCCGCACCGGCCAACCCGAAGAACCTCACGGGTGGCGCCTACGACTACAAGGCCATGGTGACGTACGCACAGACGTACTGGAACCACTACAACCCGAACTACCCGGACTTCAACGGCGAGACCGACGGCGGCGACTGCACCAACTTCGTCAGCCAGACCCTGAAGGCCGGCGGCTGGAAGCACGTCCCCGGCTACACGAACGACTTCCACAAGTGGTTCGGCACCGCCGACATCCAGTCCGACTCGTTCGTCGGCGTCAACGAGTTCTCCTGGTTCGCCCTGTCCTCCAAGCGGGTCACGCCCCTCGCCAACGTCTACCAGGCGGACCTCGGTGACGTGATCCAGATGGACTTCAACCGGGACGGGTCCAAGGACCACTCGATGATCGTCACCTACCGCGACCGCTACGGCGTGCCGTACGTGACGTACCACTCGAACAACACGTACAACCGGTCGGTGGCGAGCCTCGTCGCGTCCTACCCGAACGCGTACTACTACGCCTACCGCACCTGATCGTCCTCACGCCCCTCGGGCTCGCCCTCCGCGGGATGGCGGGCCCGCCAGTACGGGTTGTCGTGCGGCAGGGTCGAGCCGACCCTGCCGTACATGCCGAAGGTCATCAGCAGCAGGCCCACGACGAAGCTGAAGAACACGTTCTGGATCTTGAACGCCAGGAAGTTCTGCGGTGTGTCCAGCAGGCCGAGGTTCAGGAAGCCGCTCAGCAGGAACAGCACGCCGAACACCATGTTCAGCGTGGACGCCACGTTTCCGCCGATCACCATGCCGACGAGCAGGATCCCCCCGACGACGATCGACAGCACGCTCAGCGTGTCGTTGGTGTTCAGCCCGATGACCGAGGCACCGCCGGTGCTGAAGAAGCCGATGTTGTGCAGCAGACCCAGGATGCCGAAGGCGACCAGGAACGCGCCGATCAGCCCCGCACCGATCCGGTAGACCGTGTTCAGCCGGTGGTCGACGGGCAGATGCTCATCGAACCGGATCCGCGACCGTCGCCGTGCGTGCACTGCGTGTGTGGCCATGTCCGCCTCCCTAGGGCGTGTAGCGGAGGCCATGCATCCAGTTCACTATCCGCCTGTCGCCGGGCACCCCGCAACCGACGGGGCCGGCCGTTCAATGCCCGCCCCGCTCCTCACGAATGCGGGTGACGACCTGCGCCGCCGTCTGCCGCACGGCATCCGTCTCCGTCAGGAAATGCCAGTAGTCGGGGTGCCGCCCCTGCAACGAGCCGACAGCCCGCTCCAGCCGCGCCACCGCCTCGTCCAGCGGCCGGGCGTGCCGCGGATCAGGAGTCGTACGCCCCGTCATCGCCAGCCGCTGGGCATCCCGGATCGCGAACCGTGTCCGCTCGACCTCGGCCTGCGGATCCTTCTGCACGGCGTTCAGCCGCTGCAACCGCTGCCCGGCGGCCGACACGGCCTCGTCGGTGGTGTTCAGCAGCGCCCGTACGGTCGACAACAGCGCCGTGGCGTCCGGCCAGCGCTGGGCCTCCCGCGCCGACTGCGCCTCACGCAGCTTCAGCTCGGCCTGCCGTACGTTCTCCGCGGCCTGCTCGGGCACCTGCTGGAGGTCCTGCCAGCAGGCCGCCGTGAACCGCCGCCGCAGCTCGCTGAGCACCGGGTCCACCTGCCCGGCGCGCGTGGTCAGCGCCTGTGCGCGCGTCCGCAGGGAGACCAGCCGGTGGTCGATCTCGGCCGCCAGCTCCGGCAGCCGCTCGGCCTCGGCCCGGATCGCCCCGGCCTCCCGCTGCACCCGCTCGGCCCGCTCCACCGTCCGCTGCACACCGTGCTGCCCCGCGCCCTGGTTCAGCTTCGTCAGCTCGGGCGACAGGGCCGCGAGCCGCCCCGCGAGGTCATCGGCCCGCAGACCCTTGGCCCGGGCTCCGTCCAGGGCGTTGCTCGCGGCCAGCAGCGCCTGCCGGGCCCGCTCCACGGCGGGCGCCACCCGGGCCAGCTGCGTCTCGGCCGAGCCGAGCAGCGGGGCGAGCGAACCGCCGAACCGGTCCAGCTCCTGCTTGACGCGCAGCAGCTCGTCCTTGGCCGCGGTCAGCTCGGAACGCGCCCGGGAGGCGGCGGAGGCCTCCAGGTCGTCCCGGTCGAGGTCGTGCGCGTCGACGGCCTGGATGTAGCGCTGGCTGACCTCGTCGATCCGCCGGCCCAGCGCCTCGAAGTCGCTCGCGGCACGCCGCGCGGCGGGGGAGTCGTCCACCGCCGTGATGGTCTCGACGGAGATCCGCAGGTCCCGCTGGGCGGTGTCGAGCTCGTAGAACGCCGCTGCCGCGGCGTCCTTCGCGGCCTGCGCCTCGGCCCGCTGGCTCTCCGCCCGGCCGCCGAACCAGCGCCGGGTGCCACCGCCGGCGAACGCGGCGGGCAGCGCCAGCGCGGCCAGCACCGGCAGGCTCAGCAGAGTGAGGGTGTCGCGCAGAGCCGTGGCACCGCTCCGGGCGGTCGACGGCGAGGTCGACGGCGGGTACGTCCGCGTCGCTGGCGTGCCCGGTGTCGCCGTCACATCCCTCTCCCGTGCTGTGGTCCGCCCCTGGTGGTGTCATTCTCCCACCCGGTGTAGACGAACACACGGGCCGGTCAGTTCGTTGTACGGACCGTGATTCCGCCGTTGGAGGTGTCGGCCGTCACCGAGTGCGGACTGCTGTCGGACCGCGGCACGGACACCGAGACCTTGCCGTTCTGCGAGTCCGCGCGGACGCGGTAGTCGGCGCGGGGCACGGTGATCGTCATGGCGCCGTTGCTGCTGTGGGCGGTCACGCTGTCGGGTACGTCGCTCAGGTCGAGGTGCACCGAGCCGTTGCTCGTCTCGGCCCGGACCTGCCGGGAGGCGGCCTGGGCGGTCACCGCGCCGTTGCTGGAGCGCAGCTGGAGCGGTCCGCTGGAGTCGGTGACCCGCACCGCGCCGTTGCCGCTGCGGATGCTGACCGGACCCGAGAACCCCTGCGCCCGTACGTCGCCGTTGGTGTCGGTCACCGTCAGACCGATCCCGCGCGGCACCTCGATCCGGTACTTGGCCGAGCAGTCGGCGATGAACCCGTCGCAGTGCACGCGCAGCGTCAGCCGGTCGTCCTGGAAGGACCAGCTCACCCTGGGGCTGCCGCCGACGACGACTCTGCCCTTGAACCACCGGGTGACCTGGATCGACCCTGCCTTGTCGCCCTGCACGGTGACGATCTCCAGGGCCGCGTCGTCGGAGTCGACGGTGAGCGTACGGCCGTGCAGCGCGAAGGACTTGTGCTCCGGGTGCTTGTCGTCGCTCGCGGAGGTGCCGCAGGCGCTCACCCCCGCGACGAGCGCTCCGGTGACCACGGCCATGGCAGCGGCGCGGACGGCGTTGGAACGGGCCATTCGAGATCTCCCCCTGAACCGGACCGCCGGGTGCGGCGGCGCGGAGTGTGTCGGTCTGGGACGACCGTAAGCGATCAAGACACCGCCGGGAATCGGGGAGACTCCCGGACCAGGGGTAGGGATATCCCCCGGAAGACCCTGACCGCCTGATCACCCGCCGGAACGGGTTTGCGATGCACCGGCCCGGGCAAGGTAGGCTGTCGACTCGACCTGGGCGTGTGCCCGGGTGTTCGGGGTGCGTAGCTCAGGGGTAGAGCGCCTGCCTTACAAGCAGGATGTCGGCGGTTCGAAACCGTCCGCGCCCACCAGCGAGAAGCCCTCGGCCGTCGGACGGTCGGGGGTTTCCCCTTTTATTCACTCCTCCGTCTGCTCCTGGGCCCGCTCCCGGGCATGCTTCAGCCGCGTACGTATCTCCACCCGGTCGGCCGCCGCGACCTCGGCCCAGAAGCGGTGCGTGCTGACGAACACCGCCAGCTCGTGCTCGCGCCGGCGCAGCTTCTCCACCTCGGCCTGCTGGTCCTCGGTCCACCCCGGGGACGCAGGCCGCTCCACCTTGCGCCAGCCGGTGTCGTCGCTGAACGCGTCCATCGGCTCGACCGACCAGGGCAGCCGCTTGAGCAGGGCCGACAGCTCGGCCCTGACCTGATGCAGCTCCTCCTGCCCGGCGAGGAGGTCACTGGGGAATTCGTAGGTCGTCGCCACACGGCAATGCTACGCCTGTTCGATTTTGGGGTGCGAGCTCGTTCACGGGGTCCGAGGGGAGGTTCAGCCGATCGGGTGGCGAAACGGGTGAGGGGGCGACGCGCGCCGGCGCCGCCCCCTCACCTGCCCCCCTCGGGCGTCAGTGGCCGGCGGCCCGCAGCTCGCTCACCAGGCGGGCCGTCACCGGTGCCGGGACGCCGTGCCGGTCGGCCGCACGCAGCAGCGCCCCGCCGATCGCGTCCAGCTCCAGCGGGCGGCCCGCCTCGGCGTCGCGCTGCATGGACGACTTGGTGCCGGGCGGGAAGGTGTCGTACCGGGCCAGGGCCTGGGCCGGGTCGGCGGGGGCGCCGCAGGCGCGGCTGACCGCCGCGGTCTCGGCGACGAGATCCTCCAGCTCCGCGCGGTGCCGGGTGCGGGCCTCGCCGAGCGGGAGGCCGTAGCGGGTGGTGAGGAGCGCGAACGGGGCCAGGAACGCCATCTTCGCCCACAGGGCCGCCGTCTCGTCCTCGGCCACGCGGGCGGTCACACCGGCGCCGGTGAGCACGGCGGCCAAGGCGTCCAGGCGGGCGTGCGGCACGCCGTCCCCGGCGAGGTCGATCTCCGTGAACGGGCTGCCGTGCTCGATCACGCCGGGGGCGGTCCGGGTGGACTCCACGCGGATCACCGCCGGGGCGACCCGGTCGGCGCGGTACCGGGCACGGAGTGCGGCGGGGTGCTCGATGCCGTTCAGCAGCGGCACGACGAGGGCGTCGCCGAGCACGGCCGGCGGGACGCGGGTGAGGGCCGCGTCGAGCGTGGTGTGCTTGACGGCGATCAGACAGACGTCCACCGGTTCGCGCAGCTCGGTGTCCGCTTCGACGGGCGCGGTGAACTCGCCGAACTGCGGGCTGCGGACGGTGATTCCGGTACGGCGCAGGGTGCCGGCCGTGTGGTCCTGGGCCAGGCAGACGACGCGGTGGCCGGAGCGGGACAGCAGGGCGGCGAGGAGGCCGCCCGTGCCGCCGGGTCCGAGGACGGCCACGGAGCTCTTGCTTGCCATGTGTGTTCCCTTCGACGGTCGGCCCCGGGAATCGGTGGCCGCCTTCGCGGTGATCATCGCAGAGGCGCGCGGGGTGCGGGAGACTGGGCGCATGTGCCGGAGTATCAAGACGCTGCGTCCGCCCGTGCTCCCCGACGAGGCCACGGACGAGGACATCCACGCCGCCGCGCTGCAGTACGTCCGCAAGGTTTCGGGCTTCCGCGCTCCCGCCGCCCACAACCGCGAGGTCTTCGACAGGGCCGTCGCGGCGGTGGCGGAGGCGACGGCCGAACTGCTCGGGGGTCTGGAGGTACGGGGCCAATCGGCGAGAAGTGTTCCGTAGAGGGGCAACTCGGGCCGCAGTCAAGGCGCTTGGTGAACACCGGGCAAGATGAAGCTCCCCGTCCGCTTGACCGGCGGACGCCGTCACGCCCGGGAGTTCCCCTTTGTCTACGATCTCCGTCGCCCTGGTCGGAGCCGGTCCCCGTGGAACCAGCGTGCTGGAGCGGCTCTGCGCCTCCGCGCCGGAGCTTCTTCCGGCCGGTGTCCGGCTGACGGTCCATGTGATCGACCCGGCGCCGCCCGGCCCCGGCCGGGTCTGGCGGACCGCGCAGCCGGCCGAGCTGCTGATGAACACCGTGGCGAGCCAGGTGACGCTGTTCACCGACGAGAGCGTGGAGTGCGCGGGCCCCGTTCGTCCGGGCCCGAGTCTGTACGAGTGGGCGGACGGCGAGGTGGGCCCGGACGCGTACCCGACCCGTGCGCACTACGGCCGTTATCTGGAGTGGGTGTTCGCCCGCACCGTCCGCGAGGCGCCCGAATCCGTGGACGTCCGCATCTACCGGGCCCGTGCCGTACGCCTCGCCGACGACGGCACCGAAGACGGCCGTCAGGTCCTCACCCTCGATGACGGGCGGGTCCTGTCCGGCCTCGCCGCCGTGGTGCTGGCCCAGGGGCATCTGCCCGCCGCCGGCACCGAGGAGGAGCGCCGCACCGCCGCGTACGCCGCCCGGCACGGCCTCACCCACATCCCGCCCGGCAACCCGGCCGACGTCGGGCTCGACGCGATCCGGCCCGGCGAGGCGGTCCTGCTGCGCGGCCTCGGGCTCACCTTCTTCGACTACCTCGCCCTGTTCACCGCCGGCCGGGGCGGCCGGTTCGTCCGGGACGGGTCCGGCGGCGGGCTGCGCTATCTGCCCTCCGGGTGCGAACCCCGCCTGTACGCCGGTTCGCGGCGCGGGGTGCCGTACCAGGCGCGCGGCGACAACGCCAAGGGTCCGTACGGCCGGCACACGCCGTTGCTGCTCACCCCGGAGGTGATCGAGGGCTTCCGCAAGCGTGCCGACTCCGGCGAGGCGCCCGACTTCCGCGCCGAGATATGGCCGCTGGTGGCGAAGGAGGTGGAGACGGTCTACTACGGCGCCCTCACGGGCCGTACGGATCTCGCCGAGCGCTTCCTCGCCGTACCCCACGGCGATCCCCGGGAGGCGCTGCTGCTGGACGAGTTCGGGGTGGCCGAGGGCGAGCGGTGGAGCTGGGGGCGGGTGGCGCGGCCGTACGGGGAGCGGGAGTTCGGGGATCCGGGGCGGTGGCGGGCGTGGCTGCTGGGGTATCTGCGCGAGGATGCCGAGCAGGCCGCCCTGGGCAATGTGCGCGGCCCGCTCAAGGCGGCCCTCGACGTGCTGCGCGACCTGCGCAACGAGATACGGCTGGTGGTCGACCACGGAGGGCTGAGCGGTGACTCGCGGCGCGCGGACCTGGACCGCTGGTACACCCCGCTCAACGCCTTCCTGTCCATCGGCCCGCCCCGGCGCCGTATCGAGGAGTTGAGGGCTTTGCTGGCGGCGGGCGTGGTGGAGGTCCTGGGCCCGCGGCTCGACGTGCGGGAAGGGCCGGCGGGCTGGGTGGCGGCCTCGCCGGACGTGCCGGGGTCCGCGGTCCGTGTGACGACTCTCATAGAGGCGCGGCTTCCGGAACCCGATCTGCGGTACACGGCCGACGAGTTGCTCGCGACGCTGCTCGCGGACGGCGGTTGCCGGACGCACACGGTCGACGGTTACGAAACCGGTGGGCTGGACGTGACCCGCCGTCCCTATCGCCTGATAGATCGTCAAGGTTCCATTCACGCAAGGCGGTTCGCGTTCGGCGTGCCCACGGAGGGCGTGCACTGGGTGACGGCGGCCGGGGCCCGGCCGGGTGTGGACTCGGTGACGCTGTCGGACGCCGACGCGGTCGCGCGGGCCGTGCTGCGGACGGCCGCGGCCGAGGCGGAATCCCGGCCGGAAACGGGCCTCTGGCCTAATGTTGAACTTGCAAGCATTGATTAGGCGTGCCTAACCTGGGGCCTCCGCTCGGTACGACACCCCCACGACCGACCTGTCCCCGGCCGGTCACCGAAGAGGAGATCTCCCCCATGTCCGCACGCCTCAACTCCGCTCAGCCGTACGTCATCGGGCTCTTCCGGATCGTCGTCGGCCTGCTCTTCGCCGTGCACGGCGCCGCGTCCCTGTTCGGCGTGCTCGGCGGCGCCGCCGGCACCAACGGCGGCACGATCCCGGCCGGCACCTGGCCCGGCTGGTACGCGGCCGTGATCCAGCTGGTCGCCGGTGCCCTGGTGCTGCTCGGCCTCGGCACCCGCGGTGCCGCGCTGATCGCCTCCGGCTCGATGGCGTACGCCTACTTCGACGTGCACCAGCAGGCCGCGCTGTGGCCCATCCAGAACGGCGGCGAGCTGTCCGTCCTGTTCTGCTGGGCGTTCTTCCTGCTCGTCTTCACCGGCTCCGGCGCCTTCGGCGTCGACCGGCTGTTCGGCCGGCGCACGGCCGCGGACGCCGGGTCCGTCGCCGAGCAGACCCCGATAGCCGCCTGACACCCCCGTCCCTACCGGCCCCGCGCCGGGTGCCCTTCCCCGTCACGAGCGGGGAAGGGCACCAGCCTGCCTTACGGCTTGGCGGCGAACGGCACGCTGAAGCAGGCCGCCCTGGCGCCCTTGGTGCCCGGCGTGCTGTGGATCACCACGGAGCCGGCCTCGCCCTTGCGGAAGGCCCAGGTGTGCTGCGCGCTCGCGGAGCCGTTGCCGCTCTTGTCGGTCTTGAAGTCCAGCCAGACCTCGTTCTTGTTGTTGACGTGGGCGGGGTCCGTGCCGGCCTGGTCCTGGTAGTGCTTGCCGGCGGCGGCGGGGTCGGCGCCGCAGGTCTTCTGGTGGACGTGGACCCCGTAGAGGTGGTTGGGCTGCAGGCCCGTGACCTTCAGCTCGACCGTCGTCGCACCGTTCGGCTGGACCCGCTGCCGGACGCTGATCCAGGACCCCGCCGGGACGAGCTTCTGGTCGTACGTCACGGCCTGCGCGGCGACGTTCTTGGCGGGCGGGGAGAACACGCCGTCGGTCTCCAGCGTGAGGCCGTGCGCGCTTGGGCTTGCGGTCGCGAACAGGGCTGCGGCGAGGGCGCCCGCAAATACGGCTGCCACCATGATGTGCACCTTTTTCCGCGCTGATGCGCTGCTTCTCTGAGTCGTTCGCCTGACGTCCGCCGATCCGCGGACGGAGCCCCGGATCCGCGGACAGGCCTCACTCCGTTGCTACGGGACGCGCGACGGCCGCGCCGCGCGGAACGCGCCACTCGGGTGAACAATCGCCCGGAATCGCCCCATCGGCCCCCCTGGACCCTGCTGTCACACCCCCGGCGTACGCTGTATGGCTGTCAACGGGGGAGCGACAGGAGTCATGGTGTTCGAGAGTGTGGGGTCACTGGCCGGCGGGCCCTGGATCTACGGCGTGGTGACTCTGTCCGTGCTGCTCGACGTGTTCGTGCCGGTACTGCCGAGCGGGGTGCTCGTCATCGCGGCGGGTACGGCCGCGGCGGCGGGGTCGGGCGCGGCGACCGGCCAGGTCCCGCGCGGCGTGCCGGACCTGCTGGCCCTGATCCTCTGCGCGGCGACCGCCTCGGTCCTCGGCGATCTGGTGGCCTACCGGCTGGCCTGGCGGGGCGGGGAGCGGCTGGACCGGGCCATAGCCCGCTCGCGTCGGCTGACCAGCGCCCAGGAACGGCTCGGCGAGGCCCTGGCCCGGGGCGGCGGCGCACTCGTCGTGCTCGCCCGCTTCGCGCCCGCCGGCCGCTCGGTCGTCTCCTTCTGCGCCGGCGCCGCCCACCGCCGCGCCCGCGACTTCGTGCCCTGGTCCGCCCTGGCCGGTCTGTCCTGGGCGGCGTACAGCGTCGCTCTCGGCTACTACGGCGCCCAGTGGCTCGGCGCGACCTGGCTCGCCACCGGCGTCTCCCTGACCGCCCTGTTCGGCGCGGGCGCCGCGGCGGGGTACTTCATGCGGCGCCGCCCGGCTTCCTGACCCGGCGGGGCCGGCCTGGCATGTCCGGCCCCGCTTCTCATCGCGTCGCCGCGAACGTCAGCAGCTCGCCAGGTAGTTCGTCAGGGCGTTCTTCTCGGCGGTGTCGACCGAGAGGTCGTAGTAGTACTTCACCTGCACCCAGGCGCGGACGTAGGTGCACACGTACGCGGAGCGGGACGGCACCCAGGTGGCCGGGTCCTGGTCGCCCTTGGCCTGGTTGACGTTGTCGGTCACGGCGATGAGCTGAGGCCGGGTCAGGTCGTTGGCGAAGGCCTGCCGCTGTGCGGTGGTCCACGTGCTCGCGCCGGAGTCCCAGGCCTCGGCCAGCGGGACCAGGTGGTCGATGTCGAGGTCGGAGGCGGCGGTCCAGGTGGCGCCGTCGTACGGGGAGTACCAGCTGCCGCTGGTGGCCGCGCAGGAGGAGTCGGTGACGACGTTCGAGCCGTCGCGCTTGAGGACCGTCTCGCGGGTGTTGCAGGTGCCGCTGATGGTGATCCAGTGCGGGAAGAGGTCGCGGCTGTAGCCGGTGCGGTTCTCGGTGGCCACGGTGAGCTGGGAGAGGTAGCTGCGGGCGGTGGCGGCGCTGACCGGGGTGGGGAGGGCGGCGGAGGCGGTCGGGCCGTTGAACAGCGCGGCGGAGGCTATGAGTCCGGTAAGGACCGCGAGTATGCTCAGCCGTCGACGCGCGTAGAGCTTCGGCATGCGAACTCCCTTGTGCAGGGGGGATGTTGGGTGCGAGCCAGGGAATGCTCGCGAGGGCGTGTTGCCGGAAGGTGAGCGCTCGGTAAGAAGCCAATGACGTGCTCATGTCATGCCAGGATTTACGGCTGAACTTTCGCATCCCGTACGATGGGAGGCGCAGAAGGGGAGTAGCTCTTCGCCGGACCGTCGACATACTGCTCAGCGAGCCTGAGCCGGCGCCCGGAGGCGGACCTCGGACGTTGGATTTCGACGGGCCGCCAGCGAGACCTTCGGCAAGCAGTGCACGCCCGTGCCCACCGGCACGGGCGCCGAGTGTGCTGCCGTGCCGAGGTGTCATCGCGTGACGTACCACACTCTCGGCGGGCGGCCCGACCGATTGAGGAACCTTGATCAGCATCACCGTGACGGCGCTCGTCTTCGGCGTCATCTTCCTCGCCGAACTGCCGGACAAGACCGCGCTCGCCGGTCTCGTCCTCGGCACCCGCTACCGGGCGAGCTACGTCTTCGCGGGCGTCGCCGCCGCCTTCCTGCTGCATGTCGTGCTGGCCGTCGCGGCCGGCAGCGTGCTGACCCTGCTGCCGCAGCGACTCGTGCACGCCGTCACCGGTGTCCTCTTCCTCGGTGGTGCGGCGATGCTGCTGCTGAAGCGGGGCGAGGACGAGGAGGAGATCAAGAAGCCGGCCGACCAGTCCTTCTGGAAGGTCGCGGGTACGGGCTTCATGCTCATCCTCGTCGCCGAGTTCGGCGACCTCACCCAGATCATGACCGCCAACCTCGCCGCCCGGTACGACGACCCGATCTCCGTCGGTCTCGGTGCGGTGCTCGGTCTGTGGGCCGTGGCCGGGCTCGGCATCGTCGGCGGAAAGGCCCTGATGAAGAGGGTGCCGCTGCGGCTGATCACGCAGATCGCGGCGTTGCTGATGCTGGGGCTCGGGGTGTGGAGCCTGTACGAGGCGGTGGCGGGCTGAGGCGTCCGGCGAGCTGAACGGCGGATGAATCCTTGCCGGAGGCGGTGGCGGGATCGGGAGCTGTTTTGTACCGTGGAGGAACAAAGTGGCTCCCGCCCGTTTTCCCTGACCGGCGGGCGGGGCCGCCTTGTCCCCGCCCCCAGGGCCCGTTCCGTCCCTGGAACCTCGGGGTCTGTTCGTCCCTGGAACCTCGGGGCCCGTTCCGTCCCTGGAACCCCGGGCCTGTTTCGTCTCTGGAGCTGCCGATGACGGCCACCGCCGCGCCCACCGTCCTCACCGCCCGTGCCCTCCTGCTCGACATGGACGGCACCCTCGTCAACTCGGACGCCGTGGTCGAGCGCATCTGGCGGCGCTGGGCCGAGCGGCACCGGCTGGACGGCGACGAGGTGATGAAGGTCGTCCACGGCCGCCAGGGGCACGCCTCCATGGCCGTACTGCTGCCCGACCGGCCCGTCGAGCAGAACCTCGCCGACAACGCCCGCATGCTCGCCGAGGAGACCGCCGATGTGGCGGGCGTGGTGGAGATCCCCGGCGCGAGCGCCTTTCTCGCCTCGCTGCGCGGGCTTCCGCATGCGCTGGTGACCTCGGCCGACGTCGCGCTGTCCACCGCGCGCATGAACGCCGCCGGGCTGCCGTTGCCGGAGGTCCGGATCACGGCGGAGTCGGTGGGTGCGAGCAAGCCAGACCCCGAAGGGTTCTTGAAGGGGGCCGCCGAGCTCGGGGTGGAGCCGGGGGAGTGCGTGGTGTTCGAGGACTCGGGGGCGGGGATCGCGGCGGGGCGCTCCGCTGGGATGACCGTGGTGGGGGTCGGTGCGCGGGCCGGGGTGCATGGGCCTGACGTGGTGGTGCCGGACCTCACGGGAGTGCGGGTCGAGGCGGGGGCCGACGGGATGATCCGGCTGTACGTCGGCTGACTGTGGTGGTGGGAAGGGCGCCGGCAAGGGACTCCGCCCCTTGAACCCCGCCAGGAGGCGAGGGTGGCCGTCCCGGCTCCCGCTCGGTCGGCCGCGCAGCAGGGCGGCGCTTCACGGGCTGCACGCCCGCGCGCCGCAGCGATTACATCAGCTGGGCGTCGTCGACGTCTCCGCCTCCAAGCTCTTTCTCGTCGCCGGCCCGTACTCCCCGTAGGTGTCGCTCACGATGCCCCGGGCCAGTTGGTAGTTGCGGACCGCGTCCTGCACGGGGCGGGTGAAGATGCCGTTGATCTCGTCGGCGTAGAGGTTCAACTGCCGCAGTCGCTGCTGGAGTTCGGTGACCTCGGGGCCCTTGTCGCCGAGGCGCAGGACCGGTGCGGCGGCGGGGGTGGGGTGGGCGGCGGGGGTGGTCGTCAGCGAGGGGGTCGGGGAGCTCGGTGGTGCGGGGGGCCGTGTCGTGGGGGACGGGGACGGTGTGGGGGATGCCGATGGTGGTGGCGGTGCGGACGTGGGTGGGCGTACCCGTGAGCGGGATGCGGCGGGGGAGTCCGGGGGCGTCGGGGACGGTGACGCCGAGCTCGGTGTGACCTCCGGGACACTCTCCCTGACCTCCTGGGCGGCCCGGTCCCGGGACGACGGGGTGTCGTACGAGAACAGCCCGCTCGCGAAACCGGCCGCCGCCACGACCGCCACGCTCGCGCCCGCGACGGACAGCAGGACGCGGACGCTCCGAGGCTTCGGCCGCGACTGGTCGTCATCCGGGTGCGGCGTCGTCGTGGCTGGTCGCTCCCCCAAATTCTCGGCTTCGCTCGAACCCGGGGGGACCCCCATCGCGGCGGAGCCGCATATCAGATCAGAGCCCCGCGCCCCTTCGGGGCGCTGCATCCGCAGGTCGGCCGTGCTCGACCCCGGCAGCGGTCGCAACGGAAGCGTGGTCTCGACGGCCTCGGCTTTCACATAGGGGCGTATGCGCAGCGGGTCGAAGTCCTCCGCCGCTGCCGCCTCGGCCGTACGGGTCTCGCGCAGAGCCTCGGCGGCCCGCTCGGTGCAGTCGCAGGACGGGCTCAGGTCCGGGCCCCTCGGTGCCCCGCACTCCGGGCAGGTATGGCCCTCGGGATCCCGGGGACCCTTGGAATCAGTCACGCGTTCGTGCCTCCCCTCACGAACTCCAGAGACTATGCGCATCTTCTCCGCATCCGCCGCCCGAAACGCGGGACTCGACAGGCCATAACCAGCCACACCGACGACGATGGAAGAGGCGTACCCGAGCCTCCGGGAGGTCTCCATGGCCCTGGACACGCACGGCACGGCGAAGGACATGCAGGACGGCGAACACGTCCCCGGCAATGTGTTCGTCTCGATCGGCGCCCTGCTCCTCGGGCTGCTGCTCGCCGCGCTCGACCAGACCATCGTGTCGACCGCGCTGCCCACCATCGTCAGTGACCTCGGCGGACTTGAGCATCTGTCCTGGGTGGTCACCGCCTATCTGCTGGCCTCGACCGCCGCGACCCCGCTGTGGGGCAAGCTCGGCGACCAGTACGGCCGGAAACGGCTGTTCCAGACCGCCATCGTGATCTTTCTCATCGGGTCCGCGCTGTGCGGCATGGCCCAGAACATGGGTGAGCTGATCGCGTTCCGCGCGTTGCAGGGGCTGGGCGGCGGCGGGCTGATGGTGCTGTCGATGGCGATCGTCGGCGACATCGTGCCGCCGCGTGAACGCGGCCGTTATCAGGGGCTGTTCGGCGCCGTGTTCGGCGCGACCAGTGTGCTGGGACCGCTGCTCGGCGGGCTGTTCACCGAGCATCTGAGCTGGCGCTGGGTGTTCTACGTCAATCTCCCCGTCGGCGCCGTCGCGCTCGCCGTGATCGCCACCGCGCTGCGCATCCCGCGCCGCACCGCGCGTCATGTCATCGACTACCTCGGCACCTTCCTGATCGCCGCCGTTGCCACCTGCCTGGTCCTCGTCGCCTCCCTCGGCGGTACGACCTGGGCCTGGGGCTCGGGGCAGATCATCGGGCTCGCCGTGCTGGGTGTCGTACTCGCTGTGGCGTTCGTCGCGGTCGAGCGGCGGGCCGCCGAACCGGTGCTGCCGCTGAAGCTGTTCGGCATCCGCACCTTCACCCTCGCCGCCGTGATCAGCTTCATCGTCGGCTTCGCCATGTTCGGGGCGATGACCTATCTGCCGACCTTCCTCCAAGTCGTGCACGGCGTCTCGCCGACCATGTCCGGGGTGCACATGCTGCCGATGGTGTTCGGTCTGCTGCTGTCCTCGACCATCTCCGGGCAGATCGTCAGCCGTACCGGACGCTGGAAGGTGTTCCCGGTCACCGGCACCGCCGTCACCACCATCGGGCTGCTCCTGCTGCACCGGCTCACCGAGACCAGCCCGACCGCCGTGATGAGCAGCTACTTCTTCGTCTTCGGCCTGGGCCTGGGCCTGGTCATGCAGGTTCTCGTGCTCATCGTGCAGAACGCCGTCTCCTACGAGGACCTGGGCGTGGCCACCTCCGGCGCGACCTTCTTCCGCTCCATCGGCGCCTCCTTCGGCGTCGCCATCTTCGGCACGGTCTTCGCCGGCCGGCTGAGTGACAAACTCGCCGCCGCCTTCCGGGGCGTGGGCCTGCCGCCGGGGACCAGCGTCAACGCCCTGAAGTCCGATCCGCGGGGCATCGCCGCCCTGCCGCCCGCCCTGCGGCCCGCGGCCCTGCACGCGTACGCGTCCGCCATCACCGACGTCTTCCTCTACGCGGCCCCGGTCGCCCTCCTCGGCTTCCTGCTGGCCTGGTTCCTGAAGGAGGACCGGCTGCGCGGCTCGGTCACCGCGCCGGACGCCTCCGAGACGATCCCGCCCAACCCGGTCGAGCGTTCCTCCTACGACGAGTGCTGCCGGGCCCTGTCCGTGCTCGGCACCCGCGAGGGCCGCCGGGAGATCTACCGGAAGATCACCGAGCGGGCCGGCTACGACCTGCTGCCCGCCGCCAGCTGGCTGCTGCTGCGCATCCGCAGGTACGGCTCGGTCGAGCCGGGCGTACTCGCCGAAAGCGGCCCCGTCCCGCTGGACGTCGTCATGGCCGCCGCCCGCCAGGCCGAGGAACGGCGCCTCACCGAACGCCGGGGCCTGGACGTGTACCTGACCGACTCCGGCCGCGAGGCCGCCGAACGGCTCGCCGCGGCCCGCGAGGATTCCCTGGCCGAACTCCTCGGCGACTGGTGGCAGCCGGGCCGCTCGACCGACCTGACGCAGCTGGTGAAGGAGCTGACGGAGGAACTGTGCGGCTCGGAGCGCGAGCGGCCGCTCGACGGGCCGCGGGCCGGGGTCAGCTGACCGCCAGCTCCTTGCTGAACCAGTGCTCGGCGTACGTGTCGTCGTTGTGCGGTCCGGTCTCGGTGTAGCCGAGGCGGGCGTACAGGGCGCGGGCCTCGACCAGGTCACTGCGCGTGTCGAGGATCAGGCGCCGGGCGCCCAGGGCGCGGGCGGTCTCCTCGGCGGCGGCGACCAGCAGCGGGGCGCCGCCCTTGCCGCGCAGGTGCTCGTACACGAACACCCGGGTCAGTTCGGCCGTGTCCGCGTCGAGCAGGCGTACGCCCGCCGAACCGCCCGGTGCGCCGTCGTACCGCCCGATGAGCAACTGCCCGGCGGGCGGGGCGAGTTCGGACCCGGTGTGGGCCGCGATCTCCCGCTCCAGCTCGTCGGGGTCGGTGCGGTGCCCCTCGTGCAGCAGGTACCAGCGGTCGCTGACCTCTGTGTAGTACGCCCGCCACAGTGCGGCGGCGGCCGGGGAGTCGTACGGTTCCGCGGTGATGGTCCAGGTCATGCCGGTCATTGTCGGTCGGCGGGGCGCGGTCCGCCGCCGGATTTCACGCAGACTGTCCGCCCGTACGCTCATCCGGCGCCGCTTCGCGGACTGGCCGCGTTCGCGGGCTGACCTGCGTTTGTGGCTTCCCTTCCGGGTCACCCGGAGAGGGAGCCGGCCGGTGGGGCCGGTCCGAGTGGAAGGCAATCATGTCCACAGCCATGATCGTGCTGATCGTGATCGTGGCGGTCGTGGTCGTCGGCGCGGCCGTCTCCCTGGTCCTGGGCGGCCTCGGATGGTACGGCCGGCCCGGCCTGAAGCGGCGCTTCGGGCCCGAGTACGAGCGGACCGTCGTCCGGCACGGCGGTGACACCATGGCTGCCCGGAGGGAACTGGCCGCGCGGGTGCGACGCCACGGCGATCTGCGGGAACGGCCACTGGACCCGGCCGGGCGGGAGCATTACGAGGCCCGCTGGACGGCCGTACAGGAACACTTCGTCGACTCGCCGCGGCAGGCGGTGGCCGAGGCCGACGGGCTGCTCGCGGAGCTCGCCGCCGCGCGCGGCTACCCGGACGGCGGGCACTACGAGGAGCAGGTCGCCGCGCTGTCCGTGCACCACGCCGACCACGTCGACGGCTATCGGCAGGTACACCGGGTGGCCCGCGCCGGGGCCGGGGACGCGATGACCGGGACCGGCTCCGGAACCGAGCAGATGCGTACGGCGCTCCTCGGGGCCCGCCCCCTCTTCGACGACCTCACCCACCCCACCGGCGGGTCGTCGGCAGGAGACCGTCGAAGGAGAGTTGAGCACCATGTCGGACAGGACAAGTGGCTCCGGCGACACGCACCCCACCGGCCGCATCCGCCGGCCGCAGGATGAGGACTGGACCCCTGAGGACGCCCGCAGGGAGCCACTGCCGGAGGAATGGCTCCCCGGTGAACCTGCACCGGAACCCGGGGCCCCGGCCCGCCGCGCCGGCTCGGTCGGCCCGGGGAGTGAGGGGCTGACGGGCGACGACCTCACCCCCGAGGACGCACCTGTGCACCGCCCCGACCCGGCGGTCATGGGCGGTTCCGCGAGCCGTCGGCCTGCGGGCATGGGCCGCTCCGCGAGCCGTCGGCCGGACGATGAGGAGAGGTCCGGGACCGAGGGGCTGCGGCCCGGCACGGAGGACCTGGCGTCCGGCCCGTCCGGCACGTCCGACCTGGGCGGACCGGAGGCCTCGGGCGGGACGCGGCCCAGGGCGGACGAGAGCGGGGCGCAGGGCGAGAGCCTGATGCCGGACGACGGGCTGGGGGCTCCGTCCTCCGGTGAGCCGACCGCACGCGAGGCGCACGGTACCGAGTCCCGGGGCCCGGACGCCTGGCCGGCCGCACCGGGCGCGCCGGCGGCGGCCCCCGCCCCGGCCGGCACGGGCGCCCCCCTCCTGTCCCACGACGAGACCGACCGCTGGGAGCGGCGGATGCGGGAACTGGCCGCCGGGTTCGTGGAGGAGCCGCGCGGGGCCGTCGAGAAGGCCGACCACGCGCTGGAGGAGATCGCCGGGCGGTTCGAGGAAGCCGTGGAGCGGCGGCGGCGCACGCTGCGACGGTCCTGGGAGGCCTCCGAGGACCGCGGTCCGGGCTCGGACGCCGAAACCGAGCAGCTCAGGCTGGCCCTGCGGGACTACCGGAACCTGGCCGAGCGCCTGCTACACAGCTGATCCAGCGGCTGATCCACTCCTGGCGGCAGCCCTGCGCTGCCGCCATTCCCGCACGACCTCCTCGACGTCGTACGGCTTCTTGCCCAGCGGCGGACCGGGCGGCGGCTTGAACATCATGTCCTTGATCTTGACGTTGACATCCTCGATGATCTTCCGCGCGATCCGCTCCGAGGGCGCCGCGTACGCCGCCTCCAGCGCGTCCTCGGCCTCCTTGCGCAGCGCGAGCGCGGGCGGCAGGACGGACAGGCCCTCACGCGCCAACTTCCGCTTGATCCACCACAGTTCGTCGTAGGTGGAGTCGACCTCGGCGGGCAGCGGCTCGCCCGCACCCGGCAGTTCCTCGAACTCGCCGCGTCGCTGGGCGTCACGGATCTGCTTGTCGACCCAGGACTCGAACGGCACACCCGGTGGCTTTCGCTCGGTCATGACTCCATTGTGCCGGACGGCACCCGGTCGGGCGTTTTATCATGCGGCGGCAGACCGACCGGCCGCACGGCCGGATGATTCAGGGGGAACGCGCGTGCTCGAACTGACCATGGCCACCGTCTCCGGGGCCGACTCGGGGGCCACGGCCGGGATGACGATGGCCGACGGGCCGAGCGAGCCGGGTTCCGTGCTCCGCGTCGGCCGGGACGCCTCGGTGTGCCGGCTGGTCACACCGGAGGACTGGCTGTTCGTCTCCCGCGTCCACCTGGAGTTCCGCTGCGGCCCGGACGGCGGCTGGCAGCTGACGTGGCTGCGCGGTTCGCAGGCCGAGCCGTCCTCCGAAGTACGGCTGATGGCCGGGGAGTTCACCCAGCCGCTCGGCTACGGCGAGACGGTACGGCTGCCGCACGGCGGGTCCGGTGAGATCGTCGTCCAGGACCGCACCGCGCCGCGCAGCGTCAACGTCGGCTTCTACCACGAGGCGTGAGCCGGCCCGGTCCCCTCCGGGCCCGGCTCAGGCCAGCACCCGGGCCAGCGCGAACCCGTCGTAGCCCTTGCTGCCGACCGTCTGGAGCGCCGTACCGTCGAGCCTCGGGTGGGTCGCGATCAGCTCGATCGCGGCCCGGGTGCCCACGACGTCCGGCTCGGTGCTGTCCGCGTCGACGACCCGGCCGCCGCGCACCACGTTGTCCAGGACGATCAGGCTGCCCGCGCTGGTGAGGCGCAGCGCCCACTCCACGTAGTGGGCGTTGTTGGCCTTGTCGGCGTCGATGAAGACCAGGTCGAAGGGGGGCGGGTTGTCGTCGGCGAGCTTGGGCAGCGACTCCAGGGCCGGGCCGACCCGCACCTCCACGATCTTGTCCAGACCCGCCCGGGCGATGTTCCGTACGGCCACCTCGGCGTGCTTGGGGTTGTACTCCAGCGACACCAGCCGGCCGTCCTCGGGCAGCGCCCGCGCCAGCCAGATCGTGCTGTACCCGCCGAGCGTGCCGATCTCCAGGACGTGGCGCGCACCCTGGACCTGCGCGAGCAGATGGAGGAACTTGCCCTGCGTGGCGGTGACGCCGATCGGCGGGAGCCCGGCGGCGTCGTTCTCCCGCAACGCCGCCTGCAGCGCCTCGTCGTCGGGTGCGAGCTGGCTGATGAAGTAGTCGTCGACGTCGTCCCAGACCTGCGAGCCGGTCATGCTCCTGCTGCCTTTCCCGAGTACGTGCACTCCCTCTGCAATGGTCTCAGCCGACGGGCCCCGACGGGGAGACCGGCGGGAATCGGCCGGCCTGCGGCGGGGGCACCGGCCGCCGTGCGCGCCGTACGACGAGCACGCAGACCAGCGCGACCAGCACCAGCAGCCCGCCGCCGACCGTGACGACCCATGCGGGGATCCCGGCGATCCGCCGCAGCTCGTCGTCGTGGATCACCTGCTGGACGGGGGTGTCGGCGGCGGCCCGGCGCAGTTCGTGATCGCCGGAGATCCGGGAGGGATCGGGAAAGTACTGGGTGAGCGCGGTCAGGTACGGCGTCCCGGCGGCCAGCTCGCCGAGGGCGCCGTCCGGTGCGGTGAGGCGGCCGGCGAAGACCGTGCCGGGTGTCGTCCCGCCGATCGTCGTGCGCGTCTCCATGCGGTGGGCGGCGAGCACGTACAGGCCGAGCGACTGCGGGGTGGTGGCCAGGCGGGAGAGCCGCATCGGGTACACCGGGCCGTCGGCCGCGAAGGTGAGGTGGATCGGGTCGAGGGCGCCGTGCAGCGCGGTGCCGCCGGTGTCGGGGGCGAGGCGGACGGCGACGTACTCCCAGTGTTGGTCGACGTACGGCTGGAGGGCGGTGCGCAGCCGGGCGGGGAAGGCGAAGCCGTGGTCGCGCAGCCAGTGGTCGAGGGCGCTCGGGTCGGTGGCGGTCAGCCGGGCCACGTCGAAGGGGCCGAGCCGCTGCCGGCCGACCACACCGACGCCGGCCGCGGCCGGGGGAGCGGCGGCGCCGACGGTGCCGAGGCCGTCGAAGGGCCAGTCGCCGTCCTGGGGCCAGAAGTGGTACCGGGTGCGGTGGACGGGCTGGATCGCCCTGGCCAGCTGGTCGAAGAGGGCGGGGTCGCCGAGGCGGACGGTGGCCCGGTGCGGAACGGGCATGATCCAGGCGGCCCGCTTCGCGTCCCCGCCGACCGTCAGCCGCATCACGATCTGCTCCTGCCGCCCGTCCCACCGCAGCACGGACTGCTCCTGCGCGACGGAGATCCGTGTCGCCGCGTCCGGCACCATCGCTCCGCAACCGCAGGCGTAGGCGGGGGCGATGAGCCAGGTGAGCTGGATGCCGAGGAGTGAGAGAAGCAGGGCGAGTATCCGGGCGCGTTTCACGGGCCTACAGACGGCGCCGGCCTGTGATCGGTTCCGGTGCGGTGGCTGGGCCGGCGCGGCTACGGCGGCCACACGGACAACGCCACCGCCAGGCCCCTGAGGGGCGCGGGCAGGTCCCTGAGGGGCACGGGACTGTATCAATATGCGGCTCCGCCGCGTGAGCGCGAGATCAATATGCGGCTCCGCCGCGTGGGCGCGAGCCACCACGAAGCACCCGCACCCGGCCCACCACCATCACCCCTACGGCGCCTACCGGCTCTCCACCGCCGGCGCCGAACCCGGAAGCGGTCGTCCCGCCGACTCCGACATCCGCCACACCGCGAACCCGCCCACGACAGCCGCGGCCATCATGTAATACGCGGGCATCATCATGTTCCCCGTGGCCCCGATCAGCGCGGTCACCACCAGCGGAGTCGTCCCGCCGAACAGGGACACCGACACGTTGAAGCCGATGGACAGGGAGCCGTACCGCACCCGCGTCGGGAAGAGAGCGGGCAGCGCGGCCGGCATGGCCGCCGTGAAGCAGACCAGCAGCAGACCCAGCGCCCCCATGCCCAGCGCGACCGCGAGCAGGCTGCCCTGGCGGATCAGCAGCAGGGCCGGGACGGACAGGAACAGGAAGCCCGCGCAGCCCGCCGCGATGACCGGACGCCGGCCCACCCGGTCGGACAGCGCGCCCGCGAACGGCTGGACGATCATCATCAGCGCCATCACGCCCAGCACGACCAGCAGCCCGTGCGTCTCGTCGTACTTCAGCTCGCTCGTCAGATAGCTCGGCATGTACGACAGCAGCATGTAGTCGGTGACGTTGAAGACCAGCACCAGGCCCATGCACAACAGCAGCGCCTTCCACTGGCCCGCCACCATCTCGCGCAGCGGCACCTTCGGCCGCTGCGTCTCCGCCTTCTCGACCTCCGCCGCGAACGCCGGGGTCTCCTCAAGGCGCATCCGCAGGTACAGGCCGATGAGGCCCATCGGGCCCGCGATCAGGAACGGGATGCGCCAGCCCCAGGTCAGCAGGTCGTGCGACGACAGCAGTGCCGTCATCAGCGTCACCAGGCCCGCGCCGCCGATGTACCCCGCCAGCGTGCCGAACTCCAGCCAGCTGCCGAAGAAGCCCCGCTTCTTGTCGGGGGCGTACTCGGCGATGAAGGTGGACGCGCCCGCGTACTCACCGCCCGTCGAGAAGCCCTGCACCAGGCGGGCGGCCAGCAGCAGAAGCGGCGCGCCGACGCCGATCGAGGCGTACGACGGGATCAGGCCGATGGCGAACGTGCCCGCCGCCATCATGATCATGGTCACGGCGAGGACCTTCTGGCGGCCCACCCGGTCGCCCAGCGGGCCGAAGACCATGCCGCCCAGCGGACGGACCAGGAACGCGGCGGCGAAGGCGCCGAACGTCGACAGCAACTGCGCGGTCGGGTTGCCGGACGGGAAGAAGACCTTGCCCAGGGTCACCGCGATGTAGCTGTAGACGCCGAAGTCGAACCACTCCATCGCGTTGCCGAGCGCCGCCGCCTTCACGGCGCGCTTGACGAGGGCGGGGTCGGTGACGGTGACGTCGGAGGCCGTGCGGGCCTCGGGGATCTTCAGAGACGGGGAGACTGCTGCGACTGCGGCCAAAACGGGGCTCGCCTACCTTTCGACGGGGACAGGGACACGGCCCGTACGGCGACGCCGCCCTACAGAACGGACCGAAAACGACCATAGGCGGCTTTCGGCCCCTTACGTGCCGTACGCGCATCGCTGCATAGTGCAGCTAAACGACGCGTACCCAGCTACGTCTGCCCGCTCCACGCGCCGTACTCCACCCCCGCACTGTGATCCTTGTCGCGCCCCGCCCCCGCAACCGCACAGGCCCCGGACTGTCGTCATCCAGACAAAAGACGGACAAAAGACGGACACACGTCAGGTGAAGCGGGGGTTGCCCGCGTCTGTGTTCTGGGGGTCTGCAAGCCTCAAGAGGATCCTCATAGGGTTCACAGAAGAATGTGGCGTATACGGCGCCGGAACAAACGGGGCGGGAGGCCGACGGGGCGTGGCGAACGTAGAGCACAGCGGGCGATCTACGGATGTCTTCGGGGGGCGGGCCACGACCGGAGCGCGGCTGCGCGCGGCCCGGCTGGGACTGTGGGCGGTGGCGGCGATCCTCGCCGTACGGCAGATGACCGTGGTCCTCAGCACCCCGAGCGGTCAGCGGCTCACCGACCTGGAGACCTGGGTCGGACCACACGGCGTCCTGCACGTGAACGGCTCGATCTACGACTCGACCCGCTTCACCGGCACGCCCTTCGGCGGACTCGTCCTCAAGCCCCTGACCCGCTCCGCCCAGGCCGCCCTCGGCTGGGGCTGGACCTTCGGCACCCTGCTCCTCGTCGTCGCCCTCGGCCTGATCGCCGCCCGCGCGCTGCCCCAGCCGGTCAGCCGCCGCACCTCGCTGCTGGCCGCGCCGGTCGCGATCAGCCTGCTCATGCTGTCCCTGCCGGTCCGCAACGCCCTGTGGCTCGGCCAGACCAGCATCATCCCGGTGCTGCTGGTCCTGCTCGGGCTGTTCGCCGTACGCGGGGAGCGGGCCAGCGGACTGTGCATAGGCCTCGCCGCCGCGCTCCAGCCGACCATGCTGCTGTTCGCCCCGCTGGTGTGGTTCACCGGCCGCCGCCGGGCCGCGCTCAGCACGGCCGGCACCTTCACCGCGCTCACCGCGCTCGCCTGGGCCGCGCTGCCGCACGACTCGTACGCGTACTGGGTGCACCACATGGCCGGGGTGGGCCTCGGCGGCAAGGCCGACGCCCTCGGCAACCAGTCGCTGCACGGTGCCCTGCTCCGGCTGGGCGTCTCCGGTTGGCCGGAGATCGCCCTCTTCCTGCTGCTCAGCTCCGCCGTCGCGGCCCTCGCCATGCGCCGCGCGGTCCACTACGCGGCCGACGGCCAGCTGCTTCTCGCCGTCGCCATCACCGGCTGCGCCGCCATCGCCGCCTCGCCCACCGCCTGGCAGCACCAGCTGCTGTGGGTGCTGCTCGCGGTCGTCGGCCGGGTCGGCAGGCGGGCCTCCGACCGGTACGTCTGGCCGGTCGCCGTCGTCCTCGTCACCACCCTCCCGGCGAAGATGATGCTGCCGAACATGCCGGTGATGTATCCGCTGCGGGACAACCTGGTCCTGCTCGCGGCCCTCGCGGCGGCCTGCGCGGTGCCCTTCCTATCGAGGACCGCGCCCCTGTACCACGCGCCGACGCCGACGGACTATGCCGCGCCCGTCCCGGCCCGCCTTTCGCGGGTGCCGCTGCTGCCGTTCTGGCGCCGGGCCCTGAGCAGGCCGAACCTGATCCTCGAACTCCTGCTGATCCGGGTCTGCTACGCCGCCTACTCCACCGTGCGAGCCGCAGCCGCGGGGGGCCGTGCCGTCGCGGAGGACCACGGGCGCCAGGTCCACGGGCTCGAACAGGCCCTGGGCATCGGCATCGAGCACTGGGTCAACCACACGGTGGCCGGAATGCCGTGGCTGCGCGGGTTCCTCGGCTTCTACTACGAGTCGTTTCACTTCGTGATCCCGCTGGCCGTCCTCGCGGTGCTCTACGTACGACGGCCGACCGACTTCCGCTGGGCACGCACCTCGCTCGGCCTCGCCACGCTCCTCGGCCTCGCCGGCTTCTGGCTCTACCCGCTGGCTCCGCCCCGGCTCATGCCCGGACTCGGGTTCATCGACACGGTGCACGGAACGCAGAACCTCGCGAAGCCCGACTACGGCGCGATGACCGCGGTGACCAACCAGTACGCGGCGATGCCCTCCCTGCACTTCGGCTGGTCCCTGTGGTGCGGCATCGTGATCGTGGCCCTCGCGCCCAGGTGGTGGATGAAGGCCCTGGGCTTGCTGCATCCGCTGTTCACCGTGTCCGCGATCGTCGCGACGGCCAACCACTGGGTCCTCGACGCGGTCGGCGGGGCGGCGGTGGTCGCCGCGGGCTTCGGGCTCACCTACCTGCTGTCGGGGCCGCGTTCGCGTCAGGACGGGGAAACACCGTCGGTCCCGCACTCGAACCAGACCGACTTCCCGGTCCCGGCCGGTGACACGCCCCACTTGTCGACCACGGCGTCCAGCAGGACGAGGCCGCGTCCGCTCTCCGACTCGTAGTCCACGTCCCCACCGGCTACGGGGAGGTGACCGAAGGCATCGGTCACCTCGGCCCGTACGCCCGCCGTCTGCCGGGCGAGCAGTACCGTGCAGCGGCGATCCGGTACGTGCCGTACGACGTTGGTGACCAGCTCGCTCACCCCCAGTTCCACGGCGAACGTCAGCTCGGTCAGCCGCCATTCGTGGAGCAGCGAGCGGACGATACGGCGGATGTGGCGGACCGAGTGCTCGCCGACGGTGAGCTGCATGCGGTACTGGGGAGTCCGGGGAATGTTGGGGTTCATAGGGCGATGCTGACCTGGAATCACTACGCTGGGCTACGGGCTGAACACAACGAGTCCGAGAGGGGACTTGGCATGGTCAACATCAACACCCTCGACCCCAGCGCCTCACCGCTCGACTACTACGGCTTCGAGTTGCGCCGGTACCGGGAGGCGGCGGGACTCACGCAGCGGCAGCTCGGGGACATCATCAACTACACGGGGTCGATGGTCGGCCAGGTGGAGACGGCCCGGAAGCTGCCGACGCTGGACTTCAGCCAGCGGTCGGATGCGGCGCTGTGTACGGGCGGGTTACTGACGCGGTTGCATCCGCTGGTGATGCGGAGTCAGCTTCCGGCGTGGTTTCAGCAGGTGGCGGAGTTGGAGGTGCGAGCGGCGGAGATCTGTACGTTCCAGATGGGCATGATCCACGGGTTGTTGCAGACTCCGGAGTACGTGCGTGCGGTGCTCGGCGCGTTGGACGGCACCGACCTCGACGACCGCTCCGTCGTACGACTGGCCCGCCAGCGCATCTTTGAGAAAGAGCAGCCGCCGGTCTTCTGGATGGTCCTCAGTGAGGCCGCACTGAATCAGGAGATCGGCGGGTCGGAGATCATGCGCGGTCAACTGGCCCACCTGTTGACCTTCGAGAACAACCCCCGGATCAACATCCAGGTGCTGCCGTTTTCGGCCGGGGCCCACGCGGGACTGACAGGCTCGTTCAACGTCTACCGCTTCGCCGACGACCCGACCATTGTCTACACCGAGGGGTACGGCAGCGGGCATACGACCGCCAACCCGGACACCGTCAAGGACTGCTCGCTCCGTTACGATCATCTACGAGCCGCCGCGCTCTCGATCAAGGACTCGGCGGGGCTGATCCGAGAGGTGATGGAGGACCGCTATGGGGAGCAAGTGGCGTAAGTCCAGCTACAGCAGCGACCAGGGCGGCGATTGCGTCGAGTGTGCGCCGCTCGGCCCGCTCGCCTGGCGCAAGTCGTCGTACAGCAGCGACCAGGGCGGCCAGTGCGTAGAGATCGCCGACACCCCCTGCGCCACCCTCGCCGTCCGCGACTCCAAGACCCCGGCGGGACCGATCCTCACCCTCGATCCCGCCACCTTCACCACCTTCGTGAACTGGGCCTCTACAACCGCTGAATGATCGTCCCCGTAGCCAGCCCACCGCCCGCACACATCGTGATGAGCGCGAACTCCTTGTCCGCGCACTCCAGTTCGTGCAGGGCGGTGGTGATCAACCTGGCCCCCGTCGCCCCGACCGGGTGACCCAGGGCAATCCCACCGCCGTTCACGTTGACCTTGTCCAGGTCCTGTTCGAAGACCTGAGCCCAGCTCAACACCACCGACGCGAAAGCCTCGTTGATCTCCACGAGGTCGATGTCCTTCAATGTCATCCCCGCCTTGCCCAGCACCGCCCGCGTCGCGTCGATCGGGCCGTCCAGATGGAAGTGCGGGTCGGCGCCCACCAGGGCCTGGGCGACGATCCTTGCCCTCGGCTTCAGCTTCAGCGCCCGAGCCATTCGCTTGGACGCCCACATGATGGCCGCAGCCCCGTCCGAGATCTGCGACGAGTTGCCCGCCGTATGGACCGCCGTCGGCATGACCGGCTTCAACCCTGCCAGTGCCTCCATCGACGTGTCCCGCAGCCCCTCGTCCTTGTCGACCAGCCGCCACATGCCCTGACCGGCGTACTGCTCCTCCTCGGTCGTCGGCACCTGTACGGCGAACGTCTCCCGCTTGAAGCGTTCCTCGGCCCAGGCCAGCGCCGCCCGCTCCTGGGACCTCAACCCCAGCGCGTCCACGTCCTCCCGCGTCAGCCCCCGGTGCCGGGCGATCCGCTCCGCCGCCTCGAACTGGTTCGGCAGGTCGACGTTCCACTCGTCCGGGAACGGCTTGCCGGGGCCGTGCTTCGAACCCGACCCCAGCGGGACCCGGGACATGGCCTCGACGCCGCAGCTGATGCCGACGTCGATGACTCCGCCCGCGACCATGTTGGCCACCATGTGCGAGGCCTGCTGGGAGGAGCCGCACTGGCAGTCGACGGTCGTCGCGGCCGTCTCGTAGGGCAGGCCCATGGTCAGCCAGGCGGTGCGCGCGGGGTTCATGGACTGTTCGCCGGCGTGGGTGACCGTGCCGCCGACGATCTGCTCGACCGCGTCGGCGGGGATGCCGGTGCGGCCGAGGAGTTCACGGTAGGTCTCGCCCAGGAGATAGGCGGGGTGCAGGTTGGCGAGCGCGCCGCCGCGCTTGCCGATCGGGGTGCGGACGGCTTCGACGATGACGGGTTCGGCGGCCATGGGTGCGGGTCCTCTCCGAGGGCTCTCCGACGGGCTCTCCTCCGGAACGTGCCAGAACTAGAACGCGTACTAGTTCTGCCCAGCAGTCTGCTGACGTGACGTCCATCACCGCAAGGGTCTTGCAGGCGCCAAGGGCTCGATCTGCACGACTTCCGCACCGATTGAGGATGTCGTACCCCTTGCGACTTGTAGAACCCGTTACTACGTTCACGGACGCTTGTTGATGGACCGTCAGATAACTGCCGGATGGCTGGGAGTCACCGATGCCCTGTCCAGCGCTGCCCGACGGGTTCGACCTCACCGACCCCGACCTGCTCCACCACCGCGTGCCCCTGCCGGAGTTCGCCGAGCTGCGCCGCGCCGAGCCGGTCCGCTGGATCCCGCAGCCGCAGGGCATCGCGGGCTTCGCCGACACCGGCTACTGGGCCGTGACCCGGCACGCGGACGTCAAGTACGTCTCCACGCACCCCGAACTCTTCTCCTCCACCCTCAACACCGCGATCATCCGATTCAACGAGCACATCCAGCGCGACGCGATCGACGCCCAGCGCCTCATCCTGCTCAACATGGATCCCCCGGAACATACGCGCGTCCGGCAGATCGTGCAGCGGGGCTTCACGCCACGTTCCATCCGCGCCCTGGAGGACCGGCTCCGGGCGCGTGCCGCGGCCATTGTCGCGGCCGCGCGCGACCGCTCCGGGCCCTTCGACTTCGTCACCGAGGTCGCCTGCGAACTGCCCCTCCAGGCCATCGCCGAGCTGATCGGCGTACCCCAGGAGGACCGGTCCAAGATCTTCGACTGGTCCAACAAGATGATCGCCTACGACGATCCCGAGTACGCCATCACGGAGGAGGTCGGCGCCGAGTCGGCCGCCGAGATCATCGCCTACGCCATGAACATGGCCGCCGAGCGCAAGCAGTGTCCCGCCCGCGACATCGTGACGACGCTCGTCGCGGCGGAGGACGAAGGCAACCTGAACTCCGACGAGTTCGGCTTCTTCGTGCTGATGCTGGCGGTCGCGGGCAATGAGACGACCCGGAACGCGATCACTCATGGCATGCACGCGTTCCTGACGCACCCCGAGCAGTGGGACCTGTTCCGGCGGGAGCGGCCGGCGACGACGGCCGAGGAGATAGTGCGCTGGGCGACCCCGGTCAACGCCTTCCAGCGGACGGCCACCCAGGACACCGAGGTGAGCGGGGTGCGGATAGCGAAGGGCGACCGGGTCGGGCTCTTCTACGCCTCCGCCAACCACGACCCGGAGGTCTTCACCGATCCCGACGCCTTCGACATCACCCGCGACCCCAACCCGCATCTCGGCTTCGGCGGAGGCGGCCCCCACTTCTGCCTCGGCAAGTCCCTCGCCGTCCTGGAGATCGACCTGATCTTCAACGCCGTCGCCGACGCCATGCCCGGCCTGCGGCTGGCCGCCGAGCCCCGGCGACTGCGCTCGGCGTGGATCAACGGCGTGAAGGAACTCCGGGTCACCACCTCCTGAGCGGACCGGTCACCACCTCCTGAGCGGACCGGTCACTACCTCCTGAGCGGACCGGTCACTACCTCCTGAGGCGGGCCGGTCACTCCTTCCCTGACGCCATCAGCGCCAGCACGGCCGAGACTGCCGCCGCGAGCGCCAGTGGGATGCCGAGGCCGTGGTGGAGGACCAGCCACGCGCCCAGACAGGCGCCGGCGAGCATGGCGAGCACCGCGGCCGTACGGCGCGGCTCGCGGCGGCTGGTGGCGTCGCCGAAGCGGGACTCCGAGGCCAGGCCGGTCAGGGTCATGGTCAGGACGGTGGTCGTCAGATCGGGGATGCGCAGCTTGCGGACCGTGGCGTTGCGCAGGCCCATCGCATAGCCGGTCAGGGCGATCAGGGCGTAGACCGTGCCGGTGGCGTGCGGCCACGCGAAGGCGATCACGGCCGACACGGCCACCAGGACCGCCTCCGCCGCGAGAGTGAGACGGGCCCAGGCGCGGCGCGAGCCTCCGCTGTAGCGGGCCGCCAGCCGGCCGCCGGTCACCGCGCCCAGCAGGAAGCAGCCCAGCGAGGTGGCGGTGTGCGGGACGGAGAAGCCGGGCGCACCGGCCGCCGCGAAGCCCAGGACGACGACATTGCCGGTCATGTTCGCGGTGAACACCCGGCCCAGGCCCAGATAGCTGACGGCGTCGATCAGCCCGCTCACCACCGTCAGGGCCAGCAGCACGATCACCAGCCGCAGCCCGCGCATCTCCGGATCCGGTGCCGGTGTCCCCGCTTGCGATGCCGTGGTCATGGGGACCACTTCACCACGGGTGCGGGATCGGCGTCCCGTACATACGCGCGCACCCTCGCCGAGCGAAGGGCGAGGGTGCGGAAGCGTGAGGGGGGCGCCGTGGCGCGGAGGGTGCGGCTCAGTACCAGCCGTTCGCCTGCCAGAAGTTCCAGGCCTTGACCGGGCTGCCGTAGCGGGACTTCATGTAGTCCAGGCCCCACTTGATCTGGGTGGCCGGGTTGGTCTTCCAGTCGGAGCCGGCGGACGACATCTTCGAGGCGGGCAGGGCCTGGACCAGGCCGTAGGCGCCGGAGGAGCTGTTGGTGGCGGACGGGTTCCAGCCACTCTCATGCGAGACGATCTTGCTGAACGCGTTGAACTGCGCGGCGTCCGGGATCATCTTGTGCGCGATCGCCTGAGCGGAGGAGGCGGAGGCCTGCGTGGCGGCCTGGGCGGGCGCCGCGGTCAGGGCCAGACCGGCGGTGGCGGCGGCCACGGCGGCGGTGGTGAGGGCCTTCTTCGGGGAAGCGATGCGACGGATGAAAGAGACGGACACAGAGAACCTCTTGCGTTGGGGACACGGGCTCGCCCGTATGCCGTGGACACCGCTCGTGCGATGGCCGCATACGTCGGCGCCCTGGCCCGGGTGGGCTCGTGGCGCCTGGCGACGTCGTCCAGATAAGCAGGCCCGAAAGCCGTCCGCAATGACCCCTTTTACTAGTTGTGGCCGCATAGGCAGGAAACGTCGGCTCTGTGACCTGGCTCTCAATGCGCAGGTCGGAAGGGGTGCACTGATGGATGTATCGGACATATGACCCTACGACCCCGGCTCGTAGGTGACCTGCGTCATGTGGGGTGCTTCACCGCCCCGGTGCCGCTCGGTGAGGTGTCGTATCCGCTCGGTGAGGGTTCCCGGGCGTCGAATGTGACCGCGGTCTCGAAGGCGGCCCGCCGGGTGGCCCGGCGCAGCGCGCGCAGCACCGCCGGGCCGAGGAAGAGGGTCAGCACCACCGTGCAGCCGGCCCGGCCCAGGTCCCAGCCGAGTGAGGTGGCCAGGCAGTACGCGAGGAAACGGGCCAGGTTGGCGGGGACGGAGGCGTGGGCGTCGAAGGAGATGTCCGAGGCGGCGGCGGAGAGGAAGGGCCAGCCGGCGAGGTTCATGACGGTGCCGTAGGCGAGGGAGGCGAGAAAGCCGTAGCCGGCGAGCAGCAGCAGCTCGCCCCTGCCCCGCAGCCGCACCGGCCCCGGCAGCAGCCCGGCCCCCATCGTGAACCAGCCCATCGACAGCATCTGGAACGGCAGCCACGGCCCGACCCCGCCGGTGAGCAGGGCGGACGCGAACATCGTGACGGAGCCGAGCGTGAAGCCGAAGCCCGGCCCGAGGACCCGCCCGCTGAGCACCATCAGGAAGAACATCGGCTCGATCCCGGCCGTCCCCGCGCCGATCGGCCGCAGCGCCGCCCCGGTCGCGGCCAGCACGCCCAGCATGGCCACGGCCTTCGGCCCCAGGTCCGACTCCGAGATCGTCGCCGCCACGACCGCGACCAGCAGGACGAGCAGGCCCGCGAAGAGCCAGGGCGCGTCCTGGGCGTGGGCGCTCAGCCGCGAGGTGGGCGGAGCGAGGAAGGGCCAGCCGAAGGCGACGACGCCGACCGCGCTGACCAGGGCGAGGGCGGCGAGGGAACGGGGGCCGAGGGCGATGGCGTGCAGACGGGCTTTCGGCCGGGGTTCCCTCATGCGAGGGCCTCGCGCACTTCGGCCACGGTGAGCCACTGCTGGGGGGCGAGGATCTTCGTCACCTGCGGGGCGAAGGACGGCGAGGAGACGACGATCTGTGCCGTCGGCCCGTCGGCGATGACCTCCCCCTCGGCGAGCAGCACCACCCGGTGCGCGATCTCGGCCGCCAGCTCCACGTCATGCGTGGCCAGCACGATCGCGTGCCCCTCGGCGGCGAGCCCGCGCAGCACGGTCACCAGGCGGGCCTTGGCCGCGTAGTCCAGACCGCGGGTCGGTTCGTCGAGCAGGAGGAGAGGCGGGCGCGCGGTGAGGACCACGGCCAGGGCGAGCGCCAGGCACTGCCCCTCGGAGAGATCGCGCGGGTGGGTGTCGTCGGTGATGCCCGGCAGGAGCGTGGAGACGAGGGTCCGGCAGGTACCGGGCTCGGCGCGGGCGTCCCGGTCGGCCGCCGCGCACTCCTCGGCGACCGTGTCGGCGTAGAGCAGGTCCCGCGGTTCCTGGGGGACCAGGCCCACCCGGCGTACGAGATCGGGGGGCGCGGTGCGGTGGGGTGTGACTCCGCCGACGGTGACGCTGCCGGTGGTGGGAGGCAGCAGGCCGACGAGGGAGCCGAGCAGGGTGGACTTTCCGGCGCCGTTGCGGCCCATGAGGGCGAGGGTTTCGCCGGGAGTGAGGGTGAGGTCTATGTGGCGCAGGGCGGTGATGTGGTCGCGGCGGATGGAGAGGGAGCGGACTTCGGCGACGATGGGCGACTGCGAGGATTCGGGGGTGGGGGCCGGGCGGGGACGGAACCGGAAGGGGCGCCGCCCCAGCGGCACGACTGCCCGCAGGCCGCGCGGGCCGGGCTGCCGCTGCCGGGTGGGCGCACCCTCGCCGGCGCGACTGTCCGCAGCTCCGGCGGCAGGGCTGTCCGTGGCTGGGGCGGTAGCGCCCCGAAGGGGCGCGGGGCTCTGATCTGATATGCGGCTCCGCCGCGATGGGGGTCCCCCCGGGTTCGAGCGAAGCCGAGAATTTGGGGGAGCGACCAGCCCCGATGGGCCCGCAGCCGCGTTCGAAGGAGTGCCGCCCGCTGCGGACGCGGCCAAGCGTTCCTTCAGGTCACCGGCCCTACGGCGGGCGTCTCTCACCGTCAGGGGAAGCGGGGACCAGCCGGCCAGGCGGCCCAGGTCCACCACCGGGGGGAAGACGGGGGAGACGGCCATCACCTCCGGCGGGGTGCCGACGACCGGCGGTTCGCCCGGGGCCGGGAGGAGTACGACCCGGTCGGCGTAGTGAAGGACACGCTCAAGGCGGTGCTCGGCCATCAGGATCGTCGTGCCGAGGTCGTGGACCAGGCGCTGGAGGACCGCCAGGACCTCCTCGGCCGCGGCCGGGTCCAGAGCTGAGGTCGGCTCGTCCAGGACCAGGACCTGGGGGTGCGGGGTGAGGACCGAGCCGATCGCGACGCGCTGGCGCTGGCCGCCGGAGAGAGTGGCGATGGGACGGTCGCGCAGGCCCGCCAGGCCCAGCAGGTCCAGGGTCTCCTCGACCCGGCGCCGCATCACCGCCGGGGCCAGGCCCAACGACTCCATGCCGTACGCGAGTTCGTCCTCGACCGTGTCCGTGACGAAATGGGCGAGCGGGTCCTGGCCCACCGTGCCGACCACGTCGGCGAGTTCGCGCGGCTTGTGGGTACGGGTGTCACGGCCGGCGACCGTGACGCGGCCGCGGAGAGTGCCGCCGGTGAAGTGCGGCACCAGTCCGCTCACCGCGCCCAGCACCGTCGACTTGCCGACCCCGGACGGGCCGACGAGCAGCGCGAGTTCACCCTCCGGCACCTCGAAGCCGACACCCCGGACGCTGGGTTCGGCCGCGCCCTCGTACGTCACGCTGACATCCTCGAAGCGGATCACGACGGCTCCTTGGGGTCCTTGGGTACGGCGAAGGCGGGCAGGAGGGAGAGGAGGATCGCCGCCGCCGGCCAGAGGGGCAGGGTTGGTGCGACCAGGGGAACGACTCCCGGGTGCAGGGCCTGCGGATCGCGGGCCGAGGCGAGCGTGAGCAGCGCGGCGACGGCGGCACCGGACCCGGCCACCAGCCAGGCCCGAGCGTCCCACGGGTCGGGACGGTACCGGGTGCGCAGGGAGCGCCGGCCGCCCAGCCTCAGGCCCGCGAGCGCGGCGGCGACCCCGGCGAGCAGCACCGGCAGCCCGTACGTGCCGCCCTCCGCGGTGAGCAGCCCGTACGTTCCGGCGCACACGCCCAGCAGGCCGCCGAGGGTGAGCGCGGCCGTCGTACGGCGGACCCGGGCGGGGACTTCGGCGCTGCGGCCGTAACCCCGGGCCTCCATCGCGGCGGCGAGCGCGACCGAGCGTTCCAGCGCGCCCTCCAGGACCGGCAGCCCGACCTGGAGCAGACCGCGCAGCCCCCGGTCCGGGCGCCCGCGCAGCCGGCGGGCGGCGCGCAGCCGCTGGACGTCGGCGACGAGATGCGGCGCGAAGGTGAGGGCAACGACGACGGCCACACCGGTCTCGTACAGCGCACCGGGGAGGGCCTTGAGCAGCCGGTGGGGACTGGCCAGGGCGTTCGCCGCGCCGACGCAGATCAGCAGAGTGGCGAGCTTCAGGCCGTCGTACGCGGCGAAGAGCAGGGCTTCGGCCGTGACCTTCCCGCCCAGCCGGATGCCCTGCGCCCAGTGGGGGAGCGGGACTTCGGGGAGAGTGAGGAGGGTGTGGGTGCCGGGGATGGGGGAGCCCAGCGCCACCGCGAAGAGGAGGCGGATGAGGAGGACGCCGAGGGCGAGTTTGACGAAGGCCGGGTAGGAGCGGGCGGCGGGGGTGGGGGAGCGGTGCGTCGCCACGACGTACGCCGACGCGGAGATGAGGAGGCTGAGGAGGAGGGGGTTGGTGGTGCGGGTGGCGGCGGTACCGAGGGAGAGGGCCCAGAGCCACCAGGCGCCGGGGTGCAGGGTGGTCGGGCGCCTGGTGGGGGTGGGTTCGCCGGCCGGCGTTCGCGGGGTGCGCGGTGTTGCCGCTGGACGGCGGGTCGGGTCGCTTGCCCGCGCTTGCGGGGTGCCGCTGCGCCCACCCGTGCCGCCCCAGCGGCACGACTGCCCGCAGCTGCGGCTGCTAGGCATTTCGGCGCCGCCGTGCCTGCCACACCGCCGCACCCGCCAGCAAAGCCACCACCCCCGCGCCGATCGGCAGCCCCAGCGAAGGACCGCTGTCCGAGCCGCCGTTCCTTTCCTTGCCGGTGCTCGGCTTCTGGCCGGAGGCGACCTGTTCTCCGCACCCCTTCTCCGGATACCCCGCGATGGCGCACAGCAGGGCGTTGGTGTCGTAGCGCAGGGGCGGGGCGACGGCGGCCAGGGCGTCGGCCGTCGTCGCGTCGGCGGGGACGCGGGCGCAGGCCGTTCGGCCCGCCGGCGGGGTCTCGCCGGAGGGGGCGTCCGCCGGGGTGCCGAAGTCGAGGACGAGCGCCACCCGTTTCGTCCCCGCCTTGGCCGGCGTGGACGCGCAGATCGTGGCGAAGTCCGCCGTGCCGCGGGGCCGGCTCGCGTCGGCCGAGTCCGCGCTGACCGCGAAACGGAAGCCCTGGACCGTACCGTCGTCGGGGCGCACGATCGACGGCCCCTGCGTCGCGTACGTCCAGTGGCCGTCGGTGCGCTCCCAGAAGGACCAGTAGCGGTAGCCCGCGGCGTGCGCCGGGGCCACCGTGCCCACCAGCACGGCGAGCGCGGCCGACAGCAGACCCGCGGCCCGGCGGACGGCCGTCACAGCTGCGACTTCTTCCGGCCGCTCAGCAGGAAGCCGATGCCGATGCCCGCGACGAGGCAGACACCGACGAACCACCACACGCCGAACGCCGAACCGCCGTCGGACTTCCCGGACTTCTTGGTCTCGTGCCCGGCGGAGGGCATGCTCGGGGCCGGGCCCAGCTGGTTGAGGGACTGGACGAGGCTGGTGCCGCCGAAGTCGCCCGGCTGCGCGCCGACCGCGTGCGCGGCGAGGATCAGCTGGGCGTAGGCGGCCGGGCCGCTCTGCTCGGCCCAGCGAGTGGCGTTGTGCTCCAGCCAGGTGTACGTCTGCAGCGCCTGCCCGACGCGCCCGTCGGCGGCGAGCGCGACGACCGCGTCCGCCGTGTTGCCGTAGTCCGGCTGGTCCATGGTGCCGGGCAGCGTGGACGTCAGGTGGCCCCTCCGCGCGACGACCGACGCGAGGCGTGCGCCCGCGTTGTCCGCGACCTGGGCCGGGGTGAGGTGCTTGGCGGTGACGCACGCGCTGGTGCCGGGCGTCTTGCCGGCCGTCGTGACGAACCCCTTGCCGAGCGCACCGAGAATGCCCGCCGCCTCCGCGTCCGCGTTGGCGTACAGCGTGCCCTTCTTGTCCGGCTGGTAGGCGAGGCCACCGCCGCCGACCTGGCCGCAGGGGACGGACATGGCGGCCAGCAGGTCGTAGGGGGACTTGCCCGCCTGGTGGACGTCCGCCGGGTCCGTGCCGACGGCGGCCAGCGCGCCGATGACGACGGAGGTGGAATTGGTGTCGCTGGCCCCGCCCGGGGAGTAGCCCCAGCCGCCGTCCTTGTTCTGCACGGACTTCAGCCAGTCCACGGCCTTGCCGAGCGCGGCCCCGTGCCCGCCGACCGCCTTCAGCGCCTGTACGGCGGCGGCCGTGCTGTTGGTGTCCACCATGACCTTGCTGTCGCAGGCCCGGTCCGGGGCGGCACGGAACGCGGCGAAGGCGCCGTTCGCGCACTGCTGGCCGGCGAGCCAGTCCACGGCCTTGGCGGCGGGCTCGTAGCCGACCGTGCGCTGGGCGATCAGCGTCAGCGACTGGCGCCACACACCGTCGTAGGTCGGGTCGGAGGTGCCGTACAGCCCGGACGGGAGCGCGACCTTGGGCGACGGGGACGGCCCGGCGGCCGTGGCGGGCGCGGCGGCGGCCAGCACGCCTACGGCGGCGAGAGCCGCGGCGCTGCGGCGGACGTTCATGGTCGGCGACTGCCTCTCCTGCGGGGAGCCGGGCAGCGCGCGGGGACCCCCGGGCGGCTCGGCTCCGTAGACCTCGACGGTGCCGTGCGCGGCGGGCCGCCGACGCACGTGAGCCGGTCAACGTCCCGTCCGGGGCAGTCCGGCTCACCGCCTTGGTGGCAGCTCACGGTTGCGGGGTCAGCGCCGGAATTGCACCGGCTTCCCCCTGTACGGGTGTGATGACGACCCCGCCACCTTACCCGCAGCCCTCCGCGAGCCGGGGGGCGGCTGTGGGCACACCTCAGGCGGCCCCGAGCGCCCGGTCGCAAGCCGCCGCGTCGTCGCCCTCCGCCACCCAGTACGACCGCCCGTCGGCCGATTCCGCGAAGCGGATCGCGGCGGCCCGCTCCCGCCAGGGCACCGCGTCGACCACCGTCCCGCACGCCATCGCCAGCGCAACCTCCGCCAGATCCACCCCGGTCGCCCGCTCCACCAGCCAGGGAATCAGGTCGCCCGGCAGATACGGCGCGATCGCGGTCACCCGGGGCCCCCGCCCGGTGAGCCGCAGCCCCACGTGCGCGACGGTGTGGGTGAGGCCCAGGGCCCGTACCGCCCGTTCGACGGTCTGGCGCAGGAAGCGGTTGTGCAGCAACCCGTCGTGGGCGTGGACGGAGTGCCGTACCGGCAGACCGCCGGGCGCCCCGGGCGTCGTACGGGTGAGGGCGGCGATGCGGACCTCGTCGTCCAGGACGACGGTCTCGGCGGAGACCAGCGGGCCGTCGGGGTCGCCGGACTCGTCCGGTATCACCCCGTGCCGGGCGAGCCGGTCGCGTGCCGCCACGGGGTCCGCGCAGGCCGCCGCCGTCTCGTACGACAGTCCCGGCAGACCGAGATACCCGGTGATCCGCGCGGCGGTGCGCAGATGCTTCCTGGTCCAGGTCAGCACGCCCGCGACGGGCTGCCGGTCGGCGTACCGCACGATCGTCTCCGCCGACTGCGCCTCCCGCGCCGGGTCGGCCGTGAGGTGACCGGACAGGTAGGGACGCGCCCAGTCGGGTACGGCGGTGTCGACCAGGATCACCGGGCGTATCCCGGCGATCCGCTCCAGTGGGACCCCGTACGCGGCGGGGCCGGCCCCGAGCAGAAGGACAGGCTGCGGCATCGGCCAATCACCTTCGCTGGTCAGGCGGGTGGGACAGAGAGACACCCCGGGTGCCGCTCCCCCATAGGCGGCACCCGGGGTGGGTCGGAAATCTTGCTCTCTGTGCCGTGATCCTCACCCACCGCTCCCACAACTGTCAACTATTCCTGCCTTCTTGGGCAGGGAGGGTTGTCAGCTCTGGTCGGCACACGGGCGACCCGGTAGCCTCGCGTCTCGTCCAGTCGTCCAGTCGCCCGATCACCGGACAGACGACACACGCGCAGGGGGGACCTCGGTGAGTGACGCCTACACCTCACTGGCCGAAATCCTGGCCAGACTGGGGGAGTTGACCGGCCGGTCGGGCCGGCTGCCGGAGGCCCTCGACGTGGCCGACCTCTCCCATCGCACCGGCATCCCCGTCGGTGTCGTCGTGGAACTGCTCGGCGGCGGGCGAGCACCCGAGGTGTGCCTCTCCCAACGGGTGCGCCAGCGGCTGGACTTCATCCGCGAGACCCGGCGCCGGCCCGACGGCAAGCGGTACTCGCTGGACGAGCTGGCCAGGATCGCCGGCACCAGCAGGCAGTGGCTGAGCGAGTGGCGCAAGAGCGGGATGCCGGGCCTGGAGCACACCGACCGGCTGCGCCGGTTCTTCGGGCTGCCGGCCGGCTTCTTCACGGCCGACGAACCGGAGGCCCTGCACGAGGCGTTGCAGCCGGTGCTCCAGGCACTGGAGGCCGAGGCGGACCCGCTGCTGCGGCTGCGCGAGAGCGGGCTGGTGCGGCTCGCCGCGCGAGCCCCGCAGATGAACCCCCGCCAGCTCGCCACCCTCGCCGACCTGGCCGAGATGATCATCTCCTCGGAGCGGGCGGGGGACGCTGCCCGGTGAAGTCCTCCAGGTCGCCCAAGCGCTTTCTCGACCGGCTGGTGCGCGACACCGCCCGCACCCTCACCGGGCCGACCGGGGCCGAGGCCTTCCTGCACGCACTGTGCGCCACGCTCAGCCCCCAGCTGGACCGCCCCGTCCGGCTGAAGTTCGTCACCTTCCCGCCCGGCCTGGACGTCTCCGGGGTGACGCTGGCGATGGACGAGCAGTACATCGTCGTGGTCGAGAACCGCGCCCCCGACCCGCACAAGTTCGTCATCGCCGGGCACGAGATCGGCCACATCCACTACGGCACCCTCGACGTGCACCACCCGGCCGGGCCGCCGGCCGCCGCGCGCCGGCTGCTGTCCCGGTACGCCACCATGAACGACTGCTCCATGAACGACTGCTCCGGGGGCACCTGTTACGGGAGCGGTCGCTCCGGGGGCAGTTGCTCCGGGGGCGAGGAGATCCCCTGGGGCCAGGTGGTCGCCATGGCCACCCGGTCCCCGGCCGCCACCGCTGCCGCCGCCGCGGCCGAGTGGGAGGCCGAGGAGTGCGGGCTGCGGCTCGCCGCGAAGTTCTCCAAGGTCGTCGGGCCCGGCGCGGCCGCCGGCCGGACCACCCAGGACACCCTCACCGGCCGCCTGTCGTCCTCCCTGGGAAACATCGGCGGACCCTGATGCGCTGGGACATCTCCGGCACCTTCGCCGCGTACGCGGTCCCGGGTGCCCTGCTCGCCGTGGCGTTCGTGATCAAGCTTCCGCTGCTGCGCCGCGCCTGGCAGGACCCCATCCTGAGGGCCACCGCGCTGCTGCTCGGCATCGGCGCGATCGTCTTCGCCTCGCTCCCGCCGGCCAACCTGCACCGCCTCAACCAGTTCACCGGCATCCCCAACTTCGCCGGCGTGTGGGTGTATTCGCTTCTCACCGCGTACTGCGGCGCCTGCCTGTGGCTCATCATCACCTGGCGCGAACCCCCGTCCCCGGTCCGCCGCCGGCGCACCCGGCTGGTGTGGATGGCGTACACGGCCATCATCGCGGGCCTGTGGACGACGTTCCTGCTCGGCGACCATCACGTGGAGCGGCTGCGCGACCTCGACACCTACTACGCCAACACGCCCTGGATGCGCGAGTTCGGGATGCTGTACCTGGTCGCGCACATGGTGTCCGCGCTGGTCGCGGCCGGCATGCTGTGGGCCTGGTACAAGGAGGTCGAGGACACCTGGCTGCGCCGGGCCGTGATCTTCCTCCAGGTCGCCTACGCCCTCGGGTTCGTCTTCGACGTCGCCAAGATCGCCGCGATCGGTGCCCGGTGGAGCGGGCGTGACTGGGACTGGCTGTCGACGTACGTCGCCCCGCCGTTCGCCATGGCCGAGGCGCTCCTGGTCGCCACGGGGTTCATCGCCGGGCAGGCCGGTCCGGTGGCCGAGGAGCGCCGGCGCCTCGTGCGTACCCACCGCCGGCTGCGGCCGCTGTGGCAGACCATGCTGACGGTCACCGCCCCGGCGGCCCCCGCGACCGGCCGGGTCAGCGGCGCCGCCCTCCGCCTCGAACTGCGCCGCGCCGCCATCAACGACGGCCTCCTCAAACTGGCCCCCCACCTCAGCGCCGTGCGCCGCGAACGGGTCCGTTCGGCGGCAGCGGCGGCGGGCCACCCGGACGCCGAGGCGCGGGGCATCGCCGGGGCGGTGGACATCCTGATCGCGGCCGACCTGCTGCACCTCCCGGCAGCGGAAGCCGGACCCCCCACCGGGGAAGGGCAGCCGGGGCACCACGCGCCCGCGTCCGGACTCTCCGACAGTGAGCTGGAGTCCATCGCGCACGCGTTGCGGTTCCACGCGCCGGTCATCGACAGGTTCCGCCGGCAGGCGGCCGCCATGGAAGGTCTCACCGCACATGCCTGACACAGCCGCTGACATACGCACCGCCCGCCGCAGAGCGGTCGTCATCGGCGGCAGTACGGCCGGCATGCTCGCCGCGTCCGTGCTCGCCACCCGCTTCCACGAGGTGACCGTCGTGGAGGCCGACCGGCTGCCCGCGGGCCCCGAACCCCGCAAGGGCCTGCCCCAGGCCCGCCACGCCCATCTGCTGTGGTCGGGCGGGGTGGCCGCCATGGAGGAGCTGCTGCCGGGCCTCACCGAGGAGCTGACCGGTCAGGGCGCCGGACTCATCGGGGTGATGAGTGACCTGGTCAGCAAGGCGCCCTCCGGGCAGTGGTTCCGGCGGTTCACCGACTCCCGGCACCACATGATCGTGTGCAGCCGGGACCTGCTGGACGCGGTGATCCGCGCGAACGTCCTCGCCCGGCCCGGTATCACCCTGCTCGACGGCACCCGGGCGGCGGGCCTGGCCGGCGGGCGCGACCGGGTGACCGGCGTGCGCGTGGACGGCAGGGACACCCCGCTGGACGCCGACCTCGTGATCGACGCGAGCGGGCGCGGCTCACAGGCGGCCACGTGGCTGCGGGCCCTGGGCCACGCCCCGGTCGAGGAACGCGTGGTCGACGCGGGCGTCGCCTACGCCAGCCGCCTCTACGCGGCCCCCGACGGCACCCTCGGCCGCCGCTACCCGGTGGTCAACGTCCAGGCCGACCCGCGCGACGCACCCGGGCGCGGCGGGGTCGTCATACCGATCGAGGGCGACCGCTGGCTGGTCACGCTCTCCGGCACCCGGGGCGGGCAGCCGACCGCCGACCCGGACGCGTTCGAGCACTTCGCGCTCACCGGTCTGAAGGACCCGGTCATCGGCCATCTCCTCGCGCAGGCGAAGCCACTGACCGACCCGGTGACCACCCGCAGCACCGCCAACCGCCGCCGCTACTACGAGAACGCCCCGTCCTGGCCGGAGGGCTTCACGGTCATCGGGGACGCCGTCGCCGGCTACAACCCGGTCTACGGCCACGGCCTGACCGTCGCCGCGCAGAGCGCGATCGTCCTCGGCCGGGTCCTCGACCGCCACGGCCCCACCGCCCCCGGCACCGCCCGCCGTATCCAGCGCGCGGTCGCCCGCCCGGTGGGCAACGCCTGGAACCTCGCCGTCGGCCAGGACGCCTCCTACCCCGGCGCCACGCCCAAGCCGCCGAACTTCGTGGAGCGGATGCTCAGCCGTTACGTCGACCAGGCCGTGGCCGCGGGCTCGGAGAACCCGCGCGCCCTGCGCGGCCTGCTGGACGTGATGAGCCTGAAGACCCCGGCGACCCGGCTGTTCGCCCCCGACATGCTCTGGAACATCGCCGTCGGCCCGCGCAAAGGCCCGCTCGCCGGCCCGCCGCTGACCGAGGAGGAACGCCGGGCCGCCGGTCTCAACTGACCCTCCCCGCCTGGGGAGTGGGCCCGCCGAAGGGCAGCCGCAGCACCCGGTGGGCCAGCAGCCACCGGCCGTCGTCGGCCCGGCGGAAGGAGTCCTCGTACTGACCCACCTGGACGGGCGGCCCGGCCGGCACGACGCCACCGCCGTACCCGTCGACGCGGTAGGTCGCGAAGTACGAGACGGCGGTGGCCGTGTCCGGGCCGGTCACGGTGACGAGGACGTTGGACATGAACCGGCGCGAGAGCCGGTCGGCGGGGCGGGAGCCGAAGTACTCCCGTAGCGCCTCCCGTCCCTGCGCCCGCCTCCCGTCGCCCCCCGGCGGCGGCCACTCCCAGACCCCGTCCTCGGTGAACAGCCCGGCCACGGCGGCCGGTTCACCGAGGTCGAGCCGGTGGACGAAGTCGATGATCAGCCGCTCGCAGGCGCGCTCGGCCAGAAGTCGCTCCAAGGGATCCATGGGGCTGTCTAACAGGCGTACGGACGGGAGCGCGAGCCAATAAGCAGCGAATGAGCTGCGAGTGATCGAGGGTCTACACCGCCACGTACGCCACCGGCTCGCTCCCCGCGACCGGCTCCGCCCGCCCCTGCTTCACCAGCCGCCGCAGATGCGCCTCGGCCTCGGAGACGGCGATGTTCCGGGAGCCGTACGGGATCTGCTCCCACGGCCGGTTCCACTCCATCCGCTCGGCCAGCTCCCAGGGCGTGAGCGGCTCGGCGAGGAGGCGCAGCAGACCGCGGAGCCGTTCCTCGTGGTGGGCCAGCAGCGCCCGCACCCGGCCCGGCGCGTCGGTGAAGGCGTGCTGGTGGGCGGGGAGCACCTCGGCGGGGGTGAGCCGGCCGATCCGCTCCAGCGAGTCGAGGTAGTCACCGAGGGGGTCGGTGACGGTCGTGTCGTCGGGGTCCTCGTACAGGCCGATGTGCGGGGTGATCTCGGGGAGGAGGTGATCCCCGCTGAACAGGCGGCCCGCTCCGGGCAGTTGGGCGGGGTGCTCCTCCTCCAGGTGGAGACACACATGGCCGGGCGTGTGTCCCGGGGTCCAGATGGCGCGCAGCCGGCGGCCGGGCAGGTCGAGGAGTTCGCCGGGCACGATGTCCCGGTCGGGGAGGGCCGGGGACAGGCCGGGCAGGGTCCGCGTGAGTGGGGCGCGCAGGGGAGCCACGTGGCCGTCGGGGGCTCCGGCCGCCGTCAGCTTGGCCGCCATGTACGAGAACCACCGCTCGGGGCGTGTCTCACGTGTCCTGCGGACGATCGCCGCGTCGGCCGCGTGCAGCGCCACCCAGGCGCCGGAGGCCTCGCGCACCCGCGCCGACAGTCCGTGGTGGTCCGGGTGGTGATGCGTGACGACGACGCCGTACACCTCGGTCACTGCTGTGCCGCACGCCACGAGCCCCGCCGTGAGGGTGTCCCAGGAGCCGGGATCGTCCCACCCGGCGTCGATGAGCACGGGACCCCGGTCGGTCTCCACCACGTAGACCAGAGTGTGCCCCAGGGGATTGTCCGGGATGGGCACCCGAACGGACCGTACGCCCCCGCCGTGCTCGAACGTCGTCGTCATCTCTCCTCCGCCCCACGGCCATTGCCCACTATAACGAGAACTGATATCAGTTCTGACACAGCGTCAGAAAGTCTGGAGTTACGTGCGGCGGGAGGCGTCGGGCCCATGACCGAGCTCGTGGAACACGGACAGCTGTTCATCGGCGGGGAGTTGACCGACCCCGCGGGCAAGGACGTCATCGAGGTGATCTCGCCGCACACCGAGGAGGTCATCGGCCGGGTGCCGCACGCCTCCAGGGAGGACGTCGACCGGGCGGTGGCCGTGGCCCGCCGTGCCTTCGACGAAGGGCCCTGGCCGCAGGCCACACCGGAGGAGCGGATCGAGGTCGTCACCCGCATCAAGGACGGCATCGCCGCCCGGCACGAGGAGATCGCCCGGGTGATCTCGTCGGAGAACGGCTCCCCGTACTCCTGGAGCGTCCTCGCCCAGGCACTCGGCGCGATGATGGTGTGGGACGCGGCGATCCGGGTGGCGCGGGACCACACCTACGAGGAGCGCCGGGACGGTGTGCTCGGACCGATCCTCGTCCGGCGCGAACCGGTCGGCGTCGTCGCGGCCGTGGTGCCGTGGAACGTCCCCCAGTTCGTGGCCGCCGCCAAGCTCGCGCCCGCGCTGCTGGCCGGCTGCACGGTCGTACTGAAGCCGTCCCCGGAGTCCCCGCTGGACGCGTATCTGCTGGGCGAGATCGCGCAGGAGGCCGGGCTGCCGCAGGGCGTGCTGTCGATCCTCCCCGCTGACCGTGAGGTCAGCGAGTACCTGGTCGGACACCCCGGCATCGACAAGGTCGCCTTCACCGGCTCGGTGGCGGCCGGCAAGCGCGTGATGGAGGTCGCCGCCCGCCATCTCACCCGGGTCACACTGGAGCTGGGCGGAAAATCGGCGGCGGTCGTCCTGCCGGACGCGGATGTGCAGGCGGCGGTGTCCGGGATCGTCCCGGCGGCCTGGATGAACAACGGCCAGGCGTGCGTCGCCCAGACCCGCATCCTCGTCCCGCGCACCCGCTACGACGAGTACGCCGACGCCTTCGCCGCCGCCGCGAGCGCGCTGAAGGTCGGCGACCCGCTGGACCCGGCCACCCAGGTCGGCCCGCTGGTCGCCCGCCGCCAGCAGCAGCGCAACCTCGACTACATCCGCATCGGCCAGGAGGAAGGCGCCAAGATCCTCACCGGCGGCGGCCGGCCGGCGGGCCTGGAGCGCGGCTGGTACGTCGAGCCGACGCTCTTCGGCGACGTCCACAACGCCATGCGCATCGCCCGCGAGGAGATCTTCGGCCCGGTGATCTGCCTGCTGCCCTACGGCGACGAGGAGGAGGCGGTGAAGATCGCCAACGACTCGGACTACGGCCTGTCCGGCAGCGTGTGGACGGCGGACGTGGCGCACGGCATCGAGGTGGCACGGCGGGTCCGCACCGGCACCTACTCGGTCAACACCTTCAGCCTCGACATGCTCGGCCCGTTCGGCGGCTACAAGAACTCCGGTCTGGGGCGGGAGTTCGGCCCGGAGGGGTACGGCGCCTACCTGGAGCACAAGATGATCCACCTGCCGGCGGGGGCGTGAACATGGGCGACCGCTGGCACGTCGAGGTCGACCGGTCGGTGTGCATCGGCTCCGCCCAGTGCCTCCACCACGCCCCCGACGCCTTCCGCCTCGACTCCGCCCGCCAGTCCCACCCGGTGGAGGCGGACACGGACGCGAGCGAGCCGGTTCTGGCGGCGGCGGAGGGGTGTCCGGTGGAGGCGATTCTGATCACGCTGGTGGGGAGTGGGGAGGGGGTGTTTCCGCCGGAGGAGTGAGGGCCGGTCCCCGCCAGATCCGCTCCAGCCTGGCGAACTCGGCGGCGTACACGCCGTCCGGGAGCGCCGCCCGGAGGTGGGGAAGGTCGGTGGGGCGGAGCAGGGCGAAGGCCTCGGCGGGAAGGGCGGCGAGGAGCCGGGCCGCGTTCCCGGCCAGCCAGTCGTCCAGGCCGAGGTCGGCGGCCAGGCGGAGGAGGTCGACGATGGCGGACGGATGCCGGGCGGCGGCCATCGTGAGGTCGAGGCGCGCGAGGACATCGTCGAAGAGGGGCGTGGCGGCCTTTCCCCGCCCCACGACGAGCAGCCAGGTACCGCTGTTCCGGCCGACCTTGGTCAGCCGGAGCAGGCGGTTCAGGGGACGGTCGTATCCGGCACCGGGCTCCATGCGGTAGACGAAGTCCTGGAGAGAGGCGAGTTCCACGCCCAGCATCGCGCCACCCCTGCCCACGACGGAGTGGACGAAGTCCAGCAACGACTTCTGGGCCGCCGCGGAGAGGACTCTCCCGTCGAGGGACTTGCCGAGCTGAAGTACCAGGCGCAGGAGCGCGGCGTCGGACAGGTCGTCGGCGTCGTGCCTCAACTGGCGGGCCACCGCTTCCAGGTAACGGCCCTGGTTGTGCTCGGGCAGGTGCTCCAGGTGGCGCAGACATCTGGCGTACAGGCCGGGCAGCGCCGCGGAGTCGGACCAGTCCCGGCAGAGCAGGGCCAGGAGTGCCTTCGCCGCAGAGCGGACGAACCTGTCCTCGTCCAGCTGGTACGCGTGGAGTGTGCCGGGCATCTGGCGCAGGAGCGGGTGAACGGCGTGCAGCAGGAATTCGGCGTCGCTGTCGCCGACGAACATCACCCGTCTTACCGTACCCGAGATGCCGGACGGGGCGACCTCTTCCGGCACCGTGTGATACGAGCCGAACCGTGTGCTCATGGCGCCCAGTTGCCAGTTCAGCTCGTGCTGGAGGAGCGGCACCTGGCGGGTACTGATCCGCAGATCCGGCTCACGGTCCCGTGTGCAGCGCTCCGGGTGCAGTGCGGAGGACAGCAGGTCCCAGGACTCGGACGACAGCTGAGACTGCCATCGCAACGCATACCGCCGCCAGCCGTCGACCAGGTCGCCGCTCTCCACGAACGCCGACGCGTACACCTCGCCCGCCGCCAGCACCGCGATCAGCAGCAGATTCACCTCGTACACGGCGTTCCGGTACGTCCTGGTGACCGCTGCCGGCGCGTGCCCCGGATCGGTGCGGTGGGGGTTGTCCCACTCCGTCTGCCGGAACAGGACGGCCAGCAGGCCGGGCAGCCTGTCCCGGGCCTCGCCGTCCGGCCAGGCGGCGAGCATGTCCCCCAGGTTCCGCGGGAGTTGGTCCCGGTCGGTGAGCGGGGTGAAGGACAGCAGGGCGTACAGCTCACCGTCGTCCTGGCTCCCGGACTCCGCCAGCCGGCGCAACGCCCGGTCGATCAGCCGGGCCGCCAGATGCTCGCCGAACGTCGCGTGCAGGAACTCGTAGCTGCGCAGGCGCTGGTCGGTCACCACGGCCTGCGCCTCATGGACGAAGAAGAAGCGGCCGAAGAGCGGCTCGGCGCCCGGGGATTGGCCGAAGAGCGGCTCGGCGCCCGGGGATTGCGGGCCCGGAGCGCCGGGGGCCAGCGCGTGCAGGTCCCGGTCCGCCTGCTCGCCGCTGATGGCCTGGGCCCCGCGGTGCAGCATGCCGAGGGCGATCACCGACAGCCGGTGCAGCTCACCGTCGACGGCCCTGTCCTGCTCGGCCGCCGGCAGCGGGCCGTCCTTGACGACCTGGCGGCGGACGAACTCCGTGAAGAGCCGCTCGTACAACTGGGTACGGTCGAGCCGCTCGGTCTGCGAGGATCCGAGGCCGTTGCCGACCGCGTCGTACAGCGCGAGCATGAGCAACAGCAGCGGCTGGGAGGCGAGTTCCCGGTGCGGCAGGACGGCAGCGGACGTCAGCGGGAGCAGTCCGTGCCGTGCGAAGTAGGACCGGTTCGTGGTGTTCCAGATGTCCAGCCAGCGCTCGATCTCGTCCGTGCCGAACGGCGCCAGCCGGAGCACCTGGCTGCCCTCCGGGATCTCCGCGCGGTCCGCCACCACGGTGCGGCTGGTCACCACCACGATCAGCGGACGGCCCTGCTCGGCCTCGCGCCTCTGGAACCGTTCGACCTCCTGGAGATAGTCCCACTGCCGGCCGGAGTCGAGGAGGTGGGCGCCCGCCTGGAGCAGCTCGTCGAAGCCGTCCAGCAGGACCACCGGGACGGCCCCGGGCTCGGACTCGGACCAGTCGGGCCAGCCGACCGCCCGTCCTGTCGCCTGTTCCAGCGCGTGCTCCAGCTGTGCCTGCACACTCGCCTCCGCCGGGGTGCGCCGCAGTTCCACCCGCAGCGGACGGAACGCGCCGGCCGGCAGCCGCGCGGCGAGCAGCCTGGTCAGCAGCGACTTCCCGGCGCCGGGGTGGCCCAGCACCACGAGGGGGCTCAACAGCGCGGGGAGGCTGAGGAGGTAGGCGGCGAGGAAACGCTCGAACCCGTCGTACGCAGGCCGCGCCTCCCACCACTTGTCGGAGGCGACCCCGTCCCGGGAACCCGGCTCGAAGCGCGGACGGGCCAGCTGGAAGCGGGGAGTGACATAGCCCTCCGCCAGGCTCGGCAGCCGGGGGCCGTGCGGATCGAGTGCGGCGATCGGGTCGTCCAGCCGGGCGCGGCCCGCCACGGCCGGGCCGGCCCCGCCCGCGAACGCGGTGAGCAGTCGCCCCAGCCCGGCAAGGCCGGTCCCGTGGCCGTCCTCGGGGCCGTCCCCCGCCCCGCCGGGCAGGTTGGCCGCCAGCGCGAACTCGGGGCAGGCCGCGGCGATCCCGGCCGCCCGGCTCCCGTAGCGGTCGAGGAACGGCTGCCACATGGACTCGGGCAGCGTCCCCAGGACGCGCGCCCGCAGGACCGGGTCGACCGCGCCGTCGGTGGTCCACACATGATCCGCGGCCGCCCCGCCCAGCAGGTCGTCGACCAATGACCGTGCACTGCTCAGCACCGATGTCCGGCACCCCACCAGCGCCTCCACCATGAGGACCATCCGGGCGGCCTGGAGGAGCGCCCGGCGCCGAAGGCCGTGCGCGGCCCGCACCCGCTCGGGAAAGCCGTCCAGCAGGAGGCTGAGGGAGAGGCGTGGGTCCGGGGCCTCCCCCTGCCGGCCCCACACCCGGTCGGGGTCCAGGCCCGGCCGTCCGTCCGCCAGCAGGCGCACCGCGTCGTCGGTCCTCATGTACAGGTACTCGGACACGTCAAGGGGCTCGGGAGGGACAGCAGCCGGGAGCGGATCCGCTCCCGACGAGCGGCGGGATTTCCCCCGCCCGCTCTCGACCGCCCCCTCCACCTCCCCGTACCGCCCCCGCCACCACTCCACATCCAGCCGCAGGCCCGCAGGCAACGGCGTCCGCCGGCCGGAGCCGTGCCGTTCCCCGCACAGCAGCACGATCCGCCGTACCGCGTCCCACTCCGGAGCCCTGCGCCGGTTCCCGTTGAGCAGCGCCGAGACCGCACCGGCGCTCAGGTCGAGCATCGCCGCGATCTCCGTCTGCGGCACCCCGCACGCCCGCACCAGACGCCCCAGCGCGGCACAGAACTCCCCGACCGGACCCGGCACTGCTGCGGCCAACTCCCCACTCCTTCGCCACCGTTCGGTGTACGACTCCGAAGCCTACGGAGTGACCTGCGGCTTTCGCCGGGGGTTCGGCGGGATTCGGGGTTCGGCCGAGGCGCGGCGCGCAGGGGCCATCGTCGTCGGGCAAGCCACCCGTCGTACGCCCCCGGAGGGAACGCCATGACCGTCCAGCCGCCCCTGCTCCTCGCCGCCCTCGTCTTCCTCGCGGTCTACGCCGGCGTCGTCCTGCCCGCCGTATGGTCGAGCAAGCCCGCCCGCAGGACCGCGGCGCTCAAGGTGCTCGGTCAACTGCTCGGTGCCCTGCGGCACTGGAAGCAGCGGTGATCAGGAATGCCCGCCCGGCTCCGTCAGATCGATCAGCCGGCACACCGTCTCGATGTCGATCTTGACCTGGGCGATGGAGGCGCGGCCCGAGAGCCAGGTGATGAGGGCCGAGTGCCAGGTGTGCTCGATGACGCGGACCGCCGAGAGCTGCTCGGGGGTCGGGTTCTCCAGGCCCATCGCGTCCAGGATGATCACCGTCGTCTGGCGGGAGACCTGGTCGACCTCGGGGGAGACGCTGCGGTCGGCGAACGTGAGCGCGCGGACCATCGCGTCGGCCAGGTGCGGCTCGCGCTGCAACGCCCGGAAGGCCCGCATCAGCGTCTCCGCCACCCGCTCGGCCGCCGTGTCGCCCGCCGGGGGCTTCTTGCGCAGCGTGCCGTGCATGTGCTCCAGCTGGTCCTGCATGGTGGCGACCAGCAGATGCACCTTGGACGGGAAGTAGCGGTAGAGGGTGCCGAGGGCGACCTGGGAGGACTCGGCCACCTCGCGCATCTGCACCGCGTCGAAACCGCCCCGGCTGGCCAGCTGGGCGCTCGCGTGCAGGATCCGGCGGCGGCGGGCCTCCTGCCGCTCGGTGAGGGGCGGTGAGGCCGGCCTCGACATACTGGCTTCCGCAGGCATGGGTCCCGTTCCGTGACAGTCGGTGAGGGCGTCTGTAGGGCACGTGATCAAACAGCATGACAGGGCGGTCCGCCGTGGCGTGAATCACCTGATCCACCGCTCACAGCACCCCTACCTGCCGGTAGATTCAGAGCCTCTTGAACGATCAAGTCTGAAACTTGTTCTAGATTAGCGTCCCGGCGTAGTCTCGCGGGACAGCGCAGGCAGAAGGGGGCACGGAGTGACCGCTGAGGCCCGGAACGCGGGTGCCCGCAAGGACCCCGCGGCCGACGGCGAGCGACCGCTCGACATCGCGCTCCTCACCTATAAAGGGAACCCGTTCTGCGGCGGGCAGGGTGTCTATGTACGGCACCTCTCGCGCGAGCTGGCCCGGCTCGGGCACCGCGTCGAGGTGATCGGCTCGCAGCCGTACCCCGTCCTCGACGAGGGGTATCCCGGGCTCACCCTCACCGAGCTGCCCAGCCTCGACCTGTACCGCCAGCCCGACCCCTTCCGCACCCCGGGGCGGGGCGAGTACCGGGACTGGATCGACGGTCTCGAAGTCGCGACCATGTGGACCGGCGGGTTTCCCGAGCCGCTGACCTTCTCCCTGCGTGCCCGCCGCCATCTGCGCGCCCGGCGCGGTGAGTTCGACGTCGTCCACGACAACCAGACGCTCGGGTACGGCCTGCTGGGCGACATCGGCGCCCCCCTGGTCACCACCATCCACCACCCCATCACCGTGGACCGGCAGCTGGAGCTGGACGCGGCCGAGACCCGGCAGCGGCGCTACTCGGTCCGCCGCTGGTACGCCTTCACGCGGATGCAGAAGCGCGTCGCCCGCCGGCTGCCCTCGGTCCTCACCGTCTCCGGCACCTCCCGGCAGGAGATCGTGGACCACCTCGGCGTCCGCGACGACCGCATCCACGTGATCCACATCGGCGCCGACACCGACCTGTTCTCGCCGAATCCGGCCGTGCCCGAGGTGCCGGGCCGGATCGTCACCACCTCCAGCGCCGACGTGCCGCTGAAGGGCCTGGTCTTCCTCGTGGAGGCGCTGGCCAAGGTGCGCACCGAGCACCCGGCCGCCCATCTCGTCGTCGTCGGCAAGCGCCCCGAGGAGGGGCCGGTGGCCCAGGCCATCGAGCGGTACGGCCTCGCCGGCGCCGTCGAGTTCGTCAAGGGCATCTCCGACGCCGAACTCGTCGACCTGATCCGCTCCGCCGAGGTCGCCTGCGTGCCCTCGCTGTACGAGGGCTTCTCGCTGCCCGCCGCCGAGGCCATGGCCACCGGCACCCCGCTGGTCGCCACGACCGGCGGCGCCATCCCCGAGGTCGCCGGCCGCGACGGCGAGACCTGCCTGGCCGTCACCCCCGGGGACGCGGGCGCGCTCGCCGCCGGGCTCGTACGGCTGCTCGGTGACCCGGAGCTGCGGGTGCGGCTCGGCCGGGCCGGCCGGGAGCGGGTGCTCGCCCGCTTCACCTGGGCGCGGGCCGCCGAGGGCACCGTCGCCCGCTACCGCGAGGCCATCGCCCGCACCGGCGGCCTCCGTACCCGGCCGTACCCCGTGCCGCACACCGAGCCGTACCCCATGCCGCACCCCGAGGGCCGCCCCGCGGCCGCGGCAACAGGCGTCTACACCGAAAGCAGGGCCACGTGCTGACCGTCGACTTCTCCCGGTTCCCGCTCGCCCCCGGCGACCGTGTCCTGGATCTCGGCTGCGGGGCCGGCCGGCACGCCTTCGAGTGTTACCGGCGCGGCGCCCAGGTCGTGGCCCTGGACCAGAACGGCGAGGAGATCCGCGAGGTCGCCAAGTGGTTCGCCGCGATGAAGGAGGCCGGGGAGGCGCCCGAGGGTGCCACCGCCACGGCCATGGAGGGCGATGCCCTGGCCCTCCCCTTCCCGGACGAGTCCTTCGACGTCGTCATCATCTCCGAGGTGATGGAGCACATCCCCGACGACAAGGGCGTGCTGGCGGAGATGGTGCGGGTGCTCAGGCCCGGCGGCCGGATCGCCATCACCGTGCCCCGCTACGGCCCCGAGAAGGTCTGCTGGGCGCTGTCCGACGCCTACCACGAGGTCGAGGGCGGCCACATCCGCATCTACAAGGCCGACGAACTGACGGCGAAGGTCCGCGAGGCCGGCCTCAAGCCGTACGGCAGCCACCACGCGCACGCGCTGCACTCGCCGTACTGGTGGCTGAAGTGCGCGTTCGGCGTCGACAACGACAAGGCGCTGCCGGTGCGGGCGTACCACAAGCTGCTGGTCTGGGACATCATGAAGAAGCCGCTCGCCACGCGCGTCGCCGAGCAGGCCCTCAACCCGGTCATCGGCAAGAGCTTCGTCCTCTACGCGACCAAGCCCCACCTGCCCCGTCTGTCCGCCGAGGTGGCCGCCCAGTGACGACGCCCCGGACAGAACACCTCGTCCTGCCCGGGGTCCTCACCGCCGGGCAGGCCGCCGCGACCGTCCGCGGCATCCTCGCCGTACAGCGGGAGGACGGCGCGATCCCGTGGTTCCGCGGGCACCACCTGGACCCCTGGGACCACACCGAGGCCGCGATGGCCCTGGACGCGGCCGGCGAGCACACGGCCGCCGAGCGGGCCTACGACTGGCTCGCCCGGCACCAGAACGAGGACGGCTCCTGGTACGCCGCCTACGCCGACGGCGCCCACGACGACGTCACCGACCGCGCCCGCGAGTCGAACTTCGTCGCCTACATAGCCGTCGGCGTCTGGCACCACTACCTCGCCACCGGCGACGACACGTTCCTGGACCGCATGTGGCCCACCGTGTACGCGGCCGTGGAATGGGTGCTCAGGCTCCAGCAGCCCGGCGGCCAGATCGGCTGGCGGCGCGACGCCGACGGCACGCCGACCGCGGACGCGCTGCTCACCGGCAGCTCCTCGATCCACCACGCGCTGCGCTGCGCCCTCGCGATCGCCGAACAGCGCGAAGAGCCGCAGCCGGACTGGGAGTTGGCGGTCGGCGCACTGCGCCACGCGATCCGCCGCCACCCGGAGCGGTTCCTCGACAAGGACCGCTACTCGATGGACTGGTACTACCCGGTCCTCGGCGGCGCGCTGACCGGCGAGGAGGCCATGGCCCGCATCGCCGAGTCCTGGGACCGCTTCGTGGTGCCCGGCGTCGGCGTACGCTGCGTGGTCCCCAACCCCTGGGTCACCGGCGGCGAGTCCAGCGAACTCGCCCTCGCCCTGTGGGCGGTGGGGGAGTCCGACCGCGCCCTGACGATCCTCCAGTCCATCCAGCACCTGCGCGACCCGGACAGCGGCCTGTACTGGACGGGGTACGTCTTCGAGGACGACGCGATCTGGCCGCGCGAGCTGACCACGTGGACGGCGGGCTCCCTGCTGCTCGCGGTGGCCGCTCTCGGGGGCCACGAGGCGACGTGCGCGGTCTTCGGCGGGGAGCGGCTGCCGGCGGGGCTGGACCCGGACTGCTGCGGCTGACCCACGGCCTTCAGCGCCGGTACAGGCGGCCTGCGAGGGCGTGGCCCACGATCAGGTACACGACCGCCGCCAGGCCGTAGTCGCAGACCACCCGTGCCCACTCCTGGTCGAAGGTGAAGATGCCCTGGGCCCAGCCCGCCAGCCACGTCGCCGCGTCGTGCACGAACCGGACCACACCGTTGGACCGGTTCGCATGCACCAGGAACAGCAGGATCCACAGGCCGATGATCGCCGCCATGACGTAGGCGACGGTCGCGACGATCCTCCGGGCCGGATGTGCGCCGTAGGAGCGATAGCGAGGGGTGACAGGGGTCATACCTGCGGATTGCCGCAAAACGGGCTCCGAAACCCGGACGGTGAAACCCGGACGGTGTGACCCGGATGGTGAGACCGGGACGGTGTGACCCGGACGGTGTGACCCGAACGGCGTCCCCCGAGTGGCGCAGTCGGCCGCCTCGGGTGACGCTGCCGGAGAAAGCAAACCGCTCGGGGAGACGCGACTCGTCCGGAGGACCTCGTGCCCGTACCGATACGGCGCCTCTGCGTGGCGCTCACGCTCTGCACCGCCCTGCTGGCCGGGGCCACGGCCTGCGGCACTGGCGAGACGGCTAGTACGAAGGACACCACGAAGGACACCGCGGCCCTCCAGGCCGTCCCCGCCGCCGACACCCCCAGCCCGACGACGTCGGCGGAGCGCCAGAAGTTCGCCAAGACCCGGTTCGTGGCCAACGCGGGCCTCGCGGCCGGCGCGACCTACCAGTGGATCGTGAAGCCCTGGAAGGCGGGCAAGTTCAAGAAGGGCGCCGACGGCCGCAAGTCGGCCCTGGTGAAGGCCGGTCTGGCCGGTGCCTTCACCTACAACCGCCTCAAGGCCGCCGAGAGGAACGCCCAGGGCGACCCGAAGCTCGCCAAGGCGCTCGCGCCGCTCTCCGCAGGCATCGACGCGCTGAAGAACCTGCCGGCGAAGCTCCGCAACGGTGACGCCGGCGCGGTCAACTCCTTCAACGACACGATCAACAAGGTCAAGGGCGCGGGCGCCAGCGCGGGCGCCCCGGTCAAGGACCAGGTGCCCTCGGCGTCCCAGCTCGCCAAAGGGTAGCTAGACCGCTAGGAGTTCAGCTCCGCCAGCACCCTGAGCGTGTGCGGGTCCGGTGAGACGGCCAGCAGGTCGGTCACCGGGCCCGCGCGCCATGCCGCCAGCCGCTCGGCGATCCGCGCACGCGGCCCGACCAGCGAGATCTCGTCGGCGAAGGCGTCCGGCACGGCCAGCACGGCCTCCTCCCGCCGCCCGGCGAGGAACAGCTCCTGGATCCGCCGCGCCTGCCCCTCGTACCCCATACGGGCCATCAGGTCGGCGTGGAAGTTGCGGGCCGCGTGCCCCATCCCGCCGATGTAGAAGCCGAGCATGGCCTTGACGGGCAGCAGCCCCTCGGCCACGTCGTCGCACACCCGCACCTGGGCCAGCGGAGCCACCATGAATCCCTCGGGCAGCTTCCGCACGGCCTCCCCGTACACCTCGGGCCGGCTCGGCGCCCAGTACAGCGGCAGCCAGCCGTCGGCGATCCGCACCGTCTGCGCCACGTTCTTCGGCCCCTCGGCGCCGAGCAGCACGGGCAGATCGGGCCGCAGCGGATGCGTGATGGACTTCAGCGGCCGGCCGAGCCCGGTCGCGTCCGGCCCCCGGTAGGGCAGCGGATGGAACCGCCCGTCCACTTCCACCGGCCCCTGCCGTCGCAGCACCTGCCGTACGACGTCCACGTACTCCCGGGTCGCGGTCAGCGGCGACTTCGGGAACGGGCGGCCGTACCAGCCCTCCACCACCTGCGGCCCGGACAGGCCGAGCCCGAGCAGCACGCGTCCGCCGGAGAGGTGATCCAGGGTGAGGGCGTGCATCGCGGTGGCGGCCGGGGTGCGGGCGGCCATCTGAGCAACACCCGTACCCAGCCTGATCGTCGACGTCCGCGCCGCGATCCAGGTGAGCGGGGTGAAGGCGTCCGAACCCCAGGACTCCGCCGTCCACACCGAGTCGTAGCCGAGCCGCTCCGCCTCGACGGCGAGCGGTACGTGCCGGGCGTCCGGGCCGCGTCCCCAGTACCCCAGTGCGAGCCCGAGCCGCATACGCCACCTGCTTCCTGACGGAGCGTCAGATCGCTGACCGGAAGCCGAGCGTACGACAACGGCCCCCCGCCCGGAAGGGCGAGGGGCCGTACGTCGTGCTGCGCGAGGTCAGCCGCGCTGGATGCCGGAGGTGTCCTGGAGGACACCGCGGCGGCCGTCCTGGGTCTGCGCGATCAGCTGGGCACCGCGCTGCTCGACGGCCAAGTACCAGGTGCCCGGCGCCAGTTCGGCGATCGGGGTCGGCGAGCCGTCCTCCGCGAACAGCGGACGGGTCACCGGCACGGCGAACCAGAACGGCGAGAAGTCCGCAGTGGCCGGCTGAGCCGCCGCCGGAGCACCCTGCGCGGCCGGCTGCGGGGCCCCTGGTGCGGCCGGCTGCGGCTGCCCGAAGGGCTGACCCGGCTGCGGCTGGGCACCGTACGGCGCCGCCGCGGCCGGGGCGCCCGGGTAGCCGTAACCGCCGGGCGGCTGGGCGCCGTAGGGCTGCGGGGCAGCCGGCTTCGGCGTCGGGAGCAGACCGGCCTGGAGCACCGGGACGAGCGGGGTGGCGATGGCCGCGCCGGCCATGACCAGCGTGGCGATCAGGGCGAGGATCAGGCCCATGCCCGCGTCCGGACCGTCGCTGGACGAAGAACCGATGTTGTTCGCGCCGCCGGCCGGGTCGATGACATTGCCGAGGGCACCGAGCGCGGCGACGACGGTGAACGCGGTGCCGGCCTGGACGAGTTCCAGCCCGGCCACCTTGCGGGGCTGCGGCAGGCCACGGCCGAGGACGACGAGCGCGGCACCGATGATCCCCGCGAACACGACGCCGAGCAGGACCGGTCCGCTCGCCCAGAGGTTGGGCATGTCGAGGCCGCTGGCGCCATCGACGTTGTACGAGTAGTTGTCGAGGAACGACGCGATGAACAGCACCACCGCTGCTCCGATCACCACGCCGTCGCCTCTAGTGAGGGAGCGGATATTCACTTCAGAGGTCCTTCGTAGTCGTCTCTCGTCGTCGGTAGACACTACCGTCCGCAAGATCCAGCCGTACGGCCGTATCCGCCCGCCGGTCACGACCCGTGCAGGAAACTCACGATTCCGTCAGAGATTCCTTGCGCCGCCCGCTGCCGCCAGGTTCCGCTGGTCAGGAGTGCCGCGTCCTTGCTATCGCGCATGTTGCCGCACTCGATGAACACCTTGGGAACCGTTGACAGATTGAGACCACCGAGGTCCGTACGTGTGACGAGACCGGTACCTTTTCCGACGTAGTTGGACGGCGGCTCGCCGGTGTCGCGCACGAAGTTCCCGGCGATGCGCGTGCCCAGGTCGCGGGAGGGGCCGACGATGTTCCGGGTGTCGGCGGCACCGGCGTGCACGGACCCCGGCAGGATGACGTGGAAGCCCCGGTCGCCCTCCGCGGAGCCGTCGGCGTGGATGGAGATCGCCGCGTCGGCGTGGGCGGCGTTCCCGAACCGGGCCCGCTCGTCCACGCACGGCCCCCAGGCCGGGCTGTCCCCGTCATGGGTCAGCTTCACCGTGGCGCCCTGCGCCTCCAGCAGCGTGCGCAGCCGGTGGGCGACGTCGAGGGTGAACCGGGCCTCGGTGTAACCGTCGTTGGTGGATGTTCCGGTGGTGTCGCATTCCTTGCGGTTCGTCCCGATATCGACCTGGCGGTTGATCTCGGTGGCGTGCTGGAAGTTGCCCGGATTGTGCCCGGGGTCGATGACCACGACCTTGCCCACGAGCGGCCCGGCTCCACCGGCGGCCGGGTCCTTGCCGTCGTCGCCGGGGGAACCGTCGGGGGAGGCCGAGCGGACCGACGCAGAGGCGGAGTGGGGGGAGGCCGACGCGGCGGAGGCCGTACGGCCGGACGCCCCGTTGCCGCCCCCGCCTCCCACCGCCTCGTACACCACCCAGCCGAGCAGCGCACCGGGCACCAGCGCGGTGAGCGCCACGGTCATGGGGCCGCGCCGGGGTCGGCGAGCCTGCGGGGGTTCGAATTCCGGGCCTGTGTACGACACGTCTGCCACCCTAACGGCCGTCCGGGGTGTCCCTACGGTCCAGGACGGCCCTATGGGTGACGCCGTCGAACCGTTCCCGACACCCCTCCGTCCGCATGATCTGTGAGAGAGCCGGTAAAACCGCTCCTGCACTACAACGACGCACAACACACAGGAGTCTCACATCCGACCGCACCCACCCTCAAAGGACAACTCATGCACGTCGTGAAGACCGTCCTGCTGGTCCTGATCGCGCTGCTGCTGACCGTGCTCGCCCTCGGTGGCCTGATATCCGCGTTCAAGGGCGGCGGCCTGTTCGACCTCGTCATAGCCGCGTTCCTCGGCTGGGGAGCGGTCGTCTGCTGGAGATCCCTCAAGAGCTGACCGCCGCACCCAACCCGTCCCGGAGGAGGACCGTTGCGCACCTTCCGCCCCGTCGTCGCCTGCATCCTCGGGCCGACCGCGTACCTGTTCTTCATACTCGCTGTCGACCCGATCGATCCGAATGGCGGCGACGCCTGGGATGGCACCGGCTGCGGGTGGACAGCCGCCGTGCTCGCGTTCGCCACGTATGCGATCGCGCCGAAGCCACCGAAGCCTTTACACTCCCGCACCACCACGCCCCCGCCGGCACTGCTGGCGGGGCGCCCTGACACCGGAGATCCCCTTGAACCGGCGCGCCAACACCGTCGTCTCCGCAGCAGCCGCCGCCGTCATAACCGCCGGAGCCTTGTTCGCCGGCCAGGCGATCCTCGGCAGCACCTCCGGCAGCAGCGCGCCCAGCGGCAGCAGATCCGCCCCGTACGCGGCCGCTGACGAGAAGGACGACATCGGCACGTACTGCCTCGACCTGGTCAAGTTCCAGAACGAAGCCGCCGCGGGCACCCTCACCGACGATGATGCCAAGACATACCAGCAGGACATGCAAGGTGCCGTTGACCGTCTCAAGGCCCACGGCAAAGTGAAAGCGCTACCCGTCGAATACCTGACGGACAACGGTGCTACTGGCTTGGCAGCCTGGGACACCGCCCAGCAGTGGTGCCAAAAGCAGAATTACTGACCACACCTGGCAGGACAGACATCCTGTGATCGACTGTGCAGCTGGCTCCGGCTGCGCGTCGGTCGGCGAGCCCACAACGCCTGGCGGCGAACCTACGACAGCGGCACTCGTTGAACGGGCGGGTGGCGATGGCCGCCGAGAGGAGAATCCACGATGGGACGGCAGAAGCCGAGCAAGCCGCGCCGAGAGCGCCCTGAGAAGCTCGTGACGAACGAGCCGGAGCAACCCCTGCCGGGCTGGCCTGACAGTCACGCATCCGCCGAGCTGACCGAGGACGACGTCGACGAGTGCGTGAGGGTTGTCGTCCACGGCGTTGAGCACCGTTTGCACGCCACCACCGCGCGGGCCCTCAGCGACTCCCTGCTGAAGACCCTGGACGCGTACAACGAGCGCGTGGGGGGCGCTTGCGCGGATCCCGCTATGCGCGCGCTCCTGCCGCAGGTACCGCCGGAGGCGCTGATCGTCTGACCCCGCCTGCGGTCAGAGCCGCCCTGTATCGCCCAGGCCCTCTGCACTGTCATCACGGCCGAGCAGGGGGCTTCGTGGTGCCCACTCAAGGATTGCGCGCAACTGTGCCCGCCATGCCTCGGCGAGCAATCCAGCGCAATCAGCGGGCATCTGCACGCCATCCCGCGCATTCTGAGACCAACCGTAGGGATGCGGAGGCGACATGACGCTCAGGTTCATCGGCACCACCAGCGACGAGGGCGACTGCCCCACCCTGTACGAGATCGAGGGCACCGACGAGATCCTCGTCCAGGGCGACCGCGAGACCGCCCCCGAGCATCTCGTACAGCTTCGGGACGTGAAGCCGTCCGAGACCTTCGTACGCGTCCCGCGTAGTCTGCTCACCCGCTACGCGCCCCGGACTGAGGCGCCCGAGTTGCGCCCGTTCTCTTCGATCGCCCACCTGTTCCGCGAGTTCCGGCACACCGCCTGGCGGCTGGAGACCCGCCCCGGATACGCTTCCGACCGGCGCAGCCCGAAGTGGGCCCGCTGGCAGGCCGGCGAGGACATCGCCACCGAGGCGAGCGGGTGGCTGGAGAACGTCACCGCGCAGACGGCCGCCAGGAAGCGGTTCGCCCGGGTGCGCCTGGTGGACGACCCGCCCACCGAGGGGCAGCGGTTCCTCCTCGCGAGCGCGCCGGGCAACGTCGCTGCCGGCGAGGACATCCGCAACCTGCCCCGCGCGCAGGCCGAACAGCTGCGCCTGCCGGACTTCGACTTCTGGCTGTTCGACTCCAAGATCCTCGCCCGGTTCGCGTTCGACGAGGACGACACCACCCTCGGCGTGTACGTCACCGAGGACCCCGCCGAGGTGCTCGCCGCCTGCCAGGCCCGAGACGCTGCCTGGCATCACGCTGTGCCTACGCAGGAGTTCGCGCGCGGGGTAGCTTCGACTGTGTGACCACCGACTTCCAGACGGCCCGTGAAGCCCTCGGTGCGCGCCTGCGGGAACTGCGCGCCGAGGCAGGGCTGGAAGGGAAAGATCTTGCCGCGCGTCTCGGCTGGCAGACCTCGAAGGTCAGCCGCATGCAGAACGGCAAGCAGACGCCCACCCGCAGCGACCTGAGCGTGTGGGCGCACGCCCTTGACCGGCCGGACGTCGAGGACGAACTTCACGGCCTGCTGGCTGGCCTGGACATGAAGCAGCGCAACCGGTCCTGGCGCAAGCAGCTGGCCGGCGGCATCCGCGGCCGACAAGAGATCGCGGTCCGTCTCACCGAGAACACCCAGCAGATCCGCGCCCTCGAAGTCTCCCGGATACCAGGCTTGTTCCAGACGCCGGAATACGCGCGCGTCGTCTTCGACTCCCTCGCCGAGTTCCGCGGCATCCCTCAGACGACTGATGCGGCCGTCGAGAAGCGGATGCGCAGGCAAGAGGCCCTGTACGACCCGGAGAAGACATTCCGGTTGATCCTCTGCGAGGCCGCCCTTTATCACCGGCCCTGTCCCGTCGACGTGATGGCGCAGCAGCTCGACCGGCTCTATAACCTCGTAGGTCAGAAGCGCATAGAACTGGGGATCATCCCGTTCGGTGCGCAGCTACGTCGTACGGCTCCGCACGCGTTCTGGATCTATGATCGCCGGTTGGTCATCGTGGAGACGATCAGCGAAGAGTTATGGCTGACCGGCGACGAGGACGTGGAGCTGTACGAGCGGGCCTGGCAGTGGTTCGACGAGTCCGCCGAGTACGGTGCCCCGGCACGGCGTCTGATCGGCCGTGCACGGGCCTCTCTCGACCTCTCGTAGGCAATTAGGCGCAAGCCGCGCGGTAGCCCGCGCAATCGCGCGCAATCGGCGCGCAGGCGCGCAACTGCCCTGCATACGGTCGGTTCATGGCGACACACGTTCCCTGGGCGTCGGTGCAGGAAGGCCAGGACTGGCTACTGTCCTGCACCCCGAACCCGGAAGCCGTACAGCACGCGTGGGAGGCCGAGCAGCTGGCCGCGATCCCGGCGGGCGCCCACTTGCGCGTCGCCGAGGTAACGCTCGTCCGCTCCCTCGAAGCGATCCGGCGGCTCGGCTTCAACCCTCATGGGCCGGTGCTCGCCGATTTCCATGACGACGCCAGCTGGTGGCTGCTCCCGGCTGGCCTCACCGATGAACTCGACGACGTCCCCGGCCTCACTGTGCACCCGGCTGGCTGGGAGCTGCTGTGCCCGCCCGTCGTGCGCTCCGTCGGCGGCCGGTGGTGGGTGGCGACCCCGGACGGCTCCGGCCGGCTCACCGACCCAACCCTTCTCGCCGCCGCATTCGGCCCCGGCGGCTACCGACCCGAGCGGGAGGACGCACCGTGCCCGCGCACGCCCTGAGTGAACCCGTCCACCTGCCGCTGCCCGAACCCTGGCCCGAGCCGCACAAGGGATGCGACGTCTGCGGAGCGCTCGCCACCCAACGCCTCACCTCGCAGGCGGCCGGGGACTACTCCGCGGTCACGGACTGCAACGTCGAGATCCGTGCTCACCGCTTCCCACACGTGCGGAGGAGGCGGTGAGCCGCGGGGGCCGGCATTACGTGGATGCTGGCAGCGGCGTCGGGCATCTCCGCCGGATCGCCAGCGATGCCGAGTACAACCGCATTCAGCGCGCGTACCGGGCCTACATCGACCACGGCAGGGGCTGCCCCGTCTGCGCCGTCGACAGCAGCGTGTGCACTACCGCTGGCGACCTGTGGAACGTCTACCGCGAGGCGCACGAGGAGTAGCCCTCGTGCCCGGCGTACGCCGATCGCGTCGGGCGCCGAGGTTTCCAGCGCCGCCTGCCTCTTGCACCCCAGGCTCAAGGAGGCGGAGGGTCCCCCACCGTCTGCCTGGCCGTGGACCGGAAACCGCGGCCAGGCGCCGTGCCCCGGCGCGTACCAGCCGCCGGGCCGGAACCGTCACGTCCCTCCGGACAGCCGGAGGGCGAACCACCACAGCCAACCGCGCTCAACGAGGAGTGCACGTGCCTGGTTCGACGTTCTCCACCATCCTGAAAACCTCCGCCGGCTACATCGACATCGCGGCCAACGCGCACGGCGAGGAGAAAGCCTTCCTCGTCCTGAAGGCCCTCCAGCGGATCCGCCACAGCATCCCCCACATCGTGGAAGTCGGCCCCGGCGGGGGCTCCGCCGTCGCCTACCTCGCCTCACAACTCCCCTCCGCGCAGCACCCCGACGACGTCCGCATGACCCTGGTGGAGGTACCCGGCGTCACCTCCGCGACGCTGGAAGAGGCCATGCACGCCTTCAACCGCGCCGGCACCTGCCGCCTGGTCACCGGCTTCGCCCAGGACGTCGGCACGATCCTCACCGAACCGGCCGACGTCATCAGTGCCTCCGCCCTGCTGCACGAGGTGTACTCCTACGGAGGCGGCTATCACGGGCTCCATGGCGTGATCCGCACGCTGCCCACCGTGCTGCGGCCGGGCGGCATGTTCGCCTACCGTGACGTGTACGCCGTCAAGGCCGCATCCCTGCACGACCGGGTGATGCAGACCTACACCTCCCGGTCGTGGCTGCGGTTCCTGCGCATGTTCCTGCCGCAGTACCTCCAAGAGGGCACGCACCCGTACCACAGCGCCTCCGACCTCGTCGTCCTGCGGCAGGACTCGCGGATCGTCCCGGCCCAGAACCTCGACGAGCGCACGAGCGCGGTCGCGGCCGGCCCGGTGGGGGTCTTCCGGGAAGTGCAGCGGCACTGCATCACGCTGCGGGATCACGTCTGGCGCTCCGGCGTCCTCGGCTTCCGGCCGTACCTTGAGGGCCCGCTCGCCGGCGACTGGATCGACGCCCGGCACGGCCACAAGCGGGTGCACTACACAATGACGGGCATCGACTGGCTCCCGGACTCGCAGAAGACCATGCTGCTCGCTTTGAGCGAGTGCTACCTCGACCACTACACCGTCGACGGCGACATCTTCGACGAGTGCACGGACATCGCCCTGAACAGCTTCCTGGACGTCGCCGAGCGCGGCGACGGAGAGTGCGGCGACGTGTGGAAGAAGTGGGCGACCCGGGAGGGCAGGGAAACGTACGCGTACATGACGTTGGATGCCCTGCTCGCCGCGATCGCCGTGCACTCGACGGAGGCGGCGCAGGAAGAGCGTACGGTGCTGATGCCCGTCACCGCGGCGGACGTGATCCGCAGGGACCGCGCGTACTACAACCGGTACTTGCGGCGCGCGCTGCCCAACCCGTTGAAGGACGCCAAGCAGATGGTGCTCTTCTCGAATGTTCCTGTAGCCGACTCGGGGGCGTTGGCACAGGGGATGCAGGTTCTTCAGCAGTGGTGCAGCAAGGGCAGTCTGGCCCGTGTGTACTCACTACAGCCGTCCGGACGTCGACTACATGGAGACGGTGGAGTGCCTGCGGGTTCGGCGTCGCGGTGATTTCGCCGAGGTCACCTACAAGCCGGGGTCGACGGCGGCTACGCACAGCGCCGATGGTGTGATCTCGAAGCCGGAGACGAACGTCGTGCTGGCCAGTGCCGGGCAGGCCCCGCTGGCGGACCAGCTGCTCCAGGCGGTCGGCATGCAGCTGCTGGTGCGGGTGGAGAAGCACCGGGTCGCCTACCGCCACCCGGACTTCCCGGACGTCACGGTCAATATCGACGCGCTGGCCGGCGTTGGCAGCTTCGTGGAAACCGAGGTGCTGAGTACGGACGCAGTCGCGGCGGCCGGACTGGTCGAGCGGGTGGAGAAGGAGCTGGACATCGCCAATTGCCCGATGGTGGAGCTGCCGTACCGGGACCTGGCGATGCGCTCCACCGTCACCTGATCCTCTGCCTCATGCGTCCCGTCCGTGTTGCACGGGCGGGACACCGCTGTTTGCGCCCTTGTGGCCGACCCGCATTGCCCTGACGGTGGTCGTTCATCAGGGTGGGCTTCGACGGTAAGGGGGATGAGGTGGCGCGCACGCGGGATGACCTGTTTGGCCAGCTGCTGCTGCATGCGGCGGTGGTGTTGCATCGCGGGGTGGCGGGCCGGACGGCGCGGGAGCGGTGGCGGGCTCGGCGGGACTGGTTACTGCGGGCGGCGCATCGGCGGGGCGTTCCGGTGGAGGAGCTGTCCAACCGGATGGGGCTGTCCGCGGGCTGGATCCGGCAGGTTCTCACCGGGAAGCGGCCAGCCGAGCCGCCGGCGGTGGAGGCTGCCTGACGGCATGCGTAAAGGCCCCGGCCGCGGTTGCGGTCGGGGCCTTGTCGTGTTGTCGTCGCCTAGCGATTGGCCTGCGGCACAAGGATGGCCGACTATTTTCGGCCGTTCTGAGATGGAGGGTATTTCCGACTGAGCAATCTGCAGCACACCCTGCACCACGGGAAGCGCGAGGCCAGCTAGCCTGCGCTGATTCGGTTACGGATTCTCGATTACGGCTTCTGCCCCACCGATGGGGCAGGTGACGCCGCCCGGATATCACTGCGCGCGGTCTGTCCGGATCAGTCTGTCGAGTAGCTTCGGCCCTGCGGCGTCCGAGGGTGCCGAGCCGAGAGATAACAGCAAGGTCACAGTGGATCTTGTGGATCGTCCTTGGGGATGAGAGGAGGAACGCTGAACGCCAGAAGACTAGTAGTCACAGCGAAACGGCCGAGGTGCTGGAACACCCCGGCCGCTGTTTGACCAGCGAGTTGACCGCTCGCTGACCGATCGGAACCCCACCTACGGAAAATGGAGGCTCCATGGGGAGCGTATCGCAGTCCCCACAACCGAAGCCGACTCCGGACTACCTGCTCAACACCCCACTCCTTCAGTTGCTGGCGGAGTTCGGGGTGCGGGTGACTGTCCTGGAGAGCCAGGACTTCACGGGTTTCACTTGGGTGGATGAGAGCGGGAGGCTGTCGTTGATCCGGCCAGCGGGCCAGTCCGATGCCGTGTGGCAGGTGATCGCCCGGACGAGGCTGGCCAGGTCGTTGGGGGTGCCGTTGGCGCCTTCTTCAGAGCCGCACAGGTCGACCGGGGTGTAACACCAGCCCCTTCGCCCCCGGCTCCGGTCGGGGGCGTTCTCATGCGCCGGGTTCACGCCCTTGTTGCTCCACCCTCGCTCCCCTGACGGTGTCCCGTCAGGAAGGTGTCGTTTCGATGCAAGGGGGATGGCGTGGCACGCACGCGGGATGACCACGGGCCGATCTCGCGGCACGCGGGCGACCGGACACTGCCGCTCCCCGCCCCGGTCAGGCTGGCCTGCTCAATTTCCGGGTACTGCAGCTGGGGCCTCAGATCCCTGCCCGCGTTCGCCGCAGGACACGGAGCGAACCGGTGACGGAGACCTCCTCGAACGCCCCGGACGCGAGTGCCCGCAGATACACCCGGTACGGCGCCTGTCCGGTGAACTCGTCCTCGGGCTCCGGGAAGACGTCATGGATGACGAGGAAGCCCCCCTCGGCGACGTGCGGCGCCCAGCCCTCGTAGTCGGCGCCGGCGTGCTCGTCGGTGTGGCCGCCGTCGACGAAGACGAGGCCGAGCGGGGAGTTCCAGATCGCTGCGATCTGCGGAGAACGGCCCACGAGGGCGATCACGTGCTCCTCCAGCCCCGCCTTGAACAGCGTGCGGCGGAACGTCGGCAGCGTGTCCATCAGCCCCACCTCGGGGTCCACGGTCTCCGGATCGTGGTAGTCCCACCCCGGCTGCTGCTCCTCACTGCCCCGGTGGTGATCGACGGTCAGCGCACCGACCCCGGCCGCCCGAGCCGCGTCGGCGAGCAGCACGGTGGACCGCCCGCAGTACGTCCCGACCTCAAGCAACGGCAACCCCAGCCGCCCCGCCTCCACAGCCACCGCGTAGAGGGCCAGCCCCTCGTCCACGGGCATGAACCCCTTGGCCGCTTCGAACGCGGCCAGGATCTCGGGCTTGGGGGTGGTGGCGGCGGACATGGGGTCCTTCCGGTTCGTACGACGTTTCCGGCCACCCATGCTGCCGCACCCCCGGCCACTTGTGTGACCGGGGGTGCGTGAATCAAGAGGCGCGGGGCTGCATCGATGTGCGGCTCCGCCGCGTGGGCGCGATCAACCACGACGTACGCCGCAGCCGCGGACGAACAGCGCCTCCCGAGCTCTCAGGCGCTCACAACCTCCCCCGGCAGCGAAAGATCCAGCTCGACAGCCCGCTCCTCACCGGAATGCGTGGCGGAAGAGGCGAGCGGACCGTGCCCCGGCGCCTTGGCAGCCAGCACATATGCACCCGAGCCAGGCACTGCCAGGGCATACGTGCCGTCCGTCTCGGAGAGAGTTGCTCCGGCCTGCCGCCCCCGCCGGTCGATCAGCGTGACCTTGGCCCGCGCGACAGGAACACCGGAGGCGTCCAGAACCCGCCCGCGGAACCCCCGCAGCACCTCCTCGGCCTGCTCCAGCACGGCGTCCTCCTCACTGCTGGCCCGCAGCTGAACGTGCTGCTGAGCCGGCCGGCCGGCCTTCGGCAGGAACAGCGCCAGCAGCAGGCCCACCGCGACCGCGGCCGTGGCGATGAGGAAGGACACCCGGAAGCCGTGCATGGTCGGGATCGCGATGCCGCCCACGTTGTTCGCCGTGTTGGCCAGCACCATGCCGATGACGGCGCTCGACACCGACGTACCGATGGACCGCATCAGCGTGTTCAGGCCGTTGGCCGCGCCGGTCTCCGAGGCGGGAACGGCACCCACGATCAGCGCCGGCAAGGACGAGTACGCGAGACCGATGCCCGCGCCGAGGACGACGGACGTGACGATGGTCTGCCAGGCCGCGTCCATCAGGCCGAGGCCGCCGCCGTAGCCGAGCGCGATGATCAGCAGGCCGAGGATGAGGGTGGTCTTCGGGCCGTAGCGGGCGGACAGGCGGGCGTAGACCGGCGCCGTGAACATCATCGTCAGGCCCAGCGGGGCCACGCACAGGCCCGCGACGACCATGGACTGGCCGAGGCCGTAGCCGGTGGCCTTCGGCAGCTGGAGCAGCTGGGGCAGGACGAGCGAGACGACGTAGAAGGCGACGCCGACCATGATCGATGCGAGGTTGGTGAAGAGGACGGCCGGGCGGGCGGTGGTGCGCAGGTCGACCAGGGGCGCCTCGACCCGCAGTTCGAACAGGCCCCACAGGACGAGGACGACGACCGCCGCGCCGAACAGGCCGAGCGTGGTGCCGGAGGACCAGCCCCAGTCGCTGCCCTTGGTGATCGGGAGCAGGAGCAGCACCAGGCCGGTGGACAGGCCGAGCGCGCCCACCAGGTCGAAGGAGCCCTCGGCGCGCATCGGCGACTCGGGTACGACGATCAGGGTGAGGGTGATGGCGATGACGCCGAGGCCGGCGGCGCCGTAGAAGAGGGCGTGCCAGTTCGTGTGCTGCGCGACCAGGGCTGCGGCGGGCAGCGCGAGGCCGCCGCCGACGCCGATGGAGGAGCTCATCAGGGCCATGGCCGAGCCGAGCTTCTCGCGGGGCAGCATGTCGCGCATGAGGCCGATGCCGAGCGGGATCGCGCCCATGGCGAAGCCCTGCAGGGTACGGCCGACGATCATGGTGAGCAGCTGGCTGGTGAGCGCGCTGACCAGGGCGCCGACCACCATGACGGCGAGGCTGAGGATCAGCATCCGCCGCTTGCCGTACAGGTCGCCGAGGCGGCCCATGATCGGGGTGGCGACGGCGCCGGACAGCAGGGTCGAGGTCAGGACCCAGGTGGCGTTGCTGGGGGCGGTGCTCAGCAGCTGCGGCAGGTCCTTGATGACCGGCACGAGCAGTGTCTGCATCACCGCGACGACGATGCCCGCGAAGGCGAGCACGGGCACTACGGCCCCGCTCGCCCTCCGAGCCGGCTGGTCGGTGGTCGTGTGGGTCATTGAGTCGAGGCCTCCCCGTCGGAATAAGTGCTCGGTAAACCTCGTATGCACAGGCAACTATTCCGTTGCTTCGAGCCCCTAACGAATCCTTGACCGACTCATGGGTTTCTGACCCTGGGTCAGGCCTGGTGAGTTTGTGGAACGCGTTCTCATCTGCCGCGCCATGAAGGCCTACGTCGCCGGGGCCGGGATGCCGCGCGTATGGTGCATCGGCCGCTGACCGAGCTCCAGTGCTCGCCGGCCTCGGGCGGCGCGGCGGCCGCGGTCGTGGTGTCGCGGCGGTTCGCCGACGAGCGCGGGCTGTCCGGGCGGGGGAGCGGCAGGTGCCCGGGGCGCGAGTGGGGCTCGCGCACGACATCGGGCTGTCCGGGGCGGCGGTGGTGACGCTGCCGCGGGGGCTGTAGGGGAGGGGGCCGAGGGGGTGTGGGGCGGCGGCTGTGCGCGCCTCACAGCCACCCCTGCTGCCGGGCCTCGCGTACGGCCTCGGCCCGGTTCCGGGTGCCGGTCTTGCCGATGGCGGAGGACAGGTAGTTCCGGACCGTGGACTCGGACAGATGCAGCCGGCCGGCGATGTCGGCGACGGTCGCCCCGTCCACCGACGCCTTCAGCACGTCGCACTCACGGGCCGTCAGTGGATTCGGCCCGGCGCTGAGCGCGGTGGCGGCGAGCGCGGGGTCGACCACGGTCTCACCGGTGAGCACGCGCCGGACGGCCTCGGCCAGTTCCTCCACGGGCCCGTCCTTGACGAGGAATCCGGCCGCCCCGGCCTCCATGGCCCGGCGCAGATAGCCGGGCCGGCCGAAGGTGGTGAGGATGAGCACCCGGCAGTCGGGCGCCTGCTCGCGCAGCTCGGCCGCCGCGTCCAGCCCGCTGGCGCCCGGCAGTTCGATGTCCAGCAGGGCCACGTCCGGCCGGTGCAGCAGCGCCGCCTCGACGATCGCGTCACCCCGGGAGACCTGGGCGACGACCTCGATGTCGTCCTCCATGCCGAGCAGCAGCGCGAGGGCCCCTCGCATCATCCCCTGGTCCTCGGCGAGCAGGACCCGGATGCACGTGGCGGGCCTGCCGTCCCGGGGCATCTCGTTCATGGGCTCAGGGTACGGCCGCCCACCCGCCGCGTGCGGGGCGGTGCGGGAGCGGTCTGTGCGGCGGCTGTTCGCCGATTAAAGAATCGGCATTGTCCCGTGCGGCGGGGGTTGACGGCCTCGGATGGCACCCAAACAATCGCCTCTGCTTTTCCAGGAATCACTGCCAAATTCCGCAGTCGAATGGGTTCGGTATTTCGGTCGAACGTTGTCCGAGATTCCGAACGTGAGCTGCCCTACGACGAACCGAGGTGCACCTTGCCCCCCAGAACCCCCCGCCCCCGGCGCCTGAGAAGCGCCGTGCTGTCCGTGTTCGCCGTCTGCGCCACCCTCGTCGCGCTGCTGCTCGGCACCGGTGCGCCCCAGGCGGCCGCCGCGGGTTCGCTGCCCTGTGACGTCTACGCCGCCGCCGGCACCCCCTGCGTCGCCGCGCACAGCATGGTCCGGGCGCTGTACTCCTCGTACAACGGCTCGCTGTACCAGGTGAAGCGGGCCTCGGACAGCGCCACCAAGGACATCGGTCTGCTGGCCGCCGGCGGATACGCCGACGCGGCCGCCCAGGACTCCTTCTGCTCCGGCACGACTTGCATCATCACCAAGATCTACGACCAGTCCTCGCGCCACAACGACCTCACCGTCGAGGGCGCCGGCGGGGCCGGGGCGGCCGATGTGGGGGCGCCCGCGGACGCCCTGCCGGTGACCGTCGGCGGGCACCAGGTCTACGGCCTGGAGATATCCGCCGGGATGGGCTACCGCAACGACTCCACCTCGGGTGTCGCCACCAACGGCGCCGCCGAGGGGATGTACATGGTGACCTCCGGCACGCACGTCAACGGCGCTTGCTGCTTCGACTACGGCAACGCCGAGACCAACAACAAGGACACCGGCAACGGGCACATGGACGCCATCAACTTCGGCACCGAGTGCTGGTTCGCCCCCTGCTACGGCTCCGGCCCCTGGGTGCAGGCCGACCTGGAGAACGGGCTGTTCCAGTCCGACGCCGGCTACAGCAAGAACTCCTCCAACACCGGCACGGGCGCACTTCCGTTCGTGACCGCGCTGCTCAAGAACAACGGGCAGAATCATTTCGCACTCAAATGGGGAAATGCCCAATCCGGCGGGCTCACGACCACCTATTCCGGCGGTGAGCCGACCACGAGCGGATACTCTCCGATGCACCAGGAGGGTGCCATCGTCCTCGGCACCGGCGGTGACAACAGCAACGGCTCCATCGGGTCCTTCTTCGAGGGCGTGATGACCTCCGGCATCCCGACGGACGCCGCCGACGACTCCGTCCAGTCGAACATCGTCTCCGTCGGCTACGGCGGCGCGACCGGCAGCACCGGCACGCTGAACGCCGGCTCGGAGATCTCCCTGCGCGCGACCACGTCCTGCTGCACCAGCGACTACGTCCGGCACCAGAACAACGCCGGTGTCCTCTCCTCCATCACCTCCAGCAGCTCCAGCCTGGACAAGAACGACGCCACCTGGATCGTCCGCAAGGGCCTCGCCGACGCTTCCTGCGTCTCCTTCGAGTCGCGCAACTACCCCGGCGACTACCTGCGCCACTACAACTTCACGATCTACCGGCAGCCCATGGACGGCACAGCCCAGTTCCGGGCGGACGCCACCTTCTGCCCGACGACCGGCAAGAGCGGTACCGGCACCTCGTTCGCGTCGTACAACTACCCGACGAAATACCTGCGCCACTACGACTACAACCTCTATGTGGCGAGCGACGGCGGGTCCAACGCCTGGGACAGCAGCACGTCCTGGACCGACGACGTCAGCTGGGCGGTCAGCTCGCCCTGGGCGCCGTAATCGCGAAATCCGTCAATTCCGCTGACTCCACCGGGAGTTCGGCGGTGACCGAGAAACCGCCGCGTGGCGACGGGCCGGCCGTCAGCGAGCCGCCCGCCGCCGCGAGGCGCTCGGTCAGCCCCTTCAGCCCCGTGCCGCCGATGCCCTCCCGGGGCCGGCTGACCGGCTCACCGGTGCCGTTGTCGGTGACGGTGAGCCGGGCCTGTTCGGTACCGCTCTCGACGGTGATCTCGCAGCGGCTCGCGCCGCTGTGCCGGACCACGTTGGTGACCGCCTCGCGCACCACCCAGCCGAGCAGCGCCTCGGTCTGCGGGGCCAGCGGCGTGCCGGACTGCCGGATCACCGGCTCCACGCTCGCCGCGGACAGCGCCGAGCGGGCCCGGGTCAGCTCGGTGGCGAGGCTCCCCTCGCGGTAGCCGGTCACCGCCTCGCGGATCTCGGTGAGCGCCTGCCGGCCCACCGACTCGATGTCCGCGATCTGCCCCAGCGCCGCGTCCATGTTCCGCGGGGCAAGCCGCCGGGCCGCCTCCGACTTCACCACGATCACCGACAGCGTGTGCCCGAGCAGATCGTGCAGATCCCGCGAGAACCGCAGCCGCTCCTTCTCCACCGCCCGCCGGGCCAGTTCCTCGCGCGCGGCCCGCAGCTCCCGCACCACCTCGGACAGACCGAGGATCGCGGCGGTGACCATGCTGGACAGGAAGGTGGCGTAGCCGATGTTCGCCGCATCGTTCCAGCCACCGCGCAGGCCGGAGATCGCGGCCGCGTACGCGGCGAGCAGCAGGCCCGTACGGCCCAGCCACGGGCCGCGCAGGGTGGCGCCCGTGGCCAGGCCCAGCAGCGGGAAGAACATCAGCCAGTTGCCCCCGTACCCGGCGGCCAGGCCCGTGGTCAGCAGGCCCATCACCAGCAGCGCCACCCGGGTGCGGACGGCCTCACGCTTGTCCCGGTCGAAGGAGCGGAACGTGATGTAGATGTACAGGGAGTTGAAGACGAACAGGCCCAGGCTGCCGATCAGGGGGTTCGGGGTCTTGTCCTGGAGCAGGTTGGAGAAGGACCCCATCCCCATCAGCAGCCAGGGCAGCAGCGCGAAGCCGGTCGGCGGCGGGCCCGGGTGGTCGACGTCCGGGGTCCCGCCCTTCTCCCGGGCGGCCTGCTGCGCGGCCTTGAACCGCTCGTGCTCCGCCTTCCACTCGATCCGCGCCGTCTGCCAGGCCCGTGCCTGGCACTGCGCTCTGTTCCACACCGTCATGCCCGTATGTCCCCCGATCAGATGGTCCCCGCCCTGCGGCGGTACGACAGCACAGCGTACGAACCGAACAGTCCCAGCCAAACCGTCAGCACGATGATGGCACCGGCGCCGGGCGCGTGCCCGTCCGAGACGGCGGTGCCCAGCTCGGCGAACCGGCGGGTCGGGGTGTACGCCGACAGGTCGCGCAGCCAGCCCGGGAACAGGCTGACCGGGAACCACAGGCCGCCGACCACCGAGAGCCCCAGGCTGAGGAGCATGTTGGCGACACCGGTCGCGGGCCCCGTCAGCCGGTAGCCGTTGCCGAGGCCGAGCAGCGTGAACGGCAGGGAGCCGAGCCACAGCAGCAGCACGAGCGCGGCCCACTGCCAGGCCGCCAGCCGCACCCCGTTGACCAGACCGCCCGCCGCGAGCACGGCGACGATCGCGGGCAGCACCGTCACCGCGCCGGTCAGCGTCCGTCCCTGCACCACCTCGCGCGGGGTCATCGGGGCCACGCGCAGCTGCCGCAGCCAGCCGACGGCGCGGTCCTCGGCCACCGCTCCGCCGGTGTTCAGCGCGCAGCCCACGGCGCCGTAGGCCGCCATGCCGACCATCCCCGCGGTGCGCCAGCCGGTGTCGGCTCCGCCGAGGTTCGTGAACAGCAGGTACATCATCACCGGCATGGCGATTCCGCCGATGACGAAGCCCGTGTCGCGCAGGGTCCGGCGGATTTCGAGGCGTACGTAGGCGAGCATCAGCGAAGCTCCACGTCGTGGGATGCGATGAGGGTCCGGGGGCCGGCCGCCGTCAGCGCCAGGAACGCGTCGTCCAGCGAAGCCGGAGTCACCTCCAGCCCCCTGATCGCCCCCAGCTCCGCCAGCGCGATCACCGTCGCGTCCGAGTCGTTCGTGCGCAGGAGGGCCCTGCCGTCCTGTACGTCCACCGAGCGGACCCCGGGCAGCAGGGCGAGGGAATCCGGATCCCGTCCCGCCAGGTCCACGCCGACCAGGCTGCCGCCCGCCGCGCGGCGCAGGTCCTCGCCCGTGCCGTCGGCGACGATCCGGCCCCGGTCGAGGATCACGATGCGGTCGGCGTGGGCGTCGGCCTCCTCCAGATAGTGCGTGGAGAACAGGACGGTGTGGCCGCGTCGGGTGTAGGCGCGCATGGAGTCCCAGAAGACGTGCCGGGCCTCCACGTCCAGCGCCGCCGTCGGCTCGTCCAGCACCAGCAGCGCCGGATCCCCGGCCAGCGCGAGCGCGAACCGCACCCGCTGGACCTGCCCGCCGGACAGCCGGTCCATCCGGCGCCCGGCCAGGCCCGCGATCCCGGCCAGCTCCAGCGCCCGCGCCACCGGCATCGGCGCCGGGTACCGGGAGGCGACGAAGGTCACCAGCTCGCCCACCGTGACCCGGGGCACCGGCCGCGCGTCCTGGAGCATCGCGCCCACCCGTCCCGCCCGCACCGACCGCTCCGGCGGCGCCCCGAACAGCTCCACGGCGCCCGCGTCGGGCTCGTACAGCCCGAGCAGCAGCCCGATCGTGGTGGACTTTCCGGCGCCGTTGCGGCCGAGCAGGGCCACGGTCTCGCCGGGCGCGATGTCCAGGTCCACCCCGTCCACCGCGCGCACCGCGCCGTACGTCCTGACCGCCCCCGTGAAGGAGACGGCGCTTCCCCGTTGTCCCCGTTGTCCCCGTTGTTGTCCCCGTTGTGTCATGCCTACGACGCTACGAGCCCGGCCCCGCCTCCGGCAGATGCGCATGTACGGACTCGGGCAGTACAAATGTCACTGCCGAGCAAAGCTGACACTGCGTCAGGAGCCTTCACAAGTCAGGAGCGCTCGGCTATACAGGGGGCGCCGGACTGGAACGCGTTCTAGATCCCGCCCGTGGACGACCTCGGTGCGGCCGACGGTGCGGACGTCCGCACCGAGGTCTTGAGACCCGTCAGGAGCCGTATGCCCATCGACGCAAGCCGAGCCCTCGCGGCCGAACCCCGGACCGGCGAGATCTCCTGGACCACCAAGGACGTGCAGCTCTACCACCTGGGCATCGGCGCCGGCGTCCCCGCCACCGATCCCGACGAGCTGCGCTACACCCTGGAGTCCCGGCTGCACGTCCTGCCCAGCTTCGCCACGGTCGCGGGCGCCGGCTCGCCCGGCGTGATCAGCGGACTGTCCATGCCGGGCGTGCAGGTCGATCTCGCCAGGGTCCTGCACGGCGGGCAGAGCCTGGAGATCCACCGGCCGATCCCCGCCCAGGGCACCGCCACCGCCACCGGGCGCATCGCCGCCGTGTACGACAAGGGGACAGCGGCCGTCCTGGTCATGCGCACCGAGGTCGCCGACGCCGACGGCCCGCTGTGGACCAACGACGCCCAGATCTTCGTACGGGGGGAAGGGGGCTGGGGTGGCGACCGCGGCCCTTCCACTCGCCTCGAACCGCCCACCGGCGAGCCCGACCGGACCGTCGAACGGCACATCCGCGAGGACCAGGCCCTGCTCTACCGCCTCTCCGGCGACTGGAACCCGCTGCACGCCGACCCCGACTTCGCCAAGCGCGCCGGGTTCGACCGGCCCATCCTGCACGGGCTGTGCACCTACGGCATCACGCTCAAGGCCGTCGTGGACACGCTGCTCGGCGGGGACGTGAGCCGGGTGCGGTCGTACGCCACCCGGTTCGCCGGGGTCGTGTTCCCGGGGGAGACCCTGCGCATCCGCATGTGGCAGGGGGAGGGGAGTGCCGTCCGGGTGGCCGTGAGCGCTGTCGAGCGAGAGGACGCGCCCGTCCTCGCCGACACCGTCGTCCAGCACTCCTGAACCAGGCCGTAGTGGAAAGAACCCGCAGTCGAGGGGAGAGCCGCACCATGCGCGCAGCCGTACTGCACGAGATCGGCCAGGAAAAGCTCGATGTCCACGACGATGTCGAGGCCGTGGGCTTCGGGCCCGGCAAGGTCAGGGTCCGGGTGCGCGCCACCGGGCTGTGCCACTCCGACCTGTCCGCGATGAGCGGGGTGCTGCCGCAGCCCGCGCCGTTCGTGCCCGGCCATGAGGGCGCGGGCGAGATCCTCGAAGTCGGGGACGGGGTACGGGGCTTGAAGCCGGGGGACCGGGTGGTGATCTGCTGGCTGCCCGCCTGCGGCGCCTGTCCGGCCTGCAAGCGCGGCCAGACCCAGCTGTGCCTGGCCGGGTTCATGAACGCCGGCACCCCCAACTTCAGGCGGACGGCCGGTGATGTCTTCGGCTTCGCGGGCACCGGCACCTTCGCCGAGGAGGTCGTGGTCGACGCCGGCTGTGCCGTGCCCATCCCCGAGGACGTGCCCTTCGACATCGCCGCCTTGATCGGCTGCGGGGTCACGACGGGACTCGGCGCCGCGCTCAACACCGCCGATGTGCAGGCCGGTTCGTCCGTGGCCGTCATCGGGTGCGGGGGCGTCGGCATCTCGGCGGTGCAAGGTGCGCGGCTGAAGGGCGCCGCCGAGATCGTCGCCGTGGACCCGGTCGCCTCCCGCCGCGACGCCGCCCTCAGGTTCGGTGCCACGAAGGCCGTCTCACCCGACGCGCTGGCCGACGCCAAGCAGCAGGTCACCGGTGGCGAGGGCTTCGACTACGTCTTCGAGGTCGTCGGGAAGTCCGCCACCGCCCGCACGGCCTACGAGAACACCCGGCGCGGCGGCACCCTCGTCGTGGTCGGCGCCGGCGCCCTGGACGACTTCCTCCAGCTCAACATGTTCGAGCTGTTCTTCGACGAGAAACGCATCCTGCCGTCCATGTACGGCGGCGGGGACGTGCTGCGCTCCTACGAACGCGCGATCGCCCTGTGGCGGGCGGGCCGGATCGACCTCGCGGGCCTGATCACCCACCGGGTGCCGCTGGCGGAGATCAACGAGGCACTGGACCAGATGCGTACCGGGACCGCCCTGCGTACGTGCATCGAGATCTGAGAGACCCGAGGACTTTCATCGATGTCACTGCCACTGGAGGGGATGGCGGCCGTCGTCACCGGCGCCGGGCGCGGGCTCGGCCGGGCCGAGGCCCTCGAACTCGCCCGGCTCGGCGCGGCCGTCGTCGTCAACGACTACGGACAGCCCGGGCGGGACGGCTCCGGCGCGGCCTCGGCCGGGCCCGCCGAGGACGTCGTCGCCGAGATACGGGCCCGGGGCGGCCGGGCGCTCGCCCACACCGGGGACGTCGCCGACTTCGAACAGGCCGGGGAACTCGTCGAGTCGGCCATCGCCGAGTACGGCAAGCTCGACATCCTCGTCAACAACGCGGGCATCCTGCGTGACCGCATGGTCTTCTCCATGACCGAGGACGAGTGGGACTCGGTGATCCGGGTGCACCTCAAGGGCCACTTCAACACCACCCACTTCGCCGCCGCGCACTGGCGGGAGCGGTCCAAGGCGGCCGGCGGGGAGAGGGTCTACGGGCGGATCGTGAACACCTCCTCGGAGGCGTTCCTGGCCGGTTCCGCCGGGCAGCCCAACTACGCCGCCGCGAAGGGCGGCATCGTCGGCTTGACCACCTCCACCGCCCTCGCCCTGGCCAAGTACGGGGTCACGGCCAACGCGATCTGCCCGCGCGCCCGCACCCGGATGACCGCGGACGTCTTCGCCGGCGTCCAGGAACCGGACGAGGAGCGGCTGGACCCGCTGGCCCCCGAGCACGTCGCCCCGCTCGTCGGCTATCTGGCCGCACCGGCCGCCGCCCGCGTCAACGGCCAGCTTCTCGTCGTACACGGCGGCATGGTCGCGATCGTCGAACGGCCGCGGGTGCGGGCCAAGTTCGACAGCAAGCAGGAGACGTTCACCTACGACGAGCTCGACGCGCTGCTCACCCCGCACTACGCGGACCGGCCGCCGGGGGAGACGTTCGCGGCGGCGGAGGTGCTGGGGCTCAAGCGGAGCTGAGACACGAAAAGAGGGGGTGCCCCCGTGGGCACCCCCTCTTCGTTCATGACCGTCAGGCGGCCATTTCGGCGCTCTCCGCGGCCGGCTTGCGGTGCTTGCCGTGCGGAGCCGTCTCACTCTCCTGGGCCGAGACCTGGCCCCGGTGCCGGCCGTGGCCGGACGCGTCCTGAGAGTCGGCAGACAGCTGCTCGTTGGTGCTGGTGTCGCTCATCGGAAGAATTCACCCCGTCAACATGATCTTTCGTACAGCCCGGCGAGTGTAACCGGCACACCACGGGCCGAATCCAGGCGCACACGCCAACCGGCACTAGTTCGTTACAAGACGCCCCAGCGGTGCCTGCTGCAAGGGCACCGGACGTGCCATCACGGGCTCCGGAGACAGCGGAGGCTGCGGTTCCACAGGTTCCGGAGGGTCCGGTTCCGTCGGCTCCGGTGACGCCTCGGGCGCCCCGGCAGCCGTGCCGTCCCGGACCGGACCCTCCGGACCCGCCTCCCCCGGGGCCACGGCCGTACCGCTTCCCGCGGCCCCCGCACCCCCCGTCTCCCCCCAGGGCGCCGTCAGCTCCGCCACGCCGCACGGAGTCTCCTCCGTGGCGTACGGCAGCCGCAGCACCCCGTCCCGCGTCCACAGCCCCGCGCCGGTCAGCCAGCCCGCGGGCGCCGGGAAGTGGCTCACCTGCCGCCCGGCCGGCCGCCAGACGCCCACCCAGCTGCCGAGCGGCCCGTCGACGCGCAGCGCCACCGCGCAGTTCTCCGGCATCAGCACCTGCCCCGGCTGGATCGCGAACGGCGTCACCGCGCAGTTCGGCAGCCGCAGGGACTCCGGGAAGCGCACCGGCAGCGTGCTGCCGAGGACCCCCCAGCCCAATCGTTCCTGCCCCGGCGAGGGTGCGTCCGAGGAGATGAGCAGCAGCCCGCTGTCGGGGTCGGCGAGCAGCAGCCGGTCGCTGCTCGCGGGCGTGATCTGGAGCAGGGGCGAGACCAGCGCGCGCTCCAGATCCACCACGACCGCCTTCACCGGGCCGCCGGCCGGCTCCCGGTCCAGCGCCAGCATCCGCCCGGCGCGGTCCAGCCACACCCCGCCCGAGCAGCGCCCCGGCACCTCGGCGAGCCGCTCGGGACCGAAGGCGCCGCCCGCCACCAGCCAGACCGTGCTGGAGCGCGGGCCGACGGCGAGGGCGTACGCCCGCGTGCCCCCCGGCGCGGGCGGCAGCAGCGTGAGCCGGGTGCCGGGCTCGGGGCACTCCACCGCGCCCAGCGGCAGCTCGCCGGTGCCGGGCCCGGTCGGGTACAGCAGCGAGAAGGCGTGCCGCCGCTCGATCAGCCGGTGGATGAGCACCCGGCCGTCGGCCAGCGGCTGCACCTGCGTGCCGGGCTCCTCCGGCTGGTTGCCGGGCAGCGGCACCGCGTACGGCTCCGGGCCGTCCAGCGTCCAGCGCTCCGGGAACCAGCAGTCGCCGGCGGGCGCGAGCCGGGCGGCGTACGCCCCGTCGGCCGTGAGGGCGCATCTGCTCCCTCCGCTCCCTCCGTCGTCCGCGCCGGTGGACGGGGATTCGATCGCACAGGCCGTCATCGTTCGGTCACCTCCGGTGACGAAGGTAGTTTTCGCACGCACAGGCGTGGGACCGGCCCTGCGCGCTTCACACATACGGGTGGCGCAGAAGCGATTCACCTGAGGAAAACGGGGCGATTGTGCTGAGCGGGACCAGACCTGACGGATGCGGTGTGGCGCCGCCGAACAGCCAGGTAGCCTTTGCTGCGTGCCCCGTCTGTCTGAAGTCATCGCCGCGCTGGAGACCCTGTGGCCCGCCGAGCGGGCCGAGTCCTGGGACGCGGTCGGCACGGTCGTGGGCGACCCCGGCCAGGAGGTCACCCGGGTCCTGTTCGCCGTCGACCCCGTCCAGGAGATCGTCGACGAGGCGCTGAAGCTCGGCGCCGACCTGCTGGTCACCCACCACCCGCTCTATCTGCGGGGTACGACGACGGTGGCGGCGAGCCACTTCAAGGGCCGCGTCGTGCACACGCTGATCAAGAACGACATCGCGCTGCACGTGGCCCACACGAACGCCGACACCGCGGACCCGGGTGTCTCGGACGCCCTCGCCGGCGCGCTGGACCTGCGGGTCGTAGGCCCCCTCGTCCCGGACCCGACCGACCCGGCCGGCCGCCGGGGCCTGGGCCGGATCTGCGAGCTGGACCACCCCCTGACCGTCCGCGAGCTGGCCGCCCGCGCCGCCGAGCGGCTGCCCGCCACCGCGCAGGGCATCCGGGTGGCCGGCGACCCCGAGGCCCTCGTCCGCACGGTCGCCGTCAGCGGCGGCTCCGGCGACAGCCTCTTCGACCAGGTCCGCGCGGCCGGCGTCGACGCCTTCCTCACGGCCGACCTGCGCCACCACCCGGCGAGCGAGGCCGTCGCCCAGAGCCCCCTCGCGCTGCTCGACGCGGCGCACTGGGCCACCGAGTGGCCCTGGTGCGAGCTGGCCGCGAGCCAGCTCGACGAGATCTCCGACCGCCACGGCTGGGACCTGCGCGTCCACGTCTCCACGACGGTCACCGACCCCTGGACCGCCCACGCGGCGTCCACCACCCCGAGCAACTAACAGGAGCCCCCAACTGAACGCCGCGCCCGCCGACCAGATCCGCCTCCTCGACGTCCAGGCCCTCGACGTCCGCCTCCAGCAGCTCGCGCACAAGCGGAAGTCGCTGCCCGAGCACGCCGAGATCGACGCGCTGAACAAGGACCTCACGCAGCTGCGCGACCTGCTGGTGGCCGCGCAGACCGAGGAGAGCGACACCGCCCGCGAGCAGACCAAGGCCGAGCAGGACGTGGACCAGGTGCGCCAGCGCGCCGCCCGCGACCAGCAGCGCCTGGACTCCGGCGCGGTCACCTCGCCGAAGGACCTGTCCAACCTCCAGCACGAGATCGCCTCCCTCGCCAAGCGCCAGGGCGACCTGGAGGACGTGGTCCTGGAGGTCATGGAGCGCCGCGAGGCCGCGCAGGAGCGGGTGGCGGAGCTGACCGAGCGGGTCGCGTCGGTGCAGTCGAAGATCGACGACGCGACCGGCCGCCGGAGCGCCGCCTTCGAGGAGATCGACGGCGAGGTGGCCACGGTGACGAAGGAACGCGAGGTCGTGGCGGGTTCTGTCCCCGCTGATCTGCTGAAGCTCTACGACAAGCTGCGCGAGCAGCAGGGCGGCATCGGCGCGGCCAAGCTGTACGCCCGCACCTGCCAGGGCTGCCGCCAGGAGCTGGCGATCACCGAGCTGAACGAGATCCGCGCGGCCGCGCCGGACACCGTCGTACGCTGCGAGAACTGCCGCCGCATCCTGGTGCGTACGGCCGAGTCGGGTCTGTAAGAGTCGTAAGGGGCTTGTGGGGTGCGGGAGTTCATCGTCGAGGCGGACGGCGGGTCGCGAGGCAATCCCGGGCCGGCCGGTTACGGCGCCGTGGTCACCGACGCGGCGACGGGGGAGATCCTGGCGGAGGAGGCCGAGTACCTCGGCGTCGTGACCAACAACGTCGCCGAGTACCGCGGCCTCCTGGCCGGCCTGCGCGCCGCCCACGCCCTCGACCCGACGGCCACGGTCCGCGTCCGCATGGACTCCAAGCTGGTCGTCGAGCAGATGTCGGGCCGCTGGAAGATCAAACACCCCGACATGAAGCCCCTGGCCGCCCAGTCCCGCTCGATCTTCCCCCCGGACCAGGTCACCTACGAGTGGATCCCGAGGGAACAGAACAAGCACGCGGACCGCTTGGCCAACGAAGCGATGGACGCGGGGGCGAAGGGCGAGCCATGGTCCCCGCCCGCCGTAGCTGCGGGCAGTCGTGCCGCTGGGGCGGCACGGGTGGGCGCAGCGGCACCTCACAGCGAGCAGCGCCTGGAAACCGTAGACGAGCAGCAGCCTCCCAGTGCCGGCGCGGAAACCCCGGACGAGCAGCAGCCTTCCAGTGCCCCCGGCTGGGGCAGCGCCCCAGACCTCGGCGCCCCCGCCACCTTCGTGCTGCTCCGCCACGGCGAAACCCCCCTGACCCCCCAGAAGCGCTTCTCGGGCAGCGGCGGCACCAACCCCTCCCTCTCCGAAGCCGGCCGCGAGCAGGCCCGCCGGGTCGCGGAGGCGCTCGCGCGGCGCGGGACCATCCAGACCATCCTCGCCTCCCCCCTCATCCGCACCCGCGAGACCGCCGGCGTCGTCGCCGCCCGCCTCGGCCTGGACGTGACGATCGAGGACGGCCTGCGGGAGACGGACTTCGGCGCCTGGGAGGGCCTCACCTTCGGCGAGGTCCGCGAACGCTACCCGGACGATCTGAACGCCTGGCTCGCCGACCCGGAGGCCCACCCCACCGGCGGCGGCGAGAGCTTCGCCGAGACGGCCACCAGACTCGCCGTCACCCGGGACAAGCTGATCGCCGCCTACGCGGGCCGCACGGTCCTGCTCGTCACCCACGTCACCCCGATCAAGACCCTGGTCCGGCTCGCCCTCGGCGCCCCGCCCGAGTCCCTGTTCCGCATGGAGCTGTCGGCGGCCTCCCTGTCGGCGGTGGCGTACTACGCCGACGGCAACGCCAGCGTCCGGCTCTTCAACGACACGTCCCACCTGCGTCCCTGACCTCGCCGAGCCGCGCGGCGGCCCGCGCCAGCTCCTCGATCCGCGCCCAGTCCCCGGCGGCCACCGCGTCCGCCGGGATCATCCAACTCCCGCCCACACACCCGACGTTGGGCAGCGAAAGGTACTCCGGCGCGGTCGCCGGGCCGATCCCGCCCGTGGGGCAGAAACGAGCCTGCGGCAACGGCCCGGCCAGCGACCTCAGATACGCCGCACCGCCCGCCGCCTGCGCCGGGAAGAACTTCATCTCCCGCACCCCGCGCTCCAGCAGCGCGACGACCTCCGAGGCGGTCGACACCCCGGGCAGGAACGGCACCCCCGACCCGCGCATCGCCGCCAGCAGCCCCTGCGTCCACCCGGGGCTGACCAGGAACCGCGCCCCCGCCGCCGTACACGCGCCGACCTGTTCCGGCGTGAGCACCGTGCCCGCGCCGACCACCGCCGACGGCACCTCGGCGGCGATCGCGCGGATCGCGTCCAGCGCCGCCGGCGTCCGCAGCGTCACCTCGATCGCGGGCAGCCCGCCCGCCACCAGGGCCCGCGCCAGCGGTACGGCGTCGGCGGCGGCGGAGACGACCACCACGGGGACTACGGGTGCGAGATCCAGTACGGAGGCAGCCGAGGGCGAGGGCAGCGGTGAGGTCATGCCCTCATCGTGCCCAGCCGCTCCATTATGTGCAATGAGCGTTGCGCATGTTGCAATGCATCTCGCGGACGCTCCGAGCGAAGGTCAATGGATCTCCTCCACCAGCACATCCAGCGACCACGCCGTGCCCGCCTTCCCCGGCGCCTCCGCCTCCACGACGTACCCCAGGTCCCGCAGCACCGCCACCAGCTCGGCGGGGTCCTTCGGCGCGGCGCCGGCCGTCAGCAGGGCGCGCACCATCCGGCCCTTGGTCGCCTTGTTGAAGTGGCTGACCACCTTCCGGGTCGGCGCGTGCAGCACCCGTACCGTCGCCGTCCGCCCCGCGACCTCGCCCTTCGGCTTCCAGGCCGCCGCGTACGCCGCCGACCGCAGGTCCAGGACCAGGCCGGCCCCGGCCGCCTCGGGCAGCACCTCGGCCATCGGCGCCCGCCAGTGCGCGCCCAGCGCGCCGAGGCCGGGCAGCTTCACGCCCATCGAGCAGCGGTAGGAGGGGATCCGGTCCGTCACGCGCACCGCGCCCCACAGACCGGAGAAGACCAGCAGCGAGCGCGCCGCCCGCCGCTTCGCCGCCGTGTCCAGCGTGGCCAGGCCGAGGGAGTCGTAGAGCACGCCGGTGTAGATCTCCCCGGCCGGGCGGGCGCCCGCCGCCGGCAGGCCGGCGTTCTTCGCGACCTCGCCGCGCAGCCCCTCGCTCAGCCCCAGCACCTCGCGCGCCTTCTCCTCGTCCCCGGCGCACAGCTCGACGAGCTCGGTGAGCACCGCCTCCCGTGCGGCGGTCAGCCCGGGCAGCGACAGGGACTCCAGCTTCAGCGGGGCACCCGCGCCCGAGTTCGCCTTGCCTTCGGACGGCGGCAGCAGGACCAGCACCACATACTCCTCACCTGGGGGGGTTTCGTTCGGATCATCCTGGCGTCGCGGGGTCCGGCACGCACACCTGCACGCACCAGACCCGCTCGGGCCGGCCACAAGGCAGCGTTCGTCACGGCCGAGCTGATCCGAACGACACCCCCTGGACCTCCGCGCCAGCGTACGGCGTGCCGGGCCCCCGGCCGCGACCTACGCTCGCTGTATGCCCCGCCGCACGATCCGCGTGACCGGTGCCCCCGAGGCACCGCTCCGGGCCGCGCTCACCGCGCTGCGCGCCGAGCTCGGCGTCCCGGGCGCGTTCCCGCCCGAGGTGCTGGAGGAGGCCGAGCAGGCGGCGAAGGCCCCGGCGCTGCCGTCGTACGACGCCACCGACATCCCCTTCTTCACCCTCGACCCCCCGGCCTCCACCGACCTCGACCAGGCCGCCCATCTCTCCCGGCGCCGCACCGGCTACCGGGTCCGGTACGCCATCGCCGACGTCGCCGCCTTCGTCGCACCCGGCGGCGCGCTGGACGCGGAGGCGCACCGGCGGGTCGACACCCTGTACTTCCCGGACGGGAAGGTCCCGCTGCACCCCGTCGTGCTCAGCGAGGGCGCCGCCAGCCTGCTGCCGGACCAGGTGCGGCTGGCGGTGCTGTGGACGCTCGACCTGGACGCGGACGGCGGGACCGTCGCTGTGGACGTGCGCCGCGCCCTGGTCCGCAGCCGCGCCAAGCTCGACTACGCGGGCGTGCAGAAGGCGATCGAGACCGGGACCGCGGAGGAGCCCGTCGCGCTGCTGAGAGAGATCGGCGAGGCCCGGGAACGGCTGGAGGCGGCACGCGGCGGCATCTCGCTGAACGTGCCCGAGCAGGAGATCACCGCCCAGGACCACACCTACGTCCTCGGCTACCGCGCCCCGCTGCCCGCCGACGGCTGGAACGCCCAGCTCTCCCTGCTCACCGGCATGGCCGCCGCCGAGCTGATGCTCGCCCACGGCACCGGAGTGCTGCGCACCCTCCCGGCGGCCCCCGACGGCGCCGTCGCCCGCCTTCGCCGTACCGCCGTCGCCCTGCACATCGACTGGCCGCACCATGTGTCCTACGCGGCCCTGATCCGCTCCCTGGACCCGCACACCCCGCGGCACGCGGCCTTCCTCCAGGAGTGCACGACTCTGCTGCGCGGCGCCGGCTACACCGTCTTCCGGGGCGGCGACCTGCCCGCGATCACCACGCACGCCGCCGTCGCCGCTCCCTACACCCACTGCACGGCCCCCCTGCGCCGTCTGGCGGACCGGTACTCCTCGGAGATCTGCCTCGCGGCCGTCGCCGGGCAGGCCGTGCCCGACTGGGTGCTCGCCGGCCTCGACGCGCTGCCCCGGCGGATGGCCGAGGGCGCCCGCATCGCCGGGACGGTCGAGCGGCAGTGCATCGACCTTGTGGAGGCGGCCCTGCTCAAGGACCGGATCGGGGAGGTCTTCGAGGGGTGCGTGGTGGACGTCGAGGAGCGTCAACCGTCCGTCGGCACCGTGCAGTTGCTGTCACCGGCGGTCATCGGGCGGATCGAGGGCGACCACCTCCCGCTCGGCGAACGCCTGCGGGTACGGCTCGTCCGGGCCGAACCGGGGGCCGGCTCCGGGGCGGCGAAGATCCTGTTCACGGCCGCGTGAGCGCCTGGACGAGGGTGCCTCGCCGTCTTCGCCGTATGACTGTAGTCACTAAAAGTTTTGGGCGGCTATAGTTTTCATATGAACGACGAACGTGTGCGCGACGACGAGCTCCCCCTGCGCGAGCGTAAGAAGCGGGAGACGCGACAGCGGATCTCGGACGTCGCCACGGGCCTGTTCGCCGAGCGCGGTTTCGACGCGGTGACGGTCGCCGAGGTCGCGCGGGCGGCCGGGGTGTCCCCCATGACGGTCTTCAACTACTTCCCGCGCAAAGAGGACCTGTTCCTCGACCGCATCCCGCAGGCCGCCGAACTCTTCGCCGCCGCCGTGCACGACCGCGCGCCCGACGAGTCCCCGCTCACCGCCCTGCGCCGCCTGGCGCTGCGGCTCCTGGACGAGGGACACCCGCTGAGCGGCGTGGGGGAGCGCTTCCCGCGCTTCTACCGGATCGTCCTCGCCTCCCCGTCCCTGCGCTCCCGCGTCCGCGAGTGCGTGGAGGAGGTGGAACGGGCGCTGGCCGCCGCCCTCGCCGCGGCCGGTACGGCGGATCCGCAGCTCCTGGCCGCCCTGACCGTGGCCGCCTACCGCACGGTCTTCGTCACCTCCGCGCGCCGCCTGCTGGCCGGCGACCCCGTGGCCGAGGTGGCCCGGGACCACCGGGCACGGCTGGCGACGGCGTTCACGGCCCTGGAGCGGGCGGAGGGGACGGCCTCCGGCGGCTGAAGCGGTCACCGGCACCACCGGCACCTGGGTCCGTCCCTGGCTCTCCTGGCGTCCTCTGGCCTCCCCTGGCATCGAATTCCGGCCGGAACGCGTTGCACCGACGAGTGCGGAACGGGCTGAACGGACGGACAAGGAGATGGCTCATGGGGGAGCAGGCGCTGTGGACCAGGGCGCGGCTGGGCCGGTGCGGGCCTTCGCTGGATATGCTGACCGCGAACTTCCGGCAGCACGTGTACGCCCCGCACGCCCATGACGAGTACACGATCGGCGTCTGCGTCGGCGGCAGCGAGATCATCGACTACCGGGGTGGTCACATCCGCACCGGACCGGGCGCGATCATCGTCCTCGAACCCGGCGAGATGCACACCGGCGGCCCCGGCAACGACACCGACGGCTACGCCTACCGCGCCCTGTACGCCGAGCCGTCCCTGCTGGCCGACGGCGTCCTCGGCGGGCTGCCGTACTTCCGCGAACCGCTCGTCCAGGACCCCGCACTCGTCGCCGCGCTGCGCCATGCCCACACCGAACTCAGCGTCTGCCCCGACCCGTTGGAGGCGGAGTCCCGCATCCCCTGGCTGCTGACGGCCCTGGCCCGCCGCCACTCCACGGCCCGGTCCGGTGCGGACCTGGTCCCGGGCGCGGCCACCATCGCCCGGACGGTCCGCGACCGCCTGGCCGGCGAGCTGACGGACCCGCCGAGCCTCGCCTCCCTGGCCGCCGACCTGGGCCTGTCCCGCTACCAGCTCCTGCGGGCCTTCCGTACGACGATGGGCATACCCCCGTACGCCTGGCTCGCCCAGTACCGGGTGACCCGGGCCCGCGCGCTGCTCGCCGCCGGCCTGCGCCCCGCCGGGGTCGCCGGGCTGGTGGGCTTCGCCGACCAGGCGCATCTGACCCGCTGGTTCCGCCGGGTGCTCGGGGTGACCCCGGCGGTGTACCGCAACAGCGTTCAAGACACGCCATGACAGGGTGGCCGAAACTCAGTTCATGACTGCACGCGGCTGGTTCCTGTTCTCCCTGATGGGAGTGATCTGGGGCATTCCCTATCTGATGATCAAGGTGGCGGTGGACGAGGTGTCCCCGCCGGTGGTGGTGTTCACGCGCTGCGCGCTCGGCGCGCTCATACTCCTCCCCTTCGCCCTGCGCCAGGGCGGCCTGCCCGCGACGATACGGGCCCACTGGCGCCCCATGCTGGCCTTCGCGGTCCTGGAGATCATCGTCCCCTGGTTCACCCTGACGGACGCCGAACGGCACCTGTCCAGCTCGACGGCCGGCCTGCTGATCGCGGGCGTGCCGATCGTGGGCGTGGTGGTCACTCGGCTGCTGGGCGACACGGAACACCTGGGCGCCCGGCGTCTCGCGGGCCTCGCCCTGGGCCTGGGCGGCGTAACGGTCCTCACCCTCCCGCACCTGACCGGCGGCGACGGGCGTTCCCTGGCCGAGGTGCTGGTGACGGTCATCGGCTACGCGACCGCCCCGGTGATCGCCGCCCGCCGCATGAAGGACGTCCCCTCCCTGCACCTGACGGCGGCCTGCCTGTCCCTGGCGGCCGTGGTCTACGCCCCGGTGGCGGCCGCGACCCGACCGTCCGCCGTCCCCTCCGCCCACGCGCTGGCCGCGCTGGCCGGCCTGGGCGTGATCTGCACGGCGGTGGCCTTCGTCGCCTTCCTGGAGCTGATCAAGGAGGCGGGCCCGACCCGGGCGACGGTGATCACGTACGTCAACCCGGCGGTCGCGGTGGCGGCGGGCGCGCTCTTCCTGAACGAGTCCCTGACCCCCACCATCCTGGCGGCCTTCGCCCTGATCCTGACGGGCTCCGTCCTGGCGACGGCGTCCACCGGTCCGCGCCGCTCCAAGCGCCCGGTACCATGGTCCACACGGCAGACGAGCCGGGCGGACGGCCGCGTGGAGTCCCCCTAGGGGGCTTCCCGAGGAACGTCCGGGCTCCACAGGGCAGGGTGGTGGCTAACGGCCACCCGGGGTGACCCGCGGGACAGTGCCACAGAAAGCAAACCGCCCGGCGCTCAGGCGCTGGGTAAGGGTGAAACGGCGGTGTAAGAGACCACCAGTGCCCAGGGTGACCTGGGCAGCTAGGTAAACCCCACCCGGAGCAAGGTCAAAAGGAAACATCCCGGTGTTTCTGCGCGGACGTTCGAGGGCTGCCCGCCCGAGTCCGCGGGTAGACCGCACGAGGCCGACGGCAACGCCGGCCCTAGATGGATGGCCGTCGCCCCGGCACCCGCGAGGGTCCCGGGGAACAGAACCCGGCGTACAGCCCGACTCGTCTGCCGCTACCTACCGGTGTCTTTCGCGCCGGATGCGGTGGCGGTCGTCCTGCGGAGCCACTGTGCGCACAGGGACGTCCACGTGCCGGCGGGCGTCATGTCCTGGGCCAGTCCCACGCCGTGTCCGCCGGTGGGGAACACGTGCAGTTCGACCGGGACCCGCAGGGAGGCCAGGCGCCGGGTCAGGGACAGGGCGTGGTCGACCCCGACGGTGTCGTCGTCCGCGCAGTGCCAGATGAAGGTCGGGGGGGTCTGCGGGACGGCGATCAGCTCGATGGAGACCGCGCGGCGCTGTTCCGGGGTCGAGCCGGGGCCGAGGAGCGGGTCGCTGTCCGGTTCGCCGACTGCGGCGGGGCCGAAGGTGTGCCATGACGTCGCCGGGTAGCAGAGCACCGCGAACGCGGGCCGCTCGTCGTCGGCCGTGTCCGGGCCGGCGGCGAGGTGGGCGGCGAGGTGGCCGCCCGCGGAGAAGCCGAGGACCCCGATGCGCGACGGGTCGACCCCCAGCCCCGGCGCCTGCGAGCGCGCCTCACGCATCGCCGCCCGTGCCGAGTCCAGCGGCGCGGGGTGAAAGTCCTGTGGCCCTACCGGGTACTCCAGCACCCAGGCGGCGAATCCGAGCTGGTTCAGCCACTGTGCGACGGGCTTCCCCTCGTGCGGGGCAAGGAAGGTGTAGCCGCCGCCCGGCATGACGATCACCGCGGGCGCGCCCGCAGCCGAGCGCGGCACCTCCGCCGTCGGTGGGTGGAAGGTCAGCGCTGCCGCGCCACTGTTCGTGATCCGCACGTCTGTCATCTGTTGCTCCATCTGCGAGAAGGGGTTTTCTTCGGGGTTTCTTCCGTCGGACCGCCGCGGTCCCGAAGGAAGTGCGGGCCGCACGGATGCGCCTCCCGACACCTGCACACGTCAGCGCAACGCGTGTGCGACGGCGGCTCCTTCGCGTACGAAGACGGGTATGCGCTCCAGTGGGGCGTCGGCGTCGGGTGCCGTTCCACCCTCCAGCACGTGTCCGGTGGCCGGGTCGTACCAGCGGGCGCCGGAGGGCAGGTAGACCCGGCGGGTGCGCGCGCCCGGCTCGTACACCGGTGCCACCAGCACATCGGGGCCGAGCAGGAACTGGTCGTCCACGTCCCAGGCGCGTTCGTCCTCGGGGAAGTCGAAGAACAGCGGGCGCATCGGCGGTGCGCCGGTGCGGTGCGCGTCCTGGGACAGCAGGTCCAGGTACGGGCGCAGGCGTTCGCGCAGCAGCAGGTGGTCCCGGAGGATGCCGTACGCCTGCTCCCCGTAGGACCAGACCTCGTTCGGCCCGCCGGTCATGTCCGTGGAGAAGGTCGGGTGGTGGGGCACGCGGTCCCCGTGCAGCCGCATGATGGGGCTGAAGGTGCCGTACTGGAACCAGCGGATCAGCAGCTCGCGGTAGGCGGGGTCGTCGGGGTCGCCGCCGAAGAAGCCGCCGATGTCGGTGTTCCACCAGGGGACGCCGCTCATCGCGACGTTCAGTCCGGCTCTGATCTGCCGCGCGAGGGAGTCGAAGGTGGTGGGGATGTCGCCGGACCACAGTGCGGCGCCGTACTTCTGGCTGCCCGCCCATGCGGAGCGGACCAGGGACAACGGCCGGTCCTCGCCGGCCGCGCGCAGGCCGTCGGCGACGGTCCGGGTGTGCAGGAGCGGGTAGAGGTTCGCGGCCTCGGCCGCCGGACCGGCGGCGTAGACGGCACGGTCGGCGACATCCCGGGACAGGTCGGGTTCGCAGGCGTCCAGCCAGAAGCAGGCCACGCCCGCTGAAAGGTAGTTGTCGCTCAGTCGTCGCCACAGCGCGGCGCGCGCGTGGGAGTTGGTCGCGTCGTAGTACGCCATCCGGCGCATCGGCTCCTCGGCGCTACGGGAGGGCCAGTGGTAGGTGAGCAGGCCGCCGTCGCCGTCCCGTACGAGGCATCCGGCCGAGCGCAGCTCGTCGAAGGTGTCACTGCCGGGCTCGACGGTGGGCCATACCGAGACCGCGAGCTTCACCCCGAGGCCGGAGAGCTCTTCCACCATCGCGGCGGGATCGGGCCACTCGCTCGCTTCAAAACGCCAGTCGCCCATCGCGGGCCAGTGGAAGAAGTCGCAGACGATGACGGACAGCGGCAGTCCGCGTTCCTTGTACTGCCGTGCAACAGTCAGGAGTTCGTCCTGGGTACGGTAGCGCAGTTTGGACTGCCAGAAGCCGGACGCCCACTCGGGCAGGAGCGGCGGACGTCCGGTGGCCAGGGTGTAGGCGTCCAGGATCTGGGCCGGAGTGTCACCGGCGGTGATCCAGTAGTCGACCCGCCCGCCGGCGTCGGCGACCCACCGGGTGGTGTCGGTGCCCAGTTCGGCACGGCCGGTGGCGGGGTTGTTCCACAGCAGTCCGTAGCCACGCGAGGAGTGCAGGAAGGGGATGGCGGCCACCGTGTTGCCCTGGACGAGGTCGATCACACAGCCTTTCTGGTCCAGGAGCCCGTGCAGATGCTGCCCGAGGCCGTGCAGCCGCTCGCCGGCGTAGGCCTCGAAGTGCTGTTCCGTCCGGCCGCCGGCCGCATGGACGCGGGGGCCGGGATGATGGGGGTACGGGGACTTGTCGGCGAGGAGTTCACGGCCCGAGGCGGCGTGCAGGAATTTCAGCCGGCCGTCCGGCAGGGCCTCGACAGCGAGGCGGCCGTTGACCAGGCGGGCAGAGCCGTCTGCCGCGACGGACACATCGACGTGGGGGGAGGGCGAGGGGATCTCCAGTGCGCCGGGAGCGGAAGGGGCGACTGTCCCGGACGAGGCCCGGACCCGGACTGCGTGCGGCCCCCAGGGCTCGATACGGAGGATCTCTTCGGCGGTGTGACGTTCCAGGCCATCCGCGCTGATGCTGTAAGGCAAGGCGATTCCTCTTGTTCTTCTGACGCCCGGCCCCATGCGGGAGCACACGGGGCCGGAGTCGGTCACGCGGTGGTCAGGAGACGGTGCCGGTGACCGTGTCACCGGACCTGGTCACGTGGTAGGTGACGGAGGCCCCGCTCCAGAAGTCGAACTTCAGGGTCACGGTGGCGCCGTCGGTGAGGGTCTTCAGGTAGTCGGAGGTCAGCCGGATCGCGCCGTTCGGGTAGTCCGGCGTGAAGTGGGTGTTGAACTCCTGGTACGGGGTCCAGGAGTAGGGGCCGGCGTTGCTGCCGTCCGCGTACCGGGACTCCATGGCGGCCAGCACGTCGCCCTTGAACTGGGTGGGGATGGTCAACGAACTGGTCGTACCGGTCGCCTCGGACTGCACCGGCAGGTCGTTGCTGATCACGTGGAACGTCCACGGCACGCCCCGGGAGAACCGCGCCTGGAAGGTGGCGTTCTCGCCGTACGCCCGGTCGCCGCCCAGCCGGGTGAGCAGCGAGGGGGTCAGCGTGAGCTGGTCACCGGACACCGCGTAGTCCACGCCGGGACGCAGCCGGGTGTGGCCCTGCCACAAGCCCCGGAAGGACAGGCCGTTGAGGTTGAGGGTGACGGTGTGCGCGGCGACCGGCGTGGACTTCGGCAGGAACACCTGGTCGGTGGACGCGGTGCCGGAGCGGGTGTGCCAGCTCGCCTTGAGCAGCGCGGTCAGCTCGGGGTCGCGCCACTGGAGGGTGTTGCGGTTGAGGAACGAGCCCGCGTCCCACAGCGCGGTGGTGATGCCGTTGATCCGCGCCTCGTAGCCGAGCTGCTCGAAGTACTTGAACGCCTCGCCCCGCTCGATCTGGTCGGGCTTGGTGAAGTCCGGGTAGGACAGCGTGCCGTACTCGCCCAGGTACACCGGGATGCCCTTGGCCACGAAGACGTCGTGCACCGCGGTGAAGTCGTCGATCAGGTCCTGCTGGGTCTGCTGGTTGTAGGTGGTGAAGCCGCCGTTGTTCACGGAGAAGGGCCAGAAGCTGTAGTAGTGCACGGTCGCCCCGAGGTTCGGGTCGTGCAGCCTGGTGATCGTCGTGTACAGCTCGCCCATCTTCTGCGGGGTCGGGCTGGTGTTCTGGTCGGGCAGCAGCAGGACGCGGGTCGCGTTACGGCCGCCGGACTGCCGCACGATGGTGTGGAACGAGGTGTTCAGCTCGTCCATCGCCTGGGTCTTCTGCGCATCGGTGGCGTTGTCGCTGAACTGCGGCTCGTTGACGCTCTCGAACAGCAGCTTGCGCGGCTCGTCCTTGAACGCGGCCGCGATCTGCTGCCAGGTCGAGTCGAACCGGGCGAGCACCGCGTCGTGGTCGGCGGTGGTGATGTTCTTGATCCACTGCCACGAGTCGTGGTGCACGTTCAGGTCCACGTACAGGCCGTCCGAGATGGCCCAGTCCACGACCTGCCTGACCCGCGCCATGTACGTCGGGTCGATCGTGTAGGGCGCGGTGGTGTCCTGGTGGCTGCTCCAGGTCACCGGTATCCGCACGCTGCGGTATCCGGCCGCCCGGACGGTGTCGAACACCGCCTTTGTGGTCAGCGGGCTGCCCCAGGACGTCTCGGCCGGGAAGGCGTCGAGGGTGTTGCCCAGGTTCCAGCTCGGCTGCATCGCCGCGACCACGGATTGCGCGCTGGTGGTGGCCTCCCCGTTCGCAGCGGTGCTCGCGGTGGTGCCGGCCAGGGCAGGGGCGTTGCCCGCACCAACCGTGGTGATCAAGGCCAGGGGGAGGCTCGCCAGCAGCCACAGCCGCCGGCCGGCTCTCCCCGGGCGGGGTGTTCCGGTCATGTTCGGTGCCTCTCGATCGTCGGGATGTGCTCGTGCACGCGGGTGCCGGGCACGGGTTCTGGGGACGGGTGCGGCGCTCAGCCGATCTGCTCGTAGTCGAACCAGTCGACGTGGACGGTTCCGGCGGCGGCGTAGACGCCGATGACGCGGCCGGTGAAGCCGCCGGCCACCTCGGTGGAGACGTACCGGCCGTCCAGCGCGCCCAGTGCGGTGAACGTGCCGTCCGGCTCCTCGAAGCCGAGCGTGACGAGGTCCGGTCCGGTGCCCAGGCCCAGGTCCTGCGGCGAGGTGATGTCCATGCGCAGCACCACCGGGCCGTCCGGGGCGGGACGCGAGCCGAGCACGCTGCGCAGCCCGCCGATCCGGGCCACCGCGCGGACCTCGCCGTCGGCGACCTCCACCTCGTAGTGGTGCCGTTCGTCGAGGCGTACGGCCAGGCCGCCGGCGCCCTCGGCGGGGTCCAGCAGGGCGCGGCTGCGGCACGTCAGGTGCTGCTGGCGGCGGCCGACGAACACCACGTCCTTCTCGTCCATCGAGGCGCCCCGGGCGCGCAGGGTCAGCCAGCCGGGCCGCTCCCGGGTGGTGATCAGCTCGGCCGGGCGGTCGCGCAGCGAGATCCACTGCGGCGCCAGCCGCTCGGCGTCGAAGTCGTCCCGTGCGGGTGCGGTCGCGGGGTGCAGCGGCCAGTTCGGCGCGGGCAGCGCGAGGTCCGGCGAGCCGACCACCGGCCAGCCGTCCACCCAGGTCACCGGGGCGAGAAAGGTCTCCCGGCCGAGCACGTGCCAGCTCGGGGTCGAGCCCTGCGGCCGAACACCCAGCAGCACCAGCCACCAGGAGCCGTCCGGGCCCTGCACCAGGTCGGCGTGGCCGGTGTTCTGCACCGGGTGCGCGATGCCGCGGTGGGTGAGGATCGGGTTGTGCGGGCATGGCTCGAACGGGCCGTTCGGCGAGGTGCCGCGGGCGATCGAGGCGGCGTGCGCGCGTTCGGTGCCGCCCTCGGCGATCAGCAGATACCAGTAGTCGCCGATGTGGTAGAGGTGCGGGGCCTCGGGATAGAGGGAGCCGGGGCTGCCGGACCAGATCTGGCGCGGCTCGCCGGTCACCTTCCCGGTGGTCGGGTCGAGCTGGACCTGCTGGACCCCGGCGGAGGTGCACCAGCAGGTGCCGTCCTCGTCCCAGGCGAGGTCCGGGTCGATGCGGGGCACGTCCGGCAGCCGGATGGGGTCGGACCACGGGCCGGCCGGGTCGGTGGCGGTGACCAGCAGGTTCCCGTAGCCGCTGACGTTGGTCACGATCAGGTGGAAGCGGCCGTCGTGGTGGCGCAGGGTGGGCGCGTAGACGCCGGCCGAGGACGGCGCGTCCAGCGGCAGGACCAACTGCTCGGGCCGGTCCAGCACGTTGCCGATCTGCGTCCAGTGCACCAGGTCGCGGCTGTGGAAGATCGGCACGCCCGGGAAGTACTCGAAGCTGGAGCAGGCGAGGTAGTAGTCGTCGCCGACCCGGCACACCGAGGGATCGGGGTGGAACCCGGGGATGATCGGGTTGCTGACGGTGGCGGTCGCCTGGTGCTGGTCGGACACGCTTGTTCCTCTCCGGGGGCCCGCCGGCCCTGTTTCTGGTCGTCGTTCGACGTGGGGGGGGCGGCCCGGCGAGGCGCGGGGCCGCCCGATGCGGTTCAACTGACAGGTGTCAGCCGAACGTCCACTGCTGGTTGCTCTGGTTGGAACCGCAGGCCCAGAGCTGCACCTTGGTGCCGTTCGCGGTGCCGAACCCGTTCACGTCCAGGCACAGCCCCGTCTGCACGTTGGTGACCGTGCCGTTGGAGTCGACGTTCCATTGCTGGTTGGCGCCGCCGGTGCACTGCCAGATCACCGCGGCGGTGCCGTTCGCCGTTCCGGCGCCGGAGTCGTCGAGGCACATCGGGGTGGAGGTGCTGGCGTAGAGGCGGAACTCCTTGGCGGAGGTGCGCGTCAGGGTCTGGGCCGTACCGCCGTTGCAGTCCCAGATCTGGGCCTGCGTGCCGGCGGTGGTGGTGCTGTTGTTGATGTCCAGGCACTTGCCCGCGCCGACCGCGTGCAGCGCGCCGGTGCTGCCGCCGGTGCCGCCACCGCTGCTCGGGTGCATCTGCACCACGACCACCGAGTACGGGGGGATGGTCTGGGTGGTCCCGGAGCCGCTGGTGGACGACGTGATCGAGGTGCCGTTCTTCTGGTACGTGTACACGGTCGGGGCGGCCGAGGACGGCGTGAACCCGTTGTAGGACAAGGACACCGTGGTGCTGTTGTTCGGGTCCTTGTTGATCAGCATCACGTTCACGTCGCCGTTGCCGCGGTGCACCGCGTGCGCGGAGATCAGCGGGGTGGAGCTGCTGGTCTGGATCAGCGAGTCGCCGGACTGGGCGAGCTTGCTGATCATCGAGATGCCGTAGTACGGCGCGAACGGGGTGTCCACCGCCGGCTCGCAGGACGCGCCGCTGGACAGCACGCCCCCGTCGCCGTAGTCGGTGGCACCGTCCACCGTGGTCACCTGGGAGCAGTCGGTGCCGTTGTGCATGGCCCAGTAGTCGACGGTGAACGCGCCGTTCTCCGCCCAGGTCAGCATCTGGTCCGGGGCGAACAGCCCGTTCGGGGCGGTGTCCTTGTCCCTGTCGGCGTTCGTCTCGGTGATGGCGATGCCCACGTTCGGCGCGTTGCTGCCGGCGTACTGGTTGATCAGCGACCGCACCGTGCCGGCCATGTGCGGGGCGCCCGCCTGCGGCTTGGTCAGCAGATCGGCTTCGCTGGTGCTGGTCGGGTAGTCGTGCACGATCACGAAGTCGATCTTCGAGCCGGCGATGGACAGGACCGTGTGGTTCCAGTCCTGGGTGTCACCGGGGCCGACGATGCCGTCCGGCCAGCTCCCGGGTGTGGTGAGCACCGCCCCGATCTTGATGCTGGGGTCGACCGCCTTCATCGCCGAGATGAACTGAAGGAGGTTGGTGGCGTAGGTGGTGGCGCTGTGGCTGGAGTGCTTGTCCGTCTCCCACTGGGCGCCGTACTCGCCGTTGCCGGGGATCTCGTTGCCGATCTCCCAGTACTTGACGCCGTAGCCCTTGGTGATGTTGGCGTACTTCACCCAGGCCGCGGCCTCGTCCGGCGTGCCCGACCCGTAGTCCGCGGTGATGATCGGCTGCGTGTTCGCCGCCCGGACGGTGGCCATGAACGAGTCGAAGTCGGTGTTCGGGGCGACGTAGCCGCCGTCGACGGTGTTGGTCTGCCAGTGGTAGACGTCGGCGTCGCTGCCGCCCGGGTAGCGCCACATCCCGATACCGGCGTTGTGGAGCAGGCCGGGGATGTCCGAGCGGTTCATGTTTTGGTCGTAGACCTGGGTGTTCAGGCCGGGGACGGTGGACGAGTAGTTCGCCAGCCAGTGGCTGGTGTCGACCGTCACCGTCGCCGAGGTGGTTGCGGTGGTGGCCGCGGTGGCGGCCGGGGCGGCGGTGAACGCGCCGACGGACAGGGCCGCGACGGTGAGGGACAGAGCGCCGGCTATGGCGAGCAGGCGTTCTCGTCCGGCTCGGAGGAACCGTTTCACGAAACCCTCCATTGGGTCGTGGTTGGGTGTGGGGGGTAGTGCTCCCGTCCGCGGAAACGGCGGGCTTCCAGCCGTGCGCTCGGGCACGGCAGGCTGGGTGGGGGGAGCCCTCATCGCACTGTGGGGCGGCCCCGTGGGGTGGGCGCCGGTCGGTTCAGGGGTGGGCGCGGGTCAGTTCAGGCGGAGCAGGACGGCCGACGGGGCCGTGGGCAGGGTCAGCGTGAGTTCCGCCGTACCGGGGTTCCAGGCGGTGGTGACGCGGCTTTCAGCGGGGAAGACCGGTGTCGCGACCACCGGGGTGTCCCGCAGGTGCGGCAGGTGCAGGGTGGTGGTCGGGCCGGCGCCGGGGCGGCGCCACGCGGTCAGGTAGGTGGTGGCCGGGGTGCGCAGGGCCAGCGCCACCCAGGGGTCGTCCCAGGCCGGCAGGCCCAGCGGCCACACCGGCAGCGCGCCCGGCAGGTCGGCGCGCAGGTCGCGGTAGACCGCCACCGCCTGGTGCACCAGGGCGCGCGCCTCCGGTCCCAGGCCGGCCAGCTGTCCGGACAGGTGGATCCGCCCGAGCAGCGCGCTCACCAGCGTGAACGCCACCTCGTCCGGGGTGTCGTCGGGCTGCGGGTAGGCCCACACGGCGCCCTGCTCTGGGGTGACGGCGGTCGGCGCGGCAGCCGCGATCGGCGCGTAGAGCAGCAGGTTCTGCTGGTCGCTGGTGGACAGCAGTTGCATACGGGACAGCAACGCGTGGTCCGCGCGCATGCCGCCGGACGCGCAGTCCTCCAGCACCAGGTGCGGGTGCCGGTCCAGCACACCGTCCAGCCAGGCCAGGTGCGCCCGGTGGTGGCCGAGCGCCCCGGCGGCCGGGACCTCGGCGGGGTGGCCGGAGGTTCCGGTGCCGGCGTCGATGTTGTGGTCCAGCTTCAGGTAGCCGACGCCCCAGTCGCCGACCAGTCGGTCCACCACGGCGTCCAGGTGGGCGCGGGCGGCCGGGTGTCGGAGGTCGAGCTGGTACCGCCCGGTCTCCACCACCCGCACGCCGTCGCGGCGGAAGAAGGCCTCGTCCGGCAGCGCGGTGGCGATCGGGCTGCGCACCCCGACCACCTCGGGCTCCAGCCACAGGCCGGGCACCATGCCGCGCTCGCGGATCCGGTCCAGCACCTCGTGGATGCCGCGCGGACCGGGGAACCGGGTGGTGGACGGCTCCCACTCGCCGACGCTGTCCCACCAGCCGGCGCTGTCGTCGTACCAGCCGGCGTCGATCACGAAGTACTCCGCGCCGGCGTCCGCGGCGGCGTCCACCAGCGGCAGCAGCTTCTCGGTGGTCGGGTCGCCCATCAGGCAGTTCATGTAGTCGTTGAAGATCACCGGAAGGTTCTCGTGGTCCGGGTGCGGGCGGCGGCTCGCGCGGCGGTAGCGGGTCAGCGCGCCGAACGCGTCGTCCAGCCGGTCGCCGAACGCCACCGACACCGGCACCGCGCGGAACTCGCCGCCCGGTTCCAGCGGGTGCCGCCAGCCGTGGTCGCCGTCGGTGGGGCCGGACAGCGCCAGGTAGGCGGTGTCGTGCCGTTCGCCGCAGTCCCAGCGCCAGCCGCCGCCGTTGTGCTCGACCTGCCACACCCAGGCGCGGCCGGACGCGCGGTCGGACAGCGCGCCCATCGGCAGGTGTCCGCAGGTCGACCAGGTGCCCTGCCCGGCCAGCGCGAACGAGCCCTTGCCGTACCCGTACCGGACCCGCCCGCTGAGCTGGGGCAGCGCCGCCCGCAGCGGCCGGCGCTGCCAGCGGAGCTCGGCGAGCCAGTCGTTGTCGGCCCACCACACGTCGGCGGTGTCCAGGTCGACGTCGGTGATGCCGCCGAGGGCCAGCGAGGTCACCGATTCGAGGTGCAGGGTGCCGGTGCCCTCGTTGCGCAGCGTCACCTCGGCGCGCAGGGCCGGCACGCCGTCCGGGGACCGGTACACCACCTCGGCGACCAGCCCGGTGTCCGGGTCGTGAAGCGCCACGGTGAGCACATGCCACCCGCCCTCGCGGGTGACGTGGTGCGCGCGGTGCCGCAGCCGCGCGCCGAGGGCGCTGTCCACCAGGCGGTGGCTGGACCAGAACCGGCCGTGGCCGGTGGCGGTGACCTCGACCAGCGGCAGCGCGCCGTCCCCGGCCGGGTCGGAGGGGCCGTCCAGGTCGAGTCGGGTGGTGCCGTCGGCGGCGATGCGCAGGTCGAGCCGCAACGCGTCGTGGCCCCAGCTGAGGGTCTGGTGGGTCGGCGTGGTGGTCACAGCGCCACCTCCGCCCCGGCATCCGCGGCGTCGCGGACAGGCGGCCGCTCGCACACGTGCAGGTGGTCGCGCGGGATCGGGTACGCCCCCTCGCCGTACGACGAGACCTCGTTGTCCAGGCCGGTCATCGCCGGCTCGGGCGTCCGCTCGGGGCCGCGCGAGCTGTGCTGGGGCGCGGGCGGGACAGCGGGAGCCCCTGGTCCCACAGGGGGGTGAAGGTCGTCAACGTGCGGGGACATACAGGGCTTCTCCTCAAGTCTGGGGCCGGGAAGGCCCGCTGCCGCGGGCGCGCTCGACCGGCACCGCGCGGGTGCGGTGGGCCGGGTTCGGGCCAGTGCCGGTGCTACCGCGGCGCGGAGTCGGTGCTCTGGCGGACTGTCAGGGTCGGTGTCAGCAGGACGCGTTCGCCGGTCGGTTGTTCGCCGCGTTCGGCCGCGGTCATGGTGTGCCGGGCACAGGGCGACGACGGAGGCGTCCTCGGGGACGGTGCGTCCGCTGGTTCGCAGCAGGTTGAGCAGGGGGCCGATCGCCGCCTCGTTGGGCGCACGGGGCCGCTTCCGGTCTGCGGGGTGGTACGGCGGCCGGTCACGTCAGCCCTTGATCGCGCCGGTCAGCACGCCGGTGCGGAAGTGCTTCTGGACGAACGGGTAGACGATCAGGAGCGGGACCAGGGTCAGCACCACGACCGCCATCTGCAGGGACAGCGGCGCGGTGTGGGCGTGGGCGCTGCCGAAGCCGGCGTTGACCGAGCCGGGCAGGCCGACGTCGCGGTTGACGTAGGTGAGCAGGACGTACTGCAGCGGCCACTTCTGGCTGTCGGTGGGCATGTAGAGCATCACGTTGAAGAAGGCGTTCCAGTAGCTCACCGCGTAGAAGAGAGCGACCACGGCGGTCACGGCGCGCGAGGTGGGCAGGACGACGGACCACAGGATCCGCCAGTCGCCCGCGCCGTCGAGCCGGGCCGCGTCGATGAGCTCGCCGGAGGTCTCGGAGTAGAAGGCGCGCAGGACCAGGATGTTGAACACCGAGACCGCGCTGGGCAGGATCAGTGCCCAGTACTTGCCGTAGCCGCCGAGGTCGGTGACGACCAGGAAGGTGGGGATCAGGCCGCCGTTGACGAACATCGTGACGATCAGCAGCAACAGCAGGAAGCGGTGTGCGAAGGAGCGGGGCCGGGACAGGCCGTAGGCGCACATGACCGACACGGCCATCGAGACCGCGGTGCCGATCAGGGTGACGCCCAGGCTCACCACCAGCGAGGTCCGCACGGTCGGGTCCAAGAGCATCTCGCGGTACGGCTCCACGGTCAGGCCGTCCGGCCAGATCACCAGGCCTCCGGCCCGGTTGATCGCCCCGGGAGTGGAGAAGCTGGTCACCAAGATGATCCAGACGGGGACCAACACCACCGCGACGACCCCGGTCAGGGTCAGCACCTTGACGGTCTGTCCGACGACGGTGGGCGGTTCCTCCCACGGCGGGCGTGCCGATCCGGCCTTGTTGCCGCGGGCCTGAGCCGCCGCTCCGGCGCGGGTGGGGCTGATGCTGAGGGTGTTGGTCATGCGCGGTACAACCCGTCTTCGCCGAAGGCGTGTGCCAGCTTGTTGGCACCCCAGATGAGCAGCAGTGAGATCACGCTCTTGAACAGCCCGGCAGCCGCTCCGTAGCTGTAGTTGTTGGTGGCGATGCCGTAGTAGAAGGAGAAGGTGTCCAGCACGTCCGCGGACGAGTGGCCCACCGCGTCACGCTGGATCAGGAACTGCTCGAAGCCCACCGACAGCGCGTTGCCCAGCCGCAGGACCAGCATCAGCACGATCACTCCGCGCATGCCGGGCAGGGTGATGTGCCACATCCGCCGCCAGCGACCCGCGCCGTCGGCTGCGGCGGCCTCGTACAGCTCCCTGTTGATGCCGGCCAGTGCGGCCAGGAAGACGATGATCCCCCAGCCGGCCTCCTTCCACACCGCCTGGCCAGTGACCAGCAGGGCGAAGGTGTGCGGGTTGGTCATGACGTCCCATGTGCTCATGCCGTGCGAGCGCAGGTACTGGTTGAGCAGGCCCGCGCCGCCGAGCATCTGCTGGAAGATGGTGATCGTGAGCACCCACGAGAAGAAGTGCGGCAGGTAGACCACGGACTGGATGAGATTGCGCACCCGCGTGCTGAGCACCGTGTTCAGCAGCAGGGCCAGCACGATGGGGATCGGGAAGAACAGGATCAGCTGGACGAAGCTGAGATAGATCGTGTTCTTCAGCGAGTCCCAGAACTGCGGGTCGTGGAACAGCTGGCGGAACTGGTCGAATCCCACCCACTGGCTGTGCCAGACCCCGATCAGCGGGTCGTAGTCCTGGAACGCGGTGGCCAGGCCGAACAGCGGCGCGTAGTTGAAGACCAGCAGCAGCGCGATCGAGGGCACGGTCATCAGGAGCAGCGTCTTGTCGCGCCGTATCCTCATCCGCCAGTTCAGCCGCACAGGGCGTCCCGTGTCCTGCGGCTGCTGGACGCTCACTGGCCGGTCCCGACCTTGTCCAGGACGTTCGTGGTCATCCATCGCGTCAGGCGGTCACCACTGCTGGACTTCCAGCTGGAGATGGCCGCCTGGACGTCGGAGACCGTCTTCTTGCCGTGGTAGCAGTCCTTGATGGTGTCCTCCACCGACTGTGCGGCGGCGGCAGTCGCCAGCGACTGCGACAGGCTGATGTTCACGTTCCAGAACAGCGGCTTGTACGCGTACTTGACGTTCGCGGCCGCCCAGCCGGTGTAGTCCTTGGTGACGACGTCGGCGCCCTGGTTGCTGATCGCGGAGGTCGGCGAGGCCAGGAAGGGGTAGGTGGTCGCCTGGACGAACTTCTGGCCCTCCTTGGTCGCCGTCGGCACACCGTTGTTCATCGTGTAGTGGACGCCCTCGACACCGAAGTTGACCATGGTGTACTCGCGCGTGCCGTAGGGCGCGGCCAGGTAGTTGGCCACCGACAGTAGTTCCTCGATCTGGGCCGGCTTCAGGCGCTTGTTCAGGTAGCTGATCATGCTGGCGGAGGGATTGAGGAAGATGCTCGGGGTGCTCTTGCCGTCGGCGGCGAAGATGTTGAACGCGCCGCGGCGGTAGTGCGTGTCCGCGGCGGTGCCCGACTGGTAGTCGGCAAGGTTCCACGCGCCGAGGCCCCCGCCGGCGATCAGCACCTTCCCGGAGTAGAACCGGGTGCCCTGGCCGGCGCCGTTCCCCGCCAGGGCGTCGGGGTGCATGAAGCCGGACTTCGCCAGGCGGTAGTGCCAGTTCATGGCCTCCAGGAACTCCGGCACCTCGTACTTGTGGACCAGCTTGCCGTCCACCAGCTTCCACTGCGCCGGTACGCCCCAGAAGAGGGAGAGGTAGGTCCACACGTCGTCGAAGGCCCACACACCGCGCTTGGCGTCGGTCAGCTCCTTGCCCAGGTTCCACATGTCGTCGGCGGACTTGACCTGGTCCGCGGTGATCCCCTTGGCCTCCAGGCTGTCACGGCGGTAGAAGATGGCGCCGGCGAGCGAGAAGTTGGTGGAGCCGCAGGGGATTCCGTAGATCTTGTCGCCCCACGCGCAGGTCTGCCAGGCGCCGGTGGGCAGGGCGGCGAGGTTCGGGTACTTCTTGACCTTGTCGCCGGCCAGGTAGGGGGTGAGGTCCGCGAGTTGGGTCCCGGCCAGTTCACCGGTGTTGAAGGCGTTGTTCCACCAGGCCGGCAGCTGGATCCAGTCGGGCAGGCGGCGCGCGGCGGTCATGGTGGGGACGATGGTGTTGTAGTTGTTGCCATCGGCCGGCTTGACGGCGAGGTCGACGCCGAGGGCCTTGTTCATGGCCTGATAGAAGGAGTTCCCCGCCGGGGGGACGGTCCCCCACAACGGGGTGACCGCGGTGTAGCTGCCGCCCTTGCCCGGCACTCCGGAGACCGTCGCGACCTGGTCGGTGGGGTAGCGGAGGAACCCCGGGTCGGTCGCCGCCCCGTTGCCGCCACCCGACACGGACGGGATGTCCGGCTTCACGGCCGTGCTGGGCACGTAGGCCGGCAGCGCCGCCTTCAGGCCCGTCTTGGTGTTCGCACCGGTCTTCTGGTGCGTGCCGCCCCCGCAGGCGGACAGCAGCGGCGCCATCGCGGCGGCTCCCGCGACCGACGCGGCCGTACCGATGAAGGTTCTGCGATTCAGCTGACTGCTCATGTGGAGGCGGCCCTTCCCCAGTGAAGCGTCGAAGCGCTTAGACGATGGGCGGGACCGTATCGACCGCTCTCCTACCGGGCAAGAGGAGAAACAAAAGCAAAAAATCCTTTCTGCTTTCGTTGACAGCCCAGACGGCCTCGTGGCAGCGTCGATGCGCTTCGACTTCAGTTCCATCCCACGTGCTAGGGGTCAGCTGCGTGAGCCAACCATCCGTCTCCGCTGTCGAAAACTCTCCGTTCCAGGATCCGGCGCTGCTCTTGCGGACGCGTGTCGGCGACTTGCTCGAACGACTCACCCTCGACGAAAAGCTCGCGATGCTGCACCAGTACGCTCCCGCGGTGCCGCGTCTGGGCGTCGCGGCGTTCCGCACCGGGACCGAGGCGCTGCACGGTGTGGCCTGGCTGGGCGAGGCGACCGTCTTCCCGCAGGCGGTGGGGCTGGGCGCGACCTGGGACGAGGAACTGGTGCACCGGGTTGCCGAAGCCGTCTCGGTCGAGCTGCGCGCCTTCCACCACCACCGCCCGCCCGCCTCCGGCCCGGGCACCAACAGCCTGCAGGCGTGGGCCCCGGTGGTGAACCCGCTGCGCGACCCGCGCTGGGGCCGCAACGAAGAGGGTTACTCCGAAGACCCCGTGCACACCTCGCGGCTGGGCACCGCCTACTGCCAGGGCCTGGCCGGCGACCACCCGCACTACCTGCGCGTCGCCCCCGTCCTCAAGCACTTCCTCGCCTACAACAACGAGGACGACCGCTGCACCACTTCCTCCGGGCTGCGCCCGCGCGTACTGCACGAATACGACCTGGCCGCGTTCCGGCCCGTCGTCGCCTCCGGCGCGGCCACCGGCGCCATGGCCGCCTACAACCTGGTCAACGGCCGCCCGTGCCACGTCAGCCCGCTCATCGAGGACGAACTGCGGCGCTGGGCCGTCCCCACCGGCCACGAGCTGTTCGTGGTCAGCGACGCCGAAGCACCCTGCAACCTCGTCGACCCCCAGCACTACTTCGACGACCACCCCCAGGCCTACGCCGCAGCCCTCAAGGCCGGCATCGACAGCTTCACCGACCATGAACAGGACAGCGCTGCCGTCATCGGCTGGCTGCGCCAGGCCATCGAGCGATCCCTGATCGACGAGGACGACGTCGACCGCGCCGTACGGCGGCAACTCGAACTGCGTTTCCGGCTCGGCGAGTTCGACCAGCACCTCGATCCGTACGCCGACATCGGCCCCGACGTCATCGACCACCCCCGCCACCGCGAGCTGGCCCGGCTCGCCGCGACCGAGTCGGTGGTGCTGCTCAAGAACGACGGACTGCTGCCCCTGGACGCAGCCCGCACCCCGACGATCACCGTCATCGGCCCGCTGTCCGACACTCTGTGCGAGGACTGGTACAGCGGCACTCTGCCCTACCAGGTCACCGCCGCCGCAGGGCTGGAAGCAGCACTCGCCGATCAGGGCGGACACGTGGTCCGGGTCGAGGGCTGCGACCGCATCGCCCTGCGCTCGCGCACCACCGGCGAACTGCTCGGCAAGACCGCCTTCGACACCGTTGACTGGGGCGAAGGCGCACTGACACTGCGCGATGCCGACACCGGCCGCTACCTGAGCGTCAAGGACGACGGCCACCTGGAAGCCGACCAGCAACAGCTCAAGTCCTGGTTCATCCACGAAACGTTCCGCATGGAACCCGACCCTGCCGGCGGCCCCGACGCCGTGCTGCTGCGCAACGTCCTCACCGGCCGCTACGCCGCCATCGACCCCGCCGACGGCGCGGTGAGGATGACGGCCGAGACCCCGCAGACCGCCGAAACCTTCCACCGCGAACTGCTCCGCGACGGCATCGCCGAAGCACGGACCGCCGCCCAGAGCGCCGACGTCGCCGTCGTCGTCCTCGGCAACCACCCCCTGATCGGCGGCCGCGAGACCCAGGACCGGGCGAACATCGCACTGCCCGAAGGACAGCAGGAACTGCTGCGGGCGGTCGCCGCCGTCCGCCCCCAGACCGTGCTGGTCGTCATGAGCAGCTACCCCTACGCCCTGGACTGGGCCGACACCCACCTGCCCGCCGTACTGTGGACCTCACACGCGGGACAGGAGGCTGGCCACGGCCTGGCCGCTGTCCTGCTCGGCGAAACCGACCCCTCCGGGCGCCTGCCCCAGACCTGGTACCGGGGTGAGGACGAACTCCCCCACCCACTCGACTACGACATCGTCAAAGCCGGCTGGACCTACCAGTACCACCGCACCCCACCCCTCTACCCCTTCGGCCACGGTCTGTCCTACACCGACTTCACCTACCACGACCTGCGCCTGTCCGCAGCGTCCATCGACCCCGACGGCGCGGTCGACATCTCGGTCACCCTGACCGACACCGGCACCCGCCCCGGAAGCGAAGTCGTCCAGCTCTACGTCCGCGCGACGGACGCCCGCTATGAGGCGCCCCGGCTGCGGCTCGCCGACTTCGCCAAGGTCCGGCTCGCCCCGGGCGGAAGCCAGGAGGTCACCTTCCACCTGACCGCCGAACAGCTCGCCCACTGGGACGTCACCACCGGAGCCTTCACCACCGACCCGGGCACGTACGAGGTCCTCATCGCCCGGTCCGCCGAGGACGTCGTCCTCACCGCGCCCCTCACCGTCACCGGAACCGCTCCCGGACCACGGACAGTTGTCGATCACCGCACCAGGGCCGCCGACTTCGACGACTACGAGAACCTCACACTCGTCGACGCCACCCGCACCACCGGCGACGCGATCACCCCCAAGGACCCCACCAGCCCCGCCACCACCCTCTTCCGCTCCGCCGACCTGACCTCCGCGGTCCGCCTGGAAGCCGAGGTCGCGCGCGCGGACACCGGGCCGGGCGAGGCTCTCCTGGAACTCAGGGCCGACGAACGCCTCCTCGCGGCCCTCCCCGTGCCGATCACCGGCGGCCGCTACACGTGGACGACCGTCACCCAGGAGTTCCCCGCACCGCTGGACGGCGTGCACGACCTGCACCTCACCCTGCACGGGGACTTCCGGCTGGCCGCCTTCCGCCTCACCTCACCCCACGCAGTCGCGGACTGAGACCGGGCGGCCCGCCCCCTAGGGGGCGGGCCGCGTCGGGCTACCGCAGGAAAGTTTCGTCGCTTGCGGGCGGAGAGAGCTAATATGACGTGGGTGGGTGCCTGGTCCGGCTGTGCGGCAACCGCAAAGGTGCCGCACACGCACGGCAGGGCTGCTGGTCGCTCGGCCGGCCATGGGGGGCGGCGAGGACGCGAAGGATCGGAAGACGGCTTTGGCTGACGACGCAGCGGAACGACTGGCGGATGGTGGCGAACGCCCCGGGGGTGACTCCTCCCGGCCGGTGACGATCGCTTTCATCGCCGAGTCGGCGGGCGTATCGGTTCCGACCGTCTCGAAGGTGCTCAACGGCAAGTCGGGGGTGTCGCCCGGCACGCGTGCCCGCGTCGAGGAGCTGATCGACCGGTACGGCTACCGCAAGCTCTCGGGGGCCAACCGCAACAACGTGGTGGAGCTGGTGTTCCGCGAGCTGGAGAGCATGTGGGCCGTGGAGATCATCCGGGGCGTGGAGCGGGTGGCCAGCAAGCATCGCGTGGGGCTGATGGTCTCGCGCTTCGGCCTGCACGACTCACCCGCTCCATCCTGGGACGACACCGTGGCCCGCCGCCCGAACTGCGTGCTGTCGGTGGCGCAGCTCTCCGAGGCCGAGCGTGAGCAGCTCCAGGCGAAGGGCATTCCGTTCGTCGTCTTCGACCCGACCCGTGAACTGCCGGACGACGTCCCCTTCGTAGGCGCCACCAACTGGTCCGGCGGCCGGGCCGCGACCCGCCACCTGACCGAGCTGGGCCATCGCCGCATCGCGATGATCAGCGGACCGCAGGACGTGCTGTGCTGCGCCGCCCGGCTGGACGGCTACCGCTCGGCGCTGCAGGCCGCCGGTCTGCCGGCCGATCCGGACCTCGTGGTCCACGCCAAGCTCACCCGGGAGGACGGCTACGCCGCGGCACAGGACCTGCTGTCCCGGCCCGACCGCCCCACCGCGATCTTCGCCGCGAACGACCTCCTGGCGCTCGGGGTCTACCAGGCCGCGCGCGAAGCCGGCCTGCGCATCCCCGAGGACCTGAGCGTGGTCGGTTTCGACGACCTGCCGGCGGTCTCCTGGGTGGACCCGCCATTGACCACCGTCCACCAGCCGCTGACCGAGATGGCCATCGCGGCGACCGAACTCGCACTGACCCTCGGCCGCGGTGAGCAGGCACCCCAGACCGGGCTGGAGATCGCGACGACCCTCACCGTACGGGAGAGCACGGCGCCACCGAAGGACTGACGGCTCCACCGCCGGACCGTGTGCTCGCCTCTCCGGCGAGGGAGCCCGGCGGACCGGGTGCATCGACGGGAGCGGCAGGCGCGGGCGACAGCCTGGTGGCGACTGCACCAGCGGGACCGGATCAGTGCACCGGCGCCGCGGTCCGCAGGCCACCTTCCCCGCAGGCGACGACCGACCACGTCCCGGTGGACCATTTCAGCGATCCGCTGTGGGGTCAGGCCGAGCGGCACGCTCCTGAATCCGGACTCACCCGAGGCTGGGGCACCCGCTGCACCCGCTGCACCCGCTGCACACGCCGAGCGGCGGCTTTCTGATCTCATCGCCGGCACGGTTCAGCCGAACGGGTCGGGGACCACGAAGCTGCCGACGGCGGCAGCTGCGAACACGGACGGCTCCTCGGCTGCGGGCGATGCCGTACGGGACTGTACCCAGGGTCCTGGTAGCCCCCGCATCACCTGGCTCTGCTCTTCTCCGACATGGGCGCCCAGAAGGCCGTCGTCCACCACCTTCATCAGCGGTCGCCCTCCTGCCGATGCGCTCACGGTCCTCCAGCCGCTGGATCCGATCGGGGGGTTCCTCTCCAGTAGCGGCCCGTCCGATTGCGGTTACAACCTCGTGAACTTAGCTTCAGGACGTCGGTTTTGTTCCGATAAGGCCAACATCATTCCGTATGTTGACCTTCCCGTGGCATCGAACGGAGCATTCATGTCGGTGATGACCGGTATCCAGCCCCAGCAGCAGTTCGGCCAGCAGATCGGCGCCCCGCAGGGCCAGCTCGCACAGGTGGTCCAGCAGGCCATCCAGCAGGCGTGTCAGCAGGCGAGCCAGCAGATCGCGCAGCGCATGCAGCAGGCGCTGCAGCAGATCCAGCAGGTCCAGCAGCAGCTGCAGCAGCAGGGCCTGGCCCACCACGCGCACCCGTACCTCGCGGTCGCGCTGCACCACACGCTCCACCAGGGCGTTCGCAGCGCCGTGGAGCAGTCCGTGCAGCAGGCGCTGCCGACGGCGATCGTGACGCTGCTCCAGCAGAGCCAGCAGGGTGTCCAGGGCATGCAGGGCGTCCAGGGCATGCAGGGCCAGCAGCCGTGGGGCGGCGGGTACGGCCCGCAGTCGTACGGCCAGCCGTTCCCGCAGTACCAGCAGCCCGGCTTCGGCTTCGGTCCGATGGGTCAGCCCTTCGGCATCGGCTGACATCCGGCGGCGCGCGATGCGGTGTGCCCAGGACTCGTTCCTGGGCACACCGCATCACCGTGGAAGCGCGAGCCGCCCGGCACCGGATCAGGAGCAGTGGACGACGTAGGCATGCGGACGTGGTGAAGGTGGACGTAATGGTCAAGGAAAGGCCCGGGAACAAACCCCGAAACAACCGCGAGAGCGGATCAGGGGGATCGGGGGCCGGTGGGCCGGGACCCGAGGACAGGGAAGCACAACCACGCAAGGCGGGCGCACCGTCACCGATCACGGTGCAGCCGCGCCGGGGGCGGTACATGGTCACGCCGCTGCCGCAGCACCTGCTGCCACCGGGGTTGCCCGAAATGGGCATGGACGCGGTGTGCGACCGGTTGGAGCAGATGCCCGAGGTCACGGTGGTCCGCAGGCTCCGGCCGTCGGAGAAGCTGAAGGCCGCCGGACTGTATCCCTCCTGCCCGGACGTCGTGGTCGTCGAGGCGGCCGAGGACCAGGTCCCGGCGATGCGGTCACTGCACGTGCACATCGAGCCGGACCTGCCGCTGGCCGGGACCGGGCCCGCTTCCGTGCCCACGACGGGGATGCTGCCGCTGCGTGACCCGGGGCTGGTCATGCCCCTGGAAGAACCCGTGGAGATCGCGCTGCGTGTCTGCGGCCCGGACGGCGAACCGCTGGCCGGCGCAGGGGTGTTCCTGATCGGTGCGACCTGGCCGGCCCAGGGCATCACCGGGACCGACGGGACGGTCACCGTCACGCTCGCGACGGAGACGGCGGAGTCGATCGAGTCCCTGTACGTGCGGCCCGCGGGCGGTTACACGGACCGCTGGATCCCCCGCCCCGACCTCTCGGCAACCCAGGAGAACCTCGTCACTCTCGCCCCGCTCGCCCAGGTGTACCCGGAACTGGAGCAGCGCCAGCAGTACGGCTGGGGTCAGCAGGCGATGCGGCTGGACCGGCTGCCCCCCACCTTCCGCGCGTTCGGCATCAGGATCGCGGCCATCGGATCGGGTGTCAGTGCCGAACATCCCGATCTGAAGGAACGGGTGCGCTCGGGCGTCGACGTGGTGCGCGGCACGGACGGGGGCTGGGCGCACGACACGCTGGGCAACGGTACCCATGCGGCGGGCATCATCGCCGGAGCGGACACCGGCAAGGGCGTCATCGGCATCGCGGTCGACGCCGAGATCGACGTCTGCCAGGTGATGCCCGACGGGCATTTCAGTGACCTGATCGCCGCGCTGGACCACTGCATCGACCGCGAGGTCGACATCGCCCACATCGCGGTGGCGGCCCCGTACTCTTCGGCGCTCGTGTCACGAAAGCTCGCCGACGCCTACGGGGCGGGCATCGCCTGCGTCGCGCCGGCGGGCGACACCGGTGGGCCGGTCGCCTTCCCGGGCTCGCTGCCCACCGTGTTCGCGGTGGGCGCGCTGGGAGCCTTCGGCACCTACCCGCAGGACACCTCCCAAGCCACCCACGCGGGGCCGCAGTTGAGCCCAGAAGGACTGTTCGCCGCACCATTCAGCTGCTACGGCCCCGGAGTCGATGCGGTCGCACCCGGTGTTGCGGTCCTGTCCTGCGCGCCGGAGGGCGGGTACACGGCTCTCGACGGCACCGGCACGGCCTCGGCCCACGTCGCCGGGCTGGCTGCCCTCGTTCTCGCTCACCACGAGGACTTCCACGGCCAACTGCTGCCTCGCGGACCGGGCAGGGTGCAGCACCTGTTCGAGATCGTCGCCGCCAGCTGCCGCCCACTGGCCGCACATGGCACGCTGGAGGCGGCCCGCGTCGGCCGCGGCCTGCCCGACGCACTCGTCGCCCTCGGCCTGGCCCCCGGAATCCAACTCGCCCCGGCCCTGGCGCCCTACGCCCCGTCCATGGCCGGTTAACCCCCCTCACGGCCAAGTACACGGATCGGCATCCGCCCCGAGGGAGCGGGTGCCGATCGGCTTCGGCCGCGCCATCACCACTGTCTCCCGGCCGCCGGATCCGCGCGGACGGGCACGCTCGGCGAGTGTCTCGCATCCGCCGTCAGGGCGGTGGGAGACATGCCCAGACGGTCTTGCCGGACGGCGGGTACGGGGCGCTGCCCCAGTCGGTCGCCAGCGCGTCCACGAGGAGTCGCCAGCGCGTCCACGAGGAGGAGACCCCGACCGTATTCGGCAGTGAGGGCCGGTGTACGGGGCTGGAGCGGGCGGTCGTCTCGGGGGTCCGCCACCTCGATACGGAGCGTGTCAGGGGCGTCGACAGCGAGCGTGAGGCGGAAGCAGCGGCCTTTCACCCGTCCGTGGGTCACCGCGTTCGCCGCCAGCTCGACGACGACCAGGGCGGCGGACTCGCTTGCCGTGCAGGATGACGGCCACCCCCATTCCGTGAGTTGCTGCGTCGCGAGCAGACGGGCGAGGTGAGCGCCCCGGGGCGTGGCCCTGAGGAGCCGGGTGAACCGGGGGGTGGATTTTTGAGGCTGCGGTAACGCCCGGCACCATCCGCGTCCGTAACTCCAAGGCCCCGGCTCGCGCTCAACTGGCCTTCGGGGCCTCGGAGTGGACCGCCTTCGTGCGGCTCGCCGTCACCCGCTGACGGTCACGTCTGCGGAAGTACAGCCGACCCCCCCGGCTACTCCTCGAACAACGCCTCCTGCTCCCCCTCCGTCCTCGCCCGTACCCGGCAGTTCCGTGCGCCCACCACCAGGGCCGTGGCCGCTGCCGTGGCCCCGAGGGCTGCCGGGACCATCCAGCCGCGGTCGAAGATGTGGCCGAGGGCGTGGTCGAGGGAAAGGCGGCCGGGGCCGGTGACGGCGAGGCCGGCTGCCGCGAGGCCCAGGGTCGCCGCGTACTCGTAGCCACCCGACTGGGCGAAGAAGCCGCTCGGCACGTGGACCGCGGCCGCCCCCGCCATCGCGCCGGCCGCCGCCGCGCCCGCCGCCGGGGTCGCCAGGCCCAGCGCCAGCAGGGTGCCGCCGCCCGCCTCCGCGAGGCCCGCCGCCGTCGCGCTCGCCTTGCCCGGCGTGTAGCCGACGGACTCCATGAACTGGCCGGTGCCCTCCAGCCCGTGCCCGCCGAACCAGCCGAACAGCTTCTGCGCGCCATGCGCGGCGAGCACCCCGCCCGTGCCCAGCCGGAGCAGCAGCAGGCCCAGATCACGTCGGTCGAAACAGTTCACGGCGACTCCCGGCAGATGGGTGGACGGGTTCCTCCAGCCCGTCCACCGTCGCAGGTTTCACCCCGGTGGGCGCGTCGGGGAGGGCGTTCGGGTGGCGGGTCCGGGGGAGCGGTGTGAGCCTGGCGCCATGACGATCAAACCAGCCAAACTCAGCGATCCGGCCGTGCGGGCCTTCGTCAACGCCGTCAACTCCCACGACCGCGAGGGCTTCATGCGGCTCCTCGCCCCCGGCGCGACGATGTCCGACGACGGCTCCGACCGCGACCTCGCCGACTGGATCGAGCGGGAGATCTTCTCCTCCCACGGCCACATGGACGTCCAGAGCGAGTCCGACGGCGGCCGGCAACTGGTCGCCGACTACCGCAACGACACCTGGGGCGAGATGCGTACCGCATGGCGCTTCACCGTCGAGGAGGACGGGCGGATCTCCCGCTTCGACACCGGGCAGGCGTGAATCCCGCGTGAATCCGGGCCGCACCGGCCCTTGTCCTCGTGTGCGCTTCAACTCCTAGCGTCCTCGGGCATGGAGACCACGAGCAGGACACTGGGACGCAGCCACATCGAGGTCAGCGCGCTCGGCTTCGGTTGCTGGGCCATCGGCGGGGAGTGGCAGTCCGCGGACGGGCAGCCGCTCGGCTGGGGGAAGGTGGACGACGACGAGTCCGTACGTGCCGTTCACCGCGCCCTCGACCTCGGCGTCACCTTCTTCGACACCGCCGACTGCTACGGCACCGGGCACAGCGAACAGATCCTCGGCCGGGCACTCGGCAAGCGGCGGGACGACGTCATCGTCGCCACCAAGTGGGGCAACCTCTTCGACGAGCGCACCCGCACCGCCGACGGCCAGGACGACACCCCGGCCCACGCCCGCCGCGCGCTGACCGCCTCGCTGCGCCGGCTGGGCACGGAGCACATCGACCTCTACCAGTTCCACCTCTCCGACGCCGACCCGGAGCGAGCGGCCGAACTCCGGGACGCCTGCGAGGAGTTCGTGCGAGAGGGGCTCATCCGCGCCTACGCCTGGAGCACCGACGACCCCGCCCGCGCCGCCGTCTTCGCCGAGGGCGAGCACTGCGCGGCCGTCCAGCACGCGCTCAACGTGCTGCAGGACGCTCCCGGCATGCTGGCGCTGTGCGAGGAGCGGGGGCTCGCGAGCATCAACCGGAGCCCGCTGGCCATGGGGCTGCTGGCCGGGAAGCGGCGCGGCGCGCTCGCGGCCGGGGACATCCGGAGCAGGCCGCCGGCCTGGCTGCCGGGGTACGACGCGGACGGCTCCGGCGCCGACCAGGCATGGCTGGCCCGGATCGACGCCCTGCGGGACATCCTCACGAGCGACGGCCGCACCCTCGCCCAGGGCGCCCTGGCCTGGCTGTGGGCCCGCAGTCCGCGCACGGTCCCCATCCCCGGGTTCCGCTCGGTCGCCCAGGCCGAGGAGAACGCCGGTGCCCTCGCGAAGGGGCCGCTCACCGCCGGGCAGTTGAGCGAGGTCGAGCGCCTGCTCGGGCGCTGAGTGGCCCCCTCGCGGTCGGGTCCCCTCGCGGTCGGGTCCCCTCGCGGTCGGGTCCCTTCGGGGTCCAGGAAGGGCGCTGACTCATCGGATTTTCATAACGCGGCAAAATTCCCGGCCGTCCCGGTCCCGGCGCGCGGAAGCCGCAGCTGGGCCCGGTGTACGGTCCCGGAGTGCGTGAATGTTCCCGGATCAGCCGGCGTGCCGCCCTCGGTCTGACGGCCGCCGCCCTTCCCTTGTCCACGGCTGCGGCCGTTTCCCTCTCCACGGCCACCCCGGCCGCCGCGGGCGACCCCGCCGCCGTCGGGGGCGAGCGGTTGGCCGGTGCCGGCGTTCAGGTGCGCGGTGCCTCCGGACTGCCCGCGAAGCTCACCGCCCGCTCGTGGCTGATCGCCGACTGCGACAGCGGCGAGGTGCTCGCCTCGTTCAACGCGCACCGGCGGCTCGCGCCCGCGTCCACGCTGAAGATGCTGTTCGCGGACACCGTGCTGAAGAAGTTCGACCGCACCCAGCGGTACACGGTCAAGGACGCCGACCTCGCCGACATCCCGGCCGGCTCCAGCCTGGTCGGCATCAAGCCCGGCCTCACCTACACCGTCGAGCAGCTGTGGCAGGGCGTGTTCCTGCGCTCCGGCAACGACGCCGTGCACGTGCTGTCCCACATGAACGGCGGCGTAGCCAAGACGGTCGCCGAGATGCAGGCCAAGGCCGCGGACCTACAGGCGCTGGACACCCACGTGGTCAGCCCCGACGGCTTCGACCACCCGGGCCAGATCTCCTCGGCGTACGACCTCACGCTCTTCGCCCGGCACGGGCTGAAGGACGCCGACTTCCGCGGCTACTGCGGCACGAAGACCGCCGACTTTCCGGCGGGCGGCAAGAAGACCTTCCAGATCCAGAACACCGACCGCCTGCTGACCGGGGCATGGGGTCTGAAGACATACGACGGCCTGATCGGTGTCAAGAACGGCTACACCAGCAATGCCGGCAACACCTTCACCGGCGCCGCCACCCGGGGCGGACGCACCCTGCTGGTGACGGTCATGCACCCGGCCGAGGGCAGCAACGCCGTCTACGAGCAGACCGCCGCGCTGCTCGACTGGGGCTTCGGGCCCGGGCGTTCGGCACAGGCCGTGGGCACGCTGGTCGACCCGCTCAGCGAGGGCGGCGCCAAGGTGAGTCCGGCATCGGGGGGCAAGGGGGACCGGGCGGCGGCCGACGGCTCCGGCTCGTCCGGCGGCCCGTCGACCGGCCGGCTGGTGGAGGGCGCCGGTGGCACGGCGTTGCTGCTGGCGGCGGCGGGTTTCCTGGTGGTGAAGCGGAGACGCAGGGCGGTCGCGGCGGCGGCGATGGCCGAGGCGGCGGCGGAGACGGCCGAGCCGGCGGCGGAGCCGAACGAACCGGGCGGCCGGCACCGGCGCTGAACACCGAACAGTGCGGCGGCCGTTCCACCGACCGGCGTGTACCCCGCTTCCTGCGCGAGGTCCACCCCCAACTCCGGTCCGGTGGAACGGCCGCCGCCTTCCCCCCTCGGTATGGCTACGGAACCCCCGTGCTCCAAGTGTGAAGCTGTTGTGGAGGAAAGTTGAGCATATGTCCTCGACGGGCCGCAATACCGCGGATGTTCAAATTCCGCTTCCGTCAGGGGGTTCAGCCCCGCCCGATGTAGGGCATCGCCGTCGCCAGTACCGTCGCGAACTGCACGTTCGCCTCCAGCGGCAGCTCGGCCATGTGCCGCACGGTCCGCGCCACATCGGCCACATCCATCACCGGTTCCGGGGCTACCTCCCCGTTCGCCTGGAGTGCGCCCGTCTGCATCCGGGCCGTCATGTCCGTGGCCGCGTTGCCGATGTCGATCTGCCCGACCGCGATGCGGTACGGCCGCCCGTCCAGCGACAGCGACTTGGTCAGTCCGGTCAGCGCGTGCTTGGTCGCCGTGTAGGCCACCGAGTGCGGGCGGGGCGCGTGGGCCGAGATCGAGCCGTTGTTGATGATCCGTCCGCCCTGCGGATCCTGCTCCTTCATCTGCCGGTACGCCGCCTGTGCGCACAGGAACGCCCCGTTGAGGTTGGTGTCCACCACGTGCCGCCAGGCGTCGTAGGGGAGTTCCTCGACCGGGACCCCGCCGGGTCCGAAGGTCCCCGCGTTGTTGAACAGCAGGTCCACCCGCCCGAACCGCTCCACCGTGGCCGCGAACAGCGCCGTCACGTCCTCGGGCCGGGACACGTCGGCGCGTACGGCGAGCGCGGCGCCCCCCGGCACCAGCGCCGCCGTCTCCTCCAGCGTCCCGGCGCGCCGGCCGGCCAGTGCCACCGACCAGCCGGCGTTCAGCAGCTCCACGGCGACGGCCCGCCCGATGCCGGAGCCGGCGCCGGTCACCACCGCGATCTTCGATTCCCTGTCGGTCATGGCTCCGCAGCGTAGGCGGGAAGTCCGCCATGCGGAATACCATGTCCGCCATACGGTTATGCGGCCGCCGTCGCAGGTTCCCCCGCCGGTTCCCCCAGCGGCTCCTCGCCCGGATACCGCACCCCGATCCGCTCCCGCACCGCGTCCAGCGTCCGCATCACCGCGAGCGAGCCCTCCAGCGGCACCAGCGGCGACTCCTTCTCGCCCGCCCGCAGCGCCCGCATCACCTCGACCGCCTCGTGCCGCAGGCTGGTGCGCGGCCCGTCGGCCGGGTCGGCGGCGAACTCCTCGGGGTCACGGCCGTCGCGGTGCAGCACGAACCGGTCGGGGTGGAAGAAGCCCGACGGCACGTCGATCCGGCCGCGCGAGCCGGTCACCGACGCCGTGGCCGCCGTACCGCCGACGATCGAACAGTGCAGCGACGCCAGCGCCCCGCTCTCCCACGACAGCAGCGCGCCCGTCTGCAGGTCGACGCCCTCCGCCGAGAGCCGCGCGCTCGCCGTGACCGAGTCCGGCTCGCCCAGCAGCAGCTGCGCGAACGACACCGGGTACACGCCCAGGTCCAGCAGCGCGCCGCCGCCGAGCGCCGGGTCCCGCAGCCGGTGCGCCGACGGGAAGGGACCGGCCAGCCCGAAGTCGGCCTGCACGGTGCGGACCTCACCGATCGCCCCGTCGTCCACCAGCGCCTTCAGCCGCCGGACCAGCGGATTGCAGTACATCCACATCGCCTCCATCAGGAAGCGGTCGTGCTCCCGCGCCAGCGCGACGAGCTCCCGCGTCTCGCGCAGGTTCAGCGTGAACGGCTTCTCGCACAGCACGTTCCGCCCCGCCTCCAGACAGAGACCGGCGGCTGCCCGGTGCGCGGTGTGCGGGGTGGCGACGTACACGACATCGATGTCCGGGTCCGCCGCCAGCGACGCCCACTCGCCGTACGCCCGCGCGGCCCCGAACCGCTCGGCGAACGCCTCCGCCGACTCCGTGCTGCGCGAGGCCACCGCCGCGAGCTCCGCCTCCGGCAGATCGACCAGATCCGCCGCGAACGCCGCCGCGATCCCGCCCGTCGCCAGGATTCCCCAACGCACCCTCTGCTCCGCCATCCCGCGCCGACCTCGCTCATCCGTGCCTCGGCAGTGTGTACGAGCTGAGAGCATAGGGGCCGGTTCCGTACGACGCGGGGACGAGGGAAGGACAGGGGAGGGACGCATGACCGAGCGCACGACGGCACCGGAGGCGCACGGGGAGCACCAGCACCGGACCGCCGGCCCGGGCACCGCGCCGCCCGCCACCCGCCGCACCGGCCTGCTCGTCACCTTCGTCCTCGGCGGCCTCACCGCGACACCCCCGCTCGCGATGGACATGTACCTGCCCTCGCTGCCCGAGGTCACCCGGTCCCTGCACGCCCCCGCCGCCACCGTCCAGCTCACCCTCACCGCCTGCCTGGCCGGCATGGCCCTCGGGCAGCTGGTCGTCGGCCCCCTGAGCGACCGCTGGGGACGGCGCCGCCCGCTGCTCTCCGGCCTCGCCGTCTACGTCGTCGCGACCGCCCTGTGCGCCCTCGCGCCGAACGTCGAGACCCTCGTCGTCTTCCGTCTCGCCCAGGGCCTCGCGGGCGCGGCCGGCATCGTCATCGCCCGAGCCGTCGTACGCGACCTGTACGACGGCGACGCCATGGCCCGCTTCTTCTCCACCCTGATGCTGATCTCCGGGGCCGCGCCCATCGTGGCCCCGCTGATCGGCGGAGAGATCCTGCGGGTGACCGACTGGCGGGGTGTGTTCGTGCTCCTCACCGTGGTCGGCGCGCTGCTCGCCGCACTCGTCCGGCTGCGGCTGCCGGAGACGCTCGCGCCCGAGGAACGGCAGCGCGGGGGAGCGGCGGAGTCACTACGGGCCCTGCGCGCCCTCCTCGCCGACCCGCCCTTCACCGGCTACATGCTGGCCGGCGGCTTCGCCTTCGCCGCGCTGTTCGCCTACATAGCGGCGTCCCCCTTCGTCATCCAGGAGATCTACGGCGCCTCCCCGCAGACCTTCAGCCTGCTGTTCGGCCTCAACTCGGTCGGCCTGGTCGCCGCCGGGCAGCTCAACGGCAAGGTGCTGGTCGGCCGGGTCGCCCTGGAGAAGGTGCTGGCCTGCGGCCTGACGGTGATCGTGCTCGCCGCGACCGCCCTGCTGCTGATGTCGACGGGAGCCTTCGGAGACCTTGGGCTGGCCCCCACGGCCGCCGCCCTCTTCGTCCTGATGACGGCCATGGGCATCACCCTGCCCAACACCCAGTCCCTCGCCCTGCTGCGCACCCGGCACGCCGCCGGCTCCGCCTCCGCGCTCCTCGGCACCACCTCCTTCCTCGTCGGCGCGGTCGCCTCACCGCTCGTCGGCGTCGCCGGCGAACGCACCGCCGTACCCATGGCGCTCGTCCAACTGGCGGGAGCACTGGTCGCGGCGGCCTGCTTCGTGGGAATGTGCCGTCCCTGGAACACACGGGGGAACACCCGTGCGGGGTCGGAGGGAGACGAGCACTGAGCGCACCGAGACTGCGCGCCGACACACCGGAACGGGCCGGACTCGACCCGGCCGCCATCGCGCACCTGGTCGGCGAGCTGCACGCCCTCACCTCCGGCGACCGCCCCTGGGCGGCCGGCGCCGTCGTGCTCGCCGGCCGCGGACCCGTGATCGCCGTGGCCGAGGCCACCGGCTGGGCGGTGCGCTACGCCGCCTACGACCCCGGGACCGACACCGGTGTGGAGCTGCCGCCCGAGGCCCGGGTCCCGATGACCACGGACACCCCCTTCGACCTGGCCTCCCTCACCAAGCTGTTCACGTCCGTCGCGGCCGTGCAGCAGATCGAGCGCGGCACCCTCGGCATGGACGCCAAGGTCGGCGACTACCTGCCCGACTTCCACGCGGCGGCCGCCCACGGCATCACCGTCCGCCAGCTCCTCACCCACACCTCCGGACTGCGCCCCGAACTCCCGCTGTACGACTCCCCCTACGACGCGAGCCGGCTGTCCCGCTTGCGCGCCGAGGCCCCGACGACCGAGCCCGGCAGATACGTCTACTCCGACCTGAACATGCTCCTGCTCCAGTCCGTGCTGGAGCGGATCACCGGCCGCGGCCTCGGCGTCCTGATCGCGGACGGCATCACCCGCCCCCTCGGCATGACCGCGACCGCCTTCGGCCCCTGCCCCCGCGCGGCGGCCACCGAGGACCAGCGGCGGCCGTGGGCCAAGGCGGACCGCGGAATGCTGCGGGGCGTGGTCCACGACGAGAACGCGTGGGCGCTCGGCGGCGTCGCCGGACACGCGGGCCTGTTCTCCACCGCCGGCGACCTCGCGGTCTTCTGCCGCACCCTGCTCGCCGGCGGCTCCTACGGCCCCGCCCGCATCCTCGGCCCCGACTTCGTCGAACTGCTCCTGACCCCGCCCGGCCTGGGCTTCGCCGTGGACCAGCCCTGGTTCATGGGCGAACTGTCGGGCAAGGGCGCGGCGGGCCACACGGGCTTCACCGGCACCTCCCTGGTCCTGGACCCGGCGACGGACACGTTCCTGGTGCTGCTGGCGAACACGGTCCATCCGAGAAGACGCCCGCCGGACAGCGCGCCACGGGCGGCGCTCGCCACCTGGCTGGCAAGGGCGGTGATCTGAGCACCACCGTGATCCGAGCACCACCGTTGATCTGCGCACCACCGTTGATCTGCGCACCACCGTAGAATCACCGGGTGAACGACCCCGTGACCCCGGCCCACACCCTGCGCGCCGCCCTGGACGACGTCCTCGCCGGGCTCCCGCCCACCCAGGCCGCCGGAGCCGTGGAACGGCTGATCGCCAACTACCGGGGCGAGACCCCGACCCACGCGCCGATCCTCCGCGACCGCGCCGACGTCGCCGCCTACGCCGCCTACCGCATGCCCGCCACCTTCGAGGCCGTCCACGCGGCGCTGGCGGCGTTCGCGGCGGCCGCCCCCGACTGGACCCCCGGCAGCCATGTCGACGTCGGCGGTGGCACCGGAGCCGCGACCTGGGCCGTCACCGCGACCTGGCCCGGCGAGCGCGCCGTCACCGTGCTGGACTGGGCCGAGCCCGCCCTCGCCCTCGGCCGTGAGATCGCCGCCGCCAACCCCGCCCTGCGCGGCGCCCGCTGGCAGCGCGCCCGGATCGGCGCCGACCTCACCCTGGACGCCACCGACCTCGTCACCGTGTCGTACGTGCTCAACGAACTCGCCGAGCCCGACCGGGCCGCCCTCGTCGACGCCGCTGCCGCCGCCGCGCAGGCCGTGGTGATCGTGGAGGCCGGCACCCCGGCCGGCTACGCCCGCGTCATCGAGGCCCGCGACCGCCTGATCCGCGCCGGCCTGCACATCGTCGCGCCCTGCCCGCACAGCGCCGGCTGCCCCATCGAGCCCGGCAGGGACTGGTGCCACTTCTCCGCCCGGGTGAGCCGCTCCTCCCTGCACCGCCGGATCAAGGGCGGCACGCTGCCGTACGAGGACGAGAAGTTCTCGTACGTCGCCGCCACCCGCCTGCCCGCCGCCCCGGCCCCCGCCCGGGTCGTCCGCCGCCCCCAGATCCGCAAGGGCCAGGTGCTGCTCGACCTGTGCGAGACCGACGAACGGCTGGCACGGACGACGGTCACCAAGCGGCATGGCGATCTGTACAAGGCGGCACGGGACGCGGAGTGGGGGGACCGGTGGCCGCCCGGCGACGTGTCCGGGTGACCGTCCGGCCTTGTTAGCGTCTTGGCCATGGCCAAGAACCCCGCCCCCGACGCCACCCGGCGCAGCGAGAAGTCGCGCCGTGCGATCTACGACGCCGCCCTCGCCCTGGTCGGTGAGGTCGGGTACCCGAAGACCACGGTCGAGGGGATCGCCGCCCGCGCCGGCGTCGGCAAGCAGACGATCTACCGATGGTGGCCGTCCAAGGCCGCCGTCCTGCTGGAGGCGTTCCTCGACCTGGCCACGCGCACGGCCGAGGAAGCCGGGCAGGAGCCGTACGCCATCCCGGACACCGGCGACCTCGCCGCCGACCTCAAGGCGGTGCTGCGGGCCACGGTGGACGAACTCCTCGACCCCCGCTTCGACGTACCGGCCCGCGCCCTGACCGCCGAGGGCGTGGTCAACGAACCGCTCGGCCGCGAGTTCGTCACCAAGCTCCTCGAACCCCAGCTCCAGCTGTACGTCGACCGGCTGCGCTCCGCCCAGGACGCCGGAGCCGTACGGCCCGACGTCGATCCCCGCATCGCCCTGGAGCTGTTCGTCTCCCCGCTCGCCCAGCGCTGGCTGCAACGGACCGGACCGATCACGTACGCCTACACGGACACCCTGGTCGACTACGCCCTGCACGGAATCGGACGAATCGGACCCCAGACACCCCGAAGCAGATGAAGATGGGACGATAAGGCATGCTGTCCGCACACCACCGAGGCGACACCATCGCGGCGACCACCGAGGCGAGGGGATAGATGAGCGCGACGTTCGGCGGCCCATCCGGCCGGCAGGGCAGACTCTCCCAGTGGCTGCGGGGACGCCGCCCGAAGGAGGCCGCCGGCACCGACGGCCGTGAGGCCCTGCTGCTCGCCGCCGCCGCCGCGGGCCTGCCGCTCGCCCCCGCCGCGCACCCCGCCCCCGGCTACGGCTGTTCCTGCGACCGCGTCGGCTGTCCCACCCCGGCCCGGCACCCGGTGTCGTTCGCCTGGCAGACGCAGTCCACCACCGACCGCGCCCAGATCGAGCGCTGGGCCCGGCACCAGCCGCAGGCCAACTTCATCACCGCCACCGGGATGACCCACGACGTCCTCGACGTGCCCCTGGAGGCCGGCCGGGAGGCCCTGGAGCGGCTGCTCGGCGCCGGTGTCGAGGTCGGCCCGGTCGCCGAGAGCGGCGACGGCCGCATGCTGTTCTTCACCCTCACCCGCGGCACCCCCGAGGACGAGGACGAGTGGTGGCCCTGCGAGCTGGACTGCCACCCCGAGACCATGGACGAGCACCCCGGCCTGCGCTGGCACTGCCGGGGCTCCTACGTGCTCGTACCGCCCGCCCGGCTGCCCGGCGACGACGACCGGCAGGTGCGCTGGGTGCGCGGCCCGGAGCAGCCGCTGCCGGACCCGCTCAGCCTCCTGGAAGTCCTCACCGACGCCTGCGCCCGCCACGCCGGCACCGAACACCACGCGGCCGCCTGGCCGTCGCGGCACTAGGCGCTCCGCGGGAACGGCCGCGACGGGCCGTCGATCGGCTGCCGCTCCGTCGTGGCTGGTGGCTCCCCCACGTTCTCGGCTTCGCTCGAACCCGGGGGGACCCCATCGCGGCGAAGCCGCTGTCGAGCACAGCCCCGCGCCCCTTCGGGGCGCTTCTACTCGCCCTGCGCCGACGTCAGTCCCGGCACCCGGCCCAGCATGGACACCGCGCCGCTGCCCGCCGGGTCCAGGGCGACCTCGTTGGACATGAACTCCAGCGTCAGGGACTGCTTCACCTCGCCCTGGGTCAGGGCCTGCACGTCCTTGTTCTGGGCCGGCATCGTGGTGCCCGCGGCGACGGTCCGCTTCTCGTAGTGGTGCGTGGTGAAGAACACCAGCGCCCCGCCGCCCGCCGTCCGCAGCGCCAGCGGCTGGTAGTCGCCGCCGGTCAGCGGCTTGTCGATGAACTGGGTGACCAGACCCGGCTTGCGGGCCCGCTGGGCGCGGTTCGCGCGCTCGACGCTCGTGTACGAGCCGTCGGCGAAGGTGTTCCCGCCCTTCTGAAGGTACGACACATAGTCCGCGCTCAGCTTGCCGGGCGCCACGGCGAGCTGAGCCGAGTTCGCCGGCACGGCCTCGGCCCAGCCGTCCTTGTCGGTCGTGAACCGCGGTACGGAGCCCGGCGCGACGAGCGTCAGATACGCCACCTGCCACGGCTCGCCGAGCCCGTTACGCGTGAACACCACCAGCCAGCGCGCGTTGCCCGCCTTGTTGCCCCGGGCGTCGGCGAGGAACCAGCGCGGCCAGCCCGCCTTCTTGGGGATGGTGATCCGCACGTCCGTCAGCTTCAGCGGCACGTGATCGGGGTTGCCCGACGGGCTGTTGGTGTGCCCGGCCTTGAGCCGGGCGGCGTCGATGTCGCCGAACGGGCCGGTGACGTAGGGCGCGTCCAGGGAGCTGTCGAAGGCCTTGTCGGCCTTGTTGTACGCGGTCGTGAACGCGGTGACCGCCGTGGCGGCCTCGGCACGGGTGGCGGCGGGGAGCACCTCCCGCTCCCCGTGCACCACCACGCACCCGCTCGTCATCAGCGCCAAAGCGGTCAGCGAGGCCGCCATGAGTCCGCTCCGGCGTGCCGTCACGACCGCGTCACGGTCACGCCTGCGGAGCCTGCGCGGGCTGCGATCCCTGCTCATCGGGTCCCTTCACCTTCCCCTTCCCGGAGGCGAACCCTACCGGGGTGAAGAACACCGCGGGTGCCGGGTCCGAGGTTCGTGGGACGCTGGCCGGCATGGGGAACGCGCGCAGGGAGCTGCTGGGGGCCGGCCGGCTGGTGCTGGACATCAGGGACCGGCCGGAGCCGCCGTCGCTCCGCTTCGAGACGGCGGACGACGGCAGGATGCTGCTGCTACGGCAGTCCGGGCGCCCGCTGCTGCTCGGCCGCTCGTTCGCCGACGGCGCCCCGTGCTGCCCCGAGCTGCATCTGCACCGCCTCGACGGCTACCGCTCGCCCCTGCCGCCCCTGTCGGCGGTGCAGCAGCGGTCGTCGTCCCTCAACTGGCCGCATCAGTACGCCCGTTGGCTGGAGGAGGCGACCGGGACACCGCTGCGCGACGGCCGCTGGGAGCTGGCCCTGCGCACCGGATTCCCACCCGGCATCTGGGAGGAGGACCTGGTGCGGGAGTGGCCGGGCGGCGAACTCGGGTTGTACTGCGGCGGCGGCTGGCACGGTGTCGTTCCCCTGCGCTCGCTCTCGCCACCGGACTCCGGCCGGGTCAAGGCGCAGCGCAGACTCGTCCGCGAGGGCACGGTCGCCCCTGTCCTGCTGTGGTGGGTGACCTTCCTCGACGGCTGGCTCCTCCTGGACGGCCACGACCGGACGGTGGCGGCGCTGGCGGAGGGGCGCAGGCCGGACTGTGTGGTGCTGACCCGGCTGCCCGCGGCCGGCGAGCAGTGGCGCGGGGCCGAGAAGATCGAGGAGGCGTACGAGCACCACATGAAGCGGCTCGCCGCCCTTCCCCCGGGGCCGGGGACCGAACGGCAGCGGGACCGCCTGGAGCGGGCCCACGGTGACACGCTCGCCGAGCTGCCGTACGCCTCCGTGTCCACCGGCACCCACCCCCTGCCCGGCGGTGCCCCCGCCTGGCGCGCGCTCGCCCGTGCCGCGATGTTTCAATTCCCCGGTGACTGACTACGACGTACTCCGCGTCTTCTGCGGACCGAACGGCGGCTACGGCAACGAACTCGGTGTCGTCCGCGACGGCTCGGTGCTGCCCGAGCGCGGCGACCGGCAGGAGCTGGCGGCCAAACTCGGCTTCAGCGAGACCGTGTTCGTGGACGACCCCGAGCGCGGCGTCATCGACATCTACACCCCCACCCTGCGGCTGCCCTTCGCCGGTCACCCCTGCGTCGGCACCGCCTGGCTGCTCGACGTGCCCGAACTGGTCACCCCCGCCGGAGTCGTCGGAGTCCGGCTGGACGGCGAGTTCAGCTGGATCGAGGCGCGGGCGGAGTGGGCGCCGCCGCGCACCCTGCGGCAGTACGCCACCGCCGCCGAGGTCGACGCCCTTGACGTGCCCCCGCCCGGCGCGTGGATCTACGCCTGGGCCTGGGAGGACGAGGCGGCCGGCCGGATCCGCGCCCGCGCCTTCCCCGGCCGCGACGACGGCATCGACGAGGACGAGGCCACCGGCGCCGCCGCACTCCTGCTCACCGACCAGCTGGGCCGCGCCCTGAACATCACCCAGGGCAAGGGCTCCCAGATCCTCACCGCCCCCCAGCCGCACGGCTGGGTGGAGATCGGCGGACGGGTGTACCTGGAACGCCAGCCGGAGCGCTAGGCCCCGTCGTCAAACTCCCTCCCCCAGCCTTCGGCCGGGAGGTGCCCCCAGCCCCGCGGCGCCATGCACGCTCCCCCAGAGGGGGTACCCCCACTCGTCGCACCGGGCCCTGACCCACGTACGTCCAGTACGAGGGCCAGGGCCCGGCACGCCGATAGCACGCACCTACAGCGACATCAGCTGCTCCGCAGCGGGCGCGAGGCCCGCCCTCCGGGCGGACGGCGGGAGTTTGACGACAGGACCTAGGCGCTCAGCGGAAACTCCTCGCCCAGCGCCCTGAACATCGCCGTGTTCAGGGCGAACGCCCGCTTGCACTCGGCGACCATCCGCTGCTTCTCCAGGTCGTCCACGGCTATCGCGTCCAGCAGTTCGCGGTAACTCCGCTTGAACGCGGCCGGGTTGGAGAGTCCCTCGAAGACGTAGAACCGAACCCCGTCGCCCTTCCTCGCGAAGCCCCACGTCCGCTCCGCCCGGTCCCGGATGATCTGGCCGCCGGACAGGTCGCCCAGATAGCGGGTGTAGTGGTGGGCGACGTAGCCGCCCGGCCAGCGCTCGGCGCACGCGCGGACCCGGTCCGCGTACGCCCGGGTCGCCGGCAGGGCGCTCAGCCCCGCCCGCCAGCCGGCGCCCCGCAGATGCGCCAGGTCCCGCTCCAGCGCCGGGAGGCGCAGCAGCTCCGGCCGGATGAAGGGGCCGGCCACCGGATCGGCCGCCAGCCGCCCGGCACCGCTCTCCAGTGCCTCGTACACGAACCACAGCTGCTCGGTGTAGCGCGCGTACGCCGCCACGCCCAGCCGGCCGCCGAGCAGATCGGTCATGAACGTCGAGGTCTCCGCCTCGGTGTGCTGCTCGTGGGACGCGGTACGGATGAGGGCCGAGAACGAGTTCATGAAGCCACCGCCCAACGTTGCCGACAGGCTGTCGGTAAAATTCTACAAGAGAGAGCCCGCCCTCCGCAGAGGACGGGCTCACGCAGCGCTCACGGCAGGGTCAGGATGTCCGCGCCCGTGTCCGTGACCACCAGCGTGTGTTCGAACTGGGCCGTCCGCTTGCGGTCCTTCGTCACGACCGTCCAGCCGTCGTCCCACACGTCGTACTCGTACGTGCCGAGCGTCAGCATCGGCTCGATCGTGAACGTCATGCCGGGCTGCATGACCGTCGTCGCGTGCGGGCTGTCGTAGTGCGGGATGATCAGCCCGGAGTGGAAGGAGGAGCTGATCCCGTGGCCGGTGAAGTCCCGCACCACCCCGTAGCCGAAGCGCTTGGCGTACGACTCGATGACCCGGCCGATGATGTTGATCTGCCGGCCCGGCCTGACCGCCTTGATCGCGCGGTTCAGGGCCTCGCGGGTGCGCTCCACCAGCAGCCGGCTCTCCTCGTCGACGTCCCCGACCAGGTACGTGGCGTTGTTGTCGCCGTGCACCCCGCCGATGTACGCCGTCACGTCCAGGTTGACGATGTCGCCGTCGTTCAGGACCGTCGAGTCCGGGATGCCGTGGCAGATGACCTCGTTGACCGACGTGCACAGGGACTTGGGGAAGCCTCGGTAGCCCAGCGTGGACGGGTAGGCGCCGTGGTCGCACATGTAGTCGTGCGCGACCTTGTCCAGCTGGTCCGTGGTGACCCCGGGTGCGATGATCTTCGCGGCCTCCTCCATCGCCTGCGCGGCGATACGGCCGGCGATCCGCATCGCCTCGACGGTCTCGGGGCTCTGCACCTCCGGTCCGGTGTACGGCGCCGGCGCGGGCTTGCCGACGTACTCGGGCCGGCGGATGTTTCCGGGCACCGAGCGGGTGGGGGACAGCTCCCCTGGGACGAGCAGCGACTGGCCAGACATGCCAGCGAGTCTATCGAGCGGATATGGGGGAGCATGTCGTTGGCGAGAGGAGCTGGTCATGGCCCTGTTCAAGAAGCGCACCGTCGGCAAGCCGGGTGAGTGGTACTACTGCCTGGAGCACAAGAAGGTCGAGGAGGGGCCGGAGTGCCCGGCCAAGGACCGCTTCGGGCCGTACGCCTCCCGGCAGGAGGCCGAGCACGCGATGGAGACCGCCGCCGAGCGCAACCTCCAGTGGGAGAACGACCCTCGCTGGCACGACGCGTCCGCGCGGGGCAGCGCCGACGACGAGTGATCACGCGTGTACGGCCGTGTGCCGCTCGCGCATGCGGACCGCGTGCTCGTTGGTCCGGGCGTCGTACGTCATGAGGCCCGGCAGGCAGAGCGTGAGCAGGCCGACGGCGCCCGCGCAGGCCAGGCCGCCGGCGACGACCGAGGTCCGCAGGCCCGCCCAGGCGGCGAGGCCGCCCGCCCGGACCTGGCCGAGCTGGGGGCCGACCGAGTACGACAGCAGCTCGATCCCGGCGAGCCGGCCGCGCAGCTCGTCGGGGATCGTCTGGTTCCACATGGCGGCCCGGAAGATCCCGGAGACCATGTCGAAGCCGCCGCCGACGGTCAGGAAGAGCAGCACCAGCCACACGTTCCCGCACAGCCCGGCCGCCGCGACCGCCAGGCCCCAGCCCGTGGCCGCCAGCACCACCATCAGCCCGTGCCGGTGCACCCGGGACGCCCAGCCGCTGGTCAGGCTCACCAGGAGGGAGCCGGCCGGGACGGACGCGTACATCAGGCCGAGCGCCCAGTCGGCGTGCAGTTCGTCCGCGAGGAACGGCAGCACGGCGAGCGGCATGGCCAGGGACATCGCCGCGAGGTCCACGACGTAGGTGCCGAGGAGCTCCTTGCGGCTCCACGCGTACCGGGCGCCCTCCAGGACCGCCGTCAGCGACGGCTTCGACGCCTCGTGGGCGGCGGGGGAGGGGGCGATCCGCACGATGTACGCCAGCGAGACCGCGAAGGTCAGCGCGTCGGCCGCGTAGGCCCAGCCGAGGCCCGCGTAGGCGACGACCACGCCCGCGAGCGCCGGGCCGGCGACTCCGCCGACGGTCCAGCGCAGGGAGTTCAGCGAGGCCGCGGCGGGCAGGTCGGCGTGGGCGACGATCCGGGGCCACAGCGAGTCCAGCGCCGGGCGCTGGATGGAGCCCAGGGCGGAGGAGAGCGCGGCGATGGCGTACAGCGGCCAGAGCGCGGGGTGCGGGAGCAGGGCGTTGACCAGCAGAACGGCACTCAGCAGGCCCTGACCGGCCTCCGTCCACACGATGAGCTTCCGCTTGTCCAGCGCGTCGGCGAGGGCACCGCCGTAGAGCCCGCACACGATGAGCGGCAACAGCTCCACGGCCCCGATCGCGCCCACCGCCGCCGTCGACCCCGTCAGGTCCTTCAGCTGGACGGGCACCGCCACGAAGGTCAGAAAACTGCCGAAGTTGCTGATCAGCCCTGATGTCCACAGCCGCCGGAAGTCCGCGGAGGCTTTCCAGGGGGCGAGGTCGGGAAGGAGTGCTCGGGCCACTGAGGCATGCTCGACGGGCGAGCGGCCTGGGGCAACCGCTTTTCCGCCCACGCGGCCGCCCGTCCCGGTCGTCCGGGAGGGCGCCGGAGGGGCCAGGGGGTGTCGTTCGGATCATCCCGGCGTCGCGGGCCCTGGCACGCACTCCCCCAGAGGGGGCACCCCCAGCGGCGTTGTCGTCGGTCGCCGACTCCCCCACGCTCGAACGGGGCTCGAACGGGGCTCGCGCGGGGAGGACCCCCACGCGTCGCCCGCCGCGGCAGCGGCTGATGTCACGGCCTCCTCCGCCGTGCAGCTGCACGCACCAGACCCCGCTCGGGTCGGCCACAAGGCACCGCTCGGCACGGCCAAGCTGATCCCAACGACACCCACTCGGCAGCGGTGGGGCGGGGCTCGACGGAGCGGCCTGGTGCGGTGGCCCGTTGTCGTCGCGCCCGCCCGCCCGCGCCGTCTCGGGCCGTTCGGTCAAGCCTCGGCCGGGCCGGCGGGCGGACGCAGTTCGGCCGAGCCGGGTGGGCGGGCGTGTCACCAAGGGGCCGGGGGCGGTGCCGTCAGGGCTTCCGCGAGGCGGGACAAGCGGTCACGGAAGCCCCGCCGAGCCCTCGGCGAGCCGCCGTTCTCGCCCGCCGCCGCACCCGCCCGCCCGCGCCGTCTCGGGCCGTTCGGTCAAGCCTCGGCCGGGCCGGGTGGGCGGGCGTGTCACCAAGGGGCCGGGGGCGGTGCCGTCAGGGCTTCCGCGAGGCGGGACAAGCGGTCACGGAAGCCCCGCCGAGCCCTCGGCGAGCCGCCGTTCTCGCCCGCCGCCGCGCCGACCAGGTGCTGGACCGTGTCCAGGTCCAACTCCGCCCCCTCCGGCACCGCCAGCGACTCATGGGCCATCGCGGCCAGCTCGCCCTCGTCCGCGCCCAGCGCCAGCACCGTCACCCCGGCCCGCCGGGCCGCGTGCACGTGTTCCAGCAGCGGCGCGGGCTCCTCGGGCGCCACGACCAGCAGCGTCTCACCGCGCCGTGCCGCCTCGATCCGGCCCGGTCCGACGGCCAGGTGGGGCGGGTCCGAGGGGCGCACCCGGTGCCGTACGAGCGTCGGCGCCAGCTCCGGCGTACCCGACCACGCGGCCTCGTCCACCAGATGCGCCGCCAGGTGCCACGGCTCGTACTCCGGCGTGCCCACCAGCAGCAGCCCGCCCCCGTGCGCCACCACCGATCCGCGCAGCACCCCCGCGAACCTCCGGGTGGCCCCCAGCCACTCCGTCCCGGCGAGCACTTCGCGCAGCAACGCGACCCGTACGGCGTCCATGCGCCCGCATCCTGCCGCAACCGGCCACCTATGACGCCCGGTTCACCCGGAATTCGCCCGCCCCGGGGACATGACATCCATCAGTTCGTCCGGGACGTAGAGTCGGGCCCATGACCTCTACGACCTCTTCCGACAAGGCCCCCGCCAAGGACCCCTGGGACCTGCCCGACGTGTCCGGGTACGTCGTCGGCGTCCTCGGCGGGACCGGCCCGCAGGGCAAGGGCCTCGCCTACCGCCTCGCCCGGGCCGGCCAGAAGGTGATCATCGGCTCCCGGTCCGCCGAGCGGGCGCAGGCCGCCGCCGGGGAACTCGGGCACGGCGTCGAGGGCGCCGACAACGCCGAGACCGCGCGCCGCAGCGACATCGTGATCGTCGCCGTACCGTGGGACGGCCACGGTGACACGCTGACGGCCCTGCGCGAGGACCTGTCCGGCAAGCTCGTCGTCGACTGCGTCAACCCGCTCGGCTTCGACAAGAAGGGCGCCTACGCCCTCAAGCCCGAGGAGGGCAGCGCCGCCGAGCAGGCCGCTGCCCTGCTGCCGGACTCCCGGGTCACCGCCGCCTTCCACCACCTGTCCGCCGTCCTGCTCCAGGACCCCGAGATCGACGAGATCGACACCGATGTCATGGTGCTCGGCGAGCAGCGGGCCGACGTGGAGATCGTGCAGGCCCTCGCCGGGCGCATCCCCGGCATGCGCGGCATCTTCGCCGGGCGGCTGCGCAACGCCCACCAGGTCGAGTCGCTCGTCGCGAACCTGATCTCCGTCAACCGCCGCTACAAGGCACACGCCGGGCTCCGCCTCACCGACGTGTGAGCGGATGGGGGACACTGGTGGGCGCCAGCAGTGTCCCCCACAGCACTCGAACACAACACCCGAAAGCGACTCCGATGCCCCTCTCGCCCCCACCCGCCCAGACCCGGCGGCTCGCCCTCTACGCCCTGGTCGTCTGCGCCCTCGCCGTGGCCGCCGCCGTCGTCTCCTTCGTCCAGGGCAGCTGGCTGGGGATCGTCTGGGTGCTGCTGGCGGGCCTGTCGTCCAACATGGCCTGGTACTACACCAAGCGTGGCCGGCAGGCGCGGGCCGCCGGGCAGGGCGAGTCCGTCACGGGCTGACCGCGCAGATCTCCGGGGTGCCGCGCCAGAAGCGGTACAGCTCCTGGCCGCAGTAGCTGGAGTAGTCGTCGACGCCGAGGGCGCGCAGGATCGCGTCGACCGCGTCGAAGAACACGTGGTTGACCGACGGCACCCACAGCAGCGCGAACACGAACAGCAGCCCGAACGGCGCGAACGGCGCCACCTGCCGCTTCACCTGGTACGACAGCCACGGCTCGATGACGCCGTAGCCGTCCAGGCCCGGCACCGGCAGGAAGTTCAGGATCGCCGCCGTCACCTGGAGCAGACCCAGGAACGCCAGCGCGAACCGGAAGTCCGCGGGCACCCCGTCCAGCGCGTGCAGGCAGAACGGGGCGGTGCACACGGCCGCGAACAGCACGTTCGTCAGCGGGCCCGCCGCCGAGATCAGGCTGTGCCTCCAGCGGCCCCGGATCCGGTCGCGCTCGATGAACACCGCGCCGCCGGGCAGGCCGATCCCGCCCATGATCAGGAAGAGCACCGGGAGCAGGATGCTCAGCTGCGCGTGCGTGTACTTCAGCGGGTTCAGCGTGAGATAGCCCTTGGCGCCCACCGTGATGTCCCCGCCGTGCAGGGCCGTGCGCGCGTGCGCGTACTCGTGCAGACACAGTGAGACGACCCAGGCCGCCGTCACGAACAGGAAGATCGCCACGCCCCGCTGCGTCGCGAACCCGGTCCAGGTGGCCCATCCGGTCACCGCCGTCACGGCCAGGATCCCGAGGAACACGGGACTGACGGCGTGGTCGCCGCGGCGGGTGGTGGCGGTGGTCATGGGCAGGGCTCCTGCTGGTGTCTCGGGTGGGCCGGGGTCGACCGTACCGGTGATGTGAGGGGAACGTCCCGCGGACGGCCAGAGGTTCCGTCCGAAACCCAGGAGCGGCGCCCGGCCGTCCCCGGGGACAATGGACCCCGTGCGCTTTTCGCTTCTCGGCTCCACCCAGGCACTCCGCTCCGACGGTACGCCCGTCCCGGTCGGCGGGGCGCGGTTGCGTGCCCTGCTGAGTGTGCTGGCGCTCCGGGCCGGGCGGGCCGTGCCCGTGGGCGTGCTCGTGGACGAGGTGTGGGGTGCCGACCCGCCCGCCGACGCCGCCGGGGCGCTCCAGGCGCTGGTCGGCCGGCTGCGCCGTACCCTCGGCGCGGACGCCGTCGCCTCCACCGACGGCGGCTACCGGCTCACCGCCACGCCCGACGACGTCGACCTCACCCGGTTCGACCGGCTGACCGGCGAGGGCCTCGCGGCCCTCGCCGACGGCGACCCGGCCAAGGCCGCCGCCGTCCTGGACGACGCGCTCGCCCTGTGGCACGGCCCCGCCCTCGCCGACCTGCCCGATCACTCCGCCGAGGCGGCCCGCTGGGAGACCCGCCGGCTGGACGCGCTGCGCGCCCGGCACACGGCAGCCCTCGCCCTCGGCCACGCCGAGCAGGCGCTGCCCGAGCTGACCGCGCTGTGCGACGAGCACCCGCTGGACGAACCGCTCCAGGCACTGCGGCTGCGCGCCCTGCGCGACACCGGCCGCCCCGCCCAGGCGCTCGCCGCCCACGAGGACGTACGACGCCTCCTCGCGGACCGGCTCGGCACCGACCCCGGACCCGAACTGCGCGCCCTGCACGCCGAGTTGCTGACCACCGAAGCCCCGGAGCCCCGGAAACCGGAGCCCCGGCCCGCCGTGGGCAACCTGCCCGCCCGGCTCACCTCCTTCGTGGGCCGGGAAGCCGACATCGAGGCCATCGGCGCCGATCTCGCGCGGGCCCGGCTGGTCACCCTGCTCGGGCCGGGCGGCGCCGGCAAGACCCGGCTGTCCCTGGAGGCCGCCGAGGCGGTACGGCACACCGTCCGGGACGGGGTGTGGCTGGCCGAGCTGGCCCCCGTGGACGACCCCGAGGCCGTACCGCAGGCCGTCGTCACCGCCATCGGCGCCCGCGAGACCGTGCTGCACGGCGCCGGCGTCGAAGGCATGCGCGCGGTCGCCGACCGGCACGACGAACCCCTGGAGCGGCTCCTGGAGCACTGCGCCCGGCGCCGGATGCTGATCATCCTCGACAACTGCGAGCACGTCGTGGAGGCCGCGGCCGAACTGGTGGACCGGTTGCTGTCCCGCTGCCCGGGGCTGGTCGTCCTCGCCACCAGCCGTGAACCCCTCGGTGTGCCGGGTGAGCTGCTGCGGCCGGTGGAGCCGCTGCCGGAGCCGGTCGCGCTGCGGCTGCTGGCCGAGCGGGGCGCGGCGGCCCGGCCCGGGTTCCGTACCGAGGACGATCCGGAAGGCTGCGCCGAGATCTGCCGGCGGCTCGACGGGCTGCCCCTCGCGATCGAGCTGGCCGCGGCCCGGCTGCGCATGCTCACCCCCGGGCAGATAGCGGCCCGGCTGGACGACCGCTTCCGGCTGCTCACCTCCGGCAGCCGTACCGTCCTGCCCCGCCAGCAGACCCTGCGGGCCGTCGTGGACTGGTCCTGGGATCTGCTGGACTCGGACGAACGAGATGTCCTCGCCCGGCTGTCGGTGTTCGCGGGCGGCTGCGACCTGGCCGCCGCCGAGGCCGTCTGCGGCCCGTTCGCCCTCGACGCGCTCGGCTCGCTGGTCGACAAGTCCCTTGTCGTGGCCGTCCCTTCGAGCGACGGGGAGATGCGCTACCGGCTGCTGGAGACCGTCGCCGAGTACGCCGCCGAACGGCTCGCCGAGACCGGGCGCCGTGGCGAGGCCGAGCGCGCTCACCTGACGTACTACCGCGAACTCGCCCGCGCCACCGACCCGTTGCTACGCGGCCCCGAACAGCGCACCGCCATCGACCGGTTCCAGCTGGAGTACGAGAACCTGCGCACCGCCCTGCGGCACGCCGTGACCCTCGGCGACGAGCAGGAGGCGCTGTGCCTGGTGCTGTCCCTGCTGTGGTTCTGGCAGATGCGCGACCAACGCATCGAGACCCGCAACTGGTGCCGGGAGGTCATGGCGCTCGGCCCCGACCCGTTCGCCGAGCCCGTCCGCCCGGCCCGCCCGGTGTGGCAGCGCTGCCAGGACGCCCCGCCCCCGTACACCGGCGAGGTCCTCGCCGAGGCCCGGCGCGGTGTCCATCTGGCCCATCTCGCCTGCATGGAGACCGAGTTGGAGGCCTGGCAGACGCCCGAGGCGCAGGCCAAGCTGCGGGTCGTCACCGAGGTGTACGAGCCCGGCCTGCCGCAGACCTGCCGGACCCCGGGCATACTGTGGTTCTTCGCCGAGATAATGACCGCCGGCATGGACCGGCTGCGCACGATCAGCGACGCCACCGTGGAGACCTGCCGGAACACCCCCGGCTTCGAGTGGGAGCTGGCCTGCGCTCTCCAGTTGCGCGCCGGTCTGCTCGCCAACCGCACGGCCTGGGCGGGCGACGCCTCCCGCGACGCCGACGAGGCGCTGGAGATCTACCGCCGCCTCGGTGACGCGTGGGGCACCGCCGAGGCGCTGTCCGCGCGCGGCGAGGCCCATGAGCGCAAGGGCGCCTACGCGGCCGCCGCCGCCGACTACCAGGCCGCCATCGAGCACGCCGAACGCCTCGGCGCCCGCGCCCAGATGGCCATCCTGCGTGCCCGGTTCGGCAGCGTGCTCATGGAGCGGGGCGAGCTGGAGCGCGGCGAGCAGATGCTCCGCGACGTCATCGCCAGTCAGGACGGCGCCCTCAACGAGGCGATGCCCGCCGCCCGGCTCTTCCTCGCCTGCTGGCTCGGCGTGTACGGCCGTACCGATGAGGCGCGCGAGCAACTCCGGCTGCTGCGCGAGGAGTTCACGATCGCGCACTTTGTGGTCTTCGACACGATGATCCTCGTCCAGGAGGCCTGGCTGGACGCCCTCGACCGGCTGTCGGAGCAGGCCCTGGACCGGATCCGGGAGGCGCTGCGGCTGTCCCAGGACCCGCTGTCCGAGGCCATCAGCCCGCACCTGCCCTCCGTCTGCCTCGCCGTCGCCGCGATGGCCCTGGCCGAGCGCGGCGAGGCGGGTGCCGCGGCCGGGGCCCGCTGTATGGGCGCCGCCGACGCCCTGATGCCGCCCGGTCACATCCGCTCCGGCATGGAGCGACGGGCGTACGACCTGACCGAGGCCCGGATCCGCGAGCGGCTCGACGCGGCCGGGTACGCGGCCGCGTACGCCGAGGGCGGTGGCCTCTCCCTCGCGGAGGTCACCGCCCTGCTGTGACGTGCGTGCCGGGGCGTGAACGTCAGCTCTTCGTACGGAACTTGTGGATGGCGATCGGTCCCATGACCGCCGTGATCGCCACCGACCAGCCCACGGTCACCCACAGATCGTGGGCCACCGGGCCGCCGATCATCAGCCCGCGGGCCGCGTCCGCGAGCGTGGACAGCGGGTTGTAGTCGGTGAAGTGCCGCAGCCAGCCGGGCATCGAGTTCGTCGGCGCGAAGATCGAGGAGCCGAACTGCAACGGGAACAGCACGAGGAAGCCCACGCCCTGCACCGACTGCGCGTTCTTCAGCATCACACCGAGGGTGAGGAACACCCACATGATCGAGGAGGCGAACAGCGCGGACAGGCCCACGGTCGCGAACAGTCCGGCCCAGTGGTGGATGTGGAAGCCCACCAGGGCGGCGACGACCATCAGGATGACCGTGGCGAACAGCATCCGCCCCAGCTCCACGGCGATCTTCGCGAACAGCACCGAGCCGCGTCCGATCGGCAGGGTGCGGAACCGGTCCATCACGCCGCTGTTGAAGTCCTGGCTGAACCCGGTGCCGACCCCCTGGGACAGGGTCATGCTCATCATCGCCAGCATGCCGGGGATGACGTACTGCACGTACTGGTCCTGGCCGCCGCCCAGCGCCTGGCCGATCGAGCCGCCGAAGACGTACACGAACAGCAGCGTGAAGACGATCGGCATGAACAGCGCGTCGAACATCGACTCCGGGTCCTGGCGGATCCAGAGCAGATTGCGGCGGATGAGCGCGCCGGTGTGCCGCAGATGCCCGCGCAGCGGGATCCGCACGTCGGCGTCGGTGGTGACGGGGATCGTCATGGTCGTGGCACTCATACGGCGACCTCCTCGCGGGCGTCGGCGGGCGTGGTCTGCTGCGGGGTGCCGGCACGGTGGCCGGTGAGGGACAGGAACACCTCGTCCAGGCTGGGCAGTTCGGTGGTGATGGAGGAGATCGTGATGCCGCGCGCGGTGACCGCGCCGACCACGGCGGTCAGCTGCTCGTCGCTGAGGACCGGCACCAGCAGCGAGCTGGTCTCGGGGTCCACGGTGGTGGTGGCGAGCCCGGTGATACCGAGCTCGTCCAGCATGGCGGCGAGCGGCCGCAGCTCGGCCGGGTCGAGGGGCCGCACGCGCAGCGTACGACCGCCGACCTTGGCCTTCAGCTCCTCGATCCCGCCGCCCGCGATGACCTTGCCCCGGTCCACCACGGTCAGCTCGGAGGCCAGCTGTTCGGCCTCCTCCATGTACTGGGTGGTGAGCAGCACGGTGACGCCGTCGCCGACCATGGCCTTGACCTCGTCCCACACCTCGTTGCGGGTGCGGGGGTCCAGCCCGGTGGTCGGCTCGTCGAGGTAGAGGACGGCCGGCCGGCCGATCATGGACGCGGCGAGGTCCAGCCGCCGTCGCATACCGCCGGAGTACGTGCTCGCCGGCCGCTTGGCCGCCTCGGTGAGGGAGAACCGCTCCAGCAGCTCGTCGGCCCGTGCGCGGGCGTCCTTGCGGGGGAGGTCGAGCAGCCGCCCGATCATGTACAGGTTCTCCCAGCCGGGCAGCTTCTCGTCGACGGAGGCGTACTGCCCGGTGAGCCCTATGACCCGGCGCAGCTGCCGGGGCTGCCGTACGACGTCGTAGCCGGCCACGGTGGCCCGGCCGGCGTCGGGGGTGATCAGGGTGGACAGGATCCGTACGAGGGTGGTCTTGCCGGCGCCGTTCGGCCCGAGCACGCCCATCACGGTGCCCTCGCGCACATCCAGGTCGACACCGTCCAGCGCCTTGGTCTCGCCGTAGTGCTTGACCAGCCCCCGCACCGTCACTGCACGGCTCTCGCCGACGGGGTTGTCATCGATTCGTGTCATGACGGAGACGGTGCCAGCGTCTGCCGACAAACCACCGACATCCCACCGACAGCCACCGACAATCCACCGACAAGCTGCCGACGACCACCGACAGACCTCTGACGGCACCCTCTCTGCCGACCGAGTCGGGTGGCGGGTGGGCATAGGCCGGGGGTCTGGGGGCGGAGCCCCCAGGATGACCAGCCCACCACAAGGGGGCAGCCCCGCTGACGGGGGAAGATCAGCGGGGCTGCCGGGGTGTTTCCGCAGTGGCTCAGTGGCAACGCCTAGTGGACGGAGTGCTCCTCCAGCGGGAACGTTCCGCCGACGACGTCCTCCGCGAACTCCTTCACCGCGCTCGACATGACCTCACGCAGATCGGCGTACTTCTTGACGAACTTCGGGACCCGCCCGGAGGTCAGCCCCAGCATGTCCGTCCAGACCAGGACCTGCGCGTCCGTCTCGGGCCCGGCGCCGATACCGACCGTCGGGATGTGCAGCACCCGCGTCACCTCGGCCGCCAGCTCCGCCGGAACCAGCTCCAGCACGACGGCGAACGCACCCGCGTCCTGCACCGCCTTGGCGTCCCGCAGCAGCTGCTGCGCCGCCTCCTCGCCGCGCCCCTGCACGCGGTAGCCCATCGCGTTCACGGACTGCGGGGTCAGCCCGATGTGCGCCATCACCGGGATGCCGGACTCCACCAGCAGCCGGATCTGCTCGTGCGAGCGCTCGCCGCCCTCCAGCTTGACCGCGCCGACCCCGGCCTCCTTCACCAGCCGGGTCGCCGAGCGCAGCGCCTGCACCGGGCCCTCCTGGTACGAGCCGAAGGGGAGGTCGCCCACGATCAGGGCGCGCTGCGTGCCGCGCACGACGGCGGCGGACAGCATGGTCATCTCGTCCAGCGTGACGGGTACGGTCGTCTCGTACCCGAGGTGGCAGTTGCCCGCCGAGTCGCCGACCAGGATCACCGGGATCCCGGCCTCGTCGAAGACGGACGCGGTCATCGCGTCGTAGGCGGTGAGCATGGGCCACTTCTCGCCGCGTTCCTTGGCGAGGGCGATGTCGCGCACAGTGATACGGCGTGTGCCCTTGCCCCCGTACAGCGCCTTGCTGCCGTCGGTGGGCCTCGTCTGGGCAGCCGAAAGCTGCGTCATTGCAACGGCTCCTTCAGTCATCTCGTGGCGCCCTTACGGCGTCCCCGGATCGTCTCCATGGTGGCACTTCGTGCCGGGCACGGCCAGGGGGACCCCCTGTGATCCCGTCGAGAACGGCTTCAGGTCCCGCTACGTAAGGCCTTGGTAAAGAAGATAGATACGAGACCGTTCCGTATCGAAATGCTCGTAGCCTCGAACACATGACAAGTCCCGTCCCTGCCTCCCGGATACCGGAAGCGGTGCACCGGCGCCGGTGGGCGATCCTCGGTGTGCTGATGCTGAGCCTGCTCATCGTGGTGCTCGACAACTCGATCCTGAACGTCGCGATCAAGACCATCTCCAGCCCGGCGCCCACCGGCCTCGGCGCCAGTCAGGGCCAGATCGAGTGGGCGATCAACGCCTACACCCTCGTCTTCGCCGGCCTGCTCTTCACCGCCGGCCTCGTCGGCGACCGCCTCGGCCGCAAGAAGGTGCTGATCAGCGGCATCGCCGTGTTCGGCATCGGCTCCGCCCTGGCCGCCGAGTCCGGCTCCCCGGGCCAGCTGATCGCCTTCCGTGCCCTGATGGCCCTCGGCGCCGCCTTCGTCATGCCCTCCACCCTCGCCGTGCTGATGAACGTCTTCGAGCGCGAGGAGCAGCCCAAGGCCATCGGCATCTGGGCCGGCGGCGTCGGCCTCGCCATCGCCGTCGGGCCGATCACCGGCGGCGCCCTGCTCGACCACTTCTGGTGGGGCTCGGTCTTCTTCGTGAACGTGCCGATCGTGATCGTCGCGCTGATCCTGATGACCTGGCTGGTGCCCGACTCCCGCGACCCGAAGCCCGGCCGCCTCGATCCGGTCGGCGTGCTCCTGTCCGTCGTCGGTCTCGTCCTGCTGGTCTACGGCGTCATCAAGGGCGGCGAGCTGGCCGACTTCACGGACACGAAGGTGCTGGCGACCATCGGCGCCGGTCTCGCCGTCCTCGTCGCCTTCGTCGTCTTCGAGAAGCGCAGCGACCACCCGTCCCTGGACGTCACCTACTTCAAGAACAAGATCTTCTCGGCCGCCATGGGCGCCATCGCGCTCTCGTTCTTCGCGCTCATGGGCGTCACGTTCTTCGGCGTCTTCTACACCCAGAGCGTGCGCGGCTACTCGCCGCTGGAGTCCGGCGTGCTGCTGCTGCCGCTCGCCGCCGCGCAGCTGATCTTCGCGCCGCGCGCCCGGCTGCTCGTCGCGCGGTTCGGCAACCGGGCCACCACCACGGCCGGCATGGTGCTGATCGCCGCGACGCTCGCCGCGTTCGCCGGCTTCGAGGCCGACACGCCCATCTGGCTGCTGGAGGTCGTGTTCTTCCTCATGGGCACCGGTATGGCGCACATCATGACGCCGACCTCGGTCGTCATCATGCAGGCCCTGCCCCGCGAGAAGGCCGGCTCCGCCTCCGCGCTGAGCAACACCTTCCGCCAGGTCGGCGGCGCCCTCGGCATCGCCGTGCTCGGCTCGGTGCTCGCCGCGTCGTACCGGAGCGGGGTCGAGGACAAGCTCGGCCTGCTGCCGCCCGCCCTGCGCGACAAGGCCGGTGAGTCCATCGAGGCCACCCTCGGCATCGCCGGCAAGCTCGGCCCGCGGGGCCAGGCCCTGGTCGCCCCCGCCGACCACGCATTCCTGCACGCCATGCACGTCACCGCCCTGTGCGGTGCGGGCATCGCGCTGATCGGCGCCGTGGTGACCGCCCTGTTCCTGCCGGGCCGGCCGACGGCGGGTCAGGAGGACCGGAAGGAGCCGGAGTTGGTCGCGGTCGGAGACTGACCCGGACCAGCGGTCGTCCAGCGGTCGTCGAGGGGGGAAGGAGGGGTGCTGCGGCACAATCGCCGCAGCACAGTGAGAGGACGGAAACGACGTGACCCCTGCCGACACCGGCACCGACACCGGCACCGACTCCAGCATCGACACCGGCGTCGGCGGCCGGACGCGACCCTGCGGTGCCGTGCGGGGCAGGCCCCGCAGCGAGGCCGTGGAACGCGCCATCCTCGAAGGCGTGATGAAGCTCCTGGAGGACGGCGTCCCCCTCGCCGAGCTCTCCATCGAGCGCGTCGCACGCACGGCCGGCGTCGGCAAGGCCACCATCTACCGCCGCTGGAGCGGCAAGGAGGAGCTGTTCGTCGACGTCGTACGCGCCGCCGAACCCCCCGACCCCGAACTCCCCGGCACCAGCCTGCGCGACGACCTCGTCGTCCTGCTGGAGTCCCTGCGCGTGCGCGGCCTCGCCAGCCGCTCCTCCGCGATCCTGCACAACGTGTACGCCCAGATGAAATCCAGCCCCAAGGTCTGGGCGGCGTACCACGCCGGCGTCATCGCCCCCCGCCGCGACCTCGTCATCGAGGTGCTGCGCCGGGGGCGGGACAGCGGCGAACTCCGGCCGGACATCGATCTGGAACTGGCCAACGACCTGTTCGTCGGCCCCATGCTCGTCCGCAGCATCCTGCGCCCCGACGGCGAGCTGCCCGAGGGCCTCGCGGAGGAGATCGTCGACACGGTCCTCACCTGCCTACGACCCGTCAGCTCGACAGCCTCGTAGCATCCATGTGCGGGTTTCGTCACAGACCTCAGGGGTCGCACCGCTGAACGGAACTCGCGGCCCCGCGCCGTTCGTCCTCGACTTCCGTACGGCCGTCATGGGACGGCGGGAACGGAGCCGATCATCCCCTAGGGTCGACAGCGGCACGGGGGGACGACGGTGCACGGCAGGCAGTGAGGCAGACGGTATGGCGCAGCAGGCGTACGTTTCGGAGACGACGGGCGACGGCAAGGGGCCGAAGCGACCGGGATCCCGGCTCCGACGCCTGGCACAGCGCCTGTTCTCCGGCTGGCGCGGCGACCCGCGCATCTGGCGCCGGGGCATCGTCCTGGCGGTCCTCGCCCTCCTCCTGGCCCTGGTGATGCTGCTGCACTCGCGCATCCCCAACCAGGTGGGCAACCTCGGCAGCCTCACGGAGACCTTCCTGCCCTGGCTGGGCCTGACCGTCCCGCTGCTGCTGCTCTGCGCCCTGATCCGGAAGTCGGCGACCGCGCTCCTCGCGATCCTCCTGCCGGTGATCGTGTGGCTGAACCTCTTCGGGGGCCTGCTCTTCGACCGCACGGGAACGGGCGGCGACCTGATGGTGGCGACCCACAACGTCAACGCCGACAACCCCGACCCGTCGGCGACCGCCCGCGCGGTCGCCTCCTCCGGCGCCGACGTGCTCGCCCTGGAGGAGATCCCGAACCCCGCCGTCCCCGTCTACGAGCAGGCGCTCGCGCCGACGTACCGGTACCACGCGGTCGTCGGCACGGTCGGGCTGTGGAGCAGGTACCCGATGAGCGACGTGCACGCCGTCGACATCAAGCTCGGCTGGGAGCGGGCGATGCGCGCCACCGTGGCGACCCCCAAGGGTCCGATCGCGGTGTACGTCGCGCACATGCCCTCGGTCCGGGTGAAGATGGCGGCGGGTTTCACCGCCCGCCAGCGGGACAAGAGCGCCGATGCGCTGGGCGAGGCGATCGCCGCCGAGCCGCTGAAGCGCGTGGTCCTGCTCGGTGATCTGAACGGTACGATGAACGACCGTTCACTCAACGAGATCACCTCCCAGATGCGCTCCACGCAGGGCGCGGCGGGCAGCGGCTTCGGGTTCAGCTGGCCGGCGTCGTTCCCGATGGCACGGATCGACCAGATCATGGTCAAGGGCGTCGAGCCCAGGAGCTCCTGGACCCTGCCGCGCACCGGCAGCGACCACCTCCCGGTGGCGGCCCGTGTGCAGCTGGACACGTCGTCGTAACCCCCTGGAATACTGGGCCTGAGAGGCTTTGTTCCGTAGCTGAACATAAGCTGTGACGGAACTCCGCTCTCTTACTTCGAAAGGCACAGGCCCTTCATGCCCCTGGCCCTGCTCGCTCTGGCCGTCGGCGCTTTCGGTATCGGTACCACCGAGTTCGTGATGATGGGCCTGCTGCCCGACGTCGCGGACGACCTGCACATCTCCATCCCCACGGCCGGTCACCTGGTCTCGGCGTACGCGCTGGGCGTGGTGATCGGCGCCCCCCTGCTGGCCGCCGTGACGGCGCGGATGTCCCGCCGCACGGTCCTGATCGGCCTGATGGGGCTGTTCGTCGCGGGCAACGCCCTGTCGGCGTTCGCCCCCGGCAACGACTCCCTGCTGGCCGCCCGCTTCCTCAGCGGCCTGCCGCACGGCGCCTTCTTCGGTGTGGGCGCGGTCGTCGCCACGTCGATGGTGCCGCCGGAGCGCAAGGCCCGCTCCGTGTCGCTGATGTTCCTCGGCCTGACCGTCGCCAACATCGCGGGCGTGCCGGTGGCGACCCTGATGGGCCAGCACCTGGGCTGGCGGGCGACCTTCCTCGGCGTGAGCGTGATCGGCCTGGCGGCGATCGCGTCGCTGGCACTGCTGATCCCGCACGACAGGACGCACGCCGGGTCGGCGGGCGGCCTGCGCGGCGAACTGGCCGCGCTGAGGTCCCTGCCGGTCTGGCTCGCGCTCGGTACGACGGTGGCGGGCTTCGGCGCGCTCTTCGCGGCCTACAGCTACGTCACCCCGATGCTGACGGAGTCGGCGGGTTACGCGGAGGGCAGCGTGACCCTGCTCCTGGCCCTGTTCGGCGTGGGCGCGACGGCGGGCAACCTGCTGGGCGGCCGGCTCGCGGACCACTCGCTGCGGGGCACGCTGTTCGGCGGCCTGGCCTCACTGGGTGCCGTGCTGCTGCTGTTCCCGGTGCTGATGCGGGCGGAGTGGAGCGCGGCGCTGGCGGTGACCCTGCTCGGTATGGCGGCGTTCATCACGGGTTCGCCGCTCCAGCTGATGGTCATGGAGAAGGCGTCGGCGGCCCCCTCCCTGGCCTCCTCCGCCAACCAGGCGGCCTTCAACCTGGCCAACGCCGGCGGCGCCTGGATCGGCGGCCTGGCCCTCGCGGCGGGCTTCGGCGCCACGTCGCCCGCCCTGGCCGGCGCGGCCCTGGCGGTGCTGGGGCTGGGCGTGGCGGGGGTGGCGTACGCGGTGGACCGGCGGCGGGCGACTCCGTCGGTGGGGCGCGTCGTCACGTCGCACGTGCCGGAGGACCTGGCGGCGCTGCACCGCTGACCCCACGGTCAGCGGTGCAGTGGTCAGCCGTAGCAGGCGGCCAGCGCGGCCGGCCGGAATCTGTGGCTGAAGTCCAGCGGGATGTCCAGGGCCAGGAAGTTCTTGCCGTTTCCCGTCCTGGCCCGCAGGCGGATCCGGTGCTGGGCCACCGGCACCGTCTCGGGAAGCTGGAGGTTCCATGCCTGCCGCCACGGGCCGGCGGGCGGTCTGGGGTCGCCCGACAGTCTCGCGCCCAGGCCCGCCAGCAGATCGGGCAGCCGGTAGCTTCTGTCCAGCATCTTCACCGGGCCGAACTTCATGACCACACTGCAGGTGACCCGGGTCAGGTCGACGGTCTCCTTGAGATGACCGTCGATCTCCCAGCGGACCTGGCGCCCTAGCCACGGCAGTGCGGGGGTCAACCTGATGTCACGGATGTCCAGGACGTAGGTCTCGTCGCTCGCGTCCTCCACCAGGCGCATGGCTCACCTCGCTCACCCTGCGGTGTGTCGTCTCGGTGTCTCGGACAACCCCGGCGCGGCCGGTGCGCGCGCCCACGGGAGGCGCTGGGCGCCTCGTGTTCGGCCCAGGGCCGGGGTGTGCGCGGCGCGGGGTTGCCTGACAATGACGGGGACAGGAGCCCCGGCCCGATTCCGGCGGGCCGGGGCTCCACATGATGCAGTCGGTTCTGGATTAGGCCTCGTGGCCCTTGACCACGCGGAAGCTGGCCAGCACGCCGTCCTCGACCTTGACGCCCTCGGGGGGGCACGCGTGCACGCCGAAGCTGGAGCTGTGGGGGCCGACGGTGGCGATGGGGGCGCCGTTGTCGCAGACCGCTCCGCGGAAGACCTCGACGGTCTTGTGGCTGTCGTTGCGGATGTTCAGGGTCTTGGCACCCAGGCCGCTGACGACGGTGATGCAGCCACCCGGGTGGGGGGAGTACGAGCGCTCGTTGATCTCGATCCGGCCCTCGTGCCGGCGGCCCCGGCCCTCCTCTCCCCGGCCCTCGTTGCCCCGGCCCTCGTTGCCCTTGCCCCAGTTCTCGTTGCCGTTGCCGGAGTCGCCGCCCTGCGGCGCGGCGACGGCCGCCGCCGGAGCCGCCTGAGGAACCGGAGCGGAAGCAGCCGAGGCGTACGTGATGCCGGTCGCGGCAAGAGCTGCGGCGGCCCCGACGGCGGCGGTCACCATGGTGGATCGTGCGAGCTTCATGTCGCTTCTCCTGTCTCGTATCTCCGAGGTGCCGGCCCGTCAGCCGGCTCGGGAACGAACATACCCATCGCGGTCATATCAGTCATACCGGAAAGTCGACGTGAGGGCCGATCAGGGTATTTGTGACCTCGGGTGCCGCCTCTCCGGGGCGCTGACGCCCGTCTCAACTGACCAAGAAAAAAGAACGATTGACGTACTTTTACGCCGTCGGAGTGATCTTCTGACGTCCGCTCACCGCAGATCGGCACGGCGTGTCGCTGCGGATGTGACGCGGTGCGTCGTGTTAGGCGGGCGCGTAAAAACAAAAAGGGGGGCGTGAGGTCCACCAGGACCCCACGCCCCCCGCTCCTCAGCGGAGCGTCAGTGCGTCAGTGCTTCGCGTACGACTGCACGTAGCCGTTCGCGGGCGTGCCCACGCCCGTCACGTCGTCGTAGCCCTTCACCGCGGACAGGGAGCTGTCCTTGCCGAGGCTGCGGGCCGAGTACAGCAGGCCGCCGGAGGCGTCCAGGCCGTTGGCGAAGTCCACGCGGGCGACCGCCAGGCCGGAGCCCGTCGGGTTGTCCGTGACGTCGTGGAAGACGCCCTTCTTGTAGTCGGCGTAGATCGTCGGGTTGGCGAAGCCGATCGCCTTGCCGCCGCGGGCCTCCTGGGCCAGGGCCTGGATGGCCGCGATGGTCGGCGCGGCCAGCGACGTGCCGCCGATGCGGTACTCGCTGTACTGCTGCGAGCCGTCCGGGAAGGTCTGCGTCTGGCCGACCAGGAAGCCGGTGTTCGGGTCGGCGATGGCCGCGATGTCCGGGACGACACGGTTGCCGGAGGCGTTGTTCGCCTGCGACAGCGCGTCCGGGACGACGCCCTTCTGGTAGTACGGCTCGGCGACCGTCTTGCTGGTGCCGCCGCCCGCGCCCGAGGTGAACGCGCCGGGGAAGTTCGTCCAGCTCTTGCCGTCCGCCGCCAGGGTCGCCTTCTCGGTGCCCCAGCCGGTCTCCCACAGGTACTTGTCGCCCTTGCCGACCGCCAGGGACGTACCGCCGACCGCGGTCACCCAGGCCGAGTTGGCCGGGGTGTCGACCTGCTTCGTACCGGTGTTGGCGACCTCGTCACCGTTGTCGCCGGAGGAGAAGTAGAAGCCGATGCCCTGCACCGCGCCCAGCTGGAAGACCTGGTCGTAGGCCGCGGCCAGGTCCGGAGTCTGGCTGGACTCCACGTCGCCCCAGGAGTTGGAGACGATGTCGGCCAGGTGGTTGTCCACGACCTTGCTGAGCGAGTCGAGCAGGTCGTCGTCGTAGCAGGAGGCGGCGCCCACGTAGGTGACGTCCGCGTCCGGCGCGACCGCGTGCACGGCCTCGACGTCGAGGGTCTCCTCGCCGTACCAGCCGGCGGCCTTGCACTCCTTGGTCCTGGTCCAGTTGTTCGGCAGGACCTGGTGCAGCTGGCTGGTCTTCCAGGCCGCGTCACCGTTCTTCAGCGCGTACGTGCCGGCGTCGAAGGCGATGGTCGGCGAGGCGTAGGCGTCGGTGATGGCGACGCGGACACCCTTGCCGGTGTACTTGCCGGCGCCGTACGCCGCGCGCAGCTGCTTGCCGGTGTAGCCCTTGATCGCGTACGGGATCTTGCCGCCGTACGCGTCCGGCAGCGTGGTCGCGATGTTCGAGCCGAAGTACGTCGAGAACGGGCCCGAGTTCCTGAACACGGCGTCCGGCGCCGGCAGCTGGTCGTCGTGGTTCGCCTTGTGCGGGGCGTTGTCCAGGCCGGTGACGGTCAGGACGGCACCCCGCAGGGCGGCCGGGACGGAGGCCGTCTGCGCCGGGGCGCGGTAAGTCGCCGAGCCCTTGGCGTAGTTGTGCAGCTTGGTGCCGAACGCCTTCTCGGCGGCGGCGACGTCACCGGAGACGGCGACGTAGTGCTGGGTGACCGAGGTGACCTTCAGTCCGGCCGACGTCAGCCAGGACTTGACGGCGTCCACCTGGGCCTTGGTGGCCCCGAAGCGGGCCTGCGCGGTCTTCGCGCTCAGGTACTTGCCGTAGTGCGGCGAGCTCGGGTCGGACACCGCCTTGGCGTAGGCGGCGAGGCCCGCCGCGTCCCGCCCGGCCAGGTAGACCCGGGCGTTCACCGCGGCGCTGTCCGCGGTGGCTCCCTTGTCCGCCTTGGCCGTGGCCCACAGCGGCTTGGTGCCGTTCAGTGCCTGACGAGCAGGGCTGTCCGCGGCGTGTGCCGCGGGTATGCCCAGCGCCAGCGCGCCGGCGACCATGGGCAGTGTCGCTGCCATGCTCACGGCGCGCAGCTTGGCGCGGTTGGATCTCATAGAACCCCCTGCGATGCGGTTCGCATGCATGTAGTGGTCGATTCGTCATGCGGTCCGCGTGCCGGCCCGCGGCGGTTCGGCCGACCGTATGGATCACACGATGGGGGTTACTTTGTCCGATGAACCGTTCATGTCAGGGGAACGGAAAGGTCAAGAGAAGCTCAAGTAACCGTCAGGTAGGGCGATTTGGGCCTATTTATCCTTACGGCTGAGTAACGGAACAGATCGTCCACTGTTCACGAACGCGCTTTCACTCCGTTCACGAACGTGGCTTCGCTCCCCGCTCCTTGAGCATCCCGGCCATCACCTGGAGCTCCGACTGCTGCGCGTCGACCATGCCCTGCGCGAGCCGCTTCTCCACCGCGACGGTGCACTTGGCCACACACCCCTCGGCCATGTGGATACCGCCCTTGTGATGGTCCGTCATCAACTGGAGGTAGAAGACCTCGGCCTGCTTGCCGCTGAGCGACTGGAGCTTCTTCAGCTCCGTGTTCGTCGCCATGCCCGGCATCAGCGAGCCGTCCCCGCGCTCGGGCATGTCGCCCATGCCCATCCAGGCCATCGGCGGCTTCGCCGACACCTTCGGCAGCCCCCACAGATCCAGCCAGCCCAGCAGCATGCCGCGCTGGTTGGCCTGCGTCTGCGCGATGTCGTACGCGAGCCGCCGCACGTCCGGGTCCGTCGTGCGGTCGCGCACGATGTACGACATCTCGACGGCCTGCTGGTGGTGCACGGCCATGTCCCGGGCGAACCCGGCGTCGGCCGACTCCGCCGCCGGTGTCTTCGCGTCCGGTCCGCCGGAGTCCTCGGCCACCGCGTAGGTGACCGCGCCGGCGGCGACGAGCACCGCCGCCGCCGTGCCCGCCACCCAGCCGACGCGCCGCCGGCCCACTACATCGCCCCGCTGGTGCAGGCGGCGCCCGGCTCCGGGGTCTGCGGGCCCTCGACGTAGGCGGTGAAGAACTTGTCCACCTCGGGGTCGCTCGCGCTCTTCACCGCCACCTGGCGGCCCCAGGCCGACAGCATCAGCGGCGCGGCCTGGTTCTCGTACGGGCTCATCATCGAGTACGGCGTCTTCTTCACCTTCGCCGCGAGCAGGTCCACGTCGGCCTTGCTCGCCTTGCTGGTGTACGTCACCCAGACCGCGCCGTGCTCCAGCGAGTGCACGGCGTTCTCGTCCTGGAGCGGCTTGGTGTAGACGGTACCGTCACAGGTCGCCCAGACCGGGTTGTGGTTCCCGCCGACCGGGGGGTGCATCGGGTACGACACCCTGGTCGTCACATGCGTGCGCGACAGCGTGCCGGACCAGGTCTGCACACCGTCCTTGCCGGTGGTGAAGTGCCCGGAGTCCCCGGCGGGGCCACCGCCCTTGGAGCCGCCGTCGGAGCCGCTCTTGGAGTCGCTCGCGGTGAGCGACTTCTTGTCCGACTGGGAGTTCACGAGGACCACACCACCGACGACGAGACCGGTGACGACCACCACGGAGGCGCCGATGGTGAGCGCCCGGTTGCGGCGCTCACGGGCACGCTCGGCGCGCCGCATCTCGTCGATGCGCGCCTTGCGCGCCGCGCTGCTGCTGTTCTTCGCGGAACCCATGAGGCTTGTGTCCTTCTGAGGGAGAGGGGACGGGCGGGGTGGGTGGGGCCCGCTGATCGTAATCGGCAACCGCTGCCGCGCCGTAGGAACGGACAGCAAACAGACAGGCAAAGGGATAATTTGAACCCGGGATGCGTATTACCTACGCTCGCGGTATGCGGCTCCTTCGCTCCACCGACCTGGCCCTGCGGATGCTGATGCGCCTCGCCGTCGCCGCCGACGCCACGCCCACCACCCGCCAGGTGGCGGCGGACATGGACGTGCCTTACACCCACGCCGCCAAGGTCGTCGCCGAGCTCCAGCACCTGGGCCTGGTCGACGCCCGGCGCGGCCGGGGCGGCGGCCTCACGCTCACCGAGGCGGGCCGTACGGCGTCGGTGGGGGCGGTGGTGCGGGTTTTCGAGGGCGACGGTGACGTGGTCGACTGCGAGGGGGCCACGCCGTGCCCGCTGCGGTCCGGCTGCCGTCTGAGGGGGGCGCTGCGGCGGGCCCAGGAGGCGTTCTTCGCCAGCCTGGACCCGATCACGATCGGGGAGATCGTCGCCGAGCCGACGGGGCCGTTGCTCCTGGGGATCTCCCGGCGCGACTGAGCGGGTGAACCCGGTCAGCCGCGCGCCAGCCACAGGTCCGGGCCGAACACCTCGTAGTGGATGTCCGCCGGGGTCACGCCCTTCTCGATCAGCTGGGTGCGGACCGCGCGCATGAAGGGCAGGGGGCCGCACAGGTACGCGCGCGTGCCCGTCGGTACGGCGATGCCGGTGAGGTCGACCAGGCCGGTGCGGGTGCCGGGCTCCGCGTCGCGCTCGTAGAAGAAGTGGACGGAGGAGTCCGGGAGCTTCTCGGCACAGGCCTCGTGGTCGGTGCGCAGGGCGTGGTCGGCGGGGGAGCGGTCGCCGTGGACCACCGTGACCGGGGCGCTGTGGCCGTCGGTGGCCAGGGCGGCGAGCATCGCGACCATCGGGGTCACGCCGATGCCGGCGGAGGCGAGCAGGAGCGGCCGGCCGGCGATGTCGCCGAGGACGAGGTCGCCGTACGGCTCGGACAGGTCCAGGACGTCGCCGACGCGCACGCGCGCGTGGAGGTGGTTCGAGACCTCGCCCGCGGGCGTGGTGCCGTCGCCGCTCACGCGCTTGACGCTGAACTGGCGCACCGACTCGCCGGGGGCGCCGGACAGGCTGTACTGCCGTATCTGGCGGGCGCCGTCGGCCAGCTCGACCTGGACGGAGACGTACTGGCCGGCGCGGAAGCCGCGCACCGGGCCGCCGTCGGCCGGGCGCAGCCGGAAGGTGACGACGTCCGCCGTCTCCTCGATGCGCTCCACGACCTCCCACGACCGCCGGACCGTCGTGCCGCTCTCCTCGTACAGCCGCTTCTCGACGGCGATGAGGGCGTTCGCCATCAGCCAGTAGACCTCGGTCCAGGCGGCGGCCACCTCGGGGGTGACGGCCTCGCCGAGGACCTCGGCGATGGCGGCGAAGAGGTGCTCGTGCACCACCGGGTAGTGCTCGGGGGCCACGCCCAGGGAGGCGTGCTTGTGCGCGATGCGGCTGAGCATGGCGTCGGGCCGGGTGTCCGGGTGCTCCAGCAGATGCGTCGCGAAGGCGGCGATGGAGCCGGCGAGAGCCTGCTTCTGGGCGCCGGAGGCCTGGTTGCCGCGGTTGAAGAGGTCCCGCAGGAGGTCGGGGTGGGCGGCGAAGAGGCGGGCGTAGAAGCGCTCGGTGATCTCGCCGATCGCCCCGCCGACGGCGGGCAGAGTGGCGCGGACGGTGGCGGCTGACTGCTCGGACAGCATCAGGAATCTCCTCCTGGCTCGACTGATTCGGACCGTATGAAAACTTGCATCTGAGATGCAAATTAACGAGCCGTGGTGTCGCTCACTCCGCGATGCGAACCGGCCATTACGGATGTCGGTGCGAGCAGGCAAGATGGGCGACAGAGCGGTACACCTGCCGTACGAGAGGCGTTCAGGCGGGGGACGCTCGGGCGATCAAGGTCCGCAACGCGTTCGAAACGGTGTTGTGGTGTGATGCTCAGGTGCCCGACCGCCTCCCGTGGGACACGGGGACAGGCGGCCTGACCAGCAAGGATGGGGAAGCGGAAGATGGACAAGCAGCAGGAGTTCGTGCTCCGGACGTTGGAGGAGCGCGACATCCGGTTCGTACGCCTGTGGTTCACGGACGTGCTGGGCTTCCTCAAGTCCGTCGCCGTGGCCCCCGCCGAGCTGGAGCAGGCCTTCGACGAGGGCATCGGCTTCGACGGCTCGGCCATCGAGGGCTTCGCCCGGGTCTACGAGTCCGACATGATCGCCAAGCCGGACCCGTCCACCTTCCAGGTCCTGCCCTGGCGTGCGGAGGCCCCCGGCACCGCCCGCATGTTCTGCGACATCCTCATGCCGGACGGCTCCCCGTCCTTCGCGGACCCGCGCTACGTCCTCAAGCGTGCCCTGGCCCGCACCTCCGACCTGGGCTTCACCTTCTACACCCACCCGGAGATCGAGTTCTTCCTGCTGAAGGACCGCCCGATGGACGGCAGCCGCCCGACCCCGGCGGACAACTCGGGTTACTTCGACCACACCCCGACCAACGTCGGCATGGACTTCCGCCGCCAGGCGATCACCATGCTGGAGTCGATGGGCATCTCGGTGGAGTTCTCCCACCACGAGGGCGCCCCGGGCCAGCAGGAGATCGACCTGCGCTACGCCGACGCACTGTCGACGGCCGACAACATCATGACGTTCCGCCTGGTCATGAAGCAGGTGGCGCTGGAGCAGGGCGTGCAGGCGACCTTCATGCCGAAGCCCTTCTCCGAGCACCCCGGCAGCGGCATGCACACCCACCTCTCCCTCTTCGAGGGCGACCGGAACGCGTTCTACGAGTCGGGCGCCGAGTACCAGCTCTCCAAGGTCGGCCGCTCCTTCATCGCGGGCCTGCTCAAGCACGCGGCGGAGATCTCCGCGGTCACCAACCAGTGGGTGAACTCCTACAAGCGCATCTGGGGCGGCTCCGAGCGCACGGCGGGCGCCGGCGGCGAGGCCCCGTCGTACATCTGCTGGGGCCACAACAACCGATCGGCCCTCGTCCGCGTCCCCATGTACAAGCCCGGCAAGACCGGCTCCGCGCGCGTGGAGGTCCGCTCCCTGGACTCGGGCGCGAACCCCTACCTGGCCTACGCCGTCCTGCTGGCCGCCGGCCTGAAGGGCATCGAGGAGGGCTACGAGCTCCCGCCCGGCGCCGAGGACGACGTCTGGGCCCTCTCCGACGCCGAGCGCCGCGCGATGGGCATCGAGCCCCTGCCCCAGAACCTGGGCGAGGCCCTCACCCTGATGGAACGCAGCGACCTGGTCGCCGAGACCCTCGGCGAGCACGTCTTCGACTTCTTCCTGCGCAACAAGCGGCAGGAGTGGGAGGAGTACCGCAGCGAGGTCACGGCCTTCGAGCTGCGGAAGAACCTGCCGGTGCTGTAGGGCCCCCGCCGGGGCGCCGTCAGGCACTCGATCTGCGGGAGCTGCTGGAACGCGCTGGCCAGCAGCTCCGCCGGCCGGGCCGAGCGCGGCCGTCGGTCTTCTCGACCACGCTGTTCCGGGTGGCGGGGTCCGTCCCGCGGGCTTCGTCCCCCGGGCCGCCCTCGGGGCGCTGCGATAGGCTGTGACAAAAGTGTCTGGCCCCGCCGGTCCCGCCCCCGAACGGTCCGGCCGTGGTGGCCTCCGTCCCCCCGGAATCCGGCGAGGGAATCGGCTGGATGTCCGTGAGCGGGAAATCAGCTCATACAGCGCCACGGGGCAGTCGTCTTCCGTAGGCCGGTTCTCCGCAGGTCGGTTCTCATGGACCTCAACACCATCACCGAAGTAGTCCGGCGGCCGTCCGAACGGCCCGGCACGGACTGGCACGAGGGGGACGCCTGGCTCGCCGGGGGGACGTGGCTCTATTCCGTGGAGCAGCCTGACCTGAGCCGGCTGATCGACCTGACGGCGCTGCCCTGGGAGCCCCTCGTCCAGCGCGACGAGGGCCTGGAGATCAGCGCCACCTGCACCATCCGCGACCTGTACGCCCGCACCTGGCCCGCGGAATGGACGGCGGGAATCCTCTTCCACGCAGCCTGCGAGGCGTTCCTGTCCTCGTTCAAGGTCTGGAACGCGGCGACCGTCGGCGGCAACATCTGCATGTCCCTGCCCGCCGGCCCGATGATCACGCTGAGCGTGGCGCTGGAGGCGCAGTACGAACTGTGGGCTCCCGACGGCTCCGAGCGCTTCGTCGACGCCCTCGATTTCGTCACGGGCGACCACCGCAACATCCTCAGGCCCGGCGAGATACTGCGGCGCATCACCATTCCGGCGCACGCGCTGCGGAAACGCACCGCGCACCGCCGCTTCAGCCTGACCCGGCTCGGCCGCTCGACGGTGTTCCTCGTCGGCACCCAACGACGGGGCAGGGACGACCTGTTGCTCACCATCACCGCCGGCACCACCCGGCCCGTCCGCATCGCCTTCGCCTCCCTGCCCGATGCCCGGACCCTGAGGCAGAGCATCGACGCCGTACCGGCCGACGTCTGGTTCGCCGATCCCAACGGGACCCCCGACCACCGCCGCCATCTGACACACCACTTCGCCGAAGAGATCCGCCGCGAACTCAATGCTGGGGACCTGCCATGACCTGCCGCGTGAACGGCCGGACATTCGACCGGGAACCGGCCCCCGGCCAGTGCCTGCGCACCTTCCTGCGCGAACTCGGCCACTTCGGCGTCAAGAAGGGGTGCGACGCGGGCGACTGCGGCGCCTGCACGGTATGGCTGGACGGCGAACCCGTACACAGCTGCATCACCCCCGCGTTCCGCGCGAGCGGCCGGGAGGTGACCACCATCGAGGGCCTCGGACGACCCGGCGCCCCGCATCCCATGCAGCGGCAGTTCGAGGACGCCCCGGGATTCCAGTGCGGCTTCTGCACCGCCGGGATGATCATGACGTCGGCGACGTTCACCGAGGAACAGAAGGCGGATCTGCCCCGGGCGTTGAAGGGCAACCTCTGCCGCTGCACCGGCTACCGGGCCATCGAGGACGCCGTGAAGGGCGTCCGCGCGGTGGAGACGGCCGCACCCGGCAAGGCCGTCGGGACGAGCGTCGGCGCGCCCGCGGGCCACGACGTGGTCACCGGCCACGCGGAGTTCACGATGGACACGCACATCGACGGCCTGCTGCACCTCAAGGTGCTGCACTCACCCCACGCGCACGCCCGGATCCTCTCGGTCGACAAGAGCGCCGCACTCGCGGTGCCCGGCGTGCACCGGGTCTACACCTGGCAGGACGTACCCCGCAAACGCTTCACCACGGCGATCCACACCGACCACCTGGTCGACCCGGACGACACCTTCGTCCTCGACGACATCGTCCGCTTCGCCGGCCAGCGGGTGGCCGCGGTCCTGGCCGACACGGTCGGGGCGGCGGAGGAGGGCTGCCGACGCCTGGCCGTCGAGTACGAGGTGCTGCCGGCGGTGTTCGACCCCGAGGAGGCGATGGCCGACGGCGCCCCCCAACTGCACGGCGCGCACGACCCGTTCATCCGCGACCCCGTCCGCAACATCCTGCTCGAACTCCACTCCCACATCGGCGACGTCGACACGGGATTCGCCCAGGCCGACGTGATCCACGAGGGCACGTACTTCTCCCCGCGGGTGCAGCACGCACATCTGGAGACCCATGGCTCGATCGCCTGGATGGAGGACGGCCGGCTGAACGTCCGCACCAGTTCGCAGTCGCCGTCGATCGCCAAGGTCAAACTGGAGTACCTGTTCGCGCTGCGCCCGGACCAGATCCGGGTGTTCTGCAAGCGCGTAGGCGGCGCGTTCGGCGGCAAACAGGAGGTGCTCACGGAGGACCTGGTCGCGCTCGCCACCCTGGACACCGGGCGGCCCACCTGCTTCGAGTACACCCGCGAGGAGGAGTTCACCACGGCCTCGCCGCGGCACCCGATGACCCTGACGGTCAAACTCGGCGCGAAGGCGGACGGCACACTCACCGCCTTCCAGGTGCGCAACGTCTCCAACACGGGCGCCTACGGCAACCACGGCGGCGAAACGCTGTACGCGGGCGGCGCCGCCGTCATGATCTACCGCTGCCCCAACAAGAGGTACGACGCCTACTCCGTCTACACGAACACCGTGCCGAGCGGCGCCCTGCGCGGCTACGGGATGACCCAGCCGGCGTTCGCGGTCGAGTCGGCGATGGACGAACTGGCCCGCGCCCTGCACCTCGACCCGCTCGAACTGCGCCGGCGCAACATCGTGCGGCCGGGCGAGCCCCTGGTCGCCCTGCACGACGGCCCCGACGACGTGGTCTTCACCGAGGACGGCCTCGCGAAGTGCATCGATCTGGTGGGCGACGCCCTGACCCGCACGGCCGACCAGCCGCCGCCCGGCCCCGAGTGGCTCCTCGGGACCGGCGTGGCGAGCTCCCTGCACGAGACCGCACCCCCGACCGAGCACCTCTCCGAGGCCTGGGTCACGCTCGGTGACGACCTCGTCTACGAACTGGCCGTCGGCACGCCCGAGTTCGGGGAGGGCACCTCCACGGCCCATGTCCAGATCGCGGCCAGCCAGCTGCGCACGACACCGTCGCGGATCCGCCTGGTGCAGTCCGACACCGACCGCAACGGATTCGACACCGGTGCCTTCGCGAGCGCGGGCCTCTCCGTGGCCGGCAACGCCGTCCTGCGCGCGGCCGGTGCCGTACGCGACCGCATCCTGGAGTTCGCCGCGGCGCACACCGGCGTGCACGTCGTGCTGTGCTCCATGGACGACGACGGAGTCGTCTGCGGGGACCGGCGGGTGTCACTGGCCGAGCTCGTCGCGGTGGCCCGGGCCCGTGGCATCCGGTTCACCGCCGCCCGCAAGGCCTACGGCTCGCCCCGGAGCGTCACCTCCAACACCCAGGGGTTCCGGGTCGCCGTGCACCGGGTGACGGGTGAGATACGCATCCTGTACAGCGTGCAGGCGGCCGACGTCGGCGTGGTCATCAACCCCGCGCAGGTCCGGGGACAGGTGGAGGGCGGTGTCGCCCAGGGGATCGGCTTCGCGCTGACCGAGAACCACCACCTCGACGACAACGGCGTCATGACCAACCCCAGCCTGCGCAACTACCGCATCCCCACCTACGCGGACGTCCCCCGCACCGAGGTCCTCCTGGCCGGCTCGGCGGACTCGGTGGGGCCCCTGCACGCGAAGGGCATGGCGGAGTGCTGCATCAACCCGGTCGCCCCCGCACTGGCGAACGCGGTCCATGACGCCACCGGCGTCCGCTACCGTGCGCTGCCGCTGACTCCGGAACGGATCTACGGCCGACTCCAGGCACAGCAGTCGGTGTCGGCAGGTCGAACACCATGAACACCGAAAAGAACGTGGCCGCCGCGGCCACGGCGATCATCGGCCAGAAGGTCCTGCCCGGGAGGGAACAGGAATTCGCCTCCTGGCAGCAGGACCTCAACACCGCGGCCTCCTACTACCCGGGCTTCCTCGGCGCCGAGACCTCCCCGCCGACACCGCTGCAACCCGACTGGGTGGTCGTGTACCGCTTCGACTCCGTGGCGCATCTCCAGACGTGGATCAACAGCGCGACCCGGCAGACGTATCTCGACGCCGGCGCCCAGTACTTCGACGGTCCGGCGACCCAGCAGGTGGTCAGCAGCGGCACCCGGACACTCGACCCCCTCGTGACCGTGGTGGTCACTCACCGCGTCGCTCCGAAGCATGTCGACGACTTCCTCGACTGGCAGCACCACATGATGGAGGAGGAGAGCAAGTTCGAAGGGTTCCGCGGGACCGAGCTCTTCCGCCCCATCGAGGGCCTCCAGGAGGAATGGACCACCCTGTACCGCTACGACAGCGCCGAGCACCTCGACGCCTGGCTGACGTCGCCCCAACGGCAGAAGGTCCTGGCCGAGGGCGAGAAGTTCAACGACTTCAGACTGCGCACGATCGACAACTCGTTCGGCAGCTGGTTCGCCTTCGAGGGCGACGGCAAGGAGACACCGCCGCCGCCCTCCGGGACGAAGACCTCGCTCGCCGTCTGGGTCGGCCTCTACCCGACCGTCGTACTCCTGACGCTCGCCCTGTTCCCGCTGCACCTGCCGCTCTGGATCGGCCTGCTGGTGGGCAACCTGCTGTCGAGCTTCCTCATGAGCTTCCTCACGATGCCCTACTACGTGAACCCGCTGCTCGGCCGTTGGCTGCGCCCGCCCCCGGCCGCGGCGGCGGTCAGAACCAACGTCCGTGGCCTGGGTGTCGTGGCGGTGGCGATGGCCTTCTGGGCCGCCGTCTTCTATCTGGTCACGGTCAGATTCTGGACGCTGCCCTGACCGGCCGGCTCAGCCCGGGAACGCGGCGGACAGCGCGGCGGAGGCGATCCGGCGCGGCACGCCGGAGCCGTCCGCGGGAACGGTGTACAGGTCGGCGCCGTAGTCGCCCGCCAGCGCGTACACGACCGTACGTCCGTCCCGCCAGACCACCTGATCGTCCACGCTCCTCCTCTCGGCCAGCGCAGTCTCCCGCATGGTCCGCAGATCGAGGACGTACAGATGCCAGGGGGCGTCCTTGGGCAGCCCCTTGACGCGCTTCTTGTAGGCGATCCGCGTCCCGTCGGGGGAGAGGGACGGGCACTCGACGTTGGCGTGCAGGGTGGTGAGCGTACGCGCCCGCAGGTCACCCCGCACCAGATAGGTACTTCCACCCGTCGCAAGCGTCGCGTAGAACGTCCGATCGTCGGCCGCGAAGGTGACGCCCCAGAAGTTGACGTCCGCCGCATGGTACGGATGCCCGTCCTTCACGACGCGGAAGTCCTCCAGCGACGGAATCAGCTCCCCACTGCGGGTGTCCACGATGGCCGCACGCGTCGAGAAGTTGGTACCGGCATAGCTGTCACCCCCCACGAACGCGGTCCAGGCGGCGAAGTGACCCGTCGGTGAGACCCGGGCACGCGACGGAATGCCCGGGACGTCGTACCGCCGCACGGTCCGCAGCCGGGAGTCCAGAACGAGCGACCGATACGTGTCCGAGACCGGCCCGTGCACGGCTTGCAGACACACCCCCGTCCCGGAAGCGGCGTAGAAACGCAGGCACTTGACCCCGGAGGCGGTACGGGCGCCCGACGGATCACCGGCCGGAACGCTGACGACCTCGTCCCGATGCGGGCCCCAGGCCATGTTCCGGAAGAGGACCTGTCCGCGCCCGCTCAGCGTCACCGTACCCGGCGTGACCCGCGGGCCCCCCGCCTGCACGTGATCGCGGCGATCGGCGCGGGCCGAGGCGTGCAGGACGGACGCGAGCCCGATCGCCGCGAGCACGGCGACGGCAGAGACAAATATCAGGACGCGGCTGCGGGTGGTCATGCGGCGACGGCACCTTTCGCATTCTTCGGTCGAAGCGTGACAGAGAAGAGCGCACAGCCGACCAGCGCCACGGCCGCCCCGCTCAGCGCCGCCCGGTCGCCCCACACGGTCCAGGCGGCGCCGAAGAGCAGCGAGCAGGCGAACCGGGCCATCGCCTGCCCGGTCTGCACCAGGGCCAGCCCCGAGGAGCGCAACGCCTCCGGCACCCCGTCCGAGGCCGCCGCCATCAGCACCCCGTCCGTGGCCGCGTAGAAAGCGCCGTGCAGAGCGAGGACGACGTACGGCAGCCCGCCCCCGTGCCACGACGTGAGAAGGAGCGCGTACGCGACGAGCAGCGCCCCATGACCGGCCAGAAACACGGCCCACCGCCCCACCCGGTCCGCGAGCCGCCCGAGCGGGACGGCGAGCAGCAGGAAGGAGGCGGCCGTACCGAGCGGCAGCAGGGCGAACCACCGATCCGGCACCCCCAGCCGCCGCTGGAGCAGCAGATACACGAACGAGTCACTCACCGTGGCGAGCCCCAGCAGCAGCGCACACACGGTGATCCGGCGCAGATCACGACGCCCGAGCAGCCGTACGGCGGCCGACAGAGTAGGCCGCTCGCCCGCCGGAACCCTCTCACCACGCCCGCCGGGCACGAACAGAACGAGCACCAGCACACCCACCACAGCCACACAGAAACTGACGGTGAACACGGCGTCGTACCCGTCCACAGTGGCCCGGAGAATCAGGAACGCGACCAACGGCCCGAGCAGTGCACCGGCGGTGTCCATGGCCCGATGCACCCCGAAGGCCCGCCCCCGGCCCTCAGCCGTACTGGACAACGAGATGAGGGCATCGCGCGGAGCGGTCCGCAGCCCCTTCCCCGTCCGGTCGGCCGCGAGCACCAGCCCGATCGGCGTCAGCGCGTGAGCGACGAGCAGCAACGGCTTGCACACGGCCGAGACGGCATATCCGAACCCGGCGACCCACTTGTGCCGCCCGCCACCACGATCCGCCAGGTGCCCGCCCACGAGCCGTACGAGCGCCGAGAAACCGTTGTAGACACCGTCGAGCAGCCCGAAGCCCAGGGGTGACAGACCGAGCCCGGTGACGAGATACAACGGCAGTACGGCGGTGACCATCTCGGACGAGACGTCGGTGATGAGACTGACCGCTCCCAGGGCGAAGACGGCGGGAGCGACCGCGGCACGGCGCCGCCCGGTCACCGACCGGACAGCACCGTCCGCGGACGCCGCCACAGTCGCGCGGCTGTCCGCTACGTACACGTCAGGACGCCCAGATGCCGGAGATGTCCTGAGCGGAGGAGGCGTTGCCGGCGTGCGTGCTCAGCCCCTCCAGGTCCTCCAGGGTGCGCAGCAGGTCGTAGTGGTTGTACGTCGTGGAGCTGGACGACCCGGCGGCAACCGGCTGCCCGTACAGCACGGTGGGGATCCGGTTGCCGCTCAGCCGGTTGTCCTCGTCGAAGGTGACGACGAGCAGACTGTTGTGGCTCTTGGCCCACGTGGCGTAGGCGCCCAGGTTGTTCTTCAGCCAGGTGTCACCGGTGGACACCGAGCAGTCGTGCATGTCGCTGCACAAGTTGGGGGTCACGAAGGACATCTGGGGCAGCGTCGAGTAGTCCGTCGGGAACTGGTCGAATGTCATGGCGCTGTCTGTCGGCACGTTGCTGAACCCGAACCAGGGGTTGTGCTTCTGGGCGTAGTCGCCGCTGCTGCACGAGGTGTCGCCCTGGCTGGGCAGATCCTCGTTGTAGCTGGCCCAGGTCTTGCCCGCGGCGATCACCTCGGACGCCAGGTTGTCCGCCGAGGAGAAGCCGGGCGTGACACAGCTGTCGTCCGTGATGCCCTGCGTGTCGCCGGAGAACAGGGCGTAGTAGTTCGGCTGGCTCGGGTGGGTCTCGGCGTACGACTGCGTCAGGTTGGCGCCTCCCGACTTCAGTGAGTTGATGTACGGCGCGCTGGAGGAACCGATGACCTGGCTGTACGCATGGTTCTCGAAGACCACGACGACCACGTGGTCCGGGCTCGGCACGGCGCCAGCGGCGTGCGCGGACTCGCCACCGAGTCCGGCCCACAGCCCGACGGCAGCCGCGGCGAAGGCGGTTGCCGACGCCACGACGGTACGGGCACGGCGGTACACGGAACTGCCGGACACTTCAACCTCCGGGTGGGGGGATGAGCGGGGTTGGCGGTGCGGACAGAGCATGCACACGCCAACATTCCCGCACCCCACGTAAGCCAACCTCACGAGTGAAGACCGGATGAACGCCGGGTACGCCGACGGAACGCCCCACCGGCCGGGCCGCGCGCGACGGGGCTGCGCATGGGGGAGGGGCCGGGGCACGGCGAGATGGGACGTACGGACGGGGCCGTTGACCGTGGACGGCGGGGCGGCGGGACGCAGCGGGCCGGACCGCGACCACCGGCGGCCGGGTACGGCGGGACCGGACGACGGGCCGGACCGGATGACGGGCCGGACCCCGCACCACGGGCGGCCGGACACGGCGGGACGGGACCACGGAACCGGGCCGGGGTTGGTCGCGTACGGCGGGGAGGGGACGTGGCGGGTGGTGTCCGCCCGCAGCGGCCGGCGTGAACGCGCCCGGCCCCTCGGCCAACAGCCCGCCGGACCGAGGACGGACACCACCCGGCGCGGCACCGACTCACCCACCCCCCGTAGGCGCGACACCAGCCCCCACCCACCCGCACAGGCCGCCGCAGGCACCCGCCACCCGGGCAGGCCGCCGCAGGCACCCCCCACCCGGGCAGGCCGCCGCAGGCACCCGCCACCCCCGCAGGCCGCCGCAGGCACCCGCACAACCGACCCGCAACCCCCCGATCCGGTTAGGCTCGGGCCAGGACGACCGAGATCCAAGGGGAGGCCGCCATGACGCCGGGCCGCAGGAGCAGCACCTTCACCCGCCTGCTACGGCACGGCTTCACCGACCCCTCCGCAGCCGAGCGCCTCCTCGACGGCCCCGAGCTGACCCCCGTCCGCAACGACCCCGTCCTCCTGGAAGCCCTGGGCGCCACCGCCGACCCCGACCTGGCCCTGCACGGCCTCGTCCGCCTCCTGGAGGCCCAGCCCACCCCCATCGCCCACCGCGAACTCCTCGACACCCTCATCGCGGCCAAACCCCTCCGCGACCGCCTCCTGGGCGTCCTCGGCGCCTCCGCCGCCCTCGCCGACCACCTGGCCCGCCACCCAGCCGACTGGCACGCCCTGGTCACCTACGAACCCCAGGACCTCCACCCAGGCCTCGCGGAGTTCGAACGCGGCCTTTCCGAAGCCACCGACCCGGTATCCCTCCGCATCGCCTACCGCCGCTGCCTTCTCTCCATCGCCGCCCGGGACGTCTGCGGCACCACAGACCTCGCCGAGACCGCCGCGGAACTGGCCGACCTCGCCACCGCCACCCTCCGTACGGCCCTGGCGATAGCGAAGGCGCACGCCCCCGAGGACGCCAAGGCCTGCCGCCTGGCGGTGATCGCGATGGGAAAGTGCGGCGGCCACGAGCTGAACTACGTCTCGGACGTAGACGTGATCTTCGTAGCGGAAGCAGCCGAGGACACCACCGAGGCCAAGGCTCTCATCTCCGCCACCCGCCTGGCCTCACACCTCATGCGGATCTGTTCGGAAACCACCGTGGAGGGCTCCATCTGGCCGGTGGACGCGAACCTCCGCCCCGAGGGCCGCAACGGCCCCCTCGTCCGCACCCTCTCCTCCCACCTCGCCTACTACCAACGCTGGGCGAAAACCTGGGAGTTCCAGGCCCTGCTCAAGGCCCGCCCGGTAGCGGGCGACGCAGAACTCGGCCAGGACTACGTCACCGCACTCGAACCCCTCGTCTGGAAAGCGGCCGAACGCGAGAACTTCGTCACGGACGTCCAGAAGATGCGCCGCCGCGTCGTCGAGAACATTCCCGCATCCGAGATCGACAGAGAACTCAAACTCGGCCCCGGCGGCCTCAGAGACGTCGAATTCGCGGTTCAGCTCCTGCAGTTGGTGCACGGCCGCGCCGACCGGTCCCTCCGCAGCGGCACCACCCTGGACGCCCTCCAGGCCCTGGCCGCAGGCGGCTACGTGGGCCGCGAGGACGCCGCCCGCCTGGACGAGGCGTACCGCTTCCTCCGCAGCATGGAACACCGCATCCAGCTGTACCGCCTGCGCCGTACCCACCTCGTCCCGGTGGCGGAGGAGGACCAACGACGCCTGGGCCGCTCCCTGGGCCTGCGCACGGACCCCGCCGCGGAACTGATCCGCGAATGGAAGAGACACACAGGCGTCGTACGACGCCTCCACGAGAAGCTGTTCTACCGCCCCCTCCTCGACGCGGTCGCCCAACTCGCCCCGGGCGAGGCCCGCCTGAGCCCGGAAGCGGCCAGAGAACGCCTCGTGGCCCTCGGCTACGCCGACCCCGCGGCGGCCCTGCGCCACCTGGAGGCACTGGCCTCCGGCGTCACCCGCAAGGCAGCGATCCAGCGCACGCTCCTCCCCGTCCTGCTCGGCTGGTTCGCCGACTCGGCGGAGCCGGACGCGGGCCTGCTGAACTTCCGCAAGGTCTCGGACGCCCTGGGCAAGACCCCGTGGTATCTGCGCCTGCTCCGCGACGAGGGAGCGGCAGCCGAGAACCTGGCCCGCGTCCTGTCGGCGGGCCGCCTCGCCCCCGACCTCCTCATGCGCGCCCCCGAAGCCGTGGCCCTCCTCGGCGACGGCGACAGCGCGAACCTGCCCGGAGCCGGCCTGACACCCCGCGAGCGCGCCCCGCTGGAGCAGGAGATCCTGGCCGCGGTGGGCCGCGCGGAGAACGCCCGGCAGGGCGTCACCGCGGCGCGTGGCGTACGCCGGCGCGAGCTGTTCCGCACCGCGGCCGGCGACATCGTCGACTCCTACGGCACGGAGAACAACCACGCCGAGCCCGACCAGGGCGCCCTGGTGGACCGGGTCGGCGCGGCGGTCTCCGACCTCACCGCTGCGACCCTCGCCGGCACGCTGCGCGCGGTGGTCCGGGACAGCTGGGGCGACACGCTCCCGACGCGTTTCGCGATCATAGGGATGGGCCGTTTCGGCGGTCACGAGCTGGGCTACGGCTCCGACGCGGACGTCCTGTTCGTCCACGAACCGCAGGACGGCGTGGACGAACACGAAGCGTCCGCCGCCGCGAACAAGGTGGTCGAGGAGATGCGCCGCCTGCTCGCGCTGCCCAGCGCCGACCCGCCGCTGCTCATCGACGCCGACCTGCGCCCGGAGGGCAAGTCGGGCCCGCTGGTGCGCACACTGAAGGCGTACGAGGCGTACTACCGCCGCTGGTCCCTGGTCTGGGAGTCGCAGGCGCTGCTGCGAGCCGAACCCGTGGCCGGGGACGAAGACCTGGGCCGGCGCTTCACGGAACTGATCGACCCGCTGCGCTACCCGCACCACGGCCTGGCCGAGGACGCCGTGCGCGAGATCCGCCGCCTGAAGGCGCGGATGGAGTCCGAGCGCCTCCCCCGGGGCGCCGACCCCAAGCTGCACACGAAGCTCGGTCCGGGCGGTTTGTCGGACGTCGAGTGGACGCTTCAGCTGCTCCAGCTGCGGCACGGCTGGGACGTGCCCGGCCTGCGCACCACCCGCACCCGCGAGGCCCTGGCCGCCGCCCGGGAGGCCGGGCTGCTGTCGGCGGAGGACGCGGAGACCCTGGACGAGGCGTGGGTGCTGGCGACGAGGGTGCGCAACGCGGTGATGCTGGTGCGCGGCCGGGCCGGGGACACCTTCCCGACGGAGTCGCGCGAGCTGGCGGCGGTGGGCCGCTACCTGGGCTACGGCGCGGGACACGCGGGGGACATGCTGGACGCGTACCGCCGTACGACGCGCAGGGCACGCACCACGGTGGAGAAGCTGTTCTACGGAACGTGACGGCCGGCCGGCACCGAACCGGAACCCACCACGACGGGCTCCGCCGCAGAACGGGACGGCTCGACCCCCCGGGGCAACCGGTACGGCAGGGCCTCGTACCACACCCGGGCCACGGTGAAGCCGAAGGTCAGGCACAGCATGCCTCCCACCGCGTCCAGCCAGAAATGGTTGGCGGTGGAGACGATGACGAGGAGCGTGGCCGCGGGGTAGAGCAGCCCCAGCACCCGCACCCATGGAACCGAGGCGAGCGCGAAGACGGTCAGCCCGCACCACAGGGACCATCCGATGTGCATGGACGGCATCGCGGCGTACTGGTTCGACATGTGCTTCAGGTCGCCGGAGGCCATCGAACCCCAGGTGTGGTGGACCATCACGGTGTCCACGAAGTGCCCTCCGCGCATCAACCGAGGCGGCGCGAGCGGGAACAGATAGTAACCGGCGAGAGCCACACCGGTGGTCGCGAACAGCGTCAGCCGGGCCGCCGCGTACCGCCCCGGATGCCACCGGTACAGCCAGACCAGCACACCGATCGTGATGATGAAGTGCAGTGTGGCGTAGTAGTAGTTCATCCCGATGATCAGCCAAGTCACCGAGTTCATGGCGTGATTGACCGACTGTTCGACGGCGATGCCCAGCTGGTGCTCGACGCGCCAGATCCAGTCCGCGTTGCGCAGCGCCTCGGCCTTCTGCTCCGGGACGGCGTTGCGGATCAGTGAGTACGTCCAGTAACTCACCGCGATCAGAAGGATTTCGAACCAGAGCCGGGGCCGCCGCGGTCGTCGCAGCCGGCTGAGCGGACCCGGGGTGACCTCGCCCGTGACCGACCTCGGATCGGCCACCTTCTCGCGACCTTCCGACTGTGTCACGGTCGAGTCACTCATAGGCATCAAGTCTGCCAGAAAAGGCTTCTCCGGCAGATCATCCCAAGGTCGGGTCCGTGGCGCATCTTCTACGACGTACGGACGACATGTGGGGCAGAAGCGGTTGAACCGCGCACCACCAGCTCCGGCATGAACACGAATTCGCTGTGCGGCGCGGGCGTGCCGCCGATCTCCTCCAGCAACGTGCGCACCGCGGCCTGCCCCATCGCCGGCACCGGCTTGCGCACGGTCGTCAGCGGCGGGTCGGTGAACGCGATCAGCGGGGAGTCGTCGAATCCGACCACCGAGACGTCACGCGGCACCTCCAGCCCCCGCTGCCGGGCGGCCCGTATGGCACCGAGGGCCATCATGTCGCTGGCGCACACCACGGCCGTGCAGTCCCGCTCGATCAACGCGCTCGCGGCGGCCTGACCGCCCTCCAGCGTGTACAGCGAGTGCTGGACCAGCTCCGCCTCGACGACCCCGGGGGCCAGCCCCAGCTGGTCCTGCATGGCCCGCACGAAGCCCTCGATCTTGCGCTGCACCGGCACGAACCGCTTCGGCCCGAGCGCCAGCCCGATCCGGGTGTGGCCCAGGGACACCAGGTGGGTCACCGCGAGCGTCATCGCGGCCCGGTCGTCGGGGGAGATGAACGGCGCCTGCACCTTCGGCGAGAACCCGTCCACCAGCACGAACGGCACGCCCTGCGCCCGCAGCGCCTCGTAGCGCTGCATGTCGGCGGTGGTGTCCGCGTGCAGCCCGGAGACGTAGATGATCCCGGCGACCCCGCGGTCCACGAGCATCTCGGTCAGCTCGTCCTCGGTCGACCCGCCCGGGGTCTGCGTGGCGAGCACGGGCGTATAACCCTGGCGGGTCAGCGCCTGGCCGATGACCTGGGCCAGGGCCGGGAATATCGGGTTCTCCAGCTCGGGCGTGATCAGACCCACCAGGCCCTCGCTGCGTTGCCGCAGCCGCACCGGGCGCTCGTAGCCGAGCACGTCCAGCGCGGCGAGCACGGACTGGCGGGTGGTGGCGGCGACGCCCGGCTTCCCGTTGAGGACCCGGCTGACGGTCGCTTCGCTCACCCCCGCCTGCGCAGCGATGTCGGCAAGCCGTGTGGTCACGGCACTGGACTGTACCGGTCGCATGTCGCCTTGCACACCGGCCGGACGCCGGGCCCGGGAAGCGGTACGGCCCGCCCTGGGTTGCTGCCTCATCGCGCTCCCTCGAAGTCATGGTGGCAAGAGCTTGCAGAGTCTTGCACAAGTGCCGCCGAAACCGCCCCACAGGCCCCAATGCGCGGTTGCGCCCGGGTCGAGCGCCGGTCACGGCGGGGTAACCATCGTGTTCCCTTGCACTTTTTTTCTGCAAGGTCTTTCGTAACGCTTACAACGCTGTTACGTTCCTGGTCGCCCGGCCGCCGCAACGGCGCAGTCGGCACCACGACCGGGGACGGCGGACGGGACCGCCCCTGGCACACGGGCTTTCACCCTCAAGGAGAACTCATGCGGCGTGGCATAGCGGCCTCCGCGCTGGTGGCGTCCATCGCCCTCGCGGCGACGGCCTGCGGCGGCGGGAGCAGCGACAGTGGCAAGTCGGACGGCCCGGTCACCATCACCTGGTGGGACACCTCCAACGCCACGAACGAGGCGCCGACGTACCAGGCCCTGATCAAGCAGTTCGAGGCCGCCAACAAGAACATCAAGGTCAAGTACGTCAACGTGCCCTTCGACCAGGCGCAGAACAAGTTCGACACCGCGGCCGGCTCCAAGGGCGCCCCGGACATCCTGCGCTCCGAGGTCGGCTGGACCCCCGCCTTCGCCAAGAAGGGCTATTTCCTGCCGCTGGACGGCACCGAGGCGCTCTCCGAGCAGAGCAGCTTCCAGCCGAACCTGATCAAGCAGGCCCAGTACGAGGGCAAGACCTACGGCGTCCCGCTGGTCACCGACACCCTCGCGCTGGTCTACAACAAGGCGCTGTTCCAGAAGGCCGGCATCACCGCCGCCCCCACGACCTGGGACGAGCTGAAGGCGGACGCCGCCAAGGTCAAGGACAAGACCGGCGCCGACGGCTACTGGGGCTCCACCCAGGCCTACTACGCCCAGCCGTTCCTCTACGGCGAGGGCACCGACACCGTCGACGCGACCGCCAAGAAGATCACCGTCGACTCGGCCGCCGCGAAGAAGGCCTACGGCACCTGGCTGAGCCTGTTCTCCGGCAAGGGCCTGCACAAGGCCGACACCACCGCCGACGCCTACGCCCACATCCAGGACGCGTTCGTCAACGGCAAGGTCGCCGCGATCCTCCAGGGCCCGTGGGAGATCACGAACTTCTACAAGGGCAGCGCCTTCAGCGACAAGTCGAACCTCGGCATCGCCACCGTCCCGGCCGGCTCCTCCGGCAAGGCGGGCGCCCCCACCGGCGGTCACAACCTCTCGGTCTACGCCGGCTCCGACAAGGCTCACCAGGCCGCGGCGCTGACGTTCGTGAAGTTCATGACCTCGGCGTCCTCCCAGGAGACCATCGCCCTGAAGAACTCCACCCTGCCCACCCGCTCGGACGCCTACACCGCCCAGGTCAAGGCCGACCCCGGCATCGCCGGCTACCAGGGCGTCCTCTCCTCCGCCCAGCCGCGCCCGGCGCTGCCCGAGTACAGCTCCCTGTGGGGCCCGCTCGACACCGAGCTGCCCAAGGTCGCGGCCGGCAAGGAGTCGCTGGACACCGGCCTGAGCAACGCCCAGGTGGCCATCACCAAGCTGGTCCCCGACTTCAGCAAGTGAGCCCGCGTGGCCGCCGGATCCTCCCGTACGAGATCGGGGGGAAGGATCCGGCGGCCACCGCCCTGTGCCCAGCCCACCCTCTGATCCTCTTGAAGGTGTCGAACCATGACAGTCGCCATCGACCGCGCGACCGGCAAGCGCCGCGGTGACCGCGCGCCTCGGCCCGGGCTGGGGCAGCGCATCAGAAACGGCTACCAGAAGTATTGGTACGCCTATGCGATGATCGCCCCGGTGGTCGTCGTCCTCGCCGTGATCGTGGGCTATCCGCTGATCCGCGGTGTCTACCTGACCCTCACCGACGCCAACAGCCTCAACTCGGCGCGCACGATCGGCGTCAACCACATCGCGGCCACGTACAAGTTCATCGGCCTGGGCAACTACAAGGACATCCTGTTCGGCCCGCTGTCGTACGACCGGTTCTGGTCGCACTTCATCTGGACCGTCGTCTGGACGGCCGCCTGTGTGACCCTGCACTACACCATCGGCCTGGGCCTCGCGCTCATGCTCAACGAGAAGGTGCGCGGCCGCACCTTCTACCGGGTGCTGCTGGTCCTGCCCTGGGCGGTGCCGACCTTCGTCACCGTCTTCTCCTGGCGGATCATGCTCTCCGACTCCGGCGTGATCAACCAGGTCCTGCACGCGCTCCACATGCCCCAGCCGCAGTGGCTGGAGGACACCTTCTGGCAGCGGTTCGCCGCGATCATGGTCAACACCTGGTGCGGTGTGCCGTTCATGATGCTCTCGCTGCTCGGCGGCCTGCAGTCCATCGACTCCAGCCTCTACGAGGCGGCCGAGATGGACGGCGCCAATGCCTGGCAGCGCTTCCGGCACGTCACCCTGCCGGGGCTGAGGTCCGTCAGCTCCACCGTCGTCCTCCTCGGCATCATCTGGACCTTCAACCAGTTCGCCATCATCTTCCTGCTGTTCGGTCCGACCAGCGCCCCGGACGCGCAGATCCTCGTCACCTGGGCCTACTACCTGGGCTTCGGGCAGCAGCCACGGGACTTCGCCCAGTCCGCCGCGTACGGCGTGCTGCTGCTGTCGATCGTCACCGTCTTCACCTCCTTCTACTTCCGCTGGCTGAAGCGCAATGACCAGCTCGCCGTCTGACGCCGCAGGAGCCGCCGCCATGAGCACCACGACCCTGGAAAAGACCGAGGCCGCACCGGCCCCCGCCGGCGACGTGCCGCGCCGGACGCGCGGGCGCGGCGAGCGCGGCCCGCTCGGCACCGCCCTCCTGCACGGCGGTCTCGCCGTCGCGAGCCTGATCGCACTCGCCCCGGTGGCCTGGCTGATCTTCCTGTCGCTCGGCCCCGAGAAGGACGACTACCTGCACCCGGGCAAGATCCTGGGCAAGCTCAGCTTCTCCAACTACAGCTTCGTGCTCCAGCACACCGGCTTCTTCGACTGGTTCAAGTCGACGATGATCGTGGCCGGCGGCACCACCCTGATCGGCGTCTTCGTCGCCGCCACCACCGGCTACGCCGTCTCCCGGATGCGCTTCCCCGGCTACAAGCAGCTGATGTGGGTCCTGCTGCTCACCCAGGCCTTCCCGATCGCCATCCTGATCGTGCCGATGTACGAGATCTTCAGCCAGCTCGATCTCATCGACACCTACTGGGCGCTGATCGTCATCAACTGCACCACGGCCGTGCCGTACAGCGCCTGGCTGCTCAAGGGCTACTTCGACACCATCCCCTTCGAGATAGACGAGGCCGGACGTGTCGACGGACTGTCCCCCTTCGGCACCTTCTTCCGGCTGATCCTGCCGCTGGCCCGTCCCGGCCTGGCCGTGGCCGCCTTCTACAACTTCATCACCGCCGTCGGCGAGGTCGCCTTCGCGACGACCTTCATGCTGGACGACTCGAAGTACACCTTCGCCGTGGGCCTGCAGACCTTCGTCAGCGAGCACGACGCCCAGTGGAACTACATGGCCGCCACCGCCGTGCTGATCGCGATACCCGTGTCGGTGTTCTTCTACCTCGTGCAGAAGAACCTCGTCACCGGCCTGACCGCGGGCGGCACGAAGGGCTGACGGCCCCGAACACAGGCTCCCGCGCACAGCGACAGCGATGCGCGGGTAGGCGGCCGCGGTCCCCATCCGACCCCGCTGTGACCGCGGCCGCCTCGCACACCCCCGGTTCCCGGCACCCCCGCCGCACCCACGCGCCCATGACCAGAACTCGCTTACCCCTCAAGGACGCCATGAGCCAGCAGCACCCTGCCGCACCGGCCCCCCGCTCCACCGCAGCCGCCATCGCCGACCGCCGCGACTGGTGGCGGGACGCGGTCATCTACCAGGTCTATCCGCGCAGCTTCGCCGACAGCGACGGCGACGGCATGGGCGACCTGGAAGGCATCCGCTCCCGTCTGCCGTACCTCCGCGACCTCGGCGTCGACGCCGTGTGGCTCAGCCCCTTCTACGCCTCCCCGCAGGCCGACGCCGGTTACGACGTCGCCGACTACCGTGCCGTCGACCCGATGTTCGGCAATCTGCTGGACGCCGACGCGCTGATCCGCGACGCGCACGAGCTGGGCCTGCGCATCATCGTCGACCTGGTCCCCAACCACTCCTCCGACCAGCACGAGTGGTTCAAGCGCGCCCTCGCCGAGGGCCCCGGCTCCCCGCTGCGGGAGCGCTACCACTTCCGCCCCGGCAAGGGGAAGAACGGCGAACTCCCGCCCAACGACTGGGAGTCCATCTTCGGCGGCCCGGCCTGGACGAGGGTGGACGACGGCGAGTGGTACCTCCACCTCTTCGCCCCCGAGCAGCCCGACTTCAACTGGGAACACCCGGCGGTGGGCGACGAGTTCCGCTCCATCCTCCGCTTCTGGCTGGACATGGGTGTCGACGGCTTCCGCATCGACGTCGCCCACGGCCTGGTGAAGGCGGACGGCCTCCCCGACCTCGGTGCGCACGACCAGCTCAAACTGCTGGGCAACGATGTCATGCCGTTCTTCGACCAGGACGGTGTGCACGAGATCTACCGCCAGTGGCGCCGGATCCTGGACGAGTACTCCGGTGAGCGCATTTTCGTCGCGGAAGCCTGGACGCCGACCGTCGAGCGCACCGCGAACTACGTCCGCCCGGACGAGCTGCACCAGGCCTTCAACTTCCAGTACCTGAGCACGGCGTGGGACGCGAAGGAACTGCGCGAGGTCATCGACCGCACGCTGGAGGCGATGCGCCCGGTCGGCGCCCCCGCCACCTGGGTCCTGTCCAACCACGACGTCACCCGCCACGCCACCCGCTTCGCCAACCCGCCGGGCCTGGGCACCCAGATCCGCACGGCGGGCGACCGCGCACTGGGCCTGCGCCGCGCCCGTGCCGCCACCCTCCTCATGCTCGCGCTGCCCGGCTCGGCGTACGTCTACCAGGGCGAGGAACTGGGCCTGCCGGACGTGGTCGACCTCCCGGACGAGGTGCGTCAGGACCCGGCGTACTTCCGGGGCGCCGGCCAGGACGGCTTCCGCGACGGCTGCCGTGTGCCGATCCCGTGGACCCGCACGGGCTCGTCGTACGGCTTCGGCAGCGGCGGCAGCTGGCTGCCGCAGCCGGCCGAGTGGGCCGAGCTGAGCGTGGAGGCGCAGACCGGCACGCCCGGCTCCACCTTGCAGCTGTACCGCGCCGCGCTCGCCGCCCGCCGGGAGCACCCCGCACTCGGCGCGGGTGACGCGGTGGAGTGGCTGTCGGCCCCGCAGGGCGTCCTGGCCTTCCGCCGCGGCACGTTCGTGTGCGTCGCGAACACCACGGGCGAGGCGGTGACCGTCCCGGCGTACGGCCGCGTCCTGCTCGCCAGCGGCGAGGTGACCGACACCGACGGCGAGACCACGGTGCCGGCCGACACGACCGTCTGGTGGACGACGGCGGAGTGACAGCCGGATGGCCCGCCGCCCCGAGGGGCGGCGGGCCATTGTCATGCGGTCAGGCGCTACTGCCAGCTGTCGTTCGTCGTGTACCCGGACGAACTGCCCGTCGTGTACGAGCGGTTCGAGCCGGACTCCCACGTCACCGTGCCCGAACTGTCCTTCTTGATGTACTTGTAGGTGAACGTGGTGCTCTTCGGGACGATCACCAGCTTGCTCCAGGTCGGGTAGGCCGCGGACGAGAGCGGGATGGCGTCGGCCGTGTTCCAGGAGCCGAGGGACGGGAGCGAGCCGACGACGTAGACGTTGGTGCCCCAACTCGTCGTGGCGTTCTCGTTGAAGGTGACGTCGGTGGCGTCGGTGTCCGCCACGTTCCAGGAGTCGTTGAGCGACAGGGCCGAAGTCGTCGTGGCCGCCGACCTGTTGGCGTTCGACTCCCAGGTCACGTTGCCCGAGCTGTCCTTCTTTATGTACTTGAAGGTGAAGGACGTGTTCACCGGCACGTTCACCTCACCCGACCAGACCGGGTAGCCGGTGGACGACAGCTGGATCGCCTTCGAGGTGTCCCAGGAGCCCAGCGCCGGGATGGAGCCCACGACGTACACGTTCGTGCCGGACGTGGTCGACGCGTACTCGTGGAACGTCGCGCTCACCGTGTCGCCGGAGCTGCCGCCCGCGTCGCCGCAGCCCACCGTGCAGGTGTAGGAGCCGTTGTAGAAGGCGACGGCACCCTTCGCGGGGATCGTGAGCGACGCGCTGCCGCCGGAGACGGTCACCGTGCTCTTGCCGCCGTCGATCACGTTGCTGTACGTGCCGTCGGCCATGCCCGTGGCGAACGTGTAGGTGGCCGCCGACGTGCCGTTGTTCAGCGCGAAGAAACCCTTGCCGCTGCGTCCGAAGCCGATCACGTCGGACGACATGGTCTGCCAGTTGGACACCGCGGCGGTGTCGGTCGCGTTGTGCCAGGCCACCATGCCGACCACCGAGGTGTCCCGGTCCAGGCAGTACCAGGCGCCGCCGGCGCAGTCCGTGTTCGTGACGAAGCCCGACGAGTTCGGCGGGGCCTGGTCGCTCTGGGTCCACTCCCAGCTGGCGTACACGGTCGGCGTCGACCACTTGTAGGCGAGCTGGAAGAGGTTGGCGAGCTTGTAGGTGTCGCCGTCCTTGTACGACATGTCCGTGCCGTTGCGCTCGGTGTCGTGGTTGGTCACGAACGACACCGAGTTGGCGGCGGGCAGGATGCCGGACGACGACAGTGAGGCCAGGTCGCTCACATTGCCCTGGAACGCCGACTTCATCTTGCCGGCGTAGGTGAAGTCCAGGACGTCACCGGAGCCGTAGTAGTCGCTCGGCTGCGGGGTCGCACCCGGGTACACCTCCTGGAAGACGTACGGCGCCGTCCCCGACGTGGTGTTGGTCAGCTTGCCCTCGATCGCCGCCAGGTCGGCCTCGGGGATGTGCTTGGCCGCGTCGACCCGGAAACCGTCCACGCCCAGCGCCAGCTGGGAGTTGAGGTAGTTGGCGAGGCCGGCGCGGACCGCGTCCGAGCCCGTCTTGAGGTCGGGCAGGCCGAGCAGCTCGCAGTTCTGGACCTGGGTCAGGTTCGAGTAGTCCTGGATGGTCAGGTCCGAGGTCGGGCAGTCGGTGGAGTCGTGGTAGTCGGTGCGGGTCCAGTCGGGGGTGGCGTACTTGTTGGTGATCGTCGTGCCGTTGTAGCCGGTGCCGGTCTGCGCGGACGTGTGGTTGATCACCGCGTCCGTGTAGACCTTCACGCCCGCCTTGTGGCAGGCCGTGATCATGGCGCTGAACTTGGCTTGGCTGCCGAAGCGGCTGTTCAGGCTGTACGAGTACGGCTGGTAGACGTCCCACCAGTAGTAGTTCGTCTGCTTCAGGGACTCCTCGGGCGGTGCCACCTGGACCGCGCCGTAGCCCGCCGGGCCCAGCACGTCGGTGCACTCCGAGGCGATGGAGTCCCAGTTCCATTCCCACAGGTTGGCGATCACATCGCCCTTGGCGGTCGTCTTCGCCTGGGCGGGGGTCGCCGGCAGGGCGAGCACGCCCGCGAGCGCCAGGGCGCCGGCGGCCACGGCCCCTGCCGTCCTGCGGACGACACCCGGCGAGCCCGGGGGTCGGTGTCGGTTTCCGGTCATGTGCGGCTCCGAAGAAGGGGGTGGGTTTCAACAACCGGTGAGCCTGCGGCAGTTGAGAAGGGCACGTCAAGGTTGACGCTGAAACTTCTTGCTATGAATTTCAAGACTCTTGCAGTAAAGCTTTCGGCGGCGATACGGTCGCGCGGGGTCGGACCCAAGAGAGCCGCATTCGCAAGGAGTTACCGCCTGTGATACCGAGAGCGAGACGGGCCGCGGCCGTCACCGCGACAGCCCTCGCCGCCGCCCTGATCCAGCCACTGGCGGCCCACGCAGCCACCCCGCCCGCACCCCCGTCGGACGCGGCACTCGCCGCCCAGCCCGCCCGGCACGACGACACCCGCGAGCAGTTCTACTTCGTCATGCCGGACCGTTTCGCCAACGGGGACAAGGCCAACGACCAGGGCGGCCTGACCGGCTCCCGCACGGTCACCGGCTACGACCCCACGGACAAGGGCTTCTACCAGGGCGGCGACCTCAAGGGCCTGACCCAGAAGCTCGACTACATCAAGGGGCTCGGCACCACCGCCATCTGGATGGCCCCCATCTTCAAGAACCAGCCCGTGCAGGGCACCGGCGCGAACGCCTCCGCCGGCTACCACGGCTACTGGATCACCGACTTCACCCAGGTCGACCCGCACTTCGGCACCAACCAGGACCTGAAGACCCTCATCTCCAAGGCCCACGCCAAGGGCATGAAGGTCTTCTTCGACGTCATCACCAATCACACGGCCGACGTCGTCAGCTACAAGGAGAAGTCCTCCGACTACCTCTCCAAAGGCGCCTTCCCGTACCTGACGAAGGACGGCCGGCCGTTCGACGACGCCGACTACGCCGACGGCACGAAGAAGTTCCCGGCCGTCGACACCGACTCCTTCCCGTACACCCCGCAGGTCACCAGCAGGAGCAAGGTCCCGGCCTGGCTCAACGACCCGACGATGTACCACAACCGCGGCGACTCGACCTTCGCCGGCGAGTCCGCCACCTACGGCGACTTCTCCGGCCTGGACGACCTGTGGACCGAGCGTCCCGAGGTCGTCCACGGCATGGAGAAGATCTACGAGCGCTGGGTCAAGGACTTCGCCGTCGACGGGTTCCGGATCGACACCGTCAAGCACGTCGACATGCCGTTCTGGACCCAGTGGGCGACCGCACTGGACAAGTACGCCGCCGCGCACGGGCGGAAGAAGTTCTTCATGTTCGGCGAGGTCTACTCCGCCGACACCTCCATCACCTCCCCGTACGTCACCCAGGGCCGTCTCGACGCCACCCTCGACTTCCCCTTCCAGGACGCGGCCCGCACCTACGCCTCCCAGGGCGGCAGCGCGCAGAAGCTCGGACACGTCTTCGGCGACGACTGGAAGTACACGACCGACAAGGCCAACGCGTACGAGCAGGTCACCTTCCTCGGCAACCACGACATGGGCCGCATCGGGTACTTCCTGAAGCAGGACAACCCGAAGGCCACGGACGCCGAGATCCTCAAGAAGGACGAGCTCGCCAACGAGGTCATGTTCCTCAGCCGCGGCAACCCGGTCGTCTACTACGGCGACGAGCAGGGCTTCACCGGCTCCGGCGGCGACAAGGACGCCCGCCAGACCATGTTCGCCTCCAAGGTCCCCGACTATCTCGCCGACGACGAGATCGGCACCACCCGCACCCACGCCAGCGACTCCTACGACCCCGGCGCCCCGCTCTACCGGCAGATCGCCGCCCTCTCCAGGCTTCGCACCGCCAACCCGGCGCTGACCGACGGCGTCCAGACCGAGCGGTACGCGGCCGACGGCGCCGGGATCTACGCCTTCACCCGGACGGACGTCAGGACCGGCCAGGAGTACGTCGTCGCCCTCAACAACGCGAGCGAGCCGAAGACGGCGACCTTCGCCACCGGGTCCGCCGGCATGGCGTACCGGGGGATCTACGGCGCCACGGACGGGGTGAAGTCCGACGGGGACAGCAAGGTCACCCTCACCGTCCCGGCCGAGTCCGCCGTCGTCTACCGGGCCACCGGCAGCCTCGCCCAGCCCGCGGTCAAGCCCGTGATCACCCTCCAGGCCCCGGCCGCCGGAGCCACCGGGACCGTGGACCTCACGGCCGACGTGAACGGCGGCCGGCTGAACCGGGTCGTCTTCGCAGCCCAGGTCGGCAACGCCCGGTGGCAGGTGCTCGGCTCCGCCGACCACGCCCCGTACAAGGTCACCCAGACCCTCGACAAGGCCGTACCCGCCGGGACCGCGCTGCGTTACAAGGCCGTCGTCGTCGACTCGGCCGGGCACACCGCGAGCGCCACGGCGAGCAGCACCTCCGGCACCCCGCCCGCGCCCTCGGTCCCCACGGCCTCCTCACGGGACTACGTGATCGTCCACTACAAGCGCACCGACGGCGACTACGACAACTGGGGCCTGTACGCCTGGGGCGACCTCGCCGACGGCGAGGCCACCACCTGGCCGGCCGGGCACCCCTTCACCGGCCGGGACGCCTGGGGAGCCTTCGCCTACGTCAAGGTCAAGCCCGGCGCCCAGGCCGTGGGCTTCCTGGTCGTCGACAAGAACGGGAACAAGGACGTCTCGGCCGACCGGAGCATCGACGTCACCAAGAACGGTGAGGTCTGGGTCGAGCAGGGCAAGCCGGACGTACAGACGACGAAGCCCGCCTATCCCGCCCAGGACACCACCAAGGCCGTCATCCACTACCACCGCGCCGACGGGAACTACGACGGCTGGGGCCTGCACGTCTGGACGGGTGCCGCGAACCCCACCGACTGGTCGAAGCCGCTCCAGCCGGTGAAGACTGATGCCTATGGCGCGGTCTTCGAGGTGCCGCTCACCGCGGGTGCCACCAGCCTCAGCTACATCATCCACAAGGGCGACGACAAGGACCTGCCCACCGACCAGTCGCTCGACCTCAAGGCGAACGGCTACGAGGTGTGGCTGTTGAACGGCCAGGAGAAGTACCTGCTCCCGCAGCCGGCCGGCAGCGCGGCCGCGCTCGACCTGACCACGTCCAAGGCGGTCTGGATCGACCGGGACACCGTCGCCTGGAACGGCGCCGACGGCGCCGCCTCCACCCAGCTGCTCTCCTCCCGGGACGGCTCGATCGCCGTCAAGGACGGGACGCTGACCAGCGACGACGAGCGCTGGATCCGGCTGGAGAAGACCACCCTCACCGACGCCCAGAAGGCGAAGTTCCCGTATCTGAAGGACTACACCGCCTGGTCCGTCGATCCGCGGGACAGCGGCCGGGTGCGTACGGCGCTCACGGGCCAGCTCGTCGCCTCCCAGCGGGCCGCCAACGGCGCCGTGCTGGCCGCGACCGGCGTGCAGATCGCCGGCGTGCTGGACGACCTCTACCCGGGCGCCACGAAGGCCCGGCTCGGCCCGGTCTTCCACGACGGGAAGCCGACCCTGTCCGTCTGGGCGCCGACCGCGCAGAGTGTCTCGCTGGAGCTGGACGGCTCGCTCACGGCCATGCACCGCGACGACACGACCGGCGTCTGGTCCGTCACCGGCCCCGCGTCCTGGAAGGGCAAGCCCTACCGGTACGTCGTGCGGGTCTGGGCGCCCAGCGTCCGCAAGATGGTCGTCAACAAGGTCACCGACCCCTACTCGCTCGCCCTCACCGCCGACTCCGAGCGCAGCCTCGTCGTCGACCTGGACGACCGGTCGCTCGCCCCGAGCGGCTGGGCGGCCCTGCACAAGCCCAGGGCCGTACCGCTGAAGGACGCGCAGATCCAGGAGCTGCACATCCGGGACTTCTCGGTGGCCGACAAGACCGTCCCGGCGCAGGACCAGGGCACCTACCTGGCCTTCACCGACAAGAACAGCGACGGCTCGAAGCATCTGCGGGCGCTGGCCGAGGCCGGCACCTCGTACGTGCATCTGCTGCCGGCCTTCGACTTCGCCACTGTCCCCGAGAAGAAGGCCGACCAGGCGAGCCCGGCCTGTGACCTGGCCTCCTACCCGGCCGACTCCGACCAGCAGCAGGCGTGCGTGGCGAAGACCGCCGCGAAGGACGCCTACAACTGGGGCTACGACCCGTACCACTTCACGGTCCCCGAGGGTTCCTACGCCACCGACCCGGACGGCACCGCCCGCACGGTCCAGTTCCGCAAGATGGTCCAGGCCCTGAACGGGGACGGCCTCCGGGTCGTCATGGACGTCGTCTACAACCACACCGCCGCCAGCGGCCAGGCCGACACCTCTGTGCTCGACAAGATCGTGCCCGGCTACTACCAGCGGCTCCTCGCCGACGGCAGCGTGGCCAACAGCACCTGCTGCTCCAACACCGCACCCGAGAACGCGATGATGGGCAAGCTGGTCGTGGACTCGATCGTCACCTGGGCCAAGGAGTACAAGGTCGACGGCTTCCGCTTCGACCTCATGGGCCACCACCCGAAGGCCAACATCCTGGCCGTCCGCAAGGCGCTCGACGCGCTGACCGTCGCCAAGGACGGCGTCGACGGCAAGAAGATCATCCTGTACGGCGAGGGCTGGAACTTCGGCGAGGTCGCGAACGACGCCCGGTTCGTGCAGGCCACCCAGGCCAACATGGCCGGCACCGGCATCGCCACCTTCTCCGACCGGGCCCGGGACGCGGTGCGCGGCGGCAGCCCCTTCGACTCCGACCCCGGCGTCCAGGGCTTCGCCTCCGGCCTCTACACCGACCCCAACTCCTCGTCCGCCAACGGTACTTCGGCCGAGCAGAAGGCCCGCCTCCTGCACTACCAGGACCTGATCAAGGTCGGGCTGAGCGGCAACCTCGCGAAGTACCGCTTCACGGACACCGACGGCAAGGACGTCACGGGAGCCGAGATCGACTATGGCGGCTCGCCCGCCGGCTACGCGGACGCCCCCGGCGACGCCCTCGCCTATGTGGACGCGCACGACAACGAGTCGCTGTTCGACGCGCTGACCTACAAGCTGCCCGCGAAGACCGGCGCCGCCGACCGGGCCCGGATGCAGGTCCTGGCCATGGCCACGGCCGCCCTCTCCCAGGGACCGGCCCTCTCCCAGGCGGGCACCGACCTGCTGCGCTCCAAGTCGCTGGACCGCAATTCGTACGACAGCGGTGACTGGTTCAACGCCATCCACTGGAACTGCGCCGACGGCAACGGCTTCGGACGCGGGCTGCCGATGGCGGCGGACAACCAGTCCAAGTGGCCGTACGCGGGCCCGTTGCTGAGCACGGTCAAGGTCGGCTGCTCCGACATCACCGGCGCCTCGGCCGCCTACCAGGACCTGCTCAGGATCCGTACGACGGAGAAGGCGTTCTCCCTCGACACGGCCGCGCAGGTGCAGGACGAGCTGTCCTTCCCGCTGTCGGGCAAGGACGAGACACCGGGTGTGATCACGATGAAGCTCGGTGACCTGGTCGTCGTCTTCAACGCCACCCCGCAGCGGCAGGAGCAGACGATCGGTGCCCTCGCCGGGACGGCCTACCGGCTGCACCCGGTGCAGGCCTCCGGCGCCGATCCGGTGGTGAAGACCTCCTCCTACACGGCCGGCTCGGGCACGTTCGGTGTCCCGGCGCGGACGGTGGCGGTGTTCAGCCGGTCGGACACGTAGGGTCGTTCCGGTCGCCGTAGAACAGGAGTGCTCATGCCGCAGATCACCGTCGACTTCTCGTACAACGCCGAGGTCATCTCGGACACCTTCGTGCGGGAGCTGCACGAGACGGTCGTCGAGATCGCGGCCGCCAGGCCGGAGGCCTGCAAGACGCTGTTCCGGGAGGGGCACACCGGGTACGGATACGAAGGTGTCGCGGACGAGAGCCACCACGTGGTGCACGTGACCATCGGTCTCCTCGCCGGGCGCAGCGAGGAGACGAAGGCCAAGCTCACGGAGGCCGTGCTGGACGTGCTCCGCAAGCACGTGGCACCGCAGGACGGGGTCACCCTGCACGCCTCCGCCGAGGTCCGCGACCTCGACGCCTCCTACCGGAAGTTCGAGCGTTAGGAACCCAGGGCGATGAGCCGGCCGACCAGCTCCGCGAAGGGGCCGTCGGCCGGCTCGTCCTTGACCATGGTCTTCAGCAGGGCCGCCATCTCCTCGTCGTAGGCGGCGCTGACGGCGGCCAGCGCGGCGAAGTCGTGGACGAGCTGGAGCTCCAGCTCGGCGCGGGGGACGCGCCGGCCGTCCAGCCAGAGCAGGGCCGTGGACTCGGCGAGGGAGATCCAGGAGCGGACCACCAGCTCCAGACGCGGGGGCGCCTCGGCGACCTGGAGATGCGCCAGGATATGGTCGTACGCCGCCTGCCGTACGGAGTCGATCAGGGCGTTGGTGGCCGACACGTGCTCTTTTGAGCGGACTCCGTCCGCCGGGACCGCCGGACCGCCGCGCATCAACGCCGAGAAGCCCGGACCGTGTTCGTCCACGAAGTCGAAGTAGCGGCGCATCACGCGCAGCAGCCGGGCGCCGACCGGGCCCTCGTGCGGCTCGGCGAAGCGCGCCGCGAGATCCTCCGAGGCGCGCTTCAACGCGGCCTCGTACAGGCTGAGTTTGCCAGGGAAGTAGTGGTACACCAGCGGGCGTGAGATGCCGGCGGCCGACGCTATCTCGTCGATGGAGACCTCGTCGGGCGAGCGTCGGCTGAACAGATCGAGGGCGACGCCGATCAGCTGCTGCCGCCGCTCCTCGACGCCCATCCTGCGGCGAACCCCGGTACTCATGCGAACACCTTACCGACCGGTTCGGACCGCGAGTGTTCACATGTCGATCACCAAACGATCGCCCCGGGCGCGCGACACACAGATCAGCATCGAGTCGGCACGCTCCGTGTCCGTCAGCAGCTCGTCCCGGTGGTCGATCTCCCCTTCCAGCACCCGCTGTTGGCAGGTCCCGCAGAAGCCCTGCTCGCAGGAGTAGGCGGTGTCCGGCAGCTCCCGGCGGACGGCGGCCAGCACGGTGGAGTCGGCCGGGACGGTCAACGTACGCCCGCTGCGCCGCAGTTCGACCTCGAACTCGGTGTTGCCGTCGGACGAGGTGCGCGGCGCGAACCGCTCCAGCCGGACCTCCGGGAAGCGCTCCGCGACGGCCGCCATGAGCCCCTCGGGACCGCAGGCGTAGACGGCGGCGCCCGCGCCGACCTCCAGCGCGTCGAGATCGGGCCGCCCCTCCACGACGGTCACATGGTCCCCGCCCAGCTTCTCGACCTCCTCCAGGAACGGCATCGAAGCCCGGTCACGCCCCGCGTACAGCAGCCGCCACTCGGTGTGCTCCGGGAGCGCCCGCAGCATCGGCAGCAGCGGGGTGATCCCGATCCCGCCGGCGATGAAGACGTAGGACTCCGCCTCGATGAGGGGGAAGCGATTCCGTGGCCCCCGCACCTCCAGTTCCATGCCCTCGGTCACCTGCTCGTGCACCTCGCGCGAGCCGCCCCGCCCGTCCGCGACCAGCCGCGTCGCGACCGTGTACGAGGAGGTGTCCTCGGGGTCGCCGCACAGCGAGTACTGCCGCACGAGCCCCGACGGCAGCACCAGGTCGAGATGCGCACCGGGCTCCCAGCGCGGCAGGTCCCGCCCTTCCAGGCGGAGCCGGACGACCCCGTCGGCCACCGTCTCGCGCGAGGCCACCAGCAGCCTGAGCGCCCGCGAGCGCGGCCGGCCCGAGGTGGGCTCCTCCAGCGCGGGCAGCGGCCACAGCGGCGAGACCTGGATACGGCGGCGCAGGGCACCCCGGGTCAGCACTACGGCGCCCGCGACGAGCGCGACCGTACGCAGCTTCGGCATCACGCGGCCCTCTTCTCCGCTGCCATGGCGGCCGGGGAGGACGCCAGGTAGGCGACGGCCTGCTCGGTGTCGCCCTCCTGCGAGGGGTGATAGCCACGGCTCAGATAGCGGGGGATGGACCGGATCATGGCCCCGGTCGAGGGGAGCAGGCCCCGCCTGCCACGGTCGTGGAACTCCTTGAAGGACGCCTTGCCGTCGACGAGAGTCGGGTCGTTCTCCATGAAGAACCGCACCCCGCGCTGCCACAGGAACACCAGCGCGGAGAACGCCATGGCCCAGGTCCGCACGCGCCGGCGGTAACTCCCGTCGACGTGCAGGAACAGCTCGAAGGCCACCGAGCGGTGCTCGACCTCCTCCGCGCCGTGCCAGCGCAGCAGGTCCAGCATGGTCGGGTCGGCGCCCCGCCGGTCCAGCTCCCCGGCGTTGAGCACCCAGTCGCCGAGGAACGCGGTGTAGTGCTCGATGGCCGCGATGAGCGCGACCCGCTCCAGCAGCCACCAGCGCCTGGCCCGGCCCGGCGGCAGCGTGCGGTCGCCGAGCAGCTTCTCGAAGAACCAGTCGACCTGCGCGGTGTACGGCGTCGGATCGAGGCCCTGCTCGCGCAGATGCGGCAGCACCTCGTCATGGGCCTGGGAGTGCATGGCCTCCTGCCCGATGAACCCGATGACGTCCTCGCGCAGCCGCTCGTCCCGGATCAGCGGCAGCGCCTGCTTGTAGACGTGCACGAACCACCGCTCACCGGCGGGCAACAGCAGATGCAGCACGTTGATCGTGTGCGTGGTGAAGGGATCGCCCGGCACCCAGTGCAACGGCGTGCCGTCCCAGGAGAAGGACACTTTGCGTGCCTTGAGCGGCACCCGGGCCTGCGTGTTAGACATGGCGTCAATGTACTGACGGGTAGGTGGTCTGGGAGCCCCTGTGCCGCACCTTGTTTACGCCGCCGTCAACAAGCTTCCTTCGTCAACAAGCTTCCTTCGTCGACACGTTTCCTCCTCGCCAAGCTTCCTCAGTGCAGCCCGCTGATCGCCCGGCCGTCCTCCAGCGTCCCCTTGAGCGTCGCCGAAGCGCCCTGTCCGGCCCGGGCCGCGAGCAGCGGCCCCTGCCCGGCCGCGGTGATCCCGCCGCCGGCCTGGATCGTCGCCGTGTCCTTCCCGCCCGCCGCCAGCAGATACCAGTGCCCGGCCGCCGACTTCCACAGCACCCCGGCCAGCACATGCGGATCACGCGGCCCGCAGGCCCGCACATCCGTGCCCTTGGCGACGACCGCCCCGACCGGCGCTTTCGGCGTGCGGAACTGGGCCAGCGCGGCCGTGCCGTCGCCGCGCCAGGTCTCGGCCCGGGTGCACACCCACTGCCCGGCTCCGCTGCCGTCGGGCAGCGGCTGCGCGGCGAACTCCCACGCGTTGACACTGCGGATGCCCGCCGAGCGCTCCGCCGACAGGGAGCAGGCGAACGGCGCCCAGGCGCGCAGCCCGGCCGCGTCGGACGCCGTACCGGGCGAGCCGGGCCTGCCCGCGGTGAGGTGGGCCGGGACCAACTCGCCGAGGTCGGTGGCGAGTTCGGTGCCGGAGGCGTCGGTCAGCTGGAGCACGGTCCACGAGGTGCAGCTGCCGGGCTGGAGCGCCGGGCTGGTCAGCGGTGCGGTGACGCCGCCGGCGAGGGCGAGCGGGGTCGCCGCCGCGGCGGGCTTCATCAGGTCCCGGGCCGCCGCCCGCTTCACCCAGGGCGCGGTCAGATACTGCACATTGCCGTCGGAGCGGCCCAGCACCAGCGCGCTCGCCTCGGCACCGCTCGCGCCGTCCACCCGGGCGAAGTCCAGGGCCGCGCCCTGCGTGCCGCTCACCGGCTCGGCATAGCGGGCGATGCGCAGACCGTCGTAGAGGATCACCACCCGGGCGCCGCTCACCTGGCCCGCGTAGAGCAGCTGGGGCGGGCCGGCCGGGCCGCCGGTCTGGGTGCCCGGGGTCGCCGAGACCCGGACCGTGCCGCCGGGGCGGGCCCAGACGGCGAGGGCGCGGCGCAGCAGGGCCTGGTCGCCGGTGAGCGGGCCGCGTGCGGGCCACACGGAGAAGTCGGCGCGCGCGGAGGTCTCCCAGGCGGTGGGGGAGACCCGGGTGAGGCGGGCCGGGTCGAGGGCGGCCTGGGCGGCGGGGTTCTCGGCGTAGGCGGGCGCGGCGGCGCCGTCCGGGCCCCAGCCGCCGCCCGGCATGGCGACCAGCGCCCCGCACACCGCGAGCGCGGCGGCCGCGGCGAGGGCGGCCTTGGTGTGCTGGCGGCGGCGCATCAGATCGGTGGGCCGGGCCTGCAGCGAGCACGGGTCGAACTCGGGGGAGGTGAGCAGCGCGGGCTGTTCGGGCACGCGGTTCGCCGAGGCCAGCGCGCCGCCCGGGTCGTCGACCCCGGCCGCGGTGAGCAGCTTGCGGAGGTCGGCGTCGGACAGCTTCTCCAGACCGCGCAGCACATAGGCGGCGCGGGCCGGGCCGGACAGGGCGGACAGCCGCTGGTCCAGGGCGAGTTCATCGGCGCCGCCCGAGCGCGGGAACAGCCTCAGGCCCCACACCTGGGGCAGCAGCGGCGACAGTTGGGCGAGCCGGGGCAGACCCTTGCGGGGGCGGGCCGCTTCCAGCGCCGTACGCAGTACGCGCTCGCGCAGGAACGCGTACCCGAGGTCGCCCTCGCGGCCCGAGGTCTGCGCCGGGATCACGGACGGCCGCTGTTTGCGGCCGCGGGGCAGGGCGCGCTGGACGAGGGCGTGTGCGGTCAGCACCCGGCGGCCGCGGCCGAGACCCGGCGGCAGCACCAGATAGGCGATCCGGACCAGCCGGGGATAGTGCTCGACGAGCGCGGCCTCGGCCTGCTCGACGTCGACCGGGCCGGGGTCCCCGGCCGAACTGGCTGCGTGACGCTGGGCTACATCCTGTGACTGCACGTCATGGAGAACGAGTGAGCCGGGGGTTGGTCACCGCCGGATGGGTGATTCGCCCGTGGCTCAGTCTTCCGGATCGACCAGTGCACGCGCGTAGTTGGCCATCGACCGCTGGTATCGCGGCAGATGGGCGGCCAGCGCGCCGAGGACCAGGGAGAGACCCTCGCGGTCCCGGCCGAGGCTGGACAGACACAGGGCCAGAGCCGCCCGCACCGCGTCGTCCAACTCGTCGGACGGGGCGAGCAGTTCGGGCGTGAGCAGCTTGACGCCCTGCTCCGCCTCGCCGATGTTCCGCAGCGAGCTGGACAGCTGGATCTTGGCCCGGCGCCCCTTGTACCGGCTCACCTCGCTCAGGCCGCGCGCCAGCGCCTCCCGGTACAGCGGCACCGCCTTGTCCGAGTGCCCGGTCGAGTCCCAGGCGCAGGCCTGCTCGAAGGGGCCCAGCGGGCTGTCCTCCGGCAGCTCGGCGACCAGCGCGTCGATCAGTGCGCGGAACTCGTTCGCGCGCTCCTCCGGATAGTCGTCGAAGGTGGCCCAGGCGGCGGTCACGCGGTTTTCCCAGTTCTCGTTCACCCGGGCACTTTCGCACATCAGTGCCCGCCTGACACGGGATTTGAGCGTACGGCGGCCGGGGCCCGTATCCGAAGGAGCCGAGGCATGCTTGGGCCACCAGGACCGGAGGAACTGATGAGGGTGACACGACTGCTGCTGGGCGCCACTGCCGTACTGGCGCTGGCGGGCTGTGGCGCGGGCGGGGAGACGAGGAGCGTCCCGCCCATGGCGACCGGCAGCCTGGAGAGCCTGGCCGCCGAGGTGAAGTGCAAGCCGAACATGCAGACCGACGCCGACACGATCCGTCAGGCCATCTGCACGAACAGCGACGGCAAGTTCATCCTCGCCACCTTCTCCACCGACCGCGGCCAGCGCGAGTGGATCAACGACGCGAAGGACTACGGCGGCTACTACCTCGTCGGCCGCAAGTGGGTCGCCGTCGGCGACGACGGCACCGTCAAGGCGCTGCGCGGCACGCTCGGCGGGGACGTCGAGATCGGCACGAACCACTCCGCCCACTCCGGTCACTGACGGCCATGAACAAGGAAAGCGGGCGGTGGGAGATTCCCCCCCCCCGCTTCCCTAGGGGGTGTTCACTACTGGCACCGCTGTCCGGTGTTGATGCAGTTGGCGATCGTGTTGGCCAGACCGCCGTTCGTGACGCTGATGAAGTCGTCGTGGTCGGTGATCGGCTTGTGCAGCTCCTCGGGGAAGCCGTCCACCGCGTAGGCGTTCTTCACCTGGCCGTTCTGGATGACCGGCTGCGGCACGTTGTACACCAGGCGCATCGTCAGCTGCGGAATCGCCTTGAAGCCCGCCGGGCAGGCCCCGCTCGCCGGGTCGGCGAAGGCCACATGCGTACGGTGGTTGGCGCTGTCGATGTTCTTGCCGTCCCAGCAGCTCTGGAAGGCGAACGTCCGCACCACCTTGCTGCCGGCCGGGCAGATCGGGTACTGCGTCGTCAGCTGCACCTTGTTCTCGAAGCCGGTGCAGCTCCAGTGCGCGTTGGCGTTGGCCGGGCCGTTGACGAAGGCCTTGGCGTCACCGGTGATGATGCGCAGGAACTGCGGCATCGCGACGACCTTGCTGGTCGGGTTGCCGACGTACTTGATCTGCGCCTGCTGGGCGACCAGGATCTTGCCGACGTTCTTGTCCTTGCCACCGCCGTCGGCGTTCGCGTCCTTCTCCTGCGTGCCGTCCTGCAGACGGATGACCGGCCAGTAGTACGCCGACAGGTCGTTCTTGTTCTGGCAGCTGGTGCCGCCCTGCAGGAAGGTCTGGTTGCTGGAGAACGCGTTGACCTTCTGGTTGCCCACGTAGTCGTGCACGTGGTGGGCGCCGTTGGTCACACCGGGCGCGACGATCACGTTGTCGCTGTTGTGGTTCTGATTGGCGTTCACACCGCAGCGGGTGACGAACGTGCCCGTCGAGGCGTTGGCGGTCTTGTTCGGCTTGGCCTGGACGTTCGGCGCGACCTTCGTGATGTCCACGAAGTCCGCCGCGGAGGGGCCGTCCCCGCCCTGACCGCCGTTGTTGCCCTGCTGCTGGCCGCCCTGCTGCTGGCCGCCGTTCTGCTGCTGGCCGGCGTTGTTCTGGCCGCCGTTCTGCCCGTTGTTCTGGCCGCCGGCGGTGGTCTGGTTGGCGTTCTGCGTCGTACAGGCGGCGAGCTGGGACAGCGAGCTGTCGAACTGGCCGCCGACCCGCTGGATGTCGATGCGGATCCGGTCGATCGTCGCCGCCCGCTTCTCCTTCAGGGGCCCGACGATCGCGTTCTGCACGAAGCTCGGGTCGTTCGTCTGTGCCTGCCGGGTGGAGGCGAGCCGGTTGTAGGCCTCGGTGATCTGCTTGTCGAGGTTGGCCACCTCCGTCGCCACGCCCTGGCGGGCCGCCTGCGGTACGTTCGTCAGCTTCTGGCCGACGTCCGGGCAGGAGATGGTCGCGACCTGCGCCGTCGCGGCCTTGGTCGTGTTCCCTCCCCACATCTGGTTGTTCGACTCATGCGCCGAGGCGTAGAAGTTCGCCCAGATCAGCCCGCCCCCACCGAGCGCTAGGGCCGCCGATGCGGCTATGGCCTTGGTGGCCAGCGGCGTACGGCGTTTTCGTGTGTTGCGTCCCATGGAACTCCTCTGACTTCCTTGCGGGGCAGCATCGAGGCGCCCGACAGGAGTGAAGCGGCGCCCTTGTGTACGGACGCCGCCTCAGAGGTGTTCACCGGTCTCACAAATTCCTCGTAGAAACAGGTGAGTTGGCAGGTCAGAGGCCGTGCTCACCGGTCCTGGTCGAGGTGGGCGAGCACCGCCAGGACGCGCCGATTGTCGTCGTCCGACACCTCCAGTCCCAGTTTGGCGAAGATGTTGGAGGTGTGTTTGGCGATAGCCCGTTCCGTCACCACGAGCTGGGCGGCGATGCCCGCGTTGGACCGGCCCTGTGCCATCAGCTCCAGCACCTCCCGCTCGCGCGGGGTGAGCCGGCCGAGCGGCCGGTCCTCGGCGGAGCGCCGGGACAGCAGCTGCTGGATCACCTGCGGGTCCATCGCCGTGCCCCCGGCCGCGACCCGCCGTACGGCGTCGATGAACTGCTCCGCGTCGAACACCCGGTCCTTCAGCAGATAGCCGATCCCGCCGGTGCCGTCGGCGAGCAGCTCGCGCGCGTACAACTGCTCCACGTGCTGCGACAGCACCAGCACCGGCAGTCCGGGCCGCGCCCTGCGGGCCGCGAGGGCGCACTGGAGCCCCTCGTCCGTGTGCGTGGGCGGCAGCCGCACGTCGACCACGGCCACGTCCGGTTCCAACTCGGCCAGAGCGCGGGCCAGTTCAGGTCCGGACTCGACGGCGGCCGCGATCTCGAAGCCGAAGGCCGTCAGCATCCGGACCAGCCCGTCGCGCAGCAGGAAGAGGTCTTCGGCTACGACAACACGCACGGGATCTCCAAGGTCACCATGGTGGGGCCGCCGGCGGGGCTGCTGACGGCCAGGACGCCGTCGAATGTACCGAGCCGCCGCTCGACCCCGGCCAGCCCCGACCCGGCGCCGACCGCCGCCCCGCCCTTGCCGTTGTCGGTCACCGTGATCCGCAGCCGGCCGTCGGTGTGGTGCAGGTCGGCCCAGATCCGGTCGGCGCCGGAGTGCTTGACGGCGTTGGTGAGCACCTCGCTCACCGCGAAGTAGGCCGCCGACTCCACGGGGGCGTCCGCGCGGCCCGGCAGCTCCACGGTCACCTCCGTGGGCAGCGGCAGCCGCAGTGCCAACGCCCGTACGGCGTCGCCGAGTCCGCGCTCGGCGAGGACCGGCGGATGGATGCCGCGCACCAGGTCGCGCAGCTCCTCCAGGGCCTCGGCGGAGTTCCGGCGGGCCTGCGCGAGCAGCTGCTTGGCCTGCGCCGGGTCGTGTTCCACCAGCATTTCGATGGTGCCGAGATCCATGCCCATGGCCACGAGCCGGGCCTGCGCCCCGTCGTGCAGATCGCGCTCGATGCGGCGCAGCTCGGCGGCGGAGGTGTCCACGGCGTCCCGCCGGGTCTCGGTCAACACCCTTACTCGCTCGGTGAGTTCCGCGTCGCCGCCGAGTACGGCCCGGCCGAGCTTGAAGTGCGCCTTCATGGTGCGCGGGACGAACCGGTAGGCGACGACGGCGAGTACGGCGGCGAGCCCGCCGGCGCCGAAGGCGCTCGTCTGGTCCGAGACCGGCACGAAGGCGTACCAGTAGGTGCCGCCGGCGCCGGAGACGTACGGCCGCCACAGTCCGGCCGCCAGCAGGAATCCCTCGACCGGGTAGAACACCAGCAGCGCCGGGAGCAGCGCGGTGACGAAGCCCGCCGTGACGCTCACCGGCAGCCACAGCACATCGCGCCGCACCTGCGGGTCGCCGAGCAGGCGGAAGGTGCGGGTCCACGGATTGGCGTGCGCCGGCATCGGCCGGTACGCCGCCGGGATCCGCACCCCGCACCACTCCTCGGCGAGCCTCCTGTGGACGTCCGCCAGGGCCCGCACCCCGGTCAGGACCACCGGGGTCGTGAACAGCCCGATGCCGAGCGGGACGAAGGCGACGGAGAGGAGCGTCAGGACGAGGAACGCCACACCGAGCGGCAGCACCGCCACCGCCAGCGCCAGGCCGCGTACGGCGTCCAGCAGGACCTCTTTCGCACGGGCCCGCACCGTGCCGCGCGTGATGTCGGTGTTCATGCCCTGAAGTCTCGCCGAAACTCCCTCCCCGGGTCAGTCGTCCGAGGCCCCCTCCTCGGGGGTGGTGACAGGTACACCGCCCGCCCCGGCCAGCACCTTCGCCTCCGTCTCCGGGTCGAGGCCGGGGGCCGGGCGGTCCGGGCGGCGGGGTGCCTCGCCGCCGATCGCGGTGAGCCAGCGCCAGGTGTCGGCGACGGTCTCCCGGACCGGCCGGCAGGTCAGGCCGGTGGCCAGCGCCCGGGACACGTCCCCGCGGTGCGCCGCAGCGTGCAGGTCGGTGTCCGGCGGCGTCCACACCGGCAGCTGGGTCCACGGTTCGATCCCGGCGTCGACGACGACCTGCGGGTCGGTCCAGCGCAGTTCGGCGTCCGCGCCGGTGGCCCGGACGCACTCCTGAAGCAGCTCGCCCATGGTGGTGTGCCCGGACGGGCTGACCAGGTCGTACGGTCCGCTCAACTCCTGCGCGACCGCGCCGAGCAGCCAGTCGGCGAGGTCGCGGGCGTCGATGTACTGCAGCGGGAGGTCGCGCGGGCCGGGGGCGAGGACCGGGCCGCCACGGGCGATCCGGGTCAGCCACCAGGGCAGCCGGCCGACGTTCTCGTACGGGCCGAGGATCAGCCCGGCCCGCGCCAGCACCGAGCGGTCCGCGCCGAAGGTCTCGACGGCGGCCAGCTCGCCGCCCCGCTTGTCGCGGGCGTAGTCCGTCGGCCCCGCGTCGGCCGCGGCGCCCTCCACCACGGCCCCGGCCTCCGCGGGCCCGCCCAGCGAAGGCCAGGGCCAGGTGTACACCGACCGGCTGGAGACGTACACGTACCGCGCGGCACGGTCCCGCAGCAGCCGTGCCGCGGCGAGCACGGCACGCGGCTCGGCCGACCAGGTGTCGAGCACGGCGTCCCAGCCGCCCGGCTCGGCGGCGAGGGCGGCGAGACCGTCGGCAGCGGTGCGGTCGCCGTGCAACGACCGCACACCGGCCGGGGGTTGGCGCCGTCCCCGGTGGAAGACGGTGACCTCCCAGCCACGCGCCACCGCGGCCTCGACGACTGCCCGCCCCACGAACTCCGTACCGCCCAGCACAAGAAGTCTCATGCCGGTGATCATGCCCGCTCCGGGCGCGCCCCGGCACGGGACTCTGCTGTGGGCAGAGCGGCGGCCGGGTCAGCGGGCGGTCGGCGGCGTGTACTTGTAGCCGACCCGGCGCACCGTCTGGATCGTCTGCCGGAACTGCGCGCCCAGCTTGCGGCGCAGCCGGGCGATGTGCACGTCGACGGTGCGGCCGTCGCCGACATGGCCGTAGCCCCACACCGTGGTGACCAGCTGGTCGCGGGTGTGCACCCGGTGCGGGTGGGCCACCAGATGGGCGAGGAGCTCGAACTCCAGGTAGGTCAGGTCGAGTTCACGGCCGTCGACGCTGGCGGTGCGCTGCACGGGGTCGATCTGCACCAGCGGCTCGGGTGCCGGGGCCGGCTCGGTCCCGGTGGACTGCTCCGGCGTCGCGACCGGCGGGAACGGCGGCCGCTGGTCGGCCGGGACCAGCACCAGGTATCCGACCATCGGCGGCTGGCCGGGCAGGGTGGGCAGGGTGTGCTGCGGCGCGGGCAGCCAGGTGGCGCCCGGCGGCAGGAAGTCCGCGACGTCGATCACCTCGTCCCGGTCGACGGCGCGCAGCCGGTGCCGGGCGGGAGCGGTGAGAGAAGGGGCGGAGGAGAGGGAACGAGTGGTCGCCATGAGAGGTCAGCTCTTTCGCGCGAGAGGTTCGTCGGACGATGCGACGGCCCCGATTCGTGGTCGGGCGCGCCGGAGGGACGTACGTCGTTTCGCGCTGGCCGAAGGCCGGGGGTTACGGCTTTAGAGGGCCCGCGCGTTCGTCGCGCGGCAACACACCCGGTCGAAGTCGTGGTGCTGACGGGAAGGCCAGAAGGGCTCAAGGTCATGGCGACCCGTCGCGGTGCACTTCTGGAAGCTGGCCATGTGCCCATTGAAGCAGACGCGGGCGCCGGACAGGACCCCTGTCCGAGATGCGATCTCGGCATCCGGACAGGAATCACTCAGTCGAGCACCGTGGCGGAGTCCAGCAGCGCGCGTACGGCGGACCGCAGAAGGTAGTCCGGGTGCGGGCCGCCCTCCACGAACACGTCGGAGGCGACCCGGCGCCGGGAGTCGGCGGCCCCCCGCAACGGGTCCACGGCGAACCGGGGAAGAAGACCGATCGCGGTGAGCGCGGGCAGCGCCGCGGGCAGTCCGGGACCGCTCCAGCCGGCGTGCCCGACCAGCCACCCGGCGAGCGGCTCCACCGTGTCCTCGGTCCGCCCCGTCACCCGCCACACGGCCAGCGCCGCCCGCCCCCGCCCGCCGGCCGTGCGGCCGCCGGCCAGCAGGGACTCCAGCCGCGGCAGCAACGGCGCTGCGGCGGGCCCGAGTTCACCTGCTTTCTTGGGAGGAGGTCCCGGCGTTCAGATGATGGGAACGCACGTGCCAATGACCGCTGGTTGGGGTGGCGGCTGCGGGATCGGGGTACATGCGTGCGGCGGTCGTACGTATGGTCCTTGAACGGGTTCGGGACGGCATCACGTTCCGGTCGGGGACCGTGAGGAGGCGAGATGACGCAGGTGAGCGCGGTTGTGGAGGCCGGGC
>NZ_JAIQYY010000070.1 GCF_020181035.1 Streptomyces sp. CoH27
CGACGGAACTCACCGCATAGCCTCAAAGAAGAGATCACCGAGTGGCCGTCGATACACCACTCCCGCGGACGTGACCAAGCAGCAGTCCAGCACGAGCACATGCCGCTCTGCGGGGCCTGCCAGAACAGCCTGGCGCAACCAGTCGTAGGGAAGCGCCGACCCCACCCATTGCTGATGGGATCTGGGCAACGCGAGTTGCAAGGCGTTCTGCAGGTCGATCAACCCGTGACCGGCGTAGTACACGAGAAGCGTGTCGCGGGCGTGCTCGACAGCGGATCGGAGCTCGGTCATCACTTCATCGTTGGATGTCGGGTTCGACACGACCACACAGTTCTGCGGTGCCAGCCCCCAGGAAGTAGGAAGGGAAAGGGCTTCGGCAAGCGCTGTGAGGTTATTGGCGACAGCCGGAAGCTGCTCCAGGTGGTCGAATTGGCTGGAACCAATCAGGACGGCTCGTGATGCTCCTGGGTCGGGCAGCACACTCACTCGCCCTGCCCCTCCCCGGCCTGCCCCTCACTTAAAATCCGGATCACCCGCTCCACCTCCTCGTCACTGCAGTTCGTGAGCGAGACGGTGGTGTCGTCACGGCTGATCGTGATCTGCGGGCTCCGTGGTCGCGTCCGTTTCCATGCAACGACTGCCATCACGAATGAGGCCGCACTCCACCCGTTCTCAGTCACCAGCTTGATCACTTCGACAGCGGAGCCCATCTGCCCGGGCTGGAGCGCCCCTTCCTGTAGTTCCAAGGTGGCCGATCGGCGCACAACCGCATCACTCCGCAACCAAGTGTGGAGTGAGCGCAGCTCACCCACACCGTGTTCCATACGCAGATCAACGCGCACAACGTCCCCCTCCCCTTACCAACTGTCTCTGCTCGGCGTCTGCGATCCCATAGTCGGTCAAAGTCACAGCCCGCGAGGGGCGTTCGTAGGAACGATGCGCGATCCCGCCCCCATCACCGGTGGCACTGCGCAGACGCTCCACGAACGGATTCAGCACACATCAGGCCGGGAAACCCCGTGAACACGTGAGAACTACGGACGGGTGTTTTCCCAGGCCAGACACCCTGCGGTCGACGTTTCTGCAGGTCACCCCGCCCAGGGAAAACTCCTAAAGCGGGTGTCGCAGGTTCGAATCCTGCCGGGGGCACAGGGAAACACCAGGTCAGGGGCCCTTCCGTCCAGCGGACGGGAGGGCTCCTGCGCTTGCAGCACACGAAACCAGGCCAGCCCCCTCCCGCCCATTCGCTGCACAAGTAACTTCAGCCATCGGTTGCGCGAGGGCGGGGCATCAGGAGACACCCGTGCCGCTGATAAGGGCCTTCGTTCTGTGTCGGGATCTCGTGCCGCCATCAGCGCCGGTTCGGGCAGCCGCCGATTCCGTCACTCACCGAGTGACGTCCAGCTCGGCGTACATGCCGGCCGCGTAGTGGCCCGGGACGTTGCACAGCAGCTCATAGCGGCCCGGCCGCAGCGTCACCGTGGTCCAGGCCGCCGCGCCGGAGGCGATCCCATCTCCGGCACCGCTGCCGCAGGTGCGCGACGCCTCGCCGAGGCTTCCCGCTTCCGAGACCCGGCCGTCGGAGCCGATGGCACGTTCTCCGGCAGTCTGGCCCGCCGACAGCGGCAACACGATCACCTCGTGCGTGAGGGCTCCCGCATTGACCACCCGTACCGTCACCACCCCTGCCGGAACGGTCGCGGGTTGGGTCACCAAGCGCATCATGCCCATGCCGTACCAGCCGGGATGGCCGTTGTTCGGTGCGGGCCAGTTCGGGCCCCGCATCATGCGTCCCGTGTCCCACACCGTCACATCGACCGCACTGCCTTTCGCGCCCGGTGCGCTGCATCGTGAGCTCTGCGCTCTCCAGGAGGACGGTGCCGCTCTGTGAAAGGCGCCGGACGCGGCCATCAGGCCCGTCGTGGCGACGCCCAGAATCAAGGCCGCCAGGCCAATGGCGATCGCCGTCCATACCTCTCGGCGGCGATGCGGAGTCATTGGTGCTCCCGAAGCAGCGCGAGCCGACGTTTGTACTCGTCCTCGTCGATCTCACCGCGCGCAAACCGCTCGGCGAGCAGGTTCTCGGCTCCTCGGTTCTGCCCTCCGCCCCATCCGGAAGGTGGAGGCGAGTCGGGCTGCTGATGGTGACGCGTACCGGCGAGGTAGCGCACGAGTGCGATGAACCCGACGATCAGGACCGCCCAGAACAGGACCATGAACACCGTCATGACGATCCAGCCGCCCCAGCCCCAGCCGCCGTCGTACCACATCATGCCGATCACTTCCCTCGGCTGACTTCAGCGTCGATGCGTTAATGCCAGGATGAATCCGTGAGACCTCAGTCGGTCTGGGCCACAGTTCCCGAGCGTAGGGCCGGAGGGCCCAGCGCCCCATCCGGCTCCGCCGTCCACAGCTGTGTGGAAAATCTTCGCAGAGCACAACGTGCCGACCATGCCGGTTACCGCCCTGGCAGGCTGTGCGAGTAAGGCTCGCTGTCGGCTCTTGGCAAGCGCACGACTCTGACCGCCCTCGGCTGTCGGTTCACCTGACCGGCGCCGACATCAAAGCCAACGGAGAGGTGGCGGTGGTCACTCCTTGCCGCGGACCACGGCGACTGAGCAGTGCGCGTGATGCAGCAGGGCCTGGCTGACCGAGCCGAGCAGCAGGCCGGTGAAGCCACCGCGTCCGCGCGCACCGGCGACGACCAGCTGCGCGTCGTGACTCGCTTCGATCAGTGCCGGGCGGATCCGTGCGCGCACCAGGCGCCGCTCCACCGTGACCTGGGGGTAGCGCGTCTGCCACGGAGACAGGGTGTCGTCCAGCAGCCGTTGCTCCTCCTCGCGGAGCCGGTCGATGTCGACCACCATGTTCAGCGGGTCGCCCGGCCCTTCGTAGGCCCGTTCGCTCCAGGTGTTCCACACGTGCAGGGCCAGCAGGTCCGCACCGCGCATCGACGCTTCGGCAAAGGCGAACTCGACAGCTCGCTCGCCTGCCGGGGAGCCGTCCACCGCCAGCAGCACGGGACCGGTCGGGTTCGGCCTGCCCCGTACCACCAGCACCGGGCAGCGACCGTGGGCGGCCAGATGTACGGCGGTGGAACCGAGGAGCAGGCTGCCGAACGCGCCCAGCCCGCGGCTACCCACCACGACGAGCGAGGCGGTGCGCGACTCGATCTCCAGCACCATCAGTGGCTCGCCGACGGTGACCTCTCGTGTGATGTCCACACGCGGCGCGATCGCGCGTGCCCGCTGCTCGGCCTCAGCCAGCGTGCCGTCCACCAGCTCGCGCACGCCCGCCCTGGCAGGATCCCAGGGCGGGCCACCAGGCGGTGGATGGATCGAGGGCCACCCGAAGGCGTGCACCAGCCGCAGGCCGACCCCGCTCAGCGCCGCCTCGCTTGCCGCCGTCTCGACCGCGTCCAGGCTGGACTGTGAGCCGTCGACTCCAACGACGACTGGTTTGGCCATGCCGCGCCTCCTCGCCAAGCCGACTCTGGGACCGCCCGCCCGGCTCTCGTCCATCCTCCGCCACTGTGCCGCGCAGCGCATTGGCCCCGATGGCCCTCCCGGCAACCCTTCGAGGCAGCGATGCCGCACGTGCCCGTGGGCGTGCTCCCAGGTGCCGCCGTACCACCGCCGTCGCGTAACTAACCCCGTTCCTGATCACGCTCGGTCAGCACCCGAAAGGCTCAGCAGACACGGCATGGGTGCACCCGAACGGGTCCTATGAGGAAGGGGCGCTGTCACCCAAGAGGCCCCCGGAGGAGGAAGTCGTGTTCCGCCACTCGATACGTACGCTCCTGGTCGGTCTGTGCGCGCTGACCGCGGCATCGCAGGCGGCCCCCGCCCTGGCCCTCGCCGCACCGGCCGGCCCCCACCCGCAGCTTCAAGCCGCCCGGGCGCTTCGCGCGCAGACGCTCACGGACCTCACCACCGCCATGAAGGGCGAGGCGTTCGCCTATGCCTCCTACAGCCTCTTCGGCACTCAAGCCGACGGAGCGGCCCACGCTGCCGTCGGACAGCTTTTCCGGACCACGGCGCAGACCGAGCTGAACGAGCACCTGCACGAGGCAGCCACGCTGACCGGAGTGGTCGGCACGAACGCGGCCAACCTGCGCCAGGCCATCAAGGGTGAGACGTACGAGCACCAGGTCATGTACCGCGGCTTCGCGGCGCAGGCCCGGCAGGACGGGGACACAAAGGCCGCCGAACTGTTCACGGAGATCGCCGCCGACGAGGGCCGCCACCGCGAGGCCTTCCGCACGGCACTCACAGCCGTTACCTCCGGCCACGGCATCATCCCGGCCCCGAGCGCCGCCAAGACAGCCGCGGTACCCGCCGGGCCGCCACAGGTGAGCGCCGCCCGCACGAAGACCAACCTGGACACCGCCATGCACGGCGAAGCCCTGGCCTACGCCAAGTACATGCTCTTCGCGGCGCAGGCGAAGCAGACCGGAAACCCCGCACTGGCCCGTCTGTGGGAAGGGACGGCCGCCGTCGAGCTGCACGAGCACTTCGCAGGCGAGGCGGTCCTGGCCGGACGGGTGGGCACCACGAAGGCGAACCTGAACAAGGCCATCACCGGGGAGCGCTCGGAGGCGACCACCATCTACCCGGGGTTCGCCAAGCAGGCGACCGCCGTCGGTGACACCGCCGCCGCCTCCTACTTCCGTAACACCGCCGCGGACGAGGCCCGACACGCCGCCGCCTTCCAGGCAGCGCTGAACCAGCTGCGCTGAGCGCCACGCCCTGGCTGAACCCCATGGCGGCCAGGTGGCATCAGGAGCCACCTGGCCGCCATCGGTTTGAACGGTTTGGTGGCCTCGTGACCGACTTGCGTGCCGGTACGACGGAGTGGCGCGGACAGCGCGATACAGGGACGAACGGCCCTGCCGTCGCATCCGGCGCGAGGGGCAGGCTGGATGTCGGTACGGATATCTGATCTCACGGCCGGGGAGGACGGGCAACGGGCATGGGCGCCAGGGACACGGGCGTGGCCGAGGAGACGCGGGTGCTGGTCGTCGAGGACGACCGGGGCATCGCGGAGTCCCTCGTGCGCGGTCTGCAGCAGGTCGGCTACGCCGTCGAGGGCGTTCGAACCGGGCGGGCGGCGCTGTCGGCCCCCAGCCCTGATGTGGTGCTGCTCGACCTGGGGCTGCCCGACATCGACGGCGTCGAGGTATGCCGCAGGCTGCGGGCGCGGTCGGACGCCGCGATCATCGCGGTGACCGCGCGGGGCGAGGAGGCGGACCGGGTGGTGGCCCTGGACGAGGGCGCCGACGACTACCTGGTCAAACCGTTCGGGCTGGCCGAGCTGCTCGCGCGGATCCGGGCCGTGCTGCGCCGCCGTCGCCCCATGGAACCAGAGATTCTTCGGCATGGCCCGCTGGCGCTCGACCTGCGTACCCGGCAGGTCTCGGTCGACGGACACGTGGTCGCGCTGACGCCGAAGGAGTTCGGCATCCTGGAGTGCCTGGCCGCCGATCCCGGGCGGGTGGTGAGCCGGCAGCAGGTCCTGGAGCGGGCGTGGGATGCCGAGTGGTACGGCCCGACCAAGGTGGTGGACGTGCATGTCGCGGCGCTGCGCCGCAAGCTCGGCGTGCCGGGGCTGATCGAGACCGTCTACGGGCACGGGTTCCGGCTCGGGGCGGTCCAGGAGTCCCGGGAACGGTCGTGACCCGCCGGATCACCTGGACGCTCGTGGTCCTGACCTCCGTGCTGCTGGTGCTGGCGGTCGTACCGCTCGCGGTGTCGATGACGGCCCGTGAGCGTGTCGCCTTCCGCGACAGCCAGCGGGCGGCCACGCGGGTGATCGCCGCGGCGGCCGAGGAACACCTCTCCGACCGCAAGCCGGCCACCGCCATGCGCCAGGAGCTGGACGCCGCGGCCCGCGTGGGGAACTGCGCCGCCGTGTACGGCGCCTCCGCACGGCTGGTGGCCAGTACGCCCTGTACGGCGGCCCAAGGTGAGGAGGCGGACGAACTGGTGGAGAAGGTCCTGGCCGGACACGAACCGGAGCCGCCGGAGAACGAGGGCCGACTCCTGACGGCGGAGCCGGCCGGTGAGGTACGCGGCCCCTCGGGCGTGGTCGTCCTTGCCCGCTCCGCGGCCCCGCTCGACGCCCGGATCGCCGCGATCTGGGGCTGGTCCGCCGCGATCGGAGCGGTGGGGTTGGCCGCTTCCGTGCTGCTGTCCGTCCGCCTCGCCCGTTGGGTCAGCCGCCCGTTGTCGAGACTGGACGTCAGCGCGCAGCGGCTGGGCGAGGGTGCGCTCGGCGAGCGGGCCGAGGTCGTCGGCGGCCCCCCGGAGATACGTCGGCTCACCGCCACTTTCAACACCATGGCGGCTCGGATGGAGGCCCTTGTGCACGGTCACCGGGCCGTGCTGGCCGATGTTTCCCACCAGTTGCGCACCCCGCTGGCGGCGCTGCGGCTCCGGCTCGACGTCCTGGCCGCCACGGCGGAGGGCGACACCGCCGCCGAGCTGGCGTCCGCCGAGGAGGAGATCGTCCGGCTGTCCCGGCTGGTCGACGGGCTGCTCGCGGTCGCGCGCGCCGAGCAGGCGACGCCCCGGCCTGTCGCCGTCCGGATCGACGAGGTGGTGGCCGAGCGGGTGGCCGCCTGGTCGCCGGTGGCCGAGGAACGCGGTGTACGGCTGACCGTCTCCGACGGGCCTGCGGTGTCCGCCGCGCTCGGTGCGGGTCACCTGGAGCAGATCCTCGACAACCTGATCGCCAACGCCGTGGACGCCGTGCCCGAGGGCGGGAAAGTGACGCTCGACCACCAGGCGACCGACGAACTGGCCCGCGTGCGCGTCCAGGACGACGGCCCCGGGATGAGTCCCGAGGCGAAGGATGTCGCATTCCACCGGTTCGGCAATCCGGAGGCCAGGGGCACCGGTCTGGGGCTCGCCATCGTCCACCGCCTGGTGACTTCCAACGGCGGAACGGTACGGCTGGAGGACACGCCGGGCGGCGGGCTGACCGTCGTACTGGACCTTCCGCTGTGGCCGGAGGGCTGACCCGGGCCGACGACTCGGTGACCCAAGATCTTTACCAGTCCTGAAAAGGACGTGAGCGAGTTTCTGGATGCCGCCGTCACAACCTGAAGGTGCACGCAGCCGATCCGGGCCGCCCGATCACCAGGAGCCGCTGCCATGGCACTTTCACCCGACGACTTCGACCAGAACCTCTCCCCGGCCGGTTCCCCCGGCGCTCGCGATCGCGGACTGCGGCGGACCCGCCGCCTCACCCGGTGGCTCGCCGTCACCGCAGTGGCCGCGACGGCCGCCCTCGGCGGCGTCTACACCCACCTGATTCCCGGGAGTTCGCCCTCCTCCGCGCCCTCGCCCCCACCCGCGCAGGGTCCGCCGACGTCGTCCACCACGGCGAGGGGAGACGACGAGGAGGGCGCTTCGGACGACGGGAAGGCACCGGCCGTCACCAAGCCTGCGCCCCAGGCCCCGGCCCAGCCGCCCACCTCCACCCAGCAGAAGCCGCACACCACCACGGGTGCGTCATGACCACGCACAGCCCCGAGCCGACCCTCGCCAAGGTCAGCTTCCCGGCCCTCGGTACCACGGCCGTACTGCTCGTCACCGAGCCACGTGCTCTGCCCGCCGCGGAAGCGATCCTGCGCGCCGAGCTGGCCGTCATCGACCGCACCTGCAGCCGCTTCCGCGCCGACTCCGAACTGACCCGGGTGAACCTCACCGCGGGCACCGCGACGACGGTCAGCGAAGGCTTCGCCGAAGCCCTCTACGTCGCGCTGCGGGCCGCACAGCTCACCGACGGCGCGGTGGACCCGACGGTCGGCCACGCGATGGTCGCGCTCGGCTACGACCGCACCTTCGCCTCCCTGCGCCCCGACGACGTCCGCCCCCTGCCACCACCCCAGCCCGTCCCCGGATGGCGCAGGATCAGCTTCGACCCGCACACCCGACGGTTGTGCCTGCCCCCGCACACCCACCTCGATCTGGGGGCGACCGCGAAGGCCCTCGCCGCCGACCGCGCCGCCCGCAACGCCGCTGCGGTCACCGACTGCGGCGTCCTCGTCAGTCTCGGCGGCGATCTGGCGACGGCCGGACCGGCACCCGAGGACGGCTGGCGTATCGCTCTGGCCGATGACCACGCCCGGCCCGCTGCGGACCACGGTCCCGCCGTCGCGATCGCCGGCTGCGCAGTGGCGACCTCCGGCATCCGCGTGCGCACCTGGCGGCGCGCGGGGCGCACCCTGCACCACATCGTCGACCCGGCCACCGGCCAACCGGCCGCCCCCGTCTGGCGCACGGTCACCGTCGCCGCGGCCACGTGTGTGGACGCCAATACCGCCAGTACGGCGGCGATCGTGCTGGGCGAACGGGCCGTCGACTGGCTGTGCAGCACCGCGCTGCCCGCCCGACTGGTCGACCTCGATGGCTACGTCGTACGGCTCTGCGGCTGGCCCCCCGACTCCGACGCTCCCGCTCCAGGAGGTCCGCGATGACGACCCTGGCCCTCACGGGCAGCCCCCTGTGGTACGCCAGCCGCGCGAGCGGCACCCTCGCCCTGATCCTGCTCACCGCCACCGTGGCACTCGGCATCGCCGCCGGCGGGCGCGCCGCACCCCGCCGCATCGGCCGGTTCGAGATCGGCCTGCTGCACCGCAACCTGTCCCTGCTCACACTGGCGTTCCTCACCACGCACGTGGTGACGGCCGTACTCGACCCGTTCGTCCACCTGGGGTGGGCGGTGTCCGTGGTGCCGTTCGGGGCGTCGTACCGACCGCTCTGGCTCGGCCTGGGCACGGCCGCGCTCGACCTGCTGCTCGCGGTGCTCGTCACCAGCGCCCTGCGGCAGCGCCTGGGCGTGCGCCGCTGGAAGGCCGTGCACTGGCTGGCGTACGCGGCGTGGCCGCTCGCTCTCTTCCACGGCGTCGGCACCGGTACCGACACCCGACTGCCGCTCCAGCTGTGGCTTCACGCCGGATGCCTCGGCGTGGTGCTGGCAGCTGTGTGGTGGCGGCTGGCCAAGGCCGGCCCGGGCCGTATCACCGGGCGCCTGCTGGCCGCCACGGCTGCGATCGCCGTACCGGTCGTGCTCGGCGCGTTCCTCGCGACCGGCCCGTTGCAGCCGGGCTGGGCCCAGCGCGCGGCCAGCACGACGATCACCCTGGGAGGTGGACGGTGAGCTCCCCAGCCACGGCGCCTTTCACGCGCCTCCACCTGTCAGCGGCTCCCGGCGAAGCCCGGCTGCTGGCGGACTGGTACGCCACTGGGCGACCGGCCACCCTGAACGACCACCTGACGCGCTACGGGCCAGCCCCTGTCGCTGCCGCGCTCGGCGGCCGTGGGTCGATGCCGCTGGTGGAGGCCGTCGAAGCGGCCCGGCTTACCGGGCGGGGCGGCGCGGGCTTCCCCACCGCCCGCAAGCTGCGCGCCGTGGCGGAGCACCGCGGCCGCGCGGTGGTCGTCGTCAACGCCATGGAGAGCGAACCGGCCAGCCGCAAGGACCAGTTCCTCAGCGCCGTCGCACCCCACCTCGTGCTCGACGGCGCCGTACTGGCCGCGGCCGCGGTCGGCGCGGACACCGTCCACGTGTGCCTCCCCCGCGACCGCTCCGCCCAGTACCGGCAATTGAGTGCGGCCCTGGACGAGCGTCGCCGCGCCCGCCTCGACTTGGTCCGGCTGCGTCTGCACGCCCTTCCCCACACCTACGTCTCCAGCGAGTCGACCTCGCTGGTGCGCTGGCTCAACGGAGGTCCAGCCCAGCCGCAGGGCAGCCCGCCGCGCACCCACGAACGCGGAGTCGACCGGCGCCCCACGCTCGTGAACAACGCCGAGACCCTCGCTCACCTAGCCCTCATCGCCCGCTACGGCCCCGACTGGTACCGGCAGGCGGGCACCCCGGACGAGCCCGGCACCACACTCGTCACCGTCTCCGGTGCCGTCGCCGCCCCGAGTGTGCTAGAGGCAGCACTCGGCACACCGATGACCACACTCCTCGCGCGAGCCGGAGAACCCACCGAACCCCTGCGAGCGGTCCTGCTCGGCGGCTTCGCCGGCACCTGGCTCCCGACAGCGCACCTGGACACGCCCCTCGCCCGGCGTGACCTCGCTCCGCTGGGTGCCGCACCCGGCGCCGGGGTCCTCGTCGCGCTGCCCCGAGCGGCCTGCGGGCTGAGCGAGACGGCACGGATGCTCACCTACCTGGCCGCCCACAGCGCCCGCCAGTGCGGCCCCTGCCGGCTCGGGCTGCCCGCCGTGGCCGAGGATTTCACCGCTCTGGCCGTCGGACGAGCTGACCCTGGACTGCTGGCCCAGCTGCGCCACCGCACCGGTCTGCTCCCCGATCGTGGAGCCTGCCGCCACCCGGACGGGGCCGCCCGGCTCGCGGCCTCGGCCCTGCGCGCCTTCGCCGACGACGTTGACCACCACCTCGCCCACGGCCCCTGCCTCGCCACCGACCAGCCACCCCGCATCCCCATACCACCCGCAACACCCCCGGAGACCTGGCGATGACCAGCACCCGAAGCCTGCGCGTCAACCGCATCGCCTGCACCGGCCAGGGCCTGTGCGCCGAACTCCTGCCCGAGCTGATCGACCTCGACGAATGGGGTTACCCCATTCTGAGAGGACGGGCTGTGCCCGACGAGTTGCGCAGCCACGCCCGCCGAGCCGTCGCCGCCTGCCCCCGCCTGGCCCTCCATACCGACCGGCGCAGGCCATGACCAGCACACGCAAGCACCGTCTGTTTGGCCCTGCAACAGGGCCGGACGTCCTCTCCCGCCGACACCTGATGGCGCGATGTGCTGGAGGGGGACCGGCCCCACGATCGCCGCGCCGGACGGACCGAGGTATGTCATGACCCACCGCACGTTCACCGCACAGCTGCGCCGCCTGACCGCAGCGGTCGTGTCGTCACGGCTCGAACCCGCACTCCTGGCCGTCACCGCGGCGGCCCTGACAGCCGGCGGCATCGCCTGGCTCACGGGGGCCGGCAACCTCGCCGACCTTCTCTGGGCCCTGGGCACCCTGACCGCCGTGCTCCCCGCGGTGGGATGGGTGCTTGCCTCATTGCGGCACGGACATGCGGGTGTCGACCTGATCGCCGTCCTCGCGCTGGGCGGCACCCTGGCCGTCCACGAATACCTGGCCGGTGCGCTGATCGCGCTGATGCTCGCCACCGGCCGCACCTTGGAAGCGGCAGCCCAGCGACGCGCCTCCCACGACCTGCGCGCCCTGCTCGAACACGCACCGCGCTCCGCCCGCCGCCGCACCGATGCGGGGGTGACCACGGTGCCACTTGCCGAGGTCGCCATCGGTGACCTGCTCGTCGTCGGCCCCGGCGAGGTCGTCCCCGTCGACGGCCGGGTGGAAAGCGCCACCGCCGTCCTCGACGAATCGGTACTCACCGGCGAGACCCTCCAGATCGAGCGGGTACGGGATGAGTTGGTGCGTAGCGGAGTGGTCAACGCCGGAGGCGCCTTCGAACTGCGCGCCACCGCCACCGAGCAGAACAGCACCTATGCCGGGATCGTACGGCTGGCCCAGCAGGCCGGCGCCGAGTCCGCGCCCGTCGTACGCCTGGCCGACCGGTACGCCGCCTGGTTCCTGCCCCTGTCGCTCACGGTGGCGGGACCGGCCTGGCTGATCAGCGGCTCCGCGGTCCGCGCGGTCGCCGTCCTCGTGGTCGCCACCCCCTGTCCGCTGCTGCTGGCCGCCCCCGTCGCCATCGTCTCCGGCCTCTCCCGCGCCTCCCGCCTCGGCGTCGTCATCCGTGACGGCGGAGCTCTGGAGAACCTCGGCCGCGCACGTACGCTCCTGCTGGACAAGACCGGCACCCTCACCCGCGGCCGCCCCCGCGTCCTCGACGTCATCGCCGCCCCCGACGTCAAGCCCGCGGAAGTCCTGAGACTGTCGGCCTCGCTCGACCAGTACTCGCCCCACGTCCTCGCCCAGGCGATCGTCGACACCGCTCGCGAACGCGGACTAGTACTGCAACCGCATCTGGGGTGACGATCAACGTCGCCTGTCGTTGATGTGACTGTGTGCTGATGCGCTGACG
>NZ_JAIQYY010000071.1 GCF_020181035.1 Streptomyces sp. CoH27
CACCGGCCACACGGTGGTCGTTGAGTCGGACCTTGGCCACGACGACTACTACGTCGCGGGCTACGCCGGATCCCTGACGTCCTTCACCTACAACCACGACGCTCTCCTGTACTGCTGACGCCAAGCGAAGCATCGCGAGTGCCCCCTCTAGCGCAGCCCATGAGCGCCGGACCAAGCCGGGCTGCGCAGCCGTGGCTTCGACGATGCCCGCCTCAGCAGCAGCAACACCCGCACCGCGCCGTCCTGCGAGCCCGGCCTGTCCAGGCTGGCGTGGACCGCGGCGGCGGTTACAGCACGTAGCACGGCAGCGGAGGTCGCACGCTGACGCAGCCCGGTCCCGCTGGCATACGCGCGGGGGGCTGCTCCGCAGACACGACGCGCCGCCGCTACGACGCCGGAATTCCCTTGCGGAGCGCCGTCCTGGCCGTCACCCGCGCCCGCACCACCACGGCCACCACCGGCAGCGAGCTCGTCCCGCCCAGCGGCCGCGAACTGCTCCGACTCCTGAGGATCACCGCCCTGCCCGGCCCTCGACGCGACCGCGACCACCTCCTGCATTGGTCCGCCTGGCGCCGCCACCACCAGCACCAAGCCGCCGAAGCCCACCGGAGATGGAACAACATCACCGCCGCAACGACCTGACCAGCGACGATGCCCTACCGATCAAGAACTACAGCTGCCGTGACTGTGCAGGCCTTGATTCGGCGGATCTCCGAGCGACTGTGGCCGACGCCGCGGGTCCGCCCCTGGAGCGGGATGTCCGACCAGGGAAGGGCCTTGAGCTGCTTGCGGAAATTCCTCACGTTGCCCTTGACGATCACGATGTAGTGGGCCTGTCGCCCCAGTAAATAGGCGGCGTGCTCGCGCTGGGTGTGCAGGGCGTCTGCGGTGACGACCACGCCGGCCAGGCCGACGACGGTCTTCAGCAGCGGCTGGAAGCGAGTGATCTCGTTGGTCTTGTCGCCGACGTCGAGCTGAGCCAGGACCAGGCCGGTGGTGTGTTCCAGGGCGGCGAGCAGGTGGATCTTCCGCCCACGTGCTCTCGCTGCCCCTCGCAGACTCTTGCCGTCCACGGCCAGCGCGGGCCGTCCGGCGGGCTTCGGTCCGCGAGCCATCGTCCGACCGCCCGGTCCAGGGCATCGCCGTCGATCCGGGCCAGCAGTCGACGTACTGCGGACTCCGAGGGCAGTTGCCGCGCGGGCAGCACCGGGTCGGGGCAGACACCAAGCTGCCCGAGCACGTGGGCCGGCGCGTCGGCGATCCACTCGCCCACTGCCAGCAGCGAGGTCGCCTCGGCCAGGACCGCGCAGGCGGTCAGGGTCAAGACGACGGCCAGGCCGTGCCGCACGCCGCGCGGATCACGAGGGTCCGGCACCTCGGCCAGCCGCTCCAACAGGCCCGACACCTCCCCAGAGCCGGCCTGCGGCTGATCACGGAGCTGGTCAAGAGCGGGCGGGATCGGAGATGATGCGCGGGCAGGCACGGTCTTCCAGTCGGATCACGGGACGTCGAGAACTCCATGATCTTGGAACCTGCCTGCTTCTGTTCCCGGACCGTGCAGCCACCAGACACACCGTCACGAACCAGACGGCATCCGACTAAGAAGTCATCTCATTTGGCGAGCCTGCGGTAGCAGATGAGGGTGCAGGCGAGGCTCGCGAAGGCGAGGAAGTGCTCGGCTTTGCGCTCGTAGCGACGATGGAGACGACGGCATCCAGCGAGCCATGCCATCGTGCACTCGATGGTCCAGCGGTGCCGGCCGAGCCGCTGTGAGGTCTCGACTCCCTTGCGGGCTATGCGGTGCCGGATGCCCCGCTGGGATAACCATCGCCGCAGGTGGGAGTAGTCGTATCCCTTGTCGGCGTGCAGTTTGTCGGGCTTGCGCCGACGGGGGCCTCGCCGGGATCGGATCGGCGGTATGCCCTTCACGAGCGGGATCAGGGCCTGGCTGTCGTGAACGTTGGCACCGGAGATGCCGACAGACAGGGGCAGACCGGTCTGCTCGGTGATCAGATGGATCTTCGAGCCGTACTTGCCCCGGTCGACAGGATTCGGACCTGTCAACTCCCCCTTTTCAGGGCCCGCATGTTCACCGAGTCGATCGCGCAGCGAGACCAGTCCAGGTCGCCGCGGGAGCCGAGTTCGTCGAGGACCAGGCGGTGCAGCTTGGCCCAGACGCGGGCCTTCGTCCACTCGGTGAACCGGCGGTGAGCTGTCGCCCCGGACGGTCCGAACGACGACGTCGGCAGCTGCTGCCACGTGCAGCCCGATGTCGCCACGAACACGATCGCTGCCAGCACCTCACGGTCGCCGTGCCGGCGCCGGCCGCCGCCTTGAGGCCGCGACGGCGCCTCCGGCACGACCCGCTGGAACAGTTCCCACAACTCGTCCGGCACCAGCCGCTCAATGATCCCCACCACGACCGACAGCCTACTCAGCCAAATGAGATGACTTCTAAAGGCTCCCGCGCCGGCCGTGATCGCCACCAGTGAACCCGCCCGGCCCCGAGAGCGGGCGAAAGGGCGGAGACGACCTGCCATGCGGTCGAGTTCCGGTAAGCCTGCGGAACCCGGCCCTCGGTTCGGGGTGGTGGCTTCTTCGTCCTCGGGAGGCAGGCGCTTATCCGGTCACGGCCCGATGTCCGGCGTCAGGCGGAACCGTCCTACGGGGCAGACCTTCGCTGGTGACGAAGTAGAAGACAGGGAGGAGAACGAACACGGCGATCGCCAGCAGCGGTGCGACGAGCACCCCGAGAAGCCCGGCCACGGTGTAGGCGAGGGCTCCGGCCCAGGAACGAAGCCGCCCGTGCCGCACGTACGTGTCCTCCACGTCCGGGTCCAGTAGCTCGGGCCGGCGGGAGATCTGTCGGTAGAAGGCCACCCAGCTCAGGCACATCGCTGCGGCGATGCCGGCGTACAGAGCGACGGCCACCCGCGCGTCCGCTCCCACGGGATCTACCTGCAGCGCGTCGGCCACCACCGCGGTCGGAAAGGACAGCAACCCCGTGGTGAGCAGCAGAAACAGGTTGGCGGCATGCAGCCCGCGATCCATGGTCCTGATACGGACGAAGGCCTGGTGATGGTTGAGCCAGATCACCGCGACGTAGCTGAAGGACGCCACATAGCCGAGGTAGGCAGGCCATTGGGCCAACAAGGCCTGGCCAAGGCCGCCCGGTCTGTGCGGAGGGTCGGCAAGATTGAGGACGAGAAGCGTGACGGCGATGGCGAACACACCGTCGCTGAAGGCCTCGGCACGTGTGGTCTCGGAACGGGAGAACTTGCGGGGGTGGGTGCGGGACAAGCCGACTCCTGACGTACTGACTCATGTCGTTCACAAGTATCCGTGTGCCGTCTCCTTCACCACGCCCACCCAGCAGGGCTTGTGCAGTTCTGGACACCACGAAGGAGCGGGCGGAGAAGGCGGCTGGCTCATACGGTTCAGCCACGGTTCAGCTCACGCCCCGTCTCCGAGTCTCGTCCACTGGGTGCGTGGCCGGCGAGCGGCATCGGTGTGGCGGTGCTGTGAACCAAGTCGTGCGCCGACAGGCAATGTGCCGAGCGATCAGGTGCTTACGATCGAGCAGCCGCGCGGCTGCGTCTGCCGTCCAGGACCGATGGATACGGTGGGGCCGGTGCGTTGATCCACTGCCATGCCTGTTCAAGGAGGGACGTTCTGCGATGGTCGATGGGCCGATCCTGGTACTGGGGGCAACCGGCGGGCAGGGCGGTGCCGTGGCCGACGCGTTGCTGGGCCACGATGCGCGGCTCCGGGCGCTGGTACGTGACCCCCTTGGAGGAGCCGCACGGGAATTGGCCCGCCGAGGCGTCGAAGTGGTGACGGGATCCCTGAGCGATCGCGCGTCGCTCGCCGCCGCGATGAGCGGGGTGGCGGGCGTCTTCGCGTTGACCACTCCCTTTGAGGCCGGTGTGGAGGCGGAAGTGGCTCAGGGGCGGGCGATCCTCGCCGCCGCCGGCGAGTCGGGCGTGCCCCATCTCGTGTTCAGCTCGGTAGCCGGCGCCGACCAAAGTAGCGGCGTACCCCATTTCGACAGCAAGGCTCGGATCGAAGCCGAGCTGGTCTCCGGGGACGTGCCCTACACGATCCTCGGGCCGACGTATTTCTTCGACAACGCCCTGGGCGGTGCGGAACGCATCCTGAACGGCGTTCTCGATCTGCCGCTCCCGCCCGACCGGCCGTTGCAGCAGCTGGCCCGCCCCGACCTCGGTGCGTTCGCGGCGGAAGTCCTGCTCAACCCCTCCCTCTATGCGGGACGGCGTATCGAGCTGGCCGGTGACGCGCCCACCCCTGCGCAGATGGCCGCCACGCTCGGGGCGGTACTGGGACGGGAGGTCCGTCACGAGTACGTACCGCTGACAGAGATCAGCAATCCGGATATGCATGCGATGTGGACGTTTCTGAACGGACCCGGCTATCGCGTGGACATTCCCGCGCTGCACGGCGCTCACCCGGAAATTCCGTGGACCGGATTCGCGGACTGGGCGCGCCGCACATTTGCTTAGAGGTCGAACAGTGCGCTGGTGGACTTCCCTGCGTGCAGCGAAAGACAACTGTCTCGGGTAGCCGTCGCTACCGTAGCAATGGCGCCACATAAGGACCATTGCGGATCATTCGAGCGGAGGTCTTCGTGAAATCCCGGACGAAGCCCCTTTTGGAAATATGGAAGTGGCAGGCCGACGCCGCGTGCCGTGGCATGGACAGCTCCGTCTTCTTCTCACCCACCGGTGAGCGGGGCACCGCGCGCCGACGGCGGGAAGAGGCCGCACGTGCGATCTGCAGGCCCTGTCCAGTCAGCTCTGCCTGTGGCCTCTTCGCCGAGGCCTCTCGCCAGGCCTACGGCGTCTGGGGCGGTCGCACGGAGTCGGAGCGGCAGGAGACGGCCCAGAGCGTCCGTCGCCACTGACGTGTCCAGCAGCCCCCGCGGGGCGAAACGCCAACGGTCATTTGTCATTGAGGTAACTGAACCTCTTTTCTCCTGAGTATTGGCAGGTCAAGAGGGTGTGCAGGGCTGCCGCAGTCCTGCCGATGGGGTTGGTTGAGCAGCGTGCTCGCTGCAGTGTCGCCAGGACTTGAGGCGGGCGAAGGCGCGTTTGCCAGGAGCGTGCAGGCCGGCGTGGCCGCGGTTGTACTGCTGTGCTTGGGCAAGTCGCGGTGGCCGTAGTACGGGGTGCGGACGGTGGCGTTGGCGCCCTGGTAGGCGCGGTCGGCCAGGACGAGGATCTGGCAGGTGAGGCAGGCCCGGACGATGCCGTGGGCACGGGCCGCGGTCAGGTCATGGGTTCGGCCCGGCGTTGCCCGTGAGAACCACAGCGATGTGCCGTCGGGATGTGCGATGACCTGGACGTTCATCCCGTGCTTCTTGTGCTTCTGCGAGTAGTACGGCTCGTCGGCCTTGATGCGGTCGGTGGGGGTGAGCGTGCCGTCGAGGATGACGAAGTCGCCTTCGCCCAGGCCGCCGAGGGCCTCGTGCAGTCCCGGCGCCCACGAGGCGAGGACTTCGACGGTCTCGTGCACATACCGCCACGCGGTGGCCTCGGAAACTCCGAACCCGGCACCGACCTGCGCCAACGTCTCGTTCTTCCGCAGGTGTGCCAGAACCAGCAGGGCCTGCTTGAAGCGGCTCAACCTCCGCCAGACCGAGCGAAGTTCACGCCTTCGGGCGTAGATGAGCCACGAGACGTGCTGGACCAGCTCGTGCGGGACGTCGAGCACGGATACGGAAAACTAACGCCCCCGGCGGATGGCGTGTTGAGTGAGATCACCACACCAACGACGAGGGGCTTCGCCACGTCACCCCACCTGACCAGCTCATTTCACCCGGCCGGGACAGGATGAAAGTGGTTCACTGACATCGAGATCCATCGCTCTCAATGGGGAAGCGACAGGAAGCGTCGCGCGCTTGGTCCAGGTGAGAGCGGCAAAGAAGCCGCCGGCATGGAACTGGGAGTCCAGAAGGACCAATGGGGGTACAGGCGGGCCCGGTACTACGTCGTTCACATCCGCCAAGAGCAGTTCGTGGTGTGTGCGGCACCTAGGTCTCCCGTCAGTGTCGGCAGCGCTTCCCGGACGGCCCGAGCAATGCCGTCGGAGGCGAGGGCCACGGACTGCCCATGGCCCAGCCTCATTGGAGAACTGACGCCAGGGCGTTCAGAAGTTCACCCGGCTGTACCAGATCTCCAAGTCGAGACTCGGACGGCGACCGGGGCGCGCCCTGGGGGAGCTCGACGATGCGAGGCGGGGACGCGGTGCGCGCCAACGACCGCGGAGTACCACGCTGACTGTGCCCTGGCGTCTCCTCCCGGGTGGAACCGGTTCCCCTCGATTGCAGAAGCTGGGCCGGAAGCACCGGTGATCAATAACCGCGCGGCGATGACGGCGGTCAGGGTCGACCGTCAACGGCCGGGTGCTTGTGGCGGCTCCACAGCGCACAGATTTCATGCCCTCAGCGCACACACACGAAGAATCACTGGCGGCTGGGGACAGAACCGATGCTGTCCGTCCGTCGGTCCTTGCGAGATGGCATGCTGACGCTGCTTGGTCAACCGCTGGCCGACGTGCATCCGGTGGGTCGACAACGCCGGCCTGGACGTCGGCCTGCCTCTCATTGCACGCCTGCTCCCGGACGATGGCGTAGTGCGTTGCCGGCCCGGCGATTTCCGAACCGGTTCGCGTCGCCGATCCGACGTCGGACCGGCCCACCGATCTGCAACACCGTCCCCCCGAAGCAGGTCTCGAACGCGCTCAGTCGAAGCGCAGATCGGAGAGTTGCCCCCTGGACAAGGTGACGTCCTCTTCGGGCACGGGATGCGGTGCTCCGGTGGCCAGGATCGAGGCCATCTCCCGGCCTGCCCGGCGTATGCGTGCGGGCAGGCCCTCCGTGTGCGCGTCGCTGCCGGATCCCCAGTCCTCCGACGCCGCGTACATGCCGGTCGGGAGGACCACGGTCCGCAGGTAGGCGAAGAGGGGGCGCAGCGCGCCGCCGCGACCCCCCGCGGCCCGGAAGGCCGGTCAATCGCGTAGCAGATGGCGTAGCCGAGCCGGGTGTGAAGTCCACCAGGGGCAGCTGGGCGACGTCGGCGAGCTGGACCTCGCTGCTCGGTGTGGCCCCGGCGAGCACCCGCCGGGGTACCGCCGACAGCACCATGTCCTCACGGGACAGCGACCGGGTCGCGAGCCCACGCTGCTGGCGGTCCAGGGCCACCACGGCCAGAGTCACCGTGCCCTCCGGCAGTGCCTGCCGGATGTCCGCGACGGCCGCCTGTCGCAACTGCACGACCACACCCGGATGCTCAGCGCGCAACGCGGCCAGGGTGTGGTGGAGCCCGCCGACACCCCCTGCATCGTGCCGACCGTCACGCGTGCGGCGGGGACGAACGATTCTCCGGCCTCGTGAGAGCGACGCGGTGCGTCGTACGGTCGAACAAGGAGCTTCCCCCGTTCACGTTCGAGGGCACGGATCGTGCCGGGCACGGCGGACTGGACCCCATGCAGCCGCGGTGCCGCCGCCATGTAACCGCCCGTGTCCGCCACCGCGACGACGACCTCCGTCTGCCGCAGATCCATCATCCGCTCCTGCCTCAAGCAGCCATCCGACCGGCGCGAAGGCAACGGGCTTCGATCTTCGCCGCATCGTAGGCGGCAGGTGGACTGAGGCCGCGGCCGTTCCTCAGGCGCGGACCAGCGGTGTGTCGACCAGATGCTCGGCCAGGAACCACGCCTGCCGCTCGCCGGTCCGGATCACCTGGGAGACCAGCAGGTCGATGGTGCCGTCATCACCGCACTCGGCGGTCCGGGCGGCGGCGTCATGGGCATCGATGAGGATCGTCTCGTGGGCCTCCAGCAGCCGGGACAGCATGGCCGGCACCTCCTCCACCCCGTCCGGGGGCCGCGGGATCGACGTGATCTCGGCGACGTGCCGCGGATCTCCCACCGCCACGCCGCCCAGCGACTGGACGCGTTCGGCGATGGTGTCGATGATGTCGAGCTGTTCACCCGCGTGCTTGTCCAGGACCAGGTGCAGCTGGTAAAAGGTCGCGCCGCGCATCAGCCAGTGGTGCTTCTTGTAGAGGCCGTAGAGGATCTGCGTGTCCGCGAGGACCTTGTTCAGGCGCTGACAGGAGTACATCCGCGCCTCGTAGGTCAGGGCGATGGGGAACTGCTTGACGGTCCCGAACTCCTGGATCACCTCGCCCTTCTGGTGCAGCAGGGGCTGGCTGCTATGTGCGGATGGGGAGTTGGTGGTCATGGTCCGCCTCCTGCGGTTCCGTGCTGTGCGTACCGCGGTGACGCTAGGTGCCCGGTCGGGGGGTGTCTTGACCGGCAGTGCATGCGGTGGTGCCCGCCAGCGCACTGTGCCGGTCCCTGTCCTCGGCGTTCGCTCTCGGGCAAGCCTCCGTGCGCCGGCGGACTCGGGCCGCCTGCCGGCCGCTCTAGCGTCGACCGGAGAGTCCATGCCCGGAGAGCCGGCGGAACGAGGAGAGGCATGAGCGCGAACGAGAAGGCGGACGTGGTGGTCGTCGGGCTGGGGCCGGGCGGCGAGTACGTCGCCGGCACGCTGGCCGAAGCGGGACTGGACGTGGTGGGGGTCGAGGCGGAACTCGTCGGAGGCGAGTGTCCGTACTGGGCGTGCGTGCCCAGCAAGATGATGATCCGGGCCGCGAACCTGCTCGCCGAGGCGGGCCGGGTGCCCGCCCTCGCCGGTGAAGCTGTCGTGACTCCGGACTGGGCCAGGGTCGCCGGACGGATCCGCGACGAGGCCACCGACAACTGGAACGACCAGGTGGCCGCGGACCGCTTCACGGCGAAGGGCGGTCGGCTCGTCCGGGGGACGGGGCGCCTCGCCGGGCCGCGCCGTGTGACGGTCGGTGACCGCAGCTTCGAGGCCCGGCGCGGTGTCGTGCTGGCCACCGGCACCCGGCCCCGGATCCCCCCGGTGCCGGGTCTGCAGGGAACGCCGTACTGGACCAACCGGGACGCCATGGCCGCCAAGGAGCTACCGGCGTCCATGGTGGTGCTCGGCGGAGGCGCCATCGGCGTCGAACTCGCCCAGGTCTTCGCCCGCTTCAAGTGCGCGGTCACCGTGGTCGAGTGGCAGGACCGGCTGCTGTCACAGGAGGAGCCGGAAGCAGGGGAGCTGGCCGTTCAGGTGCTGCGCGCGGACGGTGTCACCGTCCTCACGGGCACCCGGGCACAGCGGGTCAGTCATGACGGCACCGGGTTCACCGTCCGCCTTGAGGGCGATGAACAACTGCTGAGCGCTGAACGGCTCCTGGTCGCCACCGGACGCGAGGCCGACCTGACTCCGCTGGCGGTCGACTCGGTGGGGCTCGACCCGGCAGCGGGAGCCGTTCCCACGGACGGGCGGATGCGGGCCGGGGACGGGCTGTGGGCGGTCGGCGACATCACCGGCCGGGGCGCCTTCACCCACGTGTCGATGTACCAGGCTGAGATCGCCGTCCGGGACATCCTCGGGCAGCCCGGACCGCCCGCCGACTACCGGGCGCTGCCCCGCGTCACGTTCACCGATCCGGAGATCGGGGCGGTGGGGCTGACGGAACGACAGGCTCGGGATCAGGGGCTGTGTGTGCGCACCAGCGTGGTGACCGTCGCCTCCTCCACGCGCGGCTGGATCCACGGGCCGGGCAACGAGGGGTTCATCAAGCTCGTCGAGGACGCCGACCGGGGTGTGCTGATTGGTGCGACCTCGGCGGGGCCGACGGGCGGCGAGGTGCTGTACGGGCTGAACGTGGCCGTCCATGCCGAGGTACCAGTCGACCGGCTTCAGCACATGATCTACACCTATCCCACCTTCCACCGGACGATCGAGGCGGCCCTGGGAGCCCTCCGCTGAACCACCCCCCGACCACGCCGGCGGACCGGGGCACCAGGCGGTGGCGCAGGCGTCCACGAGTCTGCGCGGCGCGCTGACGGAAGGGGACCGCGGCAGTGCGCCGCGTTCGGGCTGGTGGCCGGGCGGATTCCGTTGCCCGTCGCCGCGGTCGGCGTCCTGGCGGCCGCCTGGTCCCCGGCACCCGCGCTTCCCGCCGGTGTGCTCATGCCGGGCCTGGTCGCCGTGGTCACGGTGCCGCGCCGGTGACCAGACCCGCGGCGGGGTCCCGGCCCGTGCCAAGACAAAAGGGCCGCGCGGACGGGCACCGTACTGGAAGTCCGTCCCACGCGGCCGCCATGCCGCCCACCGCCTTGTCAGCTGGTTGCGTGAACCACCTCGCGGCTCAGATCGGCAGACTTCCTGGGCCGGGACACGGCCGCAGCGTGCGAGGCGTTCTCGGCCTCGACGCTCGTCGCGGTATGTCGCCTGCCCCGGGTTGCCGACGAGCTGCGCGTCGGAGGCCCGCCGACGGTCTCCGTGGCGCCCGCCGCGGTGATGAGCGCCGTCGTAGGAGTGGTCGGCCGGCACGACGGAACCGTCGATCTGAGCGCAGTGTCAGCCGGCGTGGAGCGCGGTGCGCAGGGTGCCGGTGGCCAGCGTGATGGCGGCCTCGGCGGCGTGGGTCTCGCGCAGGGCGTTGAGCATCACGAAGTCGTGGATGATGCCCTGGAAGCGCACCGCGGTGACCGGGACGCCGGCCTCGCGCAGCTTGTTGGCGTAGGCCTCGCCCTCGTCGCGGAGCACGTCGGCCTCACCGGTGATCACCAGGGCCGGAGGCAGCCCGGTGAGCTGCTCGGTGGTGGCGCGCAGGGGGGAGGCGGTGATCTGGGCGCGTTCGGCCTCGTCGGTCGTGTACTGGTCCCAGAACCACTGCATGCCGTCGCGGCGCAGGAAGTAGCCGGTGGCGAACTGGTGGTAGGAGGGCGTGTCGAAGTTCGCGTCGGTCACCGGGTAGAACAGCACCTGCTGGACGAGCGGGAGGCCGCCGCGTTCCTTGGCCATCAGGGTCAGCGCGGCGGTCATGTTGCCGCCGACGGAGTCGCCGGCCACCGCCAGCCGGGCGCCGTCGAGGCCCTTGGAAGCGCCCTGCTCCACGACCCACCGCGCGACCGTGTAGTTCTGCTCGATGGCGACGGGGTAGCGGACTTCGGGGGACAGGTCGTACTCGGGGAACACCACGGCGGCGTTCGCGCCGACGGCGAGTTCGCGCACCAGGCGGTCGTGGGTGTGGGCGTTGCCGAACACCCAGCCCGCGCCGTGGATGTAGAGGACCACCGGCAGGGTCCCCTCGGCGCCGGCAGGCTTGACGATGCGGGCCCGGACACTGCCCGTCGGACCACCCGAGACGGTGATCCACTCCTCATCGACCGCCGGCTTCTCGATCTCGCCGGACTGCACCTCGTCGACCGCTTTGCGGCCTTCCGCCGGGGGCAGGTCGAAGAGGTAGGGCGGGTTGGCCGTGGCCTCGGCGAACGCGGCTGCGGCCGGCTCCAGGACCGGCTGGACCGGCTCTACGGCGTCGGAGTCGGACATGTGGATCTCCCGGGTTCATGTGGTGCGCCGGTCTCTCCGGCGAGGTGAGGCGGCTCCGGGGCAGGCGCAGAGGTCTGCGGAGTCGTCAGTCGCCACGCTAGGACGCTCAGGCGGCCGACATTGTCCGTGAGCGCATCGGAACTGACCCCACAGTGCATGGAGAGGCAGTGCACTGTCGGAACGCATCCAGTGCACTGCCGGGATATACGGACGCTTTGGCTCGAAATAGCCTGGCGGCGCAGCAGCCGAGGGGCGCCGGGTCCGGGTCTGTGTATCGCACGGAAACCCCACCCGGAATGCTGATCGGTTCAGCTTCGGCGCAGTAATTGCGCAGTCTCCGATTCTTTTACGCCCACCGCTGTCCACGCGCATGGAATTCGATGCAATTGCAATCGAAGCGGTTCATCCCACAGGAGGTTGTCGAAAGGTGTCCACGATGCCGGTCGGTGGGCTGGTTCCCCGCGCCACCGACAACGCTGCGGACCTGG
>NZ_JAIQYY010000072.1 GCF_020181035.1 Streptomyces sp. CoH27
GGGCATCCGCTGGGGCGGACGCCCCCTCGCCGCCGCGGCCTGAACGACCCGGCGAACCTATGCGGTCAGAGCACTAGATGATCGATTCCAACTGGGTCCTGACGAGTGGAGCCAGGGTCATGCGCGGCCGGCCAGCGACCGCCTACAACCACTGAAGTTCGCCCGAAAATCGCCTGGCAGGATGGTGGTGTGGTCGACAGTCCTTCGCCGTGAACGAAGTGCTGCCGCAGTTGAACGAGCTGCTGTTTTCCTCGGTCAAGGCATGTTGGTGGAATCGGTCGAGGTAATCGACACGGTCGTCCGGGTCGTGGCCCGTACGACCCCGGGGCGGGCGGCCGGTCCGGGGCGCGGGTGCTGGTCGGGGCGAATCCTCCTACCTTCGGTCTCCTTGTGATTTACCGACGGCGGGCACGTTCGTCGTGGTGTCGTTGCGGGTGCGGAGGTTCGTCTGCGAGGAGGAATCCCGCGAGCGCATGACCTTCACCGAGCAAGTACCCGGTCTCACCCTCAGGTTCGGGCTACGGACCGAGCGGCTGCGGTCGATGTTCGACAGACGCAGCCACTGGCACGACCTGACGCTCGACGCAGCTGTTGCCCTGGTCAGCCGCCATCACGGAAGGCCCCGGCCCCGTGAGGATGAGATCCATCCCAAAGCGGGGAACTGTGCCGGATCCACGCCTCGCAGGGCGGCGACCGACTCCTCGTTGCGCCGTCCACCGGCATCGTTCTCATGGTTGAGCTGTATCGCCAGGCCACATACGTAGCGAGCCAGCGTCACATAGGCGCGTGTCGCCAGTGCGGCCTCGAATCCCGCCTTGAGCAGGACCGCGACACAGCGCTCCCGCAGCGCCATCGCGTTGGGGCCGACCGGAATCTGCTCGGCCAGCAGCGGGGCAGCGTTCCCGTGCCGACCCAAGGCGCGGAACATGGCGTGTGTCACCGCCTTCAGAGACTGCTGCCAGTTCGCCGAGGCCAGTTCCCGATCGTCCAGCTCGACGAGGCCGAAATCTGGTCCACGACCTGCGCCGCGAGCTCTGCCCGGTTGCTGAAATGCCGGTACGGCGTCGCCGTACCCGAGCCCAGGCGCTCGGCCAGGGCCCTCATCGACAGGGCCTCCGCTCCCTCCTCGTCGGCGATCTGCAGCGCCATGGCGACGATCCGGTCCGGTGGGACCGGCGGACGACCGGCAGCGCGGCGCACCAACTGATCCATCTCCTCGCTCAAGATCACCGTGGTCGTAACGCGCGGGGGCTTCCGCTTGACACGACCACTATATCGGTAACAGTGTAGCCATTATGAGTACCTGGTCTGAGCCCCAGCCCGATTCCCGGTTCGTCGAGGTGGACGGCCTGCGGATCCACTACAAGCGTGCTGGGCACGGCCCGGCACTCGTACTGCTGCACGGCAGTGCCTCATCCCTGCAGCACTTCGACCGCGCGACGGATCTGCTGTCGGATTCGTTCGATGTCATCCGTCCCGACCTGCCGGCGTTCGGACTGACGGGCCCGCGCAAGGACCGCGACTACCGCATCCCGGCGTACGCCGCGACGGTGGCGGGCTTCCTGGAGGCGCTGGGCGTGCCGCGCTACGCGTTGGCCGGCAATTCCCTGGGCGGCAACATCGCCTGGAACGTCGCGCTGGATCATCCCGAGCGGCTGACCGGCCTGGTACTGGTCAATGCCACCGGCTACCCGGAGAAGACGGTGCCCGCGGGGATGCGCCTGACCCGCAACCCGCTGGTGCGGCCCCTGCTGAGGCGGGTGATGCCGCGCGGGGCCATCGAGCGCAACCTGCGCGAGACCGTCGGGCCGTATTCGCAGATCGTGGACGACGCCATGGTGGACCGCGCCTATCAGCTCATGAGCCGCCCCGGTAACCGCTCGGCCTTCGTCGACTTCTGCAACACCGACCAGCCGGACCGCAGCGCGCAGATCCCCCGCATCACGGTGCCCACGCTGGTGCTGCGCAGCGCGAGCATCGACGGCCAGCACTTCGCCCGCGACATCCCCGGCGCCCAGGAGCTCGTCCACCCCCACGGCGGACATCTGCTGCCGGAGGAGGAACCGCAGTGGGTCGCGAACGCGATCGCGAAGTTCCTCGGCTCCTGCGCCGACACCCCCGCGAACTGAGGGCAAGGAGGCCCGTTCCATGAAGTACTTCGTCGCCTCGGGCGAGGACCGCAAGCTCACCGCCGACTCGCGGGGGGCGCTGCGCGGCAGTTTCATCGAGCTGTCCGACGGCGTCACCCACTACGAGTTGACGGGGCCCGAGGACGGGGATGTGGTCCTGATGGCGGGCGGTCTGACCATCCCGCTGTTCTACTGGGACGGCCTCGTCAGCGAGCTGCACGCCCGCGGGCTGCGCACGCTGACCTGCAGCGCCTACGGCCGCGGCTACTCCGACCGGGTACAGGCGCGCTACGACGAGACGCTGTTCACGCGGCAGCTGGCCGAGCTGACGGACCGGCTCGGCCTGACGGCGCGGCCCCTGCACCTGGTCGGCACTTCCATGGGCGCGCTGGTCAGCATGACGTACGCCGCCCAGTACCCCGCGTCCGTCTCCACCCTCACCATCGTGGGCCCTGCCGGTCTTGCGAAACCCCGCCCGACCTCCCCCCACCGGCTGCTGCGCAACGACCGGCTGGCCGGCCTCATCGCCCGGCGGCGCGGCCCACAGATACTTCAAGGACACCTGGGACACAACGTCCGCGACCCCGCGCTCGGCGCGAAGCTGACCGAGATGGTCCTCGACTGCCTCCGCTTCGAGGGCTCGCTGTACGCGGTCTTCGACACCCTGCAGCACCTGCCTTTCACCGGCCGTGACGACCTGTTCCGGCGGACGGGGGCCCTGGGCATTCCGACGCTGCTGCTGTGGGGCGACGAGGACGACGTCACGCCGCTGGTGCACTTCGACACAGCGCGCACTCTGCTGAAGCCTCATAAACATCATGCAATTACCAAATGCGGGCATATGGCCCCATTCGAACGGCCCCGCGACGTCGCTGATCAGCTCGTCCCGTTCGTGTCCGCACGCACCGAAAGGCTCGACTCATGAACAACCCGCAGGCCATCGACGTACTGATCATCGGCGCCGGCCCCTCGGGCTCCGCCTTGGCGATCGACCTCGTACGCCGCGGACTCGACGTCCGGATCGTCGACAGGTCCCCCCACGCTTTCGACGGCTCGCGCGCCAAGGGCATCCAGCCCCGCAGCCTCGAAGTCCTCGAAGACCTCGGCGCTCTCGACGACGTGCTGGCCGGCGGCGACATCTATCCCAAGCTCGGGATCCATGCAGGACCCATCGGTGTGCCGTGGAAGATGTTCCCCCACAAAGAGGCGACCCCGGACGTCCCGTACCCGAACACCTGGCTGATCCCGCAGTTCCGCACGGACCGCGCCCTGCACGCCCGGCTCAGTGAGCTCGGCCGCGAGGTCGAGTTCGGCAAGGAACTGACCGAGCTGACGCAGGACGAGGACACGGTGGTCGCCAAGGTCGTGGGCGCGGACGGGATCGAGGAGATCGTCACCCGCTATGCCGTGGGGGCCGACGGTGGCTCCAGCGCAGTGCGCAAGCAGCTCGACATCGGTTTCGCCGGGACGACGGACGAGTCCGACCGCATGCTGATCGTGGATGCCTCCGTCAGTGGCCTGGCCCGCAACCGGTGGCACATGTGGCCCGGCCTCGGCGGCAAGCTCATCGCCGCCTGCCCGCTGCCCCACAGCAACATGTTCCAGTGGATGATCCGGCTCACGCCCGACGAGAAGCCGCCCCAGGAGATCGGCGCCATCATCGACAGGATCCACTCCCACACCCGCAACCGGCACATCCAGCTGCACGAGATCCACTGGACGTCCGTGTTCCGGCCGAACATCCGTCTTGCGCAGCACTACGGCCGCGGACGTGTCTTCCTCGTCGGCGACGCGGCGCACGTCCACACCCCGGCCGGTGCCCAGGGCCTGAACACCGGTATGCAGGACGGCTACAACCTCGGCTGGAAGCTCGGCCAGGTCCTCGCCGGAGCCGCCCCGGCCCTGCTGGGCACCTACGAGGCCGAGCGGCAGCCGATCGCCGCCGGGGTCCTGGGACTGTCCACGGAGAAGTGGGGCGGCATCGCCAAGCTGGACCCCTCCAGCATGAAGCGCGGCAAGGACGAGCAGCAGCTCTCCCTGACCTACTACGGCGGCCCGCTCGCCCCCGCCGACGGCGACAGTAGCGACACCAGCACGCTGCACGTGGGCGACCGCGCCCCGGACGCCCAACTGCTCGGCGCCGACGGCGCCGAGACCCGCCTGTTCAACCTCTTCCAGGGACCGCACTTCACCGCCATCGCCTACGGCCCCGGCGCCGCCCGAGACCTCGAACTCCTCGACTGGCCGACGACGGGCGCCCGGCTGAAGCGTCTGACCGTCGGATCGGCCGCGGGCGACGGCCGCGCCTTCTCCGACCCCAAGAACACGCTGCGGAATGCCTACGGCCTGACTGGCGACACGCTGCTGCTGATCCGTCCCGACGGCTACATCGGACACATCGCCACTCGGGATTTCCTCACCACCACACAAGCCGCGGTGCAGGCAATGACGCCCCAGGCAAGGACCCGCACCATGTCCCAGCCGAGCCACACCTCCCCCGTTTCCGAGGCCACTGAATGAGCCGCAAACTGCTGCGCGGGGCGCAGGTCATCACGATGACGCCGGACCGGCCGGACGCCGAGCATGTCGACATCCTCGTCGACGGCGAGACCATCGCCGCCGTTGATGAAACCATCGAGGCGCCCGATGCCGAGGTCGTCGACTTCTCCGGCCGCATCCTCATCCCCGGCCTGGTCAACGCCCACCTGCACACCTGGCAGACCGCGCTGCGCTCCGCGGGCGCCGACTGGACGCTGATGCAGTACCTCACCCACCTGCACGGCGAGTGCGTCGGGCACTACACCCCGGCCGACATGCACATCAGCAATCTCGCGGGCGCCCTGAACCAGCTCAACTGCGGTACGACCACCCTCGGCGACTGGTGTCACAACGCCCTGTCGCCCGAACACGCCGACGCGGCCGTCGAGGGACTGCTCCAGGCCGGGATCCGCGCCGTCTTCCTGCACGGCACGCCCTACCGCTCGCCGGACACGCCCCACCCACTCGGCGAGATCGACCGACTGCTCGACGGCCCCGTCCGCGACCACGCCCTCCTCACCCTGGGCATGGCCCTCCAGGGGCCGCAATACTCCTCCCCTGAGACCGCGGTGGCCGACTTCCGAGCAGGCGCGGAACGCGGCCTCGTCGTCTCGATGCACCAGAGCGGCGGCGAACCCTCACCCGGCTGGGAAGCCGTGCGCAACGCCGGGCTGTTCAGCCCCCTGACCAACGTCGTGCACGGGATCGACCTGCCCGAGGACTGGCTGAAGACGCTGGTCGAGGCGGGCGTCACCTTCACCACCACCCCGGAGAACGAACTGGGCCAGGGACACGGCACACCCATCACCGGATCCCTGCTGAGCCTGGACGCGGCACCCTCCCTGGGCACCGACATCGACACCGCCGTACCCGGCACGGTCCTCACCGCCGCCCGGATCGCTCTGGCCCACCAGCGCAGCCTGGACCACGCCCACCACCGGCAGACGATCGGCATGTACGCCAACACACCATCCGTCACCAGCAAACAGGCACTGGCCTGGGCCACGGTCGAAGGAGCGAAGGCACTGGGCCTGGCAGACAAAGTGGGCCGGATCGAGGCGGGCATGCAGGCCGATCTGGTCGCCGTCGACGCCCGGGCGCTCAACCTGTGGCCGGCGCACGACCCGGTCGCCACGGTCCTGCACGCCGACATCGCCAACATCGAAGCCGTGATGGTCGCCGGCACCTGGCGCAAACGCGATCACGTCCTGCTCGCATCCGGCCTCGACGAGGTCAAGGACCAGCTACGCGACTCCGGAGAACGGCTGCTGCGCAGCATCAAGCCCGCGGGCTCTCCCGGCTGACATACCGCAACGGCCCCCACCCATGAACCGCGCCGACGCGCACGACACCCCGTCCTCGTCGGCGCGATGGCCACGCGCCCGCAGAGCCGCACACCGTGGCCTCGTTCCCACAGCAAGAACGTGCCGTGAGCAGCCCCATGCCGACTACCGCGGGCACGCCCCGCGATGCCCTGCAACAAGAGCAGATCGTCCAGGCGGCCATCGCCCTTCTGGACGAGGGCGGCATCGAGAGTCTGACCATGCGAAGACTCGGCAGCCGTCTCGGCATCTCCGCGGCGGCACTGTACTGGCACATCAAAAGCCGACACGATCTGCTCCTGCTGGCCGCCGACACCGTCTGGGGGCAGGCGCCTCTCCCCGCTCTCGACGGCCTCGAATGGCGTCCAGCCCTCCTGGCCATGGCCGACAACCTGCGTTCGATGCTTCTCAAGCACCCCTGGCTGCTGGCCGCCATGACCATCCAGCCTCTCGACGGCCCGGCCAGGGACCGCCATGACGAGCACCTGCTCGCTGTCTGCGAGGCGTCCGGCCTCACCAGGCGGGATGCCGAGCAAGCCGCCCAGAGCGTCGTCACGTTTGCGATCGGCGCCGCCCTCGCAGCCACCCCTCGCCCGTATGTGTCCTTCGGACTGCAGTCGCTTCTCGACGGCGTCGAAGCCAGGCTTGCCGCCCGTACCTGACCCGCCACAGCAGAAGAGGCAGACGCCCGGCTCGACCGCCTTCCTCTGAAGATCGCCTCTCAACCCGCTCAGGAGGCCGCGGACCGCACGATGGCGCGGGCCGCAGCACGCCCCTCGGGAGCGGGGACGAGCGGGTAGGCATGGACCGCACCGTCGCACACGATGACATTCACGGCCACCCCCTCCGCAGCAGCCCGTTCTTCCAGGCGCCGGACGTCCGGGTAGCACAAGTCGCGAGTGCCGATGTAGACGTCGATGGGCGCCAGGGGGGCAAACTGGCCATTGACGGGACTGAGCCGGGGTTGCGCGGGGTCGTCCCCGCCGGCCCAGCCGCGTGCGGCCGCGAGCAGGCTGCTGGTGGTGAGGAACGGATCTCGGGCTTCGACGTCGGGAATCGCAGGGTTGGTCAGAGTCAGATCCAGCCAGGGGGAGATCAGTACTACTCGGGCCGGCTGGGGCAGACCCGAGCCGACCAGGCTCTGCGCCACGCCCAGAGCCAAGCCCGCGCCGGCGGAGTCGCCCATGATCGTGACCTGGCCGGCGTCCAGGTCGCCGAGCAGGTCGCGGTAGACGGCAGTGACGAAGGGATAGGCGTCACGGTAGGTGTACTTCGGCGCCAGCCCGTAGTGCGCCACCTCGACTCGTACACCGGCGTCCGCGAGCTGCGAGATCAACTGCCAGTGCCGGGGCGAGAGGTGTCTGATGTAGGCGCCGCCGTGCAGATAGACGACCGATCGCTCCGCCCGGTGCCCGCGCGGACCGACGGTGTGGCATTCGAAACCGTCGATGCGGCGCGACCTCACGTCGTGCCGCTGTACCAGTTTGGCGGGCGGACGAGGTGGCTCCTTCGACGCCGCCACGGGGTCCGGGGCCGCCTTGCCTTTGAGGGCCAACCGCATGAACGCGGCGACTACGTGCATCTGGGGACTGCTCATGTCCGGCTCTCCTTCTTGGCACCGCGATGCCGTCCGCTTCGCCGAGCATCATAACGGTTACACTGTTTCCGTTATTGCGCTAGGCTGAGCCGCTGCATCGCTCGACCAAATCGCCCGTCCGGGCGCCGAGCGATGCGCCCGGCCGGCAACTCGACCGCGCCCGACACATCCCATAGCGGTCTCGTGACGACCTGCCCGCCATCAGGCCCGCCACCGGTGACGCCCAAGCCGCCACGACGCCGACACCCTGGAGATGCCTCATGATCCTCACCATCACCCTCACCTGCGCCATCGCCCTGATCTTCGGGGCGATCGGAGTGCTCAATACGCTCGCATTGCCGAAGGCGCGCGAGCTGGCCGCCGAGACCGGCTTCTCCGTCGCCGCCTACCGCCGCATCGGCGTGCTGCAACTGGCAGGAGTCGCCGGCGTGGCGCTCGGCCTCGCCATGCCGCCGCTCGGCGGCCTCGCGGGGGCCGGGCTTCTCCTGCTGCTCGCCGGAGCTGTGGTCGTACACCTGCGCAAGGGCGACCCGGTTGCCAAACTCGCGCCCGCCGTCGTGTGCGCGGTGCTTGTCGCCTCATACCTCGCGGCCTTGTTCGCCTGAAGCGCTGCGGATCGAGTCCACGCCTCCACGGATGGGCAGCTCCGGCAGTTTCGCCCTGAAAGCAATGCCGCCCCGAGCCGTGACTTCACCTCGAAGAGCCGGCCGACGGGGATGGCTTCGGACCGCCACGCTCCCGAAGGGCAGATCCAGGGCTGGCCAACGGGCATCCGATTGCACCACTGGACCAAAACCAGCTAAACGGCTACGCTGTAGCCAATATTAGAGGTGGCAGGAAACGCAGCCACCTGGGCTCGATCGAGGGCGCTCAAGCCGCGACCGCACGGTCCGCCTGCCTTCACCAGCGCCCCTTCGTCCACAGTGCCCACCCCCGAGGGGTAGACGATGCCCGTCCTGATCGTGATAGCGATCTACGCTGTCCGGATCGCGCGCGCTCCCTTGGACGCGCGCCTGAAGAAGCGCCACGTCGGACCCCTGTCGGTCACGACCGGAGCCGTCATGCTCTATCTGGCCTGGGACTGGCTCAGGCCCGAGGGCCTCAGCGCTGTCTATTTCGTCGGCGAGTTCGCCGGCGTCCTGTCCGTCTACCTGATGTCCTGCACCCTGGTACTGGCCACCCGCCTGATGTGGTTGGAGCAGTGGTTCGGCGGCCTGGACCGCATGTACCGTCAGCACAAGCTGTACGCCGTATGGTCCATACTCCTGCTCATCCCCCACCTGCTCCTCCACTTCTTCTCCGGTTTCGACGGGAGCCAGTACGGCTACGCCCACCGGGCCGCATCGGTAGGGATGGGACATCTCCTCGGTGCCGTCTCCGCCATCGGCCTGCTGCTGCTCGTCCTCATCTCGCTCGGCCAGGTCGGCCGCATCCTCCGACTGCCCTACGAGCGCTGGCTGTTCCTGCATCGCCTCACCGGCCTGCTGCTCCTGTCGGCGCTGGTGCACGGCTGGTTCCTCGATCTCATCATCAACGGATCCACGCCCCTCCTGGCGATCTACGTCACCATGGCCACCATCGGCATGACCGCCTACACCTACGACGAACTGGTGCTACGGCACAGGGAACCCCGGGCGGACTACACCATCCACCGTGTCGAGCGGCCGACACCCGACATCCTCGACCTCACCCTCACGCCCACCGGCGAGACGATGCTTCCCGTGACAGGAGGTCAGTTCGTCTACCTGCGGGTCGGCGGCTGGCACGAACACCCCTTCAGCGTCGCAGGAACGCAGGCCGACGGCTCGGTACGCCTCACCATCCGTGCCCTGGGCCGCGGTACACGGGGCCTCTATACGGACATAAGTGAAGGACACCCCGCAACTCTCAAGGGTCCTTACGGCATGTTCGACCACACCCTCGGCGGACCCCGGCAGATATGGATCGCGGGGGGCATCGGTATCGCGCCCTTCCTCGGCTGGCTCACCCACCCCGGTGCAGCGCCGCCCCGCACCGACCTCTTCTACTGCGCCCCCACCGCCGAAGACGCACCGTTCCTCCCGGAACTCACCGCAGCGGCAGCACACCGCCCCGAGTTCCGGCTCCACCCGACGTTCAGCCGCAGCCACGGCCGTCTGACCGCCGAAAGAATCCAGGCCGAGGCCGGACCGATCACCCCCGACACGCACGTCTTCCTCTGCGGCCCCGCCTCCATGATCGAAGACCTCACTCGCGCCCTCCATCGCCAGGGCGTCCCCCGCCAGCATCTCCACGCCGAGCACTTCGCCTTCCGCTGACGAGCCGCCGACCGCACGAGATCACGCGCTCAGCACCAGCAGCGGTGGCGACGCTCCATGCCGACCGAGATGACTCCGTAGGTGGGCAGCCTCAGGTTCGCATCGTCCTGGCTGGTCAGGCGTCGTCGCGCAGGTGGGCAAGCCCGCTGAGAAGGAGTTCGAGTCCGAAGGAGAACTCGTCCTCGATCGGAACGGGCATCGACTCGGCGACGGTGACCGTTGCCGGGAACAAGGCTGGATCGACGCTCTGAAAGACGGCGGACAGTTGCGCGTCGTCGAGTTGCCCGCCGCCGCCATGACCGTTGACCTGTATGGCGAATCCGAGGACGTAGCGGGAGAGGGTGGCAAAGGCGTGCGCGGCCAGTCGCGGCGGGAAGCCGCTGTCGAGCAGCGCCGCGACACAGTGCTCCCGCAGCGCCATGGCGTTCGGCCCCAGGGGAATCTCTTCGACCATCAGGCGCGCCGCGTTCCGGTGCCGGGCCAGGGCCTCGAACATGGTGTGCGCGACCGTCCGCAGCGCTTGCTGCCAGCCCATCGCGAGGAGTTCGTCGCCCTTCAGTTCCACGGCGCCGAACATGCGGTCCACGACATGGGCGACCAGCGCTGCCCGGTTGTCGAAATGCCGGTACAGCGTCGCCGTGCCCGAGCCCAGGCGCTGGGCCAGCGTCCGCATCGAGAGAGCGTCGGCCCCTTCATCGTCCACGATCTGCAGTGCGGTAGCGACGATGCGCTCCAGCGGCACGGGCGGACGCCCCGGGCCCCGACCCGATGCCGCGGTCGCTCGCACAGGACCAGCTGCTGCCACTGAACGTCCACCTCCTCAGCCAGCACCATAACAGCAACACCGTATCCACTTCGTAGTTCGCCGGTTGGGCGTGGACCGCCGAGGGCACCGCGGTTACGGCTCAGACATCACAACGCGGCAGGTCACAGGGCATGTGGTGAAGCGGCCGTCGGGCAGCTTGCGCAGCCAGCCCCGCCCGGCGAGCTTGGACAGCGTCCCACGCAGCGGCTCCAGCTTGCCCCGCACCGCCACCTCCAGCCCCAGTGCCTCGCCGACCTGCTTGACCATGACCGGCCGCCGGCGCCCCGGACGAGCGCGAGGATGCGCTGGTAGTCCGGTGGCAGCGAGTCCACGTCCACGCCGCGCCCGCGGTGCGGCACCAGCAGCACCGCGTGGCCCGTGACCTGCACCGCAGCCGGTGCGGCCGCCGCCTGTTCCGCCGTGAGCTGCTCGGCCATCCGTTTCCAGACCCGTTCCGCGACGGCGAGTTCGTCGCGCTCGGCCCGCACCTGGTCCAGTTGCTTGACCAGCTGGTCTTCCCGTTCGTCCAGCTCCGCGTGTCGCGCCGCGATCCGTTCCGCGATCTCGGACTCCATCATGAACCGGATCGTAGGAGGCGCGGGGCCGACGAACGGCTGGAACCGGCGAAAGCACCCCAGCCTGCCCGTCAGACGGCCAAGACCGCAGACTTCCCCGCTCGACCAGCCTGAGCATCCCGGAGAGCCCGCACGCCAGCCCTCTGACCAGCACGTTCGAAGATGGCGGATCTTCATCGAACACCACGCGCCGCAGATGCCTCCCCATCTCGTTGTCCGGCCTCAGCGAAGGTAAGGGCGGGCCCGAGGCGCTCCGCCGTGTCGACCATGCAGCACGCCGTCGGTGGCTCCTGCCTGGACAGCAATGCCTCCGGCAGACGCACCCACGCCGACGTCGCCCTCCGCACCGGGCGTCCGGTGTTCTTCTCGGCCGGTCCGGCCTGGTGGACCCCATTGGCGAATTGCATCGGTGACTGAGCTGCACCCCGTTTCGTGGAGTCCCTGATGCCAGGGTTACGATCCTGGCGAAGGAGATCCACCAGCACCATGG
>NZ_JAIQYY010000073.1:0-4069 GCF_020181035.1 Streptomyces sp. CoH27
GGTCCGGGTGGTCCGGGTGGTCCGGGTGGTCCGGTGGAGTCGCAGGGGTTGACGTCGCGGATGCGGCTGACGCTGGTGGTGCTGCTGGTCGCGCAGTTCATGCTGGCGGTGGACTTCTCGATCCTGAACGTGGCACTGCCGGTGATCGGCAAGGGGCTGGGATTCTCGCTGGGCAACCTGCAGTGGATCGCGACCGCGTTCGCGCTGTGCGCGGCCGGGTTCACCCTGCTGTTCGGCCGGGTCGCGGACCTGTTCGGCCGGCGCCGGCTCTTCCTGGGCGGCCTGGCCGTCCTCGGCCTGGCCTCCCTCGCCGGCGGTCTGGCCACCAGCCCCGCGATCCTCATCACCGCCCGCATCTTCCAAGGGCTTGCGACCGCGGCGGTCACCCCGGCCGGTCTGTCCCTGCTCACCACCTCCTTCCCCGAAGGACCCCTGCGCCAGAAGGCCCTCGGCCTGAACGGGGCCCTGATGTCGGCCGGGTTCACCACCGGCGCCATCCTCGGCGGCGTCCTGACCGACCTGCTCTCCTGGCGCTGGTCGTTCTTCATCAACGTGCCCGTCGCCGCCGCCGTCCTGGTCATCGCCCCGATGGTGCTGGCCGAGTCCCGCCCCGCCACCCGACCCCGCCTGGACCTGCCCGGCGCGTTGAGTGTCACCCTCGGCCTGCTCGCCGTCGTCTTCGGCTTCACCCAGGCCGGCGAACACGGCTGGACCAACCCCACCGCCCTCACCGTGCTCGCCGCCGGGATCGTGCTGCTCATCGCGTTCTACTTCATCGAACGCAAGAGCCCCGCCCCCCTCGTCCCCGTCAGTGTGCTGTCCCGGCGCACCGTGGCCTGGGGCAACGTCGCAGGCGTCCTGGCCTTCGTCACCGAGACCTCCCTGGTCTTCCTGATGACCCTCTACCTGCAAAAGGTCCTCGGGTTCTCCCCGCTCGCCGCCGGCCTGTCCTTCGGCGTGCTCGGCCTGGGCACCGTCCTGGGCGGCACCCTCGCCCCCCGCGTCATCGCCGCCACCACCACCCGCACCACCCTCATCCTCGGCGCCCTGATCCAGACCGCCGCCACCGCCGCCCTGCTCCTCCTCGGCACCAGCACGCACAGCCTGGGCCTGCTGCTGCCCGCCACCTTCATCGGCGGCGTCGGCAACATGCTCCTCATCGTCGGCTTCATGGTCACCGCCACCAGCGGCCTGCCCGACCACGAACAGGGCATGGCCACCGGCCTCGCCACCATGAGCCAGCAGATCGGCATCACCATGGGCACCCCCGTCATGAGCGCCATCGCCACCGGCGCCATGACCACCACCACCGTCACCGGCATCCTCGGCGGCATCCGGACCGCCGTCGCCGTCAACACCGCCCTCGTCCTCATCACCGCCCTCACCAGCGCCCTCTTCCTGCGCACCCCCACCACCAAGTAGNGTCGCCGTCAACACCGCCCTCGTCCTCATCACCGCCCTCACCAGCGCCCTCTTCCTGCGCACCCCCACCACCAAGTAGCCCGCCCCGCCCGGCGCGGAGCCCGCGGCGACCTAGCCATCTGTCGGTTGGCGCGGGCGGCGGAGGCCGACACAGTGCCGAAGAGCGGCCCGCCCCCGGCCCCCGGCCCGGCGGGCCGCTTCGGAAAGGAGAAAGTCGTGAAACCAGGTACGGCCGGCCGGCCCGCCCCTGCGCAGGGACCTGTCCGGTGGAAGGAGATGCTGCTGCCGTCCCCCGGCCATCAGGTGCCGGTACGGGTGTACCGGCCCGACGCGCCGCTCGCCGGCTGGCTGGTCTGGGCGCACGGCGGCAGCTGGCAGTACGGTTCGGCGGCCCAGTGGCACGAGGTCACCGCGGATCTCGCCCGGTTCTCGGGCCGCGGTGTCGTCAGTGTCGACTACCGGCTGGCGCCCGTGCACCGGCATCCGGCCGCCCTGCTGGACGTGCTGACCGCGGTGCGCTGGGCGCGTCGCGAGGCGGTGCGGGAGACCGGCGCGCCGTTGGTGGCCGTCGGCGGCGACAGCTCCGGCGCGACGCTGGCGGCTTCGGCGGCCCTGGTCCTGCGGGACACCGGCGAGCCGCTGGCCGGCCAGTTCCTCGCCTACCCGCCGATCGACCCCGGGTGCCGCGCCCCGTCCTACCGGGCCGACGCGGAGGCGTACCCCTCCGCCGAACAGCTGCGTACGGCGTGGCACCGGTACCGGGGCGCCGCACCGGTGCACCCGCGCCCCGGCGTCCTGTACTCCACCCCGCTGGAGGCACGGGACGTCAGCGGGGTGGCCCCGGCCGTCCTGGCCGTGGGCGACCAGGACCCGGTCGTGGACGACGTCCGCGGCTACGCCGACACGCTGCGGCGGGCCGGTGTCCCGACGTCCCTGCGGCTCTTCCACGACACACCGCACGCGGCCCTGGTCATGCCGCCCCAGCAGTGGAGCGCGGACCGGGCGCACCCGATGCGCCAGTGGCTGGGCCGGATGGTCGCGGCCCGCTTCAGCACAGTGACCACCGACACCCCGCACCAGGAGGAGATGTGACGACGAAGAACGCCTCGCCGGAGGCCGTGGAGAGCACCGCGCACCTGGAGGCGCTGGAGCGCCACTTCGGGGACCTGCGCGACGGAACCCACGGGGACGCCGTGTCGCGTCAGGGCAAGGAGCGGCTGTTCCACGACGCGGTGGCGCTGCTCGACCCGTACGCCCGTGAGGTGCTGCGCGAGTTCGACTGCGACATGCTGCAAGGCACCGGAACCCTGGAGGCCACCGGAGTCGGACGCACCGCGGACGGGGGACTGGCGGCGCTGTGGACGCTGTCCTGGCCCGAACAGACCGATGCCGGAATCCGGCCCATCACGCTGATGGCGCACTACGGGCGGGGTTTCCACCATCCGCATCTGCGGGGCGCCACGGTGGCCGAGTGGCCCCTGAACGTCTTCACCGAGGAGCAGGCGGCCGCCGAGGTGCCCACGCTGCGGGCGATCGCCACCGCGGACCTGCACAACCTGGTGTTCCAGCGGGACTTCCGCATCGTGCCGTCGGTCGTCGCCGGCCGGAAGGGGGAGTGAGCGCGATGCGCGTCTCCGTTCTGGACCAGTCCCCCGTCGGGGAGGGGCACACGGGCGCCGACGCCCTGCGGGCCTCGCTCGAACTCGCCCGCCACGCCGATCGGTTGGGCTTCGACCGGTACTGGGTGGCGGAGCACCACCGGTCCCCGGGCTTCGCCGGCAGCGCCCCGGAGATGCTGGCCGGCGCCATCCTGTCCGCGACCGACCGGATCCGGGTCGGCACCGGAGGGGTGCTGCTGCCGCGCTACCCGGCGCTGAAGGTCGCCGAGGTGTTCGGTGTGCTGGCCACACTGCACCCGGGCCGGGTCGACATGGGCATCGGCCGGGCCGGCGGCCCGGCGGCCGACTTCCCGGCCCGGCTGCGGGAGCTGAGCTCGCTGCTGCGGCTGCCGGGCGGCGCGGACCTGTACCCGGAGGCCCTGACGGCGGTGCCGCCGGTGCCGCCGGAGCTGTGGCTGCTGGGCGCGAGCGCCGGGTCGGCCGCGGCCGCCGGTGAGCTGGGCGTGGGGTTCGCCTTCGCGCACTTCCTGGTGCCCGGTCCGAGTGCGCGTGCGCTGCAGGCCTACCGGGCCGCGCACACGGCCGCGACGGGCGAGGAGGGCCATGGGGGACTCCTCGCCGTACGCGCCGTCGTCGCGGACACCCAGGCACGGGCCGACGAGCTGGCGCAGGCCATGCTGCTGTGGCGCGCGCGCAAGGACCTGGGCGACGACCAGCCGCTTCCCTCGGCCGAGACCGTACGCCGGCACCGGTGGACGGGGCTGGAGTCGGAACGGGCGGCCCATCACGCGAGGTCCGTGATCCACGGCACGCCCGAGGACGTCGTACCGCGGCTGCGCGCCCTGGCCGAGGCGGGCGGGGTGCGGGAACTCATGGTGAACACGCTGACGCAGGACCCGGCCGACCGGGTCCGCTCCTACCAGCTGCTGGCCGAGGGATTCGAGCTGTCCGGGCCGCGGTCCGGGGCGTCCGTGGTCGCGGCGGCGGCCGGCTGAGCACGAAAGACCGTACGCGAAGGGGCCCCGCCC
>NZ_JAIQYY010000073.1:4170-12923 GCF_020181035.1 Streptomyces sp. CoH27
TTCTCCAGCAGGACGTTGTGCCCGCTGTCGAGTTCGGCGTAGCGGGATCCGGCGATGCCGGCGTGCAGTTCCCGGGCGTGGGCGACCGGGACGACCTGGTCCCGGCTCGCGCCGATCACGAGGGTCGGGGCGAGGATGCGCGGGAGGCGGTCGCGGATGTCGGCCACGAGGTCCAGGTCGAGCTGGCTGCGGACGCCGTCGGTGACCACGGGCGCGGCGGCGAGGGCGTGCAGCCGCTCCTCGCCCAGGGCCGCCAGGTAGTCGGGGGAGTGCGCCAGCAGCGTGATGTACCGCTGATAGGCCCACTCGTCGGTCTCGGCGAGGTGGCGCCACAGCCCCAGGGCCAGCGACTGGCGCGGGTCGTCGTTGCGGGCCCAGCCGACGATCAGGATCAGGCGCCGGACCAGATGGGGGTGGTCCGCGGCGAGCGCCGCCGCGACGACGGCTCCGAGGGAGGCCCCTGCGACGTCCACCGGCCCCTCGGACCGCTGCTCCACCACGGCGGCCATCTGACCGGCGAGGGTGTCGACGGTGAGGCGGCCGCCGGCCGGGAGCGGGGTGCGCCCGCTGCCGGCGTAGTCGGGCAGGATCAGGGTGCGGTGCTGGGCCAGATGGGGCTCCAGCAGGACGAAGTTGGACGCGGAGTCGCTGGTGGAACCGTGGACGAGCAGCAGTCCGGGTCCCGAGCCGGTGATCCGGTGGTCGACCTCGGTTCCCTCGGCGGTGGTGACGGCGGGCACAGTGCCCTCCTCTCAGGTGAGTTCCTTCTCGGTGGCCTTCTTGGTGGCCTTCTCTGCGGCCGGAGCGGACACGGCGCGCTGGGCCGGGACGATCACCGGCGCGGTGGCGGGGGCGGAGCGTCGGCTGCGGGCGAAGCGGCGCATGGCGGGCATCTCCACGAAGCGGTACAGCAGCCATCCGGCGAGCAGGGAGGCCGCGAAGAACAGCACAATGACGAGCAGGGCGACCGGGGTGCTGAAGGCCTCGCCGCCCAGCAGGGTCCGCAGGTAGAAGATGGTGACGCCCTGGACGAGGTAGAAGCCGAAGGAGACTTCGCCGAGCCAGACCATCGGGCGGCTGCTCAGCCAGGTGCTGCGGGAGCGGGCGTCGGTGTCGGCGACCGCCGCGATCAGCATGCCGATGGGCACGATCGTGGCCGTGACGAAGGTGTACTGGAAGGGCACCAGGTAGGTGGCGCCGTAGCCGGCGGCGACCAGGAGCAGCGAGACGGCGATGCCCAGCTGCCGGGGCCAGCGGCCGGCCAGCACGATCCGGGCGAGGAGCGCGCCGAGCACGAACTCGAAGAGCCGGCCCGGCGGGAAGAGGTAGCCGAACCAGAACTGCTGGTCGGAGATCGGGGTGATCGCCGACTTGGGGGTGTCGGGGACGAGGTAGGTCGACACGAGCTGGACGGCGACGGTCCCGGCGACCATGACGGCCGCCCAGGCCCACAGCGCGCCGCCGCGGAGCTTGCGGATCGGGACGATCAGCAGCGGGAACAGCAGATAGAAGAGCAGCTCGCTGCCGAGGGACCAACTGGGCGGATTGAGGCTGAGGTTGACCGATGCCTGCGGGAAGAACGTGTGGATCAGCAGCAGGTTCGGCAGCCACTGGGAGACGCCCGTGATGGCGGCTCCGGCGAACAGCACCACGACCGCGGCGGCGACGACGAGGTGGTTGGGGAAGATCTTGGTGATGCGGCGGCGCCAGAAGGCGGTGATGCGTTCACCGGGCCGGGAGGACCAGGCGAGGACGAAACCGGAGAGCACGAAGAAGAACGACACACCCATGTAGCCGGTGGAGACGAACGTCTTCTCGTACAGGTGGGCCAGTGTGCTGTCCACGAAGGGGTTGATCGGCTTGTTCGGCGGGATGGGGCTGTTGGAGAGCGAGGAGTGGAAGAAGAACACCAGGAGCGCGGCGAAGAACCTGAGCCCGGTGAGCGACGGCAGTTTCGGCGGCCTGGACTGGTGCCGGGAGTTCCCCGGCGGTACGACGGCGGAGGACATGACGGCGGCTTTCTGCTTCGGAGGGCGGCGCTGCCCCGGCCCGCCCGGTGACGGCGAGCCGGGGCAGCGTGTGCGGAGTGGGAGAGAGGCGGCCTACTCGGCGTCGCCGTGCGGCATCCGGTTCCGGTAGAGCATGATCTTGGCGTCCTTGGCCACGTAGTAGTTCTGCACGGAGTAGGCGATGGTCGCGAAGTCCAGGCGGCCGTCGCCGTTGAAGTCGCCGGTGGCGATCCGGGCGACGGACTCCTCGCCGACCCGCCACTTGGCCCAGACGCCGGCGGCCAGGTCGATGGCCTTGTAGTACATGACGCCCTGCCACGGCCACGGGCCGCGCAGTGCCACCAGGAACTCCTCCTCGCCGTCCCCGTCGAAGTCTGCGCAGACGATCTGGTGTCCGGGCCCCTCGCCGCTCTCGTTGGGGTCGCCGTAGACGTCCAGCAGGGTGCGTCCCCAGACCGGTGCGCCCTGCTCGTCGGTGCCCGTCTTGGTGTAGACGGCGACGGTGTTGCCGTGGAAGGGCTCGATGGCCGCGACGTACGCCATCGGGTCGTCGCCGATGCGGCCGGCGTTGACGTCCCCGCTGCCGCGGAACCCGGTCTGCTCGAACTGGGTGACCTCGCCGGTGCCGATGAGCCGGCGCACCCACTGGCCCGTCGCCTCGTCGAAGTACAGCCAGGTGACGCCCTCGTCGGAGGCGAAGAGCAGCGAGTCGAGGTCCGAGCCCGGTATCAGCCCGGCCTTCTTCTCGGCTCCGTGGATCATGCGGAAGTGGCTGTCGTCGATGGTCTCCATCGGCCACTCGTCGGCGGTGTGGACGTCGTCGGGCTGGGTGAAGATCACGACGGGCAGCACCGCGTGGACGTCCGCCTGGGCGACGATCGGCACGCCGACGATCTGGAGCCGGTCGGTGCGGGTGAAGTGCCCGACGCGCAGCCGGTGCATACCGGTGGCCCGGCCGACGTAGTGCCGCTTCCAGCGGGACTCGTCCTTGTCCGGACTGCCCGGGTTCTCCAGCCAGTCGATCTTTCCGCCGGCCGGGTCGGGGTCGTGGATGGTGCCGATCGGGCCGTACAGCTCGTAGCAGACGACGATGTCCGGGTGGCCGTTGCCGCTGATGTCGGCGAAGTCGGCGCCCACCGGCATCCTGATGCCGTCGGCCACCAGACGGCGGGTCCACCGCTCGTCGTTCTGGTACCAGTAGATCTCGCCGAGGCGCAGGCCGTAGCCGAACAGGTCCGGCCGGCCGTCCTGGTCGATGTCCGGGGCCTCCAGCCAGTAGCCGTCGCGCAGTTGCTCGGCGACGACCTCGGCGCTGAAGGCCGGCGGGATCGGGGTGGTGAGGTGGTTCTCGGTCATGGCGGGTCCTCTCGGGTGGGTCAGCGGGCGGGGCGGTGGTACTCGACGGCGAGCCAGACGCAGTCGGTGTCCGCGCGGTACTGGTGCCAGGGGTAGCGGTAGCCGCCGTCCGGGGCGGTGACGCAGAACGGCTGCGGTGTGGTGTAGCCGGGTGCCATCGGGATGTCCTGGTAGAGGGTGCTGTGGTCGCGGGAGTGGAACTTCTGCATCCGGCCCACTCCCGTGATCTGGGTGTGGATCTCGATGAAGTCGTGTTCGTTGTGGATGGCGCAGTCCGTGCCGGCCGGCGCGTACCAGAGGTTGACCTTGATGTCGTAGGTCTCCTCCGGCCGCCGGTCGGGGCGCTCCCCGAGCAGGTGGGGCGCGTCCAGCCGGGCCGAACCCGCCGCCCCCTGGGGGCCCTTCCACAGCGGGGTGTCCCGCGGGAAGGCCGGCAGCAGGTCGCCCAGGAGGTGCCAGCCCGGTGCGCGGAGCACGTCCGCTGCGGTTGCGTCCGTGGCGGCTACGACGATGACGGACGGGGCGCTCACGATCGTCGTGCCGGTGAGGATCGTGGACGACAGGGCCGGGATCGTCACCGGCGGTGCGACGTCGAGGTGGACGGGCTCGGGGTGGGGGTTGATGACGACGGCGGGCCCGGGCACCCGGTAGTGGTCGACGTTCTCGACCAGTAGGGCCGGCATGTGCGGGGTGCCGAGGTCCAGGGGACGGACGGTGTTCTGGCTCATCGGGAGTCCTCGTCCTCGGTGCTCAGGAGGCCGGCTGGGGCTCGTGCGGCCGGTAGTCGGCGGTGCGGGCCAGCTCGGCGGCGAGCTGGTCGACGGGGGTCTCGGGGACGAACTGCTCCGGCCGGTCGCCGAGGCCGAGGAAGCAGGCGACGCTGTCGACCGTGCGCTGGGCGGCCCGGCCGTCCCCGTAGGGGTTGGCGGCACTGGCCATACGGTCGTAGGCGATCGGGTCGCGGAGCAGGTCCAGGGTGGCGGCGACGATGCCCTCGGTCGTCTTGCCCACCAGCTTGGCGGTGCCGGCCACGACGGCTTCGCTGCGCTCGGTGACGTCGCTGAGCACCAGGGTGGGCTTGCCGAGCGCCGGCCCCTCCTCCTGGGCGCCGCTGCTGTCGGAGACGATCAGGTCGGCCCGCTTGAGCAGCTTCATGAAGCTCAGGTACGGCAGCGGGTCGGTGACGGTGATGTCGGGGTGTCCCGCGACGACGGGCAGGATCGCCCGGCGCACCGCGGGATTGCGGTGCAGCGGGATCACCACGCGGGTGCCGGGCTCGTCGGCGATCCGGCGGAACGCGGCGGCGATGTCGGCGAGTTGGGGCCAGGCGTCGCGGCGGTGGGCGGAGGCGAGCACGACACGGCGGGGGTCGTCGTCGAGGTCCCGCAGGGCGGGATGGCCGTACTCGGTGGCGTGGTCGCCGGCCCAGCGCAGGGCGTCGATGACGGTGTTGCCCGTGACGACGATCGTCTCGTCGGGGATGCCCTCGCACAGCAGGTTGGTGCGGTTGGCCGGGGTCGGCGCCAGGTGGAGCGCGGAGACCTGGCCGACCAGGCGCCGGTTGCCCTCCTCGGGGAAGGGCGAGGACAGTTCGCCGCTGCGCAGGCCCGCCTCGACGTGGACGACCGGCACACCGTGGTGGAAGCCGGCGAGGGCGCCGGCGAGTGTGGTGGCCGTGTCGCCGTGCACGAGCAGGGCGTCGGCGCCGAGGCCGGGGAGCCGGTCCTCCAGGCCGTTCAGGATCCGGGCCGTCACCTGGGACAGCGTCTGCTGCGGAGCCATCACCTGCAGGTCGATGTCGGCCGCCAGACCGAAGGCGTCGAGGGTCTCGTCCAGCATCTGCCGGTGCTGCCCGGTCGAGATGACCACGGGGTCGAGGTCCGGATGCGCCTGCAGCGCCTTGATCACGGGGGCCATCTTGATGGCCTCCGGCCTCGTCCCTATGACCACGGAAACAGTTCGCATTTTCTTTCTCCCCGTCCAATCCATAGTCGCCGTCAATTCCCTTTTCCGGGAGGCGATGTGCTGACGGAAAGAGAGTCGCATTTCGGTATCACGGGGTCAACGCGAGCAATTTCCCAGTTGCACGCGAGCGCACAAAAAAACCGGCCCCGCTCCGCAGAGCAGGGCCGGCCGGGTCGGATCGGTCGGGCGTGGAATCAACTCCGGGCAGGAGTAATGGACATGGAGTGCCGGAACACATTGCTGGGGTCGTAACGGCGCTTCACCTGCTGCAACCGCGGATAGTTCCCCTTGTAGTACAGCGTGGTCCACGGGGTTCCGGACCGGTTGTAGCGCGGATCGGTCATGTCGCGGTCCGGATAGTTGATGTAGCAGCCGTCCGTCGCGTCATTGATTTCCGGTACGCCGTTGCTGGCCGCGAAGAATTCCCCGTAGAGGCCCCGGAGCCACCCCAGATAGAACTCGTCCTCGGCCGGGTCGCTCCAGAAGGTCTGGAAGCACATCTTGAAGACGGAGGCCCGCTGGGCGTTGGCGGTGGCGTCCTCCGGCACGGCGTTGACCTGGCCGCCGAACGAGAACAGCACCAGCATGGTGTCGGGATTGGTGAAGTCGGGGCGCGTCATGTATGTGTACAGCGCCGTCAGCTGTGCGTCGGTGAAGTTCCGGCGCATGTAGGCCGACTTGTGCCCGCCGCGCGAGGTGGGGTTGGTGATCGTCGGGTTGTCGGTGCCGACCAGCCTGGTTGCCTGCAGCCAGGGGAGCTCCCTGGGCCGGTGCAGTCCCGGCATGGCCGGCAGTTCGCCGTTGCCGCGGTCCAGTGAGCGCACGGTGACCCCGGTGCCACTGGTGATCGCCGCCATGTACGAGTCGAGCATGTCGCGTGCGCCGGGTACGGAGGCGTCGATCTGGGTGAACATCCCCAGGCTGCCGTGCGCCTTGGCGGACACGTTGAACAGGCTGCTGAGGTGCCGGTACGGGCTGTCCGGGGCGCTGTGCGTCTCGTGCCAGGCACCGAAGTTCTTCACCAGCCGCTTGAACGACTTCTCGTCGAGGCCGTCCCAGGGGATGTCGACGGCGCTGACCAGTACCGTCGCCGGCGCCTTCACCAGCTGGTCCGACGGCCGGCTGCCCCGGGCGTCGGGCGAGCGGAACCAGTACCGGGTGACCAGCCCGAAGTTGCCGCCGCCGCCTCCGGTGTGCGCCCACCACAGGTCCCGGTTCGGGTCGTCGGCCTCCCGGGCCGCGGTGACCGTACGGGTCCGGCCGGCCGCGTCGACGACCACCACCTCGACGGCGTACAGATGGTCGACGACGAGGCCGTGGGCCCGGGAGAGCAGGCCGTACCCGCCGCCGGCGATGTGTCCGCCGGCCCCGACGCTGTAGCAGATGCCGCCCGGCACCGTGACGCCCCACCCCTTGAACAGGGCCTCGTAGACGTTGAGCAGCCGTGCGCCGGGCTCGACGAAGAAGGCGCGCATCCGAGGGTCGTAGCCGACCTCGGTCATCTCCGAGAAGTCCAGGATCACCTCGACCTCCGGGTTGGAGGTGAAGTCGGCGAAGCAGTGACCGCCGCTGCGCACGGATATTCTCTTCCCCTCCTGCACCGCCTTCGCCAGGGCCCGCTCGGCGTCGGTCGAGGAGCGGATCATCTTCACGTAGTCCGGAGTGGCGACGAACCGCTGGTTGTTGCCCGTCATGAGGGTGGGATAGCGGGAGTCCCCGCGCGTCACCGTGCTGCCGATCTCGGCGCCGGCCGTTCCGGCCCCGGCCTCGGCGCCGGTCTTTCCGGTCGCCGCACGGGCGTTGGCGGCCAGCAGGCCGGTGGTCACGGCCGCGCCTCCGGCGACGGCGGCACCGCGGCCGAGGAGGCTGCGCCTGTCGATTCCGGTCATGTCATGGGCTCCTTCGCATGCGTGGGTGGGGTGGCGTTCGTATGGCGGGGGTCCATGTGGGGGATCAGCTCCCGCATACGGCGGCGTCCGCGGTGCACCCGCGAACCCACCGTGCCGGTGGCGACCCCGAGGATCTGTGCGATCTCCTGGTAGGAGAGACCCTCGATGTCCGCCAGGCGCAGCGCCGCCGCGTACTCCTGGGGGAGCGCCCGCAGCGCCCGGCCGATGTCGGGATGCGCGAGCTCTGCCAGGTACTGCTCCTCCGCCGACGCCAGCCGGCAGGACGCCGGATACTGCGCCGGGCGGGCGTGCAGGTCCTCGTCGAAGAGCTCCGCGGTGCGCGGCCGGGCCTGGCCGCGGCGGTGGTCGTTGATGAACGTGGTGATCAGGATCCGGTACAGCCAGGCACGGATGTTGGTGCCGAGCCGGTACTGGTGGAAGGAACGGAACGCCTTCAAGTAGGTCTCCTGCAGGAGGTCTTCGGCGTCGGCGGGCGAGCGGACCAGGCGCCTGGCCGCGGCGAGGAGGTCGGAGCGGTACGGCAGGGCCTCCGCCTCGAAGGCCTGCGCGCGCGTCGGGGGCGTCGCCGTCGGGGTGGCGGCCATGGTCAGATCTGCCGCAGGGCGCCGCCGTCGACGGCCCATTCCGCTCCCGTGATCTGGGAGGCGAGCGGCGACAGCAGGTAGGCGATGACGGTGGCGACGTCCTGCGGCGTTCCGATGCGCCCGCTCGGCAGCCGGCGTTCCTCGCGGACGAAGTGGTCGACCGCCTCGTCGGGTGTCATCCGCAGGCGCTGCGCCAGTTGCTCGGCGAAGCCCCCCGGAGCGTCGAACAGGGCGGTGCGGGTGGGTCCCGGGGAGACGATGTTGGACCGCACGCCCTGACCGCCGTACTCGGCGGCGAGGGACTTGGACAGCGACAGCAAGGTCGCCTTGGACGCGGCGTAGTCGACGATGGAGGGGTCCGGGTAGCGGGCCGCCTCGCTCGCCACATGGACCAGGCTGCCGTTTCCGCTGTCGATCAGGTGCGGGAGCGCGGCCCGGGTGACGCGGACCGCCGCGTGGATGTTCAGCTCGAAGGTCTCGTGCCAGTCGGCGTCGGTGACCGCCAGGAAGCTCGTGCGCGACCGCAGCGCTCCGGCGTTGTTGACCAGGCCGTCGAGGCGGCCGAAGAGGTCGAGGGTCCGGCGCACCGCCTCGTTCGCGGTGTGCGGTCGGGTGAGGTCGCCCTGGTGGGCGACGATGTCCGGGTCGGTGTCGTGCAGGGGCTCGGTGTTCCGGGCCACGCCCACCACCTGTGCCCCCTCCGCCGCGAGAACGCGGGCGGTGGCGAGGCCGATCCCGGAGGAGGCACCGGTGACGAGGTAGACCCGTCCCTTGAGCTGAAGGTCCATCGGTTGTCCTTGGCCGGGGGCGGGGAGGCCTGGAAGTCGCCTCCCCGCCCTGGTGGTCGTCGCCTACTTGGTGGTGGGGGTGCGCAGGAAGAGGGCGCTGGTGAGGGCGGTGATGAGGACGAGGGCGGTGTTGACGGCGAC
>NZ_JAIQYY010000074.1:0-2915 GCF_020181035.1 Streptomyces sp. CoH27
CAATGGTTCCGGTCAAGAGAGCGGCGATCCGACGCGCAGGCGGTCTGGCCGGTGAGATCATGCTGGTGCCTTTACCGAGGGACGTCTGTGGCCGGATAAGTGTCGCAGGGGTGGCCGAATTCGGATTCCGGTGGGTGCCCGCAAGATGGCCCATACCGGCACCTTCCGTTCCGATGCATGCCATAGGGCTCTGCGCGAAGACGTGTGATCACCTTTTTCCCCTGCTCAGAAGGGCTGTCCAAGCTCTTCGCCGTCGCCGCGACCGGTGCCCTGTTCGGCGGCTTCCCGGATCATCGCCACGACGGCGGCGGGCTGCGACAGCACCACTGCGTGCGAGCCGTTCAGCAGGTATTCGGTGGCCGCCATGCGCTGTGCCATGAAGCGCTGAGCGGTGGGGTTGAGCATCCGGTCGGCGGTCGCGATGGCGTACCAGGACGGCTTGGAGGCCCATGCCGGCGGGCCAGATCTGGAGGTCAGCGCGCGCTGGGCGATCGGGCGTTGCGCCACGGACATCACATTCATCACGTGGGGCGGCAGGTCGGCGGCGTACACCTGCGGGAACCGTTCCTTGCTGATGTAGAGCTCGCGGTCCGGGCCGCCGGGAAGCTGCGCCGGAAGGTCGGCGGTGACGATCGCGTCGGCCCCCGGCGCGGGGGCGAAGCGGTGCGTGATGTCCAGGACGCACTCGCCGGTGTCGAGGCCGAACGCTGCGACGTAGCACAACGCCACGACGTTGTCGGCGTCGGTGGCGGCCTGCGTGATGACCGCGCCGCCGTAGCCATGGCCGACCAGGACGACAGGGACATCGATGTCATGCACAACTTTTTTGATGTAGGCAGCGTCATGGGTCAGGCCGCGCAGCGGGTTCGCCGGGGCGCGCACGGTCGAACCGGCCGTGTGAAGGAGGCTGATGACCCCGGCCCAGGATGAGGCATCGGTGAACGCCCCGTGCACAAGCACGATGGTGGGCGGTGGGGGGATAGGTGGCATGGCGGTGCCCTCCGATTGAGTTCGCCGTCCCAGCCAAGTGGGTTCAGGCACGGAGAGGCATCGCGTGAACGTACCAATCATCCACAGGTCCGCTCAGTGTCGGGCAAGGCCATGACCAGGTTGGCGAGCTGGACCCGGGAGTTCACCACCAGCTTGCGGAAGGCGGAAGTCAGGTGTGTGTTGACCGTGTGCGGGGAGACGACGAGCAGGTCGGCGGCCGACCGGTTGGTGTGGCCCTCGGCGATCAGGCGCGCGACCTTCTTCTCCGAGGCCGTGAGGGCGCCCCATCCCTGGACGGGGCGTTGCTTGGTCACTGCCCTGCCGCTGCCGGCCCCCGCACCGTCCAGGTCACGCCGCAGGCGGGCCGCTACGGCGTGGGCGCCTGACTCGGCGAACATGCCATGGGCCTGAGTCAGGGCGGCCACCGCCTGAGGTCTCCGGCCCGCTGCGAGGAACGCCTGTCCGAGATCGGCGTAGGCGGCGGCCCGGACCAGCGGGCGAGGACTTGCCTTGAGAAGTGCTACGGAGTGTTCGAGCATGGCGAGATCGTTTTTCACGAGCCCGAGGGCCTGTGCCGCGATGCCCGTGGCGGTCGGCACGGCGGGGTTGCGTTCGGCGTGGGTCTGGGCCTGTGCTGCCAGGTCCTCGGCGAGCTCGTGCTCCGCGCCGCGCAGGGCCATGCGTATCGCGGAGTCGACCCAGTCGCGCAACAGCCGCCAGCGCATGAAGAAACCTTCTTGCTGTACTTGTCGGATCTTGTCGACTGCAAGCCCGATGTCCCCGTCGGCCTCTGCGTGGACCGCCTCCAGGAAGCGCACCGCGGCCGTGTTGCCCGGGTTCGGTTTGACCGCCAGTCTTTCCTGCGCCGCGGCCAGGTGCTCCCGCGCCGCTTCCCGGTCGCCGCGCAGCAGGGCGGTCCGGGAGCGGATCACACGAGCGTTCACCTGCTGGACGGGTACCTGTACGTCGTCTTCCAGGCGTTCCATGGTCACGAAGTCGGCGTCGGCGTCATCGAGTCGGCCGAGCCCCAGATCGTGCTGGCCCTGTGCCCACAGCAGCATCGCCTGACGCATCGACCCGGCGTTGTCCGCTGCTTGCAGGAGCAGCCGTGCGCTGGACGCGAAGTCGTCCACGTGCAGGTGCGCGACGATCTCTTCCGGAAGGAAAGCGGAATCGATGGCGCTGAGCGCGGCGAAGCGCTCCAGCGCGACCGCGTTGTCACCCGCGTTCTGCGCGATCTCGCCGAGCCCGGACAGGGCCAGGACGTGCGCCTCCCGGTCACCGATCGCGGTGGCGGCACGCAGCGCCGTCTCGCCGGCCTCACGCGCCGCGACAAGATCATGCCCCCGGGACAGAGCCAGCGCCCGCAGGGCGGCAAGCCTCGCCCCGGCCTCCGGGGCGCCGCCTTCGACGGCGAGGGCCGATTCGGCCCGGCGGCGCAGCTCCTCGGCGAGATCCAAGCTCCACAGCGTCCCGCCGAGAGCGGCCTGCAGCCGGCTGAACACCTCCAGCGACGGTCGGCAGGCCAGCAGCCGGTCTCCGGTCGACAGGGCTTCTTGACTCCTGCCGGCCCGGGTCAGGAAGAGGATCGCCTGCTCACCCACATCGAACCTCAGCGGCCGCGCGGACGGCACCAGTTCCAGAGCATGCGTCATCAGGTCGGCCGCGAGCCCCGGCGTGACCGGCAGCACATCCTCAGCAGCTCGCCGCAGCAGCGCCACGGCCTCCTCGTCTCCGGGCAGGGCACCCCTGAGGATGTGCGGCACCGCGTCGATCGGCCGGCGGCCCACGGAGACGAGGTGGCCGGCAGCCTCCCGGTGCAGGACCTTCCGGGCGGACGGCGGGACGTCGACGTAGACGGCCTGGCGCAGCAGATCGTGCCGGAAGACCAGATCGTCGCCGTCGTCGTCCAGGAGCCCGGCGCG
>NZ_JAIQYY010000074.1:3103-7664 GCF_020181035.1 Streptomyces sp. CoH27
ACGGATGGCCGTGCCGGACAGCGGCCCCAAGGGCACAGTGACCGCCGGAATCCGGTCGGACGCGGCTGCAACGATCTCTTCCGCCGGCCCGGCGGGGTCCGGTCGGCCGGCCAGCATCCACAGGACCGGCGAGGTGCGCAGGCGTGCCGGAAGCTGCTTCAGGGCGAACCGGCTGAGCGGGTCGGCCCACTGCACGTCGTCCAGGGCGATCAGCACCGGCACACTGCCGGCTCTGGCTTCGATCGCCTCGGCGAGCCGCTCCACCAGCCAGATCCGCTGATCCTGATTCCGCGCGAGATCGGCGAAGGCGTCGCCGGACAGCAGCGGCTGATCGCCGTGCAGGACGCAGGCCGCCAACGACGAGAGGGGCACAATGTGATGCAGCTCATCGGCCTTGCCGAGGCCGACGGAGAATCCCGCTGTCCTGGCCATGGCGACGGCCTCGACGAGCAGCGTGGTCTTACCGATGCCCGGTTCCCCCTGGAGCAGGGCCAAGGCGCCGCTTCCGGTGCGGGCCACCGAGGCGATCAGTGTGTGAAGTTCTTCGAGTTCGGCCTCTCGGCCGCGCAGACCGCTACGGGTCAGCAACCCGCCTGACCCCACCACGTACGCCCCTTCCGACCCGCACTCGCCTGCCGGAGCCGGGCTCAGCCCATGCCGACGAGTGACCGCACCCGTCCGCAGCAGATCCCTTCCCCGAGGTGGCGATTCTGCCGATGGACCGTGGACCCGCGCATCACACGAGTCCGGCCGCTCGTGAGGGAGGGCGTGGGATACGAACCAGTCACTCTGTGTGTTCGCGTGCGTCCACCAGGCGGGCGAGTTCGACCCGGGAGGTGATGCCGAGCTTGGTGAACGCGTGCCGCAGGTGCGAGCTCACGGTGTGCGGTGAGATCGCGAGACGCTCCGCGGCCTGCCGGTTCGTCAGGCCTTCCGCCACCAACCGGATCACCGCAACCTCCGAGGCGGTCAGCTCCGGCCACACCGTGACGGACCCCTTGGACGTCGAACGGCGCCGAGGCGACCCCAAGGCCCGCAGGCGACGGCGGACGCGTGCGGCGTCCCGCTCGGCCCCGGCCTGGGTGTAGAGGTCGAGTGCCTGGTCGAGGTGAGGCACGGCGTAGACGACGCGCCGTGCGGCCAGCTTGCGCCCGGTGTCCTCGAGCGCTGAGGCCCGTGGAATCAGCCGAGGGATGCCCTCGTACAACTCGACGGAACGCAGGAGGAGAACGAGGTCGTTGTCGAGCAGCCCCCGGGCATGCGCGGCTGCCGCTGCCAGGATCGGGAACTGCGGGTTGAGGGCTGCCCGCCGCTCCGCCACGGCGACCGCGGCCGCGGCACGTTCCAGCGCGCCGGCCCGCAAGGCCATGCGGACGAAGACGGCTGCGTCGGCCGGATCGTCCGGACTGGCCAGGGAAGGGCCCTCCAGGTCGAACGTCCCGAAGGATTCGTCGAGCAGCGTCATGGCCCGGCCAGGATCGTCCTCGGCGTCCGCTACCAGCGCCAGCAGCCAGGAGCCGACGTTGCGCACGAGGACTGCCGGGTCGTTCAGCATCCGCTTCACGTCGGCCGCGTACGCACTCGCCGCCTTCAGATCGTTCGTGTGCAGGGCGACGCGTACCAGCGTGTACAGGAGGGTGGCGTCGGCGAAGTTGCCCATGCCCAGTTCGTCGGCCATCGCGGACGCGGCCTCGGCCTCGGCCCGCGCATCCTCCAGCCGGCCCGCGTCCAGCAGCACCCGGGACCTGTTCATGATCCACAGGCCCATGGCCGCGGCCTGGCCCTGCCGCTGGGTCTCGCGTACACCGGCCTCGGACTCGGCGAGCGCCTCGACCGAGCGGCCGGCCGCGTTCAGCAGGAACGCCGTCCACAGAGCCTCCGGCACCCACAGCGAATGGGCGAACCCCACTTCGGTCGCCAGGGCCGAAGCCCGGTCCGCACACTCGAACGCGGCAGTCCAGTCCATCCGGTAGAACTGCACGACCGAGTCGACGGCGACCGCGGTGGCCTCGGCGGCCTTGTCCTGAGCCTGCGCCGCGGCCTGAAGAGCATCGCACACGGCGTCGGCGGTCGCCTCGAAGTCCCCCACCATCGACAGGTCGAGGGACCGCAGCGCAAGCAGCTGGGCCCGCAGCGAGGCCGGGATACCGGGAAGAGCGGCCCCGGCCTCGGCCTGCCGAGCCGCCTCCGTGAAGTCGTACTGGCCGGACACCCGCGCCAGGCCGAGCCGCACCCGCGCTTCGTCCTCCGGTTCCATGCTGCCAGGCGGGGCCGTGGCGGCAAGCCCCTGAGCCTCCGCCGGCTGTCCGGCCTGCCAGAGCAGCAGCATCGTCTCGGCGATGATCGCCGGCTGCTCGGGGGCTTGCTCGGCGGTGAGTTCCAGCGCCTGGCGGCTGAGTTCCACCGCTGACGACGGCGCGGACGTCGCGAGTTCCGCCGCGGCGGCTCTCAGCAGCTCCACGGCCCTGCGGTCACCCGGCTGCGCACTGTCCAGGAGGAGGGCGGCCGCCTCGGTGACCGGTGCCCCGCGCGCCAGCAGGACGTCGGCGGCATGGCACCGCAGAGCCCGGCGTACGGACACGGGCAGGCTGCCCTCGACGGCCTCGCGGATCAGGTCGTGGCGGAACAGCAGCCGGTCGTTCCGTTCGACGAGCAGATGGGAGTCGAGGGCCTCCTCCACCGGTGCGATCAGCGTCGCCGTCGGCTTGTCGAGCAGCTCTGCCAGGAGGTCGACGGTGACCGTGCGGCCGACGGCGGACGCGGTCTGCACCATCTCCCGGGTCGGTTCGGAGAGCTGGTCGAGACGCTGGCGTACGGAGGTCTGGAAACGTTCGGGAAGGTGTCCGCCCGTCAGACGCGCCACGTCGTGCGCGACGATCACCGAGTGCTCGTCGCGCATGCCGCGGAGCAGCTCTACCAGGAGCAGCGGCACGCCCTCCGCCCGGCGGGCGGCGCTCAGCGTCGCCGGATCCGGGGGCGCTCCCAGTACGTCCTCGGTGATCTGGGCGACCGCGGTGTCGGCCAGCGGTCCGAGCCGGAGCCGATGGGCACCGGCCTGATCCAGCCGGTCCAACGTCGTGCGCACGCCGGGTGTCCTCGTGCCGCTGCGGACGGCAACCAGCCACAGGATCGCGTGGGAGGACAGGCGGGCCGAGAGCGTGCGCAGGGCGAGAAGTGTCACGTCGTCCAGCCACTGGACGTCGTCGAGGACGATGACCAGTGACGTGTTGAGTGCCGCCTGTTCCAGCCGGTCCTGCAGCTCCTGCAACAGCCAGAACCGCTGCTCGGGCGCCGCCGCGAGGTCACGCAGCTTGTCCATGTCGAACAACGGCTCGGGGCCCGTCAGCAGACCGTCCAGCAGCGGGCCCAGCGGAACGAACTGGCCGTCGGGATCCGCGCCTCCCCGGAACACCCTCAGCCCACGGCGCACCGCGACGGCCTGCGCCTCCGCCAGGAAACGGCTCTTGCCGCTGCCGGGCGCACCTTCGACGCACACGATGCCGCCGCGGCCCTGAGCCAGCGCGTCGAACCGCCCGCCGATGAAGTCCAGCTCCTCTTCCCGGCCCCGTATGGGCGGCTGTACACCACCGGGTCCGTCAGTGGGGAACGGCTGCTGAAAACGGTCCAAGCGGGGTCCTCGTACGAGTGCGTGGCTGGGAGGAGACGGAACGTGTGGAACCAGGTGAGTGCTGCCCCAGCGTGCCATGTCCCTTCGCCCGGGAAACAGCAACCGTCCGCCAGACGAGATGCCTCTCACCTGCATCTTAAGCCTGGCCGCCAGGGTGGCTTCCCCGGGGTCGGCCGACCTTACAGGCTTGCGGTACCCGGCTTCGCCGCCGCTCGCTGTCGGCGCTCTGTGGCCCAGTAGAGGAGAGCCAAGAAGGGGAGGGCGGCGCCGAGGACCGTCAGGGCGGTCCAGCCTCCGGAGTGATAGACGACGGAGCCGAGTTGCGATCCGACCGCGCCGCCGACGAAGAACATGGCGATGAAGGCGCTGTTGAGGCGGGCTCGGGCGGTGGGGTCGAGCTGGTAGACGGTGTGCTGGCCGAGGATCAGGGTGGTCTGTACGGCCATGTCGATGAGGATCGCGGCCAGAGCGATCAGTACGACGCTATCTCCGCCGAACCCGGCGAGGGCGAAGGCCAGGGCGGCGACCACGAAGGCGATGCCGGTCATGGGGCGTACGAGCCCACGGTCGGCCCAGTGCCCGGCGAACGGGGCGATGGCCGCTCCGGCCGCGCCGACGAGGGCGAACACGCCGACCCCGACGGGGGAGTAGTGGAAGCGGGGGCCGGTCAGGACGAAGGAGACCGTGGTCCAGAAGGCACTGAAGGCGCCGAACATCGCCGCCTGGTAGAGACCGCGGCGCAGGAGTGCCGGGTGCGTGCGCACCAGCCGGAGGGTGGAGCGCAGCACGTGGTGGTAGGGGATGGTCGTGGTCGGCGCGTGCTGCGGCAGGGCCGCGCGCAATGCTACGGCCAGGACGGCCATCAGGGCGGCGGAGCCGAGGAAGACGACACGCCAGCCGGCGAGGTCCGAGACCAGACTGCTCAGCGTGCGG
>NZ_JAIQYY010000074.1:7832-11430 GCF_020181035.1 Streptomyces sp. CoH27
ATGGCCGTGCCGGTGTGGAAGACGCTGCTCAGCGAGGACAGCAGGGGCTGGGCGTAGTAGAGGTTGGCGACCGTCATACCGGAGGCGACGGCCAGGAGTGCGACCAGCCACCCCGGCACGCCGTGCGGGGCCGTTGCGGGCCGGCGCGAGGCCCGGAGTTCGGATGAGGCGGACATGTGCACCTTCTTGAGGGGCGAGCCGGGAGACCGGCACGGGCGGAAGTGCTGTGGGATGGCCGGCAGCTTCCTCGATGCCGTCACGCAGGCAGAAGCGTCGATCTGCCCCCGGTGCTTCCTCATCTGAGGCGATGGTTTGGGATGTCAGTCATCTCAACCAGAGATAGGCCGCAGAACTCGTACCGCCGATGGCTTGGGGGCCGCCTGCGGCGGCCGAAGCCTCCCTCGGCGCGGCCGGTGGAGGCGTCCTCGCCCGGCACTCCGAAGATGAGGGTCAGGAAGTCAGTGCGCCAGCACGGTCTCCAGCCACCGCAGGACCTCGGGGGTCACGGGCTCGGCTATGTCGGCGAATTCGTCGTGCTTCTTGAGGAACTTCGCCACGTAGGGGCAGACCGGCACGATGCGTTTCCCGGAGGCACGTACGTCGGTCAGTGCCTGCTGGACGAGGAGCGAGGCCAGGCCCTGCCCGGCGAAGGCGTCATCGATTTCGGTGTGGTAGAAAACGCGCTGGTCACCATGGTCGCGGTACGCGGTAAGGCCGGCGGTCCTGCCGTCGACGAGGATTTCGTACCGGTGCTTGGCATCGACTCGCTGGACAGTCGGAGCGGCGGCGGGCTGTGTCATCGTGAGCCTTTCAGTGGCGCGTCGGGTTCTTGCGCGGTGCGATGGTGGCATTCGGAAGGGCGGGCGCGGGAAGGCGGTCGCCGTCGTAACCGTCGACGCTGCCGAAGCGGCCGGATGCGTTCTCCCAGGCTTGCCGGGCTTCGACGATGTCTTCGTGGCTGCGGCCGATGAAGTTCCACCACATGACGATCTGTTCCTCGAAGGGCGTCCCGCCGAGCAGGACCGCCCGAGCGAGGGTGTCCGTCTCGTTTGTCAGCATCAGCGTGTCGTATCCCGTGCCGAGGTAGCCCAGCTCCGCCGGGCGCAGGAGGGTTCCGGTCATGCGGACGTCCCCTTGGTCGACGAGCAGGCCGTGCTCGAAGCTGGGATCCACTGGGAGTGTGGTCGTGGAGCGCGGGTCGAGGACGAGTTCGGCGCCGAGCAAGGGCGTGAAGGTCCACACTGGGGAGGTGCCACCGGCGAGGGATCCCAGGAACACTCTGATTTCCGCCCCGCCCATCCGGACCGGGTTCGGTACGTAGTGCCGGAAGTTGCGGACGGTGTGCCGGTGCTCTTCGGGCAGAGCCACCCACAACTGGACACCATGCAGGATTGCCGTGCTGACGGTGGAGACTTCCGAGTGGCTGATGCCGTACCCGCCCGTCATGAGGTTCAGCTCACCGGGCCGTACGAACGCGTGGCTGCCCAGGCTGTCGCGGTGCTCGATCTCCCCGCTGAACAGCCAGCTCACGGTCTGCAAACCGGTGTGCGGATGGGGAGCGACGTCCATACCGCCGGTGTCGGCGACGTCGTCGGGTCCGTAGTGGTCGACAAAGCACCAGGCACCGATCAGCGTCCGAGCCCGCTGCGGCAGTGTGCGCCGCACCGTCATGGCTCGTGGGCCGCCCAACGGGACGTCCCGCGCGGACAGCACGTCGACCTGTGGCGCGGAATCACCGTCCTCCACGGCAGCGCCGCGCGGTGCGGCGGGATTCACTTCTACGTTGCTCATCGCGCTGCTCTCCCATCCAAGGATGATTCGCTGCTTTGCCGGGAGCGAGCGCCGGGTCGGACCGGCGCTCACGGCGTCCGAGCTGGCATGGACCGCAGGCGTGGACAGCACGTTAGGCCCGGCTGACGGAGGCGTCTTGTCTGTCGGTGCATCACCAGTGGTCCGTCCGCGCCCGCGAGAGGTGCTAGTGCCGCGGCAGGCAACGTTTGCCCGTCAAGGAGCGGCGTCCGGTGCGTGCTCTCGGCGTGCCGGCCGGAAGCCCTCGTACTGGACGTACTTGGGCTTTCGGCCGGTGCGGCGAGTGGGGGTACCCCCTCTGGGGGAGCGTGCAGGGCGTCGCGACGGGGCGAACGTTGCCTGTTGCGGCACTAGCGAGGGACGCCTTCGAAGAGCCTTGCGCCGCAGCGTGCCGGGACACGTTTCCGTCCTGGCGCTTCCAGGCAACGAGCGGTGCGCTCGCGGGCAACAGGGGGAGGAACGTTCGCCCTACTGTGCTGACATCCCGTGCCGCGCATGCCACGAATGCCCGGACGTCGGCAGCCGATGGGCCGATGCCGTCCGTGCAGCACCCTCCCTCATCGAGACGGAGTGTGGTCCTGCGCGCGCCAGTCACTCCGGACGAAGGAACGAGACCTTGCCGTACATCACCGTGGGTCAGGAAAACTCCACCGCCATCGACCTCTACTACGAGGACCACGGCACCGGGCAGCCGGTCGTCCTCATCCACGGCTTCCCGCTCGACGGCCACTCCTGGGAGCGGCAGAGCGCTGTGCTGCTGGACGCGGGATACCGCGTGATCACCTACGACCGCCGCGGCTTCGGACAGTCCAGCCAGCCGACGACCGGGTACGACTACGACACCTTCGCAGCGGACCTGAACACGGTCATGGAGACCCTCGACCTGCAGGACGCCGTCCTGGTCGGCTTCTCGATGGGCACCGGAGAGGTCGCCCGCTACGTGTCCACCTACGGCTCGGCGCGGGTTTCCAAGGTCGCCTTCCTGGCCTCGCTTGAGCCCTGCCTGCTCAAGAGCGACGACAACCCGGACGGGGTCGCTCCGAAGGAGTTCTTCGACGGCGTCGTCGCGGCCGTGAAGGCGGACCGCTACGCGTACTACACGGACTTCTACAAGGACTTCTACAACCTGGACGAGAACCTCGGCACCCGGATCAGCGAGGAGGCCGTGCGCAACAGTTGGAACGTCGCCGCGGGTGGCGGCTTCTTCGCCGCCGCGGCGGCGCCGTCGACCTGGTACACCGACTTTCGGGCCGACATCCCGGCCATCGACGTACCGGCCCTGATCCTGCACGGCACGGGCGACCGGATCCTTCCCGTCGAGGGAACCGCGCGCCCCTTCCACAAGGCGCTCCCGTCCGCCGACTACGTGGAGATCGAGGGCGCCCCGCACGGCCTGCTGTGGACCCACGCGGAAGAGGTCAACACCGCGCTCCTCGCCTTCCTGGGGAAGTGACCCCGCCGCAGGCCCGCCCGACGGGCCTGCGGTCGAGACTGCCGTCGGGATCGCTGGGTACGGGGATCCCGACGGCGCACGCGCGAGATCGGGGACCGCTGAGGTGAGCCGCGTCGACTGTCCAGGAGGAGCCCCGCTGGGACTGGCGATAGTGACCAGGCGAGCCGGCCAGTGCCGAGGGCCATGGACGGCGAGTGTCCAGGTGTGGGTCAGTAGAGCGTGTGGGAGCCGTCGGGCAGCCAGCCTTCGAGGTAACCGGTGAGCTGCACCCCGTTTCGTGGAGTCCCTGATGCCAGGGTTACGATCCTGGCGAAGGAGATCCACCAGCACCATGGC
>NZ_JAIQYY010000075.1 GCF_020181035.1 Streptomyces sp. CoH27
GTCTCACGGAGACCGCCCCTCGATCGTGCGACAACGCCGCAGGTAGTGACAGCGGCGGGCGACTGCTTGGCGTCGGCGGCGCCAGTTCGACCAGCTCAGCGCGTGGTGTCGTCCGCGGTGTCCGCTCAGGTGCGGCGGCCGGGCACGACAAGCTGCCAGGAGCCGCCGAATCTCCGCCACTGTGAGCCCGATGGCCCCGGGTGTCTCACCTGTTCCGCCCCCTTTTCCCAGGGCTGGTGTGCCGTAGCCGCCAGGAAAGCGTGAGCGAGCATGGCCAGAGTGATGTGCCGATACCAGCCCACGTAGCGGCGGACCTCATACTGATCCAGGCCGCACTCGTTCTTCGCGGCCTGGAAGCACTCCTCGATCGCCCAGCGCGCCCCGGCGACCCGCACCAGATCCTGGACGGTGACCTGAAGGGGCGCGTAGGCGAGGTAGTAGGCTCTACGTTTTCTCCGGGTTGGTCCTCCCGTTCGTAAGGTGGGGCCCCCAGGGGAAGCGGGTGTGGCTTGTAGTGGGCTGCCGCTTGTGGCTCAGATTGCTTGGCCGCCTGTCTCCCTACGACGACTCGGCCGCCGATTGGGAAGTGCGAGAAGGCCGAATGGGAGTTCGTCCTGTCGTTGCTGCCCGTGTCGTCGCGTGGGCGCAAGCGGCTGGACGACCGCAGGGTCCTCAACGGGATCGTGTGGAAGTTCCGTATAGGCACGGCCTGGCGGGACGTGCCCGAGCGGTACGGGCCGTAAGCCACGCTGCACACCCGTTTTCGCCGGTGGACGGCGGACGGCACGTTCGAGCGGATGCTCCGCGCCGCCCACCTTCCTCGCCGGCGGGCTACTGACCGTCGGGGCCTGCGCAGTGCTGCTCTGCGGGCGGTTGCTGCGATACGGACCGGAGTCCACCGAGTAGAGCCGCCATCGCTGGACGGCCGGTGGCTTTCTCGTCCACTGAAGAAAACGACACCAAGACGGGACTGCGCCGCCGACACCACTGCGGAATCGAGCCGTGAAGGCGCTGGTCACCCAAACTCCGGAGGACACGGCTCCCTGGAACCTACACATCTTCTCGGCTCGGCCGTGTTGCCTCGCCCAGTCGACGACGTCGCGCTTATGGTGCGTCCTCCATGGCCGTGTGAGCTCTCACTCGGCTGGGGCGCCGTCAACGCGTGTCGGCGGCTGCTGAGCGCCCGGCGCGCCTGCCGAGCACCGAACCGGCGGTGAGGCCGGAGCCACCAGGGTAGTTGAACCAGAAAAGCCCGCCGACGAGTTCGCCGGCCGCGTACAGCCCAGGGACGGGGCGGCCACTCAGGTCCAGCACGCGCGCGTCGGCATCGATCCGCAGCCCGCCGAAGGTGAAGGTGATGCCGCAGGTCACCGGGAAGGCGACGTACGGAGGAGTGGTCAGCGGCTGGGCCCAGTTGGACTTGGGAGGGGTGATGCCCTCGGTCCGGCAACCGTCCTTGACCGTCGGGTCGAAGCGACCGGGGACAACGGCAGCGTTGAACCGCTCAACCGTCTCCGCCAGCCGGCCCTCGTCTATGCCGAGTTCCTTGGCCAGGCCCTCCACGGTGTCGGACTCCACCCTGGTGATGCCCGCCGAGGCGTACTCCTCGGGGCGCAGCAGCGGCGCGGACTTCGCGTCGAAGAGCTGGTAGGCGACGCCTGCCGGTTGCTTGAGGATCTCGGCACCGTACTTGGCGTAGGTGTAGTTGCGGAAGTCCGCTCCCTCGTCGACGAACCGGCGGCCCTCGGCGTTGACTACGATGCCGAACGGGTAGCCTCCGCGAGTGAGTTGGTTGGTCAGCTCCCGGTCGCCGGTCGCTCGGGCTTGGCTGTCCCAGGCCACCGCGTGGCAGCCGCTCCAGTGGCCGTAGGGTTGCGCGCCGGCCGCCAGGGCCATGCGGATGCCCTCGCCGGTGTTGTGCGGGGTTCCGCGCACCAGGGCCAGGTCCCAGCCCGCGCCCAGGTAGCCGGCCCGCATCTGCGGGTTGGCCTCGAAGCCGCCGCTGGTGAGTACCACGCCGTCGGCCTCGATGCGCTGCCCGTCGGCGAGCATCACGCCGCGGACGGAGCCGTCGGGTCCGGTGGCCAGGCCGGTGACGGGGCTGTCGAAGCGGACTTCGATGCCGCTGCGATCGGCGGCGGCAAGGTGCTGGTCGATCATTCCTTTGCCCCCGCCGACCACGCCGACGGCCAGTCCGCCCCAGAACCGGTAGCGCCCGTCCACCTCGTAAGCCTGCCGGTGGAACATAAGCTCGAATCGCAGGCCGAGGCTGCGCAGCCAGGTCATCGTCTCGCGGGATTCACCGACCAGGATCCGGGCGAGTTCGGGGTCGGTCCTTCCCTGGGTTACCCGGGTCAGGTCGGCGAGAAAGTCGTCGTCGGTGTAGGGGGCGAGGTCGACGCGTCCTGCGCGGTCCGCGGGAAGTGGCTCGACCAGCGAGGTGAGGTCGGTGAGCCCGCCGTGGCTGGTGCGCATCGCCCCGGCAGTGAAGTAGGAGTTGCCTCCGGCCCATTGGCGGGGGGCCTTCTCCAGCAGCAGCACCTGTGCTCCCTGCTGTCGGGCGGACTGAGCCGCGCTGAAGCCGGCGTTCCCGCCGCCGACCACGACGACGTCCCACTGCTCGGTCATGTGTACTCCCATGGGTTCGGATAGCAGATGTCCGGATCGGAGATCCTTTCGGGGCTGGGGCGTACGGATCAGGGGCTGTGTGCGTACGCGACCGCAGCATGGATCTCTTTCACCAGGGCCCGGTGAGCGGGTCGACGGCTGCGCGGCCCGCCCGCCGGTCGGTACGACGATGCGCCAGCAGTGCCATCAGTACAATCGAAAGAAATTGAAGCTGCTTTCATGAATACTTAAGGCGGTTGGGATGAGCCTCGACGTACGCCGCATGCTGGTGCTGGCCGAGGTGGCTCGCCGGGGCTCCATCACGGCGGCCTCGATTGCCCTGAGCTATACGCCCTCGGCGGTGTCCCAGCAGATCAGCAGGCTGGAAGCGGAGGCCGGGCAGCCGCTGATCGCGCGGCACCCCCGGGGCGTCACGCTCACCGAGGCCGGCCGCACTCTGGCCGAGCATGCTGCACGGATCGATCGCCAGTTGCGGGCCGCACGCCGATCCCTCGATGACATCGCGGGCCTGCACAGCGGGACCCTGCACATCGGCACCTTCCCCACCATCGCCGCATCCCTGCTGCCCCGCGTCGTGCGCGCCTTTCGCACCCGGTACCCGCATGTCGAGCTGGCCGTGCACAGCGACCGCAACGCCGGCCTGATGGACATCCTGGAGAGCCGGGAGATCGAGCTGTCCTTGATGTGGGACTACCCGTGGCGGCGCCTGGACGAGACCAACCTCGATGTCATCCATCTGCTGGACGACCCCACCTGCCTGGTCGTCGCCACCAGCCACCCGCTCGCCGCCCGGCACTCCGCCGGTTTTGAGGAGCTGGCCGAGGAGAACTGGATCGTCCGGGGCGATCACCCGGTCGCCGAGCTGCTCACCCGTAGCTGCCGTGCCGCCGGCTTCGAGCCGAAGATCGCCTACCGGGCACACGACTACCAGGAGGCCCAGGCCATGGCGGCGGTCGGCCTGGGCATCACGCTCGCCCCCAGGTTCGCCCTGACCAGCCTGCGGGATGACGTCACCACCATCGACCTGGGCCCCGCGGCCCCGGTTCGCCGCATCCTGCTCACCCGGCTGCGCGACAATCCACCGACACCGTCAGCCAAGGCCATCGCGGAACTGTTCATCGAGACCGCCGGGACCCTGTGTTCCTAGACAGGCGTTCCGCGGTGTGACTGCCGGCGACCGCCGCCGTCCCGCGGGGCATGCCCAGGACCCGTGGCCGCCGAGCTGCGCGAGCGGACGCAGGAGCGGCCGCAGGCGTCGCCGTTGAGGCCGGCATGCCCTCCAGCGCCAGGCGGGGACCGCTTTTTCACTGGTGAGGTATGGCGTAGGCGACTCCGTGGGAGTGGTGGCTTGTCGTGGCGTCGCTCCCAGGACGTCGAGGATGCCGTCGGTTGTCGCACTGCTGGAACAGCGCGAGCTCGCTCTCGTCCTCGAGTCGACGGGTTGCGGGAGGAGGCCGACCGCAACCAGGCCGCCGAGGCCGAGGGCGGCAACACCGCCGACACAGAGGTCACCGCGGATCCGCGAGATGCGGACGTGCAGTCGGCGCGGCGAAGCCGAGTCGCAGGTGCCGGTGCGGTGTGAAGGGCTGGCCTGGTCGGTGGTGTCGGTGGACTACCAGCGCACCCTTAACACACTCGCGGACCGGTCTCGGCTCGGGCCGGGGCCGATGACCTGCGCCACGCGCCCCGCGACCACCCAATCGGGGGACTTCCGTTCGACGCGCATCTCTCGAGATCGTCTGAAGACCACCGTCGAACGCCGCGGTACCCGCGACCAGCACGAAGCCGACCTCGCCCAGGCCCTCGACGACCTCCTGCACCGGGTCCGCATCGGAGGCGCCACCGCCCGCGAACAGCACCTCGCCACCCGCCACGCACCCGCCGCCCTCCCCGCGGCCACGCTCCGGCCCAGCCGGCCGCCCCCGCCAGGCAGCCACGCCCCGGGACCGACCCGAACCCCGGCAGCGTCGACCCACCCATCAGGGCGCTGCCCGGCGCCCCAGACCCGCAGGCCCCAGCCCCGGCCTCAGCCCCGGGGGTCCGGCACAACGCTGGCGGCGTACCGGGGAACGAGCCGGTCGGCACGACCGAACTGGCCGGCGGACAGGACGCGGACAGCCTGGACGACCTCAGCGCAGACGAGGACGACGAAGAACTGGACGGTCAAGACCCCTGGCCCCGGGGCAGTAGCGGATTCGGGCTGTACGACGCGCGCAAGGAGGCCGAGCTGTGGTGACCGATGCCCCCACTGCCGCACCGGGGCCCGGGCAGGACGCCTCCCCCACCACCTGGGAGCTGTTCGAGCGCTTCGTGGCCGACCCCGCCCCCCCCAACCGCCCAAGCCCGGAGACTCGCCGCGCACCGCCGAGCAGCGCCTGGCCTACCACTCCCGCTTCGTGACCGTCCGCACCCCCGCCATCGTCCAGACCTCCCTGGAAGCACGCACCCTGATGGCGCTCGGGCGCCACCAGCAGGCCACCGCCCGGCCCTCACTCATCGTCACCGGGCCGCCCACCACCGGAAAGACCACCACCCTCCTGGAAGTCGGCCGCACCTGCCACCTGGCCGAACAGGCCCGAGGCGGCCCCGCCGCCAACCAGGTCCCCGTCGCCTACCTCCTGGTCCCGCCCGGCGCCACCGCCAAAGCCCTCGCGCTTGAATTCGCCCGCTACCTCGGCATCCCCGTCTCCTCCCGCATGACCCTGACCCAGATCACCGCGGCCCGCGCGGTATCGATGTGACGGGTCTGCACGTCGGTTACGTCGACACCGACATGGCAGCAGGCGTCGACGCGGCGAAGTCCAGCCCGAGGGACGTCGCCGCGCTCGCCATCGACGGCGTCGAGTCCGGAGCGTACGAGGTGCTCGCCGACGACCTGTCCCGGCGTGTCAAGGCGGGGCTGGCCGCGGGCATCGAGACCCTTTACCCGCAACTCGTGAAGTGACGCCTGCGGGCCGCCGGGCCCAAAGGTGCGTTCGCTGACGCATCAGCAAAGGGTAATCCGCCTGATATGGCAGGTGGATTACCGGAGCAGCAGCCGAGTGCGGCGGAACCTCGGCGTCCGTCGAGGTTCCGAGCTACTTCGCCGCCCCCACCGCAGGCGTCGGCTTTGCCCGTGACGCGGAAGGTCCCTCGTCCATCCGCAGTGATGTCCGAGGGTGTCGGATGTCCCTGGGGTGAAGTTGTGGCCGGCGACTGGTCGTTCGCGTTTGGGTGGCTCCCGAAATGACGTGGTCAACCCAGGAACCGCCACCACCGCAACAGGTCCATCCCATAGGAGCGGACGTCGCCGCCGCCTTCCCGGCTGCGAGCAGCTCCTGGAAGAACACCGCAACCGGCACCACGGCCGCACCGTCGGCGTCGACGAGCCGGTAGGGCTCGTACCGGTCGCCGGTCTCCACCAGCCGACCCCACCGAGGAACGGCCAACCTCGACAGATCCCGCTCGGGCACACGATCGTCCGTCACGACCGCAGACCGTACTGCGCGACACCCGGATCCGTGCCCTGAACTGCACAATCACCACGCTTCGTTCAGTCAACGGGGCATCCGATGCCCGCTCCTGCGAGCCGACCCGGCCCAACGGCGGCGACTGGTGGACATCCGCGACAACCTCATCGCCCGCCGCACCGCCGTCAACCTCGGTATGCCCGCCTCCCGCGACATCGCAGGACGTCACGCCACCACCGAACGCGCTCCCGGAGAGCCCGATGACTCACAGCAGACCACGACGAACCAATGAAGCTTTCCGTCGCTCGGCCAGCGCGACAGACCGCGAGGCAGATCAGAACGGCTCGAAGCTCGGGTTGACCGGACCGATCTCACCGAGCGCCGCCAGTTCGTAGAGATCCTCCTGCTCAAGGAACTCCAAGGCATCCGGATCGATGCCGTGATGCGGATCCACGTCGCGCAAACGCTTGACGAACGAGAGAACGAAGTCGGTGAACGATCCGTCGAAGACCTCGGGGCTGGCTCCGTTGACGTTGGTGACGACCTTCCAGCGGTCCGGCTTCGGTGCGCACGGCCAGAAGAAGTGCTCGTCGCCCGAATAGTCATATCCCCAGGAGACGAGGCCGCCCGGGTCGGGATGGAATCGGAACGGATACTCGTCCGAGTCACGTCGCCACGACTGGCCGAACGACTCGTGGATCTTCCGCATCCTTGCAAGCAGCGGACTGGAACCTTGCGGATGAAAGACGACCAGCTCGCCGCAGATCACGCCCGTGCCATAGGCGTCCAGAAACGCCTTGAAGTCGCGGGGCAGCGCTGAGCCGACGTAGTCCTCGACCTCAGCCCAGTCCCCCGGAGACGATTCACGAGCCGGAGGCGGGCCGAACAACTCCACGAGATCATCCAACCCGGCCATGCGTCCTGCCCCGCTTGATCGTCCATTGCCGACCGCCAACCTAGTCCGGCGCTGGTGCGAGCATCAAGCGTGGGAGCCGCCTCCGGATCGGTCCACTCACGCCATCAATCGCGCTCCGCCGAACCACGCGCGAATCACACGCAGCAAAGTTCAGAGAAGGGACGGGGACGAAGTGGTTGCGGCGGCAGTAGCCGATCTGCCCCTCGACACCGCCCTTCTCATGGGCACCCTCGATGCCGGGACGGCAGTAGAAGGCATCGATGCCCCAGTGCGAGCGGAAGGCCGTCCAGCGGTCGTTCTCCACCCTCGCCCGGCCCAGCCCCAGCACCCGCTCGACCGCGGCCCGCAGGTTGTCGTAGCGGATCCGGCCGCGGGGTATTCCTCCCAGCACCCGAAAGGCGTGCACATGCCCTTCGAAGAACGCCTCCTGGCCGCACGAGGCGAACACCCGGTGCACCGCCTTGCCGGAGTAGGACAGCCGCAGCGAGAACAGATAAACCCTGATCATCTTGCCCGCGAGCACCACATGGACCTCGCCGAAGTCGACCTCCGCCTCCGCCCCCGGCAGATGGGTCTGCGGCACGAACATCGCCTCCGGGCCCACCCCGGCCTGCCGACGGAACTCCTTGCGGCGGTCCTTCACATAGACGCGGACCATGGAATACGAGATGTCATCGGCCCTATGGCTCTCGACCATACGGTCGTAGATGCGCTGGGCGGTATGCCGCTGCTTGGGCGGCGCGTCCAGGTCAGCCCGCAGCATCCCGTCGATCAGCGGCTTGTAGCGATCAAGCCTCGACTCCTTGCGCCGCTGCTTCTTCCGCGGCTCGGGCCACTGCCCGTCCAGAGCCCGCCGGACCGTCCTCCAGGTCACGTTGTGCGTACGCTGAAGCGCCCGCAACGACATGCTCATCCGGTGATCTCGGCGGATCGCCGCGTACAACTCGACCTCCGTCTGCGAGTTACCCATGAGGCCCCCAGCGGGAGAAGCGCACCTCACAGTCCCACCGCAAGCCCCCAAGTGACGTCAAAACAAACCGACATCGCAAACTCGGTCAGATGGTGACTCCCACAGCCACATCGAATCGGCTCCCGCAGTCACGTACATAACCAGCCGCCGGCTGCTCCGGCGGGAGTGTCTGATTCTTTGTGGGTGGTCTGGTGTCGGTGATTGGTGTCAGTGGTCGGTGACGCGGTCGCCGTAGTAGCCGGCGAGGCTGTTGATGGCCTGCTTCCAGGAAGGCGTCTTCCCGGTGACGTTCGGCCGGTTCTTGATCGGGTTTCGGATCATCAGGTAGAGCACCTTCAACGCCGCGTCGTCGTCGGGGAAGTGCCCGCGGCGGCGGGTCGCCTGCCGGAAGCGGGAGTTGAGCGACTCGATCATGTTCGTGGTGTAGATGACTCGGCGGATCGGGGCCGGGAAACGCAGGAACACGATCACGTGCTCCCAGTTGCGGCGCCAGGTGTCGATCACTGCCGGGTAGCGTTCGCCCCACTCCTCGGCGAAGCGGTCGAATCGCTGCTCGGCCTCGTCGGCGGTCTTGGCCGTATAGACCTCGCGCAGCTGCCGTGCGATCGCGGCCCAGTGCTGCTTGGCCGTGTACCGCAGGCTGGTGCGCACGAGGTGGACCACGCAGAGCTGGACGTCGGTCTGGGGCCACACGTCGTTGATGGACTCGGGCAGGCCCTTCAGGCCATCGCAGCAGGCGATCAGGACGTCGTGGACGCCGCGGTTGCGTAGTTCGGTCAGCCAGGTCATCCATTGTTTGGCGCCTTCTCCGCCGGTGCCGACCCACATTCCGAGCACGTCGCGGTCGCCGTCGAGGTTGATGCCGACTGCGATGTAGACGGGCTTGTTGGCGACTGCCCCGTCGCGGATCTTGATGTAGATGCAGTCGATCAGCAGGACCGCGTAGACGCGGTCCAGGGGCCGGGTGCGCCAGGCCGCGAGGTCGGCTGAGACCTGGGCGGTGGCGCGGGAGACCAGGTCGCGGGAGACGTCCACGCCGTAGACCTCGGCCAGGTGGGCCTGGATCTCGCCGGTGGTCAGGCCTTTCGCGTACAGGGACACGATGGTCTCGGAGAAGACGTCGACGCGGCGGGCGTGCTTGGGCACGATCTGCGGGATGAAGGACCCGGTCCGGTCTCTGGGAATGTCGATGGTCACCGGCCCGACCTGCGACAGCACGGTCTTGCGGCTGGTTCCGTTGCGGCAGTTCCCCGACCCCGCGCCGGCCGGGTCGCCCTTCTCGTAGCCCAGGTGCTCGGCCATCTCGGCCTCCAGCGCGCCCTCCAGGACGAGCTTCACCAGCCCCGTCAACAGTCCATTCTCGCCGACCAGTTGCAGCCCGTCCCTGCGGGCTCGCTCGATCAGGTTTTCGGCCAGTTCCCGGTCCTGCTCGGCCGCTCGCGCCAACTCCGCCCCCGTCCGCACCTGGTGCTCGTTTCCCTCGGGGCCGGTCTCGTTCGTGCTGCCCATCGTGATCCTTCCCGGCAGAGACCCCATCTCATGCCAACTTGGGTCACACCAGGCCAAACACAAATTTCAGGACAGTCCCACCCGTCCAACATGATCTCCACTCCGGCCGACCTCGACCGCTTCATCACCGCACTGTTCCAGGGCCGGCTGCTGCCCGCCGCCCAACTGAACGAGACGTTCACGCTGCCCAAGGACAGCGACGGCAAGCCGGTTCCGTTCATCGGCACCTCCTGCAACAAGCAGGCCTGTTTCGCCGCCGGGTTGATGTCCACCCCGCTGCCGGGCGGCCTTGTGTTGTGGGGGAAGACCGGCCATGACGACGGCTACGCCAACGGCATGTTCGCCACCCGCGACCTCTCCCTGCGCGGCATCTATTCAGTCTCCAACCTGAGTCTGGACTTCGGCGCCCCGACCCCGCTGGCCAACCGCCTGCTGACCGCAGTCCTGAACCCCACCGCCAGCCGCGGCTGACCGTGCCGACCTGTTCCGCTCGCCCTTCTCGGCAGCTCACAGGGTGAGCGGGCCAGCAGAGTTCGGCTGCTGGTGAACCTGGCTCGCTGACACACAGCCGAAGGCAAGTGGCTGGAGGGTCGGTCTGCCACTGATCCGAGCAGCGAGAACCCCGCCGCCCACTCCCGCCGGGACCGCCGTAGGGCTGGCCGCTGGGTGGGCCAGGGATGGTCACGGGCACGCATGGACGGACTCGATCGCGAATGCGCTGTACAACGGGGCCTCAGCAACGACCGGCCTTTCGTCCGTGGCGAAGGTGAAATGAACCGCCACGCCGGGGAGGCCGGTCGGTTCGGTCTCGACGGTGAACTGCGGCAGACTGTGCTCCTGCGCCAGCAGGTGCCACTTCACACCCGCGCCGGAAAAAGCGGAGCGGAGTTCCTGGAAAGTGGTGGCGGGGGTGAGCGTGTGGAATTCGCCGGGGCGGCCCGCTGGGATTTTCACGGTGTCGTACCAGGTACGGATGGAGACCCTGTTGATGACGCGGCAGCCGCAGGTCTCCACCACCACGTCGCCGTAGGTGAACCACTGCGGCCAGGGCCGGTCGTCCGAGATACGGCCCGATTTCTCGGGCCGCCCGAGGCGGTCCGTCACGTCACGGAGCGCTTCCAGCGGGCGGATACCGGCGAGTGAACCGGATGCGCCGAATTCCCTCAGCGCGGTAAGTATGTGCATGCGCCTATGATGCCCGCACCCCATAGGGTCGTGTGCGACGCTCAAAGCGTCAGGCGGACAGCACCGGCTCGGTCAACTCCCGGCATGCATGGCACAGATCACTGGGGCAGGT
>NZ_JAIQYY010000076.1 GCF_020181035.1 Streptomyces sp. CoH27
ACCTGCTTGTGCCGCTCCACAGAGCCCATCGCTCCACCTCCCGATCAAGGTGTTGCGACGATCAGTTGAATCCGTCCAATATGTGTCGATCCGCTATACCGACCGGCTCGCCGACCTCGGCGCCTCCGCGCCGGTCGGTTCCGTCGCGGACTCGTATGACAATGCGATGGCCGAGGCGTTGAACGGCACCTTCAAGGCCGAGCTGATCGAGATGCAAGGACCCTGGACCGGCTTCGACCAGGTGGAGCGGGCGATCTTCCAGTGGGTCACGTGGTACAACGAAGAACGCCTGCACTCCGCCCTCGACTACGTACCGCCCGCCGAGTACGAACGCAGCTTCTGGCGAAGCCAGGAGCAAGCCCTGCAGTCCGCCTGAAACAAGATCACCGGACTCTACGAAACTCGGGACAGCTCAATTCTCACCGCGGTCGAGCAGGACGACCCTCCGGTGGTGGTGGAGTCGCACCGGGGTTGGATTCCGTTCCTCGACCGGATGTCCGTGGCGTGGGTCGAGTTGGTGCTGGGCGAATCGCTCTTCGCCGTCGGCAGCCTGTACGACGCCTGCGAGTTGCCAGACGCGCTGGTGCCCAGCCTCCAGGCTAGCTACGCCCGCATCGACCTGCCTGACCATCCGATGTGGGCGAGCGAAGAGGACTCACCCATGCGCTGGTATGCGGCTCCTGGTCGATTGCTGCGCCGGGACGGGTTGCAGGATCACTGCTGGGTCCACGCACGCGGCCACGCAGTCGCCGATCTTGAAATCATCCGCGCAGACCTCCCCGGTTCTTGGGTTGGCTGACTTCTCTGACGCGGCCCAGACTGTGCCGTGGATGGTCATGCGACCAAGGTGACGGGGCTGACGAAGGCATGTTCGGGGTCGTAGAGCGTGCCGGCTTGCAGGCAGCGGTAGAGGCATCCAAGCAGCTTGTTGAACAGGTTCCGAAGGGCGGCGGTGTGGCGTTCACCGCCGTCACGTCGGCGGTCGTAGTGGGCCCGCGGCCCTGCCGATCGGAGAGCCGCGAAGGCCCACATGTGACCAGCTGAGGCCAGGCGTTGATTCTTCACCGTGCGGGCCACGACGACGCGGCTGCGGCCGGAAGCTCGTGTCACCGGGGCGGCGCCGGCGTATGCCTTCATCGCTCTGGTGTCCGCAAAGCGTCCGCGATCGTCACCGATCTCTGCGAGGACGCGTGCGCCGGACAGTACTGACAGGCCCGGGAAACTGGTGATGATCTCGGCGTCCGGGTGAGCGAGGAATGCATCCTCCGTCGCGGCCGCGAGCTGGTCGACGCTGTTGCAGGCGGCGTCGAGCTGTTGGATGAGAGCCAGTGCCTGGTGCCCCATGGCCTGCTCGACCTGGGGCAGGTGGTGAAGGTAGTCGGCGCAGAAGATGTCCCGAAGCCGTTCGACCTCGGCCTCGATGCTGCAGCGCGGGCGGGCGGCACGCTTGAGCAAGGCACGCAGTTGGCTCCGGGTAAGTCCGGCGGCGTCGATCGGGGTGGGTGCCGCAGCGAGAACCATGCGGGCGCGGGGCGAGTCGAGTCCGGGCTTGCCGGGGCCCTGAAAGGCGGCGAGGGCGGCCGGATAGTACTCACGAAGGTGAGAGCGGAGCCGGTTGATCATCTGCTGCCGGTCCCAAATGGCGTCCTGATGGGCGCGAGCAAGGACGGCAACGCTCTGCCCGGCTTCGCTATCCGCAGGTAGGGGCCGGTGGGCATGGCGGTCAGTGCGCAAGATATTGGCCAGGACACGGGCGTCAGCCGCGTCGGACTTGGCCCGGGAGACGCTCCCGCGGTCGCGGTAGCGGGCGGCGGCAAGGGAGTTGATCGCGTAAATCTCACGGCTGGTAGCCCGCAAGCAGGCGACCAGCAAACCGCGCGGGGTCTCGATGGCGACCGGGATCGGGGCCTCCGCAGTGTCACCGTGCCTGGCCAGCAGCTCCATGAGCGCGTGGAATCCTGCACTGTCATCGCTGATCCGTAGCTTGGCCAGCTGGGCACCATCCCCGTCCACCAGAGCTATGTCGTGGTGGCCTTCCGCCCAGTCGATGCCGCAGAAGATCGCGCTCAATGTCTCTACCTCCGTGCCAACGTTCGGTTTCGCTTCCAGGCGGAGCACGCGGCGCTCTAAGAGGGCGGGATGTGGGCTGATGTCCGTTTCGTCGTTGTGGATGAAGTAGCCCTCGCCTGACGACTACGGACGTGGCAGGTGAACAGCCCCGGCTCTGGCTCGGTCAGGATGTTGCGCCCGGTCAGGCGCTTAAGCTTCAAACGGACGTTGTTGATGTTGTTCGGAGCCGGGTCCAGGTCCATCGCCTCGCACACGCCCCGTGCCCGCAATCGCCCGTGGTCTGCAGGTGGGCATCGTCTACGCGGTCTGGTCGAGTCTGGGCACCGCCCTCATCGTGCTCGTCGGCGCATTGTTCCTAAACGAACCGTTGACACTGGCCAAGGTGACCGGGGTCGCCCTGGTGATCGCGGGGGTCGTGATCCTCAACCTCGGCGGTGCGCATTGACCGGCTTCGGGCACAGGCCGGCCCCGGGCGGACTTCAGCGGGCGAGCAGTCCGCGGAGAACCACCCTTTCCACAGCTGCGACGAGTTCCGTCAAATGGGAGGCGTCGGCGCGGAGTCGGTCCGCGCGCCAGGAGAGGCCGAGAACGCCGTTCATGGCAGCCCACAACGCGGTGGCGGTGGTGGCGGGATCGAGGTCGGCGGCGAGCGAGCCGTCGGCCACCCCGTCGGCCAGGGCGGCGGCGAGTTTGGCGTTCTGCTCGTCGACGAGCGCGGCGACCCGTTCCAGGGCCGCGGGTTCGTCCGGCGGCTCGGCCAGCAGGCGGAACTGGTGCGGGCGCTCGGCGGCGAAGCGGACGTACGCGGCCGAGGCGGCCCTGATGCGTTCCACGGGGGTGCCCGGGGCAGCGTAGGCGTCGTCCATGTAGGTCCGGTTGTCCTCAAGTGCCCGCTCGGCAACCGCGATGAGAACGGCCGCGCGGCCGCCCACGCGGTTGTACACCGTCTGCACGGCGACATCCGCGCGTTCGGCGATGCCTTCCAAGGTGACCGCCTCGGGGCCTCCGGCGGCCAGCAGCTCCTCGGCGGCGTCGACGATGGCCGCACGGGTTGCGGCGGCCCGACGTGTCGTGCGTGTGACCTTGATAGTCATGGTCTCCGCTACTTTACGAGGTGCTCGAACGGCCGGACCCCCTGGGCCGCTTCCTTCAGCCCGGAATTCAGCGGGAACCGGCCTGGTGGCGCTCATGCACCGCCGAGTCGTGCCAGCCCGACGCCGAGGCAAGGCCGAGGGCGCGCTGGACAGTCTGAGAGCGGAAACCGACACGTTCGAGTACCGGCCGGAACAGACCGGGAGCGTTCGCGGTCAGGGTGAGGGACCTGGGGACGACGACGCGGTCCGCACGGCGCTCGATGCCGCGGACGATACCGGCGATGACCTTCTCCAGCGGCACCATCTTCCACAACCCCTTGGAGTTGCCGCCCCAGAGGGCGTGCCCGGCCGGGTCCGCAGTCACGTCGTCCATCATCGGAGTGCGGAAGAACGTGGGGTGGGCGCTGCCGACACCGACACCCAGGTGGCGAACCTCCAGGCGAAGGCTGTCACACATCGCCCACACGCCGGCCTTGCTCGCGGTGTAGGAGATCTGGAGCGGCGAGTGCACGAAGGCGGCCATGGAGGAGATCGCGAGGAGATAGCCGCGTTGGGCCTCGACGTGGGGCAGAGCCGCGCGGAAGGTGCGCCAGACGCCGTTGAGGTTGATGTCGATCACGCGCTCGTAGGCGGCAGGGTCAATCGTCGCCAGGGGGGCCATGGTGTCGATGCCCGCGCCGGCGACGGCGACATCAAGGCGCCCGAAGTGCGCGGCGGCCTCGTCCATGGCTTGCTGCAGGCCGGCGAGGTCGCGTACGTCCACGCCCCAGCCACGGGCGACCGTTTCGTCTCCCAGGTCCTGGGCTTGGGCCGTGGTGGCCGCGAGGCTGAGGTCGAGCAGCGCGAGGTTGGCACCCCGGTCGCGCAGTGCGTTGGCCAGGGCGATGCCGAGGCCACCGGTGGAACCGGTGAGGACGACGGTGCGCCCCGCCAGGTCGTAACGGGTCATGACAGCCTACCTCGGTGAGTCGGTCTGCGGGGACTTGCCTGTGGGGCCGGCGGATTCGTCGATTCGGCGCAGGAGTCGGCGCAGTTCGGGGTGGCGTTCGGCGATGAGATCGGTGACGGGGTTAAGGACGCCGCGCAGGGCCGAAAACGGTACCCACCTGCGGGGGACCATGACACGGGCCGAGCGGTTCTCGATGCCGCGGACGACGGCGTCCGCGACGCGCGTGGGGGCGATGGCCTTGCCGAGCAGGGACGGGAAGGCGATCTCGCGCATGCGGGTGGTGATGTCGTTGCTTCCGAAGGCTGCTCCAGCGATGGGCGTGTGGACCCAGCCGGGGTAGAGCACCCCGGCGCTGGCGCCGTGGATGCCGAGTTCGGCGCGCAGGGCGCGGCCGAACTGCTCGACGCCGGCCTTCGACATGGCGTAGGGGGCGTTGGTCATGCCGTTGAAGTAGGCGTACACCGAAGCGGTGACCAGGACGTGCCCGCGCGCCGCGATAACGTGCGGCAGTGCGGCGCGAACGGTGCGCCAGACGCCCAGCAGGTCCACTTCGACGACGCGCTCGAACATGGCCGGGTCGATGGTAGCGATCGTCGCCGGCGGATCGGCCGCGATCCCCGCGTTGGCGAAGACGACATCCAGGCCGCCGAACCGGTCGACCGTACGGTCCACCGCGTCGGCCAGTACGGCGCGGTCGGTGACATCCACCGACAGCGCCAGTGTCCTGTCGCCGCCGAGGTCGCGGGCGAGGGCCGATGCGGCGTCGATGCCCCGGTCGGCGAGGACCACGCTGGCTCCGCGCGAGTGCAGCGTGCGGGCGGTGGCCGCACCGATGCCTCCGGCTGCGCCGGTGATGAAGACGGTCTTCCCCGCAATCGGGTAGGTGAGCATCTCGTACCTCTTTCAGGGTGTCGTGGGTCCCGGGGCTTCACCGGGTGCGGACCCGATGGGGACGTGCCGCGCCAGGAAGGCGAGCTGGTCCGTGACAACGCGTTCGAAGGGCTCGCCGAGGTAGATGTCGAAGTGGCCGTCGGGGTAGAGGCGGATCTCGCCGCGCGGGGCCCTGCGGGCATGGCGCAGGGTCGGCCGCGCGGGGGCCACGCTGTCGTGCTCGCATACGCAGAACAGCACCGGGCATGCGATCTTCGCGGTCCGGCGGCCCGGCCGGTAGCGGAGGATGTCCAGGGCGAACCGCGCCGCAACCTGGTTAGAGAAGGGCGCGTCGTTGGGCACGAGGGCCAGGTAGCCGGGCTCGGCGTCCGCAGCGGTCATCAACGCGGCGGATCCGGGCGGCCCCGCCGTCGCGACCATGACGGGACGGCGCCCAAGGCGGGCGCCGACCACGTCACGGACCGCGCGGGCCATTACCTTCACCGAGGTGTCCGGGCGCATCGCCAAGGCAGAGGCGACACCGTCGGTGAACAGGCCCTGGGCGATGACGGCGGCGACGGCCGGGTCCTGGGCGGCTGTCGCCAGGACATGGCCGCCGCCGAAAGAGGTGCCCCACAGCACCACGCGCCGGGGGGCGACCTCCTGCCGGGAGCGGGCGAAGGCCACAGCCGCCTGCCAGTCCTGAAGCTGTCGGCGGATGCTCAGGAGCTGGCGGGGCTGGCCCCCGCTGGCGCCGAAGTGTCGGTAGTCGAAGACCAGGCAGGCGTATCCCGCGGCGGTGAAACGCTCGGCATAGGCATCCAGGCGCATTTCCCGGATACCGCCCAGGCCGTGCGCCATGACCACCACGGGACGCCGTCCCCCGCCCTCGGGCAGGTACAGCCAGGCGTGACACTCGTCCGGCCCCGAAGGAAACGTCACATTCAATCGGTCGGTCATCGGACCTCCGTAACACGGCTCGCATCGTTGGGCTCGCGGGATATTTGGAACCGCTTCCAACATTGGAAGTTAATCCAATATTGCGGGGCTGTAAAGCAAGTCGACGGCAACGAACACGTCACGCCTCCGCTGGGTCCTTCAGCGCCGCACTGACCGACTGGGAGGCGAAAGGGACGATGGCCGGCGGAACAGCGAGGCCGGCGTGCCCCTCGGAGACAGGGCCGCCATATCCTTGGCGGACGTCGCGACGCGCATGCGACCCGAACGCTGTCGGCCCACAGGGCGGTCGTTGCTGTGGGCGAAGAACGGCCGACGGTCCGAGTGCGCTTCCACGGCCTCGCCCTGGACGCCGAGGGCACCACGTTGCTGTCGCGGCGTGTGGCCAACGACGGGCCCTAGCTGCTCACGTTCATCGGCGATGTCTTGGCCCTGGCGGACGGAAGCCCGGTGACCTGGGCGATCGACATGACCGACGGCGAACCGGCGTTGCTGCTCGCCCTCCCGCTCAACCACGGCCAGGAGGTCCTCTACTTGCCTGGCCGCCTGGTGAACCGGGCCGCCGACGGTTACCGCGGCGAGGGCAAGACCGACGCCCGGGACGCGTATGTCATCGCGGACCAGGCCCGAATGCGCCGTGATCTGCGGCCGATACGCCCCGGCCCTCGCCTGACGACTACGGACGTGGCAGGGTGAACAGCCCCGGTTCCGGCTCGGTCAGGATGTTGTGCCCGGTCAGGCGCTTGAGCTTCATACGGACGTTGTTGATGTTGTTCGGAGCCGGGTCCAGGTCCATCGCCTCGCACACGCCCCGTGCCCGTAGCGGACCGTCTGCCTGGGCGAACACCGCCATGTTCTCCTGGTAGGCCGCCCCGTCCGGCAGCTTCGGGGCGGACGCCGACGGCGCGGGCGGGCCGGGGTCGGGCAGCTCCAGCAGCGTCTTGCGGATGATCCGCACTTCCTCGGCGGCCCGGCCGAGCTCGTCCAGCACGGCGGTGAGCCGCGTGATCTGCCCACGGGTCTCTTCGGCCTGCACGGCGATCTCCCGCTCGCGCTCCTCCAGACGTACCAGCACCGCCCCCAGGGTCAGGTCCCCGCTGGTCATGCGCCGCGCCAGGAGGTCGCGCTGCCGGTCAGCCGACGGGCCATCACGTCGCTTATCGCCCAGTAGACCCGGGACTCGGCCGAGGCGGGTCGGTGCTCGTAGTCGCGTACGAGTCGCCGGTGCAGCATCAAGATCCCGTTCGTCTGCTCCACCCGCCAGCGGATCGGCTGCGGGACGAACCCGGTCTCGGCCGGGTTGCGCTCGACGACTTCGACGTCGATGCCCACCCGCTGACCGTGGTCCACGACGGTCTTCTTGAACCCCTGGTCCACCAGAGCCTTCGTCACGGTGCCGCCGCTACCTGCTGCGACCTTGTCGAGCAGAGCGGTGCCGAAGGCGTTGTCGTGGACGGAGGCGGCCAGCACCACCACGGCGATCACCAGACCCAGCACGTCCACGGCAAGCCCCCGCTTACGTCCCGGCACCTTCTTCGCCGCATCGCGTCCCGTCGTCTCGGCCGGCACCCCGGCCGCCGCGTGCAGGCTCTGGGTGTCGAGCACCACAAGGCTGGGGTCGGCTAATCGGCCCTCTTCTCGCGGACCTGCCAGCGCAGCAGGTCGTGAATGACCTGGTCAGTGCCATCGTCACGCCACGTGTAGAAGTAGTACTTCACCGCCCCGGCAGGCGGCAGGTCGTGCGGAAGGTACTCCCACTGGCAGCCGGTCCGGGACTGGTAGAGCAGCGCGTTGACGATCTCCCGCATCGCGTAGCGGCCCTCATGTCCGCTGACGGAGGGGTGCTGGGCCTTCCATGCGGTGATCACCGGCTCGACCAGCGCCCAGCGTTCGTCGGATAAGTCGCTCTTGTAGGGCTTGCGGTCACTCACGCAGCCACCTCAGCACGGCGCCAGCCCCGCGACCTGGCGGAGGCGGCAAGGCCACACGTTCAGGCGACGACAGAACGGACATCACCTCTCATTCCGCCTGAGCTATTAGAACTATCGGTACTCCACCAACCACCAGGTCGTGATCGACGCCGACAGCCGACTCGTCGTCGTGGTCGGTCGACCGCTGCCCGGCAACCGCAACGACTGCAAGGCGTGGCAGCTGTCCGGAGCCAAGGACGCCGTCGGCAAGACGACGGTGCGGCGCCACTGCCTGGCACGACAGGCCGCCGAGCAGAACCGCGTACGAGCTGGAGCACCCGGCCTCAACCGCTCACCACAGCCCTCGCACACCCGCCCTGCAACCTCGCCGGCGCCCTCGGACACCCGGCCAGGCTAAGAGGTCCTAACAAATGCGTTGGACGTGTCGGTAGGTGATGAGACATGTAGCGAGCCCGAGGAAGGCTTCATGGATGT
>NZ_JAIQYY010000077.1 GCF_020181035.1 Streptomyces sp. CoH27
TGTCCGGATCCGGCATGGATCCACGCGGCTCACTCACGACGCCCCCGGTGAAGTCGTGCCCCTGCTAACCCGAGTCTAAGAGCTGTCCCACAAATGGTCGGTGGGGCGGCGGCACCAGGTGCTGAGCGGATACTCGCGAGACTCCGGCGTGGCTGCTGTGGCAGCCTACGGTCATGCCAGAGCTGCGCGTTCATGCAGGCCGCCACTACGTCCAGTTCCACTACGCGTTGCCGGACGACGCCTGGTGTGTGGAGCTGAGCGAGGCCGTGCCGGCGCCAGCTGCGTGGGCTGAGATTCCCAACGCACAGACCCACCTGCCCGGAGCTGCCTTCATGGTGGCGGTGATACCCGACGAGGACCCGAGCTTGGAGCCGGCCGTCCATATCCACAGCTCCGACGAGCACGTCATCCCCTACGAGATCATGCGCTGGTTCATGGAGCAGGTGGCCGAGCAGGTCGAACGCTGCTGCCTCGCGTTTGAGCAGGGAGCTCCTGAAGCGGTGGAATGATCATGCAGTGGCTGGTGTGATCACGGCGTCGGAGCCTGCCTGGATAGCCCCGTTCAGTGGACTGAGCCCGCGACAGTTCGGGAAGCTGATCACGGCGTTACGACGCGAGGGTGCAGACCCCGTTCGCAAGGGCCGGCCGTGGAGCCTGCCGCTGGAGGACCGGGTCCTGCTGGTCGCTGCGTACTGGCGCACCAACCTCACGCTGCGGCAGCTGGCACCGCTGTTCGGGGTATCGAAGTCGGCTGCCGATCGCATCATCGACCACCTCGGGCCCTCGCTTGCGCTCCAGCAGCGCAAGCGGTTCCGCAAGGACACCGTGCTGATCGTGGACGGCACCCTGGTCCCCACCCGCGACCACACCATCGCCGAGCAGTCGAAAAACAGTGGGAACTTTCCGGTGCGAAGGCTACCGTCGGCCGGGCCACGGTCATCGCGGACGGCGGCTATCGGGGCACCGGCCTGCTCATTCCGCACCGCCGTGAACGCGGCCAGACCGCACTGTCGGCTTGGAAAGAGGAGCACAACACCTCCCATCGCAAGGTCCGGGCCCGTGTCGAGCACGTCTTCGCGCGGATGAAGGCATGGAAGTTCCTTCGTGACTGCCGTCTGAAAGGCGACGGCGTTCACATCGCCATGCTCGGCATCGCCCGGCTGCACAACCTCGCCCTCGCGGGGTAACTCCCGCCGCATACGAGACCAGAGAGGCCCAAGGGAGGTGGCTCCCCGCATCCCCGGCTCGAAGGATGTTCAGTCGATACAGAACTCGTTGCCCTCAATGTCCAGCATCGGGATGCACGACTCGTTTTCCTCATCGGCATACAGCGTTTGCACGTGGGTCGCACCGAGCGCGACCAGTCGTGCACACTCGGCTTCGAGCGCGGCGAGGCGCTCGTCCCCCACGAGCCCGGTGCCGACCCGGACGTCGAGATGCACCCGATTCTTGACGATCTTGCCTTCAGGGACGCGCTGGAAGTACAGGCGCGGGCCCACGCCTGAAGGATCACTGCAGGCGGACCATGATCCGTGCTTCTCAGGAGGCAGGGTGCGGTTGAAATCGTCCCAGGTGGTGAACCCCTCAGGTGGCGGAGGCATGACGTACCCCAACACTTCACACCAGAAGCGAGCGAGGCGCTCGGGCTCTGCGCAGTCAAAGGTGACTTGGAACTTTTTGATCTCTGACATCGGCGCACCGTACCGCGTACCAGGGGGACCCCGCCCCTCATTTCCCCAGGCGGATCCGCCCGCCACCCGTCGCATCCTGGGCCCGCCTTGGACACCAAGTGATCAAACGAACAGTCCGGGAGAACGACGCGACCGTGGCGGCGGAGCGCCCCAGTGGTCCTCATGATCCAGTCCTGACCAACCACCTTCAGGCCAAGATCAGTTGCGGGACAGCCCTTAGGGCTTGCAGATCATCAAGGTGTTGCTTCCCGTCCCGTGGCTCGTTGGTGTGGTATGCGCATCCCGGACGAGGTCCGTACCCAACTCGCTGTGAAGTTCGCGGTGTTGTTCCCGCATCTGGATGAGCGGCAGCGACGGCTACTGATGGCCGCAGAGGCCCGTGTCCTGGGACACGGTGGTGTTCGGGCCGTTGCGCGGGCGGCCTCGGTGAGTGAGACCACGGTCCGCAAGGGCGTGTTCGAGCTGGAGACCGGCGAGGAGCCTCTGGGGCGGGTGCGGCGGCCCGGCGGCGGCCGCAAGAGGGTCGCAGATCTCGATCCGGGGCTGCGGCCGGCACTGCTGGCGCTGGTCGAGCCGGACGAGCGCGGTGATCCCATGTCGCCACTGCGGTGGACGGTGAAGTCGACCCGCACGCTGGCGCGGGAGCTGGCCCGGGCCGGGCACAAAGTCAGTGCGGACACCGTCGCCGACCTGCTGCGCGAGGAAGGCTTCAGTCTGCAGGCCAACGCCAAGACCATCGAGGGCAGCCAGCATCCGGACCGGGATGCCCAGTTCCGCTATCTCAACGAGCAGGCCCGCGATCACCGGGATGCCGGCCAGCCGGTGATCAGCGTGGACACCAAGAAGAAGGAACTCGTCGGCGAGTTCAAGAACAACGGCCGCCAATGGCGGCCTGCGGCTGACCCGGCGCCGGTGAACGTCCATGACTTCGCCGACCCCCAGCTGGGCAAGGCCGTCCCGTACGGGATCTACGATCTCGCGGCAACCACCGGCTGGGTCAACGTGGGCACCGATCACGACACCGCCGCGTTCGCAGTGGAATCGATCCGCCGCTGGTGGTCCGGCCAGGGCCGGGCCGCCTACCCGCAGGCGACACGACTGCTCATCACCGCCGACGCGGGCGGCTCGAACGGCTACCGCACCCGAGCCTGGAAGCTCGAACTCGCCCGGCTCGCTGCCGAAACAGGACTGACAATCACCGTCTGCCACCTACCGCCGGGCACATCGAAGGTCGGGTAGCCGGAGGGATTCGCACCCTCCGGCTCCCACAGATCCGTACGTGACGATCTCTCGTCATACGGCTCTTGTCATCCTGATCACCAGGCCAGGGAGGGGGAAGTGACCCATCTCCACTGCGCGAACATCCCCGGGCGGCGTTTAGCTGCCCGCTGGAAGGCCGCGATGGCCTTCCTCATCGCGCGAAACCGTCTGTACTTGTTGCGTAGCCAGCGCACCAGGTAGGCGTTGATGCGCATCAGAAGTGGATACAGGACCGATCGGTAGAACCGGCCGTAGTACTGCATCCAGCCCGCGACGATCGGATTGATCCGCTGCGCGAGTTCTTCCACGGTGAGGTTGACCCGCCGGTGGAGCCGCCAGGAGCGGACCTCCTCGCCGAGTCGTTTGAGGGCGTCCCTGCTGACCGCGGGACGGAACGACCATCTGATACGGCCGTTCTTGTCCCGCATCTGGCGCTGTTGGAACGTGAACCCCAGGAACGTGAAAGACGTGTGCTCGTACGAGCCGCGCCGCAATCCGTCCTGGCAGTACACGATCCGGGTCTTGGCCGGGTGCAGACGCAGCCCGACCTCGGCCATCCTGTCCGAGAGCGCGGCCAGCACATGGCGGGCCTGGCGCTCGGTGACGCAGTGCACGACCGCATCGTCCGCATAGCGTTCGAACGAGACAGCAGGGAACTCCCGCGCCATCCAGACGTCGAACGCGTAGTGCAGGAACAGGTTCGCCAAGACGGGAGAAACCGGGGCTCCTTGGGGCGTCCCGCACTCCCGTTCCAGCAGGGTGCCGTCGGGCATCTTGAGCGGGGCAGCAAGCCACCGCCGCACATACAACTTCACCCAAACGGCGTCGGTGTGCGCTTCCACCGCCTTGACCAGGAGGTCCCAGGGCACACTGTCGAAGAACTGGGAGATGTCGAACTCAACTACCCAGTCCCGTTTCCAGCTGCGTTCCCGACACTTCTCCACGGCATCCAAGGCGGACCGTCCGGGCCGGTATCCGAAGCTGTCCGGATGGAAAATAGGATCCACCCTCCGCACCAGATGCCGGGCCACGACCGTCTGAGCCACACGATCAGCGACGGCCGGAATCCCGAGGATTCTCTCACCGCCGCCATGTGGCTTGGGAATAGCCACCGCACGCACCGGCGGAGGAAAGTAGGAACCCGACGACATCCGGTTCCAGACCCTATAGAGATTGTTCTTCAGGTCCTTCTCGAAGTCGGCGATGCTCTGTCCGTCCACTCCCGGTGCTCCCTTGTTAGCCCTGACTTCCTCCCATGCTTCCTTGACTTCCCACTTAGAAATCTCAAACGGCTTGGCCTGTGACTTCAACTGGCTCATCGAACTCCTCCCGGACGCCGTCCGGTTGATGCGATCAACACAGTCACGGACGACCCGGCCCCTTCGCTCCACCCCCGTTACAGGGGCTTCACCACTACTACGAGCCGGTCCGCCGGCACGTCCCGCGTCGGTACTCGGCCCCTTCGCGGCACAACCGCTCGGGGTGCTCCCTCTCGCCCGCCCCTACCAGGACGGGCTGTATCGGTACGCGCCTTCTCCTGTTCCACATGACCGCGGCAGATCAGGTTCACGTCGTCTCCATGCCGGACACCGCCTGGCCAGTCGGCGGGCTCCCGCCAGGCTTATCCCGGGACGGTTCCAAGCTTCCCGGTTTTGATGTCGTCGGAATCTTTTCGACACGTCAGCAACGATTCACTTGCGTTCGTCTCCCTGATCCCCACCTGACGCCTCTTGGACGCCTTCTCCTCATCGCTCACCACGACAGTCTTCGGCTAACGCGGCATGAGGCGGTTTGAAGCCTCCCCCCGCAGGGCGACTTCGAAGGGCCAATCCTTCATCGGTCACGCAGCACTGCTTCAAGAAACTCGTCCTACATCGAATTCCCCTCTGCATTCAGGACACACTGGAACAAAATCGAGCACCGGCTCTTCTCACACATCACCATGAACTGGCGCGGCCGCCCGCTGACCAGCCACGAAGTCATCGTCCACTCCATCGCCGCGACCACCACCCGCACCGGACTGCGCGTCATGGCCGAGCTGGACACCAACACCTACCCCACCAGAGTCCAGATCGGCGACGCTGAGATGGTGGCCCTGCCACTGACCCGACACCCCTTCCACGGCGACTGGAACTACGCCGTGCACCCCCATCCGTGCCCCGCCATCCCAGCACCCTGGGCTCCGCAGAAGCCGGCCCCGGAGTGGGACCATGCTCTGCTGTCCGACCCCGCCCTGACCGGCATGTCCCGGCAGCAACTGAGCGACCTCACCGACACTTTGGCCCTTGACGGCGACGTCAAGCGCGGCCGCCCGCCCCGACTCGCCTTCCCCGACCAGGTCCTGGCGACCGTCCTTCACCTGCGGGTCACCCTGGCCGCAGAACCCCTCGCCGTGCTGTTCGACAGCAGCCGGACCGCCATGCACCGCACCCTGCTGAAGATCAGGACACTGCTCAAGGCGCACAGCATCGTCATCCCGCCGGCAGCCACCCCGCCCTCCGCCCTCACAGCCCTCCAGGCCCGGGTTCAAGCCCTGAGCAGTGACCCCAGCAGCATGATCAAGACATCGTGTTAATGATCTGCAAGCCCTTAGTCACCCCATGACAGCCAAGATCCCAACTCCAACACGGCAAAGGCCAGGTCAGCAGCCACTCACTGGATCAAAACCCACTGCCGACCAACCCACTGCCACAACCCCGAACACTCACAGGCGCCATCGCGGCGATGCTGTTGGGGCCGTTGCTCCTGGGTGACGGAGTTGATGTCCTGGTCGGCCGGGGGCCCTGCTGGGGTGTGGCGGTCGGGGCGACGGCGGGGGCCCTGCTCGCGGCCCTGGCGGCGGTGCGCCGCCGCAGTCTGGGGATGGTGGCACCGCTGCCGGTCGTTGCTGTGGCCGTTGTCACGGCGGGGGCGGTGCTGACGTCGCACGGTCCGCTGGCCACGCGGCTGGTGCGGTGGGCCGTGGCGGTGTTCCCGGCGATGGCCGCGGCGGAATGCGCGGTGGTCGTCGTGGCGCTGGCGGCAGTTGCGATCCGGTTCCGGTTCGGGATGAAGCGGACGGGCCGTGCCTGAGAACATGCGGCCCCGTCTGCGCCCGGCGTCCGTCCGGCGTGAGCGGCCGGCCCCCTGGCTTCTTGTGCTGCGTGCGGCGACGTGGCTGGTTTCGGCGGCTCTGCTGCTCGGCTGCGAGGCGACCTGGTACGCGTGCCGATCCCTGACGCACGGCCTGACCACCTCCGACGCGCTCGACGCGGTGCGCGGCAGGGCGCCCCGGCATCTGGACAACTCGGTCAACCTGCTGCTCATCGGTCTCGACTCGCGCAAGGACATGAACGGCAACGACCTGCCCCGGCAGTTCGTCCAGACCGAGTTGCACGCCGGGTCGAGCGACATCGGCTACTACAACACCAACACCCTGATCCTCATGCACATCCCGGCTTGCGGCGGCAAAGTGCAGGCGTTCTCCATCCCGCGCGACGGCTACGTGCAGACCCTGAACGGCGACGGATCGGTCCAGGGCCACTTCAAGATCAAGGAGGCGTACGCCAACGCGTACACCACCGCGCACGACAAGTACGCCGCCCAGGGTCTCAAGGGTGCGGATCTGGAAGCGAAGAGCCGTGAGGCCGGCCGGGAAGCGACGCTGGCGACGGTGCAGCAGTTCACCGGTGTGCCCATCGACCACTTCGCCGAGGTCAATCTCCTCGGCTTCTACGACATCGCCAAGGTGTTGCAACCGATCACAGTCTGCCTCAAGCACCCAGTCAAGGGCCGTCATTCGGGCGCCGACTTCCCCGCCGGGGTGCAGCAGCTGAACGCCCGTCAGGCGTTGGCCTTCGTGCGGCAGCGGCACGGGGCTGGACGCCGGCGACCTGGACCGTACGCGCCGGCAGTAGGCGTTCATCTCCACGGTCACGCATCAGCTCAAGAGCGAGGGCGTGTGGGGCAGCCCGTCCAAGCTGCAGGGCCTGTTCGACATGGTGAAGAAGGACGTCGTCCTCGACAGCAGTTGGAACGTGCTCGACTTCGCCCAGCAGGCCCCCGACCTCACCGGCGGCAACGTCGTGTTCCACACCCTGCCCATCGAGGGCTTCGGCATCCGTAACCGCGAGGACGTCAACCTCGTGGATCCGGAGAAGATCAAGTCGATCGTGCAGCAAGCCTTCGGAGCGGCCACTGCCCCGTCCCCCGCGGCCTCCGGCACTACTGCGGCCGCACCCACCAGCGTGAATGTCCTCAACGGCAACGGCGGTCGGGGACTCGCTTCCGGGGCGCTGTCCTCTCTGGTCGAACTCGGCTACACGGTCGGTACGACAGGCAACACCGCCACGCAGCCTGCGACCACCGTCCGCTACGACGCCGGAGCACAGCAGGCGGCCCAGCAGATCGCCGGCCGGCTGCACGCCAGCACAGCCATTTCCAGTGCCGCCGTGCCCGCGGGCCACGTCGTCGTCGCCCTCGGCGAGGACTACACGCATCCCGGCCAGGTAGCCCCCACCCAGACGGCGACCGCTTCCGCGTCGAACACGGCAACGGCGGACGACTCCGGCCCGGCTGTGAAGGCGGGCGGTGCGCCGTGCGTCAACTGACCCGCCTCCGATGTCGAGAGGCCCGCATGGCGAACAGTGTGACTCGTGAGCGGTGATCCAGTGCGAGTCAGATGAGGCAGTGGAAGTGGGGCGCGTGTCAAGACTTCGTCAATCAGTTGCGTGATCTCGCAACTGTGGGGCTATGCTGCTGGAGGTTTGAAAGTAGGCACCTCGTTCGGTGAGGCGTCTTCACGGACACAGGCCACTGACCCCACGACGTCGAGAGACGCCCAGGGTCAGGA
>NZ_JAIQYY010000078.1 GCF_020181035.1 Streptomyces sp. CoH27
GCCATGGTGCTGGTGGATCTCCTTCGCCAGGATCGTAACCCTGGCATCAGGGACTCCACGAAACGGGGTGCAGCTCAAATCGCCCATGCTGCACAGTCCTGGTTCTCGCGGCGGAAAACCAGGGCTCCGCCAAGGGCGTCGTCGACATAGAGCCCGGCCGGCGGGACCAAGGGGTCCTGCTGTCGAGTCAGGTCGTCTCGGCGGCCCAAGAGCGCGTATCCCTCGCGCAAGGCTGCGGGGCGCTCGAAGCCGAGAACACTCTCCGCGGTTGTCAGCTCGTCCGCAGCACAACCGTCCTCGGGCCGCAGAGGACGGCCGATCCACTCACCACTGAACCAGCGCACAAAGCCCCAGGCCCGCGAGCGGTCGGTCACCCCGCCCCCCAGCGCCACCGACACATCAGGACCATCCACCATGCCCAGGACGCTACCGCGTCACCCGACGGGCGACCGCGCGGGAGCAACGCTCAGTCGGCGTCGGCTAACCGGTTCGACTTGACCCGCCAACGACATGAGATGTCTTGGACTGCTCGGCTACCTCGTGGTCGCGGGTAGGCACGAGGGTGCCGTCCACTATCAGCACGGCGTCCTTGGAGAACCGGCGCCGCGGCTGAAGCGACATCAGCGGGCCGAGGTGGTCGATGATCCGGTCTGCCGCCGACTTCGAGATGCCGAACAGCAGTGCCAGCTGGCGCATCGTCAAATTCGTGCGCCAGTAGGCCGCGACCAGCAGCACTCGGTCCTCAAGGGGCAGGCTCCAGGGCCGTCCCCTGCCAACCGCGTCGGCCCCCTCACTCCGTAGCGCGGTCACCAGCTTCCCGAAGCAGCGCGGGCTCAGCCCGGAGAACGGGGCTATCCAAGACGGCTCCGACGCCGTGATCACACCAGTCACACCGTGATCATCCAACCCGTAGCCGACAGCCTTTAGCGTCGGTTGCGCAGGAGGGATCCGAGCGCCAAGCCGGTGGCCAGGCCGATCAGGGCGCCGACCGACGTCCGCCATGCGGGCGCTGCTCCGGCGACGGGCACGTCAGGTGGACGAGGTGCGGCGGCCGACGGCGCTGGTGGTCCGGCAGCGATAGCGCGAGCGTGCTCCTCGTCCACGATGGCCAGGAACCGACGACCGATACGGCTTCCGGAGGAGCTGGCGGTCCATGAGATCTGGGCCCTGCTCCAGTAGTGCCGCCCAGCCTCTCCGGTGAACATCCCGGCCAGCATGTCCCGCAGGAGAGGCTCGCGAATGGTCCCCATTTCGAAGCCCATCCACGCGTAGTTCATCATCAGATCGGCATAGACATGCCGCTTGCGCTCACGGGGATCGGCAATGTCCGTGGTGCCCCAAACCGGCTGGTAGAGCGCCATGTCGTCAAGTTCCATGCGGACCAGCTCAAGGTAGTAACTGCGGATTCCCTGGACCTGCTCCGCCCTGGCCTGGCGGTTCTGAACAACCAGCGAAGCAGCGACGCCGGCCAACGCGAGCGCCGAGACGATCGCCGACGTGAAGCCGTACGCCGCGCCGACCTGACTCAACCTGTTCCAGTCCACCCCCTTGGAGCCGGAGATGTCCTCCAGCACGAAAGGCGACAACAGCAGCGCCGCCAGCACGGCCGCCGCAGCGGCGACCAGCCCCAGAGCTCTGCCCACCCGGCGAGCCACTGATGGTGCAGCTACGGACCGATGACGAGCTATCAGGTAAATCACCCCCAGGCGAGCCTGTCCCAGTGACTAGACCGAGCCAGGGGGCAGCCTACGTGCAGCCGTCATGCTCGGCATCGTCCGCCTGCACAAGATCACCGTCGCTGCCGGAGGGCCGCCGCCACACCGACCGAAGATCGTTTACGGGACAATCCTTAGGTAATGTCCTGGCGATCATGAGCGGAGCCAGATGACGAGCGCGGCTGCGGTGACGGTGCCGAGGTAGACGTAGCCGCGCTTGTCGAACCTGGTCGCGACCGCGCGGAAGGTCTTCAGTTTGTTGATCGCCCGCTCGACGGTGTTGCGCTTCTTGTACCGCTCCTTGTCGAAACCGGGTGGCCGGCCGCCGGCCTTCCCGCGTCGGACCCGGTTGGCGGCCTGGTCGGCCTTCTCGGGGATGACGTGCCGGATGCCGCGCTTGCGCAGGTAGCGGCGGGTCCGGCGATTGCTGTAGCCCTTGTCAGCGCTGACACTGTCCGGCTTCGTACGGGGCCGCCCGGTCGTCAGCCGCGGAACGCGGATCTTCTCCATGACCGGCTCGAACTGGGTGCAGTCGGCACGTTGTCCGGGTGTGATGACGAGCGACAGCACACGGCAGCGGCCGTCCGCGCTCAGGTGGATCTTGGTGGTGAAGCCGCCGCGCGAGCGGCCGAGCGCTTCTCCTCCCGCACCACCTCCGCCAGCCGGTCGATCAGTTCCGCCCGGATCCGACCGGTCCTGACCATCACAGCGGAGCCCCCTTTGAGGACAGGTGGCGGATCGTGCCGGGCACCGGCGGCGTGGTGGTGCGCACGCACGGACGTCGAGTCGACCGATACGTCCCAATCGATGTCACCCGCCGCGTCCGCCTCGGCCTGGACCCGTTGCAGCAGCAGTTCCCACGTTCCGTCCGCCGACCAGCGGCGATGCCGCTCGTGCACTGTCTTCCACGGCCCGTACCGCTCGGGCAGGTCACGCCACTGCACGCCCGTGCGTATCCGGTAGAGCACCCCGTTCACGACCTGGCGATGGTCTCGCCACCTGCCACAACGACCGTTGCTCACCGGCAGAAGCGGCTCCAACCGCTCCCACTGTGCATATGTCAGATCACCCCTATGTCCCACAGTCCTATCAACGACTCAACTGATCGCCAGGACATTGCCTAGTGTGAATCTCATCCCTGCGCCCGCAGCTGTCGAGCTCCGCAGACGGGGTACGCCCGGAGGGCGGCGGGCTTCTCCAGGGTCAGTCGGCCCTTGGCCAGGCCGGGCGCCAGGTGGAGGGGTGATAGACCATCGGGAGGAAGCCGAACAGCTTCCAGTCCCGACTGTCCCAAGCGGCCCTGCTGATCACCAGCTCCGTGTCGGGGAGGTACGACAGCCCGCTGACGCGGTCCTCGTGTAGGTGGGTCGCCACGACCTTGCGGACATCCTCGACGCGGAGGCCGAGCGCTGCCGACGCGGCCGGGAGCTCCTCGTCGTGGGTGAGCTGGTACTCGTCCTCATCGAAGAAGTGGCGGGCGATGCCCTCGTAGTAGTCGTTGTGTTCGTGCGTCTGGCGCCAGCTGATGCGGGCGTCGACGAGGACCAGCCCTTCTCGGGGTGATCGATCAGGTCGGTGTGGCTGCGCACGATGATGAAGTGCTTCTTGTCGGTCGCGAATCGGTGGACCGCCCGTGCCCCGCGCCAACCGTCCATCCCGCCGTAGAACTGCTCGAACGGGACTTTCGTGGACCCGAGTCTCAGTCCTGCATCTTGCTGTCTGCCGGTTGCACTCCGTCGGGTTCCCGGCTCAGCGCACCCGCCGGTACCCCGGGTGGACGCCCGGAGTGAGGCCCTCGTGGGCGGCGATGCGGGTGAGCATGGCGGTGAGCTGCTGGTGCTCCTCGGGGGAGAGGGGCGCGCAGAGCTCCTGTTCGTGGGTGCGGGCGACCTGGCGGAGGTCGGCGAGCAGGGCGCGGCCCTGGTCGGTGAGGTGGAGGGCGTAGAGGCGCCGGTCCTCGGTGTTGCGGCGGCGCTCGATCAGGCCGCGTTCCTCCAGCTTGTCGGCGAACGGGACGAAACGGCTCGGTGGCATCCCCAGGTCATCGGCGAGTTCGCGCTGGCTGCGGCCGGGGGTCCGGGCCAGCAGGCGCAGGAGGCCGGCCTGAGGGGGCGTGAGGTCGATGGCGGCGATCCGCTGTGCGAACCGCTCGGCCGCATGGGTGCCGAGCTGGGCGAGCAGGAAGGCAGCGCCGCCGCCCGCGGGCTGGTCCGCCGGGGTTGGCGACGAGGCCGGGCGATTCGTGGTCATGCGAGCATCATACCCGCTTGACAATCGTTCCAAAGTGTAATCATTATTTGTTGTATATCGTCGTTGAGGGAGGACACCATGAGCGCCACCATCGAACTGGGCACCACTACTCGTCGCCCGCAGGTTGGGCCGCCGCTGCTCGCGCCGGTCGGCGCGGTCGCGGTGCTGACCGCGGGCTACGTCGCGGCGAACAGCTCCACCCCGCACCCGGATGCGAGCGGCGCCGAGGTGCTGCGGTATGCGCAGGGGCACAGCGGGCTGATCAGCCTGGGAGCCTTCCTGCTCTTCGCCTCGGCGGTGCCGCTGGCGCTGACTGCCGCAGTGCTCTACCGCCGACTGCGGGCGCTGGGCATCACCGCGCCGGGTTCGGCGATCACGCTGGTCGGCGGGGTGCTCGCGGCGATCGCGCTGAGCCTGAGCGCGATGTTCGCCTGGGCCGGCGGTCGGCTGGCCGCCGACGCCCCTGTCGCCCTCGCCCGGGCGCTGGCCGACCTCTCCTTCCTGTCCGGCGGCCCGGGTTATGCGGTCGGCTTCGCGTTGCTGGCCGCCGGGGTTTCGGTGACCACGCTCAAGGTCGGGCTGCTGCCGAGGGCGGCGAGCTGGGCGGGCCTGCTGATCGCCGCGGTCGGGATGGTCTCCTCGCTGACCCTGGCTGTCTCCGGCTTCGCCTACCTGCTGCCGGTGGCCCGGTTCGGCGGTCTGTTCTGGTTGCTCTTCATCGCCGTGAAGCTGCCGGTCAGCCGGCCGCGCAACAGCAAGTGACCAACCCCCGAGTGACCAACCGTCAAGAAGGAGCAGGATCGAGATGGGCAGCTACCCGAGTCTGAACGGCAAGGTCGTTCTGATCACCGGCGGATCGCGCGGCATCGGCGCGCAGACGGCGCGGGCGTTCGCCGCCCAGGGAGCCAGGGTCTGCGTGGTCGGCCGGGACCAGGCGGCGCTGGCCGCGGTGGTCGAGGAGATCACGGCCCTGGGCGGCACGGCGATGAGCGCGGTCGCCGACGTGACCGACGCGGCCGCGTTGGCCGCGGCCCGAGGAGTGGTGGAGGCGGAGCTGGGGCCGGTCGAGGTGCTGGGTGCCTTTGCTGGTGGCCAGGGTTACCCGGCCACGACCGCAGAGCTGACCGAGCAGCGCTGGCGCCAGGTGCTCGACTCCGACCTGACCTCGGCCTTCCTGACCGTGCAGACCTTCTTGCCCGGCATGGTCGAGCACGGCCGCGGCGTGATGCTGACCCGGCACCTGGCGACCGAACTCGGGCCGCGCGGCATCCGGGTCAATTGCCTTGCCCCGTCCTCGATCCGCACCGAGAAGGTCGCGGCGAACATGCCCGAGGCCGTACAGGCGCAGGTCGCCGCCAAGCACCCGCTGGCCCGCCTGGGTACCCCGCAGGACGTGGCCTGCGCCGCGCTCTTCCTGGCCTCGGACGACGCGGCCTGGCTGACCGGGCTGACCATCGACGTGGCGGGCGGCCGGGTCACCAACTGAGCTTTCTGAACAACAACTTGAGAAGCTGTCAGCTTTGCGATCTTGAGCGGCGTGCGTCGAACGGAAGTATCGATCGGGTGATCGTGGCCGGTGCCCGAGGAAGGCTGGCGGCCGACCGCCCGGTTTCGACAAGGAGCGGTACGAGAAGCGCAACACCGTCGAGCGGGCGATCAACAAACTGAAGGCCTTCCGCGCAGTCGCGACCAGGTTCGACAAGCGCGGCTACGTCTACCTCGGCACCGTCACCGCAGCCGCGCTCGTCATCTGGCTCCGCTCATGATCGCCAGGACATTACCTAGTACTGCAACCGCATCTGGGGGTTGTGCCCTCGACGTTTGTAGTGGGAGCGGCGGGCTCGGGCCTGGCTGTGT
>NZ_JAIQYY010000079.1 GCF_020181035.1 Streptomyces sp. CoH27
GCGAACGCGGTGGTGGTCTCCGCCATCGAGGGCATGGCCGGGGTGGGCAAGACCCAGCTCGCCATCCACGCCGCCCACGAACTGGTACGCGCCGGCCACTTCGCTGACATGCAACTGCACGTGAACCTGCGGGGATTCGACCCCGAGTTCCCGCCCGCGGACCCGTCGGCGGTCCTGGAGGCCTTCCTGCGGCAGCTGGGCGTACCGGCGCAGCAGATCCCCGGGAGCGGGGACGAGCGGGCGGCGATGTTCCGCGACCGAATGCGGGATCGCAGCGCCTTGGTGCTGCTGGACAACGCCGCCGATGAGGACCAGGTCCGCGACCTGATCCCGTCCGGTCCTGCCTGCCTCGTGCTGATCACCAGCCGCCGCAGCCTGGCTGGTCTGGATGGCGCCTCCCCACACATGATCGGCGCCTTCTCCGAAGCCGAGTCTTTGAGCCTGTTGATGCGGATTGCTGGCCGCGAGCGCGTCACGGCCGAACCCGAGGCGGCCGCCCGGATCGTGGAGTATTGCGACCGTCTCCCGCTGGCCTTGGCACTGACCGCGGCGCGGCTGCGCTCCCGGCCGGCGTGGAGCCTTCCGGAACTCGCCGACCGGGTGCAGGCCGGGCGGCTGGAGGCGATCCGCGCCGGCGGCCGCGCGATACGCCCCGTGTTTGACAGCTCCTACCAGGCGCTCCCGGACGTTGCGCAGCAGCTGTTCCGTTTGCTCGGGCTTCATCCGGGTCCGGAATTCAGTGCTGGGGCAGTAGCCGCGCTGTCGGGCAGCACCGTCGGCGAGGCCACCGAGGCGCTGGAACTGCTCCTGGACGAGCATCTGCTGCAGCAAAGGCGCAGCGGGCGTTTCGAACTCCACGACCTGCTGCGTGCCTACGCCCTCGATTTGGTAGGACAGGACGACGAGGCGGTCAAGGAAGCGGCCCTCGCCAGGATCACTTCCTGGTACACGCACAGCGTCTACGAGGCACTGACCGCGCTCCAGAAAGTGGCTGACCCGCCCACCGTGCCGTGCGTAAGCGATCCGGCACCGTTGGATTCGCACGACGCGGCCTTGGCATGGCTGGCGGATGAGGAGACCAATCTGGAGCACCTCATGAGTACCGCCGCCGCCTCCGGGTTCCACGACGCAGCCTGGCAGACGGGCCGCAGTCTGTATCGCCTCCACTCTGAGAGCGGCAGAGATGCCGACGCCGTCCGGGTAAGTCAGATGGCCGCGGAATCAGCCAGGAAGGCGGGCAACCGCCCCGCCGAGGGGCGGGCCCTCTGCAACTTGGGATGGACCTATGCCGAGCTGGGGCGTCGCCGCCCTGGCGCTTACCTGGACATGGCCGAAGCCTGCATGCGCAGGGCAGTGGACCTGTGCGGTGGAGCGGGCGACGAGCACGACAAGGCCTACGTGCTCAACGGCCTGGGGAAGGTCCTCGGCGAACAGAGCAAATACGCTGAGGCGCTCGACTCCTACGGGGCGGCACTGACGATCTACCAGAAGGAAGGCGACCGCGGCCGCATCGGCGCTACGCACTGCAACATCGGCACCATCCACTTCAAGAGGAAAGACTACGACCTGGCCCTCGCCCATCTCCTCCCTTCCCTGAAGATCCTCGACACCCCGGAAGCCGACAGCTTCAGGATTGTCATCGTGGTCGGGAACATCGCCGAGGCCTACTTCCTCTCCGGCGAGTACGACAAGGCGCACAGCTATGAGTCACGTCGGCTCGCCCTGGCCCGCACTTATGGGTACACCCTGCAGGAAGCCGAGAGCCTGCTCAACACCGGCGACATCCACTACGCCCTCGGAAACATCACCGAGGCGCGAAAGGCCTGGACTGAATCAGCCACCCTGTACGAACAACTCGACAACCCCCGCGCCGCCGAGGCACGGCATCGTGCCGATGCCCCAGACAGCAACACCGCCTCAGCCCGGATCCACCGGCTGGATGCCTGTGGATAGTTCTTCCAGAAACGAAGAAGTGCCTTGTGACCTGCGATGATGGGGTTTCTCTAGGACCACATCAAGCACGATCGGCAAGGCGCTTCGGAGAGCCCGCGCTGGTCGATGCCTACCGCGCCCGCCGGGCCGTGGACCACGCCCTCGGTCTCCCTGACGTTCGCACTACGTGACCTATCTGGTTCCGTTTCTGCCGGATCCGTCGCCGTGCTGTACGCCCTGCTGTACGGTCGTGGTATGTCGAAGTCAGTGACGATCCGGGTCCCCGAAGAGCTCCACGCCCAGCTGCAGGAGCGTGCCGAGGCCGAGGGCACCACGGTGACCGCGCTCATTACCGAGGCCGCACGCAACGCGGTCCGCGACCCCCGCCTCGAAGGCGCCGCGGAGATCTTCCGCAAGTTCGTCGCCGACAACGCGGACGCGTTCGACGCAGCCTTCCCCGACGACACCCCCGCCAGCCTGGACGCTGCCGGACACCAGGGGCGGGCGGCCTGACGTGGACCTCCACATCGACATCCGCTGGCTCCTGGAGCGCCAGGCGGAGGTCCTGCCCAAACACCCCGAAGTCCACGACTTCTCCAACCTCGTGGCCGCCATCGCCCGGCACCGCGTCAACCCCCCACAAGTCGGCGCCATCGTCGACAACGCCTGGCGCGCGGCCGCCCTCATGCACGCCGTCATCCGGCTGCGCCCGCTCCCGGCCCGCAACGCCCTGTACGGCGCCGCCATCGTCGTGGCGTACATGGACGCCACGGGCGAGGCCATCGACCCACCGTACGGGGCGCTCATCGATCTCGCCCAGGACATCGACGCCGGCCGCGCCGACGGGTACGACACCGCCGCCCGCATCCGCTCCTGGCGACTCTGACCACCTGGCCCCGCGCGGTCTGCGCCCCGGACGGCCTCCTTCGAGGGCATCCGTCGGCCACCTCCGGAATCGGCTTCCCGGTCTCCGTCACGATCCGTACCGCCCCCTCACGGAACTCGGCGTCGTAGAGGCGCTTCCTGGACGCCATGACCCCCAACTATCCCTCCGGTCACGGTCTCCACAGTAGGAGGGGAGGTGCATTCGACCAGTGTCCCCTAACCGCGTAGACGATGCGGTTCGGCGGCATTGACCAGGGAGTTCGTAGGGTGTTGGCACGCATGCGGCACACCCGGGCGAGCGTCGCCAGGATCCAGGCAGTGCGTCGGACGGGATAGCCCACGCGTTCCCGGTCGCAGAGGAAAACGCGTGCGGCCCACACGCGGCGGACGCACCTGCATGGGCTGCTGCCCCCACGGGGTCCGCCGCCGACGGCGCGCTCGGATACCAGCCGGGCAGCAAGAAACCGCCGGCCGATACCCATCCGGCCGGGGGTCTCCTCATGCGCCGTTACGCGGGGCGGATGTGCTCCGCCTGCGGGCCCTTCTGCCCCTGCGCGACATCGAACGTGACCCGCTGGCCCTCTTCCAGGGAGCGGAAGCCGGAGGCGTCGATGTTCGAGTAGTGGGCGAAGACGTCGGGGCCGCCGCCGTCCTGCTCGATGAAGCCGAAGCCCTTCTCCGCGTTGAACCACTTGACGGTACCGCTGGCCATGCCTGTCTCCCTCAAGGAATTTCGGGCCCCGCACCGTGCGGGATCCGGAGGTGATCGCCTTGGTCCGGAGAGGCGCTGAACAGCAAGAACGCCCGAGACGTGTGTCACGGGCGAACGGGACTTCGGAACCACGACTACTGGTATCGACGCTACACCGGGAGCGGCCACACGTCACAGGCCTTTCGGAACCGCGCGAGCGAGTCTCTAGGACCACGACGGCTGCGCAGGTCAGCTACCGGCCGACGTCTCGGCGGCTGCGGACGGCCTTCCATGCCGGCCCGGTGAGATCGGCGACCATCATCCCGTCGGCACCCTCGCGAACGAGGATCCATCCCTTCGCCTTGAGCCCTTCGAGCTGCTGCCGAATGTCCGGGCCCAGCTCCTCGACGAGCTGTGCCTCCCGCGGTTGCGTGCCGGCGTCCAGGAGTGCCGCGAGCCGGAAGACGAGCGCTTCCTCCTCAGCGGTGATACGGAAGTCCATGCGCTGACGCTACGCCCCTGCCGACCCGGGCGCGCGGCCTCCCCCTCAGCTCTGAGGTGCCTCGCTTTCCGGACCGGCACCGGACGGTGCCGCGCACAGCGCGTCAAGACATGATCGGGTCATGCGCATACGCAGGGAAGTGCGGTGGCTTCTGTGGGGGCTGTGGTCGGTATGCCTGGCGATCGCCATATGGATCGTCGTGACAGTGATAGCGGTGGCGTATGTCCTGATCACGCACGGCGAACCCTTCGGCTGCTGGACGGACGGCTGCGCCCCCTCCGGCCGGTGAGCCGAAGAACACCGACGGCCCGCTGCGGGGGTGGACGCAGCGGGCTGCGTGAAGGTGGTGAGCGCAGTTTAGGGCGCCCCCAGCAGGGCGGGTGCCTGAGCGGCCGTCCCCGTCGGGGGAGGCAGGGACGGCCGCGTCTCCAGCGCTCGGCCCTGGTGATTCGCCGTCAGCGAGCCTGCTGGAGATCATCCCGCCCCTGGGGCGGTCGGCGTCGCGGCCGGGAACGGGAAGTCATTCGGACCACTCGGTGCGGCTGGCATCGGCGACAGAGGTACGCCCGAAGTAGAAGGAAACGTGCCGCGAATCGCTGTGCGGCGCCCGCGTGCAATAGCGAGTCATCTTCGGATGCTCCAACCCGCAGTACCCGGCGGCCCGGTGCGCGGACTGCGCGGCCTCCGCCATCCTCTTCAGGCTATGGGGAGGATACGGCTTCCGTTAGACGATCAGTTCATCCAGCGGCACCTGGGGGAGGAGTCGCGGTTCAGGTCGCCCTGGGGCCACCAGATGTCGCCGAGGACGCGGTGCTGGCGCCCCTGAGTGCCCAGGGTGTGGGCGGCTTCGAGTGCGGCGCGAAGTCACCGCTCATGCGGGCGAGGTGTGTCAGGCCGCGGCGGGCGTCGGGGGCGAGGCGGCCGCCGCCGTCGGCGACGCGCTGCATCCCGTCGCGGGAGGTGGCGATCCCCGCGACGCGCAGCGATGCCTCAAGCGCAACATCTGCCGCCAGATCTTCAAGATCCTCGAACAGACGACCCGGTCGGACGTGGAAGAGCTTCCTCAAGCGGCTTGACACGACATAGCAGCCTCGGGGGGCGCGTCGGTCACCGGGACGCAGTCCAGGCCTGGCCGGGGGACCGGTTCGACGAGTGAGCGGGGGAGCACCCCTATCATCCGGCTCACCGTGATCATCTGAAGCATCTGGACCACGTCGGCGACCTCGGGACCGGAACTGGGCCGGGCTGTGCGCAGGGCGTTCGTCTGTGACTACCTCGCCGACGTCGAACTGCGCCAGGAGATCTACGAGGGATTGCAGGTCGTGGAGAACTGGAACTCCGCGAACAAGGACCTTTTCTACGCAAGGACGGCGACCTGGCCGGGCAGGACAAGGAGTCCCGGGAGGTCAGCATGCTCGCGCTGCACCTGCTTCCGTCGGCCCTGGTCTACCTGTTGACTGAACAGGTGAACACCCTGCTGATGCAGCAGGTCCTGGCCGATCCGAAGTGGACCGACACCCTCACCGACGCGGACCGGCGCGCGCTGTCCCCGCTGTTCTGGACACACGTAAATCCTGCGGCCGGCACTGTCACGTTGACCTGGCCCCGTGAGATGATCTTCGGGTCATCGTGGGAGGGCTTCTCGTGGACACCGTGCCGT
>NZ_JAIQYY010000008.1:0-116790 GCF_020181035.1 Streptomyces sp. CoH27
CTGACTCTATCAGATCCTTTCGGCGTCTGACTCCCAGTCAGGGGGTTTGTCTTCCCGGTCCGTTGGGCCGTTCCGACGAGTGAGACTTTAGCGGATTCCTTGCTCCCGAGCTAATCGGGGGCGGCGTCCTTTCGAACGCGGATTCCTCATTTCGCAAATATGCACGCCAAAGCAGTCGACGCCGAAGCGCCGATGAGTGGCTGGGACTTGCGGAATGGCTGTCCGGGGACCGACCTGGATCGGCGCTCACGTCAGACAACTCGGAGAACACTACGGATCGAGGTGAGGTGTGTCAACTCTCGTCCGTGAAGTTCAGTCCTTCTTGCCGGAGGCGAGCTCGCGGCTGCGGTCGCGGGCGGCTTCCAGGGCGGCGATGAGGGCGGCGCGGACGCCGTGGTTCTCCAGCTCACGGATGGCGTTGATCGTCGTACCGGCCGGTGAGGTGACGTTCTCGCGGAGCTTGACGGGGTGTTCGCCGCTGTCGCGGAGCATCACGGCGGCGCCGATCGCGGACTGGACGATGAGGTCGTGGGCCTTGTCGCGGGGCAGGCCGAGCAGGATGCCGGCGTCGGTCATGGCCTCGACCAGATAGAAGAAGTACGCCGGGCCGGAGCCGGACAGGGCGGTGCAGGCGTCCTGCTGGGACTCGGGGACGCGGAGGGTCTTGCCGACGGCGCCGAAGATCTCCTCGGCGTGCGCGACATGCGCCTCGGTGGCGTGGCTGCCGGCGGAGATGACCGACATGGCCTCGTCGACGAGGGCGGGGGTGTTGGTCATGACGCGGACCACCGGGGTGCCCGCGGGCAGCCGCTCCTCGAAGAAGGAGGTGGGGATGCCGGCGGCACCGCTGATGATCAGGCGGTCGGCGGGGACGTGCGGAGCCAGCTCGTCCAGGAGGGTGCCCATGTCCTGCGGCTTGACCGTGAGGATCAGGGTGTCGGCGGTCTTGGCGGCCTCGGCGTTGGTGACCGGGCTGACTCCGTAGCGGGCGCGGAGTTCTTCGGCGCGTTCGGGGCGGCGGGCCGTGACCAGGAGGTCGGCGGGGGCCCAGCCGGCGCGGATCATTCCGCTGAGCAGGGCTTCGCCGATCTTGCCGGTGCCGAGGACTGCGACTTTCTGGCTCATGGAGGCCAGTCTGGCACCGGGTTCCGGCGTACGGGCCCGTTGTCCGGTGGGCGGAACGGCTACGCGGTGCGGCGTCGTAGCGTCGCCGCGCCCAGTGCCAGGACCAGGAGTGCGCAGCCGGCCACGATCAGGACGTCGCGTACGAACGTCGCGGTCATGTCGGTGTGGTGGAGGACCTCGTTCATGCCGTCGACGGCGTACGACATGGGGAGGACGTCGGAGATCGCCGTCAGGGCGGGGTGCATGTCCGAGCGCGGGGTGAACAGGCCGCACAGGAGGAGCTGGGGGAAGATCACCGCCGGCATGAACTGGACCGCCTGGAATTCCGAGGCCGCGAAGGCCGAGACGAAGAGGCCGAGGGCCGTGCCGAGCAGGGCGTCGAGGAGGGCCACCAGGAGAAGCAGCCAGGGGGAGCCGGTGACGTCCAGGCCGAGGAGCCACAGCGCCAGGCCGGTGGCCAGGGCCGACTGGATGATCGCGATGGCGCCGAAGGCGAGGGCGTAGCCGGCGATGAGGTCGGCCTTGCCGAGGGGCATGGCGAGGAGGCGTTCCAGGGTGCCGGAGGTGCGTTCGCGCAGGGTGGCGATGGACGTGACCAGGAACATCGTGATCAGCGGGAAGATGCCGAGCAGCGAGGCGCCGATGTTGTCGAAGGTGCGGGGGCTGCCGTCGAAGACGTAGCGCAGCAGGATCAGCATCACGCAGGGGACGAGCAGCATCAGCGCGATCGTGCGCGGGTCGTGGCGGAGCTGGCGCAGGACCCGGAGCGCGGTGGCGGTGGTGCGGGAGGCGCTCCGCACGCCGGTGCGGGTGGCGGGCGCGGTCGCGGTCGCGGGGGTGATCGTGCTCATCGGTTCTGCTCCTGGGTGCGGTGTGCGGTGGCGGCTTCGTCGACCAGGTGGAGGAAGGCGGCTTCGACGGTGTCCGCGCCGGTCCGCGTGCGCAGGGCGTCGGGGGTGTCGTCGGCGAGGATCTCGCCCTCCCGCATGAGGAGGAGGCGGTGGCAGCGCTCGGCCTCGTCCATGACGTGGGAGGAGATGAGGAGCGTGGTGCCGCGGTCGGCGGCGAGGGCGTGGAAGAGGTTCCACAGGTCGCGGCGCAGGACGGGGTCGAGGCCGACGGTGGGTTCGTCGAGGACGAGGAGTTCGGGGGCGCCGAGCAGGGCGACGGCCAGGGAGACGCGGCTGTGCTGGCCGCCGGAGAGGGTGCCGGCGAGGGCGTCGGCGTGGCGGGTGAGGTCGACGTCGGCGATGGCCCGGGTGACGTGGTCGTGGCGGCGTTCGGCGGCGGCTCGGCCCGGGTCGAGGATCGCGGCGAAGTACTCCAGGTTCTGGCGGACGGTCAGGTCGTCGTAGACGGAGGGCGCCTGGGTGACGTAGCCGACGCGGCTGCGCAGGGTGGGGTGGCCGGCCGGGTGGCCGAGGACGTCCAGGGTGCCGGTGGCCCTGGCCTGGGTGCCGACGACGGCGCGCATGAGGGTGGATTTGCCGCAGCCGGAGGGGCCGAGCAGGCCGGTGATCTGGCCGGGCGGGACGGTGAAGCGGAGGTGGTGCAGGACCGTGCGCCGGCCGCGGACGACGGTGAGGTCGTCGGCACGGATGGCGGCGTGGCCGGCGGCCGCGTAATTCATCATGTGATGAATAATTGTTCTGGGTCGGCACGGACGTCAAGGGGTGCGCATACGGCAGCGGCGGCCGGGTGGGTCCGGCCGCCGCTGTGGGTGGGACTGTGTCGAGGTCAGGGTTTGCGGGCCACGAGCAGGAGCACGTCGTACGTCTCCTCGACGATCCCGTCCGGGAAGACCTTCAGCAGGTGGCCGCGCTCCTCTTCCAGGAAGGCGGTCCTGCGGTCCTCGGGCGCGACGAGGAACATCGACTGGCTGCCGATGTTGCCGAGGTGGGTGTCGATCGGGACGCGGCGGCTCCAGCGGACCGTGCGGCGGGTGAAGTCCAGACGGCCGCTGGGGTCGGCCCGTTCGGTGCGCTCGGCGGCCTTGCGTGCCTCGGCGATGTCGATGCCGAAGAAACGGCCTTTGCGTTCCGCCGCCGCCGCGATCCAGTCGATGTCGAAGGCGTCGGTGTTCCACCACAGCGCCAGCGCGCCGCCCGGCCGCAGCACGCGCAGGGCCTCCGGCACCGAACGGGCGGTGTCGGTCCAGTGCCACGCCTGGGCGTAGGTGACGACGTCCGCGTGGGCGTCGGCGACGGGGAGGGCGTTGCCGCTGCCGCGGACGATCGGGAGGTGGGGCAGCGCGCGGCGGAACTCCGCGGCCATGCCCGCACCGGGCTCGACGGCGAGGACGTCGGCGCCGCGCACGTGCAGGAGGGCGGTGGCGATACCGGTGCCGGCGCCCACGTCCACGACCCTGGCCCCGGTGAGCGGACGGCCGGCCAGTTCCTCGACGGTGTCGAAGAGGGCGTGCGGGTAGGAGGGGCGGTGCGCGGCGTACTGGGCGGCTGCGGCGTTGAAGGAATGGGCTCGGGCGGCGGGTGAGGCCGGCGGTGGTGGCGTCGTGGTCATACGACCATGGTGGGTGAGGGAACGAGGGCGCCACAGGTGGTTTTCGGGGCGGGAACCGTCGGCCGAAAGCGAGCCGCAGCCGCCGGTGGGCCCGGTCGCACCCGTGGCCGCCGGCCTCACGTGCGCCGTGGCTTCGTCACGTGCGGCGCTTCTTCTTCGACGGGTTGCCGGTGCGGCGGGAGGTGCGGCGTTCGTAGGCCTCGCGGGCGCTGTCGTACTCCTCGCGGTGGAGCTTCTCGCCCGGGGCCTCGGTGAGGGAGCGGAAGAAGTAGGCGAGGAGGGAGCCGACGAAGCCGATGGCGAGGAGGCCGCGCAGGGAGGCCTGGCGCTGGGGGTCCTGGCGCTTGCCGAAGCCTTCCCAGGTGTTGCGGAAGGCGAGCGCGCTGCAGATCGCGAACATGGCGATGACCAGCACGGTCACGAAGGAGCCGGTGTCGGCGATCCGGATGCCCTCGTAGGCGAAGCGCAGGATCAGGCAGGCGGCGACGGCCGCGGCGAGGGAGCCGACGGCGACGCCGGCGCGGCGCGCCGCGTACCCGTTGTCGTGGTTGACCCAGGAGGTGCCGAAGAAGCGCAGGGGCTCGGGGCGGGGGCCGCCGCCCTGGGCCGCGCCGCCTGGGGAGCCCGCCGGGGTGTCCGGGGTGCCGGTTTCGTCGCTCTCGTCGCTCACGGCATCGATTATGGCGAACGGCTGCGGCGACGGGCAGGGGCGGGCTCCAGGTGGGTCAGCCGCAGCGCGAGGCGATGTAACCGTCGCTGCCGGTCTGGACGTAGGCGTCGGAGACGTACTCGCCGTTGTCGATGTTGTCCCAGATGTTCGACGTGCCGTACGGGCCCGAGACCGTCGTGCCGGGGGCCTGGCAGAAGATCGGGACGCTCATGCCCTCGGGCAGGACGCGGACGATCCCGTAGTTGGTGCCCGGGCCGCTGCGGACGTTCAGACGGACGCCCGGAGCGACCGGGTACGTGCGGACGGTCGCTTCCGCCGCCACCGCGTCGTCGGCGGTGCCGGTGCCGGCCTCTTCGGTACGGTCAACAGCCATGTGAAACCTCCCCGTGAACCCCATGGTCGCCATGGGTGTCAGTGATCCCCGTGATCGGGCCGCGGCACAGGTGTGCGCGACTCGCGCGCGCAGGCTAGCAAGCCGCCTCTGTCTCGCACGAGTCATCGACTAGGCTCCGTGCGTCGCGCGCGCGGACGAACAGCACGGGGGTGGTCCCATGGCGCCACGGAGAAACACGGGGGCGGGCGCGGAAGCGGAACTTCCCGAGTACGCCGGTCACTATCTGCTGGAGTCCTGTCTGGGGTCGGGCGGCATGGGGGTCGTCCATCTGGCCCGCAGCACCTCCGGGATGAAGCTCGCGGTGAAGGTCGTACACGCCGAGTTCGCCCGGGACCGGGAGTTCAGGGGCCGTTTCCGGCAGGAGGTGGCCGCCGCCCGGAGGGTGAGCGGTGCCTTCACCGCGTCCGTCGTCGATGCCGATCCGGAGGCCGAGCGGCCCTGGATGGCCACGCTGTTCATTCCCGGGCCCACGCTCTCCGAGCACGTCAAGCGGAACGGACCGATGCCGGCGGCGCAGTTGCGGCGGCTCATGGCCGGGCTCGCCGAGGCGTTGCGCGACATCCACCGGGTGGGGGTGGTGCACCGGGATCTGAAGCCGAGCAATGTGCTGCTCGCGGAGGACGGGCCGAAGGTCATCGACTTCGGTATCTCCCGGCCCAAGGACAGTGAACTGCGCACCGAGACCGGCAAGTTGATCGGTACGCCGCCCTTCATGGCGCCCGAGCAGTTCCGGCGGCCGCGCGAGGTCGGGCCCGCCGCCGACATCTTCGCGCTCGGCTCGGTGCTGGTGCACGCGGCGACCGGGCGCGGGCCGTTCGACTCGGACAGCCCGTACGTCGTCGCCTACCAGGTCGTGCACGACGAGCCCGATCTGACGGGGGTGCCGGAGAGTCTCGCGCCGCTGGTGCTGCGCTGTCTGGCCAAGGAGCCCGAGGACCGGCCGACGCCCGACGAGCTGATGCGGGAGCTGCGGTCGGTGGCGGCCTCGTACGACACGCAGGCGTTCATACCGGCGCAGCGCACGGGCGGCGACGACGAACCGGCGGCCGAGCGGCCGGCCGCCGGGAAGCAGCCCGAGCCGGCGGGCCGCAGGCGGCTCGGCAGGAAGGTGGCGGTGGGGGCCGGGGTGCTCGGGCTCGTCGTGGCCGCCGCGGTGGCCTCGGTCCAGCTGCTCGGGGGCGGTGGCCGTACGCCGGCCGGTGCGAGCCCGCACGCCAAGCCGGCCGCGTTCAGTTCCTGGCAGGTCAGGCCGGCGTCCGAGGCGTCGGGGATGCCGCAGTGCGCGTACGGGGCGGGGGCGGTGTTCTGCGCACGGGGCGGCGCCGCTTTCGCGCTCTCCCCTGCCGACGGGAAGCTGCTGTGGCGCCGTTCCGCTGCCGCCGGGCCCGTGTGCGGAGCGCCGGTTCCGGCCGGCTCGCTCGTGCAGTTCTGCACGGCCGGCGGCTCCCTGCTGACGGCACGCGACCCGCGCTCCGGCGCCGAGGTGTGGAAGCGGCGGCTGCCCCACGGCACGACGGTCCGGTACGCCGGGGGTACGGCCCTGATCACGGGCGCGGACGGAACGGTCACCGGGGTGGACGGCAGGTCGGGCCGGACCGTGTGGCACCGGCGCCTGCCCGGCTACAGCACGCCGTCGCTCGCCTCGTTCGCCGGGGATCCGCTGGCGTACGCGACCACGTCGTCGCAGGACGGGGCGCACACGCACGTGGCCGCCGTGGATCCGGGCACGGGTGCGGTGCGCTGGGAGGCGTCGCTGGACGGCATCCTGGACCCCGTCGGGAGCCAGGGCGGGTCCCTGTTCTTCCTGTCCGTCGACAAGTCCTGGGCCGCCGACGCCGTGGTCCGCTACACACCGGCCGCCAAGGCCTCGCGCCGGGTGGCCCTGCCGGTCCCGCGTGTGTCACCGCAGGCCTCCGTGCACGCGGACACCGTGTATCTGCTGGCCGCGGGCGGCTCGTTGGAGGCCGTCGACCTGGGCGCGGGCAAGCGGCTGTGGCACCTGGAGACGTCCGTCAGCCGCGGTTCGGTCCCGGTCGGCGACGGTGCGCACGTCTACGTCACCGCCGCCGACGGGCGCCTGCTGGCCGTCGACGCGCGCAGCGGGCGCCTCGTCGGGCAGACTCCGGCGCGGCTCGGCGCCGACGCGGACGTGGTCACCGCCGACCTGCCGGCACCGCTGGTCGTCGACGGCCACGTCTACGCCGGGGCCCCCGACGGAACCGTGTTCGGCGTGGCCGCGCGGAACCCGGCCGACTGGTGACACGCCGAGGGGCCGCCCCCGTCGGGAGCGGCCCCTCGGCGGATGCGCGGGCTCAGCCCAGCTTGGTCACATCGCGCACGGCGCCCTTGTCCGCGCTGGTCGCCATCGCCGCGTAGGCGCGCAGGGCGGCCGACACCTTGCGCTCGCGGTTCTTCGGGGCGTACACCCCGCCCAGCGCCTGCTCCCGGCGGGCGAGTTCCGCCTCGTCGACGAGGAGCTCGATCGTGCGGTTCGGGATGTCGATGCGGATGCGGTCGCCGTCCTGGACCAGGGCGATCGTGCCGCCGGAGGCCGCCTCGGGGGAGGCGTGGCCGATGGACAGGCCCGAGGTGCCGCCGGAGAAGCGGCCGTCGGTGATCAGGGCGCAGCTCTTGCCGAGGCCGCGGCCCTTCAGGTACGAGGTCGGGTAGAGCATCTCCTGCATGCCCGGGCCGCCCTTGGGGCCCTCGTAGCGGATGACGACGACGTCGCCGTCCTTGACCTCCTGGGTGAGGATCCGCTGGACGGCCTCCTCCTGGGACTCGCAGACGACGGCCGGGCCCTCGAAGGTCCAGATCGACTCGTCCACACCGGCCGTCTTCACGACACAGCCGTCGACCGCCAGGTTGCCCTTCAGCACGGCCAGGCCGCCGTCCTTGGAGTACGCGTGCTCGACGGAGCGGATGCAGCCGCCCTCCGCGTCGTCGTCCAGGGCCTCCCAGCGCTCGGACTGGGAGAAGGCCTCGGCGGAGCGGACGCAGCCCGGCGCCGCGTGCCACAGCTCCACCGCCTCCGGGGAGGGGGAGCCGCCGCGCACGTCCCAGGTCTTCAGCCAGTCGGCGAGGGAGGGGCTGTGGACGGCGTGGACGTCCTCGTTGAGCAGGCCCGCGCGGTGCAGTTCGCCGAGCAGGGCCGGGATGCCGCCGGCGCGGTGCACGTCCTCCATGTAGTACGTGCGGTTCTTCGCGACGTTCGGGGCGACCTTCGCCAGGCAGGGGACGCGGCGCGAGACGGCGTCGATCTGCTCCAGGCCGAAGGGCACGCCCGCCTCCTGGGCGGCGGCCAGCAGGTGCAGGATCGTGTTGGTGGAGCCGCCCATCGCGATGTCCAGGGCCATGGCGTTCTCGAAGGCCTGGAAGGTGGCGATGTTCAGCGGGAGGACCGACTCGTCGTCCTGCTCGTAGTAGCGGCGGGTGAGGTCCATGACCGTGCGGGCCGCGTCGACGTAGAGCTGCTTGCGCGCGGTGTGGGTGGCGAGGACCGAGCCGTTGCCGGGCAGGGACAGGCCGATGGCCTCGGTCAGGCAGTTCATCGAGTTGGCGGTGAACATGCCGGAACAGCTGCCGCAGGTCGGGCAGGCGTTCTCCTCGATACGGAGGATGTCCGCGTCGGAGATCTTGTCGTTGACGGCGTCGGAGATCGCGTCGACCAGGTCGAGCGTGCGGACCGTGCCGTCGACCAGGGTGGCGCGGCCGGACTCCATCGGGCCACCGGAGACGAAGACCGTCGGGATGTTCAGGCGCAGGGCCGCCAGCAGCATGCCCGGGGTGATCTTGTCGCAGTTGGAGATGCAGACCAGGGCGTCGGCGCAGTGGGCCTCGACCATGTACTCCACCGAGTCCGCGATCAGGTCGCGGGAAGGCAGGGAGTACAGCATGCCGCCGTGGCCCATGGCGATGCCGTCGTCCACGGCGATCGTGTTGAACTCGCGCGGGATGCCGCCCGCCTCCGTGATCGCCTCGCTGACGATCCGGCCGACCGGCTGGAGGTGGGTGTGGCCCGGCACGAACTCGGTGAAGGAGTTCGCGACCGCGATGATCGGCTTCCGGCCGATGTCCGCACCGGGTACACCGGAGGCGCGCATCAGGGCGCGGGCGCCCGCCATGTTGCGGCCGTGGGTGACTGTGCGGGACCTCAGCTCGGGCATCGTCGCTCGCTCCTTCGAAGATCTGCCAGACATTTCTGGTTGTCTCCGAGCGTACGCCGGTGCTCCAAGGGCTGGACGTGGTTGTCCGGAATGCGGGACGCGCGTTTCATCGCGGCCGTTCACCCGGCCGTCGGTCTCACCGGTCCGTGAGGTGGTGCTGTACGACCGGGGCGACGCGCGCGACGATCTGCTCCAGGTCGGCCGACGCCAGCGGCTCCAGCTTGATCACGTAGCGCAGCATCGCCGCACCGACCAGCTGCGCGGCCGCCAGCTCGGCGCGCAGTTCCGGGTCCGGCAGGTCCACCTGGGCGGCGACCCGGCGCAGCAGCTGGGAGGCGATCAGCCGGCGGAAGACGGCGGCCGCGGTGTCGTTGTTGACCGCCGAGCGGACGATGGCCAGCAGCGGGGTGCGGGTCGTGGGGTTCTCCCAGATGCCGAAGATGAAGCGGGTCAGCCGCTCCCCCACCCCGTCCAGCGGGCCGGCTGCGACCGCGTCCGGCGCGTCGAGCGCGGGCGCGAAGGCCACGGCGACGGCCGCCTCGAAGACCTGTTCCTTGGTGCCGAAGTAGTGGTGGACGAGCGCCGAGTCGACCCCGGCCGCCTTGGCGATGCCCCGGACGGACGCCTTCTCGTAGCCGCGCTCGGAGAACTCCTCGCGGGCCGCGGTGAGAATGCGGTCGCGGGTGTCGGCGGATTCCGTGCGCGGGGGCCTGCCCCTTCTGCGGGCCGCCTTTCCGGCAGCCTGCCCGGCGGGCGTCTCGGCATCGGCGGAGGACGGGGTCTCGCTCATGGCCGGGACACCCGTACCGCCGAGGACAGGTGTTTGCGGGTGAAGGCCAGGGCCTCGGCGAGATCGGCCTCGCGCTCGGCGCCGGACATCGCCCGCCGCGTGTTGACCTCGATCACGACATGGCCGTCGAACCCGCTGACCACGAGGTGCTCCAGCAGCTCGGCGCAGGGCTGGGTGCCGCGGCCGGGCACCAGGTGCTCGTCCTTGGCGGAGCCCCGGCCGTCGGCGAGGTGGACATGGCCGAGCCGGCCGCCCATGCGGTCGACCATCTCCAGGGCGTCGGCGCGGGCCGTCGCCGTGTGGCTGAGGTCGATCGTGAAGTGCCGGTAGTCGTGCTGGGTGACGTCCCAGTCGGGGGCGTAGGCGAGCATCTCGCGGTCGCGGTAGCGCCACGGGTACATGTTCTCGACGGCGAACCGTACGTCCGTCTCGTCCGCCATCCGCCAGATCCCGTCGACGAAGTCGCGCGCGTACTGCCGCTGCCAGCGGAAGGGCGGGTGTACGACGACGGTGGAGGCGCCCAGCTTCTCGGCGGCCGCGCGGGCCCGCTGGAGCTTGACCCAGGGGTCGGTCGACCAGACCCGCTGGGTGATCAGCAGACAGGGGGCGTGCACGGCCAGGACCGGGATGCCGTGGTAGTCCGACAGACGGCGCAGCGCCTCGATGTCCTGGCTGACCGGGTCCGTCCACACCATGACCTCGACACCGTCGTACCCGAGGCGCGCGGCGATCTCGAAGGCCGTCGCAGTGGACTCCGGGTAGACGGAGGCTGTCGACAGCGCGACGGGGACGTACCTGGGTTCAGCCACGTCCGTCACCTTACGGGGTTGAATGGCTCGGGCGTTGGGTGCCTATTCGCCGTTGTGAGGTTTGCCATTCGGGCGGGTGCGGGTGCGTGGTGCGTTCTCGCGCCCACGCGGCGCAGCCGCATATCGATGCAGCCCCGCGCCCCTTGGGTCGCTACGCGGATCCCATGTGATCCAGGCGCCGCAGGATCACGCCCTCGCGCAGCGCCCACGGGCAGACCTCAAGGCTTTCCACCCCGAAAAGATCCATCGCCGCCTCGGCCACCAGCGCACCCGCCAGCAACTGGCCGGCCCTGCCCTCCGAGACCCCCGGGAGCTCGCTGCGCTGCTCGGCCGTCATCCCGGCCAGGCGCGGGACCCAGGCCTCCAGGGACTCGCGCTTGAGTTCACGCTGGACGTAGAGGCCCTCGGCGCTGCGGGCGGCGCCGGCGATGCGGGCGAGCTGCTTGAAGGTCTTGGAGGTGGCGACGACGTGGTCCGGGGTGCCGCGGCGGCTGAATTCGCCGACCGTGCGGGCGATCTCCGTGCGCACATGGCGGCGCAGGGCGCGGATGTCCTCGGGGGCGGGTGGGTCGCCGGGCAGCCAGCCCGCGGTGAGCCGGCCGGCGCCGAGCGGCAGGGAGACGGCGGCGTCCGGCTCCTCGTCTATGCCGTAGGCGATCTCCAGGGAGCCGCCGCCGATGTCCAGGACCAGCAGCTTCCCTGCCGACCAGCCGAACCAGCGGCGGACGGCGAGGAAGGTGAGCCGGGCCTCCTCCGCGCCGGAGAGGACCTGAAGGCGTACGCCGGTCTCGGCCTCCACGCGCGCGAGGACGTCGTCGGCGTTGTCGGCCTCGCGGACGGCGGAGGTCGCGAACGGCAGCAGGTCCTCGACACCCTTGTCCTCGGCGGCCTGGAGGGCGTCCTGGACGACGGCGACCAGCTTGTGGATGCCGTCGTCGCCGATGGCACCGCTGCCGTCGAGCAGTTGGGCGAGCCGAAGGTCGGCCTTGTGCGAATGCGCGGGCAGCGGGCGTGCGCCGGGGTGGGCGTCCACCACCAGCAGATGCACCGTGTTCGAACCCACGTCCAGGACACCGAGTCTCATATACGGAACGCTACTGCCAGATCGTCCGTCCTCGGTCCCCGAAGCGGTGCCGGGCCACTTACCCTGGTGCTGTGCCCAAGACGAAAAAGGCGAAGGATCCCAAATCCTCCAAGGGAGCGAAGGATTCTGCGCAGGCGAGGTCGTCCGTGTCCAAGAAGCCGTCCAAGAAGTCCGAGCAGGCCCCGAAGGTGAGCGACGAGAAGGGGCTCGACTTCGCGCGCGCGTGGGTGGAGTTTCCTGATCCGGCGGACGACGAACAGGTCTTCCGCTGTGATCTGACATGGCTGACCTCTCGCTGGAACTGCATCTTCGGCAGCGGCTGCCAGGGCATCCAGGCGGGCCGCGCGGACGACGGGTGCTGCTCGCTGGGCGCGCACTTCTCCGACGAGGACGACGAGAAGCGGGTCGCCGAGCATGTGGCGCGGCTCACGCCGGAGATCTGGCAGCACCACGCCGAGGGCACGCGGCACGGCTGGGTGTCGGAGGACGACGAGGGCTCCCGCCAGACCCGCCCCTTCCAGGGCTCCTGCATCTTCCAGAACCGGCCCGGTTTCGCGGGCGGCGCGGGCTGCTCGCTGCACATCCTCGCGCTGCGGGAGGGCCGGGAGCCGCTGGAGACCAAGCCTGACGTGTGCTGGCAGCTGCCGATCCGGCGGACGTACGACTGGATCGACCGCCCCGACGACACGCGCGTCCTCCAGGTGTCCATCGGGGAGTACGACCGCCGGGGCTGGGGTCCGGGCGGGCACGACCTGCACTGGTGGTGTACGTCGGCGACGTCGGCGCACGGCGCGGGCGAGCCGGTGTACGTCTCGTACCGAGCCGAGCTGACCGAGCTGATGGGCAAGGCGGGGTACGACCGCCTGGTCGAGCTCTGCGAGGCCCGCCTGGCATCCCAGCTCCCCCTCCTCGCCCCGCACCCGGCGGACCCGGCACCGTAACGCGACCGCCGGCCGCCCTCACCCACTTTTCCCGCTCTTCCCCCAGCCCATCCCTAACCGCCTGACGGACTCGGACTCGGTGTCCCGCTGCCGGACGGAGTCGGGGTCGGGGTTGGTGAGGGGGGTGGGGTCGTGGGTGGTGGTGTGGGAGTCGGGGTGGTGGGGGGTGGGGAGGTCGGCGGGGTTGTTGTGGGTGGGTTTGTCGGGGTTGGTGTGGGGGTCGGGGTGTTCGGGGGTGGGGACGTCGGGCCGGTGGGGGCTGTGCCGTAGCCGTCGATCGTGACCACCGCGCCCGCCGGGGAGATCGCCACCTGTGCGTGCCAGTGGCCGGAGGGCTCGCGGAGGTGGTCGACGTACACCTTGATCGTCAACGTGTCGCCGGGGTTCAGCGTTCCCGATGACCGGCTGAGGTAGAGCCACGCCGCCGACGTGAACGCCGACCAGCGGACCGGGGCGGGGCCCGAGGCGGTGAGGGTGATCAGCGTGGTGTCGCCGTCGTTGGCCGCGCTGACGGCCAGCTGTCCGGCGCCTTTCGTACCCGTCCCCGCGACGCTGACCACCTCCACGGAGACGTCCGCCTTGCCGTTGCTGCCGATGCGATCGCCGGGCTTCACGCGCGCGTTGCCCGCGTTCTCGTAGCCGCCGCCCTGGTCACCGGCGAGGGCGTCGGGGCCCTGTGTCTCGCTCGCGATGGGCGACCGGCCGTCCCCCTCCGCCGTGGGAGCGCCCCGGTACGCGGCCCACAGGGCCAGGACGGGAGCGGCGACGACCGTGGCGACGACCGTCGTCGTCACCGCACGCGCGCGAAGGCGGTCGCGGCGGGCTGCGCGGTCCTTGGGGTCCATCGGGAAGCCGCGCCGGTCGAAGCGGGGTACGGCCACGCCACGCGCGCGCGGGTGATGGGCCAGGGCCAGGTGCAGGGCCGCGCGGGGAGCCTCCAGCACCGGCAGCTCGGCCGGCGTGACCGTGTCGCCGGGCCAGCGGCCGGGGACGGCGCGCTCGGCGATCCGGCGGCAGCGCGGACAGTCGTCGACGTGCCGGACCAGTTCCTGGCGCAGCGCCGTGCTCAGGACCAGGCGGCTGTCGCCCGTGAGGTGGGCCACGCTCGGGCAGACGCCGGTCCCGACCACGGCGAGGGCCGCGCGCGTGCGCTCGACCTCGCAGGCGGCGGAGGCGAGCAGTTCGCGCGCGACGGCGGGCTCCATGCCGAGGACGGCGGCGACCTCGTGGGCGGTGAGGTGGTGGCGGACGGCCAGTTCCAGCGCCTCGCGCTGCTCCGGGGTGGTACCGGCCGCCTCCGGCCATGCGAGCAGGGCGAGTTCACGACGCCGCTGCTCCTGGATCTCGGGGGCGAGGGAGGGCGCGGGGACCTGCTTCCCCGCCGGACCGCCGGCTGCGCCCGCCGCCGCACCGCCCGCCTGCGCCGGCGCCGGGCGGCCCGCCGCATGCGTGGCCTGACGTTTCTGCTTGGCCTCGGCCAGCCCGCGCAGGCATGCCCAGCGGGCCAGGGCGTAGAGCCAGGCCCTGCGGTCGGCGGCGGCCTCCGGGACGCGGTGGGCACGCCGCTCGGCCAGGGCGAGGACATCGCCGAGGGCGGCGGTGGCCGCGTCGTGGTCGCACAGCACCGACAGGCAGTAGGTGAACAGTCCGTCCAGATACGGCTCGTAGCGCCCCGGCGGCCGGTGGGCGAGGGTGCGTGCGGCGGCGCGGTCGCGTTCCTCGCGCGCCTCACGTGCTTCGCGCGCCGCGCCTTGCGCCCGGTGCGCGCCGGTGGTGCGGGTCGTGGTCCCCGGACTGCTGCTCATCATCCGTGCGACCGTAGGCGGCGCTGGGGTGCCCCTTCGCGTACCTTGAGCACTTTTAATCCGTACGGGTGAAACGATCCCTCATAAGGGGACAGGAACCCTTCATTCCGCGGCCGGATTCCGATGGGTGGTGGCTGATATCGGCCCACCCACATGTGTCCCGCCCTCCGCTCCTGCCGCACCGGCCCGCCGATTGTCAGTGCCGCGGGCTACGGTTTCCGCATGGCTGCCCGTACCAAGACCACCAAGGACCGCCCGTCCTACCGCTGCACCGAGTGCGGCTGGCAGACGGCCAAGTGGCTCGGCCGCTGCCCCGAGTGCCAGGCGTGGGGCACGGTCGAGGAGTACGGCGCGCCCGCGGTCCGTACGACGGCACCCGGCCGGGTCACCACCTCTGCGCTGCCGATCGGCCAGGTCGACGGCCGCCAGGCCACCGCCCGCACGACCGGCGTGCCGGAGCTGGACCGGGTGCTCGGCGGCGGACTCGTCCCCGGCGCGGTCGTGCTGCTCGCGGGCGAGCCCGGGGTCGGCAAGTCCACCCTGCTGCTGGACGTGGCCGCCAAGTCCGCGAGCGACGAGCACCGCACGCTCTATGTGACGGGTGAGGAGTCGGCGAGCCAGGTGCGGCTGCGCGCCGACCGTATCGGCGCCCTCGACGACCACCTCTATCTCGCCGCCGAGACCGACCTGTCCGCCGTCCTCGGTCACTTGGACGAGATCAAGCCGTCCCTGCTGATCCTGGACTCGGTGCAGACGGTCGCCTCCCCGGAGATCGACGGCGCGCCCGGCGGCATGGCCCAGGTGCGGGAGGTCGCGGGCGCCCTCATCCGCGCCTCGAAGGAGCGGGGCATGTCCACGCTCCTCGTGGGCCATGTCACGAAGGACGGCGCGATCGCGGGCCCCCGCCTCCTCGAACACCTCGTGGACGTCGTCCTGCACTTCGAGGGCGACCGGCACGCGCGCCTGCGCCTGGTGCGCGGTGTGAAGAACCGCTACGGCGCCACGGACGAGGTCGGCTGCTTCGAGCTGCACGACGAGGGCATCACGGGCCTCGCCGACCCCAGCGGGCTGTTCCTGACCCGGCGGGACGAACCGGTACCGGGCACGTGCCTGACCGTCACCCTGGAGGGCCGCCGCCCGCTGGTGGCCGAGGTGCAGGCGCTGACCGTGGACTCCCAGATCCCCTCCCCGCGCCGGACGACCTCGGGCCTGGAGACGTCCCGGGTGTCGATGATGCTGGCGGTGCTGGAGCAGCGCGGGCGGATCAGCGCGCTCGGCAAGCGGGACATCTACTCGGCGACGGTGGGCGGAGTGAAGCTGTCCGAGCCGGCCGCCGACCTCGCGATCGCGCTGGCGCTGGCCTCCGCCGCGAGCGACACCCCGCTGCCGAAGAACCTGGTGGCGATCGGCGAGGTGGGCCTCGCGGGCGAGGTCAGACGGGTGACGGGCGTGCAGCGCCGGCTCGCCGAGGCGCACCGGCTGGGCTTCACACACGCGCTCGTGCCGACCGATCCGGGCAAGGTGCCGCCCGGTATGAAGGTCCTGGAAGTCGCGGACATGGGGGACGCGCTGCGGGTCCTGCCCCGCTCCCGTCGCGGAGAGGCCCCACGGGAGGCGGAGCAGCGCCGGTAGACTTTGCCCAGGTCTCGCCCGTCCGTACGAACCGCGTGCGGGAGCGGGGGCGCGTCAGAACCTGCGACCGGAGGAGTGCAGTGGCAGCCAACGACCGGGCAGCAGCTCCCGGAAAGTCCGGTGGGAGTGCCGGTTCCGATGGCCTGATGCGCGCCTCGCTGAGCGCCGTGGCTCCCGGTACGGCCCTGCGTGACGGCCTTGAGCGCGTGCTGCGCGGCAACACCGGCGGGCTGATCGTCCTCGGCTCCGACAAGACGGTCGAGGCGATGTGCACGGGCGGCTTCGTGCTGGACGTGGAGTTCACCGCGACCCGGCTGCGCGAGCTGTGCAAGCTGGACGGTGGCATCGTGCTGTCGTCCGACCTGTCCAAGATCCTCCGCGCCGGCGTGCAGCTGGTGCCGGACCCGACGATCCCGACGGAGGAGACGGGCACCCGGCATCGTACGGCGGACCGGGTCAGCAAGCAGGTCGGCTTCCCCGTCGTCTCCGTCTCCCAGTCGATGCGGCTGATCGCCCTCTACGTCGACGGCCAGCGCCGCGTGCTGGAGGACTCGGCGGCGATCCTGTCCCGCGCGAACCAGGCGCTGGCCACGCTGGAGCGGTACAAGCTCCGGCTGGACGAGGTGGCGGGCACGCTGTCGGCGCTGGAGATCGAGGACCTGGTGACGGTCCGGGACGTGTCCGCCGTCGCGCAGCGGCTGGAGATGGTCCGCCGCATCGCCACCGAAATCGCCGAATACGTGGTCGAACTGGGCACGGACGGCCGCCTTCTCGCCCTCCAGCTGGAGGAGTTGATCGCGGGCGTCGAGCCGGACCGCGAGCTGGTCGTACGGGACTACGTCCCCGAGCCGACGGCGAAGCGCTCCCGCACGGTCGAGGAGGCGCTGTCCGAGCTGGACGCGCTGACCCATGGGGAACTCATCGAACTCAGCACGGTGGCGCGGGCACTGGGCTACACCGGGTCTCCCGAGACCCTGGACTCCGCGGTGTCCCCGCGCGGCTTCCGTCTCCTGGCCAAGGTCCCGCGCCTGCCCGGCGCGATCATCGAACGGCTGGTGGAGCACTTCGGAGGCCTGCAGAAGCTGCTCGCCGCGAGTGTGGACGACCTGCAGACCGTGGACGGGGTGGGCGAAGCTCGGGCACGGAGCGTACGGGAGGGCTTGTCCCGGCTGGCCGAGTCTTCGATTCTGGAGCGGTACGTGTAGCGCGCCCCCAAGGGGCACGGGGCTGTATCGATATGCGGCTCCGCCGCGTGGCCGCGAAGCACCACAGCCGCCCTACGGCGGGTCCGCCCGAGCTACTGGGCGCCCTAGGGCCTGTCCGGCGGATCCTGCCGGAATCGCGAGGCCTGGCACGCCCATCTGCGGCGTTGTCGTCGGTCGCCGACTCCCCCACGCTCGGCTTCTCCCCCACGCTCGACTTCGCTCGCGCGGGAGGTGCCCCCATCGCGGGGGGACCCCCATCGCGTCGACTCCCCCCTCCGCCTTGCAGCTGCACGCACCAGCCCCCGCTCACCGGTGCTTATGAGGCACCCTTGCCTCAAGCCGGCCTGATCCGCCGGACAGGCCCTAATCCGCCGACAGCACGAACGAAGCCTGCTGCTGCCCGAACCCCGGCGTCCGCGCCTCCAGCAGATACGTGTCCGCCTTGGCCGAGCCCGCCGCAGGCGTCCCGCACTGCGGGGCGCTCGGCTTGCGGTCCCACTTCACCGTGTACGTGATGCTCTGGCCCGCCGGCACCCGGAAGACGAGGTTCGCCGCGCCCTTGGGGCAGTCGGACGACGTCCAGTAGGGGTGGCTGCCGGCCGACGGCGTGATGGTCAACACCGCGTTCTTCGGGCCGAGATCGATTTTGCAGTCGGCGGAAGAGCTGTTCTTCGCGGTGAGTTGGAAGGTGGGCGTCTGGTCCGGCGAGTAGGTGTTGCTCAGGCTCTTCAGGCTCAACGCCACTGCGGAGGACGTGCAGGCGGGCAGCGGGGAGGATGCCGGGAGCGCGTCGCCCGCGACGACACCGGTGCCGCCCGCCGCACCCGAGGACGAGCCGTCACCGGAGCCCGAGGAGCCTGCCGAACCCGAGGAGCCGGAGGAGCTGGCGGAACCCGAAGAAGAACCGTCACCCGAACCCGAGCCGCTCCCGCCGGAGTCCCCACCGCTCGACTCGTCGCGCCCACCCGGGTGTTGGCTGATCGCGGGCCCCGACGAGGACGGGCCGGGCGTGATCGTATGCGCGGGATTCTTGCCGTTGGACGCGTCGGTGTTCTTCTTGCCGCCCCCACCGCCGGCCGTGACGATCCAGGTGATCAGCAGCGCCAGCACGGCGACCACGGCCAGCATGACGGCCCTCCTTCGCCAGTAGATGGAGGAGGGAAGCGGCCCGACCGGATTGCGCAGAGATCCCACGGACCGAACTGTACGAGAGATCGGCGCGCTGTCTTGCGCCACCCGCCGCGCGAACGCCAACTTTTCCGGATCATCATTCCGGTAACTGCCGTAACCGCCACGGTTCTTCGCGCTTCGCCACGCTCGGTGACCGTGCCGTCACCCATCCTGTCCGGTGAGGCGTGGCAGGATCGGAAGGCCATGACTGAGAAGCTGCACACCCCCGTGATCGCCTGGTTCGACGCCCATGCCCGCGACCTCCCCTGGCGCCGCCCGGAGGCGGGCCCGTGGGGTGTGATGGTCAGCGAGTTCATGCTCCAGCAGACCCCGGTCAGCCGGGTGCTGCCGGTGTATGAGGAGTGGCTGGCCCGCTGGCCGCGCCCGGCCGATCTCGCGAAGGAGGCTCCCGGGGAAGCGGTGCGCGCCTGGGGGCGGCTCGGCTATCCGCGCCGGGCGCTCAGGCTGCACGGGGCTGCGGCCGCCATAACGGAACGGCATGGCGGGGACGTACCGACGGATCACGCACAGCTGCTGGCGCTGCCCGGGATCGGTGAGTACACGGCGGCGGCCGTCGCCTCCTTCGCGTACGGGCAGCGGCATGCGGTGCTGGACACGAATGTGCGCCGGGTCCTCGCGCGGGCGGTGACGGGGGTGCAGTACCCGCCGAACGCGACGACGGCCGCCGAGCGCAGGCTCGCCCGCGAGCTGCTGCCCGCGGACGAGAAGACCGCCGCGCGCTGGGCCGCCGCCTCGATGGAGCTGGGCGCGCTGGTGTGCACGGCGAAGAACGAGGGGTGCGCGCGGTGTCCGATCGCCGCGCAGTGCGCCTGGCGGCTGGCGGGCAAGCCGGAGCACGAGGGTCCGCCGCGGCGCGGGCAGACGTACGCCGGCACCGACCGCCAGGTGCGCGGCAAGCTGCTCGCCGTGCTGCGCGAGGCGCACGCGCCGGTGCCGCAGGCGGTACTGGACCGGGTGTGGCACGAGCCGGTGCAGCGTGCCCGCGCGCTCGACGGGCTCGTGACGGACGGTCTGGTGGAGCCGCTGGCGGACGGTCTGTACCGGCTGCCGCTGAGCTGACGCACAGCCACGTCACAGAGACCGGGCTTTCGTTACCGAGCATCTAGCCCTACATACCACCCCATAAAGGGACATATGGTTCACCGTCTTTACCCCGAACCTACGGCCGTTACACAACCGACGGATAGCCGATTGCTAGCCGAAGGCTGGCCCGCACAACGCCGTGACAACGACTGCCTAACTTCGTTTCCGTGCCCGGCAGACCACCGGGACACGGACACGGGGAACGCAGGACGGGACTTCAGGCACAGGCCGGAGTTCACGGGCAACGGAGGCGGTTGATCATGGCGCAGGGCGAGGTGCTCGAATTCGAGGAGTACGTCCGTACCCGGCAGGACGCGCTGCTGCGCAGCGCCCGTCGGCTGGTTCCGGACCCCGTCGACGCACAGGACCTGCTGCAGACGGCGCTCGTGCGGACGTACGGCCGCTGGGAGGGCATCGCCGACAAGCGGCTCGCCGACGCCTATCTGCGCCGAGTCATGATCAACACCCGGACCGAGTGGTGGCGGGCGCGCAAGCTGGAGGAGGTCCCGACCGAGCAGCTGCCGGACGCGTCCGTGGACGACTCCACCGAGCAGCACGCCGACCGGGCGCTGCTGATGGACATCATGAAGGTACTCGCCCCGAAACAACGCAGTGTTGTAGTACTGCGACACTGGGAGCAGATGTCCACGGAGGAGACGGCCGCCGCCCTCGGCATGTCGGCCGGTACGGTCAAGAGCACGCTGCACCGGGCGCTCGCCCGGCTCCGCGAGGAGCTGGAGGCGCGCGATCTGGACGCACGGGCGCTGGAGCGTGAGGAGCGGGAGCGTTGCGCGGCCTGACAGAGGCCGGGCCTGACCGGGCCCCGGGCGGTACACAGGCGGTGATCACGGCGGCAGCCGTGCTCGCCGCCCTCGCCCTTTTCGTAGCCGCGTGCGGCACGGGAGGCACGGGCGCCCGGGACGAGGGCCCGGCACACGCCTCGGCGGTCGCGGGAGCCGTCGCCTCCCCCTCGCCGAGCCCGTCCGGCGGCTACCGGCGGGTGGACGCGGTCGCGCTGATCAGGAAGGACCCGGCGGTCTCCACGGCGGTGAAGCGGGAGCTGAAGCCGTGCAGCGGCGGCGAGTACCAGGTCGACGTCTCCTACGGCGACCTGACCGGCGGATCCGTCAACGACGTCGTCGTCAACGTGCTGACCTGCGGCGACCTGGTGGGTATCGGCTCGTATGTGTATCGCGATGTCGGCGGCACGTACCAGAATGTCTTCAAGGCGGAGGAGTCGCCGGTCTACGCGGAGATCGACGGCTCGAACCTGACCCTGACCAAGCAGGTGTACGACACGGACGATCCGGTGTCGAACCCGTCCCAGGAGACCGTGATCACGTACCGCTGGAAGGCGGACCGGTTCGCCGAGACAAGCCGCCATGAGACCGACTACAGCAAGGCCGGCGGCGACGCGACGCCCGTACCCGACAATTGACCTACTCCCGACCGACCACGAGGACTGAGAGCACCGGGATGGCAGACCAGACCCACGTCCTGTTCGTCGAGGACGACGACGTCATCCGCGAGGCCACCCAGCTCGCCCTGGAGCGGGACGGCTTCGCGGTCACCGCCATGCCCGACGGGCTGTCCGGCCTGGAGGCGTTCCGGGCCGACCGCCCCGACATCGCGCTGCTGGACGTCATGGTCCCGGGGCTGGACGGGGTCAGCCTGTGCCGGCGTATCCGGGACGAGTCGACCGTGCCGGTGATCATGCTGTCCGCGCGCGCCGACTCCATCGACGTCGTCCTCGGTCTGGAGGCGGGCGCCGACGACTATGTGACCAAGCCGTTCGACGGTGCCGTCCTGGTCGCCCGGATCCGGGCGGTGCTGCGCCGCTTCGGGCACGCGGGCGGCGGTGCGCACGCCGAGCAGCCCGCGGACGAGGTGTCCGGCGGCGTGCTCACCTTCGGGGACCTGGAGATCGACACCGAGGGCATGGAGGTGCGCCGCGCCGGACAGCCGGTGGCACTGACGCCCACCGAGATGCGGCTGCTGCTGGAGTTCTCCTCCGCGCCGGGCACCGTGCTCTCCCGGGACAAGCTGCTGGAGCGCGTCTGGGACTACGGCTGGGGCGGGGACACCCGGGTCGTCGACGTGCATGTGCAGCGGCTGCGCCAGAAGATCGGCCAGGACCGGATCGAGACGGTCCGCGGCTTCGGCTACAAGCTGAAGGCCTGAGCGGAGCGCGCATGACGGGGTTCCTTCGGCGGCCGATGCTGCTCATGGAGCAGGCGAACCTGCGCACCGGGCTCAGATGGAAGCTGAGCGCGGCGATCGCGCTGGTGGCCGGGCTCGTGGCGATCGTGCTGAGCCTGGTCGTGCACAACGCGGCCCGGGTCTCGATGCTGGACAACGCGCGCGAACTGGCCAACGACCGCGTCCAGATCGCCCTGCGCAACTACGAGCTGAACCGCAGGCCGAACTTCCCCAACGTCAAGGTCGACGACCCCGACCTCCCGCAGGCACTGCGCGAGAAGGTCGAGGACGGCCGGATGGGCAGCGACGTCACCGACCATGGCGGACTGTCGGACATCTGGGCGGCCGTGCCGGTCAAGAACGGGCATGTGCTGTCGTACCACAGCCATCTGCCGGACCGTTCGGTCGACATGATGAAGGATCTCGACTCGGCGCTGATCATCGGCTCGGTCTCGGTCGTCCTGGGCGGCAGCGCGCTCGGCGTGCTGATCGGCGGCCAGCTGTCCCGCCGGCTGCGCAAGGCGGCCGCGGCCGCGAACCAGGTCGCCAAGGGCGAGACCGACGTCCGGGTGCGCGAGGCGATCGGCGGGGTCGTACGGGACGAGACCGACGATCTCGCGCGCGCGGTGGACGCCATGGCGGACGCGCTGCGCCAGCGCCTGGAGGCCGAGCGCCGGGTCACCGCCGACATCGCGCACGAGCTGCGCACCCCGGTGACGGGTCTGCTCACGGCCGCCGAACTGCTCCCGCCGGGCCGCCCGACCGAGCTGGTCCTGGACCGGGCGAAGGCGATGCGCACGCTGGTCGAGGACGTCCTGGAGGTGGCCCGCCTCGACGGTGCGTCGGAGCGGGCGGAGCTGCAGGACATCCTGCTCGGCGAGTTCGTCGCCCGGCGGGTCGCGGCCAAGGACCCGGACATCGCCGTACGGGTGGTGCACGAGTCGGAGGTCACCACCGACCCGCGCCGCCTGGAACGGGTCCTGTTCAACCTCCTCACCAACGCCGCCCGGCACGGCCGCCCGCCGATCGAGGTGACCGTCGAGGGCCGGGTCATCCGCATAAGGGACCACGGCCCCGGCTTCCCCGAGGAACTCCTCGCGGAGGGTCCGAGCCGCTTCCGCACGGGCAGCATGGACCGCGCCGGCCAGGGCCACGGCCTGGGCCTGACGATCGCGGCCGGCCAGGCCCGCGTCCTCGGCGCCCGCCTGACGTTCCGCAACATCCGCCCCGTCGGCTCCCCACCCGGCCTCCCCGCGGAGGGCGCGGTGGCGGTCCTGTGGCTCCCGGAACACGCGCCGACGGCGACGGGGAGTTACCCGATGATGCCGTCGGGCACGGCCTGACGCCGCTCAGCGAAGCAGGTCGTCGGCGAACCGCACCGCCGTCCGCGCGTCCAACGGCGCATGGCCCAGCAGAAACCGGTACCAGAAGAGCCCGTAGAACTGGTCGACCAGCAGATCGAGATCCCGGTCGGCGGCCAGTTCCCCCCGCTCACGCCCCCGTTCCAGCACCGCCCGTACGTCATCCCGCCGCGCCTGCGTGAACGTCCGCATCAGCTCGGCCAGATGCGCGTCCCGGGCAGCCTCCCGGACCAGGGTCCGCAGCGCCGGCCCGGACGGCGGACGCCCGGACGCCTCGAACGTGGCGACGGCCAGCGTGCGCAGGTCCTCGCGCAGGCTGCCGGTGTCCGGTGCGGGCACCTCCTGGGCGGCGCGGTCGGTCAGCGCGTCCAGCAGGACGGCACCCTTCGACGGCCACCAGCGGTAGAGGGTCTGCTTCCCGACCCCGGCCGCGCGCGCGATGGTCTCCACGCTCACCGGGGCGCCGTCGGCGTCGGCGAGCAGCTCCAGCGCGGCGTCGAGGATCGCCCGCCGCGCGGCCTCGTTACGGCGCCGTCCGGTGTGCGGGCGGGGTTCGTTGCTGTCGTGCACGGGCTCATCCTCCCCGAAAAGGCTTGACGAGACTACCGGTCTCGGTAATTATTTAACGAGACCGACGTTCTCGGCAAAGGGCCGGAACCCGGTGAACCTCGGGAGAGAGCCACCCATGAGCACTCCGAACAGCAGCCCCGCCCCCGCCCTCGCCGGACAGCGAGTCGTCGTCATGGGCGGCAGCTCGGGCATCGGGGAGGCGACGGCCGCGGCCTTCGCGGCGGACGGCGCGGAGGTGATCGTCACCGGCCGCGACCAGGACCGCCTCGACGCCGCGGCGGACCGCATCGGCGGCAAGGTCTCGGCCTGCCGGCTGGACGCGACGGACCGTGCCGCGCTGGACACCTTCTTCGCCGGCAGCGGCCCCGTCGACCACCTGGTCCTCGCACTCAGCGGCAGCAAGGGCGGCGGCCCCTTCGCCGAGCTGGACCTGACCGAGCTGGCGGCCGGTTTCGACGGCAAGTTCTGGCCGCACGTCCAGGCACTGCAGGCCGCACTGCCCGCACTGCGCCGCGACGGCTCGGTCACGCTGGTGACCGCCGCCTCCGCCCGCGCCGCCCTGCCCGGCACCGCGGGCCTCGCCGCGATCAACGGCGCCCTGGAATCCCTCGTCCCGCCGCTCGCCGTGGAGCTGGCCCCGCTCCGGATCAACGCGGTCTCACCGGGCGTCATCGACACGCCCTGGTGGGACGCCGTGCCCGCGGAGCAGCGCCGGTCCCTCTTCGACGGCTTCGCCGCGATCACTCCCGTGGGCCGCGTCGGACGCCCCGAGGACATCGCCCGCGCCGTCCACCTGCTCGCCACCAACGGCTTCCTGACGGGCGTGGTCCTGGAGGCGACGGGCGGAGCGACCCTGGCGACGGGCCGCTGAACCCCGCGGGGCGCAGCGTCTCCTCGGCCCGCTCGATCCCGGGCGGGCAGACAAAAGGAAGACCCCCGGGGCGGACACCGACCGGGGGTCTTCAGTCAGGGTGAGGTCACACGGCCTCGGCCATCACCATCGGAGCGGCATCCTCACTCTCCGGCGAAGGCCCGGCGCCGGCGCCCCGCAGCGGGACCTCCTTCACGAACAGGGCCGCGGCCAGCACCAGCACCGCGATCACCGCGCCCAGCAGGAACGCCGAGTGCGTACCGGCGGACACCGCGTGCTGGTAGGCCTCGCGGATCAGCGGCGGCAGCTTCTTCAGGCTCTTGGCGTCCAGCGCCGCGCTCTTCTCGGTCATGTGCTTGCCGGCCGCGCCGGCCCGCTCGGCCATGACGTGCTTGACGCGGTCGTTGAACAGCGCGCCCATCAGGGCGACACCGAAGGAGGAGCCGAGGGTACGGAACAGGGTGGTGGACGAGGACGCGACGCCCATGTCCTTCATCTCCACGCTGTTCTGCGCGACCAGCATGGTGATCTGCATCAGGCAGCCCATGCCCAGGCCGAGGACGGCCATGTAGATGCCGGAGGTCAGCCGGGTCGTACCGGTGTCCATGGTGGACAGCAGGTACAGGCCGACGACCATCAGGGCGCCGCCGGCGATCGGGAAGACCTTGTAGCGGCCGCTGTTGGTGGTGACCCGGCCCGCGACCATCGAGGTCACCAGCATCGCGCCGAGCATCGGCAGGAGCAGCAGACCGGAGTTGGTGGCGGAGGCGCCCTGCACCGACTGCTGGTACAGCGGCAGGTAGAGGGTCGCGCCGAACATCACGAAGCCGGTGATGAAGCCGATGAAGGACATCAGCGTGAAGTTGCGGCTCCGGAAGATGTGCAGCGGCAGGACCGGCTCGGCGGCCTTGGTCTGCCAGAACACGAACCCGACCAGCGCGGCCACACCGATGCCGATCAGCTCCATGATCCGCGCGGAGGTCCAGGCGTACTCGCTGCCGCCCCACGTGGTGACCAGCACGATCGAGGTGATGCCGACGGTCAGCAGGACGACACCGAGGTAGTCGATGCCCGCCTTGGCCCGCTTCTTCGGCAGGTGCAGCACGGCGCTGACCAGCGCGAGGGCGACGGCACCGAGCGGCAGGTTGATGTAGAAGGCCCAGCGCCAGCCCCAGTTGTCGGTGATGGTGCCGCCGACCAGCGGGCCGCCGATCATCGCCAGCGCCATGACGCCGGCCATCATGCCCTGGTACTTGCCCCGCTCCCGCGGCGGCACGAGGTCGCCGATGATCGCCATGACACCGACCATCAGACCGCCGGCGCCGAGCCCCTGAACGGCCCGGAAACCGATGAGCTGCCCCATGTTCTGGGCCATGCCGCTCAGCGCGGAGCCGGCCAGGAACAGCACGATCGAGCTGAGGAAGGCGCCCTTGCGGCCGTACATGTCACCGAGCTTGCCCCAGACCGGGGTCGAGGCCGCGGTCGCCAGGGTGTAGCCGGTGACCACCCAGGACAGGTGCTCCAGGCCGCCCAGTTCACCCACGATCGTGGGCATCGCCGTACCCACGATCATGTTGTCCAGCATCGCGAGCATCATCGCGATCATCAGCGCGAATATGACGGTTCGTACGTTCTTAGGTTGTTTCAGCTCGCTGGCGCTCTCGACTGTGTCCGCCATCTCTCTTTCCATTCCTCTGCGACTTCTACTTACTTGCCGCCCGGCTAGTTGCCTACACTGGGAAGGTAGACCTGCAACTAGCCGGGCGTCAAGTAAGTTTCCGTGAGCGCAGGAGGAGTACGAGGATGGGCGTCACCATGGACGGCACCAAGCAGCAGCGCCGCGGCAACACCCGCCAGCGCATCCAGGACGTGGCGCTCGAACTCTTCGCGGAGCAGGGCTACGAGAAGACCTCACTGCGCGAGATCGCCGAGCGTCTCGACGTCACGAAGGCAGCCCTGTACTACCACTTCAAGACGAAGGAAGAGATCATCGTCAGCCTCTTCGAGGATCTGACGAAGCCGCTGGAGGACCTGATCGAGTGGGGCCGGCAGCAGCCGCAGACACTGGAGACGAAGCAGGAGATCGTACGGCGCTACAGCGCGGCCCTCGCCGGCGCGGAGCCGCTGTTCCGCTTCATGCAGGAGAACCAGGCGACGGTACGGGAACTGCGCATCGGCGACACCTTCAAGGACCGGATGCGGGGTCTGCGGGACATCCTCATCGACCCGGACGCCGATCTGGTCGACCAGGTGCGCTCGGTCAGCGCGATGTTCACGATGCACGCCGGGATGTTCGTGATGCAGGACCTGGAGGGCGACCCCGAGAAGAGGCGCGCGGCCGCTCTCGAAGTCGCCCTCGACCTGATCACACAGGCACACGAGCGCGCCCGCCGGAAGGGCTAGGGGGTGCCCAGAAGGTGACGCCCCTGCCGCGCAGGATGGCGACCGGATCGACGGCGGAGCCGTGGTTCGGGGTCGTACGGGCAGGTGCGCGTACTGCGAGCAGCTGCCGCTGCCGTGTTTGATCACGATGGCATGGCCTCGCGCCTGAACCCTGAGCCGACGATCACGGAAATGTGACGCACCCCTCCAGGCGCCTACCATCCGGTAACCCTACGGTTCCTCTCGCGCCACTCTCGCCACAGATCATGCACCTGACATTCAGGACGACCGTCTGCGCGAGAGGAACCCCCACCGATGACCACAGGCCCCTGGGCTGGCCGCATCGCCGCCACCGCCGCCTCCGTGACCGCGCTCACCGCGCTCACCGCCCTGGCCGCCCCGGCCCAGGCCGCGACCGCGACCGCGAGCGAGACCACCGTCACCACCACCGCCACCACGAAGGTGGACTACGCGACCTGGCAGAAGGACTGCCAGGCGGTGATGGACCAGGCCCTGCCGTACCTGAAGGAGCGCATCGCCGCCGCCCGGCCGGGCGAGAAGCAGGCGATCGTCTTCGACATCGACAACACCGCACTGGAGACCGACTTCGGCTTCAGCTACCCCCAGCCGGCCAACAAGCCCGTCCTGAACGTCGCCCAGTACGCCCAGGAGCACGGCGTCTCGCTCTTCTTCGTCACGGCCCGCCCCGGCATCATCTACCTGCCGACCGAGTACAACCTCGAACACGACGGCTACACCGTCTCCGGCCTGTACGCCCGCGGCCTGTTCGACCTCTTCAAGGACGTCGCCGCCTACAAGACGGCCCAGCGCGTCGACATCGAGAACAAGGGCTACGACATCATCGCGAACATCGGCAACAGCGCCACCGACCTCTCCGGCGGCCACGCCGACAAGACCTTCAAACTGCCCGACTACAACGGCCAGTTGTCCTGACACCCGAAAGGGGCCGGCGCCCAAAGGCACCGGCCCCTTTCAACTCGGCCAATCCGCCGGAGGCTTACGCCTCCTTGCTCAGGTTCGGCCCGGCACCGCCGGCCGCCTGCTCGATCGGCGGGACGTCGGGCAGCGCCGACTTCTCCTCACCGCGGAAGGTGAAGGTCTGGGACTCGCCCTCGCCCTCGGTGTCCACGACCACGATGTGACCGGGACGCAGCTCGCCGAAGAGGATCTTCTCCGAGAGCGAGTCCTCGATCTCGCGCTGGATCGTGCGACGCAGCGGACGCGCGCCCAGCACCGGGTCGTAACCCTTCTTGGACAGCAGCTCCTTGGCGGACTGGGAGAGCTCGATGCCCATGTCCCGGTCCTTCAGGCGCTCGTCCACCTTGCCGATCATCAGGTCAACGATCCGCAGGATGTCCTCCTGCGTCAGCTGCGGGAAGACGACCACGTCGTCGACACGGTTGAGGAACTCGGGCCGGAAGTGCTGCTTGAGCTCGTCCGAGACCTTGTTCTTCATGCGCTCGTAGTTGGACTTCGTGTCACCCGTGGCGGCGAAGCCCAGGTTGAAGCCCTTGGAGATGTCCCGGGTGCCGAGGTTGGTCGTCATGATGATGACCGTGTTCTTGAAGTCCACGACCCGGCCCTGGGAGTCGGTCAGGCGACCGTCCTCCAGGATCTGCAGCAGCGAGTTGAAGATGTCCGGGTGGGCCTTCTCGACCTCGTCGAAGAGGACGACGGAGAACGGCTTGCGGCGGACCTTCTCGGTCAGCTGGCCGCCCTCTTCGTAGCCCACGTAACCGGGGGGCGAACCGAAGAGACGCGACACCGTGTGCTTCTCGCTGAACTCCGACATGTCGAGGGAGATCAGCGCGTCCTCGTCACCGAAGAGGAACTCGGCGAGCGCCTTGGACAGCTCGGTCTTACCGACACCGGAGGGGCCGGCGAAGATGAACGAACCACCCGGACGCTTCGGGTCCTTCAGGCCCGCGCGCGTACGGCGGATCGCCTTCGACAGCGCCTTGACGGCGTCGTTCTGGCCGATGACCCGCTTGTGCAGCTCCTCCTCCATGCGGAGCAGGCGGCTGGACTCCTCCTCGGTCAGCTTGAAGACCGGGATGCCGGTGGCCGTGGCGAGGACCTCGGCGATCAGCTCGCCGTCGACCTCGGCGACGACGTCCATGTCGCCGGCCTTCCACTCCTTCTCCCGCTTGGCCTTGGCGGCCAGGAGCTGCTTCTCCTTGTCACGCAGGGAAGCGGCCTTCTCGAAGTCCTGCGAGTCGATCGCGGACTCCTTGTCCCGGCGGACGGCGGCGATCTTCTCGTCGAACTCGCGCAGGTCCGGCGGAGCGGTCATCCGGCGGATGCGCATCCGGGAGCCCGCCTCGTCGATCAGGTCGATCGCCTTGTCCGGCAGGAAGCGGTCCGAGATGTACCGGTCGGCCAGGGTGGCGGCCTGGACCAGGGCCTCGTCCGTGATGGAGACGCGGTGGTGGGCCTCGTAGCGGTCACGCAGACCCTTGAGGATCTCGATCGTGTGCGGCAGGGACGGCTCGGCGACCTGGATGGGCTGGAAACGGCGCTCCAGGGCCGCGTCCTTCTCCAGGTGCTTGCGGTACTCGTCCAGGGTGGTCGCACCGATGGTCTGCAGCTCACCGCGGGCCAGCATCGGCTTGAGGATGCTGGCGGCGTCGATGGCGCCCTCGGCGGCACCCGCACCGACCAGCGTGTGCAGCTCGTCGATGAACAGGATGATGTCGCCGCGGGTGCGGATCTCCTTGAGCACCTTCTTCAGGCGCTCCTCGAAGTCACCGCGGTAGCGGGAGCCGGCGACCAGGGCGCCGAGGTCCAGCGTGTAGAGATGCTTGTCCTTGAGCGTCTCGGGCACCTCGCCCTTGACGATGGCCTGGGCGAGGCCCTCGACGACGGCGGTCTTGCCGACGCCGGGCTCACCGATCAGGACCGGGTTGTTCTTCGTACGGCGGGACAGCACCTGCATGACCCGCTCGATCTCCTTCTCGCGCCCGATGACCGGGTCGAGCTTGGACTCACGAGCGGCCTGGGTGAGGTTCCGGCCGAACTGGTCCAGGACGAGAGAGGTCGAGGGGGTGCCCTCGGCCGGGCCGCCGGCGGCGGCGGTCTCCTTGCCCTGGTAACCGGAGAGCAGCTGGATGACCTGCTGCCGCACCCGGTTGAGGTCTGCGCCCAGCTTGACCAGGACCTGGGCGGCGACGCCCTCGCCCTCACGGATCAGGCCGAGCAGGATGTGCTCCGTGCCGATGTAGTTGTGGCCCAGCTGAAGAGCCTCGCGGAGCGACAGCTCCAGGACCTTCTTGGCACGGGGGGTGAAGGGGATGTGCCCGGACGGGGCCTGCTGGCCCTGACCGATGATCTCCTCCACCTGCTGGCGGACCGCCTCAAGCGAAATGCCGAGGCTCTCCAGGGCCTTAGCGGCGACACCTTCGCCCTCGTGGATGAGACCCAGGAGGATGTGCTCGGTGCCGATGTAGTTGTGGTTGAGCATCCGGGCTTCTTCCTGAGCCAGGACGACAACCCGCCGCGCGCGGTCGGTGAACCTCTCGAACATCGTTAATCGCTCCTCAGAGCGGTCAGGCAGTGGGGGGAACTTCCCCTCCCTGTCCTTCCGCAGCTTAGTCCCGCAAGCGGGGACCGCTCATTCCAACTGCCGACACCGTCCTTGGCCTCCTGACCCCGAACGCCGACATCTGCTCCAACCTGATGGTGCGAGACGATGTTCCCGCAGGCCAGGCAGTTACCCCCATCGCCAGTACGCCGATGGCGAACGTGAGACGGCCCGTCCTGCGTGTCGCCCCCTCCCACTAGGCATGTCTTACCCGCGGGCACTGACACTCCATGCCGCGCACCCCCGTTCCCTCCGCTATGGGCGAACAACCTCGCGCCTCTCCGGTCTCCCACGCGCCCCCGTTTTCGACACGATGCGCACTCGAAAGGAAACTCAGCGTAACTTCCGGGTCGCTTCCGCGGTTGCACCGGGCATGGCTGGCCAGGCCCCGAGCAGCACTCGACTCGCACGAGTCCCGGGAATCCCATGAAGCCCATGCCGCCCACGGAGCCCGCGGGCCCCACGACGCACGCTCCGGCCGCACTGGATGCCCGTGCTTCCGTCGCACCGGATGCCCGCGCTTCCGTCGCACCGGATGCCCGCGCTTCCGTCGCACTGGGTGTCCCTGCCGTCCATGCCGTCCCCCTTCCCCGTAGGCCGCTCGATCCGCCGGAACCGTCGGAACCGCCGGAAGCGGAGCCCTGTGCTCCGCCGACGGGCCCGGACGCACGGGCCCGCCATTGGTACGAGAACGATCTGGGGTGGGCCATCGTGCCCGGACGGCCGCTCCGGCTGCTCACGGGAGTGCGGTTCGACGTCCTGGACGTGCCGGCCGAGGCGGGCGCGGGGGCGCTCCGGCATCTCGCGCCGGGCTCTCCGGTGGCCCTTCGGGGCGACCGGATGGAGCTGCTGGTGGCCGCGGGCAGCGCGGAGGAACTGCCGGGGCTGCTGGACTGGCTGGAGTGGGGTGCCGTTTCGCTCGATCTGCGGGCCCTGGGCGCGGGCGACGCGCTGGAGGCGCCGGTGCCGCCCCTACCGGGGGCGCGGGAGGCCGATTCCGTACGGGGGGCCGCCGTGTGGCTGCGACCCCCCGGGCCGGGCCGCGAGGTCGAGGCCTCGCTGCCGGCGCTGCCGGCCATGGGGCGCGAGGGGAGCGCCCCCGATCTCGTGCGACTGGTGGACACGGTGGCCCTGGAGTGTCACCGCGCCCGGCTGCGGCGCGCGTGCGCCGGGCCGCAGGCCGCCCTGCGGCGGAATCAGCCGTTGGCCTTCTCGTAAGCCTCGCGAATGGACGCGGGAACACGACCGCGGTCGTTGACCTCGTAACCGTTCTCCTTGGCCCAGGCGCGGATCGCCGCGGTGTCCTGGTTGCCACCGGAAGCGGCACGGGCCTTTCCACGCCCACCAGAGGCACGGCCTCCGGTGCGACGGCCGCCCTTCACATACGGCTCCAGAAGACCACGCAGCTTGTCCGCATTGGTGGTCGTGAGATCGATCTCGTACGTCTTGCCGTCCAGCGCGAACGTCACCGTCTCGTCCGCCTCGCCGCCGTCGAGGTCGTCGACAAGAAGGACCTGAACCTTCTGTGCCACCGGATTTCCTTTCATCGATAACGTTGAGGAGCAGGGGTGTGCGGCGTCCGCCGTTTCGCCGCCCCTGTTATATGCAGTACTGCAGTACGTCGGAAAGCAAACCGCTTTTGCCGGAAAAACACAAACCCCTGGGAGAGGAGCGGTAGAGGGGTGGTGGACCGGATCCGCCCGGAAACATGCGCGTTTCGGACATAGGGCACCCGGGCAATGACGATCACAGATGCAGAAGCATCCGGCTGTTGCCCAAGGTGTTCGGTTTCACTCGTTCGAGACCGAGGAACTCGGCGACGCCCTCGTCATAGGAACGCAACAGCTCCCCGTAGACATCGGTGTCGACGGGCGTCTCTCCGATCTCGACGAAGCCGTGCTTCCCGAAGAAGTCGACTTCGAAGGTCAGGCAGAAAACCCGGCGAACACCGAGCCAGCGCGCGGTCTGGAGCAACTTCTCCAGCAACTGATGGCCGACGCCGGCGCCCTTGAGGCCGGGGTTCACCGCGAGAGTGCGGACTTCCGCGAGGTCCTCCCACATGACGTGCAGCGCACCGCAGCCGACCACCTCGGCGTTGTCGTCGCGTTCCGCGACCCAGAACTCCTGGATGTCCTCGTAAAGCGTGACGGTGGCTTTGTCGAGCAGGATGCGGTCACGCACGTAGGCATCGAGGAGGTGGCGTACGGCCGGGACATCGCTGGTCCGCGCCCGGCGGACCGTGATGGCTTTTGCGGAGGCTTCGGGGTGCTCTGCTGACATGAGCGGACGCTATCGCCCGACCGTGCCCTCTGCCGAGTCGGGGTTCTCTCCTTGCCGCGGTTCGGCGGCTTCGGGGGGTTCCAGGGTTTCCGGGCCCTGGACGATGCGTACGGCGTCCCGGAGGGCCTGGCGCTGTTCCTCGCTCATCATCCCGAAGAAGGCGACGAGAGCGGCGGCCGGGTTGTCGCTCTGCGACCATGCGTCGTTCATCAGGGCGGCGGCGTACGCGGCTCGCGTCGAGACGGCCTCATATCGATAGGCCCGGCCTTCCGCCTCGCGGCGCACCCAGCCCTTCTGATGGAGATTGTCCAAAACGGTCATCACGGTGGTGTACGCGATCGAGCGTTCCTGTTGGAGGTCTTCCAGGACTTCTCGAACGGTCACCGGGCGGTTCCACTTCCACACCCGCGTCATGACCGCGTCTTCGAGTTCTCCCAATGGGCGAGGCACAACTCAGAACAATAGTGGGAGATCGCGACAATGGCGTGCCGGACGTGCACTAACCCCGTGAATCAGAACAAAAAGGGCGTACGACTCGAAGCCGCACCGGGATGCGGAAGTCGTACGCCGGGGAAGCCGAAGGCTCGGCTCAGGCGTCGCCGCCGACGGAGGCCTGCCGTGCACCCTCCGCGCGCGCGAGGGCGGCGTCGACGGCCGCGTCCTCCTTGGCCTTGGCGGCCCCGCCCTGGGTCTTCACGATCACCCTGACCACACCGATGAAGAACACGGCCATCACGACCGGGGGCACGAGCGCGGAGACATAGTCCATGACTCCAGGGTAGCCAGCCGGTACCGGGCGAAAGGGGCGGGGTGCACGAACCGCCCGAGCCAGGGCCCGACCTGCACGGATGCGCCCGGGAGCGGGATTGGGGGCCACCGACGCAGGGCGAAGGGCAGCAGCGGCGCGGTGGGGGCAGCGACGCGGTGGGGGGCAGCGACGGTGGGTGCAGGGGTGGCGGCAGGGGCAGCGACGCGGTGGGGGCAGCGGCGGTGGGTGCGGGGTTGGCGGCGGGAGCAGCGGCGCGGAAGCACCTCCCGGGCCGGAGGCCGCCGGCGGTGACCGGCGCCCCACGAGGGCCACCCGCACCCGGCGGCGAAAGCCGCACGGGGGCGGGCGGGGGGAACGGGGTCAGCCGGCGGCGAGCTGGCGGGAGTCGGTGCCCTCCGCCGGAGGCGCCGGCTTGCGGCGCGGAAAGACCTCCCCCGGCGTCGGGATGGGCCGTTTCGGACTCGCCGGCTCGGGCGCCGGCGGCTCCGCGGGGGCCGGTCCAGGCTTCTGCGCGGGCTTCTGCGGCGGTTTCGCCGGCTCCTCGGACTCTCCCGCCTCAGGCCCGCCCGCACCGCCGGGAAGGGCCAGCAGGCGCGTCCGTGAGGGCGGTACGGCGGGCGCGGGCACGGTCCGGGCGCCTTGTGCGAACCGGGCCCGTACGTCCTGCTCGGCCAGCGCCTGGCAGCGGTCCAGCAGCGCGGCCGCCGCGGGACTGCCGCGCAGCGCCCGCAGCGCGGCGAGGTCGTCCGCGGTCGGCCGGTGCCCGGCACCCAGCGCCTCCTCCAGGAGGGTGAGATATCCGGCGGCGGTACCCGGCAGCGCGGCCCGGTACCGCCCGAGGTCCGCCACCAGGAACGCGCGCAGTCTCGCCCCCTCGCACATCGCCTCGTCGAGCGACTCGGCGAGCCGGAAGCAGTCCTGGACGTCCCCGGCGGAGGCGGGACCTGGGTGAAGGGCGAGGGCGAGGGCGCGGCGGAGCACACGCAGCTCCTCCACGCCGAACGCCATGCCGCCGCGGGATCCGTATGGCGTGGGCATGCGGCGACGCTACCGCTAATCGGACAAAAGTGACGGATCGGACTGCTGTGTCGTCGCGTGTCGCTCCTGGGTTTCCCCCGACCGGGGCCACGCACAGCACGCACGCGCGTGCGCGGTCACCTCACAGACGCGACACGTTCCGCTCGTACACCAGACGCAGCCCGATCAAGGTCAGCCACGGCTGATGCTCGTCGATCGCCGAGGACTCCCCCAGCACCATCGGCGCGAGCCCACCCGTGGCGATCACCCGCACATCGTCCGGGTCGTCGGCCAGCTCCCGCGCCATCCGCTCGACCACACCGTCGACCTGCCCCGCGAAGCCGAACACGATGCCCGCCTGCATGGCCTCGACGGTGTTCTTGCCGATCACGTGGCGCGGCCGGGCCACCTCGATCTTCCGCAGCTGCGCGCCCTTGACGCCGAGCGCCTCCACCGAGATCTCGATACCGGGCGCGATGACCCCGCCGACGTACTCCCCGCGCGCGGAGACCGCGTCGAACGTGGTCGCCGTACCGAAGTCGACGACGATCGCCGGGCCGCCGTACAGCTCCACGGCCGCGACCGCGTTGATGATCCGGTCCGCGCCGACCTCCTTGGGGTTGTCGGTGAGGATCGGCACGCCCGTCTTCACGCCCGGCTCGACCAGCACTGCGGGCACATCGCCGTAGTACCTGCGGGTGACCTCGCGCAGCTCGTGCAGCACCGACGGGACGGTCGCGCAGATCGCGATGCCGTCGATGCCGTCGCCCAGCTCGTCGCCGAGCAGCGGGTGCATGCCCATCAGGCCCTGGAGCAGCACCGCCAGCTCGTCCGCCGTGCGGCGCGCGTCCGTGGAGATGCGCCAGTGCTCGACGATGTCCTCGCCGTCGAACAGGCCGAGGACGGTGTGCGTGTTGCCGACGTCGATCGTGAGCAGCATCGCCGTTACTCCGCCTCGCGCAGGTCCAGGCCGATGTCCAGGATCGGCGAGGAGTGGGTGAGCGCGCCGACCGCCAGGAAGTCCACGCCGGTGTCGGCGTACACGCGCGCGTTGCCGAGCGTCAGCCGGCCGGAGGCCTCCAGCAGCGCCCGGCCGCCGACGATGGCGACGGCCTCCGCGCACTCGCCGGGCGTGAAGTTGTCCAGCAGGATCAGGTCGGCGCCCGCCTCGACGACCTCGCGCAGCTGGTGCAGGGTGTCGACCTCGACCTCGATCGGTACCTCCGGGAAGGTCTCCCGTACGGCCTTGAAGGCCTGCGCGACGCCGCCGGCGGCGACCACGTGGTTGTCCTTGACCAGGGCCGCGTCGGACAGCGACATGCGGTGGTTGACGCCTCCGCCGCAGCGGACCGCGAACTTCTCCAGCGAGCGCAGGCCCGGCGTGGTCTTGCGGGTGTCGCGCACGCGCGTCTTGGTGCCCTCCAGCGCGTCCGCCCACGCGCGCGTGGCGGTCGCGATGCCGGACAGGCGGCACATGAGGTTCAGCGCGCTGCGCTCGGCGGTGAGCAGGTCACGCGTGCGCGTGGTGACCGACAGCAGCTTCTGCCCGGCCTCGACCCGGTCGCCGTCCTCGACGTGCCGCTCGACCTCGAACTCGTCCGTGCAGACCACGGACAGGACGGCCTCGGCGACCCTCAGGCCCGCCACGACGCCCGCCTCGCGCGCGGTGAAGTCGCCGGTGGCCACCGCCTCCTCGGGAATGGTCGCGACGGTCGTCACGTCCGCGCCGCCGTCCAGGTCCTCCTGGATGGCCACGTTGGCGATGTCCTCGACCTCGATCGGGTCGAGCCCGGCGGCGGCCAGCAGCTCGGCGAACGCGGGGTCGAGCCCGCACTCCAGGTACTCCTCGTCGCCCTCGGCGCCGCCGCAGGCACAGTCGTCGCCGCAGCCGCCGGCGGAGGCGAGGGGAAGGTCGTCGGTGCTCACGTCTGTCACTGCTCCTGAGGCGCTGGGTGTTACCGGGTAGGGGGGAAGTCTGCGGTGTCGGTCGTGTGCACGGCCAGCGACCGGTCGGGGTTCAGCCGTACGACGATGTGCCGCCGCCAGTCGGTGTCGTCGCGCTCGGCGCGGTCCTCGCGCCAGTGGCAGCCGCGTGTCTCCTCGCGCAGCCGGGCGGCGGCGACCAGGACGCGGGCGACGCACAGGAGGTTGGTGGCCTCCCAGGTGTCGACGCCGGGCTCGGCGGTCTTGCCGTGCTCCTCCAGGGCGTCGCGGGCGTCCGTGTGCAGTTTCTGGAGCTGTTCGGCGGCCCGGGCGAGGGACTCCTCGGAGCGCAGCACGCCGGCGCCCTCGGTCATGATCCGCTGGATGGCGAAGCGGGACTCGGGGGCGAGCAGCGGGTGGGCGGGAGTCTCCGGGTACGGGACCGGTGCGGGCACGCGCGCGTGCAGGCCGTTCTCCGCGCGGGCCGCGGCGATGTCGGCGGCGATGCGCTCGGCGTAGACGAGACCTTCGAGCAGGGAGTTGGAGGCGAGCCGGTTCGCGCCGTGCACGCCGGTGCAGGCGACCTCGCCGCACGCGTACAGGCCCGGCACCGTCGTACGCCCCAGCGCGTCCGTGCGCACGCCCCCGGAGGCGTAGTGGGCGGCCGGGGCGATCGGGATGGGCTCGGTGAGCGGGTCGATGCCGTTGGCGCGGCAGGCGGCCAGGATGGTCGGGAAACGGTGCTCCCACATGTCGGCGCCGAAGTGCCGGGCGTCGAGGTACATGTGCTCGGCGCCCTGCTCCAGCATCCGCCGCAGGATGCCCTTGGCGACGATGTCCCGGGGCGCCAGCTCGGCCAGCTCGTGCTGGCCCACCATGAAGCGCACGCCGTCGGCGTCGACCAGGTGGGCGCCCTCGCCGCGCACCGCCTCGGAGACGAGCGGCTGCTGCCCCTCCGCCTCCGGGCCGAGGAACAGCACGGTCGGGTGGAACTGCACGAACTCCAGATCGCTGACCTCGGCGCCCGCGCGCAGCGCCAGCGCCACACCGTCGCCGGTCGACACGGACGGGTTGGTGGTCGCGGAGAACACCTGGCCCATGCCGCCGGTCGCGAGGACCACCGCGGGGGCGTGCACGGCGCCCACGCCGTCGTGCTGGCCCTCGCCCATCACATGCAGCGTGACACCGGCCGTACGGCCCTCGGCGTCGGTCAGCAGGTCCAGCACCAGCGCGTTCTCGATCGTGCGCAGCCCACGCGCGTGTACGGCCTCGACGAGCGCCCGGGAGACCTCCGCGCCGGTGGCGTCGCCGCCCGCGTGCGCGATCCGGCGCCGGTGGTGGCCGCCCTCGCGGGTGAGGTGGATGTCGCCCTCACCGTCGGTGTCGAAGTGCGCGCCGGTGGAGATCAGCCGCCGTACCGCGTCGGGGCCCTCGGTGACGAGGATCCGGACGGCCTCCTCGTCGCACAGGCCCGCGCCGGCCACCAGGGTGTCGTCGAGGTGCTGTTCGGGGGTGTCGCCCTCGCCGAGGGCGGCCGCGATGCCGCCCTGCGCCCAGCGCGTGGAGCCGTCGTCCAGGCGGGCCTTGGTGACGACGACCGTGGTGAGCCCGGCGGCCTCGCAGCGCAGGGCCGCGGTCAGACCGGCCACGCCGGAGCCGACGACGACCACGTCCGCCGCGATGCTCCACCCGGGGGCGGGTGCGTGCAGTCGTATGCCTGTGCTGGTGCCTGTGCTGGTGCCTGTGCTGGTCACGAGGCGGCTCCGAGGGTTCCGAAGGTGAGCGGAAGGTTGTCGATCAGCCGGGTCGTGCCGACCCGGGCGGCGACGGCGAGGACGGCCTCGCCGGTGAAGTCGTCGCCGATCTCGGTGAAGTCGGCGGGGTCGACCAGGGCGAGGTAGTCCAGCCGGAGCGGCGGGACGAAGCGGGCGGCCTCGTCCAGCACCTGGCGGGCCGCCGCGCGGACCGCGGCCGGAGAGCCGGGCACCGCGGTGGCGACCGCGTGCGCGTCGGCCGCCGCGCGGGACTCCCCTATGGCGCTCAGCGCCTCCGCACGCGCGTGCGTGGAGGGCACTTCACGGGCACGCGCGCGCAGCGCCTCCTGTGCAGCGTGCCGGTCACGGCCCGCGAACAGCGCCCGGGACAGCGCGAGCGCCGTGCCGCGCTCCGCGGGCGAGAGGTAACGGTTGCGGCTGGACAGGGCGAGCCCGTCCGCCTCGCGCACGGTCGGTACGGCGACGATCTCGACGCCGAAGTTCAGGTCCCGCACCATGCGCCGGATCAGGGCCAGCTGCTGGGCGTCCTTCTGCCCGAACAGGGCCGCGTCGGGGCGGGTGAGGTGCAGCAGCTTGGCGACGACGGTGAGCATGCCGTCGAAGTGGCCGGGCCGCGAGGCGCCCTCCAGGCGTTCGCCCATGGGGCCGGCGGTGATGCGCACCTGGGGTTCGCCGCCCGGGTAGACCTCGTCCACGGAGGGTGCGAAGACGGCGTCCGCGCCGGACTGCTCCGCGAGCTTCAGGTCGGCGTCAAGGGTGCGCGGATAGCGGTCGAGGTCCTCGCCCGCGCCGAACTGCAGCGGGTTGACGAAGACGGTGACGACGACCTCGCCGTCCGGTCCGGCCAGGTCGCGCGCGGTGCGGATCAGGGTGGCGTGACCCTCGTGCAGGGCGCCCATGGTCATTACGACGGCGCGGCGGCCGCGGCGCACGCGCGCGTGCAGCTCGTCGGCGGTGCTCAGCAGGACGGTGGTCATCGGGCGTCCCCCTTGGTGCCGTTGGTGCCGTTGGATCCGTCGGCCAGCACGCCGAGCAGGTCCTCGGCGAGTTCCGGCTTCAGCAGGCCGTGGGCGAGGGCTCGGTCGGCGGTGGCACGGGCCATCGCGAGATAGCCCGCGACGGTCTGCGGGGCGTGCTTGCGCAGCTCCGTGACGTGCGCGGCGACCGTGCCGGCGTCCCCGCGCGCGACGGGCCCGGTGAGCGCCAGGTCGCCGGAGCGCAGCGCGTTGTCCAGGGCGGCGCCGAGCAGCGGGCCGAGCATCCGGTCGGGCGCCTCGACGCCGGCCGTGCGCAGCAGCTCCATGGACTGGGCGACGAGGGTCACCAGGTGGTTGGCGCCGAGCGCGAGGGCCGCGTGGTAGAGCGGGCGGTTCTCTTCGCTGATCCACTCCGGTTCGCCGCCCATCTCGATGACCAGGGCCTCGGCGGCCAGCCGCAGCTCCTCGGGCGCGGTGACGCCGAAGGAACAGCCGGCCAGGCGCTGGACGTCCACCGGGGTGCCGGTGAACGTCATCGCCGGGTGCAGCGCCAGCGGCAGCGCGCCCGCGCGCGTGGCGGGGGCGAGGACCTGGGCGCCGTACCGGCCGGAGGTGTGCACGAGCAGCTGGCCGGGCCGTACGGCACCGGTCTCGGCGAGGCCGGCGACCAGGCCGGGCAGGGCGTCGTCGGGGACGGTGAGCAGCACCAGGTCGGCGCGCTGGAGCACCTCGGCGGGCGGTACCAGCGGCACGTCCGGGAGCATGGTCTCGGCACGCCTGCGGGAGGCGTCGGAGACACCGGAGACGGCCACCGGACGGTGCCCGGCGAGCTGGAGGGACGCGGCCAGCGCGGGGCCCACGCGGCCGGCGCCGACGACGCCGACGGTGAGCCGCGCGGGGCGGTCCTTGAGATCTGGCTGGTGGACTGTACTCACGCGACGGCGGCCTTCCCGTTCCAGTCCGCTCTGGGTACCGGACGATGTACCGGACGATTTCTCGTCATATTAACGCTATCCGGTTCGGGGGCGGCCGGTCGTCCACAGGCTGTGGGTTACGCCACGCCCGCGGACCGGGCCACCGCGCGGAAACCCCGGTGCATCGCGCGCGTGCGGCGCGGCATGATCCCCGGCATGACGGACACGGCTGAGCAGGACAACGGACCTGACAGGCACCAGGACGACGAACGTTCCCCCCAGGAGCGGCTGCGGGACCGCCGCATGGCGGCGCAGCGGCAGGCGCGGCGCACGCTGTCCCGCGCGGGCTGGGGCGGCACCCTCCGCGAACGCCTGACGGATCTCATGGCAGCGGCACCCGAGGTGTACGACCTGGATGAGCAGTCGGACATCTACGGCAACCGGATCGTGGCCGCCCTGGAGGAGCGGGTCGCGGGGCTGCTCGGCACGGAGGCCGCCGCGTTCTTCCCGACCGGCACGATGGCCCAGCAGGTGGCCCTGCGCTGCTGGGCGGCCCGCACCGGCGACCCGGCCGTGGCCCTGCACGCCCTGTCCCACCCCGAGGTGCACGAGCGGCATGCCTTCAGCCAGGTCAGCGGCCTGCGCCCGGTCCGCGTGACGGACGAGCCACGGCAGCCCACGGCCGCCGAGATACGCGACCTCGCCGAGCCCTTCGGGGCGCTGATGCTGGAGCTGCCCCTGCGGGACGCCGGTTTCGTGCTGCCCACCTGGGAGGAGCTGACCGAGGTCGTGGAGGCCGCGCGGGAGCGCGACGCGGTGGTGCACTTCGACGGCGCGCGCCTGTGGGAGTGCACGGAGCACTTCGGGCGCCCGCTGGAGGAGATCGCGGGCCTGGCCGACAGCGTCTACGTGTCGTTCTACAAGTCCCTCGCCGGTTTCGGCGGCGCGGCGCTCGCCGGCCCCAGGAGCCTGATCGAGGAGGCGAAGACCTGGCGGCACCGGTACGGCGGGATGATCTTCCAGCAGTTCCCGACCGCGCTGTCCGCCCTCGTCGGACTGGAGCGGGAGCTGCCCCGGCTGCCCGAGTACGTGCGGCACGCGCGCGTGGTGGCCGCCGCACTGCGCGAGGGGTTCGCCGAAGCCGGGCTGCCGTGGGCCCGCGTCCACCCCGGGGTGCCGCACACTCACGAGTTCCAGGTCTGGCTGCCGTACGAGCCCGAGGTGGTCGCCGAGGCAGCCGTACGCCAGGGCGAGGAGACCTCGGTGATGCTCTTCGCGAACCCCTGGGACGGCCGGGGGCCCGGCCTGGCGGTCACGGAGGTCACCGTCCGTGCCAGGGGACTGGAGTGGACGGCGGACGACGTCCGCGCGGCCGTACGGGACTTCACGGACCGCCTGCCGGACAAGGCCTGACTACAGGGCTCGCGGGCGCAGCCAGCGGCGCAGGGCGTACCGCACGCGCCCGCGTGCCGGGCGCTCGGCGATGACCGCGCTGAAGCGCCGGTACTCGCGCAGTTCGCGCGCCACCGTCAGGTCGTGCCGGCCGGGCGCGGGTGGCTCGGGTTCGCCGAGCACGCGCGCACGGTGGCTGTCGAGGAGGTACTGCTGGGTGATGCTCATGGCGGATCGCCTTTTCGGGACGTGACTGATCTGTGGCTGATCGGGCTCCGCGGCTGCCCCGGTGCCTTCAGCCTGGTCGAGCCCGGTGCCGAAGTCCCGTGGATTGACGGCTGCCGTCAATCCACGGGGGCACTGTCAGTGGGCCGGTGCACGATGGACGCATGAGCGTGACGATCGACATCACCGGACTGCCGCCCGAGCGGGTCTCGGTCGTGCCTTCCCCGCTGGCCGAGCTGGGGATGGCGCTGCACGCGCTCAGCGAGCCCGGTCACCACCCCGACCTCCAGGGCTGGGTGACCGCCGTCTCGTCCCGGCTGGACCCCCGGCTGGCCGACCGCCTGTGCGAGGCCGACTTCCTGTGGCGTACGACGTTCTCGGACGTCTTCGCCCCCTTCGCCGGCATCCCCGGCCGGCGCACGCTGCCCGGCGCCACCCTCGCCGAAGAGCTCGATCTGCTGGACAAGTTGACGGACGAACAGTTCGTGAACGTCGCGCTGGAGTTCACCTGCCAGCTGCGCTACGACGTCCAGGAGCCGTCCCTGCTGGACGACCCGGAGCTGCGCCGCCGCTCCCTGGAGCTGGCCGCCGCACGCGGGGCCGTACAGGAGCAGTTCGCGCGCCGCCTGCTGGATGATCCGCCGGTCGTCCGTGCCTGGTTCCGGCAGCTGATGCTCGACTGCGACGAGGCCTTCTTCGCCGACACCTGGGCCCGCATCCAGCCCCAGCTCGCCGCCGACGCCCGGCACAAGACCGAACTGCTGCGCCGCAAGGGCCTCGGCGTGGCCCTCGCGTCCCTCTCCGAGGCCATCTCGCTGGACGAGGAGGCCACGCTCGTCACGGTCGACAAGCTCGCGGTCGGCCGCACCGCCACCGGCGACGGCGGCCTGGTCCTGGTGCCGACCAGCCTCGGCTGGCCGCACGTCCTGGTCCTGCACCGGTTCGGCTGGCAGCCCTCGATCACCTACCCCGCGAGCGGCACCCGCCCACAGGCCCCGTCCGTCGAACAGCTCACGCGCCGCCTGGAGGCGCTGGCCCACCCGGTGCGGCTGCGGCTGTGCCGGCACCTCGCGCGCGCTCCGCACACCACGGGCGAACTGGCTGACGCCCACGGCATGTCGGCCCCCGAGATCTCCCGCCACCTCGCGGTGCTGAAGAAGGCAGGCCTGATCACCGACTGCCGCCACGGCCGGTACGTCCAGCACCAGCTGGACCTCTCCGCGGTGGCCCGGCTGGGCAGCGACTTCATCGAGGGCGTCCTGCGCTGACGCCGTCCGGCGGCACCGACGGGCGCCGGGCATGCCGACTTGCCGGAGACCTTGACGGGCGCCGGGCATGCAGACCGACGGGGCAGCGGGTCGGACCAGCCGCCTCGACGCAGGCCGGTGGGCGCCGGACGCGCATCCCGGCCGGCGGCTGCCGGGCCCGCATGGCCCGCGTCAGCCCCGACCCGTCGGCCCGCACCGGCCGGATCTGCCGGGCCCGCGTCCACAGGATCCGCCGTACCCACACGGCCAGCCCCGCCGGATCGCCGTACCCACACAGCCCGCCCCCGCCGGATCGCCGTACCCACACAGTGTGAGTCCGGCAGACCTGTACGGCCGTTTCAGCGGGGCCCAGTACGGCCGCGTCTCAGCTGTGGCCGCCGGCGCGGACCAGCCCCGTCTCGTACGCCAGCACCACCACCTGCACCCGGTCGCGCAGGCCGAGTTTGGTCAGGATGCGGCCCACATGGGTCTTCACCGTGGCCTCGCTCAGCACCAGCCGGGCCGCGATCTCCCCGTTGGACAGGCCCTGCGCGACGAGCACCATCACCTCCCGCTCCCGGTCGGTGAGCCGTTCCAGCTCCTTGTGCTGCGGCTCCTTGCCGGTGGAGGGCAGCATCGGCGCGAAGCGGTCCAGCAGCCGCCGGGTGGTGGAGGGCGCCACGACGGCGTCACCACTGTGCACGGACCGGATCGCGGCCAGCAGCTCGCCGGGCGGCACGTCCTTGAGCATGAACCCGGAGGCGCCCGCCTTCAGCCCGGAGAAGGCGTACTCGTCCAGGTCGAACGTGGTCAGGATCAGCACCTTCGGCGCGTCAGGCTCCGCGCAGATCCGCCGGGTGGCCTCGACCCCGTCCAGCTTCGGCATGCGGACGTCCATCAGGACGACGTCGACCGGAGTCGTGCGCAGCACCTGCAGGGCCTCGACACCGTCGCCCGCCTCCGCGACGACCTCCATGTCCGGCTGGGCGGCGAGCACCATCCGGAACCCGGTGCGCAGCAGCACCTGGTCGTCGACGAGCATCACGCGGATCGTCATCGGGCCTCTTTCGTTGGGGACGGGCATGACTTACAGGTGTCAATCGGGGGCGCGTGAACGTGTCAGTGCGCCGGTTTGAGCGGGAGCAAGGCGCTGATGCGGAATCCTCCGCCCGGGCGCGGGCCCGCGTCCAGGGTGCCGCCGACCATGCCGACCCGCTCACGCATGCCGATCAGCCCGTGCCCCTGGCCGTCGGCGCCGCCCTCCTCGTACAGCTCGTGCGGGGCGCCCTTGCCGTCGTCCTCGACCAGCAGGCCGAGCCCGTCGTCGAAGTAGACCAGCCGCACGCTCGCGCCCGCGTTGGGCCCGCCGTGCTTGCGTGTGTTGGTGAGCGCCTCCTGCACGATCCGGTACGCGGTCAGCTCCACGCCGCTGGGCAGCGGGCGCGGGGTGCCCTCGACCTTGAAGTCGACCGGGAGCCCCGAGCTGCGGCACTGCTCGATCAGCTCGTCGATCTGCTCGACGTCGGGCTGCGGGACGTATTCACCGCCCTCCTGGTGCTCCCCGGTGCGCAGCACACCCAGCAGGCGGCGCATCTCGGCGAGGGCCTGCCGGCCGGTGGAGGAGATCGTCTCCAGAGCCTTCTTCGCCTGGTCGGGCGCGGCGTCGAGGACGTAGGCGGCGCCGTCGGCCTGCACCACCATCACCGACACGTTGTGCGCGACGACGTCGTGCAGCTCGCGCGCGATACGGGCGCGCTCGGCGGCGACCGCGACCTTCGCCTGCGCCTCGCGCTCCTTCTCCAGGCGGGCCGCGCGCTCCTCCAGCTGGGCGAAGTAGGCACGTCGGGTGCGCATGGAGTCACCGAGCACCCAGGCGAGAGCGAAGGGCACTGTCTGGAAGACCGTGATGGCGGCCTGCCCGAGGATGCCGGCGTGCTCGGCCGGCCAGCGGATCTGCGCGAGGGTCGCCGCGACGAGGCTGACGCAGAGCGCGAGCCGGGAGGCCCAGCGGGCGCCGAGCGCCGCGACCGTGTACGCGATCACCAGCATCGCGAAGTCCGCGACGGTCGTCTCGATGTCCAGGGCCAGCTGGGCCAGCCCGGTCGCGCACGCGACCAGCAGCATCGGCTCCGGGTAGCGGCGGCGCAGCGCGACGACGACGCACAGGACGACGGACACGGCCATCCCTGTGGCGATCGTCCCGTGGTGCCCAGGCGTCCCGCTGAGATTGACCACGCTCACGCCGGACAGCCCGAACAGGACGACGGCCCAGAAGGTGTCGACCCAGATCGGGTGGCGGCGGAGGAAGTCATAGAGGCGCTGCACGTAACCCAGAGTAGGGAAACCGGATGCGTGCAGGGGTCAACCGGAGGGCCGATCCACGCCCGGTGGGCGTACTCCGCAAGGTGGAGGAAGTGATCATCTGTGCGCCTAGTCTGTTCCGGTGACGGATGAAACGGCGCGGGACGCGGAACCGGCCTCCGGGGACCCTGCGGGCGACGGTCCCGGCGGCGGCCCGCAGGACGGGCACGGCCGGCGCGGCCGGCACGGCCGGCGCGGCTGGCGTGCGGCGGCCGAGGCTGCGCTGTACGGGCCCGGCGGCTTCTACCGGCGTCCGGAGGGCCCGGCCGGCCATTTCCGTACGTCCGTGCACGCCTCCCCGCTGTTCGCGCGGGCCGTGGCCCGGCTGCTGTGCCGGGTGGACGAGGCCCTGGGGCGGCCCGCCGTGCTGGACTTCGTCGACATGGGAGCGGGCCGGGGCGAACTGGTCACCGGGGTGCTCGACGCCCTGCCGGCCGACGTGGCCGCACGCGCGCGCGGGTACGCCGTCGAACTCGCCGACCGCCCGCCCGGCCTGGACGCCCGCATCACCTGGCTCACCGAACCCCCGGCCGCCGTCACCGGGCTGCTCTTCGCCAACGAGTGGCTGGACAACGTGCCCGTGGACGTCGCCGAGGTCGACTCCGCGGGCGTGCCCCGGCTGGTGCTCGTCGCGCAGGACGGCACCGAGCGGCTCGGGGAGGCCGTGACGGGCGCCGAGGCGGACTGGCTCGCCCGCTGGTGGCCCCTGCCCGCCGAGGAGGGGCTGCGCGCGGAGATCGGACTGCCCCGAGACCTGGCGTGGGCGTCGGTGGTGGACCGGGTGGTGCGCGGGCTCGCGGTGGCCGTGGACTACGCGCACACCACCGCCACGCGGCCCCCGTTCGGCACGCTCACGGGCTTCCGGGAGGGCCGCGAGACGGCACCCGTGCCGGACGGCTCCTGCGACATCACGGCCCACGTCGCCCTGGACGCGTGCGCGGCGGCACCGGGCGCCACGCGCCCCGCTCGTGGCACAGCACGCACGCTCCCGAACACGGCGCCCACGCCCCGCGGCACAGCGCCGGAGCCCCCCACCACAGCGCGTGCACTGCCCCCTGCGGGCCTGCTCGCGCAGCGCGCTGCTCTGCACGCCCTGGGCATCACCGGCGCACGCCCCCCGCTCGCGCTGGCCTCCACGGACCCCTCCGCCTACGTGCGCGCCCTCGCGAACGCCGGAGAGGCCGCTGAGCTCACCGCGTCCGGCGGGCTCGGCGACTTCGGCTGGCTGGTGCAGCCGGTCGGCATCCCGGACCCGCTCACCTGAGCCGACCGGTATCCCGGGGTCGGCCTACTTGTCGATGTCGCCGACCACGAAGAACATCGACCCCAGGATCGCCACCATGTCCGCCACCAGCGTCCCCGGCAGCAGCTCGGTCAGCGCCTGGATGTTGTTGTAGGAGGCCGAGCGCAGCTTCAGCCGGTACGGCGTCTTCTCGCCCTTGCTGACCAGGTAGTAGCCGTTGATGCCGAGGGGATTCTCGGTCCACGCGTACGTGTGCCCCTCGGGCGCCTTCAGCACCTTGGGCAGGCGCTGGTTGATCGGCCCCGGCGGCAGCTCGGCGAGCCGGTCCAGACAGGCGTCGGCGAGGTCGAGCGCGTTGTGGGTCTGCTCCAGGAGCACCTCGAAGCGGGCGAGGCAGTCGCCCTCGCTGCGGGTGGCGACCTTCAGGGTGTCCTGGAGATCGCCGTACGCCAGATACGGCTCGTCGCGGCGCAGGTCGAAGTCGACGCCCGAGGCACGCGCGATGGGGCCGCTCACGCCGTAGGCGTGCACCGTCTCCGGCGCCAGCTCACCGACTCCGCGCGTGCGCCCCCGGAAGATCTCGTTGCCGAGTACCAGGTCGTCGAAGACGTCCATGCGCGAGCGCACGGCGGCGACGGCGGCACGCGCGCGTGCGGTCCAGCCGGCCGGCAGGTCCTCCTTGAGGCCGCCGACCCGGTTGAACATGTAGTGCATGCGCCCGCCGGAGACCTCCTCCATCACGTTCTGCAGCACCTCGCGCTCGCGGAACGCGTAGAACACCGGAGTGATGCCGCCCAGCTCCAGCGGATAGGAGCCGAGGAACATCAGGTGGTTCAGCACCCGGTTCAGCTCGGCGAGCAGCGTGCGCGTCCACACCGCCCGCTCGGGCACCTCCATGCCGAGCATCCGCTCCACGGCGAGGACCACGCCCAGCTCGTTCGAGAACGCCGACAGCCAGTCGTGGCGGTTGGCGAGCACGATGATCTGCCGGTAGTCGCGCGCCTCGAAGAGCTTCTCGGCGCCCCGGTGCATATAGCCGATCACCGGCTCCGCGCGCACGATGCGCTCCCCGTCCAGCACCAGCTTGAGCCGCAGCACACCGTGCGTGGACGGGTGCTGGGGGCCGATGTTGAGCACCATGTCGGTGCTCTCCGCGGCGCCGCCGATCCCGACCGTGGTCCGGGTCGTAGGAGTCATGGCCCCAGTTTCCCCTACGTACGCTGGGCTCATGGAAACGGGGAGCCCGCCCGAGGCGGGGATGGCGGGGATACCGGGGGACGAGCCGGTGTGGCGGGCGCTGCCGCCGGGCCTGCTGCGGATGCGCCGGCTGCTGCTCGTGATGTGGACGGCGGCCCTCGCGCTCGCCGCGGGCCTGCTGCCCGGACTGCTCGCGGGACCCGCGTGGGCGGCCTTCGCGCTGCTGCCCGTGGTGTGCGCCGCGTGGTGCTGGCGGCTGCTGGGGCGCAACTGGCGCTCGTGGCGGTACGCCGAGCGCGCGGACGACCTGCTGATCAGCCGTGGTGTCCTGTGGCGCGAGGAGACGGTCGTGCCGTACGGGCGGATGCAGCTCGTGGAGGTCACCTCCGGCCCGGTGGAGCGGCGCTTCGGGCTGGCCACCGTGCAGCTGCACACGGCGGCCGCCAAGACCGACGCGACCATTCCCGGCCTGGACCCGGCCGAGGCGGAACGGCTGCGGGACCGGCTCACCGAGCTGGGCGAGGCACGATCGGCGGGCCTGTGACGACCGCGGACCCCGGCGACGGCACAGCCGCCTCGGACGCCACGGACGCGCGCGGCGCCGGAGAAGGCGCACACGGGGCCGAGGGGCGCGCACCCGTGACCGAGCGCCGGCTGCACCCGGTCACGCCCTTCCGGCGGGCGTGGGCGCCGGTCGCCGTACTGGTCGGCTGGGCGGCGCACGACCCGAACAGCGCGCAGGTGCAGCTGGCGAAGCTGACCGACACCATGCTCCTGCTGGGGCTCGCGGTCCTGGTGCCGGCGGCCGGCCTGTACGGCTTCCTGTCCTGGTGGTTCACGCACTTCGCGATCACTGAGTCCGAACTGCGCATCCGCACCGGCCTGTTGTTCCGGCGCACCGCGCACATCCGGCTGGAGCGCGTCCAGGCCGTGGACGTCTCGCGCCCCCTCCTCGCACGCGTGGCCGGCGTCGCGAAGCTGCGGATCGACGTCGTCGGCGCCGACAAAAAGGACGAACTGGCCTTCCTCGGCGAGCAGGAGGCACGCGCCCTGCGTGCGGAGCTGCTCGCGCGCGCGGCGGGTTTCGCACCCGAGAGGGCGCGTGAAATAGGCGAGGCGCCGGCGCACGAGCTGCTGCGCGTGCCCCCGCGAGCACTCGCGCTCTCCCTGATACTGACGGCCGCCACCTGGGGCTCGCTCTGCGCCGCGCTCGTCGTACCGACCGTGCTGTGGCTCACCACGCACAATCTGGTGACGGTCCTCGCGACCGCGCTGCCGCTGCTCGGCGGGGCCGGCGCGAGCGGCGCGCGGCGGTTCGTCGCCGAGTTCGACTGGAAGGTGGGCGAGTCCCCGGACGGACTGCGCATCGACCATGGCCTGCTCGACCGTACGCACGAGACGGTGCCGCCCGGCCGGGTGCAGGCCGTACGGATCGTGGAGCCGCTGCTGTGGCGGCGGCTCGGCTGGGTGCGGGTGGAGCTGGACGTGGCCGGGTCCGCCGACTCGGTGCTGATACCGGTCGCCCCGCGCGCGGTCGCCGAGTCGGTCATCGCGCGCGTGCTGCCGGGTGTGACGGTGCCCCGGACCATGTCGCGGGCGCCGGGGCGGGCCCGCTGGTGCGTGCCGGTGTGGTGGCGCGGCCACCGCCTCGCGGTCACCGACACGGTCTTCGTCACCCGGCACGGTCTGCTGCGCCGCCGGCTCTCGCTGGTCCCGCACGCCAAGGTGCAGAGCGTACGGCTGCACCAGGGGCCCTGGCAGCGGCTGTGGCGGCTCGCCGACGTCCACGTGGACAACGGCGCCGGAAAGACCGTGACGGCCCGGCAGCGGGACGCCGAGGAAGCCGTACGGATTCTGCACGAGCAGGCCGACAGGTCCCGTACCGGACGCCGGGACGCCCGCCCGGACCGCTGGATGACATGAGGCCCGGTTCCCCTCGGGGAAGCCGGGCCCGGACCTCGTACGACCGCGTCCTCAGGAAGCCGCGCTGCGCAGCCCCTGGACGTCGATCTGCTCGGTCTCGTCGTGTGCCGTCAGGTCGATGATCTGGCCGACCCCCTGCGACCGTGCGTCGGCGTCCTTGAACTCGCCCTCGGTCTCGGCCTTGTGCACGGCGAGGGCCTCCTGGCCGACGACATCGGCGAGGTCCTCGTTCTGCACGGAGTCCAGCGCCGCCCTGGGCTCGGCCTTCTGGGTGCCGAAGAAGTCGAAGCCGCCCTGGACCAGCGGGCGTCGCGCGGGCGCGGCGGGTACGACGGCCACCGCGGTCGGCACCGTGAAGTGCCCGGCGGGCGGCCGGCCCACCGGCTTGGCGGGCTCGGCCGACGCGGTCACGACGGCCGGCGACCCCGCCACGCGCGCGTACCCGTCGGCCGCGGTGGAGCGCTCCCGCGCCTCGTCCTCACCGGCACCGTCCGTCACGCTGTCCGCGGCGCCCTCCGCGGCCCCGTCTCCGGCGTGTTCCCCGGCGTCTTCTCCTTTGGCGGCGGAATCGGCCTCGTCCACGACGGCCGTAGGAGCATCGGCATCGGCCGCGACGGCGACGTCCGCGACGGAGTTCTCCGCCCCGGTCTCGCCCTCCTCGGTCTCCTCGGTCTTCTCGACCTCTTCGGACTCCTCGACGGCCTCGGCCTCCGCTGCCACGGCCTCGACAGCCGCCTCACCACCCGGCGCCACGGAAGCGGACTCGGTCACCGAAGCGGACTCGGCCTCGGTCTCGGACTGAGCCGGGGTCTCCCGCTCGAACCGGGCCAGGGCGGTCAGAGCGCTCCGGTACAGCTGGGCGCCCTCGGGCGAGAACACCGCGTACGCCTGCGGCTCGTCCCCGTCGGGCGCCTCGATCGCGCCCTTCGCCTCGGCCGGCGTCGGCGCCGACTCCGGCTCGGCGCTGCGCGCGGGCGGCAGCGCGGGCGCAGACGAGGGCACGGCCGCCTCGATCTCCAGCAGCCGGCGTCCCTCCAGGGCGCTGGCGCGCTCGGTCTCCGCCGTGGCGTAGCGGCGCAGCAGGGCGGCGTGCTCGTTGCGCAGGCCCGCCAGCTCGGCGCGCTTGGCGCGCAGCCGCTGCTCCAGCTTCGCGCGCAGCTCGCGGGACTCCTCCAGGTCGGTCTCCAGCTCGGCGACCCGCTCCTCGTTGCGCCATTCGTCGCTGGCACGCGCGCGCGTGAGCTCGGCGACCTGCTTGCCCGCCTGCGCGTCCCAGCGGCGCATCACGACCGCGCCGACGACAGCCGTCGCCGCGGCGGCCGCTGCCAGCGCGCGCAACACCGTGGCCTCGAAGAACACCCAGGGACCCAGCGCGCAGACGACGGAGACACCGGCGATCGCCGACGAAGGCAACAGCCGGTGCAGAGGTGGGGAATGGCGGTGGCGTCCACGTGGCATGGCCAGAAACTTACCGCGCGTAGGCGAATCGCGGACCCCTGCCCCGTAAAAACACGGCCACACGGCGGGCTTCACGGGGCGTCAGGCCGAGGGGCCTCAGTTCGAGACCAGCTTCGTACTCATCCACTGCAGCGCGCTCGGGATCTCCCGCTTCCAGGTGTTGAAGTTGTGCCCGCCGCTCGGAAGGATGATCGAAGAGATCCTGGTCACGTTCGAGTTCTGTACGGCCTGGATGAACTTGAGCGTGTCCTTGTAGTTGTGCTCACCGACCTTGCTGCTCGTGACCAGCAGCGAGGTCTCGGGCGCCGGCAGGTGCTGGATGGCCCAGAAGAGGTTGGCGGAATTCTGCAGGTTCTTGTTGCCGTGGAAGAGGTCCCCCGTGGTGGGGTCGATCGGCGCCTTGTAGTACGGCGACAGGCCGACGGCGGCCGCGTACGCCTTCGGGTTGTGCATGGCGATCTTCAGCGCGCAGTAGCCACCGGTCGAGTCGCCCATGATCCCCCAGCTCGCGGGCGTCTTGTCCACCCGGTACTGAGCCGTGATCGAGTCGCGCAGATCCTTGGCGAAGAACGACTCGGCCTGCGGACCGCCGGGGATGTCCACGCACTCGGTGTCCCGCGGCGGCGCCACGGTCGGCCGCAGCATCACCAGGATCATCGGCTGCATCTTGCCGCTCTTGGCCAGCTGCTGCGCCGTGCTCGGGTAGTTCAGCTTGTTCACCAGCGCCTCTGCGGTGCCGGGGTAACCCGTGAGGATGACCGAGACCGGGAACCTGCGCGCGTGGTTCTGCGGCTGGAAGTACTCCGGGGGCAGATACACGTACGCCGGGGAGTTCAGGTGCGTCGTACGGCCGATGATGTCGACCTTCTGCACCTGCCCGGCCACCGTCGGCAGCGAGCTGCTCACGCCCACGACCCGGGACGTGGAGACCACCTGGATCGGGCCGGTCCTGCCGCCACCCGCTATATGGTCGACGACCACGCCCTGGCCTGTCTCCTGGCCGAACAGGTCCGCCCAGCTGGCGTAGAACCCGAAGGCCTGGTTGGCGGCGAGACCGACCGAGGCGAAGATCGCCAGCTGCGTGGTCAGCAGCAGACCGATCCGTCCGCCGATCGACCGCCAGCTCTGCCGGGCCAGCCGCGGCCACAGCCATACCGTGCCGGCGAACAGCACGACGGCGAACACGATCGCCAGCATCAGCACTTTGTTGCTCGTCAGACCCATGGACTGCTACCTGCCTGCGCTCTCCGCCCGGTTGCCACCCGCACTTATTGCGAGACCTTGCCCGGGGCTTTCCTTGGCCTTTGACCCGACTTTTCGGTGAGGAGTGAACCTCTCCCCCCGAGACACCGTCCTAGAGGGCGCAATGTCGCCGGATGCCCGATCGGGCCCGGGTTCAAGGTCTCTCGCAGAACTACGGGATGCGATGTCTGTCAGGATAGATGGGGAATTGTCGGGCGAGGTTCCGGGTGGTAAGAGCCGGGCGCGGCGCATACTGCGCGGCCCGCGCCCCGAGGCCGTTCCCACCCTGGTCAGCAGGGCGGCCGCGCTCGTGGGCGTCCTGGACATTGCGGCGGGTGTGTTCCCGCGCTTCCGTCACAGCCGAATGCACGCGATCGCCGAGGTGCTGCCGGGCTCGTTCGGGCCCTTCGCCGCGGCGCTCTCGCTGAGCGCCGGTGTGCTGTTGCTGCTGCTCGCGCACGGGCTCGGGCGGCGCAAGCGCCGGGCCTGGCGGGCCGCGGTCGCGCTGCTGCCGGCGGGTGCCGTGGCGCAGTTCGCGTACCGCCACTCGATCGCCGGCGTGCTGATCGCCGTCGCGCTGCTCGTACCGCTGCTGCGGCACCGGAGCGAGTTCGCGGCACTGCCGGACCCGCGCAGCCGGTGGCGTGCTCTTACCAACTTCGTACTCATGAGCGCCGGTTCCCTGATCCTCGGTCTCGTGATCGTCAGCGTCCATCCGCACCGGACGATCGGCGACCCGAGCCTGGCCGACCGGCTGACGCACGTCGTCTACGGCCTGTTCGGCTTCGAGGGCCCGGTCGACTACTCGGGCAACGCCTCCTGGACCGTCGCCTTCTCCCTCGGCGCGCTCGGCTGGATCACCGCCGCCACCACGATCTACCTGGCGTTCCGTCCCGAGCACCCCGCCGCGCGGCTCACCGAGGACGACGAGGCGAAACTGCGCGCACTGCTGGAGAAGCACGGGCACCGGGACTCCCTCGGCCACTTCGCGCTGCGCCGCGACAAGGCGGTCGTCTTCTCGCCCAGCGGCAAGGCGGCGGTCACCTACCGCGTCGTCTCCGGTGTGATGCTCGCCAGCGGCGACCCCATCGGCGACGTCGAGGCCTGGCCCGGCGCCATCGAGCGCTTCATGGACGAGGCCAAGGCCCACTCCTGGACCCCGGCCGTCATGGGCTGCTCGGAGACGGGCGGCGAGGTGTGGACCCGCGAGACCGGCCTTGACGCCCTGGAGCTGGGCGACGAGGCGGTGGTGGACGTCGCGGATTTCTCGCTCGCCGGACGCGCGATGCGCAACGTCCGACAAATGGTCAAGCGCATCGAGCGAGCCGGCTACGAAACCCGGGTGCGGCGCATCCGTGACCTCAGCGACGGGGAACTGGACCGCATCCGGCGGGCGGCCGACGACTGGCGCGGCACCGACACCGAGCGCGGCTTCTCCATGGCGCTCGGCCGCGTCGGCGACGCCGCCGACGGCGACTGCCTGATCGCCACCGCCCACAAGCAGGACGACGAGCCCGGTGAGTACGGCGACCTGAAGGCGATCCTGCACTTCGTGCCCTGGGGCACGGACGGCGTCTCGCTGGACCTGATGCGCCGCGACCGCTCCGCCGACCCGGGCATGAACGAGCTGCTGATCGTCGCCGCCCTCCAGGCCGCGCCGAAGTTCGGCATCACCCGGATCTCGCTGAACTTCGCGATGTTCCGCTCCGCCCTCGCGCGCGGGGAGAAGATCGGCGCCGGTCCGGTGCTGCGCGCCTGGCGCGGGCTGCTGGTGTTCCTCTCGCGCTGGTTCCAGATCGAGTCGCTGTACAAGTTCAACGCCAAGTTCCAGCCGCGCTGGGAGCCCCGCTTCGTGGTCTACCGCCACTCCGCCGACCTGCCCCGCATCGGCTTCGCCGCCATGCAGGCGGAGGGCTTTGTCACCCTCGCCCTGCCGCTTCCGCGCTTCCTGCGCCGGCGCAGGGCGGCCGCCGAGCGCCCCTGCGCGCACACGGTCGTGGAACGGGACATGCGCGCGGCCTGAACGACACGGAACGGAACGGAACGGAACGGCACGGAACGGGTCGCGCGGCGCGGCCCAGGACAGGCCCGGACGGAAGCCCCACCCCTCCAGCACGGGTGCTTCCGGCCGGGCCGCCGCGCGTTCACGGCCCGCTCCTGGGCCTACGCTGAACGTATGAACAACCACAGCGGGCGCGGCCAGGTGGCAGGGCTTCCGGCATGGGACCGGTGCGCGGTCATGGGCGTCGTGAATGTGACCCCCGATTCCTTCTCCGACGGCGGCCGCTGGTTCGACACGACGGCCGCCGTCAAACACGGCCTGGATCTCGTCTCCGAGGGCGCGGACCTGGTCGACGTCGGCGGTGAGTCCACCCGGCCGGGCGCCACGCGCGTGGACGAGGCGGAGGAGCTCCGGCGGGTCATCCCGGTGGTCCGCGGCCTCGCCTCCGAGGGCGTGGCCGTCTCCGTGGACACCATGCGCGCCTCCGTCGCCGAGCAGTCCCTCGCGGCCGGTGCCGCCCTGGTCAACGACGTCAGCGGCGGCCTGGCCGACCCCGCGATGATCCCGGTGGTCGCCGCCGCGGGCGCCCCCTTCGTCGTCATGCACTGGCGCGGCTTCCTGGAGGGCGGCAACGTCAAGGGCGTCTACGACGACGTCGTCGCCGAAGTCGTGGACGAGCTGCACACGCGCGTGGAGGCTGTTCTGGCGGGTGGCGTAGCCCCTGACCGCATCGTCGTCGACCCCGGCCTCGGCTTCTCCAAGGAGGCCGAACACGACCTCGTCCTCCTCGCCCACCTCGACCGGCTTCGCGCCCTCGGCCACCCCCTGCTCGTGGCCGCCTCCCGCAAGCGGTTCCTCGGCCGCGTCCTGGCCGGCCCGGAGGGGGCTCCCCCGCCGGCCCGGGAGCGCGACGCCGCCACGGCCGCCGTCTCCGCCCTCGCCGCGCACTCCGGCGCATGGGCCGTACGCGTACATGAGGTACGCGCCACCGCGGACGCCGTCCGCGTCGCCCGCGCCGTGGAGGAGGCGCGCATGGCGGGCACAGCGCCGGGCGCGGCAAGCGAGCGCGGGGCGGAAGGCGAGCGGTGAGCGCCCCCCACACCGATGTCGAGCAGGTGGAGGCCGCCAACACCGCCTTCTACGAGGCGATGGAACGCGGTGACTTCGAGGAGCTGTCCTCGCTCTGGCTGAGCCCCGGCGACCTGGGCGTGGACGAGGAGTACCACGACCCTGCGGACACCGGCGTGATCTCCTGCGTGCACCCCGGCTGGCCGGTGCTGACCGGCCGCGGCGAGGTCCTCAGGTCGTACGCCCTGATCATGGCCAATACCGACTACATCCAGTTCTTCCTCACGGACGTGCACGTCTCCGTGACCGGCGACACCGCGCTCGTGACGTGCACCGAGAACATCCTCAGCGGCGGCCCCGCCCCGGAGGACGGCGCAGAGCTCGGACCGCTGGTCGGCCAGCTCGTCGTCGCCACGAACGTGTTCCGGCGCACGCCCTCCGGCTGGAAGATCTGGGCGCACCACGCCTCCCCCGTGATGGCGGAGAGCGACGAGACCGAGGACACCGCGGACGACGAGCCCGACACGAACGGCACGAATCCGGACGGCGGGCCCCTGTCCTGACCGGGCAGCGGGCACAGAAGTGGTTGGAATCACCTACCTCCGGGTATGAGCGGCTTCCAGCCCATGGCGCGGCCGGGTTTCCCAGGGGAAACACGAGATGAACCCTCGTGGTCCCCGTGCGGGTCCGCCGCTCCGCGACCCAGCTGTGTCAGTGGCCGCAGGTAGATTCGTCTTCAGGCCGGTGTGCCGCCCGCACGCGGTACGGGCCGGCCCTTCCCGACGATTGCAGGAGTGATTCGCGTGGATCGTGTCGCGCTGCGCGGCCTCAAGGCCCGCGGGCACCACGGTGTGTTCCCCAAGGAGCGCGAGGAGGGCCAGACCTTCATCGTGGACCTCGTCCTCGGGCTGGACACCCGGCCGGCCGCGGCGGACGACGACCTGACGAAGACCGTGCACTACGGCATCGTGGCCGAGGAGGTCGTGGCCGTGGTCGAGGGCGAGCCGGTGAACCTCATCGAGACGCTCGCCGAGCGGATCGCGCAGACCTGCCTGAAGCACGAAGGGGTCCAGCAGGTCGAGGTGTGCGTCCACAAGCCGGACGCGCCGATCACCGTCCCCTTCGACGACGTGACCGTCACCATCACCCGGAGCCGAGTATGACCCGACCTTTCCTTCAGGGTCACAGCGACCCGACCGTCCAGCCGGTGCCCGCCTCCGTCGTCGAGCAGGTCGACGCCGCCGACACCACCCTGCAGAACCCGAAGTGGGCCGTCATCTCCATCGGCTCCAACCTCGGCAACCGCCTGGAGACCCTCCAGGGCGCCGTCGACGCGCTGGAGGACACCCCGGGAGTACGCGTCAAAGCGGTCTCCCCGGTCTACGAGACCGAGCCGTGGGGCGTCGAGCCCGGCAGCCAGCCGTCGTACTTCAACGCGGTCGTGGTCCTGAAGACCACCCTGCCCCCCGCGTCCCTGCTGGAGCGGGCGCACGCCGTCGAGGAGGCCTTCAATCGGGTCCGCGACGAGCGCTGGGGCCCGCGCACGCTGGACGTCGACATCGTCGCCTACGCCGACGTCACCTCCGACGACCCGCAGCTCACCCTGCCCCACCCGCGCGCCCACGAACGCGCCTTCGTGCTCGCGCCCTGGCACGACGTGGACCCGCAGGCCCAGCTGCCCGGCCGCGGCAAGGTGGCCGATCTGCTCTCGGCGGTCACGCGTGAGGGCGTGGCGCCGCGAGCGGACCTGGAACTCCGACTGCCCGAATAGTCGTTAAGGTCAAGGTGACGAGTCGTTAGGGTCAAGACGACAAGGTCGACACGACCCAGTCCGGGCCGGTCCGGGGGAGCTGAAGGGACACCGTGAGAGAGCTGCGCATCAGGGTGCTGGCCGGCGTGTTCGTCGTGGCCGGAGTCCTGTCCTGGGCGGGCGCCCGCCTCTGGAACTCGATCGGGACCCTCCCCAGCGTCCCCCTGGCCGCCCCCATCGTGCTGGCCCTGATCGCCGGAGTCCTGCTCGCGACGGCGCTCTCGCTGCGCGCCCGGCTGAAGGCCCAGCGCGAGCGCCGCCCCGGCGCCAAGGGGGTCGATCCGCTGATGGCCGCCCGCGCGGTCGTCTTCGGCCAGGCCAGCGCCCTGGTCGCGGCCCTCGTCGCCGGCATGTACGGCGGCACGGGCGCCTTCCTGCTGGAGCTGCTGGACCTCCCGCCCCGCCGCGACCAGGCCATCTACGCCGGCTTCTCGGTCCTGGCGGGCATCGCGGTGATAGCGGCGGCCCTGTTCCTGGAGCGCGTGTGCAAGCTCCCGGAGGACGAGGACCAGAACCACCCGGGGGCGGAACCGGCGGCGTGACCGTCGGTCCCCTCGCACCTCGGCTCAGCGGGCCATGATCAGGCTCATGGCCTCGTTCCGGGTGGCGACGTCCCGCAACTGACCGCGGACGGCCGACGTTATGGTCTTCGCCCCCGGCTTGCGGATACCGCGCATGGACATGCACATGTGCTCGCACTCCACGACCACGATCACGCCCCGGGGCTCCAGGATCTCCATGAGGGAGTCCGCGATCTGTGTGGTGAGACGTTCTTGCACCTGCGGGCGGCGCGCGTAGACGTCCACGAGCCGGGCCAGCTTCGACAGTCCCGTGATCTTTCCGGACGTCGACGGGATGTAGCCGACGTGGGCCACCCCCCGGAACGGCACCAGGTGGTGCTCACAGGTCGAGTACACCTCGATGTCCTTCACGAGCACCATCTCGTCGTGCCCGATGTCGAACGTCGTCGTCAGGACGTCCTCCGGCTGCTGCCACAGGCCCGCGAAGATCTCCTTGTACGCCCGCGCCACCCGGGCCGGGGTCTCGCGCAGACCCTCGCGGTCCGGGTCCTCGCCGACCGCGATCAGCAGTTCGCGCACGGCGTTCTCGGCACGCTTCTCGTCGAACTCGCCGATGGTGCCCTCACCGTCCAGCGTCACGGGGTCGGTCATGTGGTTCCTCGTTCCTGTGCCTTGACGCGTGGCGGCGGCCACACGTCTTCCTGCGGACATGCGAACGCCGCGCCCACCAGGCTAAAACCTGGTGGGCGCGGCGTTCATTCCGGCCCCTTTGGCCGAAAAGCGGTCAGTGCTCGGGGCGGTCCTCCGGGGTCTGCTCCGTCACCGGGGCGGACTCGGCGGCCGTGGACTTGACCGTGCTGATCGCGGCCGTCGCGCCGTTCGCACCGTTGGTCAGTGCCAGCTCCTTCGGGGAGAGCACCGGCGGGCGGGTGGACGGGGTGCGGCGCGAGGAACCGGTCCACGCGGGCCGCGGCGGGCGCTTGACGATCGGGGCGAAGATCTCGGCGATCTCCTCCTTGCCCAGGGTCTCCTTCTCCAGCAGGTGGAGAACGAGCTGGTCGAGCACGTCGCGGTTCTCGACCAGGATCTCCCAGGCCTCGTTGTGCGCGGTCTCGATGAGCTTCTTGACCTCTTCGTCGACCAGCGCGGCGACCTCTTCCGAGTAGTCGCGCTGGTGCGCCATCTCACGGCCGAGGAACGGCTCGCTGTTGTCGCCGCCGAACTTGATCGCGCCGAGCCGCTCGGTCATGCCGTACTGCGTGACCATCGCGCGGGCCAGGTTGGTGGCCTTCTCGATGTCGTTGGCGGCACCGGTGGTCGGGTCGTGGAAGACCAGTTCCTCGGCCGCGCGGCCGCCCAGCATGTAGGCGAGCTGGTCGAGCATCTCGTTGCGCGTGGTCGAGTACTTGTCCTCGTCCGGCAGGACCATCGTGTAGCCGAGGGCGCGGCCGCGGGACAGGATCGTGATCTTGTGGACCGGGTCGGAGTTCGGCGAGGCCGCCGCGACCAGGGCGTGACCGCCCTCGTGGTACGCGGTGATCTTCTTCTCCTTGTCCGACATGATCCGGGTCCGCTTCTGCGGGCCCGCGACCACGCGGTCGATCGCCTCGTCCAGCGCCTTGTTGTCGATCAGCTTCTGGTCGCCACGGGCGGTGAGCAGCGCGGCCTCGTTCAGCACGTTCGCGAGGTCGGCACCGGTCATGCCCGGGGTGCGGCGGGCGACGGCGGCCAGGTCGACGTCGGGCGCGACCGGCTTGCCCTTCTGGTGAACCTTGAGGATCTCCATACGGCCCTGCAGGTCCGGCGGGTCGACCGCGATCTGCCGGTCGAAGCGGCCGGGGCGCAGCAGCGCCGGGTCGAGGATGTCGGGCCGGTTGGTGGCGGCGATCAGGATGACGCCGCCCTTGACGTCGAAGCCGTCCATCTCGACGAGCAGCTGGTTCAGGGTCTGCTCGCGCTCGTCGTGACCACCGCCGAGGCCGGCGCCCCGGTGGCGGCCGACCGCGTCGATCTCGTCGACGAACACGATCGCCGGGGCGTTCGCCTTGGCCTGCTCGAACAGGTCACGGACCCGGGAGGCACCGACACCGACGAACATCTCGACGAAGTCGGAACCGGAGATCGAGTAGAACGGCACCCCCGCCTCGCCGGCGACGGCGCGCGCGAGCAGCGTCTTGCCGGTACCCGGGCGGCCGTAGAGCAGCACGCCCTTGGGGATCTTGGCGCCGACGGCCTGGAACTTGGCCGGTTCCTGCAGGAACTCCTTGATCTCGTGGAGCTCCTCGACGGCCTCGTCACAGCCGGCGACGTCGGCGAACGTCGTCTTCGGGGTGTCCTTGGTGATGAGCTTGGCCTTGGACTTCCCGAAGTTCATGACCCGGGAGCCGCCGCCCTGCATCTGGTTCATCAGGAACAGGAAGACGACCACGATCAGGACGAAGGGCAGCAGGGACAGCAGGACGCCGACGAACGGGTTCTGCTTGGACGGCGACACCGTGTAGCCGTCCGGGATCTGCTTGCTCTCGTACTTGGTCTGAAGTTTGGTGGCGAGCTGGGTGCCCTGCTGGTCGCCGATGTAGCTCGCCTGGATCTTCGAGCTGCCGTCGACCTTCTGGCCGTCCTTGAGAGTGACCTTGACGGTCTGCTCGTCGCCTGTGGTCAGCTTGGCCGACTGGACCCTGTTGTCATTGATCGCCGCAATGACCTGGCCGGTGTCCACCGTCTTGTAGCCGCCGGACGAGCCGACGACCTGCATCAACACGACCACGGCAAGGACGGCCAGCACGATCCACATGACCGGCCCACGGAAGTATCGCTTCACGTCCATCCATACGGAGCGGTGCCGCCCCGTCCCTCCTGCCATAGTGAGTTTGATAAGACAGTTCATCTGACGGTACCCCAGCAAGGTTGCCCGAAGCCGCACGAAAGTGCTTCGGACGGCTGGGAAGCCCGTCTCTGCATGCTTCAACGGCGCGGAACCCGCCGGGGTTCCCGATCGTCCTACAAGGACTGAGCCGAGTGGCTCACACCACCCGGTCCGGCTCAGCCGCCGTAGACGTGAGGCGCGAGCGTACCGACGAACGGGAGGTTGCGGTACTTCTCGGCGTAGTCGAGGCCGTAGCCGACGACGAACTCGTTCGGGATGTCGAAGCCGACCCACTCAACGTCGATCGCGACCTTCGCGGCGTCGGGCTTGCGCAGCAGCGTGCACACCTTCAGCGAGGCGGGCTCGCGCGAGCCGAGGTTGTTGATCAGCCAGGACAGGGTCAGACCGGAGTCGATGATGTCCTCGACGATCAGGACGTGCTTGCCCTTGATGTCGGTGTCGAGGTCCTTGAGGATCCGTACGACACCGGAGGACTGGGTGCCCGCGCCGTAGGAGGACACGGCCATCCAGTCCATGGTGACGGGGGTGGACAGCGCCCGGGCGAGGTCCGCCATGACCATCACCGCGCCCTTGAGGACGCCGACGATCAGCAGGTCCTTGCCCGCGTACTCCGCGTCGATCTTCGCGGCCAGCTCGGCCAGCTTCGCGTCGATCTCTTCCTTGGTGATGAGCACCTTCTCAAGGTCGGCACCCATGTCTTTCGCGTCCACCCGCATCACTTTCGGTCGTCCCGCACTTCCCGGCCGGCCGGCTGCCCGGCCCGCCGGAGGGTCGCTCCGCGAGGGGTCGGGATTCAGCCTTGCCGAATCACCAGTCTGCCACCCTGGCGCTGGGCGACGACTTTGCCCGGGAGATTGATGGCTCCCTGGCCGCGCCAGCCGGTGATCAGCCGGTCGACTTCCTCGATGTGACGGGCGAACAGCGCACCGGCCGGAGCACCGGCCTCGATGGCGGCGCGGCGCAGGACGCGGCGGCGCACGGCGGGCGGCAGGGCGTAGAGCTTGGCGCATTCCAGCAGGCCGGCGGCGTCCCGTACGGAGGCCTCGACCTGGCGGGCCCAGGTGTCGAGGGCGTCGGCGTCGTCGCGGGAGAGCTGGGCGGTGCGGGCGAGCGCCTCCACGACGCCCTTGCCGAGGGCCTTCTCCAGGGCGGGCAGACCCTCGTGCCGCAACCGCGAGCGGGTGTAGGCCGGGTCGGCATTGTGAGGATCGTCCCAAACGGGGAGGGACTGGACCATGCAGGCCTTGCGGGCGGTCTGCCGGTCGAGCTGGAGGAAGGGGCGCCGGTAACGGCCGCCGGCCCCCGAGACCGCGGCCATGCCGGACAGAGAGCGGATGCCGGAGCCGCGGGCGAGGCCGAGCAGGACGGTCTCGGCCTGGTCGTCGCGGGTGTGGCCGAGCAGGATCGCGGCGGCCCCGTGGCGTTCGGAGACGGCGTCCAGGGCGGCGTAGCGGGCGTCGCGGGCGGCGGCCTCGGGTCCGCCTTCGCGGCCGACGGTCACGGCGACCGACTCGACCGGGTCGAGGCCGAGTCCGCGCAGACGCAGGACGACCTCGTCGGCGCGCAGGTCGGAGCCGGGCTGGAGGCCGTGGTCGATGGTGACGCCGCCGGCGCGCACGCCGAGGCGGGGCGCTTCGAAGGCGAGGGCGGAGGCGAGGGCCATGGAGTCGGCGCCGCCGGAGCATGCGACGAGGACGAGCGGGGAGGGGGACCGCTCGGCCGTGCATTCCGGGTGCTCGCCGGCGGCCTGCCGGCCCGGCCCGCCCGAGGTCGGGGTGTGGTCGTTGAGGATGTCGTGGAGGACGCGGCGGACCGCCAGGCGTATCGCCGCGACCGCAGGATGGGGACCCATGGTCGGTTCCCTTCATGAAGTTGTCGGGGGTGAGCCCGAGATCGGTCACTCAGAGTGTGTAGATGGTGACAGAACCGGGAGGTTCCCCGAGCATTGCACGCCTACGCAAGGCCCACGGTCCCTCGGACGGGTGATTGGAGGGGCGTTCGCCTGCCGCAGGCCGGATTCGATTCACGACCCACCCGACATGTTCACGACTCTGCGGTGCGGTGCACCCGCGCGACCCAGTCCGCCGGTTTGGCGATCTCGGCCTTGGTGGGAAGGGTGTTGGGCGAGGTCCACACGCGGTTGAAGCCATCGACGCCGACCTGCTCGACCACGGCCCGTACGAACCGTTCGCCGTCCCGGTACTGCCTCAGTTTGGCATCCAGGCCCAGCAGCTTGCGCAGGGCGAGGTCGAGCCGGGAGGCGCCCTTGGCGCGGCGCTGCTGGAACTTCTCGCGGATCTCGGCGACGGACGGCACGACGCTGGGTCCGACGCCGTCCATGACGTAGTCGGCGTGGCCCTCCAGCAGGGACATCACGGCGGTGAGGCGGCCGAGGATCTCGCGCTGGGCGGGGGTCTGCACCAGCTCCACGAAGGAGCGGCCGCCGTCGTCCTCCTCGCCCTCGGGGCGGCCCCCGGCGAGCGACTGGGCGGCTTCCCGGATGCGCTCCAGGAAGGTCATCGGGTCGACGTCGGTCTCGGCCAAGAACGACTGGATTTCGCCCTCAAGATGATCACGCAGCCAGGGCACGGCGGTGAACTGCGTGCGGTGGGTCTCCTCGTGCAGGCACACCCACAGGCGGAAGTCGTGCGGCTCGACGTCGAGTTCGCGCTCGACGTGGACGATGTTGGGCGCGACGAGGAGGAGGCGGCCGCCGCCACTCGGTGAATCAGGGGGGCCGCCGGCGGGCAGCTCGCGGGTGGCCGGGGCGAAGGTCTCGTACTGGCCGAGGACGCGGGAGGACAGGAACGACAGCAGCATGCCGAGCTCGACGCCGGTGACCTTGCCGCCGACGGCGCCGAGGACCGCGCTGCCAGGGCTGCCGGCACGCCGTTCCTGCATCTTCTCCAGCAGCGGTTTGAGGATCTCGCGGAAGCCGGCGACGTTGGCGCGGACCCAGCCGGGGCGGTCCACGACGAGGACGGGCGTGTCGTGGCCGGCCTCGGTGCCCATACGCGTGAAGCCCCGGACGTGTTCCTCCGAGGCTTTCGCGTGCCGGCGCAGCTCCGCGACGACGGCCCGTGCCTCGTCACGGCTGACGTCGGGGCCCGGCCGTACGAGCCGTGTCGCGGTCGCGACCGCGAGGTTCCAGTCGACCATCCCGGGAGATGTGGTGCCACCGAAGCCAGTCATGCCGTCAACCGTACGTGAGCGGGCCCGCTTGGGGCAGAGCAGCGCGGTCGTCCCACGGCGGGTCCTAACCGCAGCCGCACCCCGCGAGCGCCGTGGCCGCCCGGTCCAGGGCGGCCTGGGCCTCCTGGGGGTCGGTCGTGCCGGAGGCCAGGAACGCGAAGGCCAGGGGGCGGCCGTCGGCGTCGACGACCGTGCCGGCCAGGGCGTTGACGCCGGTCAGCGTGCCGGTCTTGGCGCGTACGACGCCGGCCGCGCCGTTGCTGTAGCGGCTGGTCAGGGTGCCGGTGAAGCCGGCGATGGGCAGGCCGGTGAGGACGGGGCGCAGGCCGGGGCGGCCCGGGTCGCCGGCGGTGACGAGGAGGCCGGTCAGGAGGTCGGCGGTCAGCCGGTCGGCACGGTCGAGGCCGCTGCCGTCGTGGAAGGAGGCACCGGCCATCGGCAGGCCCAGCTTGGTCAGCCGCGCGGAGATCGCCCTGGCGCCGCCGTCGAAGCTGCCCGGCTGCCCGCTGGTCAGCGCCGTCTGCCGGGCGAGGGTCTCGGCGATGTCGTTGTCGCTGTTGGTCAGCATCCGCTCGACCACGTCGGACAGCGGGGGCGAGGAGACGGTGGCGAGGGTCTGCGCGCGCGTGGAGGCCTTCGCGGGGCCGGGGGGTGTCGTCGTGATGCCGGCGGACTTCAGGAAGGCCGCGAACTTGCCGGCCGCGTCCGCCGCCGGGTCGCTCACGCGCGGGGCGGGGCCGCTGGTGGAGTCGTCGGTACGGCCCTCGTCGGCGGTCAGGGCGCTGACCGGGGCGAGGTTGTCGTTGACGCCGATGGGATGCACGGCGGGGCCGGTGAACAGGGTGGCGTCGTAGGAGAGCGTGACCTTGTGGATGCCGCGCTTCGTCAGGGCCTGCGCGGTGTCCGCCGCCAGCTGCCGCAGGCTCGCCCAGCTTCCCCCGCTTTCGGTTTCTCCCCCACGCTCGGCTTCTCCCCCACGCTCGACTTCGCTCGCGCGGGAGGTGCCCCCAGCTTCCTTGTGGGCGGTCAGGGTCGGGTCACCGCCGCCGACCAGGACGAGATCGCCGGTGCCGGGTTCGAGGGCGGCGCGGGTGGTGAAGCGGTGGTCGGGGCCGAGCGCGGACAGGGCGGCGACGGCGGTGGCGATCTTGGTGGTGGAGGCCGGGGTGAGGGCCTCGCCGTCGTCGCTGCCGTACAGGCGCTTGCCGGTGGTCAGGTCGACGACGGCCGCCGCGTGGCCGTCGCCGAGCTCGGGGACGGCCAGGAGGGGCTCCAGGACGTCCGTGAGGGGCTTTCCGCCCGGGGCGGCCTTCTTGGTGCTCACGGCGTCCGTGGCGGCGCCCAGGGCCGTGAGGACGGGCGGGGCGCTCGGCGCGGGCAGCGGGGCCCCGGTGCTCGTGGCGGGACCCCCGTGATCTGCGCCACCTGAGCGCTCCAGAGCGATCGCGCGGTCCCGCTCGGCCGTACGCTGACCGTTGGCGTCCCAGGGGCCGGCCGCGGTCACCACTCCGGCGGCGAGCGCGAGGCCGGCGGTGGCGGCGCCCGCGGTGTACTGCCAGGTCCTGACGGCTCGCGGACGGGGGAGGTGCGGAGACCGGAAGGCGAGGCTCCGCGTCAACCGCGCAACCCGCGGCTGCACAGCCGCAACGGCCCGCGCCAGACGCGGTCGTACGGCGTTCGCGATCCGCTCCACCTGCGGTCCTGCGGCCCGCCACGGCCTCGGCTCTGGCACGACCACCAGCCCCTTTCGCGATCACACACCTGCGTGAGGGACACTTAACCACCAGAACTATGTGCTGATCATGGAGGAGCCACCGGTGGAGTTCGACGTCACGATCGAGATCCCGAAGGGTTCGCGCAACAAGTACGAGGTGGACCACGAGACCGGTCGGATCCGCCTGGACCGTCGTCTCTTCACCTCGACCGCCTACCCGACCGACTACGGCTTCGTCGAGAACACCCTCGGCGAGGACGGCGACCCGCTGGACGCGCTGGTCATCCTGGACGAGCCGACCTTCCCGGGCTGCCTGATCCGCTGCCGTGCGATCGGCATGTTCCGCATGACGGACGAGGCGGGCGGCGACGACAAGCTGCTGTGCGTTCCGGCCACCGACCCGCGCGTGGAGCACCTGCGCGACATCCACCACGTGTCGGAGTTCGACCGCCTGGAGATCCAGCACTTCTTCGAGGTGTACAAGGACCTGGAGCCCGGCAAGTCGGTCGAGGGCGCCAACTGGGTCGGCCGCACGGACGCCGAGGCCGAGATCGAGCGGTCCTACAAGCGCTTCAAGGAGCAGGGCGGCCACTGAGCCGAGCCTGTCCCGGCGAAACGGGCCGCACGCGCACGCGTGCGGCCCGTTTGTGTGTCCGGCGCCTGCGCATGCGCATACTGAGGCTGACGGAAGGTGTCGTTCAGGGAGCGGTGCGAGGTGACGGAGGCGGAGGACCGCAAGCCCCGGTCGGACGAGGCGCGGTACGACCCGGAGATCACGTCCGAGTTCGCCATTCCCGAGGGCATCGAAGTCCCCGAGAGCGACGGTGAGCCGGAGACCACGTCCGAGTTCGCCGTGCCGGAGGGCCTTGAGGCGCCGCAGCCGCCGGCCGCCGAGCCGGAGGTGTCGGCGTTCACGACCCCGAGCGTCTACAGCGCCCAGCACGCACCGGCCGCCTTCACGCCCGCCGCCGGGGTGCCCCTGGTCAGCCTGATCAAGGACGCGCCCTGGCAGGACCGGATGCGCACGATGCTGCGCATGCCGGTGACCGAGCGGCCGGCGCCGGAGGCCGTGCAGCGGACCGAGGGGGAGGGCCCGGCGGTTCCACGCGTGCTCGACCTGACGCTGCGTATCGGCGAGCTGCTGCTGGCGGGCGGCGAGGGCGCGGAGGACGTGGAGACCGCGATGTTCGCGGTGTGCCGCTCCTACGGACTGGACCGCTGCGAACCCAACGTCACCTTCACGCTGCTGTCGATCTCGCACCAGCCGTCCCTGGTGGACGACCCGGTCACGGCGTCGCGGACGGTACGGCGCCGGGGCACCGACTACACCCGTCTGCAGGCCGTGTTCGGGCTGGTGGACGACCTGACGGACCCGGAGACGCATGTCTCCCTGGAGGAGGCCTACCGGCGGCTGGCCGAGATCCGCCGCAACCGGCACCCCTACCCCGGCTGGGCGCTGACGCTGGCCAGCGGGGTGCTGGCCGGCGCGGCCTCCATCCTGGTCGGCGGTGATCTGATCGTGTTCGTCGCGGCGGCCCTCGGCGCGATGCTCGGCGACCGGCTGGCCTGGCTGTGCGCCGGGCGCGGGCTGCCGGAGTTCTACCAGTTCACGGTCGCTGCGATGCCGCCCGCCGCGATCGGAGTGGCGTTCGCGCTGGCCGATGTGGATGTGAAGGCGTCCGCCGTGGTCACCGGTGGACTGTTCGCGCTGCTGCCCGGACGGGCGCTGGTGGCGGGCGTGCAGGACGGTCTGACGGGCTTCTACATCACCGCCGCGGCCCGCCTGCTGGAAGTCCTGTACTTCTTCGTCGGCATCGTCGCCGGGGTGCTGGTCGTCCTGTACTTCGGCGTGAAGGTCGGCGGGAAGCTGAACCCGGAAGCGGGTCTCCAGATCAGCGAACGGCCGCTGATCCAGATCGCCGCGTCCATGGTGCTGTCGCTGACCTTCGCGGTCCTGCTCCAGCAGGAACGTTCGACCGTGCTCTGGGTGACCCTCAACGGGGGCGTGGCCTGGTCGGTGTACGGCGCGATGCACTACGTCGGGAACATCTCGCCGGTGGCCTCCACCGCCGTGGCGGCGGGGCTGGTGGGCCTGTTCGGGCAGTTGCTGTCCCGCTACCGCTTCGCGTCCGCGCTGCCCTACACGACAGCGGCGATCGGTCCACTGCTGCCCGGCTCCGCGACGTACTTCGGGCTGCTGAACATGGCCCAGAACCAGGTGGACAAGGGACTGGTGTCGCTGGCCAACGCGGCGTCGCTGGCCATGGCCATCGCCATCGGGGTCAACCTGGGCTCGGAGATCTTCCGGCTGTTCCTGCGGGTCGGCTCCCCCGGGAAGCGCCGTGCGGCCAAGCGGACCCGGGGTTTCTGAGGGGCTCTACTGCCGGCGGTGGTCGTAGGGGTAGCCGTTCTGGTCGTACTGCTGCTGCGGGTACTGCCCCTGGTCGTAGTACTGGTTGTCGTAGCCCTGGTCCCAGTACTGCTGGTCCTGCTGCTGGGGTTGGTACGGCTGCTGCTGGGGCTGGTAGGGCTGCTGCTGGGGCTGGTAGGCGTACGGCTGCTGCGGCTCCGGCTCGATGCGGCGCAGCTGCGTCGTCGCGTCGTCCATGACCGGCTGAGCCGGCTGGTGCTGGTACGCCGGCTGCTGCTGGGGGACGGGCCGCGGCTCGGGGCGGGCGGCGGCGGCCTTCTTCTCCTTGCCACGGGCGCGCAGGAACTCGATCGCGATCGGGACCACCGAGACGAGGACGATCAGGATCAGGATCGCCTCGATGTTGTTCTTGACGAAGGTGATGTTGCCGAGCCAGGAGCCGAGCAGGGTGACGCCCGCGCCCCACAGGGTGCCGCCGATGACGTTGAAGATCAGGAACGAGCGGTACTTCATGCCGCTGACGCCGGCGATGATCGGCGTGAACGTACGCACCACGGGCACGAAGCGGGCCAGGACCAGGGACTTCGGGCCGTACTTCTCGAAGAACTCGTGCGCCTTGGTGACGTTCTCCTGTTTGAACAGGCGGGAGTCGGGGCGGTTGAAGAGGGACGGGCCGACCTTCTTGCCGAACATGTAGCCGGCCTGGTCACCGAGGATCGCGGCGAGGCAGATCAGGCCGACGGCGCCCCACAGAGGGAAGTGCAGCTGATGCGAGGTGATCAGCAGGCCGCAGGTGAACAGCAGCGAGTCACCGGGCAGGAAGAAGCCGATGAGCAGGCCGGACTCGGCGAAGACGACGAGCAGCAGACCCCAGATGCCGAATTTGTCGAGCATCGTGTTGGGGTCCAGCCAGCTCGGGCCGAGGGCGAGTGTCATCACGGGTCCGGGCTCCTGAAGGCGTGAAGGCGGGTGCGGCGGCTGAACGGCGTACTTCCCTGTGGTGCCGCCCAAAGCTATCAACGTGAAGTGACCACCCCAGGTTCCACCGGCGGCTCCAGGATGCGCTGTGGGACAACGGAGAGAAAGCTGTGACTCATGGGACTCGAAGACTACGGCGGCGGCCAGGGGCCCCAGCCGGACGTGCTGGTCGTGACGACGAACGACGTGCCCGGATACCGGGTGCAGCAGGTGATCGGCGAGGTCTTCGGGCTCACCGTGCGCTCGCGCCACCTGGGCAGCCAGATCGGCGCCGGGCTGAAGTCGATGATCGGCGGCGAGCTGAAGGGGCTCACCAAGACGCTCGTGCAGACCCGCAACCAGGCCATGGAACGGCTGGTGGAGCAGGCACGCGCGCGTGGTGCCAACGCCGTGCTGGCGTTCCGCTTCGACGTGACGGAGGCCGCCGACGTGGGCACCGAGGTGTGCGCGTACGGCACGGCGGTCGTCCTGGCCCGGGCGGAGTGACCTCGCACACACCCGGGCCGGGACCGGCGGGACCGGCGGGACCGGCGGGACCGGGCAGAAGGTGCGGTCCGGTCAGAGGGTGCGGTCCGGTCAGAGGGTGCGGTCCGGTCAGGAGGTGCGGTCCGGTCAGGAGGTGCGGCGGTCGGCGTTGGCCAGGATCGCCGCGCGCAGGTGCTCGGCGAGGCCCGGCCCCATGGAGTCGTAGTACGCCTTGAAGCGCTCGTCGGAGACGTACATCTCCGCGAAGCACCGGTGCAGCTCGTACGGCACCTCGAAGTACCACCGGGTCATGTGCTGCCGGTGCTCCTCGGCCAGGTCCATCGCGGCCTCACCGGTCGCGGGCGCACCGGCGGCCACCAGGGCGGCGTACCGCTCCTGCCAGTCGTCGACCTCGGCCTTGATCCGCTTCCAGTCCTCCTTGGTGTAGGTGGCGGCGCGGCGCTGCGACTCGACGTACGCCTCCGTGTCGCCCCAGCGCGCCTCCGCCTCGTCGCGGTACTGCTCGGGGTCCTTGTCCCCGAAGACCTCGAACCGCTCCTCGGGGGTGAGTTGAATGCCCATCGTGCGTGCCTCCATGGCGTGCTCCACGGCCGCGGCCATCTTCTGCAGCTTCTCGATCCGGGCGGTGAGCAGGTCGTGCTGGCGGCGCAGGTGTGCGCCGGGATCCACCGCCGGGTCGTCGAGCAGGGCCGCGACCTCGTCGAGCGGGAAGCCGAGCTCCCGGTAGAACAGGATCTGCTGGAGCCGGTCGAGGTCGGCGTCGGTGTAGCGCCGGTGCCCGGCGTGCGTGCGCTCGCCGGGCACGAGCAGGCCGATCTCGTCGTAGTGGTGCAGGGTGCGCACCGTGATCCCGGCGAACCCCGCGACCTGTCCCACGGAGTAGCTCACTTTTCCGCTCCTTGTCGTCGGTACGGCCTCCACGCTGAGGCCTCACGTCACGTGAGGTGCAAGCCGGTTTCCGCGCCGGACGTGGTGCGGGGCTGTTACGAATGTTGCGCACATTTAGTCCGGTTTATTGCGTTTATGGTGATCGCGTGGCCCAGGACACCGCGCGGCAGCCGCCCCCGACCGCTCCCACGGCCCCGGCACGGGCGCTGCTGCCGTTCATCCTGCCCGCCGTCGCCGTGGAGGCCGCTGCCGGCCGACGGGGTCGCGCTCGGGGCGCCGGCGGGGCTCGGCGGTCATGACGCTGTTCTCGGTACGGCAGTGGGTCTCGCCGCCCATGCGCTCGTTCCGGCCGTGCATCCCGGGCCGGGCGTGGCGACGGGCGTCCTGGGCATTCACCCTGCTGTGTGTCGCCTCGCCGCCGGCCTGGCCGCTGGTGACGGGACGTCCGCAGATGCAAGGGCGGCCGGACGGCACCCCGGTCCGCCGACACCTTCCCGGAAACTCCTGGAGGCACGTTTCCATGGCCCTGCACAAAGGTCCCGAGCAGCATCAGCAGCGGGCGATGTCCGTCAACCCGTTCTACGGCGAGGCCAATCCGGTCGGCGGCATGACCGAGGCCCCGCCCACGCACCGGCTCCCGGACGGCCCGCTCGCCCCGTCCACGGCGTACCAGCTGGTGCACGACGAGCTGATGCTGGACGGCAACTCCCGCCTGAACCTGGCCACGTTCGTCACCACCTGGATGGAGCCGCAGGCCGGGGTGCTGATGGCGGAGTGCCGGGACAAGAACATGATCGACAAGGACGAGTACCCGCGCACGGCCGAGCTGGAGCGGCGCTGCGTGGCGATGCTCGCCGACCTGTGGAACGCGCCCGACCCGGCGGCGGCGGTGGGCTGTTCGACGACCGGGTCCAGCGAGGCGTGCATGCTCGCGGGCATGGCACTGAAACGGCGCTGGGCGAAGCACAACGCGGACCGCTACCCCGGCGCGGCACGGCCGAACCTCGTCATGGGCATCAACGTCCAGGTGTGCTGGGAGAAATTCTGCAACTTCTGGGAGGTGGAGGCCCGGCTGGTCCCGATGGAGGGTGACCGCTTCCATCTGGACCCGCAGGCCGCCGCCGAGCTGTGCGACGAGAACACCATCGGGGTCGTCGGCATCCTCGGCTCGACCTTCGACGGCTCCTACGAGCCGATCGCCGACCTGTGCGCGGCCCTGGACGCCCTCCAGGAGCGCACCGGGCTCGACATCCCGGTGCACGTGGACGGCGCGTCCGGCGGGATGGTGGCGCCCTTCCTGGACGAGGACCTGGTGTGGGACTTCCGCCTCCCGCGCGTGGCCTCGATCAACACCTCCGGGCACAAGTACGGCCTGGTGTACCCGGGCGTCGGCTGGGCGCTGTGGCGGGACAAGGAGGCGCTGCCCGAGGAGCTGGTCTTCCGGGTCAACTACCTGGGCGGCGACATGCCGACCTTCGCTCTCAACTTCTCCCGGCCCGGCGCGCAGGTGGTCGCGCAGTACTACACGTTCCTGCGGCTCGGCCGCGACGGCTACCGGGCGGTCCAGCAGTCGACCCGGGACGTGGCGACCTCGCTGGCCCGGCGCATCGCCGAGCTGGGCGACTTCCGGCTGCTCACGCACGGCGACGAACTGCCGGTGTTCGCGTTCACGACGGCCGACGGCATCACGTCGTACGACGTCTTCGACGTCTCCCGGCGGCTGCGCGAGAGCGGCTGGCTGGTGCCGGCGTACACCTTCCCGGCGAACCGCGAGGACCTGTCCGTGCTGCGGGTCGTGTGCCGCAACGGCTTCTCGCACGACCTGGCGGACCTGTTCCTGGCCGACCTGACCCGCCTGCTGCCCGAACTGCGCCGCCAGCCGCACCCCTTGACCCGGGACAAGGAGTCGGCGACCGGGTTCCATCACTAGGGCTGCCGACGGGTTCCGGTCAGCGGTCGTCCTCCGGGTGCCGCTCCCCCGTCGCGTACGGGTTCTCCTCGCCCTCGGCGAGCACGCCGACGAACGGTTCGCCCTCGCCGGCGAAGGTGTAGGCGCCGTTCTCCAGGCGCTCGACGAGGCCCTGGGTCCACTCCGCCTCGGAGTCGGCCGTGTGGACCCACATGTTCATGATCTCGCCGATGTGACCGAGCCGGCCGGGCCCCTCCTCGGGCACGTAGTGCTCGGTCACCGAGGCCCGCCACGCCTCGATCCGGCGCGTGCGCTCCTTCAGCAGCGCCACGGCCTCGGCCCGGGGCAGGTCGACCATGAAGCCGATGGCCGCCGTCTTCATGTCGCCGCGCTGGTCGTAGGTGACCAGCGCGTCGCGCAGCAGGGCGAAGTACTCCTCGGTGCCCTGCTCGGTCAGCTGGTACTCGGTGCGCGGCGGGCCGCCCGCCGTGGACGGCGCGATCTCGTGCGCGTGCAGCAGCCCTTGCTTGGCCATCTGCTTCAGGGCGTGGTAGATCGAGCCCGGCTTGGCGTTGGACCACTCGTGCGCGCCCCAGTACTCCAGGTCGCCGCGCACCTGGTAGCCGTGGGCCCGCCCGTGCTGGCGGACCGCGCCCAGCACGAGAAGACGGATCGCTGACATGCGGTCCAGGTTATTGCCGTACCGCCGCCCCACCCGCTCCAGGGCCCGCTGCTGTCCGGCCTGCTCCAGGGCGCCGTGGCCGGTGTACCGGTCAGGTCTCCCGGCGCCCGACGTGCTCGATGTGGATCGTGCGGGCCTCAGGGTCGATGCGGTAGAGGATGCGCCAGGGTCCATGGTGCAGTCGGCGATGATCGACGACCCAGGCGCGGGGGCCTTCGGGCCGAGGGGCATCGGCAGGGTGGTCAGCGGCCCGGAGCAGGTCGTCGACGCCCCGGGGGTCGTGCTTGAGGTGCCCTGTGGCCGCGTCCAGAGCGGCCGGTTCCCACAGGACCTCCCAGGTCACTCGCCCCGCCCGCCAGCCTGGAGCAGCGCGCGGCGTGCCTCGTCGTGCGGAACGGGCTGTCCGGCGCGACCGAGCGCGCGATCACGCTCCAGGCGCGCGAGCGCGAGGGCGTCCTCAAGATCCTCCAGCTCGGCCGGCGAGATGAGTACGGCCGCCGGCACGCCGCGGTCGGTCAACGTGATGTGCTCGTGCTGGGCGGCCCGGCGGACGAGCTCACCGAGCTTGCCCCTGGCCTCGGCAATGGGATACCTGGCGGACATGCACCTAGTGTGCAGCTGGATGCATGTCCGCGGGGGCCCTGCTGAAAGCGAAGCCGGTCAGAACGGGAAGCCGCTGCGCCCGTGCTGGACGGAGATCCACTTGATCGTGGTGAAGGCCTCCAGCGTGGTCTCACCGTTCAGACGGCCGATACCGGAGTGCTTCTCGCCGCCGAACGGCACGAGCGGCTCGTCGTGGACCGTGCCGTCGTTCACATGGAACATGCCGGTGTCGATCCGCTTGGCGAAGGCGACGCCCCGTTCGATGTCACCGGTGTGGACGGCGCCGCTGAGGCCGTACGGGGTGTCGTTGACGACGCGGACCGCCTCCTCCTCGCCGTCGAACGGGATGAGGAAGACGACCGGGCCGAAGATCTCCTGCTGGAGCAGCGCGGAGTCGGCGGGGACGCCGGTGAGCACGCTGGGCGCCACCAGGTTGCCCTCCGTGGTGCCCCGCACCAGGGCCGTCGCGCCCTCGGCGATCGCCTGGTCGACGGTGCCCGACAGGGCGGCCGCCTGCTGGGAGTTGATCACCGGGCCGATGACGGTCTGCGGGTCGCGCGGGTCGCCGGTCTTCAGGGAGCGGACCTTGGCGACGAACTTCTCGGTGAACTCCTCGGCGACGGAGGCGTCCACGAGGACCCGGTTGGCGGCCATGCAGACCTGACCCTGGTGCACGAACCGGCTGAAGACCGCCGCGTCCACCGCGTAGTCGATGTCGGCGTCGTCCAGGACCACCAGCGCGCTGTTGCCGCCCAGTTCGAGCACCGAGCGCTTGAAGTGCTTGGCGCAGACGGTCGCGACGTGCTGGCCGACCGTGTCGGAGCCGGTGAAGGAGATGACCTTCGGGACGGGGTGCTCGATGAAGGCGTCGCCGATCTCGGCGATGTCGGTGACGACGACGTTGAGCAGGCCGCCGGGCAGCCCGGCCTCCTCGAAGATCTTCGCGATCAGGGTGCCGCCCGCGATCGGGGTGTTCTGGTGCGGCTTGAGGACGACGGCGTTGCCGAGCGCGAGCGCCGGGGCGACCGACTTGATCGACAGCAGGAAGGGGAAGTTGAAGGGGCTGATCACGCCGACGACGCCGACCGGCACCCGGTAGACGCGGTTCTCCTTGCCGTCACCCGGGGAGGGCAGGATCTTGCCCTCGGGGCGCAGCGCGAGGTGGATCGACTCGCGCAGGAACTCCTTGGCGAGGTGCAGCTCGAAACCGGCCTTCACGCGCGTGCCGCCCAGCTCCGCGATGATCAGGTCGGCTATCTCCTGCTCGCGGTCCTCTATCAGCCGCAGCGCCCGCTCGAAGACGGCGCGCCGGGTGTAGGGGTTGGTCTCGGCCCACTGCTTCTGGGCGCGGGCGGCGGCCCGGTAGGCCTGGTCCACCTCGTCGACCGTGGCCACGGTGATCGAGGCCAGCTTCTCGTCGTCGTACGGGTTGAAGTCGATGACGTCCCAGGAGCCGGTGCCCGGACGCCACTCGCCGTCGATGTACTGCTGGGCCAGGTCGCTGAAGTAGGACGACGCCATGTGATCCCTCAATCGCTAGCGGACACCAGATCTACGCCAGGTCTGATCACACGTCATCGTACTTGTGTTTCAAGTGAGTTGAAGGAAACGCCTCAAGAACAAGGGACCTCTCAGGGAAACCCCTTGGCACAGCCCGGGGAAACCCCTCAGGACAGCTGGAGCAGTCCCCTGAGCAGGTCCCGGCTCTCGTCGGGCCCCGGACTGTCCTGCTGGAGCTCCTTGAGCGCCTGCTCGTACTGGGCGACGTCCTCGCGCTTGTCGAGATAGAGGGCGCTGGTCAGCTGCTCCAGGTAGACCACGTCGGACAGGTCGGCGTCGGGGAAGCTGAGGATGGTGAAGGCGCCGCTCTCGCCGGAGTGCCCGCCGAAGCTGAACGGCATGACCTGGAGGCGTACGTTCGGCCGCTCGGAGACGTCGATGAGGTGCTGGAGCTGGCCGCGCATCACCTCGCGGTCGCCGTACGGGCGGCGCAGGGCGGCCTCGTCGAGGACGATGTGGAACTCGGGGGCGTCGGCGGCGAACAGATGCCGCTGCCGCTCCAGGCGCAGGGCGACCCGGCGTTCGACGTCGTCCGGGCTCGCGCCCTTCATGCCGCGCCGGACCACCGCGCGCGCGTACTCCTCGGTCTGCAGCAGGCCGTGGACGAACTGCACCTCGTAGACACGGATCAGCGAGGCGGCACCCTCCAGGCCCACATAGGTGGGGAACCAGCTGGGCAGGACGTCGGTGTAACTGTGCCACCAGCCCGCCACGTTGGCCTCGCGCGCGAGGGAGAGCAGCGACTGGCGCTCCGCCTCGTCGGTGATGCCGTACAGCGTCAACAGGTCTTCGACGTCCCTGACCTTGAAGCTCACCCGGCCCAGTTCCATCCGGCTGATCTTCGACTCGGAGGCGCGGATCGAGTATCCCGCCGCCTCGCGCGTGATCCCCCGTGCTTCACGCAGCCGCCTGAGTTGCGAGCCGAGCAGCATCCGCCGCACCACCGATCCGGGCTCTCCCGCGCTCACGTTCGCCAGCCTCCCCAACCGTCTTCAGGGCCCGCAGTCTGCCACTAAAACGCTTCGCGCAGTACTCATCCGGTTACGGAAACGGAAAGAGCTCGGCCGTTTCTGCCTGGTCGCCACCGGGAAGAGGTCCGGACCACTGGCGCTGAACGGCTTGAAGATGGCAGAAAAAATGGCCAAGAAGCGGTACGGGCACTGCCATTTCGGTCGCGTGCACGTGCATCTGCCCTTGCATCTGCTCTGCGCATCCGAAACCATGGTGCCGCGCCACCGCTGCATCGCAACGACCGCGAATTCCCGGGAGTGCCTCGCATGGGAACGAATGGATCGACCATGCTCAAGCCGTTACGGCAGGGCCTTCCGCCGCTGGACCCCGCGGCCGTGTCCGATGCCGCCTCGTGCGCCCTGCCCGCCCGCTACGAAGCGGTGCGCGAGGCGCGCCGCTTCACCCGCGCGACCCTCGGCCAGTGGGACGTCGGCGACCGCTTCGACGACATATGCCTGGTCGTCTCCGAACTCGTCACCAACGCCCTGCGCCACGCGGTGCCGGCCGGCCCGGGACGCCCGGAGCACGGAGCCTGCCCGCCGGGAGCCGCGCCGCACGGCACTCCCGCGCACGGGGCCGCCGTACGGCTGCACCTGATGCGCTGGTCCGAGCGGCTGGTGTGCGCGGTGCGCGACCCGAGCCACGAGACCCCGGCCCCGCGCGAGTCGGACGACTTCTCGGCCGAGTCCGGGCGCGGGCTGTTCCTCGTCGACTCCTTCGCCGACAGCTGGGGCTGGCACCCGCTCGCGGGCACCCTCGACGGCAAGGTCGTCTGGGCGATGTTCCGGCTCCGGACGACGGGCTGACGCGGTACGGCACCGACGGACGCGCGATTTCTACGCGCGTTGCGGCCTCGCGTACGCCGGCCCCGACATCGTTGCCACAGGGGCGGGCTGCGGCATCCTCGCGTCAGCTCACGATCAGGTGGTCGAACTCGCCGTCCTTGACGCCGAGGAGCATGGCCTCGATCTCCGCGCGCGTGTAGACGAGCGCGGGCCCGTCCGGGAAGCGCGAGTTGCGTACGGCGACGTCACCGCCCGGCAGCCGGGCGAACTCCACGCAGGACCCCTGCGAGTTGCTGTGCCTGCTCTTCTGCCAGGCCACCTTGCCCTCCAGCTGCGTGGCAGCCATGCCGTTGTACACGTCGTACCCCCCGTACACGCCGTCAACGTCGCGGTCCACAGGTCGCTCCCCGGTGGTGCACTGGCTGGTGTGGCCATAGATGCTGTAGTCAACTGACCCGGATCATAACCTTGTTCACGTGCAGATGCGTGAGCAAATGCACGTGCACGCGGGGTGTTCCCCCGGTTACAGCTTTGACGTTCGCTTTACCGTCGGAGAGCGTGGGCGGGACGCCTGCGTCAGGGAAGCTGTTCCAGCGTCTGCCCCAGAGCAGGCAGGACATGCCCCCGCCAACCCCCACCCATGATCTTCCGCGCCATCAGCTGAGCCGGGTCGTCCGGATCGAATCCCTCGTGCACAAGGAACAGACGCGTTCCGCGCCCTTCCTGTTCCAGGGTCCAGGTGATCGTCCAGTCGGCGGGATTGGCGGGATCGGCATCCGCCCAGCGGACGGACAGCGTCCGCTCGGTGTCGTACGCCAGCACCTCCACCTCGACGACCCCGGAGAAGCCCGCGTTGGGACGCGGGACGGAGGTCATCCGGTACCGATGCCCGACCTCCAGCCGGAAGCCCTCGGCCCCGGGCATCTGCCACCGGGCGAGCAGCTCGGGGTCGGTCAGTGCGCGCCAGACCTTGGCGGGCGGGTGCGGGAAGAACTGATCGACGCGGACGGTGGTCAGGTCGTCGGCGTCGTCACTGTGGGGTTCGGTACTCATGGCTGGTCATCGTCGGGCATGCGGTCGAGCAGATCGCCGAGCCCTCGCAACTGCTCGCGCCAGAACCGCTCGTACGGATGGAGCCAGTCCTGCACCTCGGCGAGCGGGGCGGCCTGGAGGCGGTAGATGCGCTGCCGCCCGGAGCGGCGCTCGGAGACGAGACCGGCCTCCCGGAGCACCTTGAGGTGTTCCGAGAGGCTCGGGCGGCGCATGTCGAAGTGGTCGGCGAGGGCCTGGACCGGCTGGGGCCCGCGCTCGCGCAACAGCCGCAGCACCTCGCGGCGGGTGGCGTTGGCGAGCGCGGCGAAGACGCGGTCCTCTGCGGCCGTACCGGTCCCGTTCATCGCGTGCTCAGAAGCCTTCCTTCTCCGTCAGCAGCATCAGACCGTTGCCGTCGGGGTCCGTGAAGGAGGCCATGCGGCCCCAGGGCAGTTCGTCCGGGCCCTGCACAGGGATCCCGGCCGCGGTGAGCCGGGCACAGTCCGCGTCGACGTCGGTCGTGACCAACATGATCCCCCGCGCGGAGCCGGGCTCGAAATCGCCCATCCCCGGGCCGGCGAGCGTGAAGACGGTCTGGGCCCCTTCGGGTGCGACCTGGAGCCAGCGTCCCGGCGGCATCTGGAGATCGGCGGTGACCTCGAAGCCGAGGGCGTCACGGTAGAAGCGCAGGGCCCGGTCCAGGTCAGCGACGGGGAGCGTGACAAAGGAAGCGTGCCTGATGTTCATGAACACGAAGTTAGGTAGGTATTTCCCTACCAGTCAAGCGTAGAGAAATACCTACCTATAGCGGGTGACCAGTGTCACCGCGGCTGTCGTCTCCGGCCGCCGACTGGCTCGCCGCACAGCGCGGGCTACCGGTGTCGTATGTGAGTGCGCGGATCGAATGTGTGACCTTTCCGCAGGTCTGTCGTTGATCGGATGACAGCATCACGGGTGCGGGAAGGGGGGCCGGTGAGCCGGAGAGTGCCGCTCGGCGGAGGCGTGACCGCCCGTACCGCCTGTGCCCGTGGTCTGCTGCGGACGGGTGTGGTGGAGAAGACGGGCGAGGTGCTGCCGGCCGCCGTGCTCGCGGAGCGGGTCGGGTGGGCGGCCGATCTGGTGTGCGGCATGGTCGCCGGGCTGCTGGCCGCGCGCTGGAACACGGCCGATGTGGAGGCGCTGGCCGCTGGCGTGGATGCTTCGGGTCGGGCGCTGCCGTCGAACGCGTGGATGGCGCTGCGGCGTCTGGGCTGGACCGTCGCCCCGCCCGAGGGCGTTCGGGTCAATGACCGGATCGTACGCATGGCCCAGGAGCAGGCTGGGCGTGCACTGCGGTCGGTGAAGTGGCGGGCCGACCTCGTTGCCGGGATCCTGGCCGCGTGGCCCGCTGATCCGAAGAAGCGCACCGCCCAGGAGTGGGAGCAGGTGCGCGGGGCGATACCGGACGGTGAGTTCCTGCCGGCCAGCATCATCCGGTCCCGGACCCGGCAGGTCGCCACGTTCGAGCAAGGGCACGGCCGTCTCCCTGCCGATGTGTTCGAGCTGGAATCCACTGCGCGTGTGACCCGGATGATGCTGCTGTCTGCGTGTGACGGGCAGCAGGCCACCATCGAACGCTCCGAGGCCGAACCACGGCGGGTGCTGCTGCGCTTGCAGCTGCCCACCCGCCCCGACCCCCAGGCATACCGGGACTGGTCGTGGGTCGCCTGCCCGATCACGCTACCGCCGACCGTTCCGGCGAACGCGGTCATCCACCTGCCGACTCTGCGGATCGTCGGCGGGAAGGTGCGGGCTGATCTCTCCTACACCCATGCCGTTCCCACGACCCAGCGCACCGGGCGCACCGTGGCGTTGGGCGTGGACTGGGGTCTGAACACCCTGCTGTCCGCCGGGGCCGTACAACTCCACGAGGCAGGGCGGACAACCGCCCTCGGCGCGGGCGCGCAGTTCCGCGCCGCTGGGGTGCTGGCCAAGCAGTACCGGCTGCGCCGCAACTTTGAGCACCTGCACGCAAAGACCGACCAGTACACCCGGCTCGCCGACCCCGGGCTGAAGACCAAGGCGGGAGTGCTGAGCGAGGAGATCCGCCGCATCTCCGAGCGCCGATCGAACCTCAACGACGCCTTGGCCTGGTCCGCTGCCCGCTGGGCCGTGGACCAGGCTGTCGCGGCCGGGGCGAGCGTGATCTACCTGGAAGACCTGCGGTCGATGGAAGCCGGGGGCATGGGCCGTACCCACAACACCCGCCTGTCCCAGACCGTGCGCGGGCAGATCGCCGACCGCATGCGGCACGTCGCTGCCGAAGCGGGCATCGCCGTGGTCACGGTGCCGCCGCGCAACACGTCCAAGCACTGCCCGCACTGCCTCACCCCGCTCCGCCACCGCAAGGCCCCTGACCGGCCCACCGCGTCCGGCTGGAAGTGGGCCATCTGTCCCACCCAGTCCTGCGGCTGGCAGGGCGACCGCGACCAGGGAGCCTGGCGACGTATCGCAGCACGCGGACTCGCCCACCAGGCCAGGACCGTGGTGGATCGCACCAGCGGTGCCATGCTGATCCGCGCCGTGGTGGACACGATGGAAGCCAAGGCCGTCATCACGGCCACCCCGAAGACCAGCCGGACGGACCGGTCCAAGACCGGCCCCACCCGGCCACGAACCAACCGCCCCGCGCCCAGGCGACGCGGGGTTCCCTCCCCAGTCAGGCCCCACGGTCCGGCTGGCCAGCGTCCGGAGGGACACGCAGCAACGGACCGGATGCGGCTGCCCCGCGCAGCCCACCGGCACCAGGGCGTGACCACGATCAGCACACCCCCCATCGGCCACCGGCCACGCGGAGCAGCACTGGGCGCGGGATTCCACCTCCACGCTCATGCCGCCCCGCCCAGATGGGCAGAACCCACGCCGGACCCTACGGTCCACATGGGATCACTTAGCTGATCAGAGACGCTCACAACGGATTCCTGCCTGGAGGCGAAATTCCTCTTGGCGACGGCTGGTAGTTTGCTGCGGGCCGGTCCGTACGGGGCGGTCGGCCGCTACCGCCTGAGCTTGGGAGCTTTCCGGTGACTTCTGCGACTGCAAGCGTTGCGACTGCAAGGGTGCGGACCGCCGCCGTGGCCGTCGGCGTGGTGGGCGCGCTCGCCGCGCTGACCGCGTGCAGCGGGAGCGGCAGCGACAAGACCGCCGCCAAGACCACGCCCAGCGCGACCAGGCCTGCCACCTCGGCCTCGGGCTCCGCAACGCCGTCCGGCGCATCCGGCAAGCTCCAGGGCAGCTGGCTCACCACGAGCGGCGGCAAGATCGTGGCCCTGGTGATCAGCGGCAAGAAGGCCGGGCTCTTCGTCACCGGCGAGAAGGTGTGGTGCCAGGGCGTCGCGCGCGAGGAGACGGGGATGCAGATGATCCACCTGACCTGCCCCGGCGGCAACAAGGAGCGGGTCACCGGCATGGTCGACTCGGTCGACGCCAAGTCCCTGAAGGTGACCTGGTCGGGCAAGACCGGGCAGGAGACGTACAGCAAGGCGGACGGCGGCACGCTGCCGTCGCCGCGGCCGACTCACCTCAAGAAGAAGTGACGTCCGTCACGGCGGTGAAGCCGGCGCGGTGAGCCGGCCGGGGTGGCGCCCCGGCCGGTCCCTTGACGTCCGCGTCAGCCGTGGCGTCGCCCTTGGCCGCCCGGCCCACCTGAAGCGGTGATTCCGGAGGGGTGGGCGAACGGGGCCGCGACGCAGGCGCCATGATGCAGGAACACCGTCACGACCTCGATGGGACCTGCTCATGCGCGCCATTCCGCTCACCGTCACCGCCCTCGCCGCCGCCCTGCTGCTGACCGCTTGCAACGGCGGCGGGAGCGGGAGCAAGAAGAGCGGCGGCGGCAACAGCGGTTCGGCCTGCGAGATCGGCAAGGTCTCCGTGCAGACCGGGTCGGCGAGCGTGGCTCCGGGCGCCGGTGACACGGGCGAGATTCCTGTGAGCCTCACCAACCAGAGCGCCCCCTGCACCCTGGACGACTTCGCCGGCGTGGTGCTCGGCGCCGGCGGCACCGAGGCCAAGGTGCCCGTCCTCAAGGGCGCCCAGGCCCAGAAGCTGAAGCTCAACAAGGGCGACTCGGCGAGCTTCACCATCGCCTATGTGCGCGGCAAGGCGGGCGACAAGACCAGCCTCGACGCGAAGACCGTGAAGATCACCCTGCCCGGCACCACCGCCTCCCGCAGCTTCCCCTGGTCGTACGGACCCGTCGCACTCCAGGGCAGCGGCCCGAACGCCTCGGTGAGCGCCTTCCAGCAGGTCGGCGACTGACGCTCCGCTCACTCAAGCCGGGGGCGGGATCTGACTTGTGCCTGGTCCGCCGCTCGCGCGCCCTCCGTCCACCCGGCCGCGTCGCTCACCCCGCGCAGCCGGGTCGTGGTCGTCTCGGGGAACATGCGCTCCAGGCGGTGGGTGACGGCTGTCTCCCTGGTGGCCAGGACCGGCAGCAGATCCTGGCTGACCTGCGTCTCGGCGGCGGCCGCGAGCCGGTCACCGACCCGGTGGGCGTAGGCCGCGAGGAACGACTGCCGGAAGGTCTTGGTCCGCTTGCGGCCGCCCGCCCGCTGCGCCGCCTCGGCCTTGGTCATCGCGTGCGTGGCCTGCACCAGTAGCGAGGTGTAGAGCAGCTCGACCGCCTCCAGGTCCGCCTCGAAGCCGACGACCGTGGAGAAGCCCAGCGGTTCGTTCCACACCGCGCGGCAGTGGTTCGTGCCCGCCACGGCGTCCAGCAGGACCGCCTTGGCCTGCTCGTACGGCGGCTCGACCCCGATCCGGCAGGCCCCGGGCGTGTCCGGGGCGGGCGCCTCGGCGGCGAGCAGCGCCTCGTCGACACTGTGCCGGGCCATCAGCTCCTGCGCCTTGGCGCTGAGCGCCTCCGCCTCCTCCGGATACCCGGTCGCCTCGGCCTTGGCGAGCAGCGCGCGGATCCGGGCGAGCATCCGGGAGGTGCCTGGGCCGGCCGCACGGCGGGGCTCCTCCAGCGGCTCCAGGGCGGGCAGGCGCAGCAGCAGCCGGTACAGCTCCAGCGCGGTCGTGGCCCGCGCGAAGCGGTCGGCCTCGCGCGCGGGGCCTTCGGGCAGCTCCGCCAGCTGGGCGGCCCAGCGGCGCCCGCGCGGGCGGTCCCGCCCGGACTGCGCCCGGATCAGCTCGGCGGCCAGGCGTACGTGCCCGTCCTCCAGCTCGCGCCGCACCAGTCGTACGACATCGGCGGGCTGCCAGCCGCGCTGCCAGGCCGCCGCGACGAACTCCTCGCCGCGCCGCGCGAGTTCGGCCTCGGCGGCGGGGTCGGCGGCGAGCAGGGAGGCGCCCGTGTCGAGGCCGGTGTCGGTGTCGTCGTACAGCGCGGCCCGGAAGGCCCGCTCGACGGTGCTGGCAGTGCTGGTCACGCCATCGATCGTGCCATGCGCCCCCGACAGCGCGCCGAGCGCCGTCCACAGCCTGTGGACAGCTGTCCGGGAGCAGGCCGCCTCCACGCGCCGGCGGGACCACGGTAGTGGGCGGGATTGTCCGGGTTCGGGAGGAGGGCTACGGAGTGATCCCCTCAGCCGTGCGCCGCCCGGTGCCGCGTCAGGCGCCGGAGGCCAGCCGCAGGGCGCACTCCAGGGCCGTGTCGGCCGGGCAGGGGACGTCGGGGCGGACGCCCGTGCCCTCCCAGTTGGTGCCGGAGAGGGGGTTGATCGAGCGGCCGACCGGGATCGTGGCCTCCAGGTGCGGGTGCACGGTCCAGCCCTCGCGCGGGTGCGCGCCGCCTCGTGTGGTCTCCCCCACGATCGTCGCCCGGCCCAGCTGCTGGAGGTCGTAACTCAGCTCCTCGGCGGCGGAGAAGGTGTTCCCGCTGGTGAGCACGGAGACCGGCTTGGTGCCGCCGAAGCGGGCGCCCGGGACGTACGGCAGGCTCCAGAACTGGTCGTAGCGCTCCCCCACGCGCGCGTACTGGGTGTTCAGATGCGCGCGCTCGTCCAGCAGGTAGCTGCACACGAAGGCCACCGTCTCCGGATCGCCGCCGCGGTTCCCTCTCAGGTCCAGGATCAGGCGGTCCGCGCGCGAGACCAGGGTGAGCGCCGCCGAGAGCGGCTCGGCCGCCCAGGCGAGCGGGAAGAGGAAGGGGGCCAGTTCGAGCAGAGCCGTCCCGCCGGCCAGCAGTTCCACGCGCGGGACGCCGCCCAGAGAGGCGTCGAACCGGCGACGCATGGCGGCCAGAGCGGCCTCGCCCTGCTCCTGCGGGACCGGCTCGGGATGGTACTTCAGGCGCAGATGCAGATCGCCGTTCTCCGACTGGAGGTCCTCGGTCACCCTCGCGCCGAGCTCCTCGGCGGCGGCGGTGTCGTACACCCCTTCGGCCAGCCGACGGCGCAGCAGCGCGGCGAGCCGCTCACCGACCTCCGGGAAGACGTAGTGCTCGGTGACGAGACGGGCGGTCTCCTCGACCACCGCGGGAACGTCGGCGACAGAGGCGGGAGTTGGGACGGGAGTCTGCGTCGGTGTCGTCATGGCGGCAGTAGAGCAGCGGACTTGCGAAAGCGTCAAGATAATTAGACGCTTGGCCCATGACGGAACGGGACACACCCGGAGGCGAGACCGGCACCGACGGCGTGCTGGACATCTCCGCGCCCGAGCAGTTCGCCGCGCTCGCCCATCCCCTACGCCAGCGGCTGCTCTTCGCGCTGACCCACGAAGCCGCCACCATCAGCCAGTTGGCGGTGCGGCTCGGCGTGGCCAAGGGGAGCGTGGCGCACCATCTGAAGACGCTGCACACGGCAGGGCTCGTGCACATCGCCGAGACCCGTACGGTCCGCGGCGGCACCGAGCACCGCTACCGGCGCACGGGGCGGCGCCTGCGGATCGCCGAGCCGCGCCCGGCCGACCGCGCGGCACTGCTGAACGCCGTCGCCCAGGAGGTCGACCGCTCCCCCGGCGAGCACCTGCTGAGCCTGCGCCATCTGCGGCTGACCCCGGAGCGGGCGCGGCGGCTGCGCGAGACACTGGCGGAGCTGGTGGACGGCGCACAGGAGGACGGTCCGGAGCAGCCGGTGCACGGTGTGCTGGTGGTGATGTACGAACAGGAGCGGGCCTGAGCCGGCCGGCGTCTCAGAGCCTGGAATTCCCCCCTACGCGCGCGTGCCGGTGCCGAGCATGGCCGCATGGTGGACATGTCTCTCTACGCGGCGTTCCTGATCGCCGCTTTCGCACTCTGCGTCACCCCGGGACCCGACATGATGTTCATCGTGGCGGTGGGCGGCCGGGGCGGACCCCTGACCGGGCTGACGGCGGCCGTCGGGGTGGCCTGCGCGATGTTCGTGCACACGGTCGCCGCGGCGCTCGGGCTGTCGGCGCTGTTCCTGACCCTGCCGACGCTGTATCACGCGCTGCGCTGGGCCGGCGCGGCCTATCTGCTGTTCCTCGCGTTCAGGGCGTTCCGCGGAGACGGCGGCACCGGGGAGACGGAGGCGGCGCCGGAACACGGACGCCGACGGGCGTTCTGGCGAGGAGCCGTCACCAACCTCCTCAACCCGAAGGTGATCCTCTTCAACGTCTCCTTCCTGCCGCAGTTCGTGAACCCCGAACTGGGGCACGTGCGCGAGCAGTTCCTCGTCCTGGGGTGCACGATCACGCTGATGGGCGTCATGGTCGACGGGTCGGTCGGGCTGCTCTCGGGCAAGCTCGCCTCGCTGCTGCGGCGCAGTCGGCGGGTGGCCCGGGGACTGGACTGGTTCAGCGGGACGGTGTTCACGGGGCTCGCGGTGCGACTGGTGGCCACTCCGAAGTGATCAGTCCACAGGAAAACTCGACTGTCAACCATCGGTTGACAGTCCAGGGGGTGCAACCTACGGTTGACACATGGCGACCAACCCGAACATCACGGCATCCGTGCGCCTCGACGACCTCATCGAGGCCATCAAGAAGGTTCACCCCGAACCCCTCGACCAGCTCCAGGACGCGGTGATCGCCGCCGATCACCTCGGTGACGTGGCCGACCATCTGATCGGCCACTTCGTCGACCAGGCCCGCCGCTCCGGCGCGTCCTGGACCGAGATCGGCAAGAGCATGGGCGTGACCCGGCAGGCGGCGCAGAAGCGGTTCGTGCCGAAGGAGTCCAACGATCTCGACCCCAGCCAGGGCTTCAGCCGCTACACCCCGCGCGCGCGGCAGGTGGTCGTGTCCGCGCACAACGAGGCGGTGGCGGCCCGCAACCCCGAGGGCCGTCCCGAGCACCTGGTCCTCGGCCTTCTCGCCGAACCGGAGGGCCTGGCGGCCAGGGCGATCGTCGAGCAGGGCGTCCTGCTGGACTCCGTACGGCAGGCCGCGACGGCCGCGCTCCCGCCCGCCGCGGAGGACGTACCCGACCTGATCCCCTACGGCCCCGAGGCCAAGAAAGCCCTGGAACTCACCTTCCGCGAGGCCCTGCGCCTCGGCCACAACTACATCGGCACCGAGCACATCCTGCTCGCGCTCCTGGAGCAGGAGAACGGCGAGGGCGTCCTCAGCGGCCTCGGCATCACCAAGGCCGACACCGAGAAGTACGTCGCCAAGGTGCTGTCACTGCTGGTGGATCAGCAGAAGGCGGCGATCGGGGAGACGCCGGACGAGCCGGCCTCCTCGGACGACTGAGCCGCCGGATCCATCGGACGGCTCGGTCGGCGGCCCGTCCGACGACCGAGCCGGCAGGGCCCGCCCGACGACCGAGCCGGCGGGCCCGCCGCACCACGGAACCGGCGGGGCGCACCACCGAGTCAGCGGGCTCGTCGACCCACCGAGCCGGCGGGCCCATGGGACGGCTGAGGCCGGTTCGCGGGGCGCGGCCGGTGGCCGATCCGCGAGCCCGGGCACGCCCCTTCCGCGACTCGAACCGCAGGTCAGGGCGATTGTCAGACCCGGGTGCCAGACTCGCACTCATGACCGACCGGTGGGCGCTCGCTCCGGCCGAGGACGGTGGCGTGGACGTCGCCCCCCTCGGCCCGGACGGGCTGCCCGCCGGGCCGGTGCGGCGGGAGAGTGATCTCGCCGGGGCGGTGCGGAGCCGCCCGGAGGTGACGCGCTGGGTGTGGCGGTCCACCCCCGAGGTCTATCCGCGTCTGCTCGCCACGGGGGTGCGAGTGGACCGGTGCTACGACATCGAGGACGCCGAGACACTCCTGCTGGGCCATGAGGGCCGGCACGGCGAGCCGCGTTCGGCCGCCGCCGCCCTGGCCCGCCTCCGGGGCGGCCCCGTACCGCCCGACCCGCCGCTGCGCGCGGCCGAACCGGGCGCCCAGTCCCCGCTGTTCGAGCCCACGGCCGCCCGGCTGCCCCTGACCGACCTCCTCGCGGTCTACGCCGACCAGCTGCGGCGCCACGAGCGGGCGGCCCACCCCGACCGGATGCGGCTGCTGACGGCGGCCGAGTCGGCCGGGATGCTGGTGGCGGCCGAGATGAACCACGCGGGTCTGCCGTGGAGCGCCGAGGTCCACCGCGAGCTGCTGCACGGCCTGCTGGGCGAGCGGTACGCGGGCGGGGGCGAGCCGCGCCGGCTCGCCGAGCTGGCCGACGAGGTGTCCGCCGCCTTCGGCCGCCGAGTGCGTCCCGACCTGCCCGCTGATGTGATCAAGGCCTTCGCACAGGCCGGGATCAAGGTGCGCTCGACCCGCCGCTGGGAGATCCAGTCCGTCGACCACCCGGCCGTCGCACCCCTGCTGGAGTACAAGAGGCTGTACCGCATCTGGGTGGCGCACGGCTGGTCCTGGCTCCAGGACTGGGTGCGCGACGGCCGCTTCCGCCCCGAGTTCCTCGCCGGCGGCACGGTCACCGGGCGCTGGGTGACCAACGGCGGGGGCGGACTGCAGATCCCCAAGGTGATCCGCCGGGCCGTGGTCGCCGACCCCGGCTGGCGGCTGGTGGTGGCCGACGCCGACCAGATGGAGCCGCGCGTGCTCGCCGCCATCTCCCGCGACCCCGGCCTGATGGAGGTGGCCGGCCGCGAGAGCGACCTCTACCAGTCCGTCTCCGAGCGCGTCTTCTCCGGCGACCGCGACCAGGCCAAGCTCGCCGTGCTCGGCGCGGTCTACGGCCAGACCTCCGGCGACGGCCTGAAGAACCTCGCCGCGCTGCGCCGCCGCTTCCCGAAGGCCGTCGCCTACGTCGACGAGGCCGCCCGCGCGGGCGAGGAGGGCCGGCTCGTGCGCACCTGGCTGGGCCGGACCTGCCCGCCGGCCGCCAGGTCCGGGGAGGACGCGGCGGAGGAGGCGGGCATCCCCCTCGGGGAGGACGACGGCGAGGCGCCGACGGCGGACGGCCAGGGCTGGGTCCCCGGCTACGCCTCCGCCAACTCCCGTGCGCGGGGCCGCTTCACGCGGAACTTCGTCGTCCAGGGAAGCGCCGCAGACTGGGCCCTGCTGATGCTCGCCGCGCTCCGCAGAGCCTGCGCGGATCTCAAGGCCGAGCTGGTCTTCTTCCAGCACGACGAGGTGATCGTGCACTGCCCCGCCGAGGAGGCCGACACCGTCGTGCGGGCCATCAGCGCCTCGGCCGACCTCGCCGGACGGCTGACCTTCGGGGAGACACCGGTGCGGTTCCCGTTCACGACGGCGGTGGTGGAGTGCTATGCCGACGCCAAGTGAGCGCGGATCAGGGGCCGGTCGGATGATCGGCGAGGAGCGCGCGCAGTTCGCCCAGCACCGTCTGCTCGTCCGTGCCGTCCAGCGCCGCGAGCGCCGCGCGCCAGGTGTCGTACGCCTCCGCCCGCCGCCCCCGCTCGCGCAGCAGCAGCCCGTGCTGGTGCCGGGCGAGACCGCCGATGTACCGGTCGGCGCGGGCGTCGGCCCGCCGGAGCAGCTCGGCGCACTCCCCGCCCGCCCGCTCGGTCTCCCCGAGTTGCCGCAGCGCGCGGACCAGCCCGAGCCGGGTCTGCGACTCGCCGTGCCAGTCGCCGGCGCCGCCGAGGATGCGCAGGCTCTCCTCGAAGTGCTCGGCGGCCGCGGCCGGTTCGCCGAGGGTGAGGTGGGCGTAGCCGATGTTGCAGTGCGCCGAGTGCTGCACGATGACCGCGCCGATCGCGTCCCCGATGGCCAGCGAGCGCCGGTGCTGCTCGATGGCGGCGCGCGGATCGGTGTGCTCGTAGAGGTTGCCGAGGTGGCTGCGGGTGACGGCCTCGCCGTAGGGGTCGTTCAGCTGCCGCGAGTACGCGAGGCTCTGCCGCAGGGCCTCCCCGGACTCCGCGAACCGTCCGAGCCCCTCCAGCAGCAGCCCGCGGTTGTTCAGACAGCGCCGGATCCTGGAGGCCGTGCCGAGCCGCCGCCAGATCGCCAGGGCCTGGTCGGTGAGGGCGAGGGCGTCCTTCTGCCGGCCGGTCAGAAAGTGCAGCCCGGCGAGGTCGCCCAGCGCGTACGCCTCGGCCGCCGGGTCCCCGAGCCGCCGCGCCGCCCCGAGCCCGGCCCGCCCCAGCACCTCCATCTCGGCGACGCGGCCGCCGCGCTGGACGTAGGGGAAGAGCAGCCGCACCAGCACCGACAGATGGGCGGCCCGACGCGGGTCGACGGTGTCCGCGTTCCTTTCCACCAGGGCGACGACGTTCTCCAGCTCCACCTCACCCCAGGCGAAGGCCACCTCGGCGGACTCGAAGGACCCCAGTTCCGCCACGTCGGCCGCATGCTCGACCGGCTGCGCCGCGGTCGCCCGCCGCCGGTCCTCCAGATCGAGCCCGGGCTCCACCACCACCTCAAGCATCCGCTCGGCCACAGCGGCATACCAGCGCAGGGCGAGGAGATCGGGGTCACCGGCCACGTCGGCGGCAGCCACGGTGGCCCCGGTGCCGCCCCGGCCGACGGCACCCCGCTCCCCGTCCTCCCCCGGCCCCGAGTCCGCCCGGCCGTCCCGCATGCCGCCCCCGTCACCCCGCCCCAGGTCCGCCAGTTCGCGGGCGAAGTCGCGGACCAGGTCGTGGGGGGTGTAGCGGCCGTAGGCCGTCTCCTCCAGGAGGGCGACGTCGACCAGGCGGTCGAGGGCGGCCTCGGCGCGGCGTGCGTCGGTGCCGGTGAGCCGGGCGATCAGGGGGGCGCCGTAGGTCGGCAGATCGAGCGCGCCGATGCGGCGCAGGGCGAGGGCCGCGTCCCGGTCGGCCTCACGCTCCGCGGCGGCGAGCGCGTCGTGGGCGACGGCCAGGGAGCGCCGGACGCTCAGGTCGTCGTACTCCAGGTGACGCAAGCGGCCGCCGGTCTCGGCGAGTTGGCCCGCCAGTACCTCGGGGGTGAGGGCACGGCGTGCGGCGAGCCGGGCGGCGACCACACGCAGCGCCAGCGGGAGCCGGCCGGTCAGCTCGACCAGCGCGTGCCCGGCGTCCAGTCCCTCCCGGCCGCTCACCGCGCGCAGCAGCGCCGCGCTGTCCTCGCCGGTCAGCGGGGTCAGCGGGAAGCGCCGGGCACCGTCGAGGGCGGTCAGCGGCGAGCGGCTGGTGACGATCACGGCGCAGCCGGGTCCGGCCGGCAGCAGGGGCCGTACCTGGGCCGCGTTCGCCGCGTCGTCCAGCACCAGCAGGATGCGGGCCGGAGCGAACAGCGAGCGGAGCAACGCCGCCGCGGCATCCGGGTGTTCGGGGACATTCCGGGGCTCGACGCCCAGATCCCGCAGCAGGGCGGCGAGGGCCTGCGTGGCGGTGAGCGGGGTCATGCCGGGGGTGGCGCCGTGCAGGTTGACGTAGAGCTGACCGTCGGTGAAACGTTCCCTCAACTCATGGGCGACATACAGCGCGAGCGCGCTCTTGCCGACGCCCGCCATGCCGCTGATCACGGCGATGGCGGGGGCCGGAGCGGGCGGCTCGGTGAGCGCCTGCCGCAGCTCACGGCGCGCGTCGGCCCGCCCCGTGAAGTGCGCCGGCGGAGCGGGGAGCTGGGCCGGGCGCGGGGGCTTCCGCACGGCCGGCCCGCCCTCCTCCGGCCGCCCGTCCGCGCGCTCCTCCTCGCCGTCCGACACCGACCCGTCCTGGTCGTACGGCTGCTGACGGGGCGTTTCCCCGGCCTCCGGCTGCCGCTCCGCGCCGCTTTCCCGCAGCACCTCGACATGCGCCTCCCGGACCGCCGGACCCGGCTCGATGCCGAGCTCGTCGATCAGGCGGGCGCGCAGGTCGCGGTGGACGGCGAGCGCCTCGGCCTGGCGGCCGGTGCGGTGCAGGGCCAGCATGAGCTGACGGTGGTACGCCTCGCGCAGCGGATGCTCGGCGACGAGCGCCGCCAGTTCCGGCGCGAGCGCGGCCAACCGTGCGCCGCCGAGCGCGAGTTCGGCGTCGTAGCGCCACTCCAGCAGAAGCATCCGGGCCTCTTCCAGGCGCTGCACCAGGGCGTAACCGCCGAAGTCGGCCGGGAGCCCGCTCAGCGGGGTGCCGCGCCAGAGCGCGAGCCCGGCCGTGCACGCCCGTACGACATCCGGCCACTTCCGGCGGGCGTGTGCGGCCCGCGCCTCGGCGACCAGGGCGTCGAAGACGTGCACGTCCAGCTCTCCGTGATCGACGCGCAGCACATACCCCGGCGGTACGGCCCTGAGCCGCTCGGGGTCGTCAAGGAGCCGGCGCAGCCGGGTGACGTGGTTGTGCAGGCTGGCCTGCGCGGAGACGGGCGGTGCCCCGCCCCACAGGGCGTCCTTCAGCGACTCGACCGACACGACCCGGCCCGCCTCCAGCAGCAGCGCGGCGAGCAAGGCACGCACTTTGGGGCTGCCGAGGGCGCGGACACCGTCCTCGGGGGTGTCGTCAAAGCTGCCGGCCAAGGAGCCGGCTGTGGTCTCGATCGAGGGCACGTACGAGATCTCGTACGGCGGTCGGTCGTACAGGACCGGCGGCCCCAGCAGTCCGAACCGCAGCTCGTACCGCCGCATCACGCCGCTCCACTGCCTTCCTGCGCGGTCGGGTCCGACCGTGCTCCGCCGCGGGCGCTCGCCCGCCGTTCCCTGGCCGAAATCCGCCCTGTTCAGGGCGGTTTCCCGCCACCTTCTGCCCTGCGCCCCGGCCCCAGGACCGGCCTGTCCGACGACCGGTGTCCCGTACGCTCGGCAAGTTCCGGCCAACCGGTGCGCGACCTGCCGACGAACCGTTGGCCACATGTTAGCGGTCCGTTGGTGGGGCCTGATGTGATCATTTCCATCGGATCCGGCCCCACGGCGCGCGCGTGTATCGCGTAACTCGGGGGAGTGTCGCCGCAGGCTGGATCCGGGGACGCAGGGGCCCCGGTCGGCGGAGGTGAACGACCGGGGTCCCGTCCCGTCTTCTCGGCGGATCCCCGACGGACTCCCGCCGTCCCGCCGCTCGGATCCGCGTCAACCGCCCTTGCGTACCGCTCAGATCACGGGCGGGCGCCCGAGCCGGCTGAGCCGCCACACGGTGCGCCAGCGCATGGGCCGCCGCTCGCCGGCCGGCTCCCGCAGACCCTCCACGAACCCGGCGCACCATGCCTTCAGCCCCGCGGGAGAGCGGGTGCGGGCGAGGGTGAGCAGCGTCCACACGCCGAGGTGCACCGGGACGAGCGCCAACGGCAGCCGGCGGCGGACCAGCCAGACGCGGTTGCGGGCGTTGACGCGGTAGTAGATGGCGTGCCGGGCCGGCGAGGTCTTGGGGTGCTGGAGCAGCAGCTCGGGGGCGTAGCGGATCTTCCAGCCGGCGTCGGCCGCGCGCCAGGCGAGGTCGGTCTCCTCGTGCGCGAAGAAGAACTCGGCGGGCCAGTCCCCGGTCTCGGCCAGCATCGCCATGCTCAGGGCGTGCCCGCCCCCGAGGAATCCGGTGACGTACCCCCCGCGCAGCGGATCCGACTTGCCCACCCGGGGCACGTGCCGCTGCTGGGTCTCGCCGTGCTCGTCGGCGATACGGAACCCGACGATGCCCAGGCGGGGATCGGCGGCGTACAGATCGCGCACGCGGCGCAGCACATCGGCGTCGACGAGCAGCCCGTCGTCGTCCAGCTCCACGACGACGTCGACGTCCCCGAACTCGCGCAGCCGGGCCAGGGCCACGTTCCGGCCGCCGGGGCAGCCGAGGTTCTCCTCGACGTCGATCGTGGTGACCTCGCCGGGCAGGGAGAGCCGGCGGGCGAACTCGGGCAGCCGGCAGCCGTTGCCGACGATCACGATGCGGGCGGGGGCGAGATCCTGCTTGGCCACGGACTCCAGCAGGGCGTCGACCTCGGCGGGCCGGTTGCCCATGGTCACCACGGCGACGGCGATCCTCGGCTCCACCACGTCCCTCATCCCATCCGGCCGACGGCGTCGCCGCACCCCGACCGCGCGGCGCCCACCGTTCACCAAGATGTTGCCTCAGCTACGGCCGTTGCCCCGACTCGGATCCGCTTTACGGTCTTTTTGCGGCGCTTTGCCGGCAGCGGACCAACCGCTCGCCCTCGATCCGGCCCGGCCGGCCCGGTCGGCCTCCCCCACCGGACGTCCCGGCGTGCGGCCGTACACCGTCGGACGCCCCGGGAACAGCGTAAACTCGGACAGGAACACCGTAAACAGGCGCCACGCGAACCACTCCGCGATCACCGCGTACAGAAACCCGAAGCAAAGAAAAACACGACCGCCGCACACCGGATCGAATGGTTCCGTTTTGACCGGCCTGCGGTGAATGTACACCGTCCCGACCTGCGGGAACGCGATCCGCCCCCGGTACATGCGGATCACCCTTGACACTCGAGATACGAACATGAAATAAAGTTCGGGTCCCATGAAACTAAATGGTGGTCCCAGGGATCGAGGACGCACCAACTTTGACTGGTTCGGGGTGACGGGGGAATGTCACACAGAAGACCAGGGCGCAGCAGGCTGCTCACGCAGTCGGCCGGAAGACCCTGCTCGTAGGCGTCCTTGACGCTGATCGTTTCGCATCGCAGCACGTTGTCGCACCGCTGTCCCATCCTGCCCATTCTTCATTAACCCTCATTGACAACGGGCTGTTCACCAGTACCCGCCATGACTCGCACGCGCGCCCGGACGACTCGGCGCCATGCGGGACACAACCATGCGGGCGAAATCCTGACCGCCGCGTGTCGCCTTGTGCTGTCCCGCGCCGAAATGGCTCGTCAGGTCGCTCATCCGGTGACGGTCCATGCGATTACGTCGTATTTTTTGGAGGTTGTCGAATTGACGCTGCGAACGCTTGCGGAACTCTGGGAGCGAACAGCACGGGAGTTCTCGCGCCACATCGCGATCATCTCCGAGAGCGAATCCCTCTCGTATCAGGAGGTGAACGACCGGGCGAACCGGCTGGCCCGCGTACTCGTCGCGCGAGGCGCGGGGCCCGAGCGGCTGGTGGGGCTGGCCCTCCCCCGCTCCCCGCAGATGGTGATCGGCGTACTCGCCGCAGCCAAGGCGGGCGCCGCCTTCCTGCCCGTCGACACCACCTATCCGGCGGAGCGCGTGTCCTTCATCGTCGAGGACGCGGCGCCGGTGCTGCTGTGCACGACGCAGGCCGCGCAGGCGGGCCTGCCGCCGGAACTCCCGGTCCCGCGGCTGGTACTCGACGCCCCCGAGCACCTCTCGGCGCTGGAGTCGGTGCCGGACACGGACCTGGCCGACGACGAGCGAGCGGGCCCGCTGTCCCCGGCGCACCTCGCCTATGTCATCTACACGTCGGGCTCCACCGGCCGCCCCAAGGGCGTCGCCGTCACCCACACCGGACTCGCCGGACTGGCCGCCGCCAAGGTCTCGGGGATGCGGGTGACAGCGGACAGCCGCGTACTGCAGTTCGCCTCGCCGAGCTTCGACGCCTTCCTGACCGAGCTGCTGTCGGCCTTCACCAGCGGAGCGGCACTGGTCGTGCCGCGGGCCGGGACGCTGGCGGCGGACACCCTCGAAGCGGTCCTGCGCGAGCACCGGATCAGCCATGTCGTGCTGCCGCCCACCGCCGCCCTGACGATCCTTCCCGAGCGGGTCCCCGACCTGCGCACCCTGGTCGTCGCGGGCGAGGCGTGCCCGTCGGCCCTCGTCGAGCGCTGGGCACCCCATGTCCTGCTGCTCAACGCGTACGGGCCGACGGAGGGCACCGTCTGCGCCACGATGACCGAGCCGCTCGTCGCCGGCGACGAGGTGACGATCGGCCGTCCGCTGCCGGGGGTGTCGGTGCACATCCTGGACGACGGACTCCGCCCGGTGCCGCCCGGTGAGACGGGCGAACTCTTCATCGCCGGCCCCGGACTCGCCCGCGGCTACCTCGGCCGTCCCGAGACCACCGCGGAGCGTTTCGTGGCCAATCCGTTCGGCACGGCCGGCGAGCGCATGTTCCGCACCGGTGACCTGGCCTCGTGGCACGCCGACGGCCGGATCCGCTTCCACGGCCGGGCCGACGACCAGGTCAAGCTCCGCGGGTTCCGGATCGAACTCGGCGAGGTGGAGGCCGTACTCGGCCGGCACCCGAAGGTGGCGCAGGCGGTGGCCGCGCTGCACACCGACCAGGGGACGAGCCCGCAGCTGGTGGCCTACGTCGTACCGGCCGACGGCACCGCGCCCACGCCCGCCGAACTGCGCGAGCACATGCTGCGCTCCCTGCCCGACTTCATGGTCCCGGCCGTCTACGCGACGCTCGGCGCCCTGCCGCTCAGCCCCAACGGCAAGGTCGACCGCGCGGCCCTCCCGGCGCCGGGCCTCACCGTGCGGCCCGAGGCACGGCAGCCGAGCACACCGGCCGAGAAGGCGCTCTGCGAGATCTTCAGCGAGCTGTTCACGGACGCCGAGATCGGCGTCGAGAGCAGCTTCTTCGAACTCGGCGGCACCAGCATCCTCGCCATCGCCTTCATCCAGCGGGCCCAGGAGAGCGGCCTGGAGATATCCCCGCGCGACGTCATCGAGAACCCCACCATCGAAGCCCTCGCCGCGGTCGCGGCGGCCAAGGAGTGACGGATGACCAGCCGACCCATGGTCCGACCCGAGGACATCGACAGCATCGACCTCGCCTCACCGCGGCTGTACGCCGAGAACGAACTGGACGAGGTGTGGCGCCACCTGCGTACCCACCGGCCCGTCTACTGGCACCCGCCGCGGGCGGACCGCCCCGGATTCTGGGTGATCAGCCGCTACGCCGACGTCAACAAGGTCTACCAGGACAAGGCGCACTTCACGACCGAGAACGGCAACGCGCTGGCGACGCTGCTTACCGGCGGTGACTCCGCCTCCGGCACCATGCTGGCGGTCACCGACGGCGTCCGGCACCACCAGATCCGCAACGTGCTGAACAAGGGTTTCTCGAAGCGAACGCTGAACCTCATCGCGCACTCGCTGCAGCAGAGCGTGGACCGGCTGCTGCTGGCCGCCCTGGACAAGGGCGAGTGCGACGCCGCCCACGACATCTCGGCGAACGTCCCGCTCGGCGCCATCTGCGACCTGCTGGAGATCCCCGAGGCCGACCGCGCGTTCCTGCTGAGCCAGACCGCGCACGCCTGGAGCTCCGACTACGCCGACGCGCCGCCGGAAGACAACTGGGTCGCGAAGAACGAGATCCTGCTCTACTTCAGCAAGCTCTGCCGGGAGCGCAAGGGCAGCGCCAACGACGACATGGTCAGCCTGCTGGCCAACTGCCGGATCGACGACCAGCCGCTCAACTCCGTTGAACTCATGGCGAACTGCTACGGCCTGATGATCGGCGGCGACGAGACCGGACGGCACGCGATCACCGGCGCGATCCTCGCGCTGATCGAGCACCCGGACCAGTGGCGCGCGCTCAAGAACGGCGACGTCGACCTCGACACCGCGACCGAGGAGGTGCTGCGGTGGACGGTCCCGTCCCTGCACGGCGGCCGCACGGCCACCGGCGACGTCGTCGTGGGCGGTGAACAGATCAAGGCCGGCGACGTCGTGAGCGTGTGGATCTACTCCGCCAACCGCGACGAGACGGTCTTCGACCAGCCGGACCGGTTCGACCTCGCCCGCACCCCCAACAAGCACTTCACCTTCGCCTACGGCACGCACTACTGCCTGGGCCACCACCTCGGGCGCATGGAGGTCTACGCCGTACTCGACGGGCTGCGCCGGCTGGTCACCGACCTGGAGCAGATCGGCGAGGAGAAGTGGATCTACTCCAGCATCCTGCACGGCATGAGTTCGCTGCCGGTGCGCCTGACCGCCTGAGCGCCCCGCGCGCATCCCCCACCACTCCCCACTCCACCCCATCCCATCACCGCACGCCAGGAGGGACACCCAATCCATGAGCGCGTTCGAGGACGAGGGGCGCGGCTGTCTCGTGCCGCGCAACGACATCGGCCGGCACTCGCTGTGGCCGTCCGGCAGCGACGTCCCCGGCGGCCGGCGCACCGTCGCCGGGCCGGACGGCCGGGACGAGTGCCTGCGGTACGTGGCGGCCCAGGCGGAGCCGGGCACCGCACGATGACCGCACCCCGCACAGCACAGCCGGACGGCGGCGGCGTCACGGACCCAGTCGTCGCCGTCGTCACGGGCGGGGGCCGCGGGATAGGGGCCGCCGTCGCGGCCCGCCTCGCCGCGGCGGGGACCTCGGTGGCCGTGGTGGACCGGACCGAGGACGACACCGCCGAGACCGTCGCGGCGCTGCGGGCCGCCGGCGGCACGGCCCTCGGCCTGGGCTGCGACGTGGCCGCCGCCGACCAGGTCACCGCGGCCGTGACGGAGGTCGTCCGCGCCTTCGGCGGCCTGGACGTCCTCGTCAACTGCGCCGGCGTCACCCGGGACCGGCTCCTGCTGACCATGGACGACGACGAGTGGGACACGGCCCTGGACGTCAATCTCGGCGGGACCGTGCTGTGGTGCCTGGCCGCGGCCGGGCAGATGCGGCGCCGGCGCGGCGGACACATCGTCAACTTCGCGTCCGTCGCGGCCGACGGAAACCCCGGCCAGGCCAACTACGCGGCGGCGAAAGCCGCGGTCACCGGGTTCACCCGCGACCTGGCGGCCGAGCTGGGCCCGCACGGGATCACCGTCAACGCCGTCGCCCCGGGCTTCGTCGCCACCCCGATGGTCGACGCCCTGGCCACCCGGCTCGGGGCCGGCCGCGAGGAGTTCCTGGAGCGGGCCGCCGCACAGTCCGCGCTCGGCCGGGTCGGCACCGTCGAGGACATCGCCGGGGTGGTGGCCTTCCTGACCGGCCCGGACACCGGCTTCCTGACCGGCCAGACCCTGTACGTCGACGGGGGACAGCCATGAACCCCGTCGCCGTACTCGTGGGCACGGCCGAGGGCACGGGACCGGCCGCCGCCGTCCGGCTCGCCGAGAGCGGCCTGGACATCGCGCTCGTGGACCCCGGCCCCGCGTCCGCCGACGAGACGCTGCGGCGGCTCACCGCCGTCGGCCGGCGGTGCACCGCGATCGAGGCGGACCCGGCCGACACGGAGGCCTTCTCCGCCGCGCTCGCCCGGATCCGCTCCGATCTCGGCAGGCCCGGCATGCTGCTGACCTGCATCGGCACCGGCCCCGACGAGGAGGACGACAGCCAGGGGGCCGACGTCACCGCCGGCGCGGCGCGATACGCCCCGGTACGGCGGGCCCTGCGCACCCTGTTCGTCACCAACCGGGCCGCCGCCGGGGAGATGCTGCGCGGCGGCGGGGGCCGGATCGTCAACGTCGCCCGTGCCCCGCGCACCGAGCGGACGGCCGGGGACACCGGCCGGACGCTGGTGGCCGGACTGGCCGGGTTCACCGCGTCCGTGGCACCGGAGCTGGCGCCTTTCGGCATCAGCGTCCACTTCGTCGCACCGGCCGCACTGCGCCCCGGCACCCGCCCACCGGTCGGTACGGCACCCCCGGCGGACCCCGGGAGCTACCCGGAGCACCTCGCCGACCAGGCCGCCCTCCTGACCGGCGCCCCGGCGGCCGCCCTCACCGGACAGGGCGTCTACCTCCCCGGACGTCCGCTTGCCCGGCATCCCGCCCCGACCCCCACCCCAACCAGCCGAGGAACGGTAGCCACACCATGACAAGCACCGCGAGCACGGCCGGCGGGAGCACGGAACCAGCGCACTACGCCGTCCGCGTCCTCGACCGGCTCGCCCTGAGCGAACGCCCCGTCGTCCACTGGGGCGAGAACGTCATCTCCAGCTCCGAACTGCGGGCGGCGGTGCTGCGCGTCGTCGGCGCGCTGACCGAACTCGGCGTCCGTGAGGGCTCCGCCGTGGCGGTCCTGACGGAGGTGAACAGCCCGTGGCTGCTGGCGACCCGGTACGCCGTGCACCTCATGGGCGCGACCCTCGTCGCCGTGTCCGGGGCCAATCACGGAACCACCACGCACCGGCTGGACACCGAGACCCGCGCCCGGATGGCCGGCGAGTGCGGGGCACGCGTCCTCGTCCACGACGCGGCACAGCGCGAGGAGGCCGAGCGGATCCGTGCCCTGCTGCCCGACGGCGTCGGCATGTGCCGGCTCGGCGCGCCCGTCCACGGACCGGTGAGCGCCGGCGACCACCCGGCTGACGGCCCGCCCCCGGGCTTCTCCCCGCGCGTTCCCGCACGCGCCCTGGTGATCTACACCAGCGGCAGCACCGGCCGGCCGAAGGGCGTGATCAAGCCCTTCGCGGCCTGGAACACGGTCGTGCTGAAGGAGTCCGCCACAGTGACTCCCAAGGTCTTCCTGGCGATGAGCGCCGTCACGCACACCGGCGGCCTGCTGGTGGACACGGCCGTCGCCGCCGGCGGCAGCGTGGTGCTGCGCACCGGCTTCGACCCACGCTCCCTCCTCGCGGACATCGAGCGGTACCGCGTCACCGACACCCTGATGGGCGTCCCGCAGTTCTACGAACTCGTCAACCACCCCGATGTGCACCGGGCCGACCTGTCCTCGCTGCGCCGCCTGCTGTACGTGGGCTGCCCCGCCTCCCCGGAGCGGGTGCGCGAGGCCGTCAAGGTGTTCCCCGGAGTGCTCCACCACTCCTACGGCACCACCGAGACCGGCCAGATCGCCATGCTCACCGCGGCCGACCACGACGTACCCGAGCTGCTGTCCACCGTGGGACGGCCGAGGCCCGGCCTGGAGGTCGTCGTCCAGGACCCCGCCACCGGCCGGGAACTGCCCCGCGGGGAGACCGGCGAGGTGGTCGTCCGCAGCCCGCTCGCCATGGAGGGCTACGCCGGCGACCCCGAACTGACCGCCCGGGTGCTGCGCGAGGGCTGGGTGCACACCGGGGACTACGGCAGCCTGGGCGAGGACGGCTACCTGCGGCTGAGCGGCCGGATGAACGACGTCGTCAAGGTCCACGACACGAAGGTCCACCCCAGCGAGGTGGAGAAGGTGCTGGTCGGGCACCGGGGCGTGATCGACGCCCATGTGTACGCCCACCGGCGGTCCGATCTGATCGAGGAACTGCACGCCGCCGTGGTCCTGCGGCCCGACAGCCCGCCCGGCCACGAGGCCCTCCGGGAGCACGTGGCACGGGTGATGACACCGACGCACGCACCGGTCCGCTTCGTGCGCTGGCGGGAGTTCCCGGTCAACGAAAGCGGCAAGGTGGACCGCCGCCTCGTACGCGAGCGCGGTCTGCACGCCGGCTCCGCGGACGGCGAGCCGCTCTCGGCCGAGTGACCGCGCCGGCGCCCTCCGCTCTCCTCACGTCACCGAAGGATGAGGCCATTGTCAGCCATCACCGGAAACTACGAGAGCTTGATCCGCAAGATACGCGGCTCCGCGACCGGACCGGACAAGCTGGTCCGCTACTTCTGCCTGCTGTGCGGCAAGGAGCACCCCGAATCACCGCGCACCCGCTGCACCGCCTGTGACGGCGCCCTGGACGCGTTCTACGACCTGGACCAGGCGGCCGTACCCCAGTCTCGTCAGGGACCGGACCCGCTCCAGCACTACTTCTCCCTGCTGCCGCTGCGCGACCGGGCGTCGGCCCGCTGGGGCGGGGAGGGCAACACCCCCTGCTTCGAGGTGCCGGAACTCGCCGCCGCTCTCGGGATCGGACGGCTGTTCTTCAAGGACGAGTCGGTCAACCCGACCCGGTCGACCAAGGACCGGGTGGCCTCCCTGTGCCTGTCCCGCTTCGCCGAACTGGGTGTCCGTGAACTCGTGCTGTCCTCCACCGGCAACACCTCCACCGCCTACGCACGGGCGGCCGGGCTGTTCCCCGGCTTCACCCTCCACATCTTCGTCGGCCGCGAGTTCGTCAACCGCCTCAACTACCCGGACCACCCGAACGTGACCACGCACGTCGTGGACGGCGAGTTCGTCACGGCCGGCAAGGTCGCCCAACGGTTCGCGCGGGAGAGCGGTCTGTTCTGGGAAGGCGGCTTCTTCAACCTGGCCCGCCGGGAAGGACTGAAGCTCGCCTACCTGGAGGCGTTCGACCAGATGCCGGTCGAGCCGGACTTCGTCTTCCAGGCCGTCAGCAGCGGCATGGGCCTGCTCGGCGCCTTCAAGGGAGCGGTGGAATACCGGGAGTTGGGGCGCCTGAGCAAGGTGCCCGCCTTCATGGCCGTACAGCAGGCGAGCTGCGCCCCCATGGCGCACGCGTTCGGCGAGGGCGCCGAACGGATCGCCCCGCACCATGTGATCAGGAACCCGACGGGCCTGGCCTACGCGATCCTGCGCGGCGACCCGACCGGCACCTACCCGTACATCAGGGATCTGTGTCTGCAGAGCGGCGGGCGGATCCTCGCCGCCGAGGAGGACCGGATCCGGCGGGCGCGACAGATGCTCGTCGACACGGCCGGCGTCCGTGTCTGCTTCGCCAGCGCCACGGCATTCGCCGGCGTGCTGCGGGCCGCCGAGACGGGTGCCCTGGCCCGGGACTCGGTCGCGCTGGTCAATCTGACCGGCGGGGACCGTCCGGTCGCCCAGATGCCCATGTCCACCAAGACCTGGACCGAGGAAGGTGCTCCGGTATGAACACACCCCGCGTGGTGATCGTCGGCGGCGGACTGCTCGGCGCGAGCGTGGCGCACGCGCTGGCCGTGCGAGCGGTCCCTGTGACCCTGCTCGACGCGGCGGCGCCCGGCACGGGAGCCAGCGCCTCGACGTTCGCCTGGGCCAACGCCCAGAAGAAGAAGCCCGAGGCGTACTTCCGGCTCAACGCCGAGGGCCTCGCCGAGTACCACCGCCTGGCGGAGACCGCCGCCGGCCGCCGCTGGTTCCACCCGGTGGGGAACGTGGAGATCGCCACCGACGCGGCCTCCTCCGCCGCCCTCGACGCCGTCGTCGCCGACCTCACCGAGCGCGGCTACCGGGCCGAGCGGATCACGGGCCGGCAGGCCGCCGGGCTCGACCCGGTCATCGACCCCGACCGGGTGCTGGACGCGGCCTGGTTCCCGGACGAGGGCTGGGTCGACACCGAGCGCATGGTCGCCGACCTGCTCGACGACGCCGTGGCGGTCGGCGCCGAGGTCCGCGCGCACTGCCCGGTGGCGCGCTTCGAGCAGTCCGGTGCGCGCACCAAGGTCGTCCTCGCGGACGGCGAGGAGATCCTGGCCGACCAGGTCGTGTGCGCCGCGGGCGCGGCCACCGGGCGGCTGCTGGCGGATTCCGGCGTCACCGTCCCCCTGGTCGAGGAGGGCGACCGGCGGCTGCGCGCACCCGGCGACGAGCGGTACACCGCGGTGGGCGGCCTCGCCGACACGGCCGCGCTGCGCGTGCCGCTGCGCCGGATCCTGCACACGCCGGACATGGGTCTGCGGCCCGCCCCCGGCGGGCGCGTGGTCCTCGGCGGCGACGGCGCGGGCTCCCGCGTGCCCCGGACCGACCACGGCATCTTCGGTCTCGGCCCGATGCTCATCGACCGCGCCCGCAAGGTCTTCCCGGCCTTCGCGGACGTCCCGGTCGAGCGTGTGCGGGTGGGTGTCCGGCCGCTGCCGGCGGACGGGCTCACCGTGGCGGGCTTCACCAAGCCGCTGCCGGGGCTCTACGCGCTGGTCACCCACAGCGGGGTCACGCTCGCCCCGTACCTCGCCTGGCTCGTCACGGGCGAACTCGTCGACGGGCGGGAGGCGCCGGAGCTGGCGGCCTTCCGTCCCACGCGTTTCGCGGGCCCCGGGCACCCATGAGCCGACCGCACCTCCTGGCCGTCAGCGATCTGCACATCGGGCATCGGGAGAACCGGAGGATCCTGGAGAAGCTGACGCCTGACTCCCCCGGCGGCTGACTGCTGGTCGCCGGGGACGTCGGCGAGCGGATCGAGGACATCGCCTGGGCGCTCGCCCTGCTCGCCGGCCGCTTCGAGAAGGTCGTCCGGACACCGGGCAACCACGAACCGTGGACGCCGTCCGACGATCCGGTGCAGCTGCGCGGCGAGGCGCGCTACGGCTATCTCGTGGACCTGTGCCGGGGGCTCGGCGTACTCACCCCCGAGGACGAGTACCCCGTCCGGGAGAGCGCCGCCGGCCCGGTCGTCGTCGCCCCGCTGTTCGTCCTGTACGACTACAGCTTCCTGCCCGCCGGCGCCCGGGACGGACAGGAGGCGCCGGCCCTCGCGGAGGAGGCATGGGTGGTCTGCGCGGACGAGTTCCTGCTGCACCCGGAACCCCACCCGAGCCGCTCGGCGTGGTGCCGGGCGCGCCTCGGGACCATCCGGGCGCGCCTGGAACGCGTGGACGAGGGGTTTCCGACCGTGCTCGTCGACCACTTCCCCCTGGTGCGCGCACCCGTCCAGGCGCTGCGGCGGCCGGAGTTCGCTCCGTGGTGCGGGACCGAGGCGACCGCCGACTGGCCCCGCCGCTTCCGGGCGGCGGCGATCGTCCACGGCCATCTGCACATCCCCGGTGTGCTCCAGGTCGACGGCGTCCCCCACCACGAGGTGTCGCCCGGCTACCCACGCGAGGGGCAGCCGCGCCCGACCGCACCGGAACGCCCGGCGCGGATACTGCGGGGGCGGTGACCGGGGCACACTCAGCGAGGCGGTCGCCCCGGCAGGTTCAGGCGGGCGGCCATGCCGTCCAGGAGACAGTCGAGGCCGAACTCGAAGCGGGCGTTGTCGTCGTCGTGGGGCGAGGCCTCGCGGACGTAGCGCTGGTAGACCGGGTAGTCGCCGCCCTCCAGCAGGAACGACAGGCGGGCCAGGTTCGCCTTGCGGGCTTCCTGGCCGCTGCTCCAGCCTTCCGGGGCGCGCAGCCGCTCGCGGGCGATCTCGTCGTGGGTGCTGGCCCGGGTGTACGCCGTGACGGCCCGGGTGATGTCGGCCATCTGCTCCCCGGACAGGCCGAGGCCGTCCAGCGCGGTGAACTGCTGCTCCATGAGGGCGAGATGGGCCGGCGTGGGGGCGAACAGGATGCGGCCGGGCACCTCCGTCATCCACGGATGCCGCAGCACCACCTGGCGGAAGCGCAGCGCCGAGGCCCGCAGCACCTCCCGCCAGTACGCGCTCGGCTGCTCCAGCAGCATCTCCGCCCGGACCCGGTCGAGCATGAGCTCGATGATGTCGTCCTTGCCGGAGACGTACCGGTAGCAGGTCATCGCGGAGACACCCAGCTCCGTCGCCAGGCGCCGCATGGAGACGGCGTCGAGGCCGTCGGCGTCCGCGATCCGCAGGGCGGCGACCACTATCCGCGCGTGCGTGAGCACCGGGCGGGGGGCCGGCGGGGGCTGGGCCATCCGCTCCCAGACGGACATCGAGGCATCGGCTCGGTCGGGGGCATCCATGCGTACAACGTTAGCTTGAATTTACGGCGTAAGCGACGGAGTGTACGGTGTAAACATGGAAGAACGCAGCAGTCAGCACTCCCCCGCCGACGCCCCCGGGGCTCCCGACCCGCGCCGCTGGCGGGCCCTGGCGGTCTGTCTGATCGCGGGGTTCATGACCCTGCTCGACGTCAGCATCGTCAACGTCGCCCTGCCCTCCATGCAGCGAGGCCTCGGCGCCTCCCCGGCGGACGTGTCCTGGGTGATCTCCGGATACACCCTCACCTTCGGTCTCGCGCTGGTGCCGGCGGGAAAGCTCGGGGACGTCCTGGGGCGCAAGCCCATGTTCCTGGGCGGACTGGCCTTCTTCGCCGCGGTGAGCGCACTGTGCGCCCTCTCGCCGAACCCCACCTGGCTGGTCGTCGCGCGCCTGCTCCAGGGCGTGGCGGGCGGACTGCTCAACCCGCAGGTCATCGGCATGATCCAGCAGCTCTTCCGCGGCCCGGAGCGGGGCCGCGCCTTCGGCCTGTACGGCGCCTCCATCGCGATCTCCACGGCCGTCGGCCCGCTCGCCGGCGGCCTGCTGATCCAGGCGGCCGGGGTGCACAGCGGCTGGCGCTGGGTGTTCCTGGTCAATCTGCCCATCGGCCTGCTGGCCCTGGTCCTGGGCGTGGTGTGCCTGCCGAGGACGGCACCGCGGCGCACCGGCCGGGCGCTGGACCTGGTGGGCGTCGTGCTGCTGGGCGGAGCCGTCGCCGCGGTCCTGCTGCCGATGATCGAGCAGGAGCAGCGGGCCGCGTCGGTGCGCTGGTGGCTGTTCGGCCTCGCGGCGGGGCTGCTCGTCGGCTTCGTCGCATGGGAGACGATGTGGCGACGCACGGGCCGCGATCCACTGGTCGACCTCTCGCTGCTGCGCGCCCGCTCCTTCAGCGCCGGCGGCACCGTCGGCACGGTGTACTTCGCCGGCTACACCGGCCTCCTGCTCGTCCTGACCCTCTACCTCCAACAGGGCCACGGCTACTCGGCCCTGCAGGCCGGCGCGACCGGGCTGCCCTTCGCCCTCGGTTCAGCGCTCACCTCCACCCTGGGCGGGCGGGCCGTGTTCCGCTTCGGCCGGCCCATGGTGATCGCCGGGATCACCGCCGTAGCGCTCGGGCTCGGCGGCACCGCCGCCGTCGTCGGCCACCACCCGCACGGCGACATCTGGCTCTACGTCCTCGGCCCCCTGCTCCTCGCCGGCCTGGGCAGCGGCCTGGTCATCGGCCCCAACCAGACGCTCGCCCTCGCCGACGTACCCCCCGCCCGCAGCGGTACGGCCGCCGCCGTGCTGCAGACCGGCCAGCGCATCGGCACCTCCCTGGGCACCGCCGTCGCCGCGACCCTCTTCTACAACCGGCTGGCCACGACCCACGGCGACTTCCCCCACGCCACCAGCCACAGCCTCTACGCCGCCGCCGCCCTCACCTGCGCCGCCCTGCTGATCGCCACCGCGGACCTCCTCGTCCCCCAGCGGCAGAAGGCTCCCGCGGTGCCACGACAGCCTCTGATGAGTTTCCGAGGCAGGCCATGAGTGCAGGGGGAGCCAGCCGCGCCGGACAGCGTGGCCTCGGTCATCCAGGGAGCGCTCGTCGCCCAGAGGTGTCGCCGTGGCCCAGACCGACTCGAAGAGGGCGCACAGGGCCGCGATCGTTCCCTTGTTCCGGATGAGCGCGGCTCGCCCTGAGATCCTCCGGCGCATGGGCGCCGCCGGGAGCGAACGTCATGACCTCACGCTCCGCTGACGCGCCGAGGCGGCTCAGCCGTTCCCGGACGACCTCCACTCCGATCAGCCGCTCGGAATCCGGCTCACCCCGCGGGGCGCCCAGCGTCGAGCACTCCGCGACGAACTGAGCGGCGGCCGCCCTGGACGCCGCGAGCCGCATCTGCGCCGCCGTCAGGTCGGACTGCTGGCGCGCAAGGACGAGGCCCACCGCCGCGTCGGGACTCAGCGTCCGGAATCCACTCTCCTGCTGCTCGGACGGATAGATCAAGGACAGCGCGCTGAGGTGATCGAGGCCGTGACGGATCTCCAACTCGGGCAGGCCGGTGATTGCGGCCGGCCCCGCCACGCCCTCTTCCGGATGCGCGAGCATCGCCTTGTAAAACCGCTCGGCCGGCGAGTCGAGCCCCAGCGCCTCCAGCACGCCTACCTCAGCTTTCTCCCATTCATGAGCCGGACGGGCTCCCACGAGTTGAGGAGGGTGGTTCATGAGCATCGACGCCGGCGCCGGATCCCGGATCTCCGGCCTGGCCCGCAGCGTTCCGCAGGGACCGGCGAGACAACTGGCGGTCGCCTCCGCCCTGGACGCGCTCGGATCCGGCGCGTTTCTCACCGCGAGCGTGAGCATCTACGTCGAGCGGCTCGCGGTGCCCGCAGGGCAGGTCGGCATCGGGCTGTCCCTGGCCGGTACGGCGGCGCTGTTCTCCGGGGGTTCTGGGGCTTCCTCCTGGCGATCGGCGTGATCACCATGGCCCAGTCGGGGGTCAACCCGTCCCGCTCCGCACCGCGCTGAGGCCGACGAACCGCAGGAGCAGCACGACCATCGCCGGCGAGGGCCGCCTTCGCGGCGGGCACCGCGCTCGCGGCTGGTCGCCAAGGTGAGTGGCGGGCAGGCCCCCTCGACAGCGGAAACCGAGAGGCCGGCCGCCACCGAGGCCGCATCATGAACTGGTGACAGCCGTCCGGGACTCCGTCCCGCTGCGGACTTCGAAATCCCCCCATGCGAGAAAGCGTTCAGGAGGCTCAAACAATATGCTCGACATCGGTCTGATCAGGAAGGACCCGGAGGCCGTACGGGAAGCGCTCCTGAAACGCATGGACAAGGTGGACCTGGAGCCGGTGCTGGAGGCCGACCGGCACCGGCGCCGGCTCGTGGCGGACGCGGCGGACGCACGCGCCGAGCGCAAGCGGCAGTCCAAGGAGATCGGTTCGCTGCGCGCACGAGGCCAGGAGACGGCGGCGCTGGAGCGAGCGGCCTCCGAGCTGGGCGACCGCATCGCGGCCATCGAGACCGAGCTGACGGAGACCGAGAGCCGGCTGCATGACCTGATGGCGGAGCTTCCGAATCTGCCGGCCGAGCAGACGCCGGCCGGCGGCAAGGAGGCCAACCAGGTCGTACGCACCTGGGGTGAGCAGCCCGACCTCGGCCCGGGGGCACTGGACCACGTCGAGCTGAGCACCCGGTTGGGACTCGTCGACTACGCGCGCGGCGCCAAGCTGGGCGGCAGCGGCCACTGGCTGTACACCGGGCTGGGCGCGGCCCTGGAATGGGCCCTCATCGACTTCTTCTGCCGTGAACACTTCGCCGCGGGCTACGAGTTCATGCTTCCCCCGCACCTGCTGACGGAGGAAGCGGGCTACGCGGCGGGCCAGTTCCCGAAGTTCTACGACGACGTCTTCCACCTTCGGACGGAGGACGGGGAACGCGGCTCGTTCCTGCTGCCCACCTCCGAGACGGCCATCGTGAACGTGTACCGGGACGAGATCATCCCGAACGACCGGCTGCCCATCAAGGCGTTCGCCTACACGCCCTGTTACCGACGGGAATCCGGCAGCCACGGAACACAGGAACGCGGAACGATCCGCGGCCACCAGTTCAACAAGGTCGAGATGTTCCAGTTCGTCACCCCCGAGGGCGGACCCGCCGCGCTCGACGAGCTGGTGCAGCGCACGGAGGACCTGGTGCGCAAGCTCGGTCTCCACTACCAGACGTCGCTGCTCGCGGCGCGGGACGCCAGCGCCAGCATGAAGATGACGTACGACGTCGAAGTCTGGATCCCGAGCATCGGCACGTACAAGGAGGTCTCCTCCGCGTCCTGGGCGGGCGACTATCAGGCCCGCCGTGCCAACATCCGCTACCGCCCCGAGGGCGGGAAGAACACGGAGTTCGTCCACACCCTCAACGCCTCCGGTCTGGCCACCAGCCGCCTCCTCCCGGCCATCCTGGAACAGAACCAGCAGCCCGACGGCTCCGTTGTCGTACCCGAGCCTCTCCGGCCCTGGGTGGGCACCGACATCATCCGTCCGCGAGCAGACGCCTAGGAAAGTCGGACGCCGTCTTCCCCCTCTCCGGAGGGGGCTGGTGGGGGTTCGTCACGGCGGCCACTCGGGCCCCCGGGCAGGGGCTCTCGACTGTGGCGCAGGTGCAGGTCGAAGAAGGGAAGGCGAGCGGGTACGCCTGCCGGATCCGCACCACCCGGGCTGCGGGGCGCCGAACTGGGTTCGACGGGAAGCGTCGACGAGGTGCGGCGTCATTCCTTCTCGGTTCCTGAACGGCGTGGTCGTCACGGACCCTCCCTGGAGTTGTGGGCAGCACAGGGTTTTGGGGCAGCACCGGACTACGCCCGGCGCTCGGGCCGTCGGCCCGGCCCGGCAACGCTTCGGTATTGATCAGCTCAGTGGCACGGGGGAATGCCGCCGTCCCCCGGCGCGGACATGAGGTAGGCGAGCACGGCCAGCACCCGGCGGTTGTCGTCGTCGGAGGGGGCGAGCTCCAGCTTGGCGAAGATGCCGGTGCTGTGCTTGGACACGGCCTTCTCACTGATGAAGAGCCGGTTCGCGATGGCGCTGTTGGAGCGTCCCTCGGCCATGAGCTCAAGCACCTGGCGTTCCCGCTCGGTGAGCCTGGAGAGCGGCCCGGGTTCGCCACGGCTGCGGCGGCCGAGCAGCTTGGTGACCACTTCGGGGTCCATGACCGTGCCGCCCGCGGCGACCGTACGGATCACGTCGACGAACTGGTCGTCGCTGAACACCCGGTCCTTGAGCAGATAACCGACCCCTCCGGCCTGGTCGGCGAGCAACTCCTGGGCGTAGATCTGCTCGACGTACTGCGAGAGCAGCAGGATCGGCAGCCCGGGTATCCGCTCCCGGGCGGACAGCGCCGCGCGGAGCCCGTCGTCGGTGTGGGTCGGCGGCAGCCTGATGTCCACGATCGCGAGGTCCGGCCGGAACTCCAGCAGCGCGCCGAGCAGACCCGGCGCGCTGTCGGTGGCCGCCACGATCTCGAACCCACGCGCCTTGAGGAGCCTGACCAGCCCCTCCCGGAGCAGGAAGAGATCCTCCGCGACGACTACGCGCACGGCACCTCCATGACCACGATCGTCGGCCCCCCGGGCGGGCTGCTGACCGCCAGGATGCCGTCGAAGGCCGCCAGCCGTCGCTCCACCCCGGCCAGCCCGGTGCCCCGGGCGGGATCCGCGCCGCCCACCCCGTCGTCGACCACCTCGATGCGCAAGCGCCCGTCCGTGCGGGCCATGCGGATCTGGAGTCCGTGCGCCGAGGCGTGCCGGACGGCGTTGGTGACCACCTCGGCGACGGCGAAGTAGCAGGCCGACTCCAGCGGTGCGGCGAGCCGTTCGGGCAGGTCGATCTCGGTCTCGCACGGCAGGGGCAGGTCCAGCGCGAGCGCCCGGACCGCCTCCCCCAGACCCCGGTCGGCCAGCATCGGCGGGTGCATCCCCCGGATCAGGCCGCGCAGTTCCGCCAGTGCCGCCGCCGAGGCGACGCGGGCCTCCACGACGAGTGCGGCGGCCTCGTGCGGATCGCTGTGGATCATCTCCTCCGCGACCCGGAGGTTCATCCCGATGGTGACCAGCCGTCCCTGTGCGCCGTCGTGCAGGTCTCGCTCGATCCTGCGCAGCTCCGCGGCCGCGGAGCCGACCGCCTCGGCCCGCGTCTCGGTCAGCTCCCGCACCCGCCGGGCCAGCGCCGGGTCCGGCCCCCGTCCCAACAGCCGCCGGGCGTCCGGCAACACGGTCAGCGGCAGCAGCCACAGCCCCAGGGCCAGCAGCACCGCCCCCTGGATGCCGCCGAGGACCGACGCATGGTGAGCCGTCTCCACGGGGAGCAACGGCGCCGGCCCGCGCGGGGAGCCGAACTTCTGCACCACCACCAGGGATTGCCCGAACCCGCTCTGGGCGACGTCGTACACCCCGATCCCCACCAGACCCAGGACAGCCAGGTTCGCCGCCGCCCTCGGCCACCGCACCAGTCCGGCCACGACGGCCGCCAACAGCGCCAGCCCCACCAGGTAACCCGCCACTGCCGGCCCGATCCCGGTGCCCGGTGACGCGGACTGCCACAGATCGAGGCCGAGCAGGTCACCGGTCATCACCACGACGGCGGGCAGCAGCAGGGCCCAGCGCGCGGACCTCGGCGCGTCGGCTCCGGCCAGACGCGCGGGCCTGCCGTTCGCGATCCGGAGCAGAGCCGCACCGGCGAAGGCAGCGAGCAGCGGGACACTCACACAGCCCACCAGGACGTTCAGCGATGTCCGCCCATAGCCGGCAGCGGAGTGCGTGAGCCAGTACGTCCATTCCAGCAGTTCCCCGGTCACCGCCCCGACCACGGGCAGCACCCACCGCCTGGGGGCGCGCGCCGAGCGGAGCAGCACGGTGGCCAGCAGGCCGGCCATCAGCAGCGCCGCCGGAAGCAGCCCGCCGGGTTCCAGATCCGGCACGGTGACGACGTAGCCGGCCCCTCCGGTGGAGTTGTGCAGGGCGAACAGCAGAGCAGGCACACTGCCGTACGCCGCCGTACCCACCAGCCCCGCCACGACCGGCCACCCGATCCGCCCAACCGGTCGCACCATGCGCCCCGACCGGTCCCGCGCCTGCTCCGCCCTGAAGGCCAGCACGGCGCAGACCGCGGTCAACGTCACGAGCACGCCCGCCGGCCAGGGCGCCGCCCCGTGCACCGGAAACGGCCACATATCCGCCCCCCTGTCTCGTCATCCAGGCCACGCGCTGTGGCCTGGAGATCATGCTGCTGCGAGGGGACGTGCAGGCACCATGGGCCGAAACCTACTTCCGGGGTAGGTGTTCACCTACCCCGGAAGGAAAGCCTCGGACGGAAGTTTCTGGCCAAGCGGTCAGTGATGGACCACCGTCTTGGCGACGACAATGATCAGGCCGAACAAGAGGTTCGCCAGCCCGGAGATCACGGCCTGCCGACGCGACGCGCCGGCTCGCGCGGCGGCGACGGTCGCCCAGGCGACCTGCTCGGCCAGGGCGACACCCAGGGCGAACCACGCCGTCCCGGCGAGACCCAGCCCCAGCAGAGGGCTGATCACCACGGCGATGGCCGGGGGTACGGCAGCCTGGACCATCGGCCACTCACGGCGGGCCGTGCGGCCTATCTCGTCCCAGGTCAAGCGCTGCCCGTGGATCCGCTCGCCGGCCAGGCGGGCATAGACGTGCGTGGCCCAGAACACGATGCCGGTCACGAGGAGAAGGACCACGAGGGCGGCGCGGGGAAACACGCCGACCGCTCCGGCCCCTGCCACCACGGACGCGGCCAGGAGCGCGCCGTAGATCGCCCCCGAACAGTCGGTCCGCGGTTCACCGTGCGAGGCGGTGTGGCCGCTCCCGGGTGTCCCGCTTGCCACATCTCCAGGATCGCCGGATCCGCCACGCGGCGCAGAACGACCGTCGTCCGCCTTCGGGAGATCACCGCGCTGCCGGCGCTCGACCAGGAACTCCCTGGCATTCAGTTCTGTACGCTCCTCCCTTCGCGGAATTCAGTGCGGGATCCGTGAGGTGGCCGGTGAGCGGGGCTCGGTGGTCTCCGCGCTTGTGACGGGTGGCAGGTAGTCCTGCACCAGGGTGCGGTGCCACCAGGTGCCGGTCCGGCGGAGCTCTGACCAGGTGGTGAAGCGGTAGGCGTAGAGGCGGGCGCGCAGGAAGGTGGGGCGGGCCGAGGGGAAGGGATTGCGGCGCAGGAGCCGCAGGGTGGCGGCGTCGTTGTCCAGGAGGCGGACGAGGAGGGCCACGAACCATTCGCCGGCGTACGCGGGCGAAAGCGCGGCGAACCACATCAGCCAGTCGAGCCGCAGGTGATACGGCGCCACCTGCGGCGGCAGCCGCCGTCTGTCGCCCGGCTTGCCCTTGAACTCGTACTCCTTCCACTGCGTCTCATCGGTGAGGTCCGGCTCGTCGGTACCCTCGATCACCACCTCGTAGCGGACGCGGCTGACGCTGCCGAACGCCCCGTAGGTGTTGACCAGGTGCAGCGGGTTGAAGGAGACGTTCATCCGCTGGTGGGAGGAGAACAGGTTGCGGACCGGCCAGTAGCTGAGGACGGCGACCAGGGCGGTCATGACGAGCACCAGGCCCGCGTACCAGGCGGGGGTCGCGGCGAAGGCCGGTGGCTGTTCGGGCAGGGGCAGGAGGTGTGCGGCGCGCACGTCGTCGATCGCGGACACGGCGAGCAGGACGGCCAGCCAGTTCAGCCAGGCGAAGTTGCCGGACGCCACCAGCCACAGCTGGGTGACGACGATGAAGGCTGCCGCCCAGCCGGCCACGGGCTGTGGGGCGAACAGGGCGAGCGGGGCGCCCAGCTGCGCGAGGTGGTTGGCCGCGACCTCTGCCCGGTGCACCGGCCGGGGCAGGTGGTGGAAGAACCAGCTGAGCGGACCCGGCATCGGCTGGGTCTCGTGGTGGTAGTACAGGCAGGTCAGGTCACGCCAGCAGCGGTCGCCGCGCAGCTTGATCAGTCCCGCGCCGAACTCCAGCCGGAACAGCAGCCAGATCAGCAGCCCGAGCACGAACACCGGCGGGGCGACCTCGTCGTTGCCGAGGAAGATCGCGAGGAAGCCGGCCTCCAGCAGGAGCATCTCCCACATGAAGGCGTACCAGGTCTGCCCCACGTTGACGATGGACAGATACAGCGCCCACAGGGTGAACCACATCAGCATCGCCGCCCACAGCGGCACCAGGTCCGCCGCACCCGCCGCGACAGCGGCGGACAGGGCCGCGCCGGTCCAGGCGACGACGGCGAAGAAGGGGTCCGAGTAGTGCCACTGGAAGATGCTCGGTGCCCGCCGGAAGGGCACGGACGCCACGAACCGCGGAACCGGCAGCAGTCCCCGCTCGCCGATCAGCGCCTTGAACTGCAGGGCGGAGCTGACGAAAGCGACACCGTAGAGCACGGCGAGGCCCCGCTGGAAAACCAGCCGGCTCAACCAGTAGTCGGCGTTGGTGAACCACTCCATGACGGTCGGCTCCTCCATGCGGCGTCGATCATCGGCGGGCCGCGGAGCCGCAGCGACCGAATGTGCCCGCCGCAGCCCGCCCCGCTGCTGCATGCGAGGAGGTCCACGGCCTTCGCACAGCCGTGGGGATCACGGTCGCTGCTCCGGCGGACGAGCCGCTCGTTCGTCGCGCTCCGGTTGGGGGTGACCGGTCGCCTGCAGGAAGGGGGCGGTGTGGCGCTCGGGACGGTGGGCTCCCTTGGCCGGGACGCGGCTGCGAGGAGCTTCCGTGTCGCCCGACAAGGGGATGGGGCGCCGCGCCACGAGGCGGCCGACCCAGCGCCGGCCGCAGTGTTCGCAGGGTGGGGCGCCGGCCGGGGTGTAGGGGGACGGGACGGCCGTGTTGTCCCGGTAGAAGTACTCCCACTCGGCGTCGAGGGCGTCCCGGTAACGCTGGACGTCGTAGTCGACGCTCCAGCGGTGCCAGCACATGCCGCAGGTGAACTCGACACGCTCGACGGCAAGTTCGGTGATCACTGCCCGGCACCTCCTGTCCGGTCGGCGGAGAGGGCTCGTGGTGCGGCGAGGGCTGCGGCGAGCGTGGCGTGGAGGGGCATGACCCGGGCGACTTTGCTGCCCTGGAGGATCCGCACGACCCGCCCTTCGGGACAGACCAGCCGCAGTTCCCCTTGGTCCTCGCGCAGCGGGGTGCGGATGGACATGAGGGTGCTCAGTGCCTCGGCATCGGCGTAGGCCAGCTCGGACAGGTCCGCGATCAGGTGGGGGGAGTGCGTGTGCCGCCTGGTCACGTCTGCCACGACGTCACGCAGCTGGTGGGCGGTCGTGGTGTCGAGTTCCCCCTTGGTCTCCCTCACGGCCCAGCCCGTGCTCCCTGTGCGACGCCAGGAACAGAGCCATGGTCTGCTCCGTCTCCCGCCGCTCGATGCCCGTCGTCGGGCCGCCGCACGGGAGGCGCTGCACCACGTGCGGCGGCCTTACCGCTGTCCTGGGTACCTGTACGGTTCGTCCCTCCTTTCTGCCGCTCGTCTCTTCGCGGCGGTCAGCTCGTGATCTGCCTGGCCTCTTCGTCTCCCCGGCTGATCTCGATGCGGCGCGGCCTGGCCTCCTCCATCACCGGGATGTGCAGGGTGAGCACGCCCGCGTCGTACTTCGCGCTGATCTTCTCCGGATCGAGCGACTCGCCCAGGAACAGCTGACGGCTGAAGACGCCGTGCGGCCGCTCGGCCACGAGCAGGTCGGCTTCCTTGGCGTCCGGGCCGAGTCGCTCCGCCCGCACGGTCAGGACGTTGCGCTCGACGTCGAGATCGACGGTGTCCGGGTCGACGCCGGGCAGGTCGAAGTGGACGATGAAGGCGTCCCCGCTCCGGTAAGCGTCCCTCGGCATGGGGGCCGGCCGGGCGAGGGTGCCGAACATCTGCTGGGTGAGCCGGTCGAGGTCCCGGAAGGGGTCCGTGCGGATGAGCACCATCGTTCAGCTCCTTTCGCCTGGTGGGCACCGGTTCGTCGGCACTTCGCCGGTCCGGGCTCCGGGAGCCCGGAGTGCCTTCGACACCCCTATACCTCGTCGAGCTGGACTTGACAAGAGGGCACTCAAGTTTTATCTAGACTTATAGGCAGGTTGGTCCGAAATCGCAGCTCACAGCGGTCGAGGAGGTGGCCTGGATGGAGATGCCGGACCTGTATGAGGAGCTGGGGGTGGAGCCCTCGGCCACGGTCGAGGTGATCACGTCCGCCTTCCGGCGTCAGGTACGGGAGCTGCGCCCCGACACCCGGGTGGATGCCCTCACGGCGGAACGGTTCGGGCGGCTGCGCTCGGCGTACGAGACGCTGCGCGATCCCCTTCGGCGCGCGGCCTATGACCAGACGTACGAGCGCGCGTACCGCAGCCCGGTCGAGTCTCCCCGGGCTCCGGCACCGCCCCGGCCGCCCCGCAGGTTCGTCGTCGTACTCGGCACCACAGCCCCCGAACCGCCCTTGCGCGCGGGTCCGGTCCGATGGGAGCCCCACAGGTGAACGAGGCCCTGGCAGGCAGGGCATGGACATGGTCGAGGAGGGAGATTCCAGATGGCGCGTCCGGTCGGTATTGACCTCGGTACGACGAACTCGGTGGTCTCGGTCCTGGAGGGCGGCGAGCCCACCGTCATCACCAACACGGAGGGAGCACGGACCACGCCGTCGGTCGTGGCGTTCGCCAAGAACGGCGAAGTTCTCGTGGGGGAAGTCGCCAAGCGGCAGGCGGTGACCAACGTGGAGCGCACCGCCCGCTCGGTCAAGCGGCACATGGGGGACCATGCGTGGCGGTTCCCGGATCACGGTGACATCGACGGCAAGCGGTACACCGCACAGGAGATCTCCGCGCGGGTGCTGCAGAAGCTGAAGCGGGACGCCGAGGCGTATCTCGCGGAGGACGTCACCGACGCCGTCGTCACCGTACCGGCCTACTTCGACGACTCGCAGCGGCAGGCGACGAAGGAGGCCGGTGAGATCGCGGGACTGAACGTCCTGCGGATCATCAACGAGCCGACGGCGGCGGCACTGGCGTACGGTCTGGACAAGGAGAACGACCAGACGGTCCTCGTCTTCGACCTGGGCGGCGGCACCTTCGACGTGTCCCTGCTGGAGATGGGCGAGGGCGTCATCGAGGTGAAGGCCACCAACGGCGACACGCACCTGGGAGGTGACGACTGGGACCAGCGGATCGTGGACCACCTGGTCAAGCAGTTCAAGAACGGCTACGGCGTCGACCTGTCCAAGGACAAGATGGCAGTTCAGCGACTGCGCGAGGCGGCGGAGAAGGCCAAGATCGAGCTGTCCAGCTCCTCGGAGACCACGATCAACCTGCCCTACATCACGGCCTCCGCGGAGGGTCCGCTGCACCTGGACGAGAAGCTCACCCGCGCCCAGTTCCAGCAGCTGACGTCCGACCTGCTGGAGCGGTGCAAGGGGCCGTTCCACAACGCGGTCAAGGATGCCGGGATCAAGGTGTCCGACATCAACCACGTGATCCTGGTGGGCGGTTCGACGCGGATGCCGGCGGTCACCGATCTGGTGCGGGATCTGACCGGCAAGGACCCGCACAAGGGCGTCAACCCCGACGAGGTGGTGGCGGTCGGTGCCTCGCTCCAGGCCGGTGTGCTCAAGGGCGAGGTCAAGGACGTCCTGCTGCTCGACGTGACCCCGCTGTCCCTCGGTATCGAGACCAAGGGCGGCATCATGACCAAGCTGATCGAGCGCAACACCACGATCCCGACCCGCCGTTCGGAGATCTTCACCACCGCCGAGGACAACCAGCCGTCGGTGACCGTGCAGGTCTACCAGGGCGAGCGCGAGATCGCGGCGTACAACAAGAAGCTCGGCATGTTCGAGCTGACCGGTCTGCCGCCG
>NZ_JAIQYY010000008.1:116800-283228 GCF_020181035.1 Streptomyces sp. CoH27
TGGCGTGCCGCAGATCGAGGTCGCCTTCGACATCGACGCCAACGGCATCATGCACGTCTCGGCGAAGGACCTGGGCACCGGCAAGGAACAGAAGATGACCGTCACCGGCGGTTCCGCCCTGCCGAAGGACGACATCGACCGCATGGTCCGCGAGGCGGAGCAGCACGCGGAGGAGGACCGCAGGCGCCGGGAGGCGGCGGAGACCCGCAACCAGGCCGAGCAGCTGGTCTACTCGACGGAGAAGCTGATCCATGACAACACCGACAAGATCCCGGCGGACGCGAAGAGCGAGACCGAGGCGGCGCTGGCCGAGCTGAAGGAGAAGCTCAAGGGCGAGGACACCGCGGCGATCCGCCAGGCCATGGAGCGTGCGGCCGAGGCGGCTCAGAAGATCGGCACGGCACTGTACGAGCAGTCGCGCGCCGAGCAGCCCACGGGCGCGCAGGCTCCGGGCGCCTCGGGATCGGACGACGAGGTGGTGGACGCCGAGATCGTCGACGACGAGAAGGGGGAGGCGGGCTGACGATGGACAACGGCCGGCTGCAGAACACCGACCCCGACCGGCTGCGGCGTCTGCTGGAGGAACGCACGGAGGACCTGCAGCGGGTGAAGGCCGAGTACGACAACTACCGCAAGCGGGTGCGCCGGGACCGTATGGCCGTAGGTCAGATCGCCGTGGCGAACGTCCTGCGCGCCCTGCTGCCCGTCCTGGACGCCGTCGACCGCACCTGCGCGCACGAGCCCATGACCCCGGGACTGAAGGAGATCACGGACACGCTCCGGACCCAGCTGGGACGCCTGGGCCTGGAGGCGTTCGGCCAGGAAGGCGACCTCTTCGACCCCGCCCGGCACGAGGCTGTGGTCCATCACGTCTCCCCGAACACCGACCGGCTGATCTGCACGGAGATCCTGCGCCCCGGCTACCGGCTCGGTGACCAACTCCTGCGTCCGGCCCACGTCGAGGTCACCGGGCCGCCCCCGCCCGCGAGGAACCTGGCCGCGGGACGCGGCGAAGCACCCGCGACAACGCGGAACAAGCGGAACAAGAGGACGAAAAACCCACTCCCCCAGTCCGGCCCGCCGCGTGGATGAATCGGGCGCCGTCGTCCCGGCGTGCCCGCCCCCGACCCCCGATCTGATCCGGCGGCCATTGCCCGAAGACGGACCTGCTCAGCAGCCCCATGCAGCGCGCTTGCAGTCGTGTCCACCGCTCGTCCACCGGACGAGGTCCGAGCCCCGCACACCGGCGGCGAGCCAGGGCCGAGCAAGGTTACGACAAGGCAAAAGCCCCAGGTCAGCAGCGCGCGACCTGGGGCTTTTTCGGAGCCGCCTTCGGGATTCGAACCCGAGACCTACGCATTACGAGTGCGTTGCTCTGGCCATCTGAGCTAAGGCGGCGCGCCGTTCGCATTATGGTGCGATCGGCAACGTCGGTAAGTCTACACAGTTTTCCGGGGTGCTCTGACCATGCCCCGGAGAGGCGGGCTCCGGGGCCGGGCGCAGGGGCTGTGAGCAGGGCTTTCCCGGGGCTAGGAGCAGCGCTTGCCGACGCTTGGCGGGGTGCCGTTCAGCAGGTAGGTGTTGATCGCGGTGTCGATGCAGGTGCTGCCGCGCCCGTAGGCGGTGTGGCCGTCGCCGACGTAGGTCAGCAGGCGCGCCGAGGACAGCTGGCGGGACAGGGACTGGGCCCAGCGGTAGGGGGTCGCCGGGTCGCGGGTGGTGCCGACCACGACGATCGGGGCGGCGCCCTTCGCCTCGATGCGATGCGCCGAACCGGTGGCCCTCACCGGCCAGTACGTGCAGCTCAGCGCGGCCCAGGCCAGGTAGTCGCCGAAGACCGGGGACGCCTTCTCGAACGCGGGCAGGGCCCGCTCCACCTGCTCGGGGCCGGTGAAGGCGGGCGGCAGGTCCAGGCAGTTCACGGCGGCGTTGGCCATCATCAGGTTGCTGTAGCGGCCGCTCGCGTCACGTTCGTAGTAGCTGTCGGAGAGCGCGAGCAGGCCCGCGCCGTCGTGCTCCTTCATCGCCGAGGTCAGCGCCTCGCGCAGTTGCTCCCACTCCGCCTGGTCGTACATCGCCGCGATCACCCCGGTCGTGGCCAGCGACTCGCCAAGCTTGCGGCCGTCCGCGTCGCCCGTCGCGATCGGGTGCGCGTCCACCTCGCGGAAGAACGCCTTGAGGTGGTCGCCGACCTGCGCGGGCGTCGTGCCCCTGCCGCCGAGCGGGCAGTCGGCGCGCCGTACGCAGTCCTTCGCGAACGCCTGGAACGCCGTCTCGAAGCCGGAAGTCTGGTCCAGGTTCAGCGTGCGGGCGTCGATGGAGGGGTCCATCGCGCCGTCCAGGACCATCCGGCCGACCCGGTCGGGAAACAGGCCCGCGTACGTCGCGCCGAGGAACGTGCCGTACGACGCCCCCACATAGTTCAGTTTCCGATCACCCAGCACCGCCCGCAGGATGTCCATGTCCCGCGCCGCCTCGACGGTGGAGACATGCCGCAGCAGCCGCGCCGAGTGCGCCCCGCAGCTCTCGTCGAACGTCTTGTCCGCCGCGACCAGCGCGTTCCGCTCCTGCTGATCGTCGGGCGTCATGTCCGTCTGCGTGTACATGTCCATCTGCCGGCCGTCGAGGCACTCCACAGGCTCGCTGCGGGCGACGCCCCGCGGATCCATCGCGACCATGTCGTAGCGGGCGCGGACATCCGCCGGATAGCCGACGCCCGCGTAACTCTGCAGGTAATCGACCGCCGAGCCGCCCGGACCGCCCGGGTTGACCAGCAGCGAACCGATCGGCTGGCCCGTACCGGTGGCCTTCTTGCGGGCGACGGCGAGCCGGACGTCGCCCGCGCCGGGCTTGCCGTAGTCCAGCGGGGCCGTCATCGTCGCGCACTGGAAACCGGGGGTGCCGCAGCTGCGCCAGCGCAACCGCTGGGTGTAGTACGACGACAATGCCGACGGTGTCGACCGCGGCAACGCGGCCAGGGCCGCCTCCGCCGTGTCTCCGGCCGAGGTGGTCGAGCTCCCGGGAGAGCAGGCGGACACGAGCAGGGCGGCGGCCGCGAGAAGGCCGGCGGTGAGGCGGGCCGTCGCCCGGGGGCGGGCGCCCCGGGTCCGGCGGGGGGATGGCAGGGATGGCCTGGTGTACATCAGGCGAGCGTAACGTTGTGCGATGAGTTGAGTACGGTGCGTGGGCGATGATGTGCTCGTACGAGGGACACCGGTGGGGGTGTGGCGCCTTGGAGACTCCTCACCCCGCCCGCAGTGCCATCGTCATCGCCTCCACCGCCAGCAGTGGGGCCACATTGCGGTCCAGGGCCTCGCGGCAGGCGGCGATGGCCTCGATGCGGCGGAGGGTGGACTCGGGGCTGCTGCCGCGGGCGAGGCGGTCCAGGGCGTCCTCGGCGTCCGCGTTAGCGATCGCCACGCGGGAGCCGAGCTGGAGGGCGAGGACGTCGCGGTAGAACGCGGTGAGGTCGCCGAGGGCGATGTCGAGGCTGTCGCGCTGCGTGCGGGTTCTGCGGCGCTTCTGCATGTCCTCCAGGTCTTTCATCACACCCGCCGTACCGCGCGGCAGCCGGCCTCCCTGGACCGCGCCCAGCGCCGCCTTCAGCTCCTCGGTCTCCTTGCCGTCCATCTCCTCGGCGAGCTGCTTGGCGTCCTCGGCCGCCGCGTCGACCAGCTCCTGGGCCGCCTTGAGACAGGCGCCGACCTCGTCGAGGCGCAGGGGCAGCTTCAGCACGGCGGCGCGGCGCTCACGGGCCGCCGGGTCCGTGGCCAGGCGGCGGGCGCGGTCGACGTGGCCCTGGGTGGCCCGGGCGGCGGCGGCCGCGACCGGGGGCTCGACGCCGTCGCGCCGTACGAGCATGTCGGCGACCGCGTCGACGGACGGCGTACGCAGGTTCAGGTGGCGGCAGCGGGAGCGGATCGTCGGCAGGACGTCCTCGATGGAGGGGGCGCACAGCAGCCAGACCGTGCGCGGGGCGGGCTCCTCGACGGCCTTGAGGACGGCGTTGGCGGACTTCTCGTTCAGCCGCTCGGCGTCCTCGACCAGGATGATCTGCCAGCGGCCGTTCGCCGGCGAGGTGAACGACTTGCGGACCGTGTCCCGCATGTCCTTGACCAGGATCTCGGCGCCGACCGCGGCCACCGTGGCGACGTCCGCGTGCGTGCCGAGCAGCGCGGTGTGGCAGCCGTCGCAGAAGCCGCAGCCGGGGGAGCCGCCGAGGGCGCGGTCGGGGCTCACGCACTGCAGGGCCGCGGCGAAGGCCCTCGCCACCTGGTTCCGGCCCGCGCCGGGCGGGCCCGTGAACAGCCAGGCGTGGGTCATCTTCGACGTCTCGGGCAGCGGCTGGTCCGCCGCGGCGGCGGTGACGAGGGCGTCGGCGTCCCGCGCGGCGGCGTCGAGCACCGCGCTCACCTTCTCCTGCCCGACGAGGTCGTCCCATACGGTCATGGGTCACACCGCCCTTTCGTCACACTTCGCGTTCCTGCCCTCCATTGTGGGGGCGGGCACTGACAGCGCCGTCCGAGAGCCGTCACCGACGGCCGGAAAGGCAGGGAAAAGCAGCGAAAGGCGAGGGCGGCGCCGGTCGTCCTCCGACCCGCACCGCCCTGTGCTCCGCCGCCCAGCAGGGGCGCGCACTCGCCGTACCCCGCAGGCACCTGCCGTCAGCCGCGCCGCCCCCGGCCCCTGCGGCCCTGCTCCTCGTCCTGGTCGCCGTAGTCCCGCTCGTCGTACGACCCCAGCAGTTCGTCCGCCAGCGACGGCAGGTCGTCCAGCGGGGTCTCCTCGGCCCAGTCGGGGCGCGGCCGGCGCCGCGGGGTGCCGTCGGCGCCGAGCTGGGGCATCTCGCGGGTGCGGTCCTCGGAGCCGTCGGGGCGCGCGGCCGGGCGCTCGTCCCGGAAGAAGCCGGACGGCACCCGGTCCGCCGGGGCGTCCCCCGGCACGGGCGGTACGTCGCCTCGTACGGGCGGCACGTCACCCCGGACGGGCGGCAGTACGGCCGTCTCGTCGGCCGCGCCCGGAGGCACCGGCGGCAGTACGGCCGTCTCCTCGGGGGAGATCTGCGGCAGGACCGCCGTTTCGTCCGCCGTGCCCGGAACCACCGGAGACTGCGGCAGCTCGGCCGTCACCTCGGCGTCGGGGCCGGACCCGGGCTCGCGCGCGGGACGGGCGTCCCGCGCGGACGTCTCCGCCCGCCCATCGGTTTCCCGAGCCTCCTCGTCGGCCCCGGCGCCGTCCTCGCGTACCGGACGCAGGACGGCCGTCTGCTCGGCGTCCCGCTCGTCCTTCCCGAGCGACACGACCGGCGTCGGGACGGTCTCCTCGGTGCTGCGCGGGTCCGGCGACACGACCGGGGTGGGGACCGTCGACGCCTCGGGCAGGACACCCGGCGCGGCCGGCAGGGGGGTGCTGGACCGGCGGGCCGCCGTGTCGGCCGCCGCCGCGGCCTCGGCCGCCTGCCGCCGGGCCTCCTCGGCACGCAGCAGCGCCTCCTCGGCCTTGCGCTGCTTCTCCAGCCGACGCGCCTCCTCCTCGGCACGCAGCCGGGCCTGCCGGGCCTCCTCCTCGGCGCGCAGCCGGGCCTCCTCCTCGGCCTGCCTGCGGCGCCGCTCCTCCTCGGCCCTGCGGCGGGCCTCCTCCTCGGCGCGGGCCTTCTCCTCGGCGAGCAGCCGCTGCCGCTCCTCCTCGGCGCGCCGGGCGGCCTCCTCGGCCCGCTGCCGGGCCTCCTCCGCCTGCCGTTCGGCCTCGCGGCGCTGCGCCTCCTCCAGCTCGCGGCGCTTGCGCTCCTCCTCCTCGGCACGGAGCTTGGCGAGCTGCTCCTGGCGCTCGCGCTCCAGGCGCTCCTCCTCGGCCTTGCGGGCGGCCTCTTCCTCGGCCTTGCGGCGGGCCTCCTCCTCGGCCTTCTTCCGCGCCTCCTCCTGGGCCTTGATCTCGGCCTCGGACAGCGGCAGCACGGTGTCGAGCCGGTGCCGGATCACCGTGGTGACGGCCTCGGGCTCCTGGCCGGCGTCCACCACCAGGTAGCGGCCGGGGTCGGCGGCGGCCAGCGTGAGGAAACCGGACCGCACGCGCGCGTGGAACTCCGCCGGCTCCGACTCCAGCCGGTCCGGCGCCTCCGTGAACCGCTCCCGGGCGGTCTCCGGGGAGACGTCGAGCAGGACGGTGAGGTGCGGGACGAGTCCATTGGTCGCCCAGCGGTTGATGCGGGCGATCTCGGTCGGGGACAGGTCGCGGCCGGCGCCCTGGTAGGCGACGGACGAGTCGATGTAGCGGTCGGAGATGACGACCGCGCCGCGCTCCAGGGCGGGGCGTACGACGGTGTCGACGTGCTCGGCACGGTCGGCGGCGTACAGCAGCGCCTCCGCGCGGTGCGACAGGCCTGCCGAGGACACGTCCAGCAGGATCGAGCGCAGCCGCTTGCCGACGGGCGTGGCGCCGGGCTCGCGGGTGAGCACGACCTCGTGGCCCTTGGCCCGGATCCACTCGGCGAGGGCCTCGGCCTGGGTGGACTTGCCGGCGCCGTCGCCGCCCTCCAGGGCGATGAAGAAGCCGGTCCCGGCCGGGGCCTCGACGGGGTCGTCGCCGCCGAGCAGCGCGTCCTTGAGGTCCTGGCGCAGCGGGATGCCGGAACGGTCGTCGACCTTGGCGAGCACCAGCGCGGCCACCGGCAGCAGCAGCGCGCCGACCAGCATCAGCGTGAAGGAGGCGCCGCCGTGCGCGAAGACGAACCGGCCGTTCTCCAGGCGGTGCCGGCCGATGAGCCCGGCGACCACGGGCGCGATCAGGACGCCGAGCGCTATGCAGACGCGGACCACCGCGTGCAGATGCTCGGTGACGCGCGCGCGGCGGAAGTCCTCGGTCTCCTGGTCGAGCAGGGCGTGCCCGGTGTTCGCGGCCACGCCCGCGGTGACACCGGCGATCGTGACGATCAGCAGCACCGTGGTGACGTCCGGGACCAGGCCCGCGGCCAGCAGGGCGATGCCGGTGAAGGCGATCGCGAGGGCGAGGAGCCTGCGGCGCGAGAGCGAGGGCAGCAGCGCGGGAGCCGTACGGATGCCGACGGCGACGCCGCCGGTCAGGCCGAGGACCAGCAGGCCGTACAGGACCGGGCCGCCGCCCAGGTCGGCGGCGTGCAGCACGCACACCGAGACGGCGGCGGCGATCGCGCCCGCGACGGCGGCGCAGGCCGGGACGAGCAGCGGGATGGCGCCCGTACGGCCCTTGTCCACGCCGGTGCCGGTGCGCGGGCGGCGCAGGCCCTCCAGCGGGGACCGCGCGCGCGGGGTGCGCACGGCGGGCAGTTCGAGAGAGGTCAGCACGGACAGGGAGGCGGCGAACAGGCCCGCCGCGACATACGACCCGAGGGCCGCGTGGTGCTGGTCGAACCAGGCCACGCCGGTGCCCAGCAGGTTGTTGAGCAGCCCGGCGACGACCAGCGCTGCGGCGGCCAACGGGACGGCCAGGAAGCTGGTGCGCAGCGAAAGGCGGCGCAGGGCGTCCATGTGGTCCGGCAGCGGCCGTACGGTGGCGCCTTCCGGGGGCGGGCCGGGCAGCAGGGCGGGGGCCGCGCTTTCCCGGCACACCGTCCACAGGCGCTCGGCGACGCCGGTGACGAAGGCGGTGACGAGCAGGACCGCCAGGGCGTTGTCCGGCGTCCAGTCGATCCACAGGGGCGCGACGATCAGCAGCAGGGCGCGCAGGGCGTCGGCGCCGACCATGGTCCAGCGCCGGTCGAGCGGGCCTTCCTGGGCGGTGAGCGAGGTCAGCGGGCCGAGCAGGACGGCGCCGAAGAGCAGCGTGGCGAGCACACGCACCGCGAAGACCGTCGCCACTGCGAACGCCACGCCCCGGTACCCGCCGCCGAAGGAGCCCTGGGCAATCGCCGCCTGCAGGACGAGGACGACCAGGACGAGGAGGGCGAGGGCATCGCCGGCACCGCCCACCAGGTGCGCGCTCCACAGGCGCCGCAGCTCCGGGCGGCGCAGCAGGGAGCGGACGGCGCGCTCGCGGGAGTCCGCGACCAGGGCGTCGTCCGGGGCTGTGGTGGGGGCCGTTGGCTGCTCGGCTCGCGTCATGCGTTCAGCCTATCGGCAGCCACCGACAGCACACGTCGCTCTCCTGGCATGCGCACGCCCCGACACCAAAGTGATGCCGAGGCGTGTGCGTTGCGAAGCCGAACAGGAGCGCGAAGAACTCGGTCCTCCGCGCCGGAATCAGTCCTCCGCGCCGGAAGCCGACGCCTTGGCGGCGGTCGTCTTCTTGGCGGTCGTCTTCTTGGCCGCCGTGGTCTTCTTCGCGGCCGCGGTCGTCTTCTTCGCCGCCGTCTTCTTGGCCGCGGTCTTCTTCGCCGGGGCCGTCTTCTTGGCCACCGTCTTCTTCGCGGTCTTCTTGGCGGGCCCCTTCGCGCGCTTCTCGGCGAGCAGCTCGAAGCCGCGCTCCGGGGTGATCGTCTCGACGCTGTCGCCGGAGCGGAGGGTCGCGTTGGTCTCGCCGTCGGTGACGTACGGACCGAAGCGGCCGTCCTTGACCACGACCGGCTTGCCGGAGACCGGGTCCTCGCCCAGCTCCTTCAGCGGCGGCTTGGCGGCGGCGCGGCCACGCTGCTTGGGCTGGGCGTAGATCGCCAGCGCCTCCTCCAGCGTGATCGTGAAGAGCTGGTCCTCGGACTGCAGTGAGCGCGAGTCCGTGCCCTTCTTCAGATACGGGCCGTAGCGGCCGTTCTGCGCGGTGATCTCCTGGCCCTCGGCGTCGGTGCCGACGACGCGCGGCAGCGACATCAGCTTGAGCGCGTCGTCGAGCGTCACCGTGTCGAGCGACATCGACTTGAAGAGGGAGGCCGTGCGCGGCTTCACCGCGTTCTTGCCGGTCTTCGGGGTGCCCTCGGGGAGGATCTCGGTGACGTACGGGCCGTAGCGACCGGCCTTGGCAACGATCTGGTGGCCCGTGGCCGGGTCGGCGCCCAGCTCGAAGTCGCCGCTCGGCTTGGCCAGCAGCTCCTCGGCCAGCTCCACGGACAGCTCGTCCGGCGCCAGGTCGTCCGGGATGTCGGCGCGCTGGTGCTCCTCGGTGTCCTTCTCGCCGCGCTCGATGTACGGGCCGTAGCGGCCGACGCGGAGCACGATGCCGTTGCCCACCGGGAACGACGACACCTCGCGCGCGTCGATCGCGCCCAGGTCGGTGACGAGCTCCTTGAGGCCGCCGAGGTGGTCCCCGTCGCCGTTGCCGGCCTCGGCCGCCCCGCCGTGACCTGTGCCCTCGCCGAAGTAGAACCTCTTCAGCCACGGCACGGCCTGCGCCTGACCAGCCGCGATGCGGTCGAGGTCGTCCTCCATCTTGGCGGTGAAGTCGTAGTCGACGAGCCGCCCGAAGTGCTTCTCCAGGAGGTTGACCACGGCGAAGGACAGGAAGGACGGCACCAGGGCCGTGCCCTTCTTGAAGACGTAGCCGCGGTCGAGGATCGTGCCGATGATCGACGCGTACGTCGACGGGCGGCCGATCTCGCGCTCTTCCAGCTCCTTGACCAGGGAGGCCTCGGTGTAGCGGGCCGGGGGCTTGGTGGCGTGGCCGTCGACCGTGATCTCCTCGGCGGACAGCGCGTCGCCCTCGGCGACCTGCGGCAGCCGGCGCTCGCGGTCGTCCAGCTCGGCGTTCGGGTCGTCGGCACCCTCGACGTAGGCCTTCAGGAAGCCGTGGAAGGTGATCGTCTTGCCGGAGGCGCTGAACTCGACGTCCCGGCCGTCGGCGGCGGCGCCACCGATCTTGACGGTCACGCTGTTGCCGGTCGCGTCCTTCATCTGGGAGGCGACGGTCCGCTTCCAGATCAGCTCGTAGAGCTTGAACTGGTCTCCGGTCAGGCCGGTCTCGGCGGGCGTGCGGAAACGATCACCCGAGGGGCGGATCGCCTCGTGGGCCTCCTGCGCGTTCTTGACCTTCGCGGCGTAGGTGCGCGGCTGCGGCGGGAGGTAGTCCGCGCCGTAGAGCTGCGTGACCTGCGCACGGGCCGCCGCGATCGCCGTGTCGCTCAGCGTCGTGGAGTCCGTACGCATGTACGTGATGTAGCCGTTCTCGTACAGCTTCTGGGCGACCTGCATCGTCGCCTTCGCGCCGAAGCCGAGCTTGCGGCTGGCCTCCTGCTGCAGCGTCGTCGTACGGAACGGGGCGTACGGCGAGCGGCGGTACGGCTTGGACTCGACCGAGCGCACGGAGAAGCGGGTGCTCTCCAGGGCGGCGGCGAGGGCGCGGGCGGTCGCCTCGTCGAGGTGGAGGGTGTTCTCGCTCTTGAGCTGTCCCAGGGAGTCGAAGTCGCGGCCCTGCGCGATCCGCCTGCCGTCGACGGTCTGGAGGCGGGCGACCAGCGACGACGGGTCCGACGGGTCTCCCGCGCGGCCGGTCGCGAAGGTGCCCGTCAGGTCCCAGTACTCGGCAGAACGAAAAGCGATGCGCTCGCGTTCCCGCTCCACGACGAGACGCGTCGCGACGGACTGGACGCGGCCGGCCGACAGCCGGGGCATGACCTTCTTCCACAGGACCGGCGAGACCTCGTAGCCGTAGAGACGGTCGAGGATGCGGCGGGTCTCCTGGGCGTCGACCAGCTTCTGGTTGAGCTGGCGCGGGTTGGCGACGGCCTCGCGGATCGCGTCCTTGGTGATCTCGTGGAAGACCATCCGCTTGACGGGGATCTTCGGCTTGAGGACCTCCTGGAGGTGCCAGGCGATCGCCTCGCCCTCCCGGTCCTCATCGGTGGCGAGGAAGAGCTCGTCGGAGTCCTTCAGCAGGTCCTTGAGCTTCTTGACCTGCGCCTTCTTGTCAGCGTTGATCACATAGATCGGCTGGAAGTCATGGTCTACGTCCACACCGAGGCGGCGGACCTCGCCGGTGTACTTCTCGGGCACCTCGGCGGCGCCGTTGGGGAGGTCGCGGATGTGCCCGACACTCGCTTCGACGACGTAGCCGGGGCCGAGGTAGCCCTTGATCGTCTTCGCCTTGGCAGGCGACTCGACGATGACGAGTCGGCGGCCGCCCTGTGCGGTCTCGCTGGTCGGGGACAACTTCGCTCTTCTCTCCGGTCGACGCTGTGGCCTCCCCAGGGCCTTCGTCCCGGGGTCGCGGCGTACTGCTGGCACGTGTGACGCTGCGGAGTGTGACGGTACATCCCGCCCCCGTGTCAAACGGGAAAAGCCCACAACGGCCACTCGAACGGTAACCCGACTACCGCCATTCCTGCCGCCCGGAGTGCCTGGAGGTCCCACGCGCCTGTCCGGAGCGTGACGCTCCCCTTACTCCCGCGACACGCCCGGCGAGGCGCGCCCGCCGACGTCAGAGGCAGGTCAGGCAGTACACACCGAGTGCCAGCGCGGCCGTCCCGGCCACCGTCGCGAGGGTGGCCGATGCGACTTGGTTCACACCCTGGGCCACCGGCTCGCGGCGCCGGACGCGGGCGCCGGTCCAGGCCAGCAGGGCGCCCCCGAACAGGGCGAACACCACTCCCGCGAAGATCGCCGGCCCGCTCTCCATCCCCCGCGCTCCCCTTCTCCGCCGTCCGGCTCCGTCCAGCGCGGGGAGGGTGGCACGCGGGGGCAGCCGGCGGGTGACATCGGGGTGAACGGCGGGCCCCTGTGATATCGAACACCAGGTCGAGTATGGCCCGCGCACACTCGGCACCCATACTTTTCCGGCCTTTTTGCCGACCCCGGCGCGCCCCGCACCCGCGGCCACCGATTCCGGTCGCGTGCCGCGGGCATACGACGATGATCCCGACGCCGTGATGTGTCGATCCGACCACGTCTACGACAGCGGAGGCACGACCGGTACGACACCTGCCCCGGCACGGCACACGCGCACCGCGCTCCCAGCGCCCCGGAAGGCACACGACCCCGCCCCCACCCGACCCGACCCGCCCACCAGCTCCGGCCCCCGGCTCCCCCGCCCCTCACTCCAGCCTCCCGGTCGAACTGTCGGCGCAGGCCGGACATCGGCCCGCCGGTCAGGCCCCACAGCCCCACCCACCTCTCGCCCGGCTCCCGACCGAGCCCTCGGCGCAGGCCGGGCGGGCGGCCGGGTCAGCCCAGCGGCTCCAGGAACCCCTGTTCCACCAGCAGCCGGATCTGTGCCGGTGTGCGATCGCGGAGCAGCACCGGGTCCTCACCCACGAGTTGGGCGATGGCGTCCAGGATGCGGCCGGCGCTGAGCGTGCCGTCGCACACGCCGGCGAAGCCCGCAGCGACCGTGTCCACCTTCGTGGCCCGGCGCATCCCGCGGTGCTGGCGCAGCACCACGTGCTCCGGGTCCTCTGCGCCGGGCAGGCCGACCTGCTCCTGGACCACCTCGGCGGCCAGCCTGAAGTGGCCTTCGAGCAGCGCCGCGTCGTCGTGTTCGCGGAGATGGTCGAGGCGCTCGAAGTGCGCCCGGATCGTGTCCCCGAGGGGCTGCTCGACCGGATGCGGCCACTCCTCCACGGTGACGACGGGCTCGGCGGACCCCGTACGGCGCAGGGTGATCCAGCCGAAGCCGACCGCCTTCACCTTGCGTGCCTCGAACTCGTCGAGCCAGGCGTCGTATCGCGCCTGGTACTCCACCGGATCCCCGCGGTGGTCACCGGCGTCCCTCAGCCACAGCTCGGCGTACTGCGTGACGTCCTGCACCTCGCGCTGCACGATCCAGGCATCGCACCCGCGCGGCACCCACGACCTGACTCTGTCCTGCCAGTCCTCCCCCTCCACGTGCTGCCAGTTGGCGAGGAACTGCGCGAACCCGCCCTCGTTCAGCCGTTCCCCCGCCTGCTGAACGAGCGAGCGGCACAGATCGTCCCCGCCCATCCCGCCGTCCCGGTAGGTGAGGCGGGTGCCGGGCGAGATGACGAAGGGCGGGTTGGAGACGATCAGGTCGAAGGTCTCGTCGTCCCGAACCGGTTCGAACAGCGAGCCCTCGCGCAGGTCGGCGGCGGGGGCGGCGGAGAGCGCGAGTGTGAGCGCGGTGATGTGAAGGGCGCGCGGGTTGAGGTCGGTCGCCGTCACGCGCGTGGCGTGCTGGGCGGCGTGCAGCGCCTGGATGCCGGAGCCGGTGCCGAGGTCCAGGGCGGACGCGACCGGCGTACGGACGGTGATGCCGGCGAGGGTCGTGGAGGCACCGCCGACGCCGAGTACGACACCCTCGTCGCGCTGCCCGATCCCGCCGGCTCCGCCCACCGCGCAGCCCAGGTCGGAGACGATGAACCAGTCCTCGCCGCCGGGGCCGCCGTAGGGCCGCACATCCACGGTCGCGGCCACCTCGTCGCCGCCCGCGCGCGTGAGCCACCCGGCGCCTAGGGCCTCCTCGGCGGGCAGAACGTGCGCCACGCGCGCGTACGGCACCGGTTGCTGAAGCAGGAACAGCCGTACGAGCGTCTCCAGTGGCGTGTCGCCACGGGTGGCGCGCAGGGCGGGCACGGTCTCGCTGCGGGCCAGCGCCGCGTACGCGGAGGCGCCGAGCAGGTCGAGCAGCCCGTCGGCGGTGAAGGAGGCGGCCAGCAACGCGTCCCGCAGGCGCGCGGCGGTCTCGGGCCGGTCGGAAGCGGGCAGGGAGGCGAGTCCGGAGTCAGTCACGTCCCCATTGTGGCCCGCGGCGGAGGCCCGGGGCCGACCGCGCGCGGGCCGTTCGCCGACGTCAGCCCCTCGTGGCCCGCGCCGTCCGTCAGCCGGTGGTCGACTGCGCCGTCGGGGACGCGGACACGGACGCGGCGGCGACCTTGCAACTGGGCTGCTGGGCCATCGCCTGCTTGACGTCGCCCTCCTCCAGCCGCTTCAGCGCCTCCGTGCCGTTGCTGCTCTGCTTGCCGACCTCGTCCGTCTGGGTGGCGGCGACGTCCTTGAGTCCCTGGGCGAACTTGCTCTGGTCCTTGGTGTCGAGCCCGTCGACCTTCTTCTTCAGGTTGACGTACGACGTGGAGAGGCCGACGAGGTTCTTGGCGGCGTCCTGCTGCCGCTTGGCGCCGTCGCCGATGCCGGGGGGCGCGCCGGCCTTGTCGATGGCGTCGGCGAGCGCCTGGTAGCCGTCGGCCAGATCCTGGAAGGCATGCGAGTAGGTCTTCTGGGCGCTCTGCGGCGGGAGGTTGCTGTCCGTGGCGATGGCCGCGATCGACGCGTTGGCCGCCTTGATCTTGGCGTCCTGTGCGGGCACCGCGTCACACACGGTCTTGGCCCAGGCGACCAGCTTGGGGTCGGGCCCCTTGCTGCCGCCGCCGCTGCTGCTGGTGCAGCCCGTCAGCGCCACCACCAGTACCGCACCGCCGGACAGTGCGGCCGTGAGCTTCTTGTTCACCGGATCGGTCCCTTCCATGGCTCTCGGCCCACGGACCCTACACGGCGGACGCACAACCCCAGCACCCCGTACGCACCCTAAAGCACTTTTTATTACCTTTTGCGCCATGGGAGACAAGGCTCACCACGTGGGCGAGCCCACACACGGATCCGCAGACGCGGGTGGGGGGGGGGCACGTCAACACGCGCCGCCCGCCCACCCGTTGCACAGGGCCTCTCGAACGAACCAGGAGTACGGCTACGAAACCACCGCCGTGTTGGGCGAGTTGGCGACCCGCTCGGCACTCTCGTCGTCGCCGACGGCGATGCCGCGCCGCTTGGAGATGTACACGGCGGTGACGATCACCACGAGCGCGAGGATCGCGATCAGGATCCGTACGCCGAGGTTCTTGTCGTTGCCGTAGGAGAACTTGATCACCGCGGGCGCGATGAGCAGCGAGACCAGGTTCATGACCTTCAGCAGCGGGTTGATCGCCGGTCCGGCGGTGTCCTTGAAGGGGTCGCCGACCGTGTCGCCGATCACCGTGGCCGCGTGGGCGTCGCTGCCCTTGCCGCCGTGGTGGCCGTCCTCCACCAGCTTCTTGGCGTTGTCCCAGGCGCCGCCGGAGTTGGCGAGGAACACCGCCATCAGCGTGCCCGCGCCGATCGCGCCGGCGAGGTAGGAGCCGAGCGCGCCGACGCCGAGCGTGAAGCCGACGAAGATGGGCGCCATCACGGCGAGCAGACCTGGTGTGGCCAGCTCCCGCAGGGCGTCCTTGGTGCAGATGTCGACGACACGCCCGTACTCGGGCTTCTCGGTGTAGTCCATGATCCCGGGGTGCTCGCGGAACTGCCGCCGCACCTCGAACACCACTGAACCCGCCGAGCGCGACACGGCGTTGATGGCCAGTCCGGAGAAGAGGAAGACGACCGCGGCGCCCGCGATGAGGCCGACGAGGTTGTTGGGCTGCGAGATGTCCAGGGACAGGCTCAGCGGCGCGCCCGGCCCGGTGAGCTTCTCCCCGACGCCCTGCACATTGGTGGTGATCGCGTCGCGGTACGACCCGAACAGCGCCGACGCCGCGAGGACAGCCGTGGCGATGGCGATGCCCTTGGTGATGGCCTTGGTCGTGTTGCCGACCGCGTCCAGGTTGGTGAGCACCTGCGCGCCCGCACCCTGGACGTCGCCGGACATCTCGGCGATGCCCTGGGCGTTGTCGGAGACCGGCCCGAAGGTGTCCATGGCGACGATCACGCCGACCGTGGTGAGCAGGCCGGTGCCGGCCAGGGCGACCGCGAACAGCGCCAGCATGATCGACGTACCGCCGAGCAGGAACGCGCCGTACACGCCGAGCCCGATGAGCAGCGCGGTGTAGACGGCGGACTCCAGGCCGAGCGAGATGCCGGACAGCACGACCGTGGCCGGGCCGGTGAGAGAGGTCTTGCCGACGTCCCGGACTGGGCGACGGTTGGTCTCGGTGAAGTAGCCGGTGAGCTGCTGGATGACGGCGGCGAGCAGGATGCCGATGGCGACCGCGACGAGGGCGAGGATCCGCGGATCGCCGTCCTTGCCCCGGATCGCCGCGTCCGTCACGCCGTGCAGGTCGGAGTACTTCGAGGGCAGGTAGACGAAGACCGCGACCGCGACCAGCGCGAGGGAGATCACCGCGGAGATGAAAAAGCCGCGGTTGATCGCGGTCATGCCGCTGCGGTCGGCGCGGCGCGGGGCGACCGCGAAGATGCCGATCATCGCGGTGAGGACGCCGATCGCGGGCACGAGCAGCGGGAACGCCAGCCCGGAGTTGCCGAAGGCGGCCTTGCCGAGGATCAGCGCGGCCACCAGGGTCACGGCGTACGACTCGAACAGGTCGGCCGCCATGCCCGCGCAGTCGCCGACGTTGTCGCCCACGTTGTCGGCGATGGTCGCGGCATTGCGCGGATCGTCCTCCGGAATGCCCTGCTCGACCTTGCCGACCAGGTCGGCGCCGACGTCGGCGGCCTTGGTGAAGATGCCGCCGCCCACCCTCATGAACATGGCGATCAGGGCGGCGCCGAGGCCGAAGCCCTCCAGCACCTTCGGCGCGTCGGCCGCGTACACCAGCACCACACAGGAGGCGCCCAGCAGGCCGAGGCCCACCGTGAACATGCCGACGACGCCGCCTGTGCGAAATGCGATCTTCATCGCGGTGTGCGAGACGGTGGTGAGATCCTTTTCCGGTTCCCCCGGTGCCGGTGTGGCTTCCCGGGCGGCCGCGGCGACGCGCACATTGCTGCGCACGGCCAGCCACATGCCGATATAGCCGGTGGCTGCCGAGAAGGCAGCGCCGATCAGGAAGAACACCGATCGTCCGGCCCGCTGATTCCAGTTGTCCGCGGGCAGCAGCATGAGCAGGAAGAACACGACGACGGCGAATACGCCGAGCGTGCGCAACTGCCGGGCGAGATACGCCTTCGCGCCTTCCTGGACCGCCTCGGCGATCCGCTTCATGCTGTCGGTACCCTCGCCCGCGGTGAGCACCTGGCGCACCAGGACCCCCGCGACCACCAGCGCGGCCAGGGCGATCACGGCAATGGCGGCCACGAGGATCCGGTTGTGAGCGGTCAGGACCGCGGCCGCGAGGGTGACGGAGTGATCCGATGGAGAAGTAGAAAGCCCGGCCATTCGTCCTCCTTGACGCTTGGGCTGAGCTCAAGATGTGGACGGATTCTAGGTACCCCGGAGTGATCTCAACAGAGCGCGGTAAACGGAATTAGCCTCCACCGGGTCATCGGCAAATGATCGAGTTCCCGCCACTCCACCCGAATGGAGTAATGCCTTCAAAGCATTGCCGGTGATCGCCAATGATCGTGAATTCCTTCACGAATTCGTGTTCGCGCCGGAAAAACACCGAGGGCCCTGCTCGGCAGGGCCCTCGTGAAGTGGTGCGCGACGCTCAGAGAACGGCCGCCGACGGCGGTGCCGTCGGCCAGGTCATCCGGATGAGACCGCCGTCCTTGCCGGTGGTCACCTTCACGTCGTCGACGAGGCCGCTGATGACCGCGAGGCCCATCTCGTCCTCCTCGACGTCCGCCTCGACGTCCTGCGCGCCGCCGGGCGTGTCGCCCCGCGGCGTGGCGTGCGGGGCCTCATCGCCGACCTCGATGGAGAACTGCTTCTCCTCCTCGATCAGCGCCACCTTCACAGGTGCCGAGATACCGACGCTCTGGTGCAGCCCGACAGCACGGGAGCAGGCCTCGCCGACGGCGAGCCGGACCTCGTCCAGGACGGCCTCGTCCACTCCGGCCCTGCGTGCCACCGCGGCCGCCACCAGGCGGGCGGTCCGGACATGCTCGGGCAGCGCGCTGAAGCGGAGTTCGACGGTGGCCATGCATCCCCCTCGCGAAACGGGCGTGCGGTCGGGGGCGGGGCCGCCGAGCGCCCGCACCCCAGATGTACTTCTGTGTCCGGGTCACCTCATCGGCCCGGACGGGACCGTCCGGTGTCGGGCTCCCGGCGGAAGCCCGACACCGGAGAGCGGTCCACGGTCAGTCGGTGGCCTGCACCGCGTCCTCGACCGAGGTGTGGATCGGGAACACCTTGGTGAGGCCGGTGATACGGAAGATCTTGAGAATGCGCTCCTGGTTGCAGACCAGGCGCAGCGAGCCCTCGTGGGCACGCACCCGCTTCAGGCCGCCGACCAGCACGCCGAGCCCGGTGGAGTCGAGGAAGTCCACGCCCTCCATGTCGACGACGAGGTGGAAATTCCCGTCGTTCACCAGCTCGACCAGCTGCTCGCGCAGCTTGGGCGCGGTATACACGTCGATTTCGCCACCGACTTTGACGACCGTACGATCGCCGACGGTCTCGGTCGACAGGGACAGGTCCACGGGTCCTCCAGCACCTTGCTATCGAGCGGTCGTCCCTCGGGCATCTCGGCTTGCGGCCCCCGGGACGCTTCGCCAGCCGCGATGGCATTCAATCACTTACCGGCAGGCGTGCACGACGCCTTGGCCCCATTGTCCGTCACGCCAGTGACACACTCGGTGCCGATGGCCAAGAATCACCGATCCGATCGATCCCCGGCGGACCCGGCATCCCGCCCGTCTCCGAGCGCGGTCCTGGACCGGCTCGCCTCCGGGCCGAGCCGGGCTGCGCGCATCACTCATACGGAGCACTTGCCCCCGCGCGCGGGCCGCCATGCCGTCTGGCCTGACCGGATTCGGTCCGAGGTGATCGCGGCCGTGCAGGAGTGCGGCATCGAGCACCCCTGGGCGCACCAGGCGCTGGCCGCCGAGCACGCCCTGGACGGCGACTCGGTGGTGGTCGCCACCGGCACCGCCTCCGGCAAGTCCCTCGCGTACCTCGTGCCCGTCCTGTCCGCCCTCCTGGAGGGCTCCGAGGCGCCCACCCAATGGACGCAGCAGCGCGAAGCGCTTCCACGGGGCGGTGGCGGGCGACGGGTGGGCGGGCGTGGCGCCACCGCGCTCTACCTCGCCCCGACCAAGGCACTCGCGGCGGACCAGTGCCGGTCGGTGAAGGAACTTTCACAACCCCTCGGCAACGCCGTACGCCCGGCCGTGTACGACGGTGACACCCCGGTCGAGCAACGGGAGTGGATCCGCCAGTACGCCAACTACGTCCTGACCAACCCCGACATGCTGCACCGCGGGATACTCCCCTCCCATCCGCGCTGGTCCTCCTTCCTGAAGGCGCTCAAGTACGTCGTCGTCGACGAGTGCCACACCTACCGGGGCGTCTTCGGCTCGCACGTCGCCCAGGTACTGCGCCGCCTGCGCCGCCTGTGCGCCCGCTACGGCTCCTCGCCCGTCTTCCTGCTGGCCTCGGCGACCGCCGCCGAGCCGTCCGTCGCCGCCCGCCGGCTGACCGGTCTGCCGGTGGTCGAGGTCGCAGACGACGCCTCCCCGCGCGGGGAACTCGTCTTCGCTCTGTGGGAGCCCCCGCTCACCGACCTGCACGGCGAGAAGGGCGCCCCCGTCCGGCGTACCGCCACCGCTGAGACCGCCGACCTGCTGACCGACCTGACCGTGCAGGGCGTGCGCTCGGTCGCCTTCGTACGGTCCCGGCGCGGCGCCGAGCTGATCTCGGTCATCGCCCAGGAGCGGCTGGCCGAGGTCGACCGCTCCCTGGTCCGGCGGGTCGCGGCCTACCGGGGCGGCTACCTCCCCGAGGAGCGGCGCGCCCTGGAACGCGCCCTGCACTCCGGCGAACTCCTCGGCCTCGCCGCCACGACGGCCCTGGAGCTGGGCGTGGACGTCTCCGGCCTGGACGCGGTGGTGATCGCCGGCTATCCGGGTACGCGCGCGTCCCTGTGGCAGCAGGCGGGCCGCGCGGGCCGCTCCGGACAGGGCGCCCTGGCGGTCCTGGTCGCCCGCGACGATCCGCTGGACACCTTTCTGGTCCACCACCCGGAGGCCCTGTTCGACCAACCGGTGGAATCGACGGTCCTCGACCCCGACAACCCCTACGTCCTCGCCCCGCACCTGTGCGCCGCCGCCGCGGAACTGCCGCTCACCGAGGAGGACCTGGACCTCTTCGGCCCCGCCTGCGCGGATGTGCTGCCGCAGCTGGAGGCCGCGAAGCTGCTGCGCAGACGGACCAGGGCCTGGCACTGGACCCGCCGGGAGCGGGCCGCCGACCTGACCGACATCCGCGGCGCGGGCGGCAGCCCCGTGCAGGTCGTGGAGGCCGGCACCGGCCGCCTGCTGGGCACGGTCGACGCGGCCGCCGCGCACGCCACGGTCCACGAGGGCGCGGTCCATCTGCACCAGGGCCGCACGTATCTGGTGCGCTCGCTCGACCTGGAGGACTCGGTCGCCCTGGTCGAGCAGGCCGATCCGCCGTACTCCACGGTCGCCCGCGACACCACCTCGATCTCCGTCCTGGAGACGGACACCGAGATCCCCTGGGGCTCCGGCCGCCTGTGCTACGGCTCCGTAGAAGTCACCAACCAGGTGGTCTCCTTCCTCCGCAGACGCCTGATCACCGGTGAAGTGCTCGGCGAGACCAAACTCGACCTCCCTCCGCGCACACTGCGCACGCGCGCGGTGTGGTGGACGGTCACCGAGGACCAGCTGGACGAGGCCCGGATCAACCCGGAGATCCTCGGCGGCTCCCTGCACGCCGCCGAACACGCCTCGATCGGCATGCTCCCCCTGTTCGCCACCTGCGACCGCTGGGACATCGGGGGCGTGTCCGTCCCCCTCCACCCCGACACCCTCCTTCCGACGGTCTTCGTCTACGACGGCCACCCCGGCGGCGCGGGCTTCGCCGAGCGCGCCTTCCACACCGCCCGCACCTGGCTCACCGCCACCCGCGAGGCCATCGCCTCCTGCGAGTGCGAGGCCGGCTGCCCGTCCTGCATCCAGTCCCCCAAGTGCGGCAACGGCAACGACCCGTTGCACAAGCGGGGCGCGGTCCGCCTCCTCACGGTGCTGCTGCGGGGAGCGCCGGACGAGAAGCCCGGGGAGGGATCGACTGCGGGGACGCAGGGGGAGCCTGGGCAGACGTCCGTGGTGGGGCCGCAGGAGAAGCCTGAGCAGGCGTCCTTGGCGGGGCCGCAGAAGGAGCCTGAGCAGGCGTCCTCGGCGGGGCCACAGAAGGAGCCTGAGCAGCCGCCGGAGGAGCCTAAGCAGACGTCGGAGGGGCCTGAGCAGACGTCGGCGGTGGCGCCGCAGGAGGAGTCGGCAGCGGCATCGCAGGGCCCGCTCTCGACCTGACCTCCGCCGTGAACGGTCCGCTTCCCGACGCCACCGTCACGTCCGAGGTCTCGCCCACGATCGCGCACCGCACCAGCCGTACCCCCTGGGCCGCCGCCACCCGCTCGGCCCGGGCGCAGGCCGCCGCCCCGCCCTCGGCCCAGTGGTCCGCCGCCGCGAGCGCCGCCAGATCCGCGCCGCCGGCAGCACGATGCCGGACGACGACGGCGTGCCCGAGCGCGAGCACGGCACCGAACACCGCGCACAGCAGGGCGATCACCCCGAGGCTCCACACCGTGGCGGACCCCCGATCCCGACCGGAACACGGCCGACCTCGCCCCTGTCCCGGCGCCGGCTCCCGCTCCCTTGCCCTCTCCGCCCTCCCCGCCGCCTCTAGCCTCCCCGCCGCCTCCGGCCTCCCCGCCGCCTCCAGTTTCCTTGCCGCCTCCGGCTCACAGCCCGCCCGGCCAGGGAGGCCGATCCGCCGCCTGCCGTACGCGCGCGTGGGACCGCAGACCGGCTCGTCCCCCTCTCTCACGGCCCCTCCTCCCTCGCTCCCACCGTCTCCTCGGCCAGCGCCACGGCCTGTTCGCGGACCTCGAAGGGCAGCCCGCTCAGCACCGGCGGCCTGGCCGTCACCGTGACCCGGACCTGGTCGCCCGCGCGCTCCACGGTCACGCGTGCGCCGCGCGGCGCCGCATCCCGGGTCACCGTCACCACCGCGTCGGCCGGGTCCTGCCGGGCGGCGGCCCGGGCGCCGGTGCGGGCCGCGTCCACGCACTGGATCTGCGCCGCCACCACGAGCAGCCCCCAGACCAGCGCCATCGTGAACGCCACCAGCACACACAGCACCACGGCCGTCTCCGCGGTCACGAACCCCCGGTCCGCCCCTCGCTCACATCCGCGCACTGAGGGCCCTCTTCACGATGTCCTGGAGCTCCGCCCGGACCTCGCCGCTGGTGACGACCTCGTAGAGCAGCAACGCGAATCCGACGGCCGCGATGATCCCCATCGCGTACTCCGACGTCACCATGCCGGCGTCCTTCCGGCACCTGCCCCGCAGCCGTACCGCCGCCGCGACTTCCTTGATCTTCCTGTTCATTCCAACCCCCGTGAGGTTCAGGTCATTTGTGCTCATGCGCGTGGACTCACTTGCTCGTGTTCGCCGCTGTAGAACTCACCCGCCTCCCCTCACCCCGCCCGCGAGTCCGATCACGACGGGGAGCACCCCGACCGCGATGAAGGCCGGCAGGAAGCACAGACCGACGGGCGCGGAGATCAGTACGGCGGCGCGCCGGGCCCGGGCCGTCGCCGTGCGGGCCCACTGCGCACGGGCGTCCGAGGCGAGCCGGGCAGCGGGGCCCGCCGCGGGCAGCCCGGACTCGTCGGCCCGCTCCAGCAGCCGCGCCAGCGCTCCCGCACCGGGCAACGCGGCCAACCGGCGCCAGGCGTCCGCCGGTTCACCACCGAGCCGCACCTCCGCCGCGCCCCGCGCCAGCGCCTGGCCGACGGACCCGCCGAGCGCCTCCCCCACCGCCTGGGCAGCGATCACCGGTCCGGCGCCGGCCGCGATGCAGGCGGCCAGCAGATCGGCAGCGAGCGGCAGTTGCTGTGCGGCCGCGGCGGTGTCCACCCGCTCCGCCGAACCGGCCGCCGTCTGCCGGCTCCGCCATCGCCACAGCCCGGCACCGACGACCAGCCCCAGGACGACACCGGTCGGGCCACCGACCAGCACCCACACGCCACACCCGGCCCCGGCCGGCGGCAGCCACCGCCACAACGCGCCGACGACCTCGAACGACCGCCTCGACCCCGGTGCGTCCAGCGCCAGCAACTCGGCCACCCGCCGCCGCGCCCGACTACGCCGCCGCACCAACTCCAGCCACCGAACCCCCCAGCCGAGTCCCAGCACCACGACGACGACCATCCCCACCCTGTGGACAACTTCCCCGCTCATACCGCCCGTTCTCCTCGCCCGTTTCCGCACTGCCCACCAGCACCGGCTCACTCCGCACCCCGCCCATACGCCCCGCTCACACTGCCTCCTTCCGCCCCTCACGCCGCCTCCGCACCCCGCACGATCCGCACCGCCCACCCCATCCCGGCCGCCTCGAAGGCCACGCCCACCGCGAGGCAGCCCAGTCCTGCGCCGGTGTGCAGAAGTACGTGGAGCGGGGCGGCGCCCATGGCCGTGCCGAGGAGGAGACCGAGGGCGGGCAGGGCGGCGAGCAGGACCGCCGTGGCCCGGGCTCCGGCCAGCTGGGCACGCAGGTCGGCGCGTTGGTCCCGTTCAGCGCGCAGTGCCGTGTCCAGCCGGTCCAGGCCGGCCGCGAGTCCGGCGCCCTGGTGCACGGCCACCCGCCAGCACGCGGCCAGTCCGAGCAGCCCCTCGGCACCCGGTTGCCGAGCGGCCGCGGCGAGCGCTGCGGGCACGTCCCCGCCGAACCGCGCCGCCGCGACGACGGCCGCCTGTGCGTCCCCGAGCCCGCCCGTGTCCCACGCGGCCCGGGGCAGCGCCTCACCCGGCTGCCGTCCGGCGCGCACCTCCCCGGCGAGGGACCCGCACAGGGCGATCACCGCGTCCGCCCGTCGCTCCCGGTCCCGCCGGGCCTGCCGGGCCAGCCGCACCCGGCGCAGCACCGGCACCCCGGCCACCCCCGCGACGACCGGAATCACCGAGGTGCCCAGCACCGCGAGCAGCAGCCCGGCCGCGAGCGCACACCACTCAGCACCCAACCGGCCACGCAGTCGCCGCAGTTCCGCGCTCACCTGTTCCCAGGAGGTCGGTCCGGTCGGCACCACTCCGCCGCCCGCGAGCAGCAGCCGCGCACGCCGCATCCCGTGATGCCGCCCGCCCTGCAGCCAGACCAGCGCCCCGAGACAGACCAGCGCCGCACCCAGAGACGTCTCACCGACCCCACTGATCACATCAGTCACCTCTCCCAGTCACCTCTCCCAGTCACCTCTCCCAGTCACCTGTTCCGGTCACCTGTCCCGCTCGCCTCTCCCCCTCGGCCCTCAGTCCTCCTCGAACTCCCCCGCTGGACCGAGCAGTTGCCGCAGCCGCTCCCAGCCCCGCTCCCGGACGAAGGCCCGCTCGCCCCAGCGCAGCGCGGGCACCGTCCGCACCAGTCCCGCACCGTCCCGCTCCAGCACATGCACCTCGGCGATCCGGCGCCGCCCGGAGCGGTCCCGTGCGAGGTGCAGGACGACGCAGAGCGCGGCCGCGAGCTGGCTGTGCAGGGCGGCCCGGTCGAGCCCCGCGGCCGTGGCCAGTGCCTCCAGCCGGGCCGGGACGTCCGCGGCGGCGTTCGCGTGGACCGTGCAACAGCCGCCCTCATGGCCGGTGTTCAGGGCCGCGAGCAGATGCACGACCTCGGGTCCGCGCACCTCGCCGACGACCAGTCGGTCGGGCCGCATCCGCAGCGCCTGCCGGACGAGGTCCTCCAGGGTGACGAGGCCGGCGCCCTCCTGGTTGGCGGGCCGGGTCTCCAGCCGGACGACGTGCGGGTGGTCCGGTCGCAGCTCGGCCGAGTCCTCGGCGAGCACGATCCGTTCGTCCGCTCCGACCAGGCCCAGCAGGGTGCTGAGCAAGGTCGTCTTGCCGCTCCCGGTGCCGCCGCTGACGAGAAAGGAAAGCCGGGCCGCCAGCAGCGCCCGCAGGATCCGGTCGCCGCCGGGCGGCACGGTGCCGGCCGCGACCAGTTCCTCCAGGGTGAACGCCCGGGGCCGTACGACCCGCAAGGACAGGCATGTGCAGCCGACGGCGACCGGGGGCAGCACCGCGTGCAGCCGGGTGCCGTCGGGCAGCCGGGCGTCCGCCCACGGCCGGGCGTCGTCCAGGCGCCGTCCGGCCACGGCGGCCAGCCGCTGCGCGAGGCGGCGTACCGCCGCCGGGTCGGGGAAGGTCACCGGGGTCAGCTCCAGGCCGCCGCCGCGGTCCACCCAGACCCGGTCCGGGGCCGAGACCAGGACGTCGGTGACGTCCGGATCGGCGAGCAGCGGCTCCAGCGGGCCGCTGCCGACCAGTTCGCTGCGCAGGTGTGCGGCCGCGCCGAGGACTTCGGCGTCACCGAGCACCCGGCCCTGTTCGCGCAGGGCCTGCGCCACGCGCGCGGGGGTGGGTTCGGCGCCGCTCTCTGCCAGCCAGCGCCGGACGCCGTCGAGCAGGGCGGCGCCGTCGGCCCGGTCGAGTCCGGGGAGCGTCATCGGGTGCCTCCGGCCTCGACCAGCGCCCGCTCCCAGAAGGCCGTGCAGAAGCGGGCGAGCGGGCCGCGCCCGGTCGCGCCGGGCGGCTTCGCGCCGCCCTGGGGGCGCAGCAGTGCCGGCTCGACCGGGACCTCGCCGGCCAGCGGCAGACCGAGCAGCCGGGCCACCTCCGTGGCGTCCAGGCCGGGCGCGTACGGCCCGCGCACGGCCACCCGCACATCGCGTACGACCACGCCGACGGCGGACGCCACCCGCCCGGCGGCCGCGACCGCTCGCAGCTCGGCGGGGACGACGAGCAGGGCCAGGTCGAGCTGGGCGAGGGCTTCGGCGACGCCGTCGTCGAGGCGGCGGGGCAGATCGACGACGACCGTGCCGCCGCGCCGCCGGGCTGCGGCGAGCACTGCGCGCACCGCCTGGTGCGGGACGGCGACGCAGTCGCCGCGGTCCCAGCTGAGCACGCGCAGCGCGTGCAGCTCCGGCAGCGACTCCTCCAGCGCGCCGCCGCCGACCCGCCCCCGGGAGGCGGCGAAGGCGGGCCAGCGCAGCCCCTCGGCGCTCTCCCCGCCGAGGAGTACGTCGAGTCCGCCGCCGAGCGGATCGGCGTCCACGAGGAGGGTGCGCAGTCCCTCGCGCGCGGAGGTGACGGCGAGGGCACACGCGAGCGTGGACGCGCCGGCCCCGCCGCGGCCGCCGATCACCCCGACGGTGAGGGCCGGGCGGCCGACGCCCTCGGCGACGTCCGCGATGCGGTCGACCAGCCACTGCTCGCCGTCGGGCAGCATCAGGACGTGGTCGGCGCCGATCTGGACGGCTCGTTTCCACACCCCCGAGTCGTCCTGGTCCCGGCCGACCAGCACCACTCCGCGGCGGCGCGCGGCCCCGCCGACGCGCCGGGCGGCGTCATCGCCGACCAGCACGAGCGGGGCCGTCGCCCAGCCGTCGCCGTGGTCCGGGACGCAGGGATGGACCTCGGGTGTGGCGCCGGCGGCCGCGCACAGGCGCAGCAGGTCGTCCAGGAGTTCGGCGTCCTCGGTGACGATCAGCGGCCGGCCCGGCCGGTCCGAGGTGGCGGGCGGCGGGTCGTGGGTGACGGTTCCGGTCACGAGTGTTCCCCCTTCGCTGCGTGGGCCGCGCAGCCCCTGCGGCCCCGCGTTTCCCAAAGATGTGGAGAACCGGCAAGCAGGCCTCCATATGAACGGCCGACGGAAACCGGCCATACGCACTCCGGCAATCGGAACCGGCCATGAACTCGCCCCGGCCGCGGTGCGCTGGAATCACGGTGCAGGGAACGGCGAAATAATGTGGATCTTGGTCGAAAACTGTGGACAACTCCGGGCCTGTGAATATCTCCATCACCCATACCGGTGACGCCTGTACCGATCCCTGTGCGACTTCCACAGAGCAGCCTGGAGATTACCGTGAGTAACGGATCATGGGCATGTCGAAGCGACGGCCGCTGCGGCGCCGGAGCGGCCGTACGGTCGCGGAAGGAAGGGGAAAGAGGGTGAAAACCCGTCCGGACATGCGACGACCCCCGCCGGGGGGGAGAGCGGGGGTCGTCCCCACGGCCGACTCGGGGGGGGAGGAGTCGGACCGGGTTAGCACGGTCGCGAACGATCCGTGACTTCCATGGTGTACCCGAGAGCCCTCTCAGGCAAACCCACGCGCCCCACCTTACGCCGAATGGTGGGCGCCTATGCTCAGGGACGTGGAAAACCACTCCTTGCCCCGCGCGGCAGCCTTCTTTGACCTGGACAAGACGGTCATTGCGAAGTCGAGCACGCTCACCTTCAGCAAGTCCTTCTACCAAGGCGGGCTGATCAACCGCAGGGCCGCGCTGCGTACCGCCTATGCCCAGTTCGTCTTCCTGGCCGGCGGCCTGGATCACGACCAGATGGAGCGCATGCGCGAGTATCTGTCCGCCCTCTGTCGCGGCTGGAACGTGCAGCAGGTGCGGGAGATCGTGGCCGAGACGCTGCACGACCTGATCGACCCGATCATCTACGACGAGGCGGCCTCCCTCATCGAGGAGCACCACACGGCCGGACGAGACGTGGTGATCGTGTCGACCTCGGGCGCCGAAGTGGTCGAGCCGGTCGGCGAACTGCTGGGCGCCGACCGGGTGGTGGCCACGCGCATGGTCGTCGGCGAGGACGGCTGCTTCACCGGGGAGGTGGAGTACTACGCCTACGGCCCGACCAAGGCCGAGGCGATCCGCGAGCTGGCCGCGTCCGAGGGGTACGACCTCGACCGCTGTTACGCCTACAGCGACTCGGTGACCGATCTGCCGATGCTCCAGACGGTCGGACACCCGCACGCGGTCAACCCGGACCGCGCACTGCGCCGCGAGGCACTCGCGCGCGGGTGGCCGGTTCTGGAGTTCCGCCGGCCCGTCCCGCTCAAGAAGCGACTGCCCGCACTGTCGGTTCCGCCCCGCCCCGCGCTCGTCGCGGCGGCGGCGATAGGAGCGGCGGCCGCGACCGCCGGCCTCGTCTGGTACACCAGCCGGCGCCGGAGCACCGCCTGAACGCCGCCCGTTTCACCCGCGTTTGAACCTGAAAGTAAAGAAGTGCGGGCAGGGGTTCCGCTTCCTCCCGGCTCGCGGTAGAAAGAACATAGGCCCGCGAGACCAAAGGACATCCGCGAGGATCACCTACCACTACGCACTTGGCCCACGGACCCCGCATGAACACCGGGCACCCACGCGACGTCGACCCGTCGATTACGGGCCAGCAGCACCAGGTGACGGGCAAAGTCCCCGACCTGATGGGCACATATCGAGGACGCTTGGTAACCCGATGAGCATGCCAGCGGCGGTACGAGCACTCGTACCGCCGCAACCCGTGTCCGGCCCCGCGGCGCCGCCCTCGTCCGCTCAGGCCGCGCCGCGCTGCAGCGCCTCGCACACCGCCGTCGACTCACGCACACCCAGCTCGACCGCCTTCCCGCAATGGGCGATCCAGGCAGCCATGCCCTCGGGGGTACCCGAGACATATCCGTCCAACGCGGCCAGATAGGAGGCGCGGCCCAGTTCGGCGTGCCCGACCTCGGCCGGGCAGATCGCCTTCGGATCCAGGCCGCTGCCGATCAGCACGATCCGTTCGGCCGCGCGCGCGACGAGCCCGTTGTGGGACACGAAGGGCCGCAGCGCGAGCAGTTCGCCGTGCACCACGGCGGCCGTCACCAGCGCGGGCGCCGACGTTCCGGCGATGATCAGGTCCGCGAGCCCCTCCAGCCGGCCCGAGACCTCCGCGGCATCCGGCAGCGGCAGTTCGATCAGCGGCTCGTCCACCGGCTCGCCGGCCTGGCGCGGCCGGCCGACCTCCTCGCCGCCACTCGCCGCGGCCACCAGATGCAACCGGGCCAGCACCCGCAGCGGCGACTGACGCCAGATCGACAGCAGCTGCCCCGCCTCGGCCGACAGCCGCAGGGCGGCGCCCATCACGCGCGCCTCGGCATCGCCGCTGAAGTCGGTACGCCGCCGCACCTCCTCCAGGGCCCAGTCGGCACCGGACAGCGCCGCGGAGCCGCGGGCGCCGCGCAGGGCCGCCTCGGCGGTGATCTCGGTGCTGCGGCGCCGCATGACCCGGTGTCCGTAGACCCGGTCCACGGCCTTGCGCACGGACTCCACGGACTCGGCCACACCGGGCAGCGAGCCCAGGGCCGCGAGCGGATCGGCGGTCGCGCCTGTCTTACTCATGAGTACGACCCTACGCACCTCTTCGGCCGACCCCTCGAAGGAGTGGTCTTCTTCACTTCCACCTGACACATACAGCTATCACCCGACTACCGTTGGTGAACATGAAAATTGCTTTCGTCGGGAAGGGCGGCAGTGGCAAGACCACACTCTCCTCCCTCTTCATCCGCCATCTCGCGGTCACCGGCGCCCCGGTGGTCGCCATCGACGCAGACATCAACCAGCACCTCGGCCCGGCGCTCGGCCTCGACGAGGCGGAGGCGGCCGCACTGCCCGCCATGGGCGAGCGGCTGTCGCTGATCAAGGACTACCTGCGTGGCGGCAACCCGCGCATCCCCTCGGCCGCGACGATGATCAAAACGACCCCGCCCGGCGAGGGCTCGCGCCTGGTGCGCGTGCGCGAGCCGAACCAGATCTACGACGCCTGCGCGCGTCCGGTGGAACTCGACGGGGGCGCCGTCCGTTTGATGGTCACCGGCCCCTTCACGGACGCCGACCTGGGGGTCGCCTGCTACCACTCCAAGACGGGAGCAGTGGAGCTGTTCCTGAATCACCTCGTCGACGGCCCCGGCGAGTACGTCGTGGTCGACATGACGGCGGGTTCGGACTCCTTCGCCTCCGGCATGTTCACCCGCTTCGACATGACGTTCCTCGTCGCCGAGCCGACCCGGAAGGGGGTCTCCGTCTACCGCCAGTACAAGGAGTACGCCAGCGACTTCGGCGTCGCCCTGAAGGTCGTCGGCAACAAGATCCAGGAACAGGACGACATCGACTTCCTGCGCGCGGAGGTCGGGGACGACCTGCTCGTGACGGTCGGGCGCTCGGACTGGGTCCGCGCCATGGAGAAGGGCCGCCCGCCCCGGTTCAACCTCCTGGAAGAGGCCAACTCCCGTGCCCTGCACACCCTCAAGGACGCAGCGGACGCCACGTACGAGCTGCGGGACTGGGAGCGCTACACCCGCCAGATGGTGCACTTCCACCTGAAGAACGCCGAGGCCTGGGGCAACGAACGCACCGGGGCCGACCTGGCAGCGCAGGTCGACCCCTCCTTCGTGCTCGGCGAGAGTGTGGCAACTCCGGTCTGACGCCTACTGCCTGACCGCCGGCGCCCCGGGCACGCCCTTGGGCGCCGGAGCCGGACCGCCGGAAAGGAAGGACGCCCAGCTCTGCCGGGGCGCCTCACCCACCTTCAGGGTGCGCAGCTTCTCCAGGGTCTTCGGGTCCTGGGCGTCCAGCCAGTCGGCCAGCTGGTGGAAGGACACGCAGCGCACGTCCGGCTTGTTGCACACCTCCTTCACCGTGTCCTCGACGGCGCGCATGTACGTGCCGCCGTTCCAGGACTCGAAGTGGTTGCCGATGATCAGCGGCGCGCGGTTGCCGTCGTAGGCCCGGTAGAAGCCCTTGACGAGGCCGTCGCGCATCTGGTCGCCCCAGTAGTCGAACTTGTCGGGGTCGCCCTGGGTCTGGGTACCGGACTGGTTGACCATGAAGTTGTAGTCCATGGTCAGCTGCTCGAAGGTGTGCCCGGGGAAGGGCACCAGCTGCATCGACAGGTCCCACAGGCCCTCCTTCTTCTTGGGCCAGACCTGGTTGTTGACGCCGCTGGAGTCGTAGCGGAAGCCCAGGTCGTGGGCGGCCTTCATGAAGTTCTTCTGGCCTTCGAGACAGGGGGTGCGGGCGCCGATCAGCTCCTTGTCGTAGTCGAAGGGCAGCGGGGCCGCGTTCTTCATGCCGCTGTTGGTCTTCCAGGTCTTCACGAACTGCTTGGCCTGGGCGATCTCGCTCTTCCACTCGTCCACCGACCAGGTGCCGACCCCGCCGTCGGGCCCGCAGAAGTGACCGTTGAAGTGGGTGCCGATCTCGTTGCCCTCCAGCCAGGCCAGCCGTGCCTGCTTGACGGTGTCGGCGATCCCCTGCTCGTCGTTGAAGCCGATGTCCGAGCGCCCCGGCGAGTGCTGCGGGGGCTTGTAGAGGTCACGCTTGTCCTCCGGCAGCACGTACACGCCGCTCAGGAAGTACGTCATGGTCGCGTTGTTCTCCTTGGCGACCTTGCGGAAGTGCGAGAACAGCTTCTGACTGTCCTCGCCCGCGCCGTCCCAGGAGAAGACGACGAACTGCGGTGGCTTCTGACCGGGCTTCAGCCGCTCGGGCCGGGGCAGATGCGGCTGCGCGCCGGTGTACGCGGTCGATCCGTCACCGATCAGCCGGACCACGCTCTTGGGCGGCGCCGGCGCACCCTTCGGCGGACCGGACACCCCTTCCTTGGAACCGTGGGAGCCGGTCGCGCAACCGGCGAGCGACGAGGCGCAGGCCGCGGCGACCACGACGCCGACGGCGATCCTCTGGGTGGCGGTCATGCTCCGCCCACCTTCTTCCTTCTCTCGGACAGACGCTGACGATGGCCGTTTTCTGGTGAAGTGCCGGGCTTGCACCGACAGTGCGGCCAAGGTCGCACGGGACCGGGAAGGGATTAGTACGACAAGCCGATCGATTGATTACTTCACTCACACGGGGGATCAAATGCGCTATTTACCCCGAAAAACTATGCCCTTTCTTTACTTTGCGTTACTCTTAATTTACTGACAGTGCTCCATCCCGCCCCAGTCCGCGACCACGCCGCCCCGGAGGAGACGGGACCATGCCGATCTGCGCACCCCCTCACACCCAGCACCCCCACCCGCCGCACAGCCCGCCGACCGGGCGCCGTCGGCGCTTCCCTGTCGGGACCGCCGACCTGTCCGCGTCCGTCGCGGTCTTCCTGATCGCCCTGCCCCTGTCCCTCGGCATCGCCCTGGCCACCGGCGCCCCGCTCCAGGCCGGTCTCGTCGCCGCGGCCGTGGGCGGGCTCGTCGCCGGCCGGCTCGGCGGCTGCCCGCTCCAGGTCAGCGGGCCCGCCGCCGGACTCACTGTCGTCACCGCCGACCTGATCCACCGCTACGGCTGGCGGGCGACCTGCGGCATCACCGTCCTCGCCGGACTCGCCCAGCTCGCGCTCGGCTGTCTGCGGGTGGCTCGCGGCGCGCTCGCGGTCAGTCCGGCGGTCGTGCACGGCATGCTCGCCGGCATCGGCATCACCATCGCCGTCGCCCAGCTGCACATCGTCCTCGGCGGCAGCCCGGACAGCTCGGTCGTCGCCAACCTCCGTGCACTGCCCACCCAGTTGGCCCGGCTGCACCCGGGCGCCGCGTCGATGAGCGCGCTCACGCTCGCCCTGCTGCTGGCCTGGCCCCGGCTCCCCGGCCGGACCGGACGGATGCTGCGCAGGGTGCCGGCCGCCCTCGTCGCCGTGACCGGGGCCACCGTCACAGCAGCCCTCGCCGGACTCGACCTGCCCCGGGTCGATCTGCCGTCCTGGCGCAGCCACGCCCTGGCCGGGCTGCCCGAGGGACCGGTCCTCGGCATCTCCGCCGCCGTACTCACCACCACCCTGGTGTGCAGCGTGCAGTCGCTGCTCGGCGCGGTGGCCGTGGACAAGCTGGTCGCCGCCCGCTCCGGCCCGGTCCCCCGCGTCGGCCGCTCCGACCTCGACCGGGAGCTGCTGGGCCAGGGCGCCGCCAACATCGTCTCCGGGGCGCTCGGCGGGCTGCCGGTCGCGGGGGTGGCGGTGCGCAGCACGGCCAATGTGAACTCCGGTGCCGAAAGCCGGAACTCCACGATGCTGCACGGCGTTCTCGTAGTAGCCGCCGCGCTGCTGATGGTCCCGGTCCTGGAGGAGATCCCGCTCGCCTCCCTCGCCGCCCTGGTGATGGCCATCGGCATCCGGATGGTGTCCCTGCACCACATCCGCACGGTGACGCGCCACCGCGAAGTGCTGGTCTACGCCGCGACCACACTCGGCGTGGTGCTCCTCGGCGTCCTCCAGGGCGTGGCCCTCGGAGTCGCCGTGGCGGTCGCCGTCGCCCTGCACCGCCTCGCCCGCACCCGCATCACCCATGACCAGCAGGAAGGAGTCCATCACGTACGTGTCCGAGGCCAGTTGACGTTCCTCGCCGTGCCCCGGCTCAGCAGAACCCTGCAGCTCGTACCCCAAGGCGCCCACGCCGTAGTGGAGTTGGACGGGTCGTTCATGGACCACGCGGCGTACGAGTCCCTGCAGGACTGGCGCGCCGCCCACACCGCGCGCGGCGGTACGGCCGAGCTGTCGGGCCGGCGCGGCGGAATCCGGACCGCCACCAGGCTCACCCCGACCGGCTCCGCCCCAGCCGACACCACCTGGACCACCCTGACCGACACCACCGGCTCCACCCTGACCAGCGGCACCCTCGACGCCACCGCCCCGGCTCGGTCCGCCCCGTGCCCATGCCGCCCCTGGACGCCCTGGCGCAACCACCAGCAGTGCGCCACGGGGAGGCCGTCCGGCCCGGCGGGGCAGGCGCCGGGGCAGCAGGCGGAGCGGGCGGCGAGACGGGAACTGGCGCGTGGCATCAGCTCGTTCCAGCGTCACACTGCGCCGCTGGTGCGGGCGGAGCTGGCCCGGCTCGCCCGGGAGGGCCAGCGCCCCGCGCAGCTCTTCCTGACCTGCGCCGACTCCAGGCTCGTCACGTCGATGATCACCGCCAGCGGCCCCGGCGACCTGTTCGTCGTCCGCAACATCGGCAACCTGGTCCCACCGCCGGGCGAGGAGCACGGCGACGACTCGGTGGCGGCGGCCATCGAGTACGCGGTGGAGGTGCTCGGGGTGCGCTCCATCACCGTGTGCGGGCACTCGGGATGCGGGGCGATGCAGGCGCTGCTGTCCGACGCGCACGGTGCCAGGGGGGCCGCCGAGACCGCGGCCGGCGGGTCCGGGTCCGGGTCCGGGTCCGGGTCCGGGTCCGGGTCCGGGTCCGGGTCCGGGTCCGGGTCCGGGTCCGGCGAGACCGTACCTGGCGAACCCAGGCCCGTCGAGACCGCAGCCGGCGAGTCCGGGTACGCCACAACCGCATCTGCCGGCCCCGGGTCCGCCACAACCGCATCCGCCGGCCCCGGGTCCGCCAGAACCGCATCCGCCGAACCCGGGGCCGCCACAACCGCATCCGCCGGACCTGCCTTCGCCGGCGCGCCGACCCCCCTGCGCCGCTGGCTCCGGCACGGGATGCCGAGTCTCGCCCGGATGGACCGGGACCGCCACAGTGGGCCCCGGCTGGCCGGGCGGGCGCCGGCGGACGCGGTCGAGCAGCTGTGCCTGGTCAACGTGGTGCAGCAGCTGGAGCATCTGCGGGCGCACCGGCCGGTCGCCCAGGCGCTGGCCAGGGGCGAGCTGGAGTTGCACGGGATGTACTTCCACGTGGCTGAGGCGCAGGCGTATCTGCTCGCGGAGGCGGCAGGAGACAGGGTGTTCGAGGACGTCAGGGAGGGCGTCGCCGTGGAAGCGGAGGCGCGCGAGGCGGTGTGAGCCACCGAATTCGGAACAGGTCTAAACCAATTTTTCCGACGACCCTTGTCATGGGGCCCCACGTCTGATGAGCTGTGGCCTGGGACACAACGGACACCCTTCGAGAGGGAGATGTCGTGAGCAACGAGAGCCTGGCCAACCTGCTCAAGGAAGAACGCAGGTTCGCGCCCCCCGCCGACCTGGCCGCGCACGCCAACGTCACGGCGGAGGCGTACGCACAGGCCAAGGCTGACAGGCTCGGCTTCTGGGCCGAGCAGGCCCGCCGGCTGACCTGGGCCAAGGAGCCGACCGAGACGCTGGACTGGTCGAACCCTCCGTTCGCGAAGTGGTTCGAGGACGGCGAACTGAACGTCGCCTACAACTGTGTGGACCGCCACGTCGAGGCCGGACACGGCGACCGGGTCGCCATCCACTTCGAGGGTGAGCCTGGCGACAGCCGCTCGATCACCTACGCGGAGTTGAAGGACGAGGTCTCCAAGGCGGCCAACGCCCTTCTGGAGCTGGGCGTTCGCAAGGGGGACCGGGTCGCCGTCTACATGCCGATGATCCCGGAGACCGCGATCGCGATGCTGGCCTCGGCCCGGATCGGTGCCGCGCACTCGGTCGTCTTCGGCGGCTTCTCGGCGGACGCGCTCGCGACCCGCATCCAGGACGCGGACGCCAAGGTCGTCATCACCTCCGACGGCGGCTACCGGCGCGGCAAGCCGTCCGCCCTCAAGCCCGCCGTGGACGAGGCGATCGGCAAGGTCGACAACGTCGAGCACGTGCTGGTGGTGCGCCGTACCGGGCAGGACGTCGCCTGGAACGACGAGCGGGACCACTGGTGGCACGACCTGGTCGAGCGTCAGTCGGCCGAGCACACCCCGGAGGCGTTCGAGGCGGAGCACCCGCTGTTCATCCTCTACACCTCCGGCACGACCGGTAAGCCCAAGGGCATCCTGCACACCTCCGGCGGCTACCTCACCCAGGTGGCGTACACACACCACGCGGTCTTCGACCTCAAGCCGGAGACGGACGTGTACTGGTGCACGGCCGACGTTGGCTGGGTCACCGGGCACTCGTACATCGTCTACGGCCCGCTGGCCAACGGCGCCACGCAGGTCATGTACGAGGGCACGCCGGACACCCCGCACCAGGGCCGGTTCTGGGAGATCGTGCAGAAGTACGGCGTCACGATCCTCTACACCGCGCCGACCGCGATCCGGACGTTCATGAAGTGGGGTGATGACATCCCCGCGAAGTTCGACCTGTCCTCCCTGCGCGTCCTCGGCTCGGTGGGCGAGCCCATCAACCCCGAGGCGTGGGTCTGGTACCGCAAGAACATCGGCGCGGACCGCACGCCCGTCGTGGACACCTGGTGGCAGACCGAGACCGGCGCGATGATGATCTCGCCGCTGCCCGGCGTCACCGAGACCAAGCCCGGCTCCGCACAGCGCCCGCTGCCCGGCATCAGCGCGACCGTCGTCGACGACGAGGCGAACGAGGTGCCCAACGGCGGCGGTGGCTATCTGGTGCTGACCGAGCCGTGGCCGTCGATGCTGCGCACCATCTGGGGCGACGACCAGCGGTTCATCGACACCTACTGGTCCCGGTTCGAGGGCAAGTACTTCGCCGGTGACGGCGCGAAGAAGGACGACGACGGCGACATCTGGCTGCTGGGCCGGGTCGACGACGTCATGCTCGTCTCCGGGCACAACATCTCCACCACCGAGGTGGAGTCGGCGCTGGTGTCCCACCCGTCGGTCGCCGAGGCGGCCGTCGTCGGTGCCGCCGACGAGACGACCGGCCAGGCGATCGTCGCGTTCGTGATCCTGCGCGGTACGGCTGCGGAGACCGAGTCGCTCGTCGGCGAGCTGCGCGACCACGTGGGCGCCACGCTCGGCCCGATCGCCAAGCCCAAGCGGATACTGCCGGTGGCCGAGCTGCCGAAGACCCGTTCCGGCAAGATCATGCGCCGCCTGCTGCGCGACGTGGCCGAGAACCGCCAGCTCGGTGACGTCACCACGCTGACGGACTCCACGGTCATGGACCTGATCCAGGCCAAGCTGCCGGCCGCGCCCAGCGAGGACTAGGCACAACGGCGGCGAGGGCGCCCGGTGTCACTACCGGGCGCCCTTTTTCGTTCGCCTCACTAACCTCCAGCGTCAAAATCCGGTAAAGTGGCAGCCTCAGGGTGTGCCGGGAAGTCTGGTCGGCGACGCCGCCGGCGATCCCGCACGACGGCGTGATCATCGCCGTACCGACCCGGAGGTCCCCGCCGTGGCCGCGCCCCGCACCCAGAAAGCCCCCCGCAAGGCCCTCGGACGGCTCTCCCTGCCCGAGCGGGCCATCGTCGCGGACGCGCTGCGCACCGAGACCGTCGGCGGTGTCCTGCTGCTTCTCGCCGCCGTCGCGGCCCTCGTCTGGGCGAACATCCCGGCTCTCCACCACAGCTACGAGACCGTCAGCCACTTCCACCTCGGCCCCGGCACGCTCGGCCTGAACCTCTCCTTGACCCACTGGGCCGCCGACGGCCTGCTCGCGGTGTTCTTCTTCGTCGCCGGCATCGAGCTCAAGCGCGAACTGGTCGCCGGGGACCTGCGCGAACCCAGAGCCGCCGCGCTGCCCGTGGTCGCCGCGCTGTGCGGCATGGCTGTACCGGCGCTCGTCTACACCCTCACCGCCGTCACCGGGCACGGCTCCGCGCAGGGCTGGGCGGTGCCCACGGCGACCGACATCGCCTTCGCGCTCGCCGTCCTCGCGGTCATCGGCACCTCCCTGCCCAGCGCCCTGCGCGCCTTCCTGCTCACCCTCGCGGTCGTCGACGACCTCTTCGCCATCCTGATCATCGCGGTCTTCTTCACCGAGCGGCTGAACTTCGCCGCCCTCGGCGGGGCCGTCGCCGGGCTGGTGGTCTTCTGGCTGCTGCTGCGCAAAGGCGTGCGCGGCTGGTACGTGTACGTTCCGCTGGCCCTGGTGATCTGGGCGCTGATGTACAACAGCGGCGTGCACGCCACCATCGCCGGTGTGGCCATGGGCCTGATGCTGCGCTGCGCCACCCGCGAGGGCGAGCAGCACTCCCCGGGCGAGCACATCGAGCACCTGGTGCGGCCCCTGTCGGCCGGGCTCGCCGTACCACTGTTCGCGCTGTTCAGCGCCGGGGTGAAGGTCTCCGGCGGGGCACTCGGGGACGTGTTCACCAAGCCGGAGACGCTCGGCGTGGTGCTCGGGCTCGTCGTCGGCAAGACGCTCGGCATATTCGGCGGCACATGGCTGACCGTCCGCTTCACCCGCGCCTCCCTCAGCGAGGACCTCGCCTGGGCCGACGTCTTCGCGGTGGCCTCGCTCGCCGGGATCGGCTTCACCGTCTCCCTGCTCATCGGCGAGCTCGCCTTCGCCGGCGATGCCGTCCTCACCGACGAGGTGAAGGCCGCCGTCCTCACCGGATCGCTGATCGCGGCGGTGTGGGCGACGGTGCTGCTGAAGATACGCAACGGCAAGTACCGCAGGCTGTGCTCGGAGGAGGAGCGCGACGACGACCTCGACGGCATCCCGGACGTGTACGAGCAGGACGACCCGGCGTACCACCTGCGCATGGCCGAGATCCACGAGCGCAAGGCCGCCGAACACCGGCGGATCGCCGCCGAGCGAGCCGCCGAGCGGACGGCCGCGGCCCGCCACGGGCTTGCGGAAGTGGCGGGCGGGGCAGGCGAGGACGACGACCGTCCGGCATGATCTGACGAGACGGTACAAAACAAGACGGCCACCCCGCAGGACGGCCGGACAGACCTCTGAGGGAGAACGCGATGAGCGCACCCGACGGCAGCCCGGTCGGCGCCGAACGCAGCATCGGCCAGCTGTTCGCCTCGGCGACGACCGAATTGTCGGCGCTGGTGCACGACGAGATCGCGCTGGCCAAGGCCCAGCTGAAGCAGGACGTGAAGCGCGGCGCGGTCAGCGGCGGCGCCTTCTCGATGGCGGGCATGGTGCTCCTGTTCTCCCTGCCGATGCTCAACTTCGCGCTCGCGTACGGCATCCGGACCTGGACCCACTGGAATCTGGCGATCTGCTTCGTGCTGTCCTTCGCGGCCAACGTGCTTGTCGCCGTCCTCCTCGCGCTGATCGGCCTGGTCTTCGCGAAGAAGGCCAAGAAGAGCAAGGGCCCGCAGAAGGTGGCCGCGTCGGTGAAGGAGACGGCGGGCGTCCTGCAGAACGCCAAGCCGCACCCGCGCGCGGAACTGCCCGAGGACCGCACCCCCGCGGCCATCGAAGCTGTGGCACGCTCGTCGTCATGAGCGACCCCGCCCCCTCGGCCGTACGGATCGACGGTCCCTGGACCCACAGGGACGTCGCCGCCAACGGCGCGCGCTTCCACATCGCCGAGCTCGGCGACGGCCCGCTGGTGCTGCTGCTGCACGGCTTCCCGCAGTTCTGGTGGACGTGGCGGCACCAGATGACGGCGCTCGCGGACGCGGGCTACCGGGCGGTGGCGATGGACCTGCGGGGCGTCGGCGGCAGCGACCGCACGCCCCGCGGGTACGACCCCGCCAACCTGGCACTGGACGTCACCGGCGTGATCCGCTCGCTCGGCGAGCCGGACGCGGCGCTGGTCGGCCACGATCTGGGCGGCTATCTGGCATGGACGGCGGCGGCGATGCGGCCGAAGCTCGTACGACGGCTCGTGGTCGTGTCGATGCCGCACCCGCGGCGCTGGCGTGCGGCGATGCTGCTCGACGCCCGGCAGACCGCCGCGAACTCCTACATCTGGGGCTTCCAGCGGCCGTGGCTCCCGGAGCGTCAACTCACCGCGGACGGCGGGGCGCTGGTGGGCCGGCTGATCCGGGACTGGTCCGGGCCGCGCCCGCCGGAGGACGAGGCGGTGGAGACGTACCAGCGGGCCATGTGCATCCCGTCGACCGCGCACTGCTCGATCGAGCCGTACCGCTGGCTGGTCCGCTCGTTCGCCCGGCCGGACGGCATCCAGTTCAACCGCCGTATGAAACGCCCCGTTCGGGTGCCCACGCTCCATCTGCACGGCTCACTCGACCCGGTGACCCGCACGCGCAGCTCGGCCGGCTCCGGCGAGTACGTCGAAGCCCCCTACCGCTGGCGCCTGTTCGACGGCCTCGGCCACTTCCCGCACGAGGAGGACCCGGTGGCGTTCTCCACGGAACTCGTCAACTGGCTGAAAGACCCCGAGCCGGACCGGTGAAACGCCCCCCGCACGCGCGCGGCTGGGGGTCCGGGGGTCGGCCCCCGGGAAAGCACAGCCCGCACGAGGAGGACCCGGTGGCGTTCTCCACGGAACTCGTCAACTGGCTGAAGGATCCCGAGCCGGACCGGTGACGGTATGCCGGTGACCGTGCGGTGACGGGGTCGATGCGTGATGTATCCGGTTGGTGAACACTTGTCCCTCGAACGGCCACATGCCTGCCGCATAGGCCAATTGGGGGGCGCACACGCGGTTATCGACCTTCTGACGGGGCACACGTCGGGGTATGGGCTGGACGCACGACAGTGACGCACCCCGCAACCGCCGCTCGACCTCCGGTCTGAGCACGCCTCAGCGAGGCACCCCGCAACTCGCGGAGGCGGACCTCCGGGTGGGAATCCCGCACATCCTGCGCCGCCGGGCCCGCTGGGTCTCGGTACGTCTGCGTCACCCGCGCGGCTGAACCCCGCACCACGCGAACCCGCCAGGGCTCACAGAGCGCAGCTGTCCGTACCCACTTCCTCGGTCGCCGCACGGCCCCGCTCGATGTCGGGGCGGACCTCGTCCGCCGTGAGCGCGTAGCCGGTCTCGGCGTCGTCCAGGGACTTGGCGAACACCACGCCGTACACCCTGCCGTCGGGCGTGAGCAGCGGGCCACCGGAGTTGCCCTGGCGGACGATCGTGTACAGCGAGTAGACGTCACGGCTGACCGTGCCGCGGTGGTAGATGTCCGGACCGTTGGCCGTGATGCGCCCGCGCACGCGCGCGGCGCGCACGTCGTACGAGCCGTTCTCCGGGAAGCCCGCGACGATCGCGCCGTCGCCGCCGGCCGCCTCCTGGCCGGAGAACCGCAGCGCGGTCGCCCTCAGATCCGGTACGTCGAGTACGGCGATGTCGCGCTTCCAGTCGTACAGGACGACCTTGGCGTCGTACCTGCGGCCCTGACCGCCGATCTGCACGGTGGGCGCGTCGACCCCGCCGACCACGTGCGCGTTGGTCATGACGCGGCGGTCGGCGAAGACGAAGCCGGTGCCCTCCAGGACCTTGCCGCAGCTCTCGGCGGTGCCGGTGACCTTGACGATGGAGTCCTGGGCGCGGGCGGCGACCCCACTGCCGGCGAGGGCCGGGTCGGGCGGCTGGACGTCCTTGATCGGCTCGTTGGCGAAGGGGCTGAAGACCTGCGGGAAGCCGTTCTGCGCGAGGACGGTGGAGAAGTCCGCGAACCAGGTGTTGGCCTGCGCGGGCAGCGCCCGGGAGACCCCGAGGAGCACCTTGGAGCCGCGCACCTCCTTGCCGAGTGTCGGCAGCGTCGTACCGGCGAGGGCGGAGCCGATCAGCCAGGCTACCAGCAGCATCGCGACGACGTTGACCAGCGCCCCGCCGGTGGCGTCCAGGGCGCGGGCCGGGGACCAGGTGATGTACCGGCGCAGTTTGTTGCCGAGGTGGGTGGTCAGGGCCTGGCCGACGGAGGCGCACACGATCACGACGACCACGGCGACCACGGCCGCGGTGGTGCCGACGGTCGCCTTGTCGGTCACGGCGTCCCAGATCACGGGCAGGGTGTACACGGCGACGAGGCCGCCGCCGAGGAAACCGATCACCGACAGGATGCCGACGACGAAGCCCTGGCGGTAGCCCACGACCGCGAACCACACGGCCGCGACCAGCAACAGGATGTCCAGCGCGTTCACTGCTTCAGGCCTCGCCTACTCCACTCCGCTCCCCGCGGCCTGGCCGGGGGTCCGGGGTTGTCCCCCGGAAAGACACAGCACGACGACACCCTGTCATGACCGCCAGTCGAGTGGCACCCGCTTCTCTCTGTCCCAGGGGCGCTCCCAGCCCGCGTAGTGCAGCAGACGGTCGATCACGCCGGCCGTGAAGCCCCAGACGAGGGCCGATTCGACCAGGAATGCCGGGCCGGCGTGACCCCGGGGGTGGATGGCGGTGGCGCGGTTGGCGGGGTCCGTGAGATCCGCCACGGGGACCGTGAAGACCCTGGCCGTCTCATTGGGGTCGACGACGCCGACCGGGCTGGGCTCGCGCCACCAGCCGAGCACGGGCGTGACGACGAAGCCGCTGACCGGGATGTAGAGCGCGGGCAGCACGCCGAAGAGCTGGACGCCGGACGGGTCGAGGCCGGTCTCCTCCTCGGCCTCGCGCAGGGCGGCTCTGAGCGGCCCGTCGGCGTGCGGATCGCCGTCCTCGGGGTCGAGGGCGCCGCCCGGGAAGGACGGCTGCCCGGCGTGCGAGCGCAGCGAGCCGGCGCGCTCCATGAGCAGCAGCTCGGGGCCGCGCTCGCCCTCGCCGAACAGGATCAGCACCGCCGACTGCCGGCCCGAGCCGTTCTCCGGCGGCAGGAATCTGCTCAGCTGGACCGGCTCGACCGTCTCGGCCGCCTTCACCACCGGCGCCAGCCAGTCGGGCAGCCCTTCCTTGCTCAGCGTCACCGCGCCCCGCGCCTCACTGGCCTTCGTCATCGCCACCCCCGTCGCCTCTGCCTGTCCAACGCCCGAGGGCCCCGAGATCGTTCCGTCACGCGGCGAGACCGGCCCGTCACGCGGCCCCCAGCGGCGGGGCCGGCTTGCCGCCCGCGTCGAGGTACGCCTGCGGGGGCTTGAGGCGCTGGCCGGGGAAGCCGCCCTTCTCGTACTTCAACAGCTTCTTCGCCTTCTCCGGATCGGTCTCGCCCTCGCCGTAGGCCGGGCAGAGCGGGGCGATCGGGCAGGCGCCGCAGGCGGGCTTGCGGGCGTGGCAGATCCGGCGGCCGTGCCAGATCACGTGGTGGGACAGATCGGTCCACTCGCTCTTCGGGAAGAGCGCGCCGACGGCCGCCTCGATCTTGTCCGGGTCGGTCTCCTCGGTCCACCGCCAGCGCCGTACGAGCCGCTGGAAGTGGGTGTCCACGGTGATCCCGGGCCGCCCAAAGGCGTTGCCGAGGACGACGAAGGCGGTTTTGCGGCCGACACCGGGCAGCTTGACCAGGTCCTCCAGCCTGCCGGGCACCTCACCGCCGAAGTCCTCGGTGAGTGCCTTGGAGAGCCCTATCACCGACCTGGTCTTGGCCCGGAAGAAGCCGCAGGGGCGCAGGATCTCCTCGACCTCCTCCGGGTTGGCCGCGGCGAGGTCCTCGGGGGTCGGGTACCTGGCGAACAGCGCCGGGGTCGTCTGGTTGACGCGCAGGTCCGTGGTCTGGGCGGACAGCACCGTGGCGACGAGCAGCTGGAAGGGGTTCTCGAAGTCCAGCTCGGGATGGGCGTACGGGTACACCTCGGCCAGCTCGCGGTTGATGCGGCGGGCGCGGCGGACCAGGGCGGTGCGGGACTCCTGCGCCGGGGGTTTCACCGCGACCTTCTTGACGGACGCGGCCTTCTTCACGGCGACGGCTTTCCCGGTCCGCACGGCCTCGGCCTTCTTGGCGGCCGCCACGACCTTCTTGGCGGACACCTTCTTGGCGGCCGCCTTCTTGGCAGCGGTGACCTTTTTAGCCGTTTTTCCGGTTTTCTCACTACCGCCAGGACCATGTTCGCCCACAGCGGAATCGCGACGTACAACCACCCGCTAAGCCCCCTTGGCCTGTGCTCTCACGGTGATTTGGACACCCGGCCAGCCTAGAGCCCGGCACCGACATCCGCCCCGGACCCGCAAGATCGGCCCCCGATTGGACCCCTGACGCTTACCTCAGGACACCTGTGCGGCATCCTTGTGACAGATCACACTGTTTGGACCGTCCGGCAAAATGGGGAGCACGGTCCCCTGGTACACGGGGGAACAAGATCCCCTGAGCAGGTCGACAAGGGAGAGAACTCGTGGACGACGTTCTGCGGCGCAACCCGCTCTTCGCGGCGCTCGACGACGAGCAGGCCGCGGAGCTCCGCGCCTCCATGAGTGAGGTGACCCTCGCGCGCGGTGACTCACTGTTCCACGAGGGCGACCCCGGTGACCGGCTGTACGTCGTCACCGAGGGCAAGGTCAAGCTGCACCGCACCTCCCCCGACGGCCGCGAGAACATGCTCGCCGTCGTCGGCCCCGGTGAGCTGATCGGTGAGCTGTCGCTGTTCGACCCGGGCCCGCGTACGGCCACCGCGACCGCGCTGACCGAGGTCAAGCTGCTCGGTCTCGGCCACGGCGACCTCCAGCCCTGGCTGAACGCCCGCCCCGAGGTGGCCGGCGCCCTGCTGCGCGCCGTCGCACGCCGGCTGCGCAAGACCAACGACGCCATGTCCGACCTGGTCTTCTCCGACGTCCCCGGCCGCGTGGCCCGCGCCCTGCTGGACCTCTCGCGCCGCTTCGGCGTGCAGTCCGAGGAGGGCATCCACGTCGTCCACGACCTCACGCAGGAGGAGCTGGCCCAGCTGGTCGGCGCCTCACGCGAGACCGTGAACAAGGCGCTGGCGGACTTCGCCCAGCGCGGGTGGCTCCGCCTGGAGGCGCGGGCCGTGATCCTGCTGGACGTGGAGCGGCTCGCCAAGCGGTCGCGCTGACGCCGGTCGGCCGGTCCCGGCCGACTGCGCCGGGGGCTGCGCCGGGCTGCTCCCGCAGTGCGGCGCCCGGTTAAATCAGCTGCTCGGGGCCCCTGGGCACGCCACAGTTGCCCCATGGCTGAAACGATCCGTCGTCCCGGTCTCGACGAGCAGGGCTTCATCGCGCGCGAAGGTTCCCTCGCGCGCGTGCCCGACGCCTTCCGCCCGGTCGTGGCCGCCGCGCGCGACCGGCTGCTGGACGTCTTCGGGGCGCGCCTGCACAGCGCCTACCTCTACGGGTCGATCCCGCGCGGCACCGCGCGCGTGGGACGCAGCGACCTGGACCTGCTCGTCGTCCTGCGGGAGGAGCCGGCCGAGACGGACCGGGAGGCCGCGCGGGCGCTGGACGAGGCCGTCGACAAGGAGTTCCCGCAGATCGACGGCGTCGGCACGCTGCTGTCCAGCCGGGACCGGGTGCTGAGCGAGCTGGAGCGCTACGACCTGGGCTGGTTCGTGGCCTGTCTGTGCACCCCGCTGCTCGGCGAGGACCTCGCCGAGTACCTGCCGCGCTACCGGCCCGAGTCCCTGCTCGCCCGCGAGACCAACGGCGACCTGGCCCTGTTCCTGCTCCGCTGGCGGAAGCGGATCGCGGACGCCGCCGACACCGAGGAGGCCCGGCGCCCCCTCGTGCGCTTCATGTCCCGCCACCTCGTCCGCACCGGCTTCACCCTCGTCATGCCCCGCTGGAACGGCTGGACGAGCGACCTGCGGGAGATGGCCGAGGCGTTCGCCGCCTCCTACCCGGAGCGGGCCGCACAGCTGCGCACGGCGGCGGAGTACGGCTACGAACCCGTCGGCGACCCCGAGCTGCTGCGGATGTACGTCGACGACCTCGGCCCCTGGCTCGCCGCCGAGTACGCGCGCGTGCACGGCATCAAGGCGCCCAGGCCGGACTAGCCGATCGGCCGGACCAGCCGGTCGCCGGGACTAGATCAGGCCGTGCTCGGTCAGGTAGTCCAGCTGGGCCCGTACCGAGAGTTCCGCCGCCGGCCACAGGGAGCGGTCGACGTCGGCGTAGACGTGGGCGACGACCTGGGACGGGGTGCGGTAGCCGTTCTCGACCGCCGTCTCCACCTGGGCGAGCCGGTGGGCGCGGTGGGCGAGATAGAACTCGACGGCGCCCTGGGCGTCCTCCAGGACCGGCCCGTGGCCCGGCAGGACCGTGTGGACGCCGTCGTCGACCGTCAGGGAGCGCAGCCGGCGCAGGGAGTCCAGATAGTCGCCCAGGCGGCCGTCGGGGTGCGCCACGACCGTCGTACCGCGCCCGAGGATCGTGTCGCCGGTGAGGACCGCGCGGTCGGCCGGGAGATGGAAGCTGAGGGAGTCGGCGGTGTGGCCGGGGGTCGGGACCACCCTCAGCTCCAGGCCGCCCACGGTGATCACGTCGCCGGCGGCCAGGCCCTCGTCGCCGAGGCGCAGCGCCGGGTCGAGGGCACGCACGCGCGTACCGGTGAGATCCGCGAAACGGGCGGCGCCCTCGGCGTGGTCCGGGTGGCCGTGGGTGAGCAGGGTCAGCGCGATGCGCCTGCCGGCCTTCTCGGCGGTGTCCACGACCGTGCGCAGATGGCCGTCGTCCAGCGGGCCCGGGTCGATCACCACGGCCAGGTCGGAGTCGGGCTCGGCGACGATCCAGGTGTTCGTGCCGTCCAGGGTCATCGCGGAGGCGTTGGGCGCGAGGACGTTGACGGCCCGTTCGGTGGCGGGGCCGGAGAGCACCTGGCCGCGGGGCTGGCCGGGCAGTGTGCTTGCGTCGGTCATGCGGGGCCTCCACCGGTGCTCGTCTCGGCCGTCGGGATGTGCTTGGTGAACTCCGCATACCCCGGCCAGGACAGGACGATCTCACCGTCCACCAGACGGGCACCGGCCATCACCGGCGTCATGTCCCGCGCGGGTGCGGCTGTCAGTGCCTCGGCGGCGGTGGCGTACGGCTGCAGCTGGCGCAGCGTGGCGATGGTGGGCGGCATCATCAGCAGCTCGCCCTTGTCGTAGCCGGCGGCGGCCTCCTCGGGGCGGATCCACACCGTGCGGTCGGCCTCCGTGGAGGCGTTGCGGGTGCGCTGGCCCTCGGGGAGGACGGCGACGAAGAACCAGGTGTCGTAGCGGCGGGCCTCGAACTCCGGGGTGATCCAGCGGGTCCACGCGCCCAGCAGGTCCGAGCGCAGCACCAGCCCGCGCCGGTCGAGGAACTCGGCGAAGGACAGCTCGCGCGCGACCAGCGCGGCCCGGTCCGCCTCCCAGTCCTCCCCGGTGGTGTCGCCGACGACCGACTCCGGGCCGGGCCCGGCGAGCAGGACCCCCGCCTCCTCGTACGTCTCCCGTACGGCCGCGCACACGATCGCCTGGGCGCCCGCCTCGTCGACGCCGAGCCGCTCGGCCCACCACGCGCGCGTGGGCCCCGCCCAGCGCACCAGGCGGTCGTCGTCACGCGGGTCGACACCGCCCCCGGGATATGCGTACGCGCCTCCGGCGAAGGCCATGGAGGCGCGTCTGCGCAGCATGTGGACGACCGGACCGGACTCGGTGTCCCTCAGCAGCAGCACCGTGGCTGCGCGCCGGGGGGACACCGGGGTGAGGGTGCCGTCCGCGAGCGCGCGGATGCGGTCCGGCCACTCCTCGGGGTACCACTGACCGTTCGCCATGGCCGGAGGCTATCCCGTGTAGGGCGAATGTTCGAGAGGTGCCCGAGGTCAGCGGGGCTTACGGAACCAGCTCGACCTGGATCTCGACCTCGACGGGCGCGTCCAGCGGCAGCACCGCGACGCCGACCGCGCTGCGCGCGTGCACGCCCTTGTCGCCGAGGACCTCGCCGAGCAGCTCGCTGGCGCCGTTGACGACACCGGGCTGCCCGGTGAAGTCGGACGCGGAGGCGACGAAGCCGACGACCTTCACCACGCGCGCGATGCGGTCGAGGTCACCGGTGACGGACTTCACGGCGGCCAGCGCGTTCAGCGCGCACGTACGGGCGAGGTCCTTGGCCTCCTCGGCCGTCACCTCGGCGCCCACCTTGCCGGTGACCGGCAGCTTGCCCTCGATCATCGGCAGCTGGCCGGAGGTGTACACGTACAGGCCCGACCGCACGGCCGGCTGGTACGCGGCCAGCGGCGGTACGACGTCCGGCAGGGTCAGGCCCAGTTCGGCCAGCTTGGCCTCGACCGCGCTCATGCCTGCTTCTCCCGCTTCAGGTAGGCGACGAGCTGCTCGGGGTTGGGCCCGGGCACGACCTGGACGAGCTCCCAGCCGTCCTCGCCCCAGTTGTCCAGAATCTGCTTCGTGGCATGGACGAGCAGCGGCACGGTTGCGTATTCCCACTTGGTCATGGGCCGACTGTAGCCGCTGCGGCCGCGGGGACGGTGACCTGCGTTCCGGCGACGGTGACCTGCGTTATCCACAGCCTCCCGCGTGAGTGTCGGCCGGACTGGTTAGTCTCGAAGACGTGAGCAGGCTCCAGGTCGTCAGCGGCAAGGGCGGGACCGGAAAGACGACGGTCGCCGCCGCACTCGCGCTGGCCCTCACGACCGAGGGGAAGCGGACGCTTCTCGTGGAGGTCGAGGGCCGGCAGGGCATCGCCCAGCTCTTCGAGACGGAGGCGTTGCCGTACGAGGAGCGGAAAATCGCGGTCGCTCCGGGCGGCGGGGAGGTGTACGCGCTCGCCATCGACCCGGAACTGGCCCTTCTGGACTACCTCCAGATGTTCTACAAACTCGGTGGTGCCGGCCGCGCCCTGAAGAAGCTCGGCGCCATCGACTTCGCCACCACCATCGCGCCCGGCATCCGGGACGTGCTGCTGACCGGCAAGGCGTGCGAGGCGGTGCGCCGCAAGGACAAGAGCGGCAGGTTCGCGTACGACTACGTCGTCATGGACGCCCCGCCGACCGGCCGCGTCACCCGCTTCCTGAACGTCAACGACGAGGTGGCGGGCCTGGCGAAGATCGGCCCGATACACAATCAGGCGCAGGCCGTGATGCGCGTGCTGAAGTCCCCGGAGACGGCCGTGCACCTGGTGACGCTGCTGGAGGAGATGCCGGTCCAGGAGACCGCCGACGGCATCGCCGAACTCCGCGCGGCCCGGCTCCCGGTGGGCCGCGTCATCGTGAACATGGTCCGGCCGGAGGTGCTCGACGCGGCCGACCTGGAACTCGTACGGACCGTGGAGCGTTCCTCTGTCGCACAGGCACTCTCGGCCGCCGGCCTGGGCGGGGCCCGGCGGGGCGGGCACGCCGAGCGGCTGGTGGACCCGCTGCTGCGGCAGGCGGCGGAGTATGCCGAGCGGTACGCGCTGGAGCAGGAGCAGCGCGCGGTCCTCGGCGAGCTGGACCTGCCGCTGGGCGAACTGCCGCTACTCGCCGAGGGCATGGACCTGGCGGGGCTCTACGAACTCGCCACCGAGCTGCGGAAGCAGGGGTTGTCATGAGTCCGGACCCGGCCGAGGCGTCCACGGCGGCGAAGGGGCGGGAATCCGCCGAGGGGCACGACAAGGCCCACCGGCTCTCCCCCGCGCGCGTGCTGGACATCGACCTGCTGCTGGACGACCCGAAGATCCGGATCGTGGTGTGCTGCGGCTCGGGCGGGGTCGGCAAGACGACGACCGCGGCGGCGCTCGGCCTCAGGGCCGCCGAGCGGGGCCGCAAGGTGGTCGTCCTGACCATCGACCCGGCCCGGCGGCTGGCCCAGTCGATGGGCATCGACTCCCTCGACAACGTCCCGCGCCGGGTGAAGGGCACTGACGATCAAGGAGGGGCATCGCGCAGCGACTCGGCTGAGGGCGGTGGCGGGCGACGGGCGGGCGGCGAACTGCACGCCATGATGCTCGACATGAAGCGCACCTTCGACGAGGTCGTGGAGGCGCACGCGGACCGCGAGCGGGCGGCCGCCATCCTGGCCAACCCCTTCTATCAGTCGCTCTCGGCGGGCTTTGCGGGCACGCAGGAGTACATGGCGATGGAGAAGCTGGGCCAGCTGCGCGCGAAGGACGAGTGGGACCTGATCGTCGTCGACACCCCGCCCTCCCGCTCCGCGCTGGACTTCCTGGACGCGCCCAAGCGGCTCGGCTCCTTCCTGGACGGCCGCCTGATCCGTCTGCTGACGGCCCCGGCCAAGCTGGGCGGCCGCGCGGGCATGGCCTTTCTCAACGTCGGCATGTCGATGATGACGGGCACACTGGGCAAGCTGCTGGGCGGTCAGCTGCTGAAGGACGTCCAGACGTTCGTGGCCGCGATGGACACGACCTTCGGCGGGTTCCGTACACGCGCGGACGCCACGTACAAGCTGCTCCAGGCGCCCGGTACGGCGTTCCTGGTGGTCGCGGCCCCGGAGCGGGACGCGCTGCGCGAGGCGGCGTACTTCGTGGAGAGGCTGGCCGAGGAGCGCATGCCGCTGGTCGGCCTGGTGCTCAACCGGGTGCACGACAGCGGTGCCGACGGGCTGTCGGCCGAGCGGGCGCTCGCCGCCGCGGAAAATCTTGAGGACCCGCGCATTGTCGATCAGGGTGACGGGAAAGCTGGACTTCGTAACTCTCCCGACACGTACGGCAGTTCACAATCTTCCGCATCGCCTCCCGCACCCGAGGCCGCAACCGGCGCCCCCGCTCGCGAAGAAGGTTCCCCCGCCGCTTCCGAGGAAGGCTCCCCCGCCGACGCGGAGCGCCCCGTCGACCGGCTCACCGCGGGACTGCTGAGGCTGCACGCCGACCGCATGCAGCTGCTCGCGCGCGAGCAGCGCACGCGTGACCGTTTCACCGCCCGTCACCCCGAGGTGGCGGTCGTCGAGGTACCCGCGCTGCCCGGCGACGTCCACGACCTCACAGGCCTGCGCGACATCGGCACCCTGCTGGCCGCGGGCGGCGCACAGGCGCACACCGAGCGGTGGGCAAGCACGTGAGTACGAGCACGTGAGCAGGTGAGCACGTGCGCATGCGGCGAGGGGGCACACACAGGCACAGGCACGCGCACGGGAGCCGTATGCCGTACGGATGCCGTTGCGGGAGCCGTATGCCGTACGGTGCCGTTACGGGAGCCGTACGGCTGCGAAGCGGAAGGCGCACCCACGGGCGGGCCGCAGGCCGATCGTGGCGCCCCCAGGTCCAGGCCCGATCGGCGCTTGCCGGTCACGGGTGCCGTGCGGCCCCTGTGCTCTACTGCCCTCTGCCCAAGAGCCGCTTGCCCTCTCAGCTCACCGCCGCGTAGTGCTCGTACACCTCGTCGCTGTCGAGGGGCACGATCCCGGAACCGCGCTCGTACTCCGAGCGGGCGGTCTCCAGCAGCCTGCGCCAGGAGGTCACGGTGGGCCGCCGGCGCAGCAGTGCGCGGCGTTCCCGCTCCGTCATGCCTCCCCACACGCCGAATTCGACGCGGTTGTCCAGCGCGTCGGCCAGGCATTCGGTGCGTACCGGGCATCCGGTGCACACCGCCTTGGCCCTGTTCTGCGCTGCTCCTTGAACGAACAGTTCATCCGGATCGGTAGTGCGGCAGGCAGCCTGCGCACTCCAGTCGGTTACCCAGCCCATACCGGCGCCGTCCTCTCCCGAATCGAGGCTCCCCCACGGCGGCAGCGGCATATTCACCGCCGCCAGTTGAGGACGTTACGGAAGGTGGGGACAGCGCAACACCCCCTTCGGGCCCAATCTTGAATGGCCCGAACGGACTATGGGTAAGCGGCAGATCACCCGCGGGAGTGAGCTGGCGACATACACGACTCTCCCGGCAAACCAGGACAGCCGTGGTGCGCCACATCGGGCACCAGATGACACACGAGGCGGATTCGGACACGTCCCCACCAAAAGAGTTGGGGAACCTCCGGAACGATTCGGGGTCGCCGGACGTATTGATACGTGACCGCACTGCTGTGACAGTTGAGAGCAGCTTAGGCCAAGGCATATACGCGTGTCCGGCGATTGAGAACGTAGGCTGCCCCCATGCCAAAAAAGCGCTCGGGCGGTGGCCTGTCGGCAACGCAGCAGGCCGCCAAGTTCCTCGGTGTCAGTGTGCTCGCCGGAGCCGTGATGGCGGGCATCGCACTGCCCGCGGCCGGCGCGCTCGGCCTCGCGGCCAAGGGATCGGTCCAGAGCTTCGACGAGATCCCGGCCAACCTCAAGAGCCCCCAGCTGAGCCAGCGCACGACGATCCTGGACAACCAGGGCAATCAGATCGCGAGCGTCTACTCCCGCGACCGTACGGTGGTCGACCTCAAGGACATCTCGCCGTACATGCAGAAGGCGATCGTCGCGATCGAGGACTCGCGCTTCTACCAGCACGGCGCGATCGACCTCAAGGGCGTGCTGCGCGCGCTGAACAAGAACGCGCAGGAGGGCGGGGTCGCGCAGGGCGCCTCCACGCTCACCCAGCAGCTGGTGAAGAACTACTTCATCGAGGAGGCCGGCGACGACCCGACGAAGGTCGCCGAGGCCACCCAGCAGACCATCGGCCGCAAGATCAAGGAGCTGAAGTACGCGATCCAGACCGAGGAGAAGCTCGGCAAGAAGAAGATCCTTGAGAACTACCTGAACATCACCTTCTTCGGCGAGCAGGCCTACGGCGTCGAGGCCGCCGCCCAGCGGTACTTCTCCAAGCACGCCAAGGACCTGAACCTCCAGGAGGCGGCGCTGCTCGCGGGCATCGTGCAGTCCCCGAGCCGCTACGACCCGGTCAACGACGAGGCGGAGGCCACCAAGCGGCGCAACATCGTCCTGCAGCGCATGGCCGAGGTCGGCGACATCACCCCGCAGGAGGCCGACGAGGCCAAGCAGAAGCCGCTCGGGCTGAAGCCGAGCCAGCCCAAGAACGGCTGCATCACCGCGGTCCGCGGCGCCGGCTTCTTCTGCGACTACGTCCGCGACGTCGTCCTGACCGACCCGGTCTTCGGCAAGACCAAGGAGGACCGGGCGAAGCTGTGGAACCAGGGCGGCCTGACGATCCGGACGACGCTCGACCCGCAGGCCCAGGACTCCGTGCAGGCATCCGTCAAGAACCACGTCTACGAGTCCGACCCGGTGGCCACGGCCGCGACCATCGTCGAGCCGGGCACCGGCAAGATCCTTGCGATGGGCCAGTCCCGCCCGTACGGCTTCGGCAAGAACGAGACGCAGATCAATCTCTCGGTCAACTCGGACATGGGCGGCGGTGCGGGCTACCAGCCCGGTTCGACGTTCAAGCCGATCGTCGCGGCGGCCGCGATCGAGGGCGGCAAGCCCCCGACGCAGCAGTACTCGTCGCCGTACCAGATGGCGTACCCGAGCCCCGTGCAGGCGTGTGACGGCAAGGTCTGGAAGACCGATCCGAACAACCCGGACAAGCTGACCAACGAGAACCCCTCGGAGCACGGCCCGTACGGGATGAAGGAAGCGACCGCCAAGTCGGTCAACACCTACTACGTGCAGCTGATCAGCGACATCGGCATCTGCCCGGTCACTCAGATGGCGCAGAAGATGGGCGTGCGGCGCGCGGACGGCCGCAAGATCGACCAGGCCCCGTCCATCGCGCTCGGCACCCAGGAGGTCTCGCCGCTGACGATGGCGAACGCGTACGCCACGTTCGCCTCGCGCGGCATGTACTGCACGCCGGTCGCCATAGAGTCGATCACCCAGAAGATCGGCAGCGACGAGAAGTCCCTGCAGGTGCCGAAGTCGACCTGCTCACGCGCGATGTCCGAGAAGACCGCGGACACGGTCAGCACGATCCTCAAGGGCGTGGTCGAGGACGGCACGGGCCAGGAAGCCGGCCTCGGCGACCGCCCGAGCGCGGGCAAGACGGGTACGACGGACGAGCGCTACGCCGCCTGGTTCGTCGGCTACACCCCGAACATGGCGGGCGCGGTCTGGGTCGGCGACCCGCAGCACAAGCGCAAGATGATCAACATCACCATCGGCGGCGTCCCGCACGACAAGGTCTTCGGTGGTGAGGTCCCCGGCCCGATCTGGCGCGACATGATGACCGGCGCACTGCAGGGCAAGCCCGCCCAGGACTTCCATCTGATCGACATCCCCGACGACACCAACAAGGGGAAGGGTCAGGGAAAAGGCCAAGGGGGGACGGACGGCGGCAAGAACGGGGACACCACGGCGGGAATCGGCGGGCTGATCGGCGGACTGACGGCCGGCGGCACGGCTGACGGCGGCACCACGGGCACCACGACCGGCGGCCCCGTCCCGGCGCCGACCTTCTCCCTCCCGGGCAACTTCATCCAGGGGCAGGGCAACGGCGGCACCAACGGGAATGGGAACGGGAACGGCGGTTTCCCGCGCTAGCGCCGGGCGTACGTACGGCAGCGGGGCCGCACCTCGGGAATCGGGGTGCGGCCCCGCGGTCGTCGTACTCCGGTCGTGCTGCGGCCGTACTGCGACGGGACTGCGGCCGTGCTGCGACGGGACTGCGGCCGTGCTGCGACGGGACTGCGGCCGTGCTGCGGCCTTACGCCGGTCGGCCCGGTCAGCCCTGCCGGACGAGTCCGCCGGATCAGCCCCTCGGCTCAGCCCTGCCGGACCGGCCCCTCGGCTCAGCCCTGGAGGAGCTGCTTCACCGCGGCGGCGACGCGGCCGCCCTCGGCCCGGTCGCCCACCTTCGGCTTCACGATCTTCATCACGGCACCCATGGCCTTCGGCCCCTCGGCACCGGCCGCCTTCGCCTCGGCCACGGCCTCGGCGACGATGGCATTCAGCTCGTCGTCGGACAGCTGCTTGGGCAGGTACTCGGCGAGGACCTCGCCCTCGGCCTTCTCCCGCTCGGCCGACTCGGCACGACCACCCTGCGCGAAGGCCTCGGCCGCCTCGCGCCGCTTCTTCGCCTCACGGGTGATCACCTTGAGGATCTCGTCGTCGGACAGCTCCCGCTTCTCCGTGCCCGCGACCTCCTCCTTGGTGATCGCGGCGAGCGTCAGCCGCAGCGTCGAGGAGCGGAGCTCGTCGCGCTCCTTGATCGCGGCGTTGAGGTCGTCGTGCAGCTTCGACTTGAGCGTGGTGGTCATGGGGTCGATTGTCGCAGGTTGCCCGAGGCGAACGCCCGTTGATTTAGCGGCGCCTGATTCGGGGGACCGCCGGTCTTCCCGCCCTCCCGGGGTCTGACACGATGGACGTATGCGCGCGCGATACGGAGTACCCCTGGGAATCATGGCGGCAGGCACCGCCGGTCTGGCGTACGCGGCGGGCTTCGAGGCCCGCTCCTTCCGCCTGCGACGGGTGACGGTCCCGGTCCTCCCGCCGGGCATGCGCCCGCTGCGCGTGCTCCAGGTCTCCGACATCCACATGGTGAGCGGCCAGCGCAAGAAGCAGCGCTGGTTGCAGTCGCTGGCGGGCCTGCGCCCGGACTTCGTGATCAACACGGGCGACAACCTGTCCGACCCGGAGGCCGTCCCCGAGGCCCTGGACGCGCTCGGCCCGCTGATGGAGTTCCCGGGCGCGTACGTCTTCGGCTCCAACGACTACTACGGCCCCAAGCCCCGCAACCCCGCGCGCTACTTGCTGGAGAAGGTGAGCGGCCGCCACGGCCTGAACGGCAACCCGCCGGTGGTCGGCGCCATCCACAACCCGTGGGAGGACCTGCGGGACGGCTTCGACACGGCGGGCTGGCTGAACCTGACGAACACGCGGGGCGTGCTGAAGGTCGAGGGCGTGTCGATCGAGCTGACGGGCCTCGACGACCCCCACATCAAGCGCGACCGCTACGCCCGGGTGGCGGGCGGCCCCTCGGAGACGTACGACTTCTCGATGGGCGTGGTGCACGCGCCGTACCTGCGGGTGCTGGACGCGTACACGGCGGACGGCTACCCCCTGATCCTGGCCGGCCACACCCACGGCGGCCAGCTGTGCATCCCCTTCTACGGCGCCCTCGTCACCAACTGCGACCTGGACACGGACCGCGTGAAGGGCCTGTCGACGCACACGGCGGAGGCCCGCACCTCCTACCTCCACGTCTCGGCAGGCTGCGGCACGAACCGCTACACCCCGGTCCGCTTCGCGTGCCCGCCGGAGGCGACGTTGCTGACGTTGGTGGGGCGGGGAGAACCGGGATAACCCACCTGGAGCAGCCCACGTGGCCGCACCGCTCCCCCGCTCCTAGCGTGAGGGCATGACCGCACCGATACCCAGGGACATCCCGGACCTGCCCGCGGTCCCGGGTCCGCCCCTGCTGCTGCCCTCCCCGGTCCCGGCCACGGCGGTGGTCGCCCCGGTCCGCCGCCCCATGGTCGCGCTCTTCCGCCTGCTGACCGCCCTGGCGGCGGCCGGCGGCGTCGCACTGGAGCTCCTGCTGGGCACGCCGGCCCGCACGCTGAGCTACTTCAGCGTCCAGACGAACATCCTGCTGGCCGTGGTCATGCTCCTGTCGGCACGCAGGGCCTGGCGGGCCCGCCGCCCACTGCCGTCGGGCGTGATGGGCGCCACACTTCTCTACGCCGTGATCACCGCGCTGGTCTACCACCTGCTGCTGGCCCACACGACGCCCCCGTTCTCCATGACCGGCGCGACGACGCTCCCGGCCCGCTGGCACGGCTCCTGGGTGACCCTCCAGCTCCTCCACACGGTGACCCCGCTGGCGGCCGTCCTGGACTGGCTGCTGCTGACCCCCGCTGCCCGCCTGCACCTCCGCCAGGCCGCGGCCTGGCTCCTGTACCCGCTGGCCTACCTGGCCTTTTACCTGACGCGGGCCGCGCTCCTCACCCCCTCGTCCCCCGGCCGCTACCTCTATCCCTTCCTGGACGCGGCCACCCACGGCTACCGCAGCACCCTGGCCAACGCCCTCCTCCTGGGCCTCGCGATCTACGCCCTGGCCGTCTTCCTGGTAGCCCTGGACCACACCCGCCCGACCCCGGTCCGCCGCCGCGTCTAAACCGGATTTCGTCTACAGCCACCGGTGGGCTAAAGTAAACGTCGTCGCCGCGAGAAGCAGAACAGCAGCGACACCGGGGTGTAGCGCAGCTTGGCAGCGCGCTTCGTTCGGGACGAAGAGGTCGTGGGTTCAAATCCCGCCACCCCGACGCCGTAGTACCAGGTTAGGCACCTACTAATCACTAGTAGGTGCCTAACCTGTTTGGTCTGCGTGTCTATCTGCGTGACTATCGATTTCTGAGCGTCTACGAGCGTCGCGGGTCGGCGCCGAAGATCCCGTCCATGACCACCGCGCCGGTCTGGATCACGGGTCGGATCTGCTTCCGATACACCTCCTCGGTCACGGCCGTCCCGGAGTGTCCGACAAGCCGGGAGATCTCTTCGAGCGGGACACCACGGTCGGACAGCAGAGACACGAAGCTGTGCCGCAGTTCCCTCGGAGTCCACTCGTCGGCGTTGATCCCGTCGATGCCCTTGAGCGCCTGGCGGAAGGCGCGGCGGACGTTGGCAGCGTCGAGCGGCTTACCCACGGCCGAGGAGAAGACGAGGCCGTGCTCCTCCCAGTCGTCCCCAGCGGCGAGCCGATCCCACCCCTGATCTTCGAACTGCTGCCAGAGGGCCTCGGCGCAGCGCGCCGGCAGAGCGAGCGTGCGCCGGGACTTCTTGGTCTTGGTGTCCCCACTCCGCCGTACCGAGCGCCAGACGGCGATGTGCGGAGGCTGCGGCGGGTCGAGGTCCGGGCGGCCTTTCAGGAAGACGTGGTCCCAGGTGAGGGCCCGCAGTTCTTCCGTGCGGGCACCGGTCAGAAGCGCGACGACGATGTACGCGTACATCGAGGTTCCCTCGGCGCCCTTGAGCACGGCCTCAGCCTGGGCGAAGGTGAGCGCCTTGGACGGGCGCCCGGCCTGCCCCTGGGGCACTGAGCACAGCTCGACGACATTCCGCTTCACCTTGTCCCGCGCCATGGCCCGCTTTACCGCGCGGTTGAGGCAGGAGTGGATTCCCTGGAGCGTCCGCGTGCTGAGCGTCTTCGCTTTGGTGGCCAGCCAGCGATCTACATCCTCCGCGCTCAGGTCGCGAAGCTTTCGCGCGCCGAGCGATGGAATCACGTGCTTCTGGCTCAGGAGCGTCACGGTCTCAACGGTGCTGGGGTCGAGGCCCGCCAAGCCGTATGCCAGCCAGTCCGTCACGGCGTCCTTCACCGTGTAGTTGGTGGGCGCGATCGCAAGACCGTCTTCATGGTCCCGCAGCACCTCCTTGAGCTTGTTCTTCGCGTCCGTCTTGGTCTTGCCACTCCCCCGCTTCACGATCCGCTTGCCACTCGGATCGAACCCGAGGTTGGCCGTGGCGATCCATCGCTGTCTCTTCTCGTCCCAGTGCAAACCGCCGTCACCGCGACTCCGACGCTTGGTCATCAGGCCGCACGCTCCATCTCACTCGCGATGAAGTCGCCCAGGGCGGAGGCCGGGATGCGCCGACACCGCCCGATGGCGACCGAGGGCAGACGCCGGGTGCGGATCAGGTCGTAGACCGTCGACCGGCCGACCTTGAGGCGAGCCATGACATCGGCCACGGTCAGCAGCTCGTCGTCACGCATGCGTCGGTTCTCCTTCCGTTCCGGGTGCGGGTTCGAGTGAGGCGGCGAGCCAGGCTTCAGCGGTGCTGAGGCCAGTACCGGAGAACACCCAGTGGGCGAGCACGAGCGTGGTTTCGCCGTCCTGCCGGAAGGCCGGACCGGCTTGTGCTCGGCGCCATTCGGCACGGGCTTCGCGGAGGGCGCCGAGAGTGGTGGAGTAGCGGCGGGACTTGGTGGAGAAGTGGCCGCGGAAGCCGAGCATGTGCGCCCAGGCGCGAAGCCGGAGATCCTCCAGCTCGACGCGGGCGCCGAGGGTCCAGGCGGTGCGGATCATGCGCCGGGCGTGTTCGGAGATTCGGGCCTGTGCCAGCTCGGCGAGGAAGCGGATCGGGCGGTCCAGGGTGCCGGTCGTCGTCTCGGCTCCCTTGGTGGCGTACTTGGCGATGTAGGCCGCTACGGCCCGCTCGGTCAGTTCCTGGCCGTCGTTGAAGTCGGCGGAGAGGATCGGGCGGACGTCGAGCTGACGGCCGAAGACGAAGGGGTGCGACCGGCCGTCGATCTCCGGGCCGTCGAGGCGGGCGGCAGCGGCAGCCGCATGGATGGCATCCGTCAGCAGCTCGGTGGTGGCCCAGGCCGGCGGATTGCTGTCGCCTCCCTCCGGGCCGTCGAGGCGGATGACCGCGTGGAAGTGGACGGCACCGCGCTTTTGGTACTCGGCGACCTTGGCGAACGAGATGCGCGCGTGGTCGCGGAAGTCGCGCTGGGTGAGTCCGGCGCGCTTGGCGACTTCACGGCGGAGGTAGATCGAGAAGCGCTGCCACAAGGCTCCGGCGTGCGCGTTCCAGAGCACGGCGGCTTCGTAGTCGTAGGTGTCTGGGTCGAGGGGTGAGCCCAGGGCAGGGTCCGTTTCGTCGTGCCGGGTGCCGCAGCGGCAGTCCCGGCCGCCGGAGGGGCGGTTGTGGACCGGGCCGAAGCTCGGGGCGGTGAAGGTGGCGAATACGCGCGGGTGCGTGCCGACCTGTTCCGGGGTGCCTTTACCGCCCCGGAGTCCGGCGGTGATCAGGTGGAAGGTGTCGCGGCGGTAGGTCTCGGCGCAGGCCGCACAGCGGGTGGCACGGCGGTTGTTGCAACGGACGAGGAGCTGACCAGCGGGCAGCGAGCCGGAGTCGAGGTGGTGCAGGACTCGGCCGATCTCGCCGGTGGTCGTGTCGACCGCGTATTCGGTGCGGTGGCCGTCGAGGCGTACGGGGTTGGTGCAGCCGCCCAGACCGGAGAGCTGGTGGGCCAGCTCGGGCATGGTGCCCAGCGAGGCCAGCATGGAGAGTTCCGCCAGCGGGGGCGGAGTCTGCCGGGTGATGATGGGGGTTCCTTTCGGCTGTTTCGGCGGTTGGGAGGTGCGGCCCCGGGGCGACGGGATGCTTGGCGGCGTTGTTGTCGCCCCGGAGGCCGGTCAGCGCTTGTGGGCGTTGCTGACGAGGGAGCGCAGGACCACGGCGGCGATGGCCACGGACACGGCCGAGATGGCGACCGCCATCAGGAGCGCGGTCAGGACGATGCCGACGACGACCACGGCGGCGACGGCACCGGCGCCGATGCCCACGTACGGGGCGAGGGGACGGCCGGCTGAAGGGGCAGGGGCCTGCACCTGGTGAGGCGTGACGGTCGTGGTCGGCAGGGTCGGGACGTCGGGCAGCTTGGGGCGGAACACGGTGGACCTCCTTGTCACTTGTGCGTGCCATCGACGACGCCGACCCCGGAACGGGTGCCGGAGTCGATGGCGGGGGCGAGGAAGGTGTGGGAGAGGTAGAAGCCGAACAGGGCGATCACGACGGCGACCCAGAGGCGGATGCCGAGGAACTTGATCGCGGCCCAGGCGATGACGCCCAGGATGAAGACGAGCGGGAGCGAGACGGTCACGGGCAGCACCTCTCAGCGGACGGCGCAGCGGTGGGTACGGGCGGCCAGCTCGGCGGCGGCGCGGCTGTCGTAGTCCGTGGAGAAGCCGCAGCGCGGGGCGGTGCAGGCGGCGGTGTGCTTCTCGTGGCCCCGGTTGTCGTAGTACGTGGCGACCTGGACGGGGCCGATGCGGACGACGTTGCGGAAGCGGCGGTTGGCGGTCATCGGCGGGTCTCCTCGTCGGTTTCGTTGGTTTCGCCGGTGAAGTCGGTGACGTGCTCGGCGAGCCAGCGCAAGATCTCGTCGCCCTCGTAGCTGTCGGCGGCGAGGATCACCGGTTCGGCGATGAGCACGGCTTCGGTGAGGCGGTTCTGTCGGGTCAGCTCGGCGGCGCGCTTCAGCGCGCGGAGCGTGGACGGACGCACTGGGGAAGTTCTCCCGGGGTCAGGTGAGTTGGGCGGCGATGGCTTCGGCGAGCGGCAGTGGAACGCCGAGCCGGGCGCGAAGGGTCGAGGTGTCGATACCGGTTCCGGTCCGCGCACGGTGTTCGTCGGCGACCTTGCGGGCCAGGGCGACGAGCGCGGGCGGGACAGGGGCGGTCGAGGCCGGTGCGGGTTCTGGTTCCGCATCGGGCAGTTCCGGGGCCGATGGAGCAGCCGGGGCGGTGTTCCCTTCTTCCTGAGCCGGTGTCTCTTCCGGCTTCGGGGATGCGTGGACCAGCAGGGTTCCGCCGAGGAAGGCGACGGCAGGCCATCCGGCGACGAGGATGCGCAGCCAGGCCGGTACGGCGCCCAGGTCGAGCAGTCCGGCCGTGGCGACGTTGGCGCCGAGCGAGGCGGTCAGCGCGACGAGGAACCAGCACCAGGCCGCCGTCTTCGATCCGCCGGAGCGGAGCCGCCGCCAGGCGGCGACCAGGAGCAGGTCCACGCTGATCGGGTAGGCCCAGGCCTTCCAGCCGTTCTGTCCGGCAGCGGCGGCGAGGTCGTGCAGGTGGGCGAAGGACAGGGCACCGGCGATGACGGCCTGGACCAGGACCGCGTCCACGCGCGGGGCGGATCGGGTCATCAGGACGCCTTGCCGGGGTACTCCGGGCCGCCGTCGGGGTCGTAGCCGGGCGGAAGGACTCCGGGCGGCGGCTCCGGCAGGGATGCAGCCAGGGACGGGCCCACGGCCGTGATGAAGTCCTCGTCAGCGCCATAGGTGCTGGCGTACAGAGCGAGTTGGCCGAGGAGCAGGACGGTCCGAGCGAAGTCCTCGCAGCGGGGGCACACGGCGAGCGCTCTCCCTTCTTCAGGCATGGCGGGGGTAGGGACTTGGCGCGGGACGGCCGCGCCGGCCATTGGGTTGGGTGGGTTATCCGGTGACCGGGCGAGGGGCGGTCACCGGCCCGGCGTCCTCCACGGGCACGGGCGGGACGTACGGCCGGAAAGGCGTCAGCGCCGGTAGGTCGGGGGCGAGGTGCGCGAACTCTCGGCAGGTGGCCGCAGCGTCGGCGAGGGACAGGTAGGGGGTGCGGATGCGGGACCAGCCGCCGGAGGTGTCTCCAGCGACGGCCAGGCCCGGCCGCTCGGCGGCGATGGCGCAGGCGGCGAAGGCCGCGTCAGGAGCGATGTCGCCGAGTGCCATCTTGGCGGAGGCCTCGTCGTTGACGCGGTGGCAGACACGTCCGGTGAGCTGAGCGCGGAGCATGGTCGCTCCCTTGCCCAGCTCGGCGCCGAAGCGCTGTCCGCAGACCTCCAGGTAGATGCCGGCGGCGCGGCCGAGTTGGGCGAGGCGGATGAGCTGGGTGACCATCTCGTCCCGCCGCTCTTCCTCCTTCCTTGTGGCGACGAGGAAGAGTTCGGCCACCTCATCGATGAACAGGACGATGGGAGCGGGGCGTTCGCTCTCGGGCAGTCCCCAGATGTCCGAGGTGATCAGCTCATCCGGGGTGCCGGGCGCGATGCCTTGCCGGGCCTTGATCAGGTCGTAGCGGTCCTCCATCTCCTTCACGAGTACGGGAAGCAGCTCGGCCGCCTGATCCGGGTCGGTCGCCAGCGCGGAGAGCCGGGCGGCGAACGGCGCCAGCTCGACCCCACGCTTGCAGTCGATGCCGACCAAGACCACGGGCTGAGCCGCCAGTCCGGTGACCAGGTTCCGCAGGTACATGGACTTGCCGGACAGCGTGGCGCCGAGAACGAGTTCATGCGGTACGGCGCGGTAGTCGCGGACACACGCAGTCGCGTCCTCCCGCACGGCCACCGGCACCCGGAGGAACCCGCCGTCGATCCGGCGAGGCATCCGCACACTCCGCAGGACGTCAAAGCCGACGAGCCGGAGTTCCACGACGCCGGGCTTGACGTCCCGCACGTACACGGCATGGACGCCCCAGGCGTGCCGGAGCCGTTCCGCCGAGGCCGCCACGTCCGCCGGTTCCTGCCCCGGAGCCAGCCGCAGCCGGATCCGGAGACCGGTCGAGGTGGGCCGGATCAGCCCCCGGCGGGGCGGAACGGGCCGCACCTCACGGCGAGTCGTCGCCCTGACGGCCAGCGCCCGCCACCGGGACGGTTCGACGGTCAGGCCGCAGGCGTCCATGGTCGAGGAGTACGAGGCCATCAGCCGGACCACCGAGACCGGCAGCCCAACCGTGGACCAGTACACCGCCGGGTGAGCCTGCCGGGCGTAGGCCGCGCCGCCTATCGCAGCGAGCGACCCGCCCAGCTCGGCCACCGTCATCAGGTCGGTCACGTCGATCAACCCGCCTGAGCCATCGGAAAGGCACCCGGCGCAACGGCGGTGGCCCGATAGGCGATGCCGTGCCGCTGCTGGCCGTTGAACACGCTCTCCCACGGCCGGGCCACCAGGCCCACCAGCGAGACCGGAGCACCGAGCGTCAGTCCCTCAGTGACGCCGCTCTCCGGGACCGTGACCTTGATGAGCGACGATTCGCCGTCCTCGATATAGACGACGCCGATCGTCATCAGCGGCTCACCGCTGACAGCGTCGGTGGCTCGCTCCCCGGTCTGCCGGTCCCGGACCTTGGGTTCCGGAGCCTCGGTCAGCAGGATCGTCGCGGCCGAGGTCTCCACACGGATTACACGCACAGAATTGCTCTCCCTTGCGCTGCACCGTACGCACGCACGGTGCACTTAGTGACGAATGACTACGCAACGGGAGGTTGACCGCATACCGACTGGGCGCGATACGCTCCAAGAGCGTTGATGCCAACGACGCACCCGGCCTGAGTGGGCTGCCTCCCGCTCAGGCCACATCTGTTTCTGTGGCCCTTCCGCTCACGCACCGGTGCAGGCCTGCCTTCCTGCTCCGGCCGTTCGCATGCCCGCACAACCCACTTCGCTGGATGCGAATGGGTGTGCTGACACCAACCACAGTAACCCGTACTCCAAGTACTGTCTAGTACTTCAGGTACCAGTCCGTACTTCGTGTACGCCCAACTCAGCCGCCAGGGAGCGCAGTTCCTGAGAGGGCGGCTGGCTCATGGTCAGCAGGTCCGCCGCAAGTTGCTTGACCATCGGCAGGGCCCGCACCATCTCGGGCGACAACTCACGTGCCCTCATCAATGCTGATACGGCCTCAGCGACCTGCCGGCGCTGGGCATAGGCCCTGGCGACATCGATCTGAAAGCGCGTCTGGCGTTCGGCGGAGAGTTCCGACGCGTCGAGGGCCTGCGCAGCTCTCAGAGCGACTCCGGCATCCCCCAGGTCGACCGCGACGGAGACCTCGTGCAAACCGACGTTGGTGGGCCCGAACTCAGTGTTGTAGTCGTTGCGCCCATCGCCGACTTGTTCGGCCATCGCGCGAGCGTCGCGGAGATACCCGTACGCCTCATCGGCGAGGTTCAACCGAGCGGCAGCCACAGCCCGTTGCAACGTCAGCGCACCCCGAAGCGCCACCGCCTCGATCTGTCCCGACTCCGACAGAGGCCGCAGCGCATCGGCTGCACTCCCCGACGCCTGGGCCGCCTGCTCGAAGTGGCGCGCGCCGAGGAAGACGATCGAAAGCCGGAACTCACCAGCCGCCATCAGCAGCGGATCACTCGCCCGCTCGGCAGCAACCACGGCACGGTCGACAGCGATCCAAGCTGCCTCTGGCTCTCCCAAGTTCGCGAGCGCGCCACTGCACGTGTGATACATGACGGCGAGCAGACGAAACAGCTCGACGCGGTCCGACTCCGGAACCGAGCGGGCGGCCGACTCCAGCCGGGGAACCAACCCTTCGAGCAGTTCGGCCAAGTCGGCGTAGTTGCCCTGATGTGTCAGCGACCAGGCGCGGTCGACTTCGGCGCGAAGCGCCGGCACATCGGGGGAAGCGTCCTGTCGGCCGAGGATCGCCTTCAGCGAGTGCGCGGCGCTCAGCACCAGCCGCAGCCGACTCGCCCCAGGCGGCTCGCCTTCGGCCACCGACGCCACGATGGGGGCCTCGGCCGCCAGCTCGGCGACCGGCACCTCAAGGACGTCGGCGACTTTCTCCAACACGGTCATCCGGTCGATACGGCGCACGCCCCGCTCCACCTGGGACACCCATGCTTCGGAGCGCCCCAAGAGCCCGGCGAACTCCTTCTGGGACAGTCCCCGGCGCTTGCGGTTGAAGGCGATCTTGCGGCCGAGTGCCTTCTGATACTCAGTGCTCAACGTCCACGCCCTTGCCGGACATGAAGTCCAAGCGGTCGACCTCTGTGGCCGAGAGGTAGCGGTCCCGCTCGGAGAGGAATGCCTGCACGTAGTCCTTCGATTCGTGCTCCTCGAAGGCCGCCTTGTCCCGGTAGAGCTCGTAGAACACGCGCTCCAGCGGACGGCCGTCAACGCGGTGAACGGTGTAGATCACCGTTCCGGGCTCGTTCGCACGGATCTGCTCACCGGTCCGCGCCACCAGGTCGTCGAAGCCAGCCGCCGCCGCCTCGTCCTTGCAGGTAAAGCGCACCATCAGTCCGAACATGCGAGGTCCTCTCTCCATCGGCATCCAGATCAGCACCAGACCACACGGCGAACGCTATGCGCGGCCCGCCCGCACGAAAAGTACGAACCCGCACTCCAAGTACGCGCACATTCGGTACGGTGCTAGTACTAATTGTACGGCTCTGCATGGTCCGTGTCAGCCGGTCGACACAGCTGGCACCGAAAACAGCAGGTCACCGCCATGGAGGACGCCATGCCCACCCACCGACGCACCTTCCCTGGAGATCCCCAAGAACTCCGCGCCGCGCGCAACTGGATCCGCACCACACTGGACGGCCACCCTCACTGCGAAGACGCCGCGCTGATCGTGACCGAACTCGGCACCAACGCCCTCATGCACACCGCCAGCGGCGACGCCGCAGGTACCTTCCGCGTCGCAGTCACCGTCTCCGAGCTGACCATCACCATCGCGGTGACCGACTCCGGACACGCCAAGACGACGCCCGGGGTCCAGCATCCACCCCTCACCGCCACCCACGGCCGAGGGCTTGGCATGGTCGCCGCCCTCGCCGACAGCGTCATGGTCCAAGGCGACGAATCCGGCCGCACGGTCACCGCGGAACTCTTCGCACAGCCGGGCTCAGAAGGACAGTCATGCTGACGTCGGCCCTTGCTGAGGACCTACATGCGGGCGGCCAGTACGCCTCTTATCAGTGCTGGGCCGCCGCCTACCCCTTGCACGAGGTCCGTTCCATCACTCTGGGGTCGCACACCGCCACAAGCCCCCGCGTGGCATTGCGCTGGCTTCAGGAGCGTACGAGGCACATCACGGACCAGCTCGACGCCGCCTACGCACAGCCAGGCCGCCACTGGCTCACCGACGAGCCTGAACACGAACGAGCCCTCGCGTACCTGGCCACAGGAACGGCCTACCAACTCACCCTGTACGACGAGAACACGCGCTACGTGCTCGTCGCCTACCCCAGAGGAGCGGCATCGTGACGGGACTCGCGCGCGGCTACTGGTGCGAGTGCTGGACCGAGGACCTTAGCGGCGACCAGCCGCCAGCACTCAGGGCAGCCTTCGACGCCTACTCCGCACCCCAGGCAGACAGATGGGTCGCGGTCACCCTCCGCACGATCTCACCGGCCCTGGACTCCGACGCCTCAGACGTTGCGTGGGCTTGGCTGTACGAGGGCCGGATCGCAACCCGCCGAGCCCTCCTGCGCTTCGAGTCCTGCACGGTCACGATCACTCAAGCCAGCACTCGCATCACGTGGACGATCCGGCCGGTTCTCTTCGTGCCGCTCGCCCACCGCCAAGGGGCCGAACTACCGGCCTGCGCACACGACTTCAAACCCCACGCGACCGACTGAGTTACAACTTTCTCTACGGGTTCAAGGCGGCTCGCTCCGCTCACCGCGCGCGGCCCGGCCCCCGGCCGGGCCTGCGCTCCTGTCTCCGCCCCGCTCCAGCCCGGCCGGCGCCCGTGCCGCGCGCACAGCAGTCAGCCGCCTGATGCAAGAGAAGGGGTACGTCGTGGCTGGGGCGGTCGGCTCCACGGCTTTAGGCAGCCACTTTGGCGCGAGCCTCGAAGATCATGGCCCCTACGTCGTGCTTTACCGGGCAGGTCCACAGACTGCCCGACGCGCCGGAAGCTTACGGGGCCATGATCACTCGCGCCAAAGCAGCTCCAGCCCAAAGCCGCTCCGCCGACCTATTTGCATCGATCTTGAGCTGGTATCCTTCGAGTGAAATTTCTCCTAGTCTCGATCATCGCGAAGTACTGGCTCTAGAATGTCGCCGACCTCAAGGTCCGGCATGACATTCTCTATTTCGCGAATCTCGTCATCGCCAAAATAGCCAGAGACTTTCCGCAGGCCGGGGAAAACCCTGGTAATTGCCCGGGATTCTTCGGCTGTAAGGGCATCACCTCTCGCGAAATCCAGAGCCAGATGCCTTATCCTGGGGAGTTGAATCGCAGAATGCAGAAGCAACTGAAGCAGTGCACCATCCAGACGGATACTTTCCAGGCTGGGGTGAGCAGAAATCTCGCCCCAATCAACAGGCAGAGCATCCTCTACCACAGGGGTGCCGCGTGATCCTGGGTCACGAAGGCGCAGTACGAGGGTTTTGAGCGTTCCGCAATCACGCAGACCACGCAGGCCAGTCGATTCAACTGCCCCCTCACACAGCGCAAGCCACTCCAATCTGCCATTTTTAGGCAAGGAGGAGAGCGCCAATCCCGCGACCGGTTGAAAGATGCTGAGTTCAGTCAGACTCGTCAGGAAATCTAGACCACGCAGGTCATACAGTCCCTTCATTTTATTGATACTCAATTCGGCAAGATTATCACTTTGTTGCAGCGGAGAAAGGTCGTGAAAACGCGGGCAATTATACAAGTATAGATTTTCAAGGCGCCCCAACGGAAAGCCGGAAAGATCCTCAATTTCTGCATTTTCATGAAGACCGAGAGTCGTCGGACCGTCCCCAGGAAATAGATCTCTAAGCGTGTCCACTGGAGCATTCCCGTTAAAGATCACCTGCTTACGGCCACCGAGTTCCTTTAAAAATCTGAGCTCTTTAGTGGAGTACGCCCAGAAAAGCTGATCCTCCGGCAAATATGCGATAATGTCGCGACCATACTGATCGAAATCGAAATTTCGCCACTCTCTAACCAACGTGTCTTGGACGCTGGTATCAGTGCTACCGCGGAATTTCGCAAGGATGGGCAGCGCTGCGTCTGAGCCCACGAGGGTAGCTGTCAGCACTACTGCATAAGCCTGCTCCTCGGTAAGAGACTCGGGCCCCGGCAGCAAATCCAGAACCATAGGCCCCGCCGAGGCAAGCGCTTCGGCCGCGTCATGATCCTCTGGAGGAATAAGTCTTGCCGCACGTTCCTCTACTGCGCTACGGACGCTCGCATCCAGCTCAGTGGCGTGCTCCAGGCAGGCCATGGCCAGCAGGTGAAGACGCGTGCGATGGGTCTTAGTGCGGTCACCACGCTTGATGAGCTTATTCAGTATCCGCGCCCTCTCCGCAGGATATGCGTGCGCCACCGCCATACGGATTACATCTTCCCACTGATCGTGATGTGCATTTCGCACCATAAGATCAAAATCGCGCTCTTCTACCGCCGCTTTTGCTCCCAAATAATCCTGAAAAGTTCTATGAACAAAATCAACAACGCCTTGAACAGGTTCACGCAACAGGCCGCTCCTAAGGAGCAGATAATTGTATATCTGTGACGGCGTCCCCAGCTCGGCGACCGAAGGAATAGCGGGGAGTGCGGCGCTGATCAGATCGAGTGCATCCGCACGATCCATTTCTACTTGGCCGTTTTTAATTAGCCAGTAAGCCAACTTCTGAAGTAGCTGAATTTGGGATTCCTCGTCCAGGCGAACGTCTAGGTCTCGCTCGCGATCGCGTCGAGCGATCAGCATGGAAAGTGCTGCGTCATAGAGTTGCTTGCGGCCAGCGGGGAGATAGCCTCGACGATCGCGGTGCAAGGCGCAGATAAGCCCGCACATGAGTGGGTTGGTAGCGAGCCTTCCAAGATCCTGCTTAGTTCTGATGGCGGTTATGAGAGCAGATTCGTATACGGCAAGGCGCTTAATTTCCTCGTCGTCCCGACATGTTGAAATTGCGGCAGTATGCCAGCGGTGCACAAAGGCCGCGACTTCGCTACGGCCCATTGCGTGAAGGCTGAGCTCTATAAACCCCTCGCTGGACAGCCAAGAATCTGTTACCGCCGACGGGCGTGATGTCACCAGCCACATATTGCCGGGAAAGGCTAGCATAAGTTCGCGAAGCCATTCGCGAACGCGTTCTCGATCTCGCTCAGAGATCTCATCAATACCGTCCACGAGGAGTAGTCCCCTCTTCGTGGCAAGGATATTCTCAACCCAGCCTTCAGGCTGAATCCCAACAAGAGGGCTACGGACTGCAGCTAGAAATTCTGCAGGGAGAGGTAGCTCTCCATATCGAATGAGGGTTCTCAATGGGAGGACGATGGGAATACGACCTTGAAGGTGGCCAAGATGCTCTCCGAGTTCTTGCTTAGCCGCCGAAACTGCCAACCACTGTACGAGTGTGGTCTTCCCGGAGCCGGCAACGCCGCGAAGAAGTACTCGCTCATGGCCCGCTAGGGCTCGATCAGCAGGCTGAGCTTGCCCCTGCAATTTCGTTGCCAAGCCGTCGGGTGGGCGGCTTCCGATGGGATCCTCGGAACCGCTCGCTTCTAGGCTCAGATAGGCGGCGTCTAGCGGCCACTCAGCATGCGAACGGTCGGTGAGGTCAATGCCAAAGATGGTGAGGGTCCCGTACTTAGAGATAACATATTGACGGTACCGGTCTTCGAATTCTGCCGTATTTGATGGGTTCGCTCCGGCTAGTTGGGTAAAAAAGTGTGCCACATCGGCACGCTCTAGCACATTCCTAAATTGTGCATCCGTCGATAGCACAGCCGTAGGGGTAACCTCCAGGCGCCCGTGCTGCCAACCCGATGGATCGTGAGCTACTACGCCAACGATTGCCCCCTCTGAAAAAACAACCGCGCCAGAGAATCCGGCCCAAGGGGAGTTGCAATCACCTTGACTGGCGGGGGGATTATGGGAGCTATCTAAAACGTGACGCCCGCTGAGTAGCTTTGCCCCCGTCTTTAGCGTTCCCAAAAATTGTTCCGTGTCTAGCAGTCCACCGCTATTACGCTGAACACTGGGAAATCCGACCGCTTGACAGTTTGGTATAGGTTCCAATGACTCCTGACAAAGGCCAAAACGGACCGGAGACGTGGAGGTGAAATCTGAGAAATTTCCGACCTTAGGGGTGATTAGCGCCACGTCACATCGGTCATCATGGCGTTGCCAGACGACCGCGCATCGGACCTGTTCTGGCCGACCTAGAATCGCAACGCGAACATCATTGAGGTCCGTCAAAACATGAGCTGCGGTTAACACTAGGCCCGGCGCTATTACGTAACCGCTGCCTTGTCGACCGCCGGAAAGAACTGCTGCCACACGGTTTTTGCTGGGTCCTCTCTCATGCATGAGGTTCTCCAGTTGCGCCAAAATTACTTGTCGAACCTTCGTCATCATTTGCGATATCCCAGCCAGCGCCAGTTGTCGCGTTTTTGGGCTTAAGGTTGAAAGCTACACGCTGCACAGACGTAGTTGCCTGTCCACCCTCTGCGGAGACATCGACAACCCATGCCTTAACCCCGCCCTTGGCGCGCTGATCACGTCGAAGTTCGACGCTAAACTCCATTTGGATATCGCCAAGCTCGAAGCGCAGAGGCGAACCAGTGTTCCGGTACGTTGCGGCAAGGATGTCGTCGCGAATCGCCCCGATGGCCTCTGCCAGATCAATCCTGCTCAAGGAAGCATCCACTCGCGTACGGTACGGCTCCCGGGGTGGCTGTGCCATGGCTTCCTGCCAATTGGGGTCCTCAACCAGAGCCGAGGCGCGGCAGAAGCTCAGTCAGTCGCTTCCAGCCAGGTGCGCTCATCACATAGACGAGCGCTGTGCCGGGCTGTCCTGAGGCCGTGGAAGGGCGCTCGATGGTGTCCAACGTCGACAACTGCCAACAGCCCTGCAGGTCAGGGCGCTGATCGTTCAGGCGGCCGCAGGCCATGGCCGTCGGTGATCAGTTGTGGCTGAACTGGCAGGCTGGCGGCACGGCTCCGATATGCGCCAGTGACGGCAATGAGATGGACACCAGCCCCTAGGCGGCATCGGCAAGGCCGCGTCAGCGCCACCCACCAAGGCGTGCCCGCATCTTCTGAGCGCCTGGCCGGCTTGCGCGGCTGAGTGTCTCTAACTGCGTTCGGTCGGGGCCTACCCGCCCCAGGTGGCTGAGACGAAGGAGCCGTGCCAGTCGCGTGCCAGATCGTGCGGGGAACCACGGGGAGCAGCGGGCACTGGCCACAGGGGCGACCAGGACTCCAACGCCACTCAATTGCAGGTCAGCACAGCAACTGCTTCCCAGAAGACCCAAGCTTCCCAAGCTGAGGCTTCGGGCGGCGATCAGCTCTGTGCCGTCCCTACGGTCCGGCCGGCGCGACTTCTGCCGTCACAGCACTGCACCCGCGGCTGGGGTGCAGCGGGGCATACGCGCGCCTGAGCGGTCGGCACGGCCGCCGTCGTAGCTGACTGTCGCGGCTGAGGTTCATGCGTCGCTGGGGCGTACGCAGCCGTCCGCCAAGCTTTGGTCGAGGTGTGGGTCAAATCGTCGTGACGGAGGATCGTTACGTCCCTTGACCGGAAGTGAACCGTCGGGAAATCTGACGCTATGTCTTCTACATGGGTGGCTATTGACTTCGAGACCGCGAACGAGCACAGGGGAAGCCCCTGTGCCGTCGGCATCACAAAGGTCATCGACGGTCACATAGCCGACACCTGGGGCACGCTGATCCAGCCGCCCGCCGGTCTGCGCGTCTTCAACCCGTTCAACATCGCGATTCACGGCATCACCGCTGCCGATGTAGTGAGCGCCCCAGGTTGGAAGGCAGCCCTCGCCGACATCGTGGCGTTCACCGACGGACTCCCCCTGGTGGCCCACAACGCAGGCTTTGACATGAGCGTCATTCGGGCCGCCTGCGACGCTGACGGCATGGCATGGCCTGAACTGCGATACACATGCTCGCAGGTCGTGGCCCGCCGCACCTGGAAACTACTCTCCTACAGCCTCCCTTACTGCGCGGACGCCGCCGGGGTTGCCTTCGCTGACCATCACAACGCAGGCGCGGACGCCACCGCAGCCGCCGAGGTCATGCTCGCGGCGCTACGATCCGCCGAGACCACATCGCTCGACAGCCTGCTCGACGGCCACAGGATCCGCTGGGGCTGGATGACACCGGCGGGCGAGTGGCTGGGCAGCCACTACAGAGGCCACAACGCACGCCCGCGCAAGCCCCTGCCCGATGCCAACCCGAACGCCGATCCAGACGGTGCGCTGTATGGGGCAACGGTGTGCTTGACCGGGAAACTCAGCTCCATGACCAGGGACGAGGCATTCCGCACGCTCGCCGAGGTCGGTGCGCAGCCGGCGGAGAATGTCACCAAGAGCACCGACATCCTCGTCTCCGCCTCCCAGTCCAGGCTCAGGCCCGGCGACACCCTGAGCGGCAAGGCCAAGAAAGCACAGGCACTTCTGCAATCCGGGCAGGACATCGAGGTCATCGACGAGGACGAGTTTCTTCGACGTCTGCACTGCTGACACACCCCCCGCCGGGCATGAGAGACCCCTCTCATCCAGTCTGGTTCACAGTCGTTCAGCGGAGAGCAGAGGTGCGGGATGAGTGCCTAACTGCGTGACAACGCCGACGTACGTCGGCGGACGAGCGCGGACGTCGGCGGACCATCGTCGCAGGTGGACGGCACACCAGGCCAAGGCCAGGCGCCCGCCCAAGTTGCTTCGGGACGAAGAGGTCGTGGGTTCAAATCCCGCCACCCCGACGCTGATCAGAGGCCACATACGGACTTCCGTATGTGGCCTCTGATGTGTTTGGGGGGCCAAACGGGGGGCCAAACGAATTTGATCAGGCCACTGCGTCGCCCTCCCTCCGGGTCCTCCGTCTCCTCCTCTTCCTGATCTTCGGCGAAGATGGGCGGGACCAGCGGGGAGAGCCGCCGAGGACAACGGGGCGGCGCCCAGACCGTTCGCCCAGGTGAGCGCACGAACGGGCCGCAAAATGCCCGCAGCTGCCCAAGCTGAAGTACCAGACCTACAGTCCCGAGATCCATTGGACCAACACGCCGACGGCGAAGAACACGCCAACAACCAGGAACCCCCAGGCCACGACCTTCTGCATGACCCGGTTGACGCGGTCGTTGAGGTCGCGCCGCTGCCCTCTACGGCCCTCGGACAGGCGCCGCAGCCACGAGGGCACACTCGCTTCAGCCCGCCGGCGGTGCCAGGTCGCGAACCCTCGGTAATCGAGAACCAGAACCAAACCCACAGCCGCGAAGAGCACCCCGAGAGAAAACGGCACCAGCAAGCCCCACCCATGGACAGGCGTGCCACGCCCGACCATCACCGCGACCGTGACCGTGAGGCCATCACGTCTCATCACCCGGAGATCATAGAAGTGCAAGGCAAGCCCGCCAGAGTGCATCCTGTTCGTCTGCCTCGTAGCAGGCCCGTGCCCCATCCGTGCCCGATCCTGCGGAAAACCACGGGGAGCTACGGAGACGAGCGGGCACCGCGCAACGCAACGGCCCCCGACCGTAACGCCTGGTCAGGGGCCGTTCATCTGCGCGGTGGGGGTGGGATGTGAACCCACGGTGACTCGCGCTATGCGGGGCCTGTCCTCGATGAGCGGCATCCTGACCGGTACTGCCTACCGTCTGCTGCCGGCCTGACGGCCCGGTCTCACTTCAGGTGCCGGGCGAAGAACCGGTCCCCGTCGTCCACCTCGAACCACGGGGTACCGGCGTGTCCGCCCAGATTGGCGTGCAGCGTCTTCTCCTGGGAATCGAAGGCGTCGAACAGGTCCAGGGCCCGCTGCCGGGGGTTTCCTTCGTCGTCCCATTGGAGCAGGAACAGCAGCGGGATGGTGACCTGCCGGGCCTCCTCGCGCTGGGCGCGGGGCACGTAACCCCCGGCGAAGAAACCGGCGGCCGCGATGCGCGGCTCGACCACCGCCAGCCGAATACCGACGGCGGTCCACCCCGAGTACCCGACCGGGCCGCCGATCTCGGGCAGCGCAAGGAGGGCGTCCAGGGTGGTCCGCCACTCCGGGACCGCCTTTTCGACCAGCGGGCCGATGAAGGACTCGAAGATCTCGTCGACCGGCTCGCCGGCCTGCATCGCCCGGCGGAGGTCGGCGCGGGCCTGGTCATCGCCGGCGGAACGGGGCCGGTCCCCGTGCCCGGGGGCGTCGATGGCGGCCACCGCGTAGCCGTACGCCGCGGATTGCCGGGCCCGGGCCACCAGCCGCGATTCCCGCCTGTGCAGGCCGCCGTTGTGGCCGATCAGGATCAGCGGGGCCGGTGTGGCGGATTCAGGCGTCCACAGGGTGCCGGGGATCTCACCGAGGGTGAATTCGCGTTCGAGGACGCCGTCGTCGAGGCGCTGTTCGGAAGTGAATCGCATGGTCGTGCCTTTCGGGAGGGCTCGTGAACGGCGCTCCCGGACGACCTACCGTCCGACCGTGACCCCGGAGGGGAGCACCCATGTCGATACTGCGTTCACGGGTACCACCTCCTCGTTCTCTCGCACGGCCTCCGGAAAAGTAGCAGTGCTCGCAGTGGTCCGCCAACGGGTTTTTGCGGACGCTCCGGTGCAGAGAAGTCATCGAGACGCCGGTTACGCCCAAATGCGTCGCGACGTACAACCGGCTCAGTGCCGTCGGCCGGCCCTGGTGGCTGCCAGCAGCGCCACAGCCAGGACCTGGATGGCGACGACGACCGTGATCAGCAGGGGGATCGAGTAGCCGTACAGACCGCCGGTCAGCGCGCCGCCGGCCAGGCTCGCCGCACCGACCACACCCGCGAACAGCCCGTACGCCGTCGCCCGCCGCCCGCTGGGCACCAGATCGGCGACCGTCGCGCGCAGCGTGGACTCCTGGATGCCCATGGCCGCCCCCCACACCAGCGACCCAGCCACCGCGATCGCGACCGTGTCGGTGAATGCCAGCGCCACCACACCCGCCGTCAGCACCGGCAGCGCGAGCAGCACACGCGGGCCGACCCGGTCGTAGAGCCATCCCGTGGCCAGCGCCGCGACCGCGTCCACCGCCATCGCCCCCGCATACAGCACCGGCACCCACGCAGCGGACAGCAGATGCCGCTCGACGAGGTGGTAGGAGAGCACACCGAAGGTGGCGAACCCGGTCGTGGTGGCCGCCGTGAAGGCCGCGTAGGTCCAGAACGCCCTCGGCAGCCGGCTCTCCGGTACCCGCGCCGTCGCGGGCACCACGCCGGTGACCTCGCGTTCGTACGCCTCCGGGTCCGGCACCCGCGCCCGCAGCCAGAACAACAGCAGCAGCACGGCGATGCCGGGGACGGCGAGGACGCCGAGCGCGGGGCCGTAGTCGTTCCCGGTCAGCGCGAGCACGCCCGCCACCAGCAACGGACCGGCCAGCGCGCCGATCTGGTCCAGCGCCTCATGCACCGCGAAGCCGCGGCCCCGCCCCGTCGCCGCGGTGGCGTGCGACAGCAGCGTGTCCTTCGCCGGTGAGCGCACCGCCTTGCCGACCCGCTCGGCGATCACCAGCACGCACGCGGCCCACAGCACCCCGGCCACACCCAGCAACGGCACCGAGACCGCCGTCAGGGCGTACCCGGCGATGGCCAGGCCCCAGAAGCGGCGGGTACGGTCCGCCATCGGCCCCGAGAGCAGCCGCAACCCCAGCGCAGCCGCCTCCCCCGCACCCGTGACCACGCCCACCACCAGCGAGGAAGCGCCCAGCGAAGCCAACAGCGGCCCGGTGATCGAGCGGGCGCCCTCGTACACCACGTCCGCGAGCATGCTGACCGTGCCGAACCACACCACGAACCGCCACGGCCCCATCCGCGCCGACGGCCGCTCCTCTTCCCTCTCCTCGGGCACCGGTTCCCTCTCCTCGGGCACCGGCCGGTTCATGCCCACAGCGCCTGTGCGAACGACACCCCGACGAACGCCGCCCCCAGGCCGGCCACCACACCGGCGACGACATCGGCGGCGGCGAAGAACCTCGCGCCGACCATGGCGCCGACAACGAGCAGCCGGTTCACGCCTTCCTCGTGATCACAGATGACAGATCACAGACCACAACCGACGATCAGGCTATCGCCATCCCGGGTCACCAGAGAGCCCTGCGTCCATCACCTGGACAATCAGTCCGCTGTCACCGCCATGGACAGTCCGCTGTCACCGCCGTGGAGCCGCCTCCGGTTGCTGATCGGCCTGGCCCTCCGCTCGGGGACCTTCCAGCGTGACGGTTTGCTTCTGGTGGGTGAGCTGCTGGTAGCCCACCAGGATGGCCAGCACGGCGAGCAGGGCGCCGGAGGTGATGGTGGTCCCCACCCCGAGGCCGCCCTGCGCCACGGGCTTTTCCACGGCGTTCTCCGCCACCGCGCCGAGGGGCCGGGTCAGGACGTAGGCCGCCCAGAACAGCACTGTGCCCGAGATCGGTGAGAAGTAGTGGGCGGCGAGGATCAGCAGCATCGCCCCGCCCAGCACCAGGGCGCTGTCGCGGAAACCGATGCCCAGTCCGTCGGAGAGGAAGTCACCGCTGGAGGTGCCCAGCGTGTTGGACACGAGGGTCGCGGTCCAGTACAGGATTTCACTCTTGGTGGTGGCGATCCGTTCCACGTCCATGGTCTGGCCGGTCGCCCGCCATCCGATCAGTACGAGCACCAGCAGGGTCGTCAGCACGGTCGCACCGCCGGCATAACCCAGGCCGGCGGTGCGGTTCATGAAGTCCGACATCGCGGTGCCCACGATGCTGGTCGTGAGGATCACCGACCAGAACACCACAGGCCGGAACCGGTCGGTCCTCAGCTGCATGGTCAGCGTGAGCGCGAAGGCCGTCAGGAAGAGGAGTGCGCTGGTGGCGTAGCCGAGGTTCAGGGGTGCCATCGACACGAAGTTCGACACCGACTCACCCAGCGTGGTCGCCACGATCTTGATCGTCCAGAAGAGCACGCCGACCATCGGCAACTTGTTCACAGGGACCTTGCTCACCGAAGCACCTCTCCGCAGCCGACGTGAGCACAGACTCGCTCGGGGTACTCACCACGGCCATGCGCTCAGGGCCGAACAGAGCAGCCTTTCGTTCCTTCAGCCGATCACGCTGTGGGGAGGCCGTGCCGCAGGCTCCGGGCTACGCTGCCAGGCGGGGGCTGTCCTGGATCACGGAGTCAGCCATGCCGAAGCCCGAACTGCAGCGGAACCGGTCCTCTCTGCGACACAAGATCCGCTACGCCCTGCGGCACCCTGACCGCATCTCTCCCCACCTGCGCCGCGCCGCCCGGGACACCTGGCTGGGCCTCCGGCACCGCAATCACGTCGCCTACTACCGCGCCGTCATGGCCTCCGACACCGCGCGCAGCCCCGAGCGTGCCGTAGGCAGCGGTTCGCAGGCCGGCTGGCTGGCGCTGGGCCAGATGCAGTTCGACTACCTGATCGAACACGGCCTGAGGCCGCAGGACCGCATGCTGGAGATCGGCTGCGGGAACCTTCGCGCGGGGTGGCGGTTCATCGACCACCTCGAACCGGGCCACTACTACGGGATCGACATCTCGCCGGACATCCTCCTGGAAGCACAGCGCACCCTCGTCCACCGAGGGCTGCAGGACCGCCTCCCCCATCTGGCCCTCGTCGAGAACCTGACGCTCGATTTCCTGCCCCCGGGCTGGTTCACCGTGGTGCACGCCCACAGCGTCTTCTCGCACTCGCCGCTGGAGGTGATCGACGAGTGTCTGGCCAGCGTCGGACGGGTGCTGGCCCCCGGCGGCTTCTTCGACTTCACCTACGACCGCACGGAGGGCCCGGAGCACCAGGTGCTCCGCGAGGACTTCTACTACCGCACCGAGACCCTCCTGTCGCTGGCCGAACGGCACGGGCTGACCGCCCGCTTCATGGACGACTGGGAACGGCGCCCGCACGGCCAGTCGAAGATCCGGGTCACGCACGCGGTGCCGGTGTAGCGGCCACACTCTGCGGCGGTCCTGGTGAAGCCGCTGGTGAGAGGCCAGTAAGAGCAGTCGCCGACGGGCCCCGGGCGCTGCCGTCGGCGGTGGTCGGCCAGGCACACTGGCGGCGCCGACCGCCCCGGAGGAAGCCCCACCCATGGACAGCACGCGACAACGGCTCGCCATCCTGCACCCCCGCCGCAGCCTGGGCACGGTGTTCGCCCTCTCCTTCGCCTGCGTCACCGCTGCCACCACCCTCCTCGGCGGCTTCCTCAGCTACAACGCGGCGGCCCAGATGGTGCGCGTCGACCAGGACGCCGTCTTCCGCGGCGTCGTCAACGACCTTCACCAGCAGGTCGCCCAGCGTCGCCTGTCGCCGTCCGACTACTTCAGCGTCAGCCCCGACAGAGACAGCCCCCGCGACGATCTCTCGCGGCGCATACGCACCGACGTCCAGGTCCTCGGCCGTGCGGGCCGCGTCGAGGAACGCGGCTTCCCGGCGCTGCCGGTCCGCGCGGCCGACCGCGCCGCGGCCTCACACGCCACGGCCGGCCACACCATCTACTACAAGGCCCGGATCGAGGGGGACCGCTACCGCGTCGCCACCGTCGCGCTGGGTGGCGGCCGGGGCGCCGTGCAGGTGGCTCAGCAGTACAGCGACACGGAGGATCTGCTCCGGAAGCTCAAGGACCGCACCGTCGAACTGAGTGCCATCGTCATCGTCGTGGCCGGCCTCGCGGGCTGGTGGCTGGCGCGCCGGATCGCCGGGCGGCTGGTACGGCTGACCCGGGTCGCCGAGCACGTGGCCCGGACCGGCCGGCTGGACACCGAGGTCCCCGTCGCCGGGCAGAACGAGGTCGGCAGGCTCGGGCGGGCGTTCGACGGCATGCTGGGGCGGCTCGCCGCGTCCGAGGAGATCCAGCGTCGCCTCGTCCAGGACGCCGGGCACGAACTGCGCACCCCGCTGACCTCGTTGCAGGCCAACGCGGCCCTCCTGGACCGCATCGACCAACTGCCCCCGCAGGCCAAGGCGGATCTGATCGCGGACATGAAGAGCGAGACCCGCGAACTGATCAACCTCGTCAACGAACTGGTCGACCTCGCCGCCGGCGACCGGAACGCCGAACAGCCCACGGAGATCACCCTGGGTGCCCTGGCCGAGGACGCGGCCGCCCTCACCCGGCGCCGCACCGGCCGGGAGATCCTCATCGAGGCCGACGACACCGTCGTACGAGCCCGGCCGGACGCGGTGCAGCGGGCGCTGACCAACCTCCTGGAGAACGCGGCCAAGTTCGACCACGACGGAACCGAGCCGATAGAACTCGCCATCAAGGGCATCCGCGTGGAGGTGCGCGACCGCGGACCGGGCATCGCCGAGGCCGACCTGCCCCGTGTCTTCGACCGTTTCTACCGCGCCGACAGCGCCCGCAGCCTGCCCGGCTCCGGGCTGGGCCTGGCGATCGTGCACGCCGTCGCCGTCGCCCACGGCGGCACGGCCTTCGCCCACAACCGCGCCGGCGGCGGCGCGATCATCGGCTTCACCCTCGACCCCGCGTCCCGCGTCCGACGGCCTCGTACGGCACCGACGGCCGACCCCGCCGCCACACCCCGCTGACCGGCACAACCGGCCCGGCCGTCCTCAGAGCACCCCGCCGACCACGACTCCCGCGTCCGCCACGCCGCCGAAGGCCCGGTGGTGTGTCAGGAGCCGATGAGGTCGAGCCAGAAGGAGGCGATCGTGGCCAGGGCACCGGGGGCGCCCGCGCCGAAGGCGACCACCATGGCCTGCCCGATCGCCACGTCGTAGCGGCCGAGGCCGTGGGACCAGGTCAGCCTGGCGTCGATGCCGGGGATGCTACGGAGAGGGCCGTACGCGCCCAGGGTGCCATGCGCTTCGGCGATGGGCATGCCGTCACGCAGGATCCGGGCCCGGCACAGGCCGGTGGGCCGCAGCTCGTAGGTCCGCTCGCCCACCACGGCCGTACGGGTACGCGTTCTGCGGCGCAGGGCCCAGCGGCTGTCGCTTCCCCGGCGCGTGGGGATCACCTGCCCGTCGACCTTGATCCAGCCGTGCTCACGGCCGGGCCGCACCGTGACGGGCGGCATGCCGGGTCCCTGGACGAGCGCGATGACGGCGGGCCAGCGGTCGTAGCTGATCCGTATCGGCCCGAACGGGCTCTCGGCCGTACGGTGCTGGGAGAGCCGGACGGTACGGCGCTTGCTGAAGATGGACATGGTCGTATCGTCTCCGGAGACGAGGAGCTGGGGACAGGACGGGCACCCACGGCGACGCCGACCGTCGTCAGCTGCGGGGTATGCACAGGCGAGTCGAGGCCGGGGCCCGCACGGCCCGCGTCACCCGTCCGGGTGACCAGCTTGCAGGCGCGGGACACGGGCGGTCACGTTCGCCGTCTGAGCCGGTGACTGATGACCGAACGGCTCGTCGAGTGCCGTGACGCGATCCACCGGGCCGTCGAGAAAGGCGGTCCGGCAGCGTACGCCGTGCGGTACGACCGTATCGAGCGCACGTGGCCCTGAGCCGAGGCACCGAAGTTCGCGAGATCCTGCGGCCGGCGTGGTCGTCGCCCGCCCAAGAGAAGCCACGTCCTTCACCGGACCCGGGTCTGCGTACGTACCCGTACCCGGACTGTCACACAGAACCGTTGCTTCCGCCCGCGTGTCCTCGTTCTCCACCGGGATCATCAACGACCTCTGTTCTCAGGGGCGTTACGCCGATCGACCGGGCGGCAAGAGGCGGGGAGTCATACCAGCATGAGCGGTACGCACGGGGGCGGGCGCGGCGAGCGGGAGACCCGGCGGGACGACCGCTTCGGCGGGGGCGTCGAACCGCTCACCGCCTTGGACCCGGCACGGATCGGGCCGTACCTGCTGCTCGGGCGGCTCGGCGCCGGTGGCATGGGGAGAGTGTTCCTCGCACGGTCCGACGGCGGGCGCACCGTCGCCGTGAAGGTGGTGCACGAGGAGCATGTGTCGGACGCGCGGTTCCGGGCGCGGTTCCGGCGGGAGATCGAGGCCGCGAGCCGGGTCGCCGAGCGGTACACGGCACCCGTGCTCGACGCCGGGCCCGACGAGAAGCCACCGTGGGTCGCCACCGGGTATGTGCCGGGCCTCTCGCTGGAGCAGGTCGTGCGGGGGTACGGCCCGTTGCCTGCCGAGTCCCTGCACACCCTCGCCGAGGGGTTGCTGCGCGCCCTGAAGGACATCCATGACGCGGGGATCGTGCACCGCGACCTGAAGCCGTCGAACGTCATGCTGACCGTGGACGGGGTCAAGGTCATCGACTTCGGGATCGCGCGGGCCCTGGAGACCTCCGTCGAGTCGCTTCTGACCAGTACGGGGATGGTCGTCGGGTCGCCCGGCTTCATGTCGCCGGAGCAGGTCCAGGGGCAGAGCGCCGGACCCAGGAGCGATGTGTTCACCCTCGGGTGTGTGCTCACGTACGCGGCGACGGGGCGGCTGCCTTTCGGGCACGGGGCCGGCAACCATCACGCGGTCATGTACCAGATCGTGCAGGACGAGCCGGATCTGAAGGGTGTCGAGGACCCCGCTCTGCGGGCGCTCATCACGCGGTGTCTGACCAAGGACGCCGGGCAACGGCCCGATGTGGACGAGCTGTTGGCCGACCCGGAGCGGGCTCGGCCCTCGGCCGTCGGCAAGGCGTGGCTGCCCGCCGACGTCCTCGCCCGCATCGCTCGGCAGGCCGCCGAGCTGCTCGACGCCGAGGTGCGGCCGCTGCGCGAGGAGTCCGTGGACCGGGCAACCGTGGGCCTGCGCCCGCCGTCCGAGCCGCCCGCGGCCGTCGCGCCGGGCAGCGGCGGCGAGCCGGGCAGCGGCGGCGAGCCGGGCAGCGGCGGCGAGCCGGGCAGTGGCGGCGAGCCGAAAGAGCGTGAACGCCGCCCGCGCCGCCGCCGCACCTTCATCGCCCTGCCCGTGGTCGTCGTCCTCACCGTCGGTGGGACCACGATGGTCGTGCTCCAGCCCTGGTCCTGGAGCAGCGATCGGGGCGGAGCCCACGCCCAGGCGCCGGGCAGCAGCGTGAGTCCCACGCCGGAAGGCAGTGACTCACCTGTGACGCGCGGCGGTTCACCGTCCAAGACGTCCGACGGGAAGAACGGGAAGAACAAGAAGGAAACGGGTTCCGATGGTGGCGGGGACGCCACGAACGGCGGCAAGGCGGAGGGAGGCAGCGGGAGCGCAGGGACGGCCGGCGGGGACGCTTCCGGCCGCGGCTCGTCCGGCAACTCCTCGGACACGACCGCTGGAAGCTCGTCCGGCTCCGGCGACTCGTCCTCCGGTTCCTCCGCCGGCTCCTCGCCGCCCGATCTGAAGAGCTACCGCCTTCAGTACACGAACTCCTGCTTCGGAGCGTGCGACATGCCGATCAAGGCGAGCTGGACGGCGGTCTCCCGAGCGACCCGCTACGACATCCACTACACCGACAAGGGCAGCAACTTCACGGCGAAGAACGTCGACACCGTCTACTCCACCAGCAACACCAGCTACACGATCAACGGCCCGTACTCGGGCGACAAGATCTGCATCACCGTGCGCGCGGCCAACAAGTACGGCGCCTCCGCCTGGGCGCAGACCTGGTGCAACACAGTGCCCTACTAGATCGGCTCGGACGAGCAGGATGTCCTGCCGCGTGGAAGCGTCAGTCCGTCTGGCCAGGAGTGCGCAGGCGTCGATGACCAGCGATTCGTCGTCCTCGGCGGCGAAATCCGTCGGAATGACGCACGTAATGACTTCGCCAAGCTTCCATCAAGTCAGCCACCCTGCCTTGTTAGGTAAGGCTTACCTCCTTTACGTTCTGTGGGCTTCTTGTGCACGTCAGACCGGAGTCCCGTCATGTCCAGCGCGAACATCACCTTGCTCGGTGCCATCGCAGGCTTCACCATCTACCTCGGCCTGCCCCTCGGCCGCCTGCGCACGCCGACGCCCCGGCTCAAGGCGGGCCTGAACGCGGTGGCCATCGGCATCCTGGTCTTCCTCGTCTGGGACGTGCTGACCCACGCCTGGGAGCCCACCGACGAGGCGCTCGGCAAGCACGACTGGGGGACGGTGGCGTCCGGGGGCCTCACCCTGGTCGCGGGCCTGACCATCGGACTCGCCGGACTCGTCCACTACGACGGCTGGATCGCCCGCCGCCGCAAGGCCGCCGTGGACCGCGCCGCCGCCGCCCGGTCCGCGGGCCCCGGCGCGGCCGCCTCCGCCGAACTGGCCGAAGCGGCGCCGAAGGTCCGCAGTCAGGCGAGCTCGCTCGCGCTGATGATCGCCACCGGCATCGGACTGCACAACTTCGCCGAGGGCCTGGCCATCGGCAACTCCGCCGCCCAGGGCGAACTCTCCCTCGCCGTGCTGCTGATCGTCGGCTTCGGCCTGCACAACGCCACCGAAGGCTTCGGCATCGTCGCCCCGCTGGCCGCCGAGGGCGAACGCCCCTCCTGGCTCACCCTGCTGTGGCTCGGCCTGATCGGCGGCGGCCCCACCTTCCTCGGCACGGTCGTCGGCCAGCACCTCGTCAACGACACCCTGTCCATCGCCTTCCTCGGCCTCGCCGCGGGCTCGATCCTCTACGTCGTCATCGAGCTGCTGGCCGTGGCCCGTAAGGCCGGCTTCAAGACGCTCACCACCTGGTGCATCCTCCTCGGCCTCCTGCTCGGCTTCGCCACCGACGCCGTCGTCACGGCCGCGGGCGCCTGAGCAGTACCCAAGTCCCCTGTTTGACCCCCTGTTTCCCCCAAGTTTGCGTCCACCCCCTGGACACCTCACTACTCGTCAGTAAGGTTCGGGCGGCGGGCCGTCTCGGCCCGGTGAGTGAGACGGACGAGGCGAACGCCTTGGTGGACAGGGGGATTCATGGGTGGGATCAGTCGGCGGCGGTTGGTCGCGGGGATGGCCGGGGCGGGGGCCGGTGTCGCGCTGTGGCCGGGGCGGGCCGCGGCGCGGGAGCGGGCCCTGACGCGCAGTGCCGAGCGGGCCGTGCGGATCGGCGGGACCACGCTGGAGCAGGTGGCCATGCCCGTGGGGGACGGGGCGTACAAGCGGCTGGTGGCCGGGCCCGGGTGGCCGTTGGTGGTGCGGGGTGAGCTGGCCGGGGCCGACGGCGGGCGGGACGCGCGTCGGGCCGGGCTCGCCTCCTTCGTGCAGTTCACCGATCTGCATCTGACGGACACCGAGTCGCCGGTGCGGTTCGAGTATCTGGCGCGGTTCAACGACAGTGCGCACCGGCCGCAGGAGACGCTGACCGTACGGGGCGCCTCGTCGCTCGTCGAGCGGGTCAACGCGGTGCGGCAAGGGCCCTACACGGGGCTGCCGTTCTCCTTCGTCATGGCCACCGGGGACAACACCGACAACCACGAGCGGATCGAGCTCGACTGGTATCTCACCGTCATGAGCGGCGGGCGGATCACTCCGAACAGTGGGGATCCCGGGCGGTACGAGGGGGTGCAGAACTCCGGGAGCGGGATGTACTGGAATCCCGAGTCCGGGCTTCAGGACGCCTACAAGGCCAAGGGGTTGCCGCTGATTCCCGGGCTGCTCAGCTCCGCCATCCGGCCCTTCGACGCGCCCGGGCTGAGCGTGCCCTGGTACACCACGGTCGGCAACCACGACGACAGCATCGAGGGCAGCCTGCCCGATCTGGGACTGCTGAACGACCTCTACACCGGGGCGCGGAAGGTCGAGGGGTGTGACGACGCCACCGCCCGGCAGCTCGCGGACGCCCTGCTGCACGATCCCGGTGAGGCCGTCCTCCTGCTCGGCAAGCTGCTGGCCGGCGGCGGTGCCCTGCGTACCGTGACGCCCGACGAGCGGCGGCACCCGTTCACGCCCGCCGAGTTCGCCCGCGCCCACCTCGACCCCGCGCACACCGGCGCCGGACCCGTCGGGCACGGGTTCAGCCAGGAGTCCGCCGACAGCGGGCGGCTCTACTACACCTTCGACCTCGCCGACGGTGTCCTCGGCATCAGCCTCGACACCACCAACCGCGCCGGATTCGCCGACGGTTCCCTCGGTACGGCGCAGCTGCACTGGCTGGAGTCGGTCCTCAAGGCCAACAGCGGGCACTGGTACGACGGTGACGGGCATGTCGTGCGAGGCGGATCCCAGAGCCGGCTCGTCGTGGTGTTCAGCCATCACACCAGCGGCACCATGGGGAACCTGCTGCCCGATCCGTACCGGCTCTTCGAGGGGCGGCACAGCGGGGCCGAGCTGGTCGCCCTGCTCCAGCGGTTCCCGAACGTCGTGGCCTGGGTCAACGGGCACACCCACACCAACCAGATCATCCCGCACGGCCACAGCGTCGCGGAGCGGGCCTTCTGGGAGATCAACACCGCCTCGCACGTGGACTATCCGCACCACGCCCGGATCATCGAGATCGCCGACAATCACGACGGCACCCTCTCGCTGTTCACCACCCTCATCGAGTCCGCCGCCCCCTACCGGACCGACTTCGCCGACACCTCCGACCCCGGCCTCGCCGCCCTGTACCGCGAACTCGCCTACAACGACCCCTACGCCACCCCCGCCACCCGCATCGGCACCGCCGCCGACCACAACACCGAGCTGCTCCTCACCAGGCCGGCCACCACCTGACTCTTACCTTCCGGCACGCGTGACGTTTGCTGTCTTACGCAACTGCGCAGCTAGCATTTCGGCGACCAGGCAGGTGGGCAGGCCGGAGGCTGCTGACATGACCAGCGTGAAAAGCTTCTCCGTCTCGGGGTACGGGCCCGAACGGCCCCGGTGGACGCGGCTCCTCGCCCGCGATTCCGTGATCCGGCGGCTGGACTGGCCCATACTCCTGTCGGCGCTCGCGCTGTCGTTCATCGGCTCGCTGCTCGTCTACTCGGCGACCCGGAACCGCACCGCCATCAACCAGGGAGACCCGCACTACTTCCTGGTCCGGCATCTGATGAACCTCGGCATCGGGTTCGTCCTGATGACCGGCACCCTCTGGCTGGGCCACCGCGCCCTGCGCAACGCGGTGCCGGTCCTCTACGGCCTGTCCCTGGCGGGCGTGCTGGCGGTGCTCACTCCGCTCGGCGCGACCATCAACGGCAACCGCAACTGGATCGTGCTGGGCGGCGGGTTCTCGCTCCAGCCCTCGGAGTTCGTGAAGGTCTCGATCATCCTGGGCATGGCGATGCTGCTGTCGGCGCAGGTCGACGCCGGCGACCGGCCGTATCCCGACAGCCGCACCGTGATCCAGGCGCTGGGGCTGGCCGCCGTACCGATCATGGTCGTCATGATGATGCCCGACCTCGGCTCGACGATGGTCATGACCGTGACGATCCTGGGTGTGCTGCTCGCCTCCGGCGCCTCCAACCGGTGGATCTTCGGGCTGCTCTCCGTCGGGGTGCTCGGCGCGGTCGCCATCTGGCAGTTGCATCTGCTGGACCAGTACCAGATCAACCGCTTCGCCGCCTTCGCCGATCCGAGCCTGGACCCCTCCGGCGTCGGCTACAACACCAACCAGGCCCGGATCGCCATCGGCTCCGGCGGCCTGACGGGGCAGGGGCTCTTCCACGGGGCGCAGACCACCGGGCAGTTCGTGCCGGAGCAGCAGACCGACTTCGTCTACACGGTCGCCGGGGAGGAGCTGGGCTTCGCCGGCGGCATCCTGATCATCGGCCTGATCGGGGTCATCCTGTGGCGGGCCTGCCGTATCGCGCGCGAGTCGACCGAGCTGTACAGCACGATCGTGGCCGCCGGGATCGTCGCCTGGTTCGCCTTCCAGTCCTTCGAGAACATCGGGATGGCGCTCGGCATCATGCCGGTGGCGGGCATCCCGCTGCCCTTCGTCTCCTACGGCGGCTCGTCCATGTTCGCCGTGTGGGTGGCCGTGGGGCTGCTTCAGTCGATCAAGGTCCAGCGGCCGGTGCGGGCCTAGCGCCGGCCCGCGCGCGGTCAGGCGAGGGTGAAGTAGGCCAGGCTGCCGAGGCCCGCGACGGAGCAGTAGATCGCGAACGGGATCAGGGTGCGGTCCTCGAAGTAGCGCACGAGGAAGCGGGTGGCGAGGTAGGCCGCCACGAACGCGGCCACGCTGCCCGCCAGCAGCGGACCGCGCAGGCCGTTGCCCTGCGGGCCGAGCAGCGGCGGCAGCTTGAGCAGCGCGGCGCCGCCGATCACCGGCGTGGCGAGCAGGAACGCGAAGCGCGCGGAGTCCTCGTGGCCCAGGCCCTTGAAGATGCCCGCGCTGATGGTGGAGCCGGAGCGGCTGATGCCGGGGCACAGGGCGAGGATCTGGGCCGCGCCGATCGTCACGGCCTGCCGGATCGTCATGCGGGTGATCCGCAGGTCCGACTGCTCGTCCGCGGACAGATGCTCCTCGCCGGGGGCGACGGCGGCTCCGGCCCGCCGGCGGCCGGTCCCGCCGCGCCGCAGCTGCTCGGTGACGAAGAGCACGATGCCGTTGAGCGCCAGGAAGATCGCGGTCGGGACGGGCTTGCCGAGCGTCGTACGGAACACCTTGTCGAGCGCGACGCCCGCGACCGCGACCGGGACGCACGCGGTGATGATCAGCCAGGCGAGTTTCTGGTCGACGGTCTCGATCCGGCGCTGGGTGATCGACGTGGACAGGCCGCGGATCACCCGCACCCAGTCCCGCCAGAAGTAGACGACGAGGGCGAGCGCGGTGGCCAGATGGAGGCCGACCAGCTCGTTGAGGTACAGGGATCCGTCGGCGGAGACGTCGAGGTCGTGCTTCCAGTGCCCGCCCAGCAGCGCGGGTATCAGGATGCTGTGCCCCAGGCTGGAGACGGGGAACAGTTCGGTGACGCCTTGCAGCAGGCCCACGCCCACGGCTTCGGGATAGGTCAGAACGGACATCGGCCGGCCTTCGACTCCAGGTGCGCGACAAGGGATGGAGCCGGGGACAGCACGCGCGAGGGGCGGCTCCGCGCGCAGAAGCTACTACACGAGTGTAAAAACGCGGACAGGTCGCACGAAGCGGCCCGTTCACCGCCTCCATCCCGGGAACGTCAGCGCGGAAAACGACCGCTTTCCACCCATTCGCCCCGCCCGATGAGGTGCTGTTCCTGGCGGGTGCGGGCCAGGACGAGCGCGGCGGCGTACAGCGCGAGGACGACGGTGAGAAGCAGGTAATACTCCGGTGGCAATGCCGTCAGACCGAGCGGCGGGCCGAGCGGGGACGGCGGCAGGAGCACGCCGATGACCGCCAGGGCGCCCGCCGTCCAGCCCACCGGGCCGGGCGGGCGGTCCTCGAACAGCCGGCGGCCGGTGCGCAGCAGCAGCATCACCAGGCTCTGGGTGATCAGGTTCTCGGTGAACCAGCCGGAGTGGAACACCGCCTCGTCCTCCCCCGGCCCCCGGCCGTGCAGGGCGAGCGCCAGGACGCCGAAGGTCGCGAGGTCGGCCGCCGCGTTGAGGATGCCGAACCCGGTGATGAAGCGCAGCAGGGCGCGCGGGTCGAGGCGGGCCGGCCGGCGCAGCAACGCCGGGTGGGGGCGGTCGTAGGCGAAGGCGAGCTGCACCGAGTCGAAGCACAGGTTCTGCACCAGCACCTGGGCCGGGAGCATCGGCAGGAAGGGCAGCAGCAGGCCGGCGGCGAGCATCGCGACGACGTTGCCGAGGTTCGACGACAGGGTGATGCGCAGATACGTGGCGATGTTGCCGCCGCTCAGTCGGCCCGCGGCGATGGCGTGGTCGACTGCGGTGAGGTCCTTCTCGGCGAGCACCACGTCGGCGCTCTCCCGGGCCACGTCGGTGGCGTCGCGCGGGGCGATGCCGACGTCGGCCGCCCACAGCGCGGACACGTCGTTGACGCCGTCCCCGAGGAAGCCCACCGTGTGCCCGCCGGTGCGCAGCGCGGCGCTGATCCGCGCCTTGTGCTCCGGGGTGCAGCGGGCGAAGACCGTCGTACGGGCGGCCAGCTGGGCCAGTTCGGCGTCGGTCAGGGCGTCGGTGCGGTCGGCGGTGACCACCGCGTCCGCACCGAGCGCGATGCCCAGATCGCGGCAGGCGCGCGCGGCGGTGCCCGGGTGGTCGCCGGTGAGGATCTTGACGGTGACGCCCCGGCCGGCGAGCGCGGCCAGGGCCGGCGCGGCGGTGGGCGCGAGGGCGTCGCGCAGGGTGACCAGGCCCCGGAAGTCCAGGCCGCGTTCGTCGGCCGGGGTGTAGTCGCGCAGCCGGGCCGGGCGTTCGGCGGTGGCGACCGCCAGCACCCGCAGGCCGTCCCGCGCGGCCCGGTCCGCGAGCTCGGTCAGCCGCCGCGTCTCCTCCGGCCGCAGGGCGCAGCGCTCCAGGACGGCTTCCACGGCGCCCTTGACGACGAGCGTGTGCGTGCCCAGCCGGCCGGGGGTGCGCACCACGGCCGTGGACAGCCGGCGCACGGGGTCGAACGGCAGCGCCGCGATCCCGTCGTACGCCATGAGGCCGTCCTCGTCGGCCGCGTCCAGGACCGCCTCGTCCAGGGCGTCGGGCGCGGGCAGTTCGGCCAGTTGCAGGGTCCACCAGGCGTTGACGGCGGCCCAGTGCACCGCCTCGGGGGCGTCTGCGCCTGCCGCGTCCAGGCCCCGCTCGACCACCGGCCGGTCCTGGGTGAGGGTGCCCGTCTTGTCCAGGCACAGCACGTCGACCGCGCCCAGGTCGTGCAGGGCCGGGAGCCGTTTGACGATCACCCCGTGCGCGCGGGCCAGCAGCGCCGCCCCGCGCGCCAGACAGGTGGTCACGACGACCGGCAGCATCTCCGGCGTCAGCCCCACCGCCACCGCCACCGCGAACGGCAGGGTCTCCAGGCCCCGGTCGCGCAGCGCCGCGTTGGCCATCAGCACCAGGGGCGGGGTGAGCAGCATGAACCGGATCAGGATCCACGAGATGCCGTACACCGACCGGTCGAAGGCACTCGCCTCGCGCAGCCCTGCCGTACGGTCGTGAGCCGCCGCGAACCGGGTGCGCCCGCCAGTGTCCACCACGACCGCGGTAGCGCTGCCGGTGGCGACGCTGCTGCCCTGGAAGCACAGCTGCGGCTGCTCGAACACCGCGCCCCGGTCCGGCCCGGCGACGTCCCCCGCGTGCTTCGCGACGGGGACCGACTCCCCGGTCAGCGCCGCCTGATGCACCGTGAGACCCCGGGCGCGCAGCAGCCGTACGTCCGCCGGGACCAGGTCCCCCGGGCCGAGCTGGACGATGTCGCCGGGGACCAGTTCCTCCACCGGGACCTCCCGGGCGACGGGTGCCGCGTCCTCGGCGGCCCGCCGCAGCACGGAGGAGGTGGTGGCGACCAGCTCGCGCAAATGGGCCATGGACCGGTCGGCGCGGTACTCGCCGGAGGCCCGCAGCACACTGCTGGTCACGACCAGCACGAGGATCACACAGGCGGTGGACCAGGCGAACACGGCGGCGGAGACCAGGGCGAGGCACAGCAGCACGGCGGTGAACGGATCGCGCAGGCCCCGCAGCAGCAGCCGCGGCCAGGAGGCGTGCCGGCGGGCCGGCAGCGTGTTCGCCCCGACCCGGCCCAGGCGGAGCGCGGCCTCGTCCTCCGTCAGCCCGCGCGGCCCGGTGTCCAGCCGCCGCAGCACCTGCAGCGCGGTCGCCGCGGCCGCTTCCCCGGGCTCGCTCGCGGCCGGCGCTTCGGGCACGGCCCCCGGCACCGGCGTCCCGGCGTCCTCTCCCCAGGCCGGGGCGGTCCTAGGCACCGGTCCCCTGCAGCCCGCCCGTCGCCCCGGGTGCCTGCGCGGCACGCTGGGCGAGCTGACCGACCATCACCCGTACGACCGTGACGACATCGGGGTCGCCGACGTAGTAGATCTGCCGCCGGCCCTCACGGCGGGAGCGGACGAGACCGGCGAGCTTCAGCTTCGACAGGTGCTGGCTGACCGCGGGCAGCGCACCGCCGACCCGGTCCGCGAGATGGCTGACATCGCTCTCGCCCTGGGCCAGCGCCCACATGATGTGCAGCCGGGGCGCCGCCGCCAGCAGCCCGAACGCGGCGGCGGCCTCCGCGAGCACCTCGGCGGACGGATCCTCGAAACCGCCGGCCATCTGCCCCACAGTCCTCTCCCGTCCGTCCCCTGCCCGGTCCGCCGCGTCACAGGAACGCGCGGCCCTCAGTGTAGGTGTCACCGGCCGCGCGCCGGCCGGGGACGGAGTGATCGGCTCCCCGCTCACCCGCAGTCGCCTGTCCGGCCGGATCCGACCGCCCGCCCACGGCTGTCCTCCGGCCGCGGCTCCCCCGTGGCCGGTTACGACAGCCGGAACCGCAGCCGGCAGATCACCGCGTCCGTCTCCCGCCGTACGGCGTGCGCGACGACCGCGCCCCGCTGGTTCTGGAGCAGCCGCTGCCACAGCCGCTCCGGCTCGGCCTCCGGGATGAGGACGGTGACCCGGGTGCCCGGTTCGGCGGCCGCCGCACCGACGTACGCGGCGATGGGCCGGCCGAGGGTGCGCCGCTCGCACGCCAGCCGTACCAGGGGCACCCCGGGGTCCCACTCGGCCCAGGCGCGCTCCAGGGCGTGCAGCTGGGCCCGGTCCTCGGGGTCGGGGTAGCAGACGGTCACCGCGCGGACCTCGTCACCGAGGGAGGCGGCCGCGGTCAGCGCCTCGGAGGTGAGCCGGGACAGCGAGGACACCGGCACGATCACCAGCGAGCGGTCGCGGTGCGGGGCCTCGGGGATCCGGCCGAGCCCGAGCCGCTCGCCGATCCGGCCGTAGGCGCGGTGGACGGCGAGGAAGGCGGCCACCAGCAGCGGCAGCGCGACGACGATCAGCCAGGCGCCCTCCGTGAACTTGCTCGCGGTGACCACGACGGCGGCGACCCCGGTGAGCAGGGCCCCGAACCCGTTGAGCAGCGCCTTCCCGCGCCAGCCGGGGCCCTTTTCGAGCCGCCAGTGCCGAACCATCCCCACCTGGGCGATGGTGAAGCCGACGAAGACACCGATCGCGAACATCGGCACCAGGGTGTTGGTGTCGCCGCCGGAGAAGACCAGCAGCGCGGCCGAGACGACGGCGAGCGCGAGGACACCGTGCCGGTGGACCTGGCGGTCGGCCTTCAGAGCGAAGACGTGCGGGGCGTAGTTGTCCCGGGCGAGCAGTTTCAGCAGCACCGGGAGCCCGCCGAAGGAGGTGTTCGCGGACAGGGCGAGCAGGATCATCGTCGCGAACTGGAGCACGTAGAACGCCCAGTTGTGGCCGAGGGAGGCGTCCGCGAGCTGGGCGAGGACGGTGACGCCCGCGACCGGCTGGAGGTGGAAGCGGCCGATCAGCACCGACAGACCGATCAGCATCAGGCCCAGTACGGCGCCCAGGGCGACCTCCGCGCGCTGGGCCCGCCGTACCCGCGGGACCCGGAAGGAGGGGACGGCGTTGGCGATGGCCTCGACGCCGGTCAGCGCGGCACAGCCGGAGGCGAATGCTTTCAGCAGGAGCAGCGCGCCCACGCCGGAGGCGTTGCCCGCGACGACGGAGGCATGCCCGGCGGCGGTCGCCGTACTCACCGGGTGGGACCGGAAGAGCCCGACGGCGATGAGGACGAGGACGGACCCGACGAAGACGACGGTCGGCACGATGAAGGCCTTCGCGGACTCCGCGATGCCGCGCAGATTGACGCCCGTGACCAGGGCGAGCACGGCCAGGCACAGCCACAGCCGGTCGGCGTAGAGGGAGGGGAAGGCGGAGGTGAGAGCGGCGACGCCCGCGGTGACGGCGACGGCGACGTTGAGGACGTAGTCGAGGACGAGGGAGGCGGCGGCGACGAGACTGGTCCGCGCCCCCAGATGCGTCCGGGCGACGGCGTACGACCCGCCGCCGTCCGGGAAGGCCGCGATGACCTGCCGGTAGGAGGCGACGAGGACGGCGAGCAGGGCGGCGATGGCCAGTGTGACCGGCAGGGTGAAGCCCAGCCCGTGCGCGCCGGCGGCGGCGAGGACCAGCACGATCGCCTCGGGCCCGTACGCCACCGAGGCCATCGCGTCCAGCGACAGGGCGGCGAGCCCGGTGAGGGCGGTCAGCCGGTGCCGTTCGCCGGTATCAGGAGGCTCCTCGCCGGCGGGGACGGCATCCGGTTCGGTGGTCAGGACGGACATGGGCACGTGCTCCTCTTTTTTCCTTACGTGCGCGGGCGCACCCATTCCTTACGTGCGCGGGCGCACCCAGGTTCCGTCCGTTTCCGACCGCATCCGACCGGTCTTTACGGGATCTTCGCACCCAATGGGTCCGTCTTGACGGGACCTTGACAGGGATCCGCGTCAGAGCCGTGTCAAGGTGCCGGAATCCGCTTCCGCAGGTCAGTACCGTCGTCGCCATGGCGGGTTCCGGCGTGGTGGCGAACGACCAGGACTGGCGACAGGAGTGGTGGAGCGCCGTCCGCTGCGCCGGCGTCCTGCTCGCTCTGCTCCTCCTGGTCGACTGGGGCTCCGGCCGCGGCGCCCTGTGGCGGACTGCGCTGTGGTGCGCGATCTCGGGGCTGCTGTTCGCCGTGCTGTACCCCGCCCGGATCTCCGCCGGCACCGACTGGCTGGCCGCACGCCGGCTGGGCCGCGAGCGCCGGGTGCGCACGGACCTCCTGATCTCGGTGCGCTGCCTGGACGGCATCTCCCCACGGCTGCTGCTGCGCGACGCGTTGGGCGGGCACGTCGAGATCGACCCCGAGGTGCTGGCGCGCAACCCGCGGCTGTGGCACCTCCTCGACGAGGGCGCGCGGAAGGCCGCGGCGAGCGGCGTACTGCTGTGCGGGGAGACCGCGTTGCGCCGGCTGTCGTCCCGGCTGGACCGGGAGACGGCGCTGGGTGTGTTCCGGGCGTCGGGGCTGGAGTGAGGCCGTGATCCGGTGGGGTGCACAATGCCCGGCATGAACGCACGGACGGTTCGCCCCCGCTGGTGGCTGGGGCTGCGCGGCTTCGCCGTCTTCCTGCTGGGCGGCGGCCTCGGCACCTTCGCGTACGCGGTGGTCACGCACCGGCCGGGTGGGGTGCCGTGGGGCGGGCTGCTGTTCGGGGCGCTGGTGTGCGGGACGCTGTGCGCGCTGTTTCCTGGGCGGCGGCGGGTGGGCCGTTAGGTTGTCGGGTCGGGCCGGGTCAGATGAGGTACTGCTCGTGCGGGATGGCACGCTCCCACACTGACTCGAACGCGGCCGAGCACAGCTTGGCCACGGCCGGCTCGGTGAGCGTTTCCATGCCGGGGTCCGCCCATTGACCGTCGCCGGTGAAGTGATTGAAGACCACGGTGGTTCCGTCGAACAGCCAGTAGTCGACCCCGGGGAGCGCGAGATCCTTGGTTCGGGGTCTGGGAAGCCACCGGACCTGTTCACCGGCCGCGATGTTGTGCGGACCGGTGAGGGAGTGCTCCCACCGGATGTATTCGCTGACCGGCTCCGACACGATGCGAGCGCGGCGAACCACCACCCCGCGACCGGTCACCTCTCGCATCAGTTCGGACCACGAGCGGTACTCCTCGGCCGGGTCGAACGGGCGTCCCTGCTGCCACGCGATGAATACAGGGTCGTCGGTCATATAACTGTCGCGCATCTCCAGGTGGACGGCGGAGTGCTGAGCGGCAGCGAACCCTTGGCGGACTGCTGACGTCACTGGTCGGCCTCCGGGCGTGGGATGAACGGGAGCATGCTGGCGGGAGGTCGGATCACGGTTTCTCCCGCACCGAGCCGGTCAGTTCACGAAGTGGGCGAACTCGCCCGCCTTCACTCCCAAGATAAACGCGCCGCTCGGGACGTCAGACCGGCCAGGACTCCTTCGGGTCGTCCAGCCAGGCGCGCTGACCGTGAGGTGCGATCGTGAGCCCGAACCGGGTCACGTCGGGAGACCCCTGGTCCTGCCACCAGTGGTAGGCGTCGGACACCTCGCCCCACAGGCGGCGCGGGCCTGACTGCCAGACCTCCGCCTCCGCCTCCCCGTCCCGGAACATCACGCACGCCCACGACAGGTCGGACAGGCTGTAGAACCACACCGGCCGCGCGCCGTCACGCTTGTCCGCCACCATGTGGCGGCAGGCAGGCACCCGGAGACCCAGTACGAACGGCAGATCGGACCACTGGCCGGTCAGGAACTCCCCTTCCGTGAGGGAGGTCCTGTCGTTGTCGGCGTCCGCCAGGGGGCCCGCGGACAGGTAGTCGTCCGCGCCGATGTCGGGGCCCCTCTGTGTGCGGAGCTTCATGAACTCCACCCGCCGGGTGAAGTGGCCCATAGACACCTCCCCTTTGACCTCCAGGCGCACCATGGCGTCGGCGTTGCCGTAGGGGGTGCCGAACGAGGCGAGGATGATCCCCCCGGGCCGGGTCTGGGTGACCCAGGCACCAGAGATCTCCCGGACACCTACTGTGGCGAGGACGCGGTCGTACGGTGCGGCGTCGGCGTACCCCTCGAACCCGTCGCCGACAACCACCTCCGGGTACAGGCCGTACCGGCACAGCCGCTCCCGGGCCGTCCCTGACACGACCCCGTCCACCTCGACGGTCGTCACGTGGCCGGGCCCCAGTCGGTGGGTCAGCGCGCCGGCCGTCTCGCCGGTGCCCGTGCCCACGTCCAGCACGCGCATGCCGTCCTCCCCGGCCAGGTCCTGGAGCAGGAGGTAGACCGTGGCGGGCATGGAGGACGAACTCGTGGACAGCCTCCCCGGGCTTGGCCCGGAGTGGGCGCCGTCGTCCCACTGGGTCACGATGGGAACGTTGCTGTCCGCCGCCGCGTACCAGGCGTCCGGGTCCTCCCGCTTGTCGACCGTGACACTCGCGCGGGTGTCCAGGTCGTACGGCCACATCAGATCCGGAAGGAACGCGGCCCGGTCGACGGCCGTGAACGTCGGCGCCCAGTCCGACGACAGCGCACCGGATGCCATGAGGACCCGCCCCAGCTCTGTGCGGCCGGGGCGGTCCGTACGAAGAACGTCGGGTGTCACCTGCGGTGCTTCCCGTCGCCTTCGGGGCTGGAACCGTCGGGGCTCGGCGGGTCCTGCGGAGGCTGCCAGGGCTGCCCGGGGTGGCCGTCGCCGTCACCCTCGCCCGGCTGGTCGTGCAGTTCGATACGTACCTTCATCGTCCTCTCCTTCACTTCAGTGGGTCTTGCCTGACCAGCCCGACTACCGGGAGTCGTCCGGCGTCGCGTGCTGTCCGGCCGCGATCAGCCGTGCGACGGTCAGCGGTGCACACAGCGCGGCGGCCGACGCCATCGGGACCGACCAGTAGGAGACGTGTCCCTGCGGGTCGAACTCGGTCAGGTCGAGCCGTGGTACGCCGAGGTAGGTGCCGCTGCCGAGGACCTCGACGTCCGACTTCGCCCGCCACTCGTCCGCCGCCTTGTGCCAGGTACGGGCCATGCTCGCGGGCACGAGCGCGTAGTAGCGGCGGCTGGACGGGTCACAGATGACCGGCCCGCCCTTCAGGGCGTCGTCGAGGAAGGCGTCGACCTCTTCGAAATCTTCCGTCAGGGCCGTCGCGAAGATCAGGCGACCCGGGATCCGCACGGCGGAGAACAGGGTTCCCAACGGCAGCAGCGCCACCTTGTTCTCCTGCCACTCCGCCCGGATCCGCTCGTGACCCGACGCGGGACAGGTCGCCATCAGCCAGTGCTCGCTGGCCAGCCGCCGGTCAGCGGCGGAGTGGACCAGCGCACCCGGCTCCGATACGACCGGCCGTAGTGCAGTAGTCCCGGGTGCAGCGGTAGGTTTCATGGTGTCGACGCTCCCTCTCTGGTTCGAGCGTTGGCCACTCCCGGGGCCGTGTGCGCGGCCGCCGGGCCTGAGCTTGCGACGACGGCGGCGAGTGGCGAGGGTGCACGTCAGACCGTTCCAGCCGTGGGGCACCTCGCTGCTCCCCGATCGTCGTTGACGAAGTGTGAGAACAGCGTGACGCTCCGAGAAGGCCGGAACGCTCACAGTGTTGTGAGCGCTGTGAGCGTTCCCTACAGGCCGACCCAGGCGGCCATGTGACTGAGGGTGTCCGGGGTTCGGCGTGACAGGTGCACGAGGCCGGTGATCGTCTCGCGGGCAGCGGGGTGATACCGCGTCTGTTCAGGGGCCATGCGCCGGGCTTCGACCAGGGACTTGAGCGCGTCCTCGGTGTGCCCTGTCTCCATCTCGGTGCGGGCTTGGTCGATCAGAAAGTGGGCGCGACGGGATGTCGCGAATTGTGTCGGCAGCTTCTTGCCGATCTTGCGGGCCCTCTTCAATGCGACGTCGTACTGGTGCATCTCGACAGCGGCGGACATCTCATGCAAGTCCACGTTGGTCGGGCCGAAACTGAGCCAGTGCACCTCGGAGGCGTCACCGATCCGCTTCGCAATCCGACGGGCCTCGGCAATGTGGGTCTTCACCGCCGTCTCGTCCTCGGCTCGCGCGGAGATGACCGAGGCCCCGAGGTGCAGCTGCCCGGCGACGGCCAGGGCCTCGCGGGTGTCGCCGGCCTGTGCGACGGCGTTGTGGCCGGAGGCGGCGAGGCGCTGCCCGATCCGGTATTCGCCCTCACGGAAGTACACCAGGGCCCGCATGTACTGGCGGACGGCAGACAGGCACGGGTCGGAGGCGCGCTGCGCCGCCCAGTCCATGCGGTCCAGGGCCACCGCGGACAAATCGTAATAGCCGAGCTTCACGCTGATGTCGTGCGCGGTGCGGTAGGTCGAGGCGAGGGCCCGCCACAGCTCGGTCGAGGACGCCGACCAGGCGCTGTGCGTGAGTTCAGCGATGAGGCCGGGGAGCCGGCGGGCGGCGTTGCGCAGGTGCGTGGCACGGACCTCTTCGCACAACGCGTCGGCACCTGCGATGAGCTGCTCGGCCGGGCCTACGGTCAGATCCGGATTGGGGCCGAGGTCGTACAGGTCGAGGGATTCCCGGATGGGACGGACCAGTTCGGCCAGACGGTCCCGCTGCAATTCGGTCACGTACGGCTGCCCGGTCAGCACCGTCACATCGATGCTGAGTGCCTTGGCGCACGCGGCCACGAAGTCTGCCGTGGCGGGGCGCGCGCCGCACTCGACCTGGTTGACCAAGCTGTAGGAGTACGGGAGACGGTCGGCCAGTTGGCGTTGCGTGAGCCTGGCCAGTCGGCGCTGTTCCTTGATGCGTGCGCCCGTGTGGTTGTCGTCCAGTGGGGGCATAGTGGTCTCCGTTCTCAGCACCCACTTGGAAAAGTACCCGCGCCGAGCGGCGTGGGTGCAGCCTTCCGCCCCCGACTCCCCTGAGAGTGGGGGCGGTTGCGCGTGATCGGATGGCCCCATGACCATGACGACAACGGATCGTGTGCTGTACCTGTTCGGCTCGGCGGCCCCGCCCGTCTTCGAAGCCGCGTCGGTGATTCAGGATGCGCAGGCCCGCGGGTTCGACGTGTGCCTCGGCCTCACCCCGACCGCCGCCCGTTGGCTCGCACCGCAGCTGGCGGAGCTGGAACGGTTGACCGGGCACCCGGTGCGCAGCGAGTACAAGCTGCCGGGCGAGCCGGACGTATGGCCGAAAGCCGATGTGATCGCAATGGCGCCGGCGACCTTCAACACGATCAACGCATGGGCTCTCGGGATCACACGAGACTTCGTGGTGGGCGTCGCCGCCGAAGGCATCGGCAAGGAAATCCCCATGGTGACGATGCCCTGCGTGAACGCGGCCTACGTGCAGCACCGCCAGTTCGACCGGAGCGTCGCGGAGCTGCGCGACATGGGCGTGCGCGTCCTGTACGGCGAGGGCGGCTTCGTCCCGAACCAGCCGGGCCAGGGCAAGCCGAAGGAGTACCCGTGGCACCTGGTCCTCGATGCCGCGCAGAGCATGGCCGGCATGTGTGACTGAGTCGCTCAGCGAGCCTGCGCTCAGGCCCGGGCAGGTGCGTGACCGACCCGTGATCCGGGCGATCGTCACAGAGATGTCCTCGCGGCTTCCTCGGGCGTCCGGCGCCCGGAACCGGCCCCTCAGCGAAGCGTCACGCATCCGACAACCGCGCCTCCTCCAGATCGAGCGCTCGCTGAAGCCGCCGCCGCGTGGTGTCGCTGATGGCGTGGGCGTCGTAGAGCCGGTGCAGTTCCGCCGTTTCCACCGCTATCAGGTCCCGCCGCAACTGCCGGTAGACCAGGTCGGCCGACTCGGTGGCCGCGCTGTTCTCCCCGTTGCTCTCGGCCAGCCGGTCCCGGGCGTCCTCCAGGCGGGCGGTGAGGCCGCGGCGGAGGCGGTCGAGGACGACGTCGGACACGGCCTCCAGCTCGGCCAGTTCTTCCAGCCGGGCGAGACCGGCGTGGGCCAGGTGGGAGCGGGCCTGGGCCTCCTCGCGGGCGGTGTGCGCGGGCTCCAGGGCGATGCCGGAGGCGCGGACGACGGGGGCCAGGGTGAAGCCCTGCACGACCAGGGTGACGACCACGACCGATGTGGTCAGGACCAGCACCAGCGCGCGGCCGTCGAGCGGTGCGCCGCTCTTCGTCACCTCGGGGATGGACAGCGCGGCGGCCAGCGGCATCACGCCCCGGGTGCCGGCCCAGGTCAGCACCACCGGGATCCGCCAGTTCAGGCGGCCGAGCCCGCCCTTGCGCTGCACGACCGCCGACAGCGGCGCGAGCCACAGCAGCCGTACGGCGATCAGGGTGGCGGCGACCGCGAGGGCGTACAGCGGCCAGGCCCGGTCGCCGTGGGCCAGCGCCCGCACCTGCGCGGGCAGGGCCAGCCCGATCAGGCTGAACACCACGCTCTCCAGCAGGAACACGACGGTGCCGTAGACGGCGTGCAGCTGGAGGCGGATGCGGGCGTTGGTGAGGCGGTCGCCCCGGCCGCCCAGGACCACTCCGGCGACCACGCACGAGGTCACGCCGGAGGTGTGCGCGGCCTCCGCCAGGAGGTAGGCGGCGTACGGGGTGACCAGCGCGATCACCGTCTCCAGCACCGGATCCTCGGTGCGGCGCCGGATCAGGGCGATCACTCCCGCGACCGCCGCTCCGATCACCGTGCCGCCGCCGGCGAGCAGGAAGAACTCGCCGCTCGCCGAGCCCCAGTCCGCGGCCGCCGCGGCGATGGCGATGCCCGCCGCCACCCGGACCAGCACCAGCGAGGTCGCGTCGTTGAACAGGCTCTCCGCCTGCACCAGGACCTGCACCCGGGGCGGCAGCGCGAGCCGGCGGCCCAGCGCGGTGACCGCCACCGGGTCGGTGCTGGCCAGCACCGCGCCCAGCACGAACGCCATCTGCCACGGCAGCGGGGTGATCAGGGCCGCCACCGCGGCCACGGCCGCCGCCGAGGCCAGCACCAGGCCGATCGCGAGGATCCCGACCGGTTTCCACACCGCGCGCAGCTCCCGCCAGGGCATGTCCTCGGCGCTCGCGTAGAGCAGCGGGGGCAGGACGACGAGGGCGATGATCTGCGGGCTGATCTGGATCTGCGGGGTGCCCGGCAGCAGCGCGACGGCGAGACCGGCGACCACGAGCAGCGACGGCGCCGGGATCCGCCACCGGCGCGCGAAGGTGGCGACCACCGTGGCGAGGACCACGAGGGCGAGAACCGTACCGACGCTGCGCATGCCGTCCCCCTGGGAATTCCCTCCGACAACACGGAAGGGGATTGCGGAAGCCACCCCGGCCTCCGGCCGACCAGACTTCCCGGCACACCTGCCCTCACCCTATCGGGCGCGTAAGGGCCGCGTCAGGATCCGGCACCGCCCCGTCAGGGCCGCCTCAGCGACGGTCGCCGGTCCCGCCGGGCACGCCTGAGCGCGGGTCCCGGCACCGGCGTGCGCCGCTCGCTCCCGTGCGGCACGCTGTGTCACGGCGCGGACGTCCTGGACCGGCTGGGCCACCGTGTCGACGGCGAGACGGAACCGGCGGTGCTCCGGGCCTCCGGTCTTTCGTGACCGCTGGCTAACCTGCACGTGTGACGACCGAGTTGACCCTGCTGCCCCAAGTCGCCTTCCGTGGCCGGGAGATCACCGCACCCCGGCTGCGCGGACTGCTGGCCCTGCTCGCGGAGGACCTGCGGGCCGGATGCAGCACCGGGCGGCTCGTGGAGGGGCTGTGGGCCGAGGAGCTGCCGGAGCGGCCGGGCAAGGCGGTGCAGATCCTCGTGTCGCGGCTGCGGGCGCAGCTCGGGGCCGAGGTGGTCGTGAGCACGCCGAACGGCTACCGGCTGGCGCTGGAGGAGACGCGGGTCGACAGCGCCGCACTGCTGCTGCACGAGGCGGCGAGCGCCGAGCGCGCGCGGGCCGGGGATCACGAGGGCGCCCTCGCCCGGGCCGAGGCGGGGCTCGCGCTGTGGGACGGGAGTGTGGCCGCCGGGTCGGGAGAGGATCTGCACGATCCGGTGGTGGCGCTGCGGGCCGCGCGGGTGCGCACGCACCGGGCGCTGGTCCGCTCCCGGGCGCTCGCGCTCGCCCGGCTGGGGCGGCGGGAAGAGGCCACCGCGCCCCTGGCCGGGCTGGCTGAGGAACTGCCGCGGGACGAGGAGGTGCTGGCGGAGCTGCTGCGCTGCGAGGCCGCCACCGCCGGCCGGGCCGCGGCGCTGACCCGGTACGACGGCTACCGCCGCGCCCTGCGGGACGACCTGGGAACCGATCCGGGCCCCGGACTCCGGGCCGTCTACCAGGAGCTGCTGAGCGCCGACGCCCCGCCGGTCCGCCACGGCGTGCCGCACGACCCGAACCCGCTGCTGGGGCGGGAGGCCGACCTCGCCGCCGTGACCGGGCTGCTGCGCGAGGCCCGGGTGGTGACCCTCGCCGGCCCCGGCGGGCTGGGCAAGACCCGCCTCTCCCACGCGGTGAGCCGGGCCGCCGAGCAGCCCGTGGTGCACTTCGTCCCGCTGGCGGGTGTCACCGCCGACGACGACGTGGCCGGTGAGGTCGCCTCGGCGGTCGGCGCCGGAGAGAGCCGGTTCGCCGGCGGGGACACGGTGACCGGCATCGTCGGTGCCCTGGGCACCGGGCCGGCGCTGCTGGTGCTGGACAACTGCGAGCACGTCGTCGCGGGCGCCGCCGCCCTCGTCCAGGCGCTGGTGTCGCGGTCGAGCAAGCTGCGGGTCCTGGCCACCAGCAGGGCCCCGCTGGGGCTGACGTCGGAGTCGGTGTACGCGCTGCCGGAGCTGTCCCTGACGACCTCGGTGGAGCTGTTCACCCAGCGGGCGCGGGCCGCCCGGCCCGGCGTGGAGCTGCCCGCGGAGGCGGTCGCCGAGATCTGCCGGCACCTCGACGGGCTGCCGCTCGCCGTGGAGCTGGCCGCGGCCCGGGTCCGGGTGCTGTCCGTGCCCGAGATCTCCCGCCGGCTGCGGGACCGGTTCGCGCTGCTGCGCGGCGGCGCCCGCGACGCCCCCGAGCGGCACCGCACGCTGCGGGCCGTGGTCGACTGGAGCTGGAACCTCCTGGAACCCGACGGCCGGGCAGCCCTGCGCGCCCTGTCCGTGTTCCCCGGGGGCTTCGCCGAGGACGCGGCGGAGTACGTCCTCGGCGAGACCGGGGACACGCTGGCGCTGCTGGAGCAGCTGGCCGGACAGTCCCTGATCAAGGTGGACGACAGCCCGTCCGGGGTGCGTTTCCGCATGCTGGAGACCCTGCGGGAGTTCGGCGCCGACCGGCGTGCCGAGGCCGGCGAGGAGGAGGCGGTCACCGACCGGTTCCTGGCCTGGGCGCGGGACTTCGGCCGCGCCCACCACGACGTGCTGTTCGGCCCCGACCCGGTGCCCGCCTGGCTGCGCGTCCGCGCCGAGCAGGACAACCTCGTCCTGGCGCTGCGGCACGCCCTGGCCCGCGCCGACGGACCCGCCATCGCCGCCCTCGCCGGCGTACTGGCCTCCTTGTGGGCCATCGACTCCAACTACCCCCGGCTCGCCGCCCTCGTCGCCGAGACCGGCGGGCCGCTGTCCCGGTTCCGCCCCGGGCCCCGGAACCCCGAGGACGCGGAGCCGGCCCGCAGCGCGGCGGCCGTGTGCGCGGCCAGCCTCTTCATGGCCCACGGCCCGCAGGCCGCCCTACGGCAGCTGGTCACCCTGCGCCGGCTGCCGCCCGCACCGCCGGACACCCTGCTGCGGGCGCTGGCCGTCGTGCTGTGCGCCGTACCGGACATTCAGCCGCCGGGGTACGAGCGGCTGGAGGAGCTCTGCGCGGCCGGCGAACCGCTGCTGGCGGGCGTCGCGGCGACCGTGGCGAGCTATGTGTGGGAAGCGCAGCACGAGACGGAGCGCGCGCTGGAGTACGCCCGCCGGGCGCTCGACGCGCTGAATCCGCTCGGCAATCCGGCCACGGCACTGCTCAGTCAGGGCCGGGTCGGCGAGCTGTGTCTGCAGTCCGAGCGGGGCGCGGAGGCGTACGGCCATCTGCGGGCTGCGCTGGACGCGCTCAGCGAGTTCAGCGGGTTCGGCGACTGGTCGGACTCGGTCGGGGTGCACTCGGCGCTGGTGCTCGCCTGCCTGCAACGCGGGGACGTCGACGAGGCGGAGTACTGGCTGGGGCTCGCGGCACTGGACCGGCCGCCGGAGTCCGCCCAGGTCTTCAGCTCCGACCTGCCGAACCGGGCGGAGATCGCGCTGGCCCGGGGGCTGACCGAGGTCGGACTCGGGCTGTGGCGCCGGGCGGTCGCGCAGATCCGGGAGGACAGCCTGCTGTATCCCGATGACCCGTTCGTGGAGCCGTGGTCGCTGACGGTGCGCTCGGGCGCGCTGGCGGCGCACGCGCAGGCCGGCCGGCTCCAGCCGGTGGCCGGCCTCGCCGAGGAGCTGCGGGCGCGGCTGCTCGGGATGCTGTCCGACGGGGCCGGCCGGGGTGCGGCCGAAACGTCGGTGAACGGCACGGTGTTGCTGGCCCTCGGCTTCGCCGGACTGGCCCGGGGCGACGCGGGAGCCGTCCGGCTGATGGCGCTCGCGGAACGGATGCCGGCGGTACGGGACTTCCCCACCATGTCCCTGACCCGCTCCCGGGAGGCGGCCGAGAACGCCGACAGGGCGGCATACACCGACGCGAGGTCGAAGTACGCCGCCCTGGGACGGGAGGAGGTGCGGGCGGAGGTGCTGAGGGAGCTGACGGCGGGGTGACGCCCCGCCCCTCCCGCGTTCTCACCGCTTCGGCTCGTGGTTGAACGTCGCCCTGGCCCACACATAACCCAGCACCGTCATCCCCACGAACCACGCGACGGCCAGCACCACGTTCTTCGTGCCGATCCCGCTGCCCAGCAGCAGCCCGCGCAGGGTCTCGATGGCGGGCGAGAACGGCTGGTACTCGGCGAACCAGCGGAACCAGCCCGGCATGGCGTCCACCGGTACGAACGCGCTGGACAGGAACGGCAGCATGACCAGCGGGGTCCCGATGTTGCTGGCCCCCTCGGGGTTGGGGCTCACCAGGCCCATGCCGACCGCGATCCAGGTCAGCCCGAGGCTGACCAGCGCCATCAGCCCGGCCGCCGCGATCCACTCCACCGGCGTGGCGTTCGGCCGGAAGCCGATGGCCAGTCCGATGCCCAGGACGAGCACCAGAGCCGTCATCGTCTTGATCACGCTGCCGACCACGTGGCCGGTCAGCACGGAGGCACGGGAGATCGCCATGGTGCGGAACCGGGCCATGATGCCCTCGGTCATGTCGGTGCACACGGACACCGCGGTGCCGAGCGAGGTCATGGCCACGGTCAGGAAGAGAATGCCGGGGACGAGGTAGGCGACGTAGTCGGACCGGTTCGCGTGGCCGCCGTTGATGCCCGCGCTCATCACGTTGCCGAAGACGTAGACGAAGAGCAGCAGCAGGATGACCGGGGTGAGCAGGAGGTTCAGGGTGAGAGAGGGGTAGCGGCGCGCGTGCAGGAGGTTGCGTCGCAGCATGGTGAGGTTGTCGCGGAAGGCGTGGCCGGCGGTGCTCATCGGGCGGTCTCCTTGTCGGCGGTCCGAGCGGTGGTCTGGGGGGCGGTCTGGGCGGGTACGGAACTGCCGGTCAGGGCGAAGAACACGTCGTCGAGGTCGGGGGTGTGCACGGACAGCTCGTCGGCGTCGATGCCGGCGGCGTCGAGCCAGTCGAGGACGGCCCGCAGCTCGCGCTGGCTGCCGTCGCTGGGGATCTGGAGGCTGAGGGCGTCGTCGTCCCGGGAGGCCTCGCGCAGCGCGGTCGCCGCCCGCTCGTACGCCGCCGGGTCGGCGAACCGCAGCCGTACATGACCGCCGGGCACGAGCCGCTTGAGCTCCGCCGCGCTGCCCTGGGCGACGATCCGGCCGCCGTTGAGCACCGCGATCCGGTCGGCGAGCTCGTCGGCCTCGTCCAGGTACTGGGTGGTGAGGAAGACGGTCGTACCGCCGGAGACCAGCTCGCGGATGATCTGCCACATGGTGTGGCGGCTGCGCGGGTCGAGGCCGGTGGTCGGCTCGTCGAGGAAGATGATCCGCGGGTTGCCGACCAGGGTCATGGCGATGTCGAGGCGGCGCTTCATGCCGCCGGAGTAGGTGGAGGCGGGCTTCTTCGCGGCCTCGACCAGATCGAAGCGCTCCAGCAGGTCGGCGGTGACCTGCCGTCCCTCCCGGCGGGAGAGGTGGTGCAGGTCGGCCATCAGCAGCATGTTCTCCTCGCCGGTGATCAGCCCGTCCACGGCGGAGAACTGCCCGGTGACCCCGATGGCGCCCCGGACCGCGTGGGCCTCGGCGGTGAGGTCGTGCCCGGCGATCCGCGCCTGGCCCGCGTCGGCGGAGATCAGGGTGGACAGGATGCTGACCGCCGTGGTCTTGCCCGCGCCGTTCGGCCCGAGGAGGGAGAAGATCGTGCCGGCGGGCACCTGGAAGTCGATGCCGTCGAGGACGGTCTTGTCCCCGTAGGCCTTGCGCAGCCCGGTGGCCGCGATCGCGAGTTCGTGGTCGGTCGTCGTCATGCCGTAGAGCGTGCGGCGGGGGCGGTTCACGGCGGCTTCAACCGGGTTTCAGCCGCCGGGGAGGGCTTCAGCACGCTGAAACCCGCAGGTGGGCGGCGGGTGGAGACACGGCGTTTAGGCTTCCCTCGTAGGAAAGTCGCATCGGAAAGAGGGCGTCCCGTTGAGCTTCTGGTCGATCTATCAGCACGGCTTCGCACGGGTCGCCGCCTGCACCGGCCACACCGTCATCGCCGACCCGCCCGCCAACGCCGCCTCCGTCCTGCGCCACGCGCGCCGGTGCGACGAGGAGGGCGTGGCCGTCGCCGTCTTCCCGGAGCTGTGCCTGTCCGGGTACGCGATCGAGGACCTCCTCCTCCAGGACGCGCTGCTCGACGACGTCGAGAAGGCGCTCGCCACCGTCGTCGCCGGGTCGGCCGAGCTGCTGCCGGTGCTGGTCGTCGGCGCCCCGCTGCGCCACCGCGGCCGGATCTACAACTGCGCGGTGGTCGTGCACCGGGGCCGGATCCTGGGCGTCGTACCGAAGTCGTACCCGCCGAACTACCGCGAGTTCTACGAGCGCCGGCAGATCGCCGGCGGCGACGACGAGCGCGGCGGAACGATCCGCCTGGGCGGCACGGACCTCCCCTTCGGCGTCGACCTGCTCTTCGCCGCGGACGACGTCCCCGGCCTCGTGCTGCACGCCGAGATCTGCGAGGACATGTGGGTCCCGGTGCCGCCCAGCACGGAGGCGGCCCTCGCCGGCGCGACCGTCCTGCTCAACCTCTCCGGCAGCCCGATCACGGTGGGCCGCGCCGAGGACCGCAAGCTGCTGTGCCGCTCGGCGTCCGCGCGCTGCCTCGCCGCCTACGTCTACGCGGCGGCCGGTCTCGGCGAGTCGAGCACCGACCTGTCCTGGGACGGCCAGACCCTGATCTACGAGAACGGGGTGCTGCTGGCCGAGACCGAGCGCTTCCCGGCCGGCGAGCAGTACGCGGTGGCCGACGTCGATCTGGATCTGCTGCGCCAGGAACGGCAGCGGATGGGCACGTTCGACGACAACCGCCGTACGCATGCCGCGCGCACCGGCGACTTCCGCACGGTCTCCTTCGCACTCGCCCCGCCCGCCACCGCCGACCTGGGTCTGCGCCGGCGTGTGGAGCGCTTCCCGTTCGTGCCGGCCGACGCCGAGCGGCTCGCCCTGGACTGCTACGAGGCCTACAACATCCAGGTCGCCGCGCTCCAGCAGCGCCTCGCCTCGATCGGCGGCCCGAAGGTCGTCATCGGTGTCTCCGGCGGCCTGGACTCCACGCACGCGCTGATCGTCGCCGCCCGCGCGATGGACCGCGCCGGCCGCCCGCGCACCGACATCCTGGCCTTCACCCTCCCCGGCTTCGCCACCAGCGACCACACCAAGGACAACGCCCACAAGCTGATGCGCGCGCTCGGCGTCACGGCGGCCGAGCTGGACATCACGCCGACCGCGCGGCTGATGCTGAAGGAGATGGGCCACCCCTTCGCCGCGGGCGAGCCGGTCTACGACGTCACCTTCGAGAACGTCCAGGCGGGCCTGCGCACCGACTACCTGTTCCGGCTGGCCAACCAGCGCGACGGCATCGTCCTCGGCACCGGCGACCTCTCCGAGCTGGCGCTCGGCTGGTGCACCTACGGCGTCGGCGACCAGATGAGCCACTACAACGTCAACTCCGGCGTGCCGAAGACGCTGATCCAGCATCTGATCCGGTGGGTGATCAGCAGCGGCCAGTTCGACGACGAGACCGGCAAGATCCTCGCCGCGATCCTCGACACCGAGATCAGCCCCGAGCTGGTGCCGGGCGAGGAGTTGCAGTCCACCGAGTCGAAGATCGGCCCGTACGCGCTGCACGACTTCACCCTCTACCACGTGCTGCGCTACGGCTTCCGCCCCTCCAAGATCGCCTTCCTGGCCTGGCACGCCTGGCACGACCGCGAGTCGGGCGCCTGGCCCCCCGGCTTCCCCGAGGCCGAACGCGGCTCCTACGACCTCCCCGAGATCCGCCGCTGGCTAGAGGTCTTCATCCGCCGCTTCTTCGGCTTCTCCCAGTTCAAGCGCTCGGCGATGCCCAACGGCCCGAAGGTCTCGGCGGGCGGCGCGCTGTCGCCCCGAGGCGACTGGCGGGCGCCGTCGGACGGGAACGCGCTGGCGTGGCTGCGGGATCTGGAGCGGTTCGATCTGACGTAGGCGCTCAGTTGTTCCAGGTCTCGTCGTACGGGTCCTGCGGCACCGGTACCGGCTGTGCCGAGGTGACCTTCAGATAGGGGATCGGGCCGTTGTTGACGGGGTCGCGGCTCAGCCGGGGGCTGTAGCTGCCGGTCACCGTCAGCCAGGCGTCCGGCCGCAGCACGGGGGGCAGTTGGCCGGTCAGCGCGATCTTGACCGGCTGGGCGTCCGCGGCACAGCAGTTGAGGGCCATGCGCACCAGGTACGGCGCGCCCGAGCCGTCCAGCGCGAGGAATCCGGTGACCTGGACCGTCCGGCCGTCCAGGGAGCGGCCGTTGCCGTAGGCGGCGCGGGAGGCGTAGTCGACCACGGACAGCTGCACCGGCCCGCTGCCACCGGGCAACGGCCCGAGGCCGTACGGCTTTTGCAGCGCCGTACCGGAGCGCAGGGCGCTGTACGAGCCCAGCGCGGGCGGGGCGATGAGGATGAGGGCGAGGAGGGGGAGCAGGAGCAGCCAGGAGATGCGGGGCTCGGGGTGGGCGTGTCCTTCGTGGGCGTGGCCTTCGTGGGGCTGGTGCCGCAGGCGATGGCGCTTGCGCTCGTACCAGACGGTCGCCAGCGCCCCCGCGATCAGCACCGCGCCCGAGGCCAGCAGCAGCGGTTGCAGGCCCGCCTTGACGTAGCGCAGATACAGATCGGTGCTGCCCGCGTGCAGCAGGGCGGCGCCGAGCAGGAACATGACGGCGGCCTGGGACTGACGGTTCACAGGAGCACCGTCCCGGTCACCACGGCGCCCGCGACGGCCATCACGAACGTGACGGGGGCGAAGCGCAGGGCGAAGGTACGGCCGAAGGTGCCGGCCTGCATCGCGAACAGCTTGAGGTCGATCATCGGGCCCACCACCAGGAACACCAGCTTGGCCGTCAGGGAGAACTGGGTGAGGGAGGCCGCGACGAACGCGTCCGCCTCCGAGCAGATGGACAGCAGCACGGCGAGGACGGCCAGGGCGAGGATCGCGACCAGGGGATTGCCGGCGGCCGTGCGCAGCCAGGACGCCGGGGCCACCGCCTTCAGGGTCGCGGCGGCCATCGCGCCGAGCACCAGGAAGCCGCCGGCGTGCACCGTGTCGTGCCGTACCGAGTTCCAGAACGCCTCCCCCTTGGTCGCGCCCTCGTGCGCGCCGTGGGCCGGCGGGCGCAGCCAGTCGGTGCGGCCCAGCCGCTGCCACAGCCAGCCCATCGCACACGCCACCAGCAGGCTCGCGGCGAACCGGCCGAGGACCATCTCCGGGTTGCGCGGGAAGGCGACGGCGGTGGCGGTCAGCACGATCGGGTTGATCGCGGGGGCGGAGAGGAGGAAGGCGAGGGCGGCGGCGGGGGTGACTCCCCTGCGCACCAGCGCGCCCGCCACCGGCACCGACGCGCACTCGCAGCCCGGCAGGATCGCGCCCGCGACTCCGGCCACCGGGACGGCCAGGGCGGGGCGGCTGGGCAGAGCGCGGGCGAAGAAGGACGGCGGCACGAACACCGCGAGCGCCGCCGAGAGCAGCACGCCGAGCACCAGGAAGGGCAGCGCCTGCACGGTCACCGCGACGAACACCGTCATCCAGCTCTGCATCAACGGGGTGCCGAGGAGCCCGCGGATCGGGGACTGGGCGAGCACCGCCAGCACCAGCAGCAGGGTCAGCACCAGCGAGGAGTTGCCCCGTCGGCTCTCCGCCCCGGTTTCGGTTCCGGGGCCGGTCTCCGTGCCGGGCGGGGCTTCTTCGGTGATGGCCACGGGTGGTTACCTCCGGCTGGCTGTCCTGGCTCGCTCCCCCTGCGTACGCGCATGGTCCCTCGGGCGTTCACACCGTTGCTGGAACCACTCCTCTCCTTGGGGCACTCTTTTCCCTCGTGGCGAGCGTTCCGTATCAAGGGGGGCCGGGGGGTGGTGCCCCGGCGGCGCACATGGTGGTGTGCGGTGACGACGGGCTCGCGCACCGGCTGGCGGCCGAGTTGCGCGGGGTCTACGGCGAGCAGGTCACCCTGGTGCTGCCACCGAACGAGCGCACCGCCCGTCCTCCGGTCGTCGGCCGGGCCCGCGCCGCGTCGGCGGCGCTGTTCGACCGTATGGTCAGCGCCGCGGTGAACCGGGCGGGCGCCGTCACCGGGACTGCGACGGCGCCGGCGAGTGCGGCCAGTGGCGCGGGCGGGGCCGACGGGCCCCGGGTGCTGGAGGCCGCCGACCTCACCGAGGCCGTTCTCGCCGAGGCCGGGGTGGAGCGGGCCGCCGCGCTCGCCCTCGTCTTCGACGACGACGAGACCAACATCCGCGCCGCGCTGACCGCCCGCCGGCTCAACCCCCGCCTCCGGCTCGTCCTCCGGCTCTACAACCGCCGGTTGGGCCAGCACATCGAGGAACTCCTCGACCAGGCGGCCGCGTTGGCGACGGGCGGCGGCGAGGGCGGCGCGGACGCCTCCACGACCGTGCTGTCCGACGCCGACACCGCCGCGCCCGCGCTCGCCGCCACCGCCGTCGCCGGCACCAGCAAGGTCGTGCAGACCGAGGGGCTGCTGCTGCGGGCCGTGGAACGCCCGCTGCCCGAGGGCGGGCCGGCCGCCGGCTCCGGGCTGCCGACGCTGGCCCTGCTGTCGGGCAACGACCCCGCCGCCACGGCAGGTACGGACGAGCACGACGGCACCGCGGAGCAGGAGCCCCGGCTGCTGCCGGACGACGAGGAGGTGGAACGGGGGCGGGCCGCCGGGCGGACGGCCCTGGTGCTGGAGCAGGCGTCGGCGGCGGTCGGCCCGGAGCCGGCCACGCCCGGCCGCCGGAGGAGGGGCGGTCGCGGGGCGGGCGGTCGCGGGGTGGGTGGCGTGCCGCCCCTCGCCTCCCTCTTCTCCCGGCGGCTGCGCTGGTCGCTGGCCGGCATCGTGGGCTGTGTCGTCGCGCTCGCCGTCTCACTGTGGCTGGTGACCGGTATCCACCCCCTGGGCGCCTTCTACCTCACGCTCCTCGACCTGTTCGCCATCGACAACCCCGCCATCGGTGACTCGTTGGGCCGCCAGATCCTCCAACTCCTCTCCGGTCTCGTCGGGTTGCTGCTGCTGCCGGTACTGCTGGCGGCCGTGCTGGAGGCGCTCGGCACCTTCCGCACCGCCTCCGCCCTGCGCAAACCGCCGCGCGGCCTCGGCGGGCATGTGGTGCTGCTCGGGCTCGGGAAGATCGGCACCCGGGTGCTGACCCGGCTGCGCGAGCTGAACGTCCCCGTCGTGTGCGTGGAGTCCGACCCGGAGGCGCGTGGCCTCGCGACCGCGCGCAGCCTGCGGGTGCCGGTGGTCCTGGGTGATGTCACCCAGGAGGGTGTGCTGGAGGCCGCCAAGATCCACCGGGCGTACGCCCTGCTCGCCGTGACCAGCGCCGACACCACGAACCTGGAGGCCGTGCTGTACGCGCGCACCGTACGCCCCGATCTGCGGGTGGTGCTGCGCCTCTACGACGACGACTTCGCCACCGCGGTGTACCGCACGCTCCGGGCCGCGTACCCGCACGCCCTGACCCGGAGCCGCAGCGTCACGCACCTGGCCGCGCCCGCGTTCGCCGGGGCGATGCTGGGCCGGCAGGTGCTGGGCGCGATCCCCGTGGAGCGCAGGGTCCTGCTCTTCGCCGCGGTGGACGTCGCCGCCCACCCCCAGCTGGAGGGCCGCACGGTCCGCGAGGCCTTCCGGGCCGGTTCCTGGCGTGTCCTGGCCCTGGAGGGCCGCACCGACACGGCCCCCGACCACGTCCTGGAGAAGGGCGACCGGGTCGTCGTGGCCGCCACCCGCCGGGGCCTGGCGGAACTCCGCTGACCGCCAGGGCCCTGATCAGGCGCCGCACTTTTCCTCCGACCTGATCCGCCGGACAGGCCCTACCTACGCCCCCGGCAGGTGTCTCGCCGCGAAGTCCATCTCCAGGCGGACCTGCTTGATGCGTTCGTCCACGACCAGCGAGCCGTGGCCGGCGTCGTAGCGGTAGACCTCGTGCACCGCGCCCCTCGCCTCCAGGCGCTTGACGTAGTTGTCGATCTGGCGGATCGGGCAGCGCGGGTCGTTGACACCCGCCGAGATGTAGACCGGTGCCTTGACCTGGTCGACGTAGGTCAGCGGGGAGGACGCCGCGAAGCGCTCCGGGACCTCCTCGGGGGTGCCCCCGAGCAGGGTGCGGTCCATGGCCTTCAGGGCCTCCATCTCGTCGTGGTACGCGGTGACGTAGTCCGCGACGGGCACGACCGCGATGCCCACCGTCCACGCGTCGGGCTGGGTGCCGATGCCGAGCAGGGTGAGATAGCCGCCCCAGGAGCCGCCGGTGAGGACCAGGCGGCTGGGGTCGGCGAGGCCCGAGGACACCGCCCACTCGCGGACCGCCGCCACGTCCTCCAGCTCGATCAGGCCGACCCGGTGCTTCAGCGCGTCGGTCCAGGCCCGGCCGTACCCCGTGGAGCCGCGGTAGTTGACGCGGATCACGGCGTAGCCCTGGTCGACCCAGGCGGCCGGGCCCGCGGCGAAGGAGTCGCTGTCGTGCCAGGTCGGGCCGCCGTGCAGGTCGAAGACCGTGGGGAGGGGGCCGGTGGCGCCGACCGGCTTCTGGACCAGGGCGTGGATGCGGCCGCCGGGCCCCTCCACCCACACGTCCTCCACCGGCACCGACGGCGGGCAGACAATACCCGGCGGGTCCAGCACGACCCCGCCGGAGGTGGAGCGCACGGCCGGCGGCTCCTCGGCCGACGACCACAGGTACTCCACGCTGCCGTCGGGGCGGGCCGTGGCGCCGGAGACCGTGCCGGGCGGGGTGGAGATGCGGGTCAGCTCGCGCGTGGCGAGGTCGAAGCGGAACAGCTCGCTGCGGGCCTCGAAGCCGTGCGCGATGAGCAGGGCCGAGCCGTCCGGATACCACTCGGCGCTGACGTCACCGGGCAGCTCCAGGTCGAGGTCGGTCTGCTCGCCCGTCGCCACGTCCCACACCAGCGGCTCCCAGCGGCCCCGGCGCTGATGGCCGATGAGCAGGCGGGCATCGCCCTCGACGGGGGCGAAGCCGAGCACCTCCAGGCCCAGCTCCTGCGTGCCGCCCTTGGTGTCGTCCAGCTCGGCGACCGTCGTGCCGTCCGGGCGCAGCACGCGCAGCGCCGCGTGCATCGCATCGCCGTGCTCGGTGTGCTCGACGGCGATCAGGGTGCCGTCGTGGGAGAGGTCGCCGACGCCCGCCGACTCGCGGTGCCGGTAGATCTCGGCCGGGGCCTCGCCCTCGCGCGCGAGGTGGATCGTCGTACCGTCCTCGTCCGTGGAGCGGCCGACGACCGCCGTGCGTCCGTCGCGGGCCAGGGCCAGGCCGGCCGGGTAGGAGGGGGCGAGGCCGGGGACCGCCGGCTCGGCCGCGCCGCCCGCGAAGGGCTGGCGGCGCCAGATGCCGAACTCGTCGCCGTCCTTGTCGTCGAACCACCAGATCCAGGTGCCGTCCGGGGAGAGCACGCCGTCCGTCGTGCCGTTCGGCCGGTCCGTCGCCTGCCGCTGCTCGCCCGACGCCCGGTCCCAGGCATACAGCTCGTACGTCCCCGTCGCGTTCGACACGAACAGGGAGCGGTGCGGCGCGTCCTCCGCCCAGTCGGGCAGCGACACCCGTGGCGCCCGGAAGCGCTTCTCCCAGTCCGGCGTGGCCGGCGCACTGTGCGTGCCCGGCCGGTTGCTCTCACTCATCACCCCAGTCATGCGCCCATACTGCCTGGCCGCGCCGACAATTGTGTGGCGAGTGTCCGCAGCCTGTGGATAACTTCCCGGCCATGACCGCCGCCCCCCTCCTCCGCGTCCGTCCCCTCGAACCGGCGCGAGGACAACCCGTTCCATGTGGGACGAAAGGGTCCCGGTCCCATGTCGCGGGCGATTTCTCCGACCTCGACGGCTTCCACCGCTTCCACCGCTTCCCGGCCGGCCACCCGCGCATCCCGCTGATCTGCTTCCTGAGAGCCGCCAGACCCTGAGGGGCCGCCCCGCGGGCGGGCGGGCGGCGGGGGCGCCGTACCGTGGAGGGCGTGTACCGGTTTCTGCTGACACCCCGCTGGTGGGGCATCAACGTCTTCGTGCTGCTCGCCATCCCGTTCTGCATCTTCATGGGGTCGTGGCAGCTGAGCCGGTTCGAGGGGCGGGTGCACGACAGCCGCGCCGCGACGCAGCAGGCCGCCTCCGACCGGCACGAGACCGCACAGCCGCTGGACCGGATGCTGCCCGTCGACAAGGCGACCTCCGGCCGCCGGGTCAGCGCGCACGGGCGGTACGGCACCCAGCTGCTGGTGCCCGGCCGGCAGGTCGACGGCAAGAGCGGCTTCTACGTCCTGACCCTGCTGCGCACCGGCTCCGGTAAGTCCCTGCCGGTGGTCCGGGGCTGGCTGCCCGGCACGGCGGACGCGGCGAAGGCCCCGGCCCCGCCCACCGGTGAGGTCACCGTCACCGGCGCGCTCCAGGCCTCCGAGACGCCGGGCGACAACGGCGTCAGCGCGGGCGGCGGACTCCCCTCGGGCCAGACGGCGGCGATCAGCTCGGCCTCGCTGGTGAACCTGGTGCCGGACAAGCTGTACGACGCCTGGATCACCCTCGACAAGGCCGACTCCGGCATGAAGGCCGTCCCCGCGAGCGCCCCGCAGGGCACCGGCCTGGACCTGAAGGCCTTCCAGAACCTCGGCTACACCGGCGAGTGGTTCGTCTTCGCCGGCTTCGTGGTCTTCATGTGGTTCCGCCTGCTGCGCCGCGAGGCGGAGGCGGTACGGGACGCCGAGCTGGGCCTGGTGCCGGAGGAGGAGACGGCTCCGGCGACGGTGAGCGCCCCGTAGCGACGGTTCCACGACCCCGCCGGCACCCCGGTGTAAACGGTTCTACGACCCCCGCCAGCACCCCGGTGCAGAGGGTTCTACGACCCCGCCAGCACCCCGGTGTAGTAGACGACCCCGGCGCACTCACCCGGCACGGTCGCCGAGGCCGACGGCGAGCCGCCCTGTGCCGTGTGCGTCACCACGACACTCCCGTCGGCCGTGCCTTCCTCCGTGACCGTCTGGGTGGTCGTACCCGGCGTCGTGGATCCCGTCCCCGCGTCCGAGCCGCCGGTGGCACTCGCGCCCTGGGTCGGGCTCGGGGTCGGCGAGGCGCCGCCGGTCGTGGTGCCGCCGGTGCTGGTGCCGCCGCCGGTGGTGGGACACGTCTGCGAGGGCACGAAGGCGAACTTCTCGGCGTAGGCCGCGCCGGGCTGCAGGACCAGCCCGGAGACCTCCTGGGAGGGGTCGGGCAGTCCGGTCGCCGCGTCGCCGGCGGTGTGCCGAGCGGTGGTGATCTTGGCCGGGTCGGCCGCGCCCCGGGCGGCGGGGGTGACGGACCCCGCGCCGCTGACGGCGCAGGCGGCCTTGGAGATGTTGGTGACCTTGAAGACGCCGTAGACCACGCCGGCGGAGTCGGGGGCCTCGGCGCTGCCGGTGGCGGAGCCCAGCTGGGCCGCCGTGCACGACGGGGCACCGCCCGCGGAGACCGAGGCGCTCGGGTTGGCGCCGCCGGTGGAACCGGTGGTTCCGGCGCCGCCGCGGCCCTTCTCGCCGCGTCCGCCGTGCGGCCTGCCGGGCTGGGCGCTCGTACCGCCCGTGTCCTTCGTGCCGCCCGTGCCGCCGGTCTCGTCCTTGCCCTGCCCGGTGCCGCCCTGGGCCTGGGAGGACTGACCCGCCATGACGGTGTCGGGGTCGGAACCACCGGAGTCCGAGACGTGTACGAGGGCCGGGATCGCGGTGCCGAGGAACAGGGCCGCGGCGGCCATCCCGACGACGGCCTGCCGCTTGCGGGCCCGCCGGGCGGGCACCGCCCGGCGCAGATGCTCCAGCGTCCCGGTGCGCGGCTCGATGTCGTCGACGACGGAGTGCAGCAGCCGCCGCAGGGCGAGCTCCTCGCTCCCGAGCCCGCCGAGCTCCGCGGCGAGCTTCTCGGGACCGGCGCCGGACAGTGAGCCGAAGCCCTGGTCCGGATCCGGGCCGCGCCCCTCGGGGTGCTTCTCGTCGGGGCCGTGGTTCACCATTCCGTTCCCAGCGTGCGATTGCGTGTGCTCTTGCTCAAAGCGCTGCTCATGGCGCTGCTCATGGCGCTTCATGCCGTCCCTCGCTCGCTCATGCCGGTGCCTCCATGGCCACCCGCAGCGCGGCGATGCCCCGCGAACCGTAAGCCTTCACGGAGCCCAGGGAGATCCCGAGGGTCTCGGCGACCTGCGCCTCGGTCATGTCCGCGAAGTAGCGCAGCACGAGGACCTCGCGCTGGCGGCGCTGGAGGCCCTTCATCGCCTTGATCAGGTCCCGGCGCTCCAGCTGGTCGTAGGCGCCCTCCTCCGCGCTGGCCATGTCGGGCATCGGCTTGGAGAGCAGCTTCAGGCCGAGGATCCGCCGGCGCAGCGTGGACCGGGAGAGGTTGACGACGGTCTGGCGGAGGTACGCGAGGGTCTTCTCGGGGTCGCGCACCCGCTTGCGGGCGGAGTGCACGCGGATGAAGGCCTCCTGGACGACGTCCTCGCAGGAGGCGGTGTCGTCGAGGAGCAGCGCGGCGAGACCGAGCAGCGAGCGGTAGTGCGCGCGGTAGGTCTCGGTGAGGTGGTCGACGGTCGTCCCGGCGACCACGGTCGCCGCGGCCCCTTCGGCGTCGGCCGCGTCGCGCTGACCGGGTACGCGGGCGGGCCGCGCGGCGGGCATGGGCGCGATCACCGGCATGCCGCCGGACGTGCGGGGCCGGAGCGCCGCACGGGGCGGCCGGAGCGCAGCGGTGCCGCGGGCCGCACGGAGTTCGAGTACCTCTGCCACGCCTGTTGGACACGTCCGACCCCGCCAGGGTTGTACGTGCCGGGCGTCACATGTGCGACAACCGACGGTGCCTCAAGAGCCGTCATGCGTCCCGCTCTTCCCCTATGTCCGATGTGGACGGGCTTCCCCACGCCCGGTCCGCTCACGGCGTCCCCACCGCCCGAAGAGTGACCGCAAAGACGCTCCCCGCCCTGCGCACGGTTGCGCGGGCGGGGAGGGAAATCCTCTGTTGCCGTGAACCAATGGATCAAGTGCATTGGACCATGCTTCCGGCCACATTTCTTACGCAGATCCTACAAATGTTCTGCGGATTTTCGGACTCAGTGGCCGCTTCGCTCCGCCACGACCAGCTCCGCGATCTGCGCGGTGTTCAGCGCGGCACCCTTGCGGAGGTTGTCCCCGCACACGAACAGCTCCAGCGCGGTCGGATCGTCCAGGGCCCGCCGTACCCGACCCACCCAGGTCGGATCGGTGCCCACGACATCGGCCGGGGTCGGGAACTCACCGGCGGCCGGGTCGTCGTAGAGCACCACGCCCGGCGCGGTCGCGAGGATCTCGCGGGCGCCGTCGACGGTGACCTCGCCCTGGAAGCGGGCGTGGACGGTCAGGGAGTGCGTGGTGACCACGGGCACCCGGACGCAGGTCACGGCGACCGGCAGCTTCGGCAGCCCGAGGATCTTGCGGGACTCGTCGCGGACCTTCATCTCCTCCGAGGACCAGCCGTCCTCGCGCAGCGACCCGGCCCACGGCACCACGTTCAGCGCGACCGGCTCCGGGAACGGCCCGGTGTTCTCGCCGACGGCCCGCCGTACGTCACCGGGGGAGGTCCCCAGCTCGGTGTCGGCCACCAGGGACAGCTGGGCCCGCAGCGTGTCCACGCCGGCCCGCCCCGCCCCGCTCACCGCCTGGTACGACGACACCACCAGCTCGCGCAGCCCGAACTCGGCGTGCAGCGCGCCCAGGGCGACGATCATCGTCAGGGTCGTGCAGTTGGGGTTGGCGATGATCCCGCGCGGCCGGATCCGTGCGGCGTGCGGGTTGACCTCGGGCACCACGAGCGGCACCTCGGGGTCCAGCCGGAAGGCGGCCGAGTTGTCGACGACGACCGCGCCGCGCGCGACGGCGATCGGCGCCCACTCGGCGGCGACCTCGTCCGGGACGTCGAACATGGCGACGTCGACCCCGTCGAAGGCGTCCTCCGTCAGGGCCGTCACCTCGACCTCCGCCCCGCGCACGGCCAGCTTGCGGCCGGCCGAGCGCGGGGAGGCGAGCAGCCTGATCTCGCCCCAGACGTCCGCCCGCTGGGACAGGATCTGGAGCATGACCGCGCCGACGGCCCCGGTCGCTCCCACGACCGCGAGCGTCGGCTTGCGGGTCAGCGGGCCGGTCATCGGCCCGTACCCCGGCTCATCGGCCGGTGCCTCCGTAGACGACGGCCTCGTCGCTGTCGGAGTCCAGCCCGAAGGCGGTGTGCACGGCGCGGACGGCCTCGGGGACGTCGTCCTTGCGGGTGACGACCGAGATACGGATCTCGGAGGTCGAGATCAGCTCGATGTTCACGCCCGCGTCGGACAGCGCCTCGAAGAAGGAGGCGGTGACGCCCGGGTTGGTCTTCATCCCGGCGCCGACCAGCGAGATCTTCCCGATCTGGTCGTCGTAGCGCAGCGAGTCGAAGCCGATGCCCGACCGGTTGCGCTCCAGCGCGTCGATGGCCTTGCGGCCCTCGGTCTTCGGCAGCGTGAAGGAGATGTCCGTCAGCCCGGTGGAGGCGGCGGACACGTTCTGCACGACCATGTCGATGTTGATCTCGGCATCGGCGATGGTCCGGAAGATCGCGGCGGCCTCACCCGGCTTGTCCGGCACGCCGACGACCGTGATCTTGGCCTCGGAGGTGTCGTGCGCGACACCGGAGATGATGGCCTGCTCCACCTGCTTGTCCCCAATCGGCTCACTGCTGACCCACGTGCCCTGCAGCCCGCTGAAGCTGGACCGGACGTGGATCGGGATGTTGTAGCGGCGGGCGTACTCCACACAGCGGTGGAGCAGCACCTTGGAGCCGGAGGCGGCGAGCTCCAGCATGTCCTCGAAGGAGATCCAGTCGATCTTCTTCGCCTTCTTCACCACACGCGGGTCGGCGGTGAACACGCCGTCGACGTCGGTGTAGATCTCGCAGACCTCGGCGTCGAGCGCGGCGGCGAGCGCCACGGCCGTGGTGTCGGACCCGCCACGCCCCAGCGTGGTGATGTCCTTCTTGTCCTGGCTGACACCCTGGAACCCGGCGACGATCGCGATGTTGCCCTTGTCGAGCGACTCCCGGATCCGGCCCGGCGTGACGTCGATGATCCGGGCTTTGTTGTGGACCGAGTCGGTGATGACGCCTGCCTGGCTGCCCGTGAACGACTGGGCCTCGTGACCCAGGTTTTTGATCGCCATCGCCAGCAGGGCCATGGAGATCCGCTCTCCGGCGGTCAGCAGCATGTCGAATTCACGCCCGGCAGGCATCGGAGAAACCTGCTCGGCGAGATCGATCAGCTCGTCCGTCGTGTCGCCCATCGCGGAAACGACGACGACAACCTGGTTGCCGTTCTTCTTCGCTTCCACGATCCGCTTGGCGACGCGCTTGATGCCCTCGGCATCGGCTACGGAGGAGCCTCCGTACTTCTGCACGACAAGGCCCACGTGCGCTCCTCGCTCGGTTCGTTTGTGTCGGCTCAGTCTAACGAGCGCCCGAAATCCACCACCCTGCTCCCGCATGGTGAGACATGGTCACGGTGGCCACCGGACGTCCGCGGTCCGGTACCTGCCCAGCCTCTGCCACACCACGCGGGAAAGTGCGCTGGGTCACACTGACCTCCCCGGCATGGACAGGGACACGGACATGGGCGGGGATACGGGGGTGACGGAGATCTTGCTGGCGTCGATCGTCCTGCTCGGCGCCGGCGTCCAATGGCTGACCGGCATGGGCTTCGCCCTGGTCGCCGTACCGGCCCTGGTGCTGCTGCTCGGCCCGGCCCAGGGGGTGATCCTCGCGAACTGCGCCGCCGGCGCCATCAGCGTGGTCGGCCTGGCCGGCGGCTGGCGCCGGGTCCGCCCGGCGGCGATGGTCCCGCTGTGCCTGGCGGCGGCCTGCACGGTACCGGCGGGCGCCTGGCTGACCCGCCGGCTCCCGCACCCGGTCCTGCTGCTGACGATGGGCGCCCTGGTGACGGCGGCCGTGCTGCTGGTCCTGCGCGGCGCACGGGTCCCGGCACTGCGCGGCGGCAAGGGAGCGGTGACGGCGGGCGCCCTGGGCGGCTTCATGAACGCGGCAGCGGGCGTGGGCGGCCCACCGGTGTCCCTGTACGCCCTCAACGCGGGCTGGACGGTACGGGAGTTCGTGCCGAACGCCCAGTTCTACGGCGTGGCGGTCAACGCCTTCTCGATAGCGGCGAACGGCACCCCTCACCTGACCGGCGTGCAGTGGGCGGCCGTCTGCGTCGCGATGGCGACCGGCGCGGTGATCGGCCATGCCATCGCCGCGCGCATCCCCGAACGCCGGGCCCGCCACCTGGTCCTCCTCCTGGCCCTGGCGGGCGGTGCCATGACGATGGCCAAAGGCCTGTGGGGACTGTGGCCCGGCCGCTAGGGTGCGGTCGTGCGCGTACTTCTGCTGGAGGACGACGAGACACTGGCAGACGCCTTACGGGCCCACGGCTACGAGGCGGACCACGGAAGCGGACCGGAGGACGGCCACGACGTGATCATCGTCGGCCCTACGTCCCTGCCGGCGTGCCGAACCCTGCGCTCCCGTACGACCACACCGTTGATCGCGCTCGTCCGCACCGAACGCGACCGGGTGACGGCCCTGGAGATGGGCGCGGACGACTACGTGGACGAACCGCACGAGGCGTCACGAATCATCGACCGCATCCGCGCGACGGTACGGCTACCGCTGCCCGGTCCGCCCGAAGTCCGGGTAGACGTGGACGAGTTGAACCTATCGGAGCCGGAACGCACGCTCCTCGCTCACTTCCTCGCCCACCCGGACCGTGTGCTCACCCGCGCCCAACTCGCCTGCCTCCCCGGCCTGACGGACTCCCTCCTGGACGCCCACGTGACGGCACTGCGCGCCGAACTCCCCGAGACGATCACCCTGGAACAGGTCCGAGGCATCGGCTTCCGCCTGCTGCTCAGTCGCTGAACTCCTTGAGCGGCTCGGTGTCCAGAGTGACGTTCACGGGATCGGGAAGCTTGACGGAGGCACCGGCCACCTCAGCCTGTGTCAGCCCCTTTCCTCTCGGATCTCCCGCAGCCGCCGCTTGACGTCAGCCCAGTTGCTGTACTGGCTCACACCCATCTCCTGCGCAGGGCGAACTCGTCCCTACTTCCCCCGTCGCATCCCCAGCGGCGTCCCGATCTCCTCCGCCATGACCCGGCCCGCCTCGAACTCCAGCGTCTCGTCGCCCATCGTGGCCTGGTCGGTGTCGAGGCCGTCCAGTTCCTCCAGGGGCTGGTTGAGGCGGACGTGGATGAGGACCGACTGGAGGGCGCGCAGGACGGAGGAGGCTGTGGGGCCCCAGTTGGAGAAGTAGGAGAACTGCCACCACCACAGGGCCTCGGTGGTGCGGCCCGCGCGGTAGTGGGCCATGCCGTGGCGCAGGTCGGTGATGATGTCGGCCAGGTCGTCGGAGATACGGGCCGGGACCGCGGGCCTGCGGGGCTCGTAGGGGTCGAAGACCTCCGAGTACACGTCCACCGGCTCCAGCAGGCGGGCGAGGTTCTCGCGGAGCTCGTCCACGTCCGGCTCCGGGCCCAGGTCGGGCTCGTAGCGCTCGTCGGGGACGATGTCCTCGTGCGCGCCGAGGCGGCCGCCGGCCAGCAGCAGCTGGGAGACCTCCAGGAGGAGGAAGGGCACCGTCGAGCCGGGCTCGTCGCCCCTCGCCACCTCCGTGACGGCCACCAGGAAGCTCTCGATCTGGTCCGCGATCTGGACCGCGAAGTCGTCCGGGTTGCGACCGGTCGCGTGCAGTGTGGCGTCAGACATCTAGGAGTCGTCTCCCCTCGAAGGCGCGGCCGAGCGTGACCTCGTCCGCGTATTCCAGGTCGCCACCCACCGGGAGGCCGCTGGCCAGGCGGGTGACCTTCAGGCCCATGGGCTTGATCATCCGGGCGAGGTACGTCGCTGTCGCCTCGCCCTCCAGGTTCGGGTCCGTCGCCAGGATCAGTTCCGTGACCGTCCCGTCGGCCAACCGCGCGAGAAGTTCTCGTATACGCAGGTCGTCGGGACCGACACCCTCGATCGGGCTGATGGCGCCGCCGAGGACGTGGTAGCGCCCGCGGAACTCGCGGGTCCGCTCGATGGCGACGACGTCCTTCGGCTCCTCCACCACGCAGATGACCGACGGGTCGCGGCGCGGGTCACGGCAGATGCCGCACAGCTCCTCCTGTGCCACGTTGCCGCAGGTCGCGCAGAAGCGGACCTTCGCCTTCACCTCCATGAGCGCCTGGGCGAGACGCTTCACGTCCGTCGGTTCCGCCTGCAGGATGTGAAAGGCGATCCGCTGCGCGCTCTTGGGACCGACGCCGGGAAGCCGCCCCAGCTCGTCGATGAGGTCCTGGACCACGCCTTCGTACACCGGACTGCCCTTCCTGGAGACCTTTCGGTACGTACCGTAGTTGCCCCGGACTCAGAACGGCAGACCGGGGATGCCCGTGCCGCCGCCGAGGCCCTGGGCCAGCGGGCCGAGCTTCTGCTGCTGGAGCGCCTGCGCGTTCTCGTTGGCCGCCTGCACGGCCGCCACGATCAGGTCGGCGAGGGTCTCGGTGTCCTCGGGGTCCACCGCCTTCGGGTCGATCTGGAGCGCGCGCAGCTCGCCGGAGCCGGTCACGGTGGCCTTCACCAGACCGCCGCCGGCCTGCCCGTCGACCTCCGTGTTCGCCAGTTCCTCCTGCGCCCGCTGCAGGTCCTGCTGCATCTTCTGGGCCTGCTGGAGCAACTGCTGCATGTTGGGCTGGCCACCACCGGGAAACACGATCAGCTCCTTAACGTTTTCTCCGCTGAGCATGAGCCTACGTGGTCCACGCCCCCGTCGCCCCGCCACTCTTTCGAGTGAGAAGTCCAGGAGCCCTATACCTGATCAAGACCCTCTTCCGGGCGGAAAAGCCGGGAAAGCCCAGTCTTCGCCACCCATTGGGCGGTAGGAAGGGGGCCCGCGCGTCGGCAGGGTGTCGGCAGGGTCCGGCGGAGTGTCGGTGCGAAGTGTCACGCTGGGTGATTGGTCGAGATCAGACGGGTTCGGGTCGGACGGTTTCAGTCAGGATCGGATCGGGATCGGTTCGGGATCAGTTGGGAGTGCCGGGTGGGTCAGCCGGAGATGCAGCCCGAGGGTCCGCCTCAGGACGGGCGGGGCGAGGGTCGGTCCGGGCTGCGGCCGGGCGATGTGACCGGGCGGGCCTTTCCGCTCGGGGACTGGGGGGAGCCCGCCGAACGGCTGGACGAGCTGTACCGGTGGGTGGAGCGCGGGGCGCTCCAGACCGCGTCCTGGTATCTGCGCGACCGCGTGTGGAAGCGGCGCGGCGCGCGCGTGCTGCGGGCCGGCGCGGCGGCGGGTGTGACGGCCGGCGCGGCACTGCCCCTGCTGGACCTGACCGGGGCCGCCCACAGCGTGGCCCCCTGGGGCTGCCTGGCCCTGCTCCTCGCGGTGGCCTGCGTCGGCATCGACCGGTTCTTCGGCGTGACCTCCGGCTGGATGCGGGACGTGGCCACGGCCCAGGCGGTGCAGCGGCGCCTGCAGGCCCTGCAGTTCGACTGGGCCTCCGAGAGCATCCGCGAGGTGCTGGGCCCGGCGGAGGGCACGGCGAGCGAGGCGGCCGAGCGGTGTCTGGGCGTGCTGCGGCGGTTCTCCGAGGACGTCGCCGAGCTGGTCCGCACCGAGACGACCGACTGGATGGTCGAGTTCCGGACCGGTTCGGCGCCGCTGGGCATCCAGACGGCGGTGGCGGCGGTGCCGAGGCAGGAGGGCGGGGGCTTCGGGGGGCGTTTCCCGCTCCCCCCGGCGAACGGCACCCGCCCGAACATGCCGAGGCAGCGCCCGCCGGAGCCCCGCTGAGCGCTCCGCCGGAAGTGCCGTGACACGGTCGTCGGTTGTTCGCAGCGCCGTCGCGGCCGGTCGCTCCCCCACGTTCTCGGCTTCGCTCGAACCCGGGCCCCCTCGCGGCGGCAGCCGCACACCAGACGCAGCCCCGCGCCCCTCAAGTCCGCTGCCGAACCGCAGCGGACCTCACCCGGCCTGCTCAGCCGGTCGCCCGCTCACTGCCTGGTGTACGTCAGGCTCTCCCCGCCGCTCGTCTTCTCCCGCTTCAGCGTGCCGTCCGGCTGGAGTGTGATCTCGGTGGCCTCGCCCGGGGTGCAGGAGGAGGCGGGCTCGCCGGAGCTGACGGTGGACGGCCCGATCTCCAACGGCCCGTTCCCGCTGGGCTGTCGGTCGAGCTTGGCCTCGAAGACACAGTGGTACGACCCACCGCCGTCGGTCGGCCCGTCCGCGACCAGCGTCAGCACGGTGTCGCCCACCTGGCCCTGCCGGATGGTCAGTTGGCGGGTATTGGTCCCGTTGGCGTTGTCGATGGTCGTGCTCCAGGTGCCCAGATAGCCGGCCGGCACCGCTCCGTCCGTGGACGTGGACGCGGAGGAGGACGGCCCGGAGCCGGCCGGGGAGGGCGCCCCCGACGTCCCGCCGGTACCTCCGTCCGCCGGCGCGGAGGTGGCGGAGGGCGACGGGCTCTTCCCGCCGCCCTGGGTGTGCCCGCCGCCGTTCATCAGCGCGTACACCGATCCGCCGGCGCCGAGCGCCACGACCAGCGCGACCACGATGAGCAGCGCGGTCGACCGCCCGCTGCGCCGCTCCGGCTCCTCCTCCGGGCCGGGAGGCATCGGCCCGTAGGGCGGGGTGGAGCCGAGTCCGCCGCCGTAGGAGCCGTACGGCTGCTGCGGGTAGCCGTACGGCGCGGGGGGCTGGGGCTGGGGATACGGCGGAGCCGGCTGCGGATGCGGCTGCGCCTGCCCGTACCCGGACCCCGGCGGCACGGCGGGCGCCCCGGGCACCGCCACAACGGTGGGCAACCGGTCGACACCGGCATCGGCACCGCCCTCATCGGAGGCGGCGGCATGCTCGGGCGACGACTCCGCCCCGCTCTTCGGGCCGGCACCGCCCGCACCCGGCGACGAAGACTGCGCGGGCGGTGCGGGTGGGAGCTCCGGCGCCGGAGTCGCAGCCGGGGTCCCCCCGTCCGGATTCTCGACCTCCAGCAACTGCACAGCGTGCCGGCCCAGTTGAGCGACCAGCACGGCCGGCAGCCAGGGATCCCGGGACCGCCCCCCGGACACCGTGCCCTCCGCGCCGATCCGCTCAAGAATCACGTCCAGCGAAGGCCGCCCCCCAGGATCCTTGCGCAGGCATGCGCGCACCAGGTCGGCGATCCCCTCCGGCACGCCCGTGAGATCCGGCTCCTCCTGAGCGATCCGGAACATCAACGCGTGCGCACCGCTGTCGGCCGTACCGAACGGCAGCGCACCGGTCGCCGCGTACGCCAGCACCGACCCCAGGCAGAAGACGTCGCACGCCGGCGTGATCCGGTCCCCCCGCACCTGCTCCGGCGCCATGAACCCGGGCGACCCGACCAGCGCGCCCGCATGCGTCAGCCCCTCCCCGCCCAGCGAGGTCGTCTCCAGCGCCCGCGCGATCCCGAAGTCGATGACGCGCGGCCCGTCGATCGTCACCAGCACGTTCGACGGCTTCAGATCCCGGTGCACGATCCCGGCCGCGTGGATGTCCTTGAGCGCGTGCGCGAGCCCGGCCGCGAGGATCCGTACCGACCGCTCGGGCAGCGCCCCGTGATCCCGGCCGACGACCTGCTGAAGGCTGGGCCCGGCCACGTACCCGGTCGCCACCCACGGCACGGCCGCCTCGGTGTCCGCGTCGAGCACGGGCGCGGTCCAGTACCCGCCGACCCGCTGCGCGGCCTGCACCTCCTGCCGGAAGCGGGCCCGGAACTCCTCCTGCGCGGCGAGTTCCGCACGGACGAGTTTCACGGCGACGGTACGGCCCCGGTCCGACCGGGCGAGATACACGTGCCCCATCCCGCCGGCCCCGAGCCGCGCCAGCAGCCGATAGCCCCCGATTGCTGCGGATCCCCCGACCCCAGCTTCTCCATGGCCACCCCGCCTCCCCCCGACACGCACCACGACGCGCACGCATACGTGTGCGACCGGACCGAGGATAATCCGGCTCTACGAGGAGTCGCCCGGCCCCCGCTCTACGGTTCCATAACGGGCCTGCCGAGCTGGTCCAGGACCTCCGAGAGCCGCTCCAACAGCCGTACCGCCTCGGCGAGCTCGGTCTCGCCCATCGCCGCCGCCAGCCGCCCGGCGAAGGCCGCGTGCCCCGGGCCGATGCGCGCCACGGCCGCCCGGCCCTCCTCGGTCGGCGCGAGGAGCTTCGCACGCCGGTGGGCCGGGTTCGGCCGGTACTCGGCGAGCCCCCGCTCCACCAGCAGATCGGCGATGCGCTGTACGCTCTGCCGCGTGATGCCCATGGCCCGCGCGACCCCGGCGACCGGCAGCGGCTCCCCGAGCACCGCCCCCAGCACCTGCCACCAGGCGGCGGTCAGACCGGCCGGCCGTGCCAGCTCCTCGGCGACGGCGAGGAACTGGCCGTTCAGCCGGAAGGTGCCGACGGCACCGCGGCTGAGGAGGTCCTGGTGTTTCCGGCTCACCGGCCACCGGCCTGCTGGAGCACGAAGTACGCCTCCGCGTCGGAGTCGTGGTACAGCCGGTACCAGGCGTCCAGCACCTCACCCTCGTACACCCCGAGGAGCCGGAAGACCTCCCGGGCGAAGGCGACCGGCTCGGTGGGCCCGGCGGTGATCAGGCCGCCGTCGGTCACGGCGTCCGCCTCCACGTAGCGGTCGCCCCCGGCGTAACCGGGGGCCTGCGCCAGGTAGAAGGGGGAGGCGCTGGTGTGGGCGCGGTCGTCGAGGAGCCCCTCGCGGGCGAGGCCGGCGGTCGCCCCGCAGATCGCGGCCACCGGCACACCCGCGTCGAGGAAGGCGCGCGCCGCGCGGGCGAGGGGGGCGAGGCAGTCGCCGGCGGACCAGAGGTCGGCGCCCGGCAGGATCAGCAGGGAGCTGTCCTCGGGGCGCAGCTCGTCCAGCGCGAGGTCGGGCAGGATCCGCAGCCCGCCGATGCTCGTCACCGGCTCCCGGCCGGGCCCCACCGTCACCACCTCGTACCCGGCACGGGCCAGATACGCGGTCGTATGCCCCGTCTCCCAGTCGGCGAGGCTGTCGTAGACCGCGAGATGCACCCGCCGGTCAGCCGATCCCGTCATGGCATTCATGACAGCATGCTGTCACTTCGACAGCATGCTGTCCATAGACATTCTGTCGTGGAAACCCCCCTCCCACGGAACAGGACGCCGATGTCGCTTCCGCATCGCGGACATTTACGCTCGTCCGCATGACCCCTCAGCCCAACCCCGAAACCGGCGCCGCGGTCAAGGCCGCGGACCGCGCGCACGTCTTCCACTCCTGGTCCGCCCAGGACCTCATCGACCCGCTCGCCGTCGCCGGCGCCGAGGGGTCGTACTTCTGGGACTACGACGGCAAGCGGTACCTGGACTTCACCAGCGGGCTCGTCTTCACCAACATCGGCTACCAGCACCCCAAGGTCGTCGCGGCGATCCAGGAGCAGGCGGCACGGATGACCACCTTCGCGCCCGCCTTCGCGGTCGAGGCGCGTTCGGAGGCGGCCCGGCTGATCGCCGAACGGACCCCGGGCGACCTGGACAAGATCTTCTTCACCAACGCCGGCGCGGACGCCGTCGAGCACGCGGTGCGCATGGCGCGGCTGCACACGGGACGCCCGAAGGTGCTCTCGGCGTACCGCTCGTACCACGGCGGCACCCAGCAGGCGGTCAACCTCACCGGCGACCCGCGCCGCTGGGCGAGCGACAGCGCCACGAACGGCGTCGTCCACTTCTGGGCGCCGTTCCTCTACCGCTCCCGCTTCTACGCCGAGACCGAGGAGCAGGAGACCGCGCGGGCGCTGGAGCACCTGGAGACGACGATCGCCTTCGAGGGTCCGGGGACGGTTGCCGCGATCATCCTGGAGACCATCCCGGGCACGGCCGGGATCATGGTCCCGCCGCCCGGCTATCTGGCCGGGGTCCGCGAGATCTGCGACCGCCACGGCATCGTCTTCATCCTGGACGAGGTCATGGCCGGCTTCGGGCGCACGGGCGAGTGGTTCGCCGCCGACCTCTTCGGTGTCGTACCCGACCTGATGACCTTCGCCAAGGGCGTGAACTCGGGTTACGTCCCGCTGGGCGGTGTCGCCGTCTCGGGCGCGATCGCCGAGACCTTCGGCAAGCGCCCCTACCCGGGCGGCCTGACCTACTCCGGGCACCCGCTGGCCTGCGCCGCCGCCGTCGCCACGATCAACGTGATGGCGGAGGAGGGCGTGGTCGAGAACGCCAAGAGCCTGGGCGCCGATCTCCTCGGGCCCGCCCTCGCCGCCCTGGCCGAGCGCCACCCGAGCGTCGGCGAGGTCCGCGGCACCGGCATGTTCTGGGCGCTGGAGCTCGTGAGGAACTGCGAGACCCGCGAGCCGCTCGTGCCGTACAACGCGGCCGGCGAGGCCAATGCCCCCATGGCCGCCTTCACGGCCGCCGCCAAGCAGCACGGCCTGTGGCCCTTCGTGAACATGAACCGCACCCACGTGGTCCCGCCCTGCAATGTCACCGAGGCCGAGCTGAAGGAGGGCCTCGCCGCCCTCGACGCGGCGCTGAGCGTCGCCGACACATACACGGAGTGACCGGCTGCCGCCGGGCTGGTTCGAACGCGTAAGGTGACGTGCTCGTAAGAAGTCCCGTAGGGGACGACGAGTACGCCATCTACGCGCGAGGAGTGACCCGACCATGCCCGGCAACGGCGCCGTGACCCGCAGCACCCTGCGCCAGCAGATCGCGGACGCGCTCCGCGACGAGGTGCTGGCGGGGCGGCTGCGACCGGGCCGGGCGTTCACGGTCAAGGAGATCGCCGACCAGTACGGGGTCTCCGCCACCCCCGTCCGCGAGGCGCTGGTCGACCTGTCCGCGCAGGGCATCCTGGAGGCCGACCAGCACCGCGGCTTCCGGGTGCCGGAGTACTCGCTCACCGACTACCGGAACATGATCGAGGCCCGCAGCCTGGTCACCAACGGCATGTTCCAGGCCCTGTCCACCGAGCACCCCGTCTTCCGCACCCCGCCGGAGGACCCCCGCTCGGCCGCCGCGTTCGCCACCGTCCGGCGCCGGGGCGAGGAGGCCCAGCGTGCGGCGGCCGCCGGTGACCTGACCATCCTCATCGGCTACGACCTGCGCTTCTGGCGCGAGCTGAGCGCCCTGTTCGGCAACCCCTACCTCGGCGACTTCCTGCACCGGCTGCGCGTGCAGTCCTGGGTCTGCGCGGTGCAGCACCTGCTCCGCCTCCCCGACCTGCGCGGCCGGCTCTGGGCCGGGCACACGGACCTGGTCGACGCGCTGGCCCGCCGCGAGACCGAGGCCGCCCGCGAGATCGTGGCCGCCGCCAACGCCCACTCGCTGGCCCTGCTGGAACACCTGACCAACGGCTGAGCGACGGGTACCCTTCCCTGACCACCTGCTGTGGACCTTTCTGTGTGCGAGGGAGCCCTCTTTGGCCTGTGACCTGTGGCTGGTACCGCTCGTGGACGTCCTGTGCCACACCCCGGACAACCCGTTCGCCGAGGAACTCGCGCAGTACAACAACGCCCTGGCGGCTGCCGGGCTCCCCCCGGTGCCGGTGTACCAGTACATGCCGGGCCTGTCCGGCGAGGTCGCGCCCGTCGCCGGTTTCGACTACGACGCCCTCCACTTCCTGCGCCGGGCGTATTTGCTCCAGGTCTGCGGACTGCCCGTGACCCCGGTGGGCGAACTGGGCGGCGACTACGAGCAGTTGCTGGAGATGTTCGAGTCCACGGCCCAGCAGTCCCATCTGGTCTGGCACTACGACCACGCGGGCGCGTACGTCCCGGTCGACTTCCCGCACCCGCTGTCCAACGACGAACTCCTCGCGGGGGGCGGCCCGCTGGGCTCCTCGCAGACGCTCCTGCGCGAACTGGAGTACGTGGCCCCGTCCCTCGGCATCGACCCGGCCAACCCCCCGGCCGCGCCGGCCGCCCCCACGGCCCCCACGGAACTGGAGGAGCCGGCCGTCCCGGCCCCCTACGACCCGAGCCCCTTCGCCCGCGAACGGCACGTGTGGCTGGGCCTGCACGCGGCGGCGACACGGTCGCTGGCCCAGGGCTCGATGATCGTCTTCAGCTGACCGGAACAAGACTCGCGGGCCACCGCCCCCGAGAGCGGTGGCCCGCGCGTGAACAGCGGGGTGGGCGCGTCTAGAAGACCGGTGTACCCGCCTGCGTCAGCTTCCAGTTGACCTTCGCGAAGGTCGCCGGGTCCAGCGTCTTCGTCGTCGTCACGTAGTCGATCATCAGCTGCCGGATCTCGTTCGTGGAGCTGTACGCGATCGGCGCCGAGGCGATGTGCGGGTAACCGGAACCGCCGTTCGCGCGGTAGTTGTTGACGGCGACCACGAACACCTGGTCGTCCGCGACCGGGGCGCCGTTGTAGGAGAGGTTCTTGATCCGCGAACCCTCCGCCTGGGCGATGTCGATCTCGTAGTCGACGCCCGCCGCCACGTCGTACATGTAGTCCCAGAAGTTGTTGGCGTTGGTGAGGGTCGCGGTGTCGACCTTCGTGCCGGCCGGGACCTGGTGGTAGTACTTCGCCGCGTACTCCAGGTAGTCCTTGAGCTGGGCGCCCGTCAGCTTCTTGCCGTACAGGGTGTTGTCGTAGATGTAGAGCCCGGCGATGTCCTTGATGGTGACGTTGCCCTGGGGGATGTCGGCCGTGCGGCTGAACGGCGCGGCGACGGAGATCACCGGGAGGGCCGCGTCGGCCGTCGAGAGGCCCGCCTTCACCGTGTCGGCCTGGACCTTCTGGATGAAGTCCATGATCGGCACGTCCTTCCAGCAGGACTCGGCCGCCGAGAGGTTCTCGGTGCAGGTGCCGACCGCGGTGTTGACGTACTTCACGACCAGCTCGTGGTCGGCCTCCAGGAGCTTCTTGATCTCCGGGTCCTCGTCCACGTCCTTGGGGTTGAGGGTCTGAGCGGTCTTGCTCGTCACCTTCCACTGGCCGTGGTGCAGTTCGAGCTCGAAGTCGAAGACGCTCAGACGGTAGCCCCAGCAGTACGGCTCGGAGAGGAGCACCTCCTCACCGGTCTCCGCGTTCTTCACCGTGTAGGAGGGGACCTCGACGTGGGTGTGGCCCACCAGGATCGCGTCGATGCCCGGCACCTGCTCGGCGACCAGGTTGGAGGCGTTCTCGACGTACGGCAGCTCGTCGCCGTACGACGAGGAGCCGTCGAGGCCGGAGTGGTCGGTCAGGAAGACCACGTCACAGCCGAGCGCCCGCAGCCTCGGCACGTACTTCTTCGCCTGCTCGACCAGTCCGGGGAAGACCATCTTCCCGCTGACGTTGTCCTTGTCCCACAGGGCGATACCGGGGTTGGTGAGGCCGAGGATGCCGACCTTGATGTCCGGGGCACCGGGGACGCAGATGCGCTTGACGGTGTACGGGTGGAAGGCGGGCCGCAGCGTCTTCGCGTCCAGCGCGTTCGCGCCGAGCAGCGGGAAGTGACACTGCTTCTCGAACCTGCGCAGGGTCTCGATGCCGTAGTTGAACTCGTGGTTGCCGAGGGCGGCGGCGTCGTAGCGCATGTGGTTCATGGCCACGGCCATCGGGTGCTTGGGGCCCTTCTTGCCGTCGGTGCCCGTGATCGGGTCGACGCGGGCGAAGTAGTAGGCGAGCGAGGTGCCCTGGATGATGTCACCGGCGTCCACGAGGAGGACGTGGTCCTCGCCCTTGGCCTCGCGCTGCTGCTTGATGAGGGTTGCGACGCGGGCGACGCCGACCGAGTTGCCCGCCTTGTCGGTGTAGGCGGCGTCCTTGTAGTAGTCCCAGTCGAAGACGTGGCTGTGCAGGTCGGTGGTGCCGAGGATGGAGAACGACCAGGTGCGCGGCTTGCATTCGCGCTTCTGCTCGGCGGCCTGGGCGGGGGCCGCGGCGACGGTCCCGGCCGCGGCGACGGCCGCTCCGGTGACGGCCGACTTCTTCACGAACTCCCGGCGATTCATGGGGCTGACAGGCATACAGGGCTCCTGGAGCGAAGATGAGAAGGAGGGAGGAACGCAGGCAACTACCCGCGTAGATGCTTGCCTTCGACTCATTCCCCTGAGAACCACGAACAGCCCAAGGGCCGGTCAAGGAACTTCATGTCCATGACCGGCCCGAGGAGCGGGTCGAGCCCGAACGGGCGCACAACGGAAAACGCCCCCGCCGGCATGAGCAAGCCGGACGGGGGCGCGACCAGTCGGAACGTGTCCGGACTCAGAGGAACGAGTTGATCTCGATCGTCTCGTCCCGGCCCGGGCCCACGCCGATCGCGGAGATCGGGGCGCCGGACATCTCCTCCAGCGCCTTGACGTAGTTCTGGGCGTTCTTCGGCAGCTCCGAGAAGGACTTGGCCTTCGTGATGTCCTCGGACCAGCCCGGCAGCGTCTCGTAGACCGGCTTCGCGTGGTGGAAGTCGCTCTGCGAGTACGGCAGCTCCTCGACGCGCTTGCCGTCGATCTCGTACGCGACGCAGACCGGGATCTGCTCCCAGCCGGTCAGCACGTCCAGCTTGGTGAGGAAGAAGTCGGTCAGGCCGTTGACGCGGGTCGCGTACCGGGCGATGACGGCGTCGAACCAGCCGCAGCGCCGGTCACGGCCGGTGGTCACACCCCGCTCGCCGCCGATCCGGCGCAGCGCCTCGCCGTCCGCGTCGAACAGCTCGGTCGGGAACGGGCCCGCGCCGACGCGGGTCGTGTACGCCTTGAGGATGCCGATGACCCGGCTGATCTTCGTCGGGCCCACGCCGGCGCCGGTGCACGCACCGCCCGCCGTCGGGTTGCTGGACGTGACGAAGGGATAGGTCCCGTGGTCGATGTCGAGGAGGGTGCCCTGACCGCCCTCGAACAGGACGACCTTGTCCTCCTCCAGCGCCTGGTTCAGGACCAGGACGGTGTCGGTGACGTACGGCTTGATCTGCTCGGCGTAGCCCAGCAGCTCCTCGACCACCTGGTCCACGGCGATCGCGCGCCGGTTGTACAGCTTGGTGAGGAGCTGGTTCTTGACGTCGAGGGCCGCCTCGACCTTCTGGGTCAGGATCGACTCGTCGTACAGGTCCTGGACCCGGATGCCGACGCGGTTGATCTTGTCCGCGTACGTCGGCCCGATGCCGCGCCCCGTCGTACCGATCTTCCTCTTGCCGAGGAAGCGTTCCGTCACCTTGTCGACGGTCACGTTGTACGGCGTGATGATGTGCGCGTTACCGCTGATCAGGAGCTTGGACGTGTCGACGCCTCGCTCGTTCAGACCGCTCAGCTCGGAGAGCAGGACCGACGGGTCGACGACGACACCGTTACCGATGACCGGCGTACAGCCGGGGGAGAGGATTCCGGAAGGGAGGAGGTGGAGCGCGTACTTCTGGTCGCCGACGACGACCGTGTGGCCGGCGTTGTTGCCGCCCTGGTAGCGCACTACATAATCCACCGAGCCACCGAGCAGGTCGGTCGCCTTCCCCTTGCCTTCGTCACCCCACTGAGCACCGAGCAGCACAAGTGCGGGCACGCGCGTACACCCCTTCCGGGCGGGGCATGTCCAAGGTCGGGGGCGTGGGCGTAAGGTTCACCGCCGCGTGCCACAGCGACCGCCGTTGGTCGCCAACCGTCGGACCGGATGCCCCGGAATAGACGAAGCCCCTGGCGCAATAGCGCAAGGGGCTCTTGCACAAAGATGCTACCCGAGGAAGCGAGGCAGGACCGAGGTGGCGACTTTCGCGACGTCCGAGCAGCTGCTGGTGATCATCGATCCGGCGGCACGGGAGGCGGACGGGGAGTCCGTACGTATCGCGAAAGACGTGCTCAGCGCGGGTGCGGCGGCGAAGGTGTGTCTCCCGGACAGCCCGGAGGAATTCGCTCGCGCGCTGGGCCGGAGGGGTTCGCGCCGGCCGGTGGTGATCGGCGACGACCACGCTCTGCTCCGGGCGGTCACCCTGCTGCACCGCGAGCGCGAGCCGGCCGGCTGCGGCCTGTCGGTGGTCCCGGTCGGCGAAACGTCTCTGGCCCGGTCCCTGGGCGTACCGGCCGGGGCGGTGGCGGCGGCGCGGACCGTGCTGGACGGGGTGGAGCGCCGCCTGGACCTGCTGCTGGACGACAGCGACGGGCTGGTCCTGACGGACGTGACGATCCCGCCGACCCGTACGGCCCGTACGATCGCACGGGAGCCGGTGTCCCCGTCCGCCCCCTGGTACCGCACGCTCCTCTCCCGCACCCTGCCCGCCCGCCCACCCCGCCTCTCCACCGTCCCCTCCCCCGGCCCGGCCCGTCTGCTGGTCCAGCTGGACGGCGAGACCCTGGTGGACCTGGACCAGCCGGTGGAGGCGGTGACGGTGACCCCCGGTTCGTCCGGCCTGGCCGAGGTGGAGATCCGCCCGCTGTCGGTGGGCGCGGAGGCAACGCCGGTACGGGCGTCCGGGCGGACGGTGTCGGTCACCGGCCCGGACTTCCGCTACCGCGCCGACGCGCGGCTCTCAGGGCCGGTACGGAGGCGGACGTGGCGGGTGGTGGAGGGGGCGTGGGGGCTGGTGCTGCCGTCAGTGTGAGGCGATTTCCTTGAAGCCCGCTGTATCGAGCAAGCAACCGAACGGGTCCGGGATGTCGAGCTTCTCACCGAAGGATTTGCTCACGCGTGCCTGGTAGCCACGGTCTGTCGGCAACCAGAAGACAGTGGCTCGTTCTTCCTGCATGTCGAGGACCAGGTAGATGGGAACACCGGACTTTCCATACATCTCGACTTTGTCCGTCAGGTCGATGTGCCTGGTCGAAGAGGAGGTCAGCTCGCCCACCAAGGAAAGGCCCTCTCCGTCCAGGTGGGTGCTGTCTGTTTCGTATGTCCGCTCGTGGGCCGCATGAATGTCCGGCCCGTAAGCACGCTCTACACCTGGAAAGACGAACAGTTGAGGAGTCCGCTCGATGATGTGGCCCTCGGGGAGGTGCGGCTGCAGTTGGTCACACACCCGCCTCATGACGCGGGTGTAGTACCCCTTCGACCACGGCGACAAAACGATCTTCCCCCTGATGATCTCGGCTTTGTAGCCGTCACGCACGTCCAACCCGTCGAGGACGCTCAACATCTCCTCAAAGCCGTCGCGGGGCTCGGGCACGCTTATCACCGGTCGCTCTGTCATCAACGTCATGATGCGCCCTCCCTGTCGCTGCAAACCAGCCGACACTCAGCGTAGCCGAACGAACACGCATTCTGCACAGAATCGCGAATCCCGCGCCACCTTCGCCGTACTGGCGGCGATGGCGGTGTCGGGCTCCCTGTGGAGCGGTGACACCCGGCCTCACCGGCCGAAGGTCTTCTCCCTGTGCACGCGCCAGCGCTCCATCATGGCCGCGATCTCGCCGTCGACGAACTCGAAGAAGGCGAGCGTCTCGGCCATGCGGCGCCCGGCGGGGGTGTCGGCGCCCAGGCTGGCGACGCCGTCACGCAGAGCGCCCTCCCACCGCTTGATGACGGCTTCGCGGTTGGTGAGGGCCTCGTACCACTGGTTGCTGTGCACCCGGTACCGCTCACGGCGCGAACCGGGCTCACGCTCCCGCGAGACCATGTGCTGCTGGGCGAGATAGCGCACGGCCCCGGACACGGCCGCGGGGCTGACCTGGAGCTGTTCGCTCAGCTCGGCCGAGGTCAGCGTGCCCGAGTCCGAGGACAGCAGGGCCGCGAACACCCGGGCCGGCATCCGCAGCATCCCGGCCTCGACGAGCTGGGCCGCGAAGCTCTCCACGAACCGGGAGACCGCCTCCGTGTCGCGTCCGTTCTCCTCTGCCATGGTCGTCATCCTAACCAGTGATTCAGAGTCTTCCCTAACTTCACAAATTTCTGAAAGAAGCGTACGTTCGGAGCCATGACGAAGGCCATCACGGTCGCAGGACTCCACAAGTCCTTCGGCCGCACCCACGCCCTGGACGGCCTCGACCTGGACGTCGAGGCCGGTGAGGTGCACGGCTTCCTCGGCCCGAACGGCGCCGGCAAGTCGACCACCATCCGCGTCCTGCTCGGGCTGCTGCGCGCCGACGCGGGCGCCGCTCAGGTGCTGGGCCGCGATCCGTGGCGGGACGCGGTCGAGGTGCACCGCCGCATCGCGTACGTCCCCGGCGACGTCACCCTGTGGCGCAACCTCTCCGGCGGCGAGGTCATCGATCTCTACGGCCGGCTGCGCGGAGGGCTCGACGCCCGGCGCCGCACCGAGCTGATCGAGCGGTTCGAGCTGGACCCCACCAAGAAGGGCCGCACGTACTCCAAGGGCAACCGGCAGAAGGTCGCCCTCGTCGCCGCCTTCGCCTCCGAGGTCGACCTGCTGATCCTGGACGAGCCGACCTCGGGCCTGGACCCGCTGATGGAGGAGGTCTTCCAGGCGTGCGTGGAGGAGGAGCGGGACCGGGGCCGTACGGTCCTGCTGTCGTCCCACATCCTGAGTGAGGTCGAGGAGCTCTGCGACCGGGTCAGCATCATCCGCAAGGGCCGGACCGTGGAGAGCGGTTCGCTGGCCGATCTGCGGCATCTGACCCGCACCAGCGTCAGCGCCGAACTCGCCGGCCCGCCCAACGGCCTCGCCCACCTGCCGGGCGTGCACGACCTCGACATCCAGGGCCACCGGGTCCGGCTCCAGGTCGACACCGGCCAACTCGACGCCGTCCTCAGGTCGTTGAACGCCACGGGGATACGCTCGCTGACCTCCACCCCGCCCACGCTGGAGGAGCTGTTCCTGCGGCACTACACGGACGAGGTGGCGGTATGAGCCGCCAACTGGCCGGTACCGGCACCCTGTTGCGCTTCGCCCTGCGCCGCGACCGCGTCATGCTCCCCGTCTGGGTCGCGGTGAACGCGCTCATGGTCCTCTCCATGCCGAACACCCTGAAGACCCTGTACGCCACCCCCGCCCAACGCGCCGATCTCATGCACCAGATGGCGACCAACACCTCGCTGCGCGCCGTGGTCGGCCCGGTCTTCGACGACTCCCTCGGCGCGCTGACCGCCTGGCGGGTCGGGGTGTACGCGGGCGCGCTCGCCGCCGGCATGAGCCTCCTCGTCGTCGTACGGCACACCCGGGACGAGGAGGAGAGCGGACGGCAGGAGCTGATCTCCTCCGGGACGGTCGGGCGCCGGGCCCCGCTCACGGCGGCCCTGCTGGCGGCTGCGGTCGCGAACGCCCTGCTGGGGCTGCTGATCGCCGCCGGACTGGCACGGCAGGGCGCGGCCGGCGCACTGGCCTTCGGGCTCGGGGTGGCGGGCGCGGGCATGGTCTTCGCGACGGCGGCGGCGATCGTCGCGCAGCTGACCGAGAGCGCCCGGCTGGCCCGGGGGCTCACGGCGGCGGTGCTCGGCGCGGCCTTCGTGCTGCGCGCGGCGGGCGACTCGGCCTCCTCCGACGGCTCCTCCGTCCTCACCTGGCTGTCCCCGCTGGGCTGGCTGGAGAACCTGCGCGCCTTCGCGGCCGAACGCTGGTGGGTGCTCCTCCTGTTCGTGGCGGCGACGGCTCTTCAGGTCCTGGCCGCCTACGCGTTGGCGGGCCGCCGGGACATCGGCATGAGTTTCCTGCCGACCCGGCCGGGACCGGCGGCGGGCCGGCTCGGCACCGCCGGTGCGCTGGCCTGGCGACTGCAGCGCGGCAGCGTGCTCGGCTGGAGCCTCGGCTTCTTCCTCGCCGGGGTCGTCTACGGCGGGCTGACGGACGGCGCGGCCAAGCTCGTCGGCGACAACGCCCAGGCCCGGGAGATCTTCCAGCGCTTGGGCGGCCGGTCGGGGCTGACGGACGCCTTCCTCGCCGCGATGGTCGGCATGCTGGGCCTGGTCGCCGCGCTCTACATCGTCTCCGCCGTGCTGCGGCTGAGCGGCGAGGAGACCTCCGGCCGCGCCGAGCCCGTCCTGGCCGGTGCGGTGGGCCGGCTGCGCTGGGCCGCCGGGCATCTGCTGATCGCCTTCGGCGGCTCGGCCCTGATCATGCTGCTCGCCGGTCTGGGCTTCGCCGTCGGCTACGGCAGGCAGATCGGGCTGGTGCTCGGCGCGTGTCTGCTCCAGGTCGCCGCCGTCTGGGTCATCGGCGGGCTCGCCGTGCTGCTCCTCGGCGTCCTGCCGCAGGGCGTGACGGCGGCGTGGGGCGTGGCCGGCGCGGCCCTGCTCATCGGCTGGATCGGCCCCGCCCTGAACGTCCCCCGCGCCGTCCTGGACCTCTCCCCCTTCGGCCACCTGCCCAAGCTGCCCGGCGGACACCTCGACTGGACCCCGGTGGGCGTCCTGCCGGCCCTGGCGGCCCTGCTGGTGGCGGGCGGGCTGGCGGGCCTGCGCCGCCGGGACCTGGCCGCCGGCTGAGCACGGGGATCAGCCGGCCACGGTGCTCAGCCGACCTGCACGCGCAGCTCCTTGAGCCCCCGCATCACGAAGTTGGGCTTCCGCTCCGGCTCGGCCGCCAGGGCCAGGGCCGGAGCCCGCTCCAGCAGGGCCCGCGTCGAGGCGGCCAGCTCGATACGGGCCAGGGGCGCGCCGATGCAGTAGTGGATGCCCGCGCTGAAGGAGATGTGCGGGTTGTCCGTGCGGGTCAGGTCCAGCCGGCCGGGGTCGGCGAAGACGGCCGGGTCGTGGTTGGCGGACCCGAAGAGCATGGCGATCTCCGAGCCCCTCGGGATCGTCGTACCGTCGATCTCGATGTCGTCCAGCACCCAGCGCTCGAAGAGCTGCAACGGGGTGTCGTGGCGCAGCAGCTCCTCGACCGCGGACGGGATCAGGGAGTGATCGGCCCGCAGGGAAGCCAGCTGCTCCGGATTCCGGAACAGCGCGAACCATCCGTTGCCCGTGGCGTTGACCGTCGCCTCGTGCCCCGCGTTGAGCAGCAGCACGGCCGTGGAGATCATCTCCTGCTCGGTCAGCCGGTCGTCGTCCTCGTCGTGTGCGGCGATCAGCCCGGAGATGAGGTCCTCCCCCGGTTCCTTGCGTCGCGCGGCGATCAGCTCGCGCAGGAACTCCGAGAACTCGACGGACGCCCGAACCGCCCTGGCCGCCGTCTCCTCCGACGGATTCAGCTCGTACATCCCGCAGATGTCCGCGGACCAGGGCCGCAACTGCCCCCGGTCCCCCGCCGGGATCCCCAGCATCTCTGCGATCACCGCCACGGGCAGCGGCTCCGCGACGTCCGCGAGCAGATCCCCGCCCCCGTCCCGGACGAGGGCCGCCACCAGGTCGTTCGCCAGCGTCTCGACGTACGGCTTCAGCCGCTCCACCGTGCGCGGGGTGAACGCCTTGGACACCAGGCGCCGGATCCGGGTGTGGTCCGGCGGCTCCAGGTCGAGCATCCCGTGATCGTTGAGGGTGTGGAACGGCTCGTGTTCCGGCGGAGGCGCGGTCCGGCCGAACTCCTCGTGCGAGAACCGGTGCTGGTACGTCCGCCCCAGCCGCCGGTCCCGCAGCAGCGCCGAGACGTCCGCGTGGTGCGGGATCAGCCACTGGTCGGTCGGTTCGTACCGGATCGCCCGGCCGCGTGCGCGCAGCTCGGCGTAGGCCGGGTAGGGGTCGGCGACGAACGCCGGGTCCCAGGGATCGAAACCGAGGTCGGTGGGGCCTGCCATGCCGGGACGCTAACCCGCCGGACCGCCCTCTGACCAGGGGTGTCCGCCACTGACATGGTCAACCGTGGCCTTCGCTGAGGAAGTCGTAGTAGTCCTCCCCGCCGACGAGCACAGAGGTGACATGCACCGGCAGGCCCTCGGCGTCGCGCGGGACCTCCTGGGAGGTCTGCCGGGTGAAGCCCAGGGACACCCCGGGGATCACCGGATACTCGGGGCGGGACGTGTCGACCGTCCAGCCACGGGCGGCGGCACGGCGCAAGAGCCGCTCGGCCGGCGTGCCGAACACGTCGTCCCCGTCGAGCAGGACCCGTGTCGTGGACGTCCGGCCCTCTCCGGGCCACCACTGCTCGATCGCCGTCACCGCGGGACCGCCCTCCAGCAGCGCCTGCACCCCCACCCCGTCCAGGGACCAGGAGGCCTGCGCCGAACTCCGGCGCCCGAGGACTCTGGGCTCGCCCCAGCCGGGCACCGCCGCGATCGCCTCGTCGAGCGTCATGCCCAGCCGCAGCGGCGCCACACCGCGCGGCGGATCGAGGACGAGATCCACGGTCACGCGCCGGCCTCCCCACTGATCAGAACGTAGTCGTAGGAGAGCGGGTCGCCCTCCTCGTCCACCGGGTGTTCGTAGCTGCTCTCGTTCGCCAGGAACACCTTCAGCTCCGGCAGGGCGTCGAAGCCGAGGTCGTTCTCCTCGACGGTGTGGCCCCGTTCCGCGAGCTGTCCGATGAGGTCGGCGCTCGGGGTGCGGAAGACGTCGAGCCCGTCGAGCAGCACCCGCACGTCGGCGGCCTCGTTCCGGAACCGGAACAGCTCCACACCGCTCAGCGCGCCCTTGGTGAACCCGAGCATGATGCTCAGCCCGGACTCGTCGTGCGTGAGGGAGATCTGTCCCGGGACCGGATCACTCGCGACGACCCGGAAGAGACCCCGTTCCCGCACCGCGTCCCGCACCGCCTCGACCGACATGCCGAGCCGGAAACGCGCGACGCCGACATGCGGCAGCAGTTCGAGTTCCACGCCCGCTCCCCCGCTCATACTCCCCGTCGATGCGGTTCGATGCGGTACGACGTTACGACACCAGGTCAGCCCGGTGTGACCAGGCGGGCCTCGTACGCGAACACCGCCGCCTGGGTGCGGTCCCTGAGCCCCAGCTTGACCAGGATGCGGCTGACGTGGGTCTTGATGGTCGACTCCGCCACCACCAGGCGCTCGGCGATCTCCGCATTCGACAGGCCCTGGGCTATCAGGACCAGTACCTCCGTTTCCCGCTCGGTCAGTTCGCCGTAGGCCGTCTGGGCCGCCGGCATCAGGCGCGGGGGCTCGGAGAGGCGGGAGAACTCCGTGATCAGGCGTCTGGTGACCGAGGGAGCCAGCAGGGCCTCGCCGGTGGCGACCACCCGGACGCCGTCGGCCAGTTGGCGGGCCGAGGCGTCCTTCAGCAGAAAGCCGGAGGCGCCCGCGCGCAGGGCCTGGTACACGTACTCGTCCAGGTCGAAGGTGGTCAGCACCAGCACCTTCGCCGCCGCGTCCGCCGCGACGATCTCCCGCGTCGCCTCGATGCCGTTCAGCTCCGGCATCCGGATGTCCATCAGGACGACGTCCGGGGCCAGCTCGCGAACCCGGTCCACCGCCTCCCTCCCGTTGACGGCCTCGCCGACGACCTCGATGTCCGGCATCGCGTTCAGCAGGACCGAGAAGCCCTCGCGGACCATCATCTGGTCGTCCGCGATCAGTACGCGGATGGTCATGCGTCCCCTTCGCTCGCGGCGGCCGGCACCGGCAGGAACACCGTCACCTCGTAACCCCCGTCGTCCGTCGGGCCCGCCGTCATCTCGCCGTTCAGCATCGAGACCCGCTCCCGCATGCCCGTGATGCCGTGCCCGGCGCCCGGTGAGGGCTTGATCAGGTGGGGCGCGGGCGGAGCGGCGTTGACCATGCGCAGGCCCAGGCCGCCCAGAACATAGCCGATCTCCACGCGGGCGCTCGCCCCCGGTGCGTGCCGCAGGGTGTTGCTGAGGGCCTCCTGAACCATGCGGTACGCCGACAGCTCCACCCCCTGCGGGAGTTCACGGACCGCGCCCGTCACCACCTTGTCCACGGTCAGCCCGGCCTCGCGCACATTGGCCAGCAGCGCGTCCAGATCGGCGAGCGTGGGCTGCGGGGCGTCCGGGGCCTCGTAGTCCTCCGCGCGGACCACGCCCAGGACCCGGCGCAGCTCGGTCAGGGCCGCCACCGCGTTCTCCCGGATGGTGGCGAACGCCTTCTCCAGCTCCGGCGGCGGATTCTCCACCCGGTACGGCGCGGCCTCCGCCTGGATCGCGACCACCGACATGTGGTGGGCGACCACGTCGTGCAGTTCGCGGGCGATCGTCGTGCGCTCCTCCAGCAGGGTGCGGCGAGAGCGTTCGTGCGCCGTCACCGTCTGCTGCACGGTCATGTCCTGCTGGGCCTGCTTGCGTATGTGCCGGACCGTGACGATCAGCAGGATCAGCGCCGACAGGATCAGCATCGGGGCGGTGTCGGAGCCGAACCTGCCGCGGCCGAGGAGTATGTCGGCGAAGAGGCCGAACAATGCGGTCAGCACCCACATCCAGGCCGCCGTGCGCGGGCGGGTGCGCAGCGCGACGATCGTCATCACCAGCAGATGGGAGACGAAGCTGCCCGGCAGCCATGGCCAGCTGCCGTCGGCGGTACCGATCACGGACATGACGACCGTGGCCGCCAGCGACGCCCAGAACGCGCCCACCGGACGCACCAGGGTCAGCAGGACCGGCACCAGCGCGAGCAGCCCGCACAGCAGGGCCCTCACGGGCGCCTCCTCGTCCGTGAAGGCGAGGAACATGGCCACCGCGGCGCCGAGGCCCACCAGTACATGCGGGGTCCAGACTCCGTAGGACCGTATCCGGCCCGACGGATGCCCCGGCGAGCCGGCCTCGGCCCGCCGGGGCAGCGGGTCGTAGGCGAAGGCGTCCTCGAACATCTCCTGGCGCAGCCCCCGCAGGGCCTCCGCCGCGAGCCGCAGCTCCGGGCTGCGCGGCCGCCCGGCCGGGCCCGGCGGTGTCGTCTGCGTGTGCGTCGTCTCGGTCACGTACAGAACGGTAGGCCGGGCCCGGGGCCGCGGTCGTCCCCTTGGAGAGGGGTCCTTGGGGGTCCCTCTCAGGTACTACGGGTCTTCGGGGGCGCGGACCCGTAGGTGCCGGCGGGGCTGTGCCGGGCGGCCGGTCAGCGGGCGCCGCCCGGGCGGACCAGGCCCGACTCGAAGGCGAAGACCGCCGCCTGGGTGCGGTCCCTGAGCCCCAGCTTCACCAGGATCCGGCCGACGTGCGTCTTCACGGTCTGCTCGGCCACGACCAGCCGCTCGGCGATCTCCGCGTTCGACAGGCCCTGCGCGATCAGCGCCAGCACCTCCGTCTCCCGTTCCGTCAGATCACCGACGCGCTGCTTGAGCGGGGCCCGGCCGCCGCCGTCCAGCTGGGAGAACTGGGCGATCAGGCGCCGGGTGATGCCGGGCGCGAGCAGGGCGTCGCCCGCGGCCACCACCCGGACCGCCTCGGCCAGTTTGTCCGCCGAGGCGTCCTTGAGCAGGAAGCCGGAGGCACCGGCCCGCAGCGCCTCGTACACGTACTCGTCCAGGTCGAAGGTGGTCAGCACGAGCACCTTGACGGCGGGATGCTCCACCGTGATCCGCTGGGTCGCCTCCAGGCCGCCCATCTCGGGCATCCGGATGTCCATCAGCACGACGTCCGGGGCCAGTTCGGCGGTCCGGGCGATCGCGGCCCGCCCGTCCACCGCGTCCCCGACCACCTGGATGTCGGGCTGGGTGTTGAGCAGCACGGTGAAACCCTGCCGGACCATCTCCTGGTCGTCGGCGATGAGTACACGGATGGTGCCGGCACCGCTCGTCATGGGTCCTGTTCTCCTGTCGGTGGCTCGGGGCTGCTGTGCGGCGGAAAGGGCCGTTCGGTGTCCGTCGGCTTCGGGGTGCCCTCGCGCGGCAGGAACGCCGTCACCCGGAAGCCGCCGCGCCGGTCGCCCATCGCGACGACATGCCCGCCGAGCATCGCCGCGCGCTCCCGCATCCCGAGCAGACCGTGGCCGCTGCCGGGGGACGGCGGGGCCGGGCGGCTCGGGCGGGAGTTGGTGATGTCCAGGCAGATCCCGTCCGGATAGTGCAGGACCTCCACGCTGACCGACGCGCCCGGCGCGTGCCGCAGGACGTTGCTCAGGGCCTCCTGCACGATCCGGTACGCCGACAGCTCCACGCCCGGCGGATAGCCGCGCGGCTCGCCGTCCCTCTTCAGGACGACCTCCAGACCGGCCGCCCGGGTGTTCTCGATCAGCGCGTCCAGCCGGGCGAGGTTCGGCTGCGGGGCGTCGGGGGCCGGGCCGGTGCCGGGGGCGGACAGCCGGTAGGCGTCGTCCAGGGCCTCGGGGTCGCCCGGACCCGCCGACCGCAGCACCCCGAGCACACGGCGCAGCTCCGTCAGGGCCTCCAGGGCGTTGTTGCGGATCCCCGCCAAGTTCTCCTTGAGCTCGTCGGAGGGGTTCTCCACCAGGTGCGGGGCCACCTGGGCCTGGATCGAGATCACCGACATGTGGTGGGCGACCACGTCGTGCAGCTCGCGCGCGATACGGCTGCGCTCCTCCAGCAGGGCCCGGCGCGCCCGCTCCTCCGCGGTGATCGTCGTCTGCTCGACCAGTTCCTTACGGGCCTCGCTCCGGCCGCGCAGGGCCGAGCCGATGACGGCGGCAACGGTGAACAGACCGAAGGCGGCCATCCCCGTCGGGGAGTAGCGCTGCGCTCCTATGGGGCCTTCGACGACGAAGGTCACCAGGGCGCTCCCGCCGACCGCGGCGACCGTGCCGCGGGGGCGGACGCGCAGGGCGAGGAGCAGCAGCACGGCCATGTGGGCCAGCAGCGTCGGCGTGGTCCACGGCCAGTTGGGGCCGGGGAGCCGCAGCTGTGCCAGGTTCTGGCGGGCGAGCAGCGCGGTGAAAGTGGCGGCGGACAGGGACAGGGCCCAGGCAGGGACGGGTCGCCACAGAGCCAGGACGATGGCGGCGGCCTGGAGGAAGGTGCTCAGGAACGCCACAGCCATGGTGAAGCCGTAGCTGTTGGCCAGCTCCTCCCCGCCGGCGAGAGCGATGCCGAGGGCCAGATAGCCGACGAGGACGTAGGTGAGCAGGCGGGCCCAGCGGTACTTCGAGAAGGGCGGCGACTGCGCCGACGGCGCCTCGCCCAGCCAGACCCGGAGGCGGCGTCCGAGGCCGGGCCCGGCACCGGGGACGGTGGGCGCGGGAGTGGGAGTGGCACCGGCGGAGGGGTGGAACTGATCGAGATCGTGCGGGTCCGCGGGCTTCACGGAGTCAACCTTAGGCATGATGCGGGGACTTCGCTGGCGGCACGTGGCGGCGGACCACGCGCGACGTGCGGTGACGGGGACGGCGGGGACCCTGTTCGTGGTGGCGGAAGGCCGCCCGGCACAGGGCCAGGACGAGGGTGAAGACGGGGAGCCAGGCGAGGCGGTACGCCACCCAGTCCAGTGAGTCGGGGGCGGTGTGCAGACCGGGCAGCCGGCCGGCTGTCAGACCGGTCGCCGTCGTGGCCATCATCGCCGTCTGGTGCCAGAGATAGATGGTCATCGCGGAGAGGTTGACGAGGGCCACCGCCGACCAGAGCAACGGGCGGGCCATCGCGCGGCGCAGCCGGTCCCGCAGGAGCAGGGCCAGGCCGCACTGGGCCAAGCCGAAGGCGACGGCCGCGAGGGTCGGCGGGTCGAGGTTGGAGATCTTCGCGCCGGGGACGCCGACCATCGACGCCGGGTAGCCCGCGAAGCCGATGAGCAGCGCCGTGGCCGCCGTACCGCCGAGGAGGAGGACCCAGGCCGCGCGCCGGCCGTCCAGTTCGCCCCGGGTCCAGGCCGCGCCCAGGGTGTACGGCACGAGCCAGCCCGCCGGGAGGTTCAGCCAGGCCAGCCAGGAGGGGCCGAGGTGGAGGCCGAAGCGGAGCAGGTCGACATGCAGGACGACGGCCAGCGGCCACAGGGGGTTGAGGCGGGTGAGGAGCGGGGTGGCGGCGGTCAGGCCGGCGAAGACCAGCAGGAACCACAGCGGGGACAGAGCCAGCTTGAGCAGGGCCTCGATCGTGGCCGGCGGGGTGCCGGTGAGGAGGAGGGCCAGGGCCGCGACCGCCCACAGGCACAGCAGCGCGGCCACCGGGCGGAGCAGGCGGGCCAGCCGCGCCCGCAGCCAGGCGCCGTAGCCCTCGCCTCGCGCGCGGGCAGAGGCGAGGCTGCGGGTCGCCACATGGCCGCCGACCAGGAAGAACACGGCCAGGGTCTGGAACAGCCAGGAGATCGGGGCCAGCCAGGGCATGTGCTGGAGCGGGCTGGTGGTGTGCAGGCCGCCGTCCTTGGCGACCAGCGCGGTCACCAGCCAGTGGCCGAGGACGACACCGAGGATCGCGAAGGCCCGCAGGGCGTCGACCGCTCGGTCCCGGTCGGCGGGGGTGACGGAGTCGACCTGGTGCGCGGTACGGCGCAGGGCGTGCAGGGGGTGGAGCGGACGGAGAAAGTGGCGGTGAGGGGTGTGGGTCCGGGTGTGGACGGTGTGGAGTACGGCGGGCTCAGACACGGGTCACCTCCGAGGTCTCGCCGAGGGTGATCCGGGCCAGGTTGGCGAGGGAGGCCGAGCCCGGGGTGAAGTAGCCGCTGTGCTGGGCGCCGGCCGCGTCGAAGACCCGGGCGCCGAAGGCGGGGGAGACCGGGTCGGTGCCGAAGCCGAGGGTGGTGCCGAAGAGACCGACGCGGACGTGCGGGACGTGCGCCACCCAGTCGTCGCTGCCGCGGGCGGCCCAGACGCGGGCGCGGGCGTGCAGGCCGGCGGCGGAGTCCGCGCCGGTGCCGGGGCTGCCGACCAGGGCGATGTCGTCGGCGTCCAGGCCGGGGGCGGCCCGGCCGCAGACGACCGAGCCGTAGGAGTGGCAGAGCAGGGAGAGGTGTGCGCCCGGCTCGGTCGCGGCGCGCAGGTCTCGTACGAAGGCACGCAGGTGGGGGGCGGCTTCGTCGGCTCGGGTGGTCGTGGTGACCGTGGTGCTGACCGTGGCCGGGGTCGCGTAGCCGAGCCAGGCGATGACGGCGACGCGGATGCCGTGGGGGGCGCGATGGGTGAGGTCCGTGTACAGGGCCGCGGCGGCCTTGTGGAAGCGGGCGTAGGTGTCCAGCGAGGTGTCCGAACCGGGGACCAGTACGGCGATGTGGCCGGCGTGCGCCAGGTCGCCGAGCACCTCCGTGGCCTGGCCGGCGCCCCGGCCGTCGAAGGTGAGGAGCGTGCGGGCCGGGGCGGCGAGCGCGCGGTCGGCGGCGGCACGGTGGCTGTCCCCGTGGGCCGCGGCCATCCGGGCGGCCTGGGCCGCGTCGGCTCGGTTCGCCGCGTAGGTGGAGTGGAGGGTGGCCGCCGTGAGCGCGGGGAGACGGGCGGGCCGGGGGGCCGGTATCCCGGGATGCGTGGTGGCGGCGGAGAGGGCGGAGAGGGGGGCCGCGATGGCGGTGACGAGCAGGGCGGCGAACAACGCGCGAACGCATCCGCGGGCCCGGCCGCTTCGCTTGCCGACCCGCACCCCCCGTGACGCTTTCGTCGCCGGGCGCGGGTGGCCCTGGCGGGGGGCCATCGCCGCCGGCGGCTGCGGGTGAGGGGAAGGGGTGGCGGAGGGGCGATCGTCGATCGTCGCCGGGTGCGGGTGGCCCTGGTGAAGGGCCTTCGCCGCCGGCGGCTGCGGGTGAGGGGAAGGGGTGGCGGAGGGGCGATCGTCGATCGTCGCCGGGTGCGGGTGGCCCTGGTGGGGCAGATGCGCCGTCGGCGGCTGCGGACGCGAGGACGGGGACTGCGTGTCGGGTGTCGTGTGCGGGTCCGTTGTGGCTGGTCGCTCCCCCGAGCTCTCGACTTCGTTCGAGCAGGGAGGCCCCCCCATCGCGGCGGAGCCGTACAGGGATACAGCCCCGCGCCCCTCACGGGGCCCATCCACCGCCGGCATCTGCTGGTGGGCCCGGTGCCCGGTGTGCCCCATGGTCGGCTTCCTTTCAGAATGCCCGGCCATCGGGCTCTTCTGGCAAGGAAGTTATGGAGCGGAGCGTGTCGTCGGCGTCCCGCCTGAGAGCTGTCCTGCGGGGTAGCTCTCAGGTACTACGGGTATGACCGGGGCGGTCCCCGAGGTGCTCCCCCTGAGACGGGGTCACCAGGCCAGTTGGGCGATCTCCTCCGCCACCACCGCGCACGCGTCCGCGGCCGGGTCGATCAGGGGGAAGTGGCCCACGTCCTCCAGCAGGGTAAGGCCCACCACCTCGCCCGCCTTCGCCGCCGCGTCCGCGTACGACTCGGCCACCGCGTGCGGTACGACCAGGTCCGTACGGCCCTGGACCAGCGTCGTCGCGATGCCCGTCGGGAGCAGAAGGACGGGGTCGGCGTACGGGCGGCGGCCGGGGAAGGTGTCGTGGCCGCCCAGGAGTTGCAGGCTCGCGTTGCCGCAGACGTCCAGTTTCTCCGCCACCTCGAAGTCCGCGATGGGGGCCAGGGCGACGACGCCCCGCAGGGGTGCCGGGCCCGCCGTGCGCCACGGGGCGTCCGCCGGGAGGCAGTGCCGGGCCGCCGCCCACAGCGCCAGGTGGCCGCCCGCCGAGTGGCCCGTCAGCACCATGCGGCGCGGGTCGGCCTGCGGAAGCGCCGTACGCACGAGATCCGGCAGGGCGTCCAGGGCGGCCGCCACGTCGTCGAAGGTCTCCGGCCAGCGGCCGGCCGGAGGGACGGTCTCGCCCGTGTTCTGCTCGGGGATCAGGGACGACGAGGGCTCACCGCCGCGCCGGTACTCCACGTTGGCCACCGCGAAACCCCTACGGGCCAGGTAGTCCGCGAACGGCGTGATGTGCCGCCGGTCGTACCGGGCCCGCCACGCGCCCCCGTGCAGGACCACCACCAGCGGAGCGGAGACGTCCTGGTCGGACCGCGGTGCGTAGAAGTCGATCACCTGGTCGGGGTGGTCACCGTAGGCGGAGCTGACGTCGGGGTCGACCGGGGAGTGCGAGAAGGCCGACTCCTCTTCGGCGGCGGCGCGGGCTGCTGCGGCGTCGTCCGGCATGCTCCAACCTCTCAGTGATGGAACGTGTTTGGCGTGTGGCGGACCAGATGGGGAACTTCTCGTTCACCTTGGCGGGGACGGTATCAGGCCAGTGACGTGCGCGGACATGGGGATGTGACGGAGGGTGAGGGAAAACGGTTCTGTGTGGGCCCTGGGGGAGAGACCTGACCGGCCGCTCCCCCAGAGCTCCCGCTACGCCAGCTCCTCCGCCAGGATCCGCGCCGCCCGCTCCGTCTCCGCGAAGCCGACGTACAGCGGGGTGAAGCCGAAGCGCAGGACGTCCGGGTGCCGGAAGTCGCCCACGACACCCCTGCTGATCAGCCGCTTCATCACCGCACCGGCGTCCGGACAGCGCAGGGCGACCTGGCTGCCGCGCTCCTCGTGCCGCTCGGGTGTCACCGACTCCACGCGGCCCGGCTCGGTGTACGCCCGCACGCAGCGCAGGAAGAAGTCCGTCAGGGCGAGGGACTTCGCGCGGACGGCCGCGACCGAGACGCCGTCCCAGACCTCCAGGGCCGCCTCCAGGGCCAGCATGGACAGGATGTCCGGCGTGCCCACCCGGCCGCGCAGCGCGCCCGGCGCCGGGGCGTACGACGGGCTCATGCCGAACGGGTCGGTGTGGGAGTTCCAGCCGGGCAGCGGGGAGTCGAAGCGGGACTGCAGCTCCTGGCGGACGTAGAGGTACGCCGGTGAACCCGGGCCGCCGTTCAGGTACTTGTAGGTGCAGCCGACCGCCAGGTCGACCCCGTGCTCGTCCAGGCCCACCGGCAGCGCGCCCGCGCTGTGGCACAGGTCCCAGACGGCGAGGGCGCCCGCCGCGTGGATCGCCGCGGTCAGCCCCGGCAGGTCGTGCAGACGGCCGGTGCGGTAGTCGACGTGGTTCAGCAGGACCGCCGCCGTACGCTCGCTCAGGGCCGCCGGCACCTCCGCCGGGGTCACCGCGCACAGGGTGTGGCCGGTCAGGCGGGCCGCCGACTCGGCCAGGTAGCCGTCCGTGGGGAAGGTCGTCGCGTCGACGAGGATCTCGCTCCGGCCCTCACCGGCCTCGTCCGCCATCCGTACCGCGGCCACCAGTGCCTTGAACACGTTGACACTTGTGGAGTCACCCACGACGATCTGGCCGGGCGCCGCGCCGACCAGCGGGGCGATCAGGTCACCGATCCGCTCGGGCGCGGTCCACCAGCCGCTCTCGTCCCAGGAGCGGATGCGCAGCTGGCCCCACTGGCGCCGGACCACGTCCGCGACCCGGTCGGGGACGTGGGCGGGCAGCGCGCCGAGCGAGTTGCCGTCCAGATACACCACATCGTCGAGGACGAAGCGGTCCCGGAGCGGCGCCAGTTCGTCCGCGGCGTCGAACTTCTCTGCTTCCAGGGCCAGTTCAGACATGGGACCTCGCCGTCCACAGCTCGGGGAACACGTTCTTGCGGGCGCGCTTCTCCAGCCAGGCCACACCGGCCGAGCCGCCCGTGCCGGGCTTGGCGCCCATGGCGCGGCGGGTGGCGACCAGGTGGTCGTTGCGCCAGCGCCACACCAGTTCGGCGACGTCGGTCAACGCCTCGCCCAGGCGGGCCGGCTCGGCGTCCGGGTCGCCGGAGTAGATCGCCGCCCAGGCCTGTTCGACCTGGTCGGAGGGCTCGTAGCGCTGGGAGACGTCACGCTGGACGACGGCGGCGGGGACGGCGTGGCCGCGGCGGGCCAGGAAGCGGAGCACCTCGTCGTACAGGCTCGGCTCGTGCAGCGCCTTCTCCAGTTCCGCGTGAACGCGGGGGGCGCCGCGGTGCGGTACGAGCATGGACGCGGACTTCTCGCCGAGCAGGAACTCCATGCGCCGGTACATGGCCGACTGGAAGCCGGAGCCCTCGCCGAGGGCGGAGCGGTAGGAGTTGAACTGCGCGGGGGTGAGCTGGGCGAGCGGGGTCCAGGAGGCGTTGAGGGCCTCCAGCTCCCGTACGGAGCGCTTCAGCGCGGCGATCGCGGTCGGCGCGTCGTCCGAGCGGAGGGCGTTCGCCGCCGTCTCCCACTCGTGCACGATCACCGTGAACCACAGCTCCATCACCTGGGTCGTGACCAGGAAGACCATCTCCCCGGGATCGTCGGAGAGGGTGTGCTGGAGGTGGGTGAGCACGTCGGCCTTGACGTAGTCCTCGTACGGCGTGGTGCCGGCGAAGTCGAGATGCGGGGTCTCGGGCTCCTGAGTCTCGATCGACAGATGAGCCTGTTGGGACATCGCTGTCTCCTGTTGTACTCCGGGTAGCGGTCCGCCCCTGCCGATTCCGGCACGGGGGCCCCGGTCCCCAACGGCATCCTCCGTAATCGACTCCCGTACGGCAAGGCCCGTCCGTTGCCGGACGGGCCACACCGGTCCCTTGCGGGAAGGGTCAGCCCAGGGTCTGGGCGGCCGTCGGGGAGGAGTCCTTCAGGAACTGCGAGCAGCGCTCGTACTCCTCCTGCTCGCCGATCGCCTGCGCGGCGCGGGCGAGGGCGTGCAGGGCGCGCAGGAAGCCGCGGTTCGGCTCGTGCTCCCACGGCACCGGGCCGTGGCCCTTCCAGCCATTGCGGCGCAGGGCGTCCAGGCCGCGGTGGTAGCCCGTACGGGCGTAGGCGTACGACTCCACGACCCGGCCGGCCTCGAACGCGTCGTCGGCCAGCTGGGCCCAGGCGAGGGAGGAGGTGGGGTACTTGGCGGCGACGTCCGCGGGGGCGGTGCCGTTCGCGAGGGCTTCGCGGGGCTCCGGGTCGTCGGGGAGATGGGTCGGGGGCGGGCCGCCGAGGAGGTTCTGGTGAATCGTCATGGGGTCCAGTCTGCTACGCGGCTACGACGGCCGCCGCCGGGTGGGCACCGTCCCGGCCTACACGTGTCCCTTCCCCTCCAGCGGCGGCACCGTCACGCTCCCGTAGGTCCGGCAGTCCGGATGCCGGCAGTCCGGCGCCGGGCGGCGGATCAGGGCGAAGGCCAGCGCCGCGCCCACGACCAGCACCCCCGCGCACATCGGCATCGCCCGCCGGAACGCCGCATCGAAGGAGGACGGCACCCGGTACGCCTCCGGGCCCATGCCCGCCAGCAGCGGCAGCGCCGCCACCGCGATCAGGCCCGCGGCCCGCGCCGCCGCGTTGTTGATGCCGCTGGCCAGGCCCGCACGGGCGGTGTCCACCGAGGCGAGGACCGTCGCCGTCAGAGGGGCGACCAGGGTGACCATGCCGGCGCCCATCACCAGCAGGGCCGGGAGGACGTCCGTGAGGTAGGAGGAGTGCGGCCCCACCCGCAGCATCAGCAGCATCGCCGCCGCACAGAGCAGTGGGCCGACCGTCAGGGGCAGGCGCGGGCCCGTACGGTCCGCCAGGGCGCCCGAGCGGGCCGAGAAGAGCAGCATCAGGGCCGTCGTCGGCAGCAGTGCCGTACCGGCCGCCAGCGGCGAGTAGCCCGCCACCACCTGGAGCTGGAGCGCCACCAGGAAGAAGAAGCCGCCGAACGCCGCGTACACGCACAGGGTGACGAGGTTGACCGCCGTGAACTGGCGTGAGGCGAAGATGTCCGGCGGGAGCATCGGGTCCGGGCGGTGCCGCTCGACCTGGACGAAGGCCACGGCCGCCGCCAGGCCCACGACCGCGGTCAGGGCCACGATCAGTGAACCCGTCCTGGCCTCGATCAGGGCGTACGTCAGCAGGGCCAGGGCCAGGGCGCCCAGCACCGCGCCCAGCACGTCGAAGCGGGCGTGCCTGCCCCCGTCCGCGGACTCCGGGACATGCCGTAGGGCGACCGGTACGCACAGCAGCGCCAGCGGGACGTTCAGCAGGAACACCCAGCGCCAGCCGGGGCCGGACACCAGCCAGCCGCCCAGGAACGGGCCGACCGCCGCGCCGATCCCGCCGAACCCCGACCACAGGCCGACCGCCCGGCTGCGGTCGTCGGGATGGAAGGAGGCCTGGATCAGCGCCAGGGAACCGGGCGTGAGCAGCGCTCCCCCGATGCCCTGCAAGGCCCGCGAGGCGATCAGCATGGCCGGGTTCAGCGCCAGGCCGCACAGCAGGGACGCGGCGGCGAACCACACCACGCCCAGCACGAAGATCTTCCGGCGCCCGTAGTGGTCGCCGAGCGAGCCGCCCAGCAGGATCAGGCCGGCCAGCGTGACCATGTACGCGTTGACCGTCCACTGGAGCGCGGCCAGGCTCGCGTCCAGGTCACGCCCGATGCGGGGCAGCGCCACATTGACGACGGTCGAGTCCAGCAGGGCCATGCTGGAGCCGAGGACCGTGGTGAGCAGGATCCACTTGCCCTGAGGCGAGGCCAGCCGGACATCGGGCATGTCCCCAGGTATACAGCGGGCCCGGTGACGTGGACAGTCACCGGGCCCGTCGAGCGGAGCGGGTTACTTGATCTTGTTGCCCGCCGACCGCAGGTTCTGCGTCGCCTCGACGACACGCGCGGCCATGCCGGCCTCGGCCAGCTTGCCCCAGGTGCGCGGGTCGTAGGACTTCTTGTTGCCGACCTCGCCGTCGACCTTCAGGACACCGTCGTAGTTCGCGAACATGTGGCCCGCGACCGGGCGGGTGAACGCGTACTGGGTGTCCGTGTCGAGGTTCATCTTCACGACGCCGTTCTCCAGCGCGGTCAGGATCTCCTGCTCGGTGGAGCCGGAGCCGCCGTGGAAGACGAAGTCGAACGGGGACGGCTTGCCGAACTTGGCGGCGACGCCCTCGTTCAGCTCCTTCAGCAGCTCGGGGCGCAGCACGACGTTGCCCGGCTTGTACACGCCGTGGACGTTGCCGAAGGACGCGGCCAGCAGGTAGCGGCCCTTCTCGCCCAGGCCCAGGGCCTCCACCGTGCGGATCGCGTCCTCGACCGTGGTGTACAGCTCGTCGTTGATCTCGTGCGAGACGCCGTCCTCCTCACCGCCGGTCGGGGTGATCTCCACCTCCAGGATGATCTTGGCGGCGCTGGTGCGCTCCAGCAGCTCCTGAGCGATGGCGAGGTTGTCGGCGAGGGTCTCGGCGGAGCCGTCCCACATGTGGGACTGGAAGAGCGGGTTCCGGCCGGCCTTCACGCGCTCCTCGGAGATCGCGATCAGCGGACGTACGTACCCGTCGAGCTTGTCCTTCGGGCAGTGGTCCGTGTGCAGCGCGATGTTGACCGGGTACTTCTCGGCGAGGATGTGCGCGTACTCGGCGAGGGCGACCGCGCCCGTCACCATGTCCTTGCTGTACTGGCCGCCGAGGAACTCGGCACCACCGGTCGAGATCTGGACGATGCCGTCGCTCTCCGCCTCCGCGAAGCCGCGCAGTGCCGCGTTCAGGGTCTGCGACGAGGTGACGTTGATGGCCGGGTAGGCGAACTTGCCTGCCTTCGCCCGGTCGAGCATCTCGTTGTAGACCTCGGGGGTTGCGATGGGCATCTGTCCGCTCCTTGTGTTGCGGGTGAGAGGTTCTGCGTTACGGCCCTGACCTAGACCTTAGGGGTGACGTCATCGTCATCCCCATCTTTCCAGACATGGACCCATGGTCCACGCGCCGGTCAAGTCCAGGTCATACCGCCCGGTCAGTCCAGACCCAGTTCATCCTTCGAGAAGGCGAACCGGTACGGAACGCCCGCACCGGCCTCGATCTTCTCGGCGGCACCGGTCGCCCGGTCCACGATGGTCGCGACGGCGACGACCTCGGCGCCGGCCTCGCGCACGGCCTCCACCGCGGTGAGCGGGGAGCCGCCGGTGGTGGAGGTGTCCTCGACCACGAGCACCCGCCGGCCGGCGATGTCCGGGCCCTCGACCCGCCGCTGCATCCCGTGCGCCTTCGCCGCCTTGCGCACGACGAACGCGTCCAGCCGCTTCCCGCGCGCGGCGGCGGCGTGCAGCATGGCGGCCGCGACCGGGTCGGCGCCCATGGTCAGGCCGCCGACCGCGTCGAACTCCAGGTCGGCCGTCAGGTCCAGCAGCACCTGACCGACCAGCGGGGCGGCCACGCCGTCCAGGGTGACGCGGCGCAGGTCGACGTAGTAGTCGGCCTCCAGACCCGAGGAGAGGGTCACCTTGCCGTGCACCACGGCCTTGTCCTTGATCTGCTGCAGCAGCGCGCCGCGTACGTCCGTCATGCCGACCAGCTTAGAGGCGCCGCCAGCTCCAGGTCGTCGTCGCCTCCAGCGGCTCCAGCAGGGTGACCAGGCGCGGGAGCGTGTTCAGGCCGTTGGGCGGGCCGGTCTGCGGCTCCACGCACACGGCCTCGGCCTGCTCGTCGTAGACGACGACCCACTCCTCGTGGCTGGTGACCTTCAGCTCCAGCTGTCCGGGCCAGGTGAGGGTGACGTCGACGCCGTCGGGCATGCCGAAGCAGTCGTCCCAGGGGCCGGGCTTCGGGTCGATCCGGTTGCCGGTGGGCAGATGGTCGTCGCCGCGCTCCTCCTGCCAGGCGGGCTCGAAGTCGAGCGTCACGTCCTGGCCGCCGAGGTTGCGGTTGAACCAGGGGTGCCAGCCGATCTGCGCCGGGAAGGAGTCGTCCCGGGCCTCCACCGACATGGTCAGCGTCAGGCTGTCCTCGGCGAGCGTGACGACCTGGGTGACGCGGCCCGGGTGCGGCCATGGGTCGACCAGGTCGTACGTGATCACCGCCTCGTTCTCCGCGACCTGCGCGGTCTGCCAGGCGCCGTCGCGTGCGGTGCCGTGGATGGCGTGCGGCGGGGAGTTCAGCGGCATCTGGCGGACGATGCCGCCTTCGGGGAAGCGGCCCTCTCTGATCCGGCCGCACCAGGGGACCATGGGGAAGCAGCCGAAGCGGTCCCCTTGGCGGAGCAGTTCCAGGGAGTCGACCCTGAGGGCGCTGATACGGCCGCCGTTGGCGGGGCTGACGTGTACTTCTGCGGTGCCCGCGGTCAGCGTGATGTCGTCGTTACTCACGGGACGACACTACTCACCTGCGCTTGCGAAGTGCCCTTGTCACGACGATCGCCGACGCCAGGGCCACGGCCGCCGCCGGGGCCGCCCAGCGCAGCGCCTGGTTCCCGGTGATCGTCTGGGGGGCCGGGACCGGCGCGTAGCGGCCTCTCGGCGGGGCGTGGTCGACCTCCTCGGCGCTGCGGCCGATCATCGTGCGGCGGGCGTGCGCGGCCTCGGCGGGGGGTTCGCCGGTGTCGGTGAAGTCGTCCGAGAAGCGGTCCGTCGCGGGGTCCAGGGAGGGCGGGGGAACCTCGGTGTCGAAGACCGAGGGGTGTTCCGCCTCCGGTGCCTCCGGTGCCTCCTCCGGCTCCAGCGCCTCTTCGGACTCCGGTGCCTCTTCGGACTCCGGTACCTCCTCCGGTTCGCGCTCCTCCGGCTCCCGCACCGGTTCCGCCAGGTTCTCCAGGAAACGGTTCAGCAGGCGCGTCGCCGCCGAACTCACCGCCTCCGCCGGGAGTTCCGCGATGCGGCCGTCCGCGTCCGCCGTGCCCTCGGCCGTGACCGTCGTGCCGCCCTCGGTCTCCGTGAGGCGCAGGGTGAGGGCGAGTTTCACGGTGCCGGTGCCCCGGGCCTCGGTGGCGTCCCCCGTGACGTCGTACGCGCCGTCCTCGCGGGGCGTGATCCGTACGGCCCCCCGGTAGGTGACGGAATGTCCGCCGACGCGCAGCTTCAGCCGGCCGGCGACGGGGTCGGCACCGGCGTCCTGCTGAAGGCCGGGGACCGCGCGGGCGACGCGTGCGGGGTCGGCGAGGGCGCTCCTGAGCGGGTCGACCGGGACCGGGACGAAGACCTGGTGCTCCATGTCGGCTGAGCCTACCCAGGAGTGGCCGGAACGTACCCTGCGACGACCGGCCGGTCAGTACCGCGGATGCACCAGCGTGGAGGCCGGCAGCCCGGGGATCCGGGTCCGCCCGGCCGCCGTCGCGTCCGCCGTCAGGCCGGCCCGGGTGAGGGTGCGCGGGTGGCCGGCGCCCAGGCGCAGCGGGGGCGCGGTGGGTCCCGGGGCCGCCAGCAGGAAGCCCCAGTCGTGCGGGGCGCGGGAGGCATCGGCCGAGCGGTCGGGGCCGGCCGCGAAGCCGGAGTCGTGGCCGAGGACCCGGTAGGGGGAGGTGGCGAAGCCCGCCGCGCGGAGGGTCGCGGCGACCGTCCAGAAGACCCGGGGGCGGGTGGTGACGGCCCCGGCGTGCACGACGAGCCGGCCGCCGGGGGCGAGGACGTGGCGGGCCAGGCCGTAGAACTCCTGGGAGTACAGCTTGGTGCTGGCGGTGATGCCGGGGTCGGGCAGGTCGGCGATCACGACGTCGTACGCCGAGGCGGGCGCCCCGCGCAGCCAGCCGAAGGCGTCGGCCGTGACGACGTGGACGCGGGGGTCGTCGTAGGCGTGGCCGTTGGCGGCGGCGAGGCCGGGGTCGTGGCGGGCGAGGCGGACCAGGCCGGAGTCGATCTCGACGAGGTCGACGCGGCGCACCCCGCGCGCGCCCAGCACCTCGCGGGCGGCCATGCCGTCGCCGCCGCCGAGGATGAGCACGCGCGCGTGGGCGCCGTCGGACAGGGCCGGGTGGACGAGGGCCTCGTGGTAGCGGCGTTCGTCGCGGCCGCCGACGCGGAGCCGGCCGTCGAGGAAGAGGTCGAGGGGCTTGCCGCCGGTGCCGCCGGCCAGGACGACCTCCTGTACGTCCGTCTGCACGGCGACCCGGACGTCCTGGCCGTAGACGGCGTGCCGGGCGGCGCGTTCGAAGTCGCCGGCGAGGGCGGCGGCGGAGGCGAGGACGCCGAGGACGGTGAGGCCGACGAGGAGCAGGGTCCAGCGGGCCCGGTGGGACAGGTCGCGGCGGAAGAGGCCGAGGACGAGGGCGCCGCCCGCCACCACGTTGACCGTGCCGGTGACCAGCGCGCCCGTCAACTGGCCGAGGAACGGCAGCAGGAGGAAGGGAAAGGCCAGGCCGCCGACCAGCGCGCCGACGTAGTCCGCGGCGAACAGGTCGGCGACCGCGCCGCCCGCGTCCTGGAGCCGGATGCGCTGGATCAGCTCCATCAGCAGCGGCACCTCGGCGCCGATGAGCAGACCGATGGCGAGGGAGAAGGCGACCAGCAGGAAGCGCGGGCCGTCGGCCCAGACCCCGCCCCAGCCGCCGGTCCAGGCGAAGACGGCGTACAGCGCCATCGCGCTGCATCCGCCGATGAGCGCCAGGGTCGTCTCGATGGCGCCGAAGCCGGCCGCCGCGTGCCAGCGCAGCCGCTTGGCGCCGAGCGAGCCGACCCCCATCGCGAACACCATGACGGACAGCACGACGGAGGCCTGGGTGACCGAGTCGCCCATCAAGTACGAGGCGAACGCGACGAGTTCGAGTTCGTACACCAGCCCGCAGGCCGCGCAGACGAAGACGCACAGGAGGACCAGGAACCGCCCGGTGCCGGGCCGGACGGGCAGCCGGGCGGGGCCTGTCCAGTGGGGCGGGACGCGCGGGGGCGCGGGGGCGTGCGGTTCGATCACCCTGCGACGTTACGTCACATGCTCGGCACGCTTCGTCACCCACACGTGTGAATCTGAGGCGAGTTGCGGCCGAACACGTTTATGCGGCTGCGGTCGGCATCCGGGCGCCCACGCGGGTGCGGGTGGCGACCAGCTGGCCGTCCTGCGGGTAGGCGTGCCAGGTCCGCCAGTGCACCTGGCCCTCGTGCCGCTGGGCCAGCATCGCGGTGAAGGCGTGCGGGCTGCCCGGGAACACGCCCGCCAGGCCGTGCGGATGGTCGGAGACCAGGGCCAGCAACTCCTGGGCACGGCCCGCGAAGGAGCCGGGCGTGAGCAGTTCGACGCGGGCGGCGAACTCGTACTCCCAGTCGCCGACGCGTTTGGCGACGCCGAGTGGCAGCGGGGTGCTGGAGCCGGGGATGCACGCGACCGTCTCCGAACAGTTGCCGCGCTCCTCCTCCAGCAGCACCTGGTGGGACGCGCCGAGCAGTCTCAACTGGAGCTTCGCCCCGGTCAGTTCGAGGTCGAGGGTGGCCAGTGCGGGCAGCGGCTCGCGCCCCAGGGCCCAGGCGAGGTCGGCGGCGCGCGTGTCGGTGTAGGAGGTGTTCAGGGTCGTGAGCATGGGTCGGCTCCGCTAACACACGAAGAGGGAGGGAGATCGGCCACGTCAGCCAGGTCGGCGTCCCGGCCGTCCCGGCCGGAGGGGGAAGTCTGCGGGGCGTCCGAGGGGCTGCGTTGGCGTTTTAGAGGGAATCATGGACAGAGCAGCCGCCACAGCTTTTTTACCCAACTTCGTGGGCTTTCCATCCCTCAGAGGGCTTCTCTGCTCAACTGTTCAACCATGGCGTACGCGGGGCGCGCGTCCCCACGGGCGAGCGCCCGCCGGCTGCCATCGCCCGGCGGGCGCCCGTGGTGCGGACCGGACACGGTTCCCCCGGAACCCTGGGAGCTCAGCTGCCCCGTGTCAGCTGCCTCCCCCGCATCCGCCCCCGCACGAGGAACCTCCGCCGCAGGAGGAGTGGCCGCCGCAGGAGTGGCCGCCGCCGCACGAGTGGTGGCCGCCGTGGTGTCCCCCGTGGCTCCCCGAGGACGAGCCCGAGTCGCCGCCGCCCACCCACCAACTGCTCGCGCCGTCGGCGTACGCCCCCGAGGAGGACGACGTCGACGACGAGGAGCGGTACGACCGCGACCGGCCGCCCTTGCCGAGCGACACCCGCGTCCGCCGGTTCCTGGCCCGACTCCGCAGCGCCCCGACGCTCACGAACACGACGACCGCCAGCACGACGAGGATGACGATGCCCATGGACGTCACCTGCTTTCCGTTCCCCCGAGACGGCCCCCCGTGGACCGCGGTGAACGAGGGATGCCCGGCCGCCCGAAGGCGCAAAGCAGAGTTGAGGAACTCCAGAGCTTGAGCGCAGGATGACCGGCATGACCTCCACCACGCGCCCCCACCTGAACCGCCGGCTAGCCGAGTTCGGTACGACGATCTTCGCCGAGATGTCCGCCCTCGCCACGGCGACCGGGTCGATCAACCTGGGCCAGGGCTTCCCCGACACCGACGGCCCCGAGGAGGTCCGGGAGGCCGCCGTACGGGCGCTGCGCGAGGGCCGCGGCAACCAGTACCCGCCGGGGCCGGGCATCCCCGAGCTGCGCACCGCGATCGCCGCGCACCAGCTGCGCCGCTACGGGCTGTCGTACGACCCCGACACCGAGGTGCTGGTCACGGCGGGCGCGACGGAGGCGATCGCGGCGAGCCTGCTGGCCCTGCTGGAACCGGGCGACGAGGTAGTGGCCCTGGAGCCGTACTACGACTCCTACGCGGCGAGCATCGCGATGGCGGGCGGCCGCCGGGTCCCGGTGACCCTGCGCCCGGACGCCGACGAGGGGGCCTCCTTCCGCCTGGACCTGGACGAACTGCGCGCGGCGGTCACCGACGCCACCCGCCTCCTGCTGATCAACACCCCGCACAACCCCACCGGTACGGTCCTCACGCGCGCGGAGCTGGCCGCGATCGCCGAGCTGGCGGTCGAGCGGGATCTGCTGGTCGTGACGGACGAGGTGTACGAGCACCTGGTCTTCGACGAGGCCGAGCACGTCCCCCTCGCCACGTTCCCCGGGATGCGCGAGCGCGCGGTCACCATCGGCTCGGCCGGCAAGACGTTCTCCTTCACCGGCTGGAAGGTCGGCTGGGTGACGGCCGCGCCGGAGCTGGTCAGCGCGGTTCGCTCGGTGAAGCAGTTCCTGACGTACGTCTCCTCGGGCCCCTTCCAGTACGCGATCGCCGAAGCTCTGCGGTTGCCGGACTCGTACTTCGACGGCTTCCGCGCCGACCTGCGCCGCAAGCGCGACCTGCTCGGCGACGGCCTGCGCGCGGCCGGGTTCGAGGTCTACCAGCCCCAGGGCACGTACTTCATCACCACCGACATCACCCCCTTCGGTGAGAAGGACGCCTACGCCTTCTGCCGGGCGCTGCCCGAACGCTGCGGTGTCGTCGCCATCCCGAACTCCGTCTTCTACGACGACCCCGACGCCGGCCGCAGCCAGGTCCGCTTCACTTTCTGCAAGCGGGACGACGTGCTCGCCGAGGCCACCGGTCGCCTGCGACGCCTCGGGTCCTGAACTCACGAACGGGGCCCCGGATTCACGTTCCCCGGCAGGTCGTGGCGCAGCACGCTGTACCGGGACCTGGCCGCCACCCAGTCGATCCACAACGCACCCGCAGACGGGCGACGAGACGCAACCTGACGGCGCGTCACCGCACGGCCGAAACGAGCGTCACGCAAGGTGCTCAGATGTGACCCACGCCAGCCCCCTCCGCACCGCTCTCAGCGCCCGCCCCATCATCACGCCGAAGCCGGCGCCGCACCTCGTCGCCGTAGGCCTCTTCCTCGGCGCCCGGCTCGCCGGCGCGGCCGTGCTCACGCTCGTCGCCACGCTCGCCGACCAGCGCCCGCTCACGCTGCTCGGCCGGTCCTGGGACTCGGTCTGGTACCTGGGCATCGCCGTGCACGGCTATGGCCACGACCTGCCCTCCCACGCCCCGGGCGTCCACAGCGACCTGGCCTTCTTCCCGCTGTACCCGGCACTGGTGCGGGCCGTGACGGCGGTGCTGCCGGTCACCGGGGGCGCGGCCGGGCTGCTGATCTCGTGGGCCGCGGCCGCGGTGGCCGCCGCCGGGATCTACGCGGTCGGCGACCTGCTGCACGGGCGGTCCACCGGGATCGCGCTGGTGCTGCTGTGGGGGCTGCTGCCGCACTCGGTGGTGCTGTCGATGGCGTACACCGAGCCGCTGCTGACCGCGCTGGCGGCCTGGTCGCTGTACGCGCTGCTGGCCGGCAACTGGCTGTGGGCGGGCGCGCTGGCGGCGCTCGCGGGGCTGTCCCGGCCGAACGGGTTCGCGGTCGCCGCCGCCGTACTGGCCACGGCCGCATGTGCGGTGTGGCGGCGGCGCGGAAAGGTTTCCCACAGGCTGTGGACGGGCGCGGCGCTCGCCCCGCTGGGCTGGGCGGGGTACGTGCTGCGGGTCGGCCTGCACGAGGGTGATCCGCTGGGCGGCTATTTCGAGGTGCAGCGGCAGTGGGGGTCGAGGTTCGACTTCGGGCGGGGCTCGCTGCACTTCGTGCATCTGATGGTGGCGCACGGCAGCCCGTTCGTGTTCCCGGTGACGCTGCTGATCGTGACGGCCGGGACGGTGCTGTTCGTGCTGCTGGCGCTGGACCGTGCCCCGGTGCCGCTGCTCGTGCACAGCGGGGTGCTGCTGCTGATCGCGCTCGGCGGGTCGGGCTTCTTCGAGTCCAAGCCGCGGTTCCTGCTGCCGGCGTTCCCGCTGCTGCTGCCGCTCGCGCGGCTGCTGGTCCGCCTGGCACGAACCCGGCCCTGGCACACGACCGTGCTGGTCGCGACCCTGGCCGGGTTCAGCTATCTCTACGGCGCGTACCTGGTCGTCTACGCGCACACTCCCCTGTAGGGACTACTGCTCGTCGCTCTCGGGGGTGTCCCCCTCGTCGCCCTGGGCCGCCTGGTCGAGCTCCTGCTCCAGGCCGAGCTGCTCCAGCAGCCACTTGTCGAACTCGATCGCGGCCCGCACCCAGCTGACCGTCGAGGAGACGAAGTGGTTGATGTCGACGCCCGTGCCGATCAGCATCTGGGCCTCGCCGATGAGGCGGACGGTGCCGTCCTCGTGGGTGTGGGTGTAGACCTTGGGCCACAGGGTACGGCGGTTCCAGTCGTCGACGGCCTCCAGCAGCTGCGCCTTCTCGTCGATCTTGTGGGGGCGGTCGTAGAAGGTCCGCACCGAGAAGACCGCCTGGTCGGCCTCCCCGCGGAACATGAAGTACGTGCGGAACTGCTCCCACGGAGCCGCGAGGTCACCCTCCTCGTCGACGACGTACTTCAGCTCCATCTGGTCGAGGAGCTGCTTCACGAGGTCCTGATCCGGAAGGACGGGGCCCGCCGGTCCCTGGGGCTGCGGTTCGGGCTGGCCCCCGAAGTTCGGAATCGAGGACGGGTCGATGGACATACTTGAACACTCCTGCGGTCGTCTGGCGCGTCCGGCCATCGCTGGGACCAGACGTACTGTCCACCCTCTCGCTATTGGACCGCGACCGGCAACCTGCCCGGCAGCGAGCCGCCTCCGCGTGGCAGATCAGCGAGGTGAGTACCAGAATCCCGACCTCATTCCCTTGCTCTGTCGAAGCTCCACGAAGTAACGGCGGGCTCTCTCCTCACGGCAGTCGATTCGATCTGCGTCCTGCCGTGGCACGGCCGCAGGGACATACATGTGTACGGTGCCCGATCTGTGAGTACCCTCACAGAAACAGCGAACACCAGCTTTACGGAGGAGGGACGCCCTGGCGTCCCAGTCCGCTCTCGCGGACCACTGTTCGCGGTAAACCGCACCGGTCGGCTCCTCGATCCACCGGGCGGGGACCGCTGGATCGGCCTCCAGCCGCTCGATGGTCCTGGCGTGCTCGTCCATCTGCCGGGCCAAGGCCTCGACGGCCAGGGCGCTGGCCGCCTGTCCGACGGCGGCGGTGAGGTTGACGAGGGCCGCCCGCAACTCGGCGATCGCCGCCGCGTGGTCCCGTCCCGGCACGTAAGTGCGTTTCGTCTCTGTCAGATCGCCGGCCGCATCCAGGAAGCGCCGCTCAACGGTCTCGTGGAGACTCTCGGCGCGCCAGGTCGCGGGAGCCTCACAGCGGTTCATCTCGGAGACGGAACGGCACTGGTAGTAGGTGAGCACACGCACCGTACCGTCGGCCAGGCGGTTCTTCTGGTGCCGCACGTACATGGGCCTGCCGCAGATGCAGAAGAGCACGCCGAGGAGAGGAGTGCGCCAGCCCTTTGCCGACCTGGGCTCTCCCGTGTTCCTCTCGGTGGTGATCGCGTCCTGGAGGGCCGCGAACTCCTGAGGGGTGAGGATGGGATCCGCCCAGACCACCGGCTCTCCGTCCTCGTCCAGGACAGGTTCGGAGCGATGCATCATCACGCCGATCAGAGCGGGCGACCTCAGCATGTTGCGCAGAGGGGTCACCGACCAGAGCGTCCCCTTCTCAGGCCTGCGCTCATGTTCCGGAAGGCCCTTGTTCTGTTCCCTGCGCTGGTGGTCCCGGGCGCTGGGTACACCCCGCGCATTCCAGTCCTGCGCCACGGCGTAGACCGTGTCGCCACCATGGACGATGCGCTCGTACGCCTCACGCACGAGCCGTGAGGTGTGGGGGTCGACAGCCAGGCGTTTGCGGGACTCACCCAGATGGGTGAACACCTCGGCACAGTAGCCGAACGGCCAGATTCCGCCGTTCCACAGCCTGTTGTCGCGGAAGAACTGCGTGCGGTCGAGCTGCTTGGCCTGGACTGACTTGCGGTACTTGGCAGCCTGGGCCGCCTTGATCCCCGCCAGCATCCGGCCCTCCTCGGAGTGGATGTCGAACGTCGGATCGTCGAGGACTTCGATGTCCTTCCCGTTCTTGAGGATCCAGTCGACGAAGTGCCACCAGTGCATGTCATCGCGAGTGATGCGGTCTTGCTCGGTGACCATGAGGACATCCCACTCGTGCACAAGAGGCTCGTTGAGCCACTTCCTCAGGCTGGGGCGGTGGTCGAGGTGCACAGCGCCGGACACAGTGGCGTCGACGACGCGCCCCACCTCGGTGTAACCACGCCGTCGCAGCGCGATCGTGAGCGCCTCGTCCTGCCGCGTGAGCGCCGACGAAGCCTCCGTGTCACGGCTGATGCGCTGAACCGCCAGTACTCGCTTCATATGACATCCCTCCCGGCTGGAGGAACGAGCCGACCTGCCGGGAGGTTACGTCAAACATCATCTATCGACTCGATACTCACCGCGAAGCAGCGAGCCGTCCGAAGTCACAGCGTCTTCCCGGTCGCCGGCCCCACCAGCAGCCCCTCGCCGAAGCGGTCCACGCGGACCGTGTCGCCGTCCTTGATCTCGCCGGAGAGGATCTCCCGGGCGAGCCGGTCGCCGATGGTGGTCTGCACCAGGCGGCGCAGCGGCCGGGCGCCGTAGGCCGGGTCGTTGCCCTCCTCGGCGAGCCAGGCCAGCGCCTCGGGCGTGACCTCCAGGGTGAGCCGGCGCTCGGCCAGCCGCCTGCCCAGCCGGTCGATCTGGAGCTGCGCGATCCGCTCCAGCTCGGCCTTGTCGAGGGCCGAGAAGACCACCAGGTCGTCCAGCCGGTTGAGGAACTCCGGCTTGAAGGAGGCCCGGACGACCTCCAGGACCTGCTGCTTCTTCTCCTCCTCACCGGTGATCGGGTCGATCAGGTACTGGCTGCCCAGGTTGGAGGTGAGCACCAGGATGGTGTTGCGGAAGTCGACCGTACGGCCCTGTCCGTCCGTCAGGCGTCCGTCGTCCAGGACCTGGAGCAGGATGTCGAAGACCTCGGGGTGGGCCTTCTCCACCTCGTCCAGCAGCACGACGGTGTACGGCCGCCTGCGCACGGCCTCCGTCAGCTGGCCGCCCTCCTCGTAGCCGACGTAGCCGGGAGGCGCGCCGACCAGGCGGGCCACGCTGTGCTTCTCGCCGTACTCCGACATGTCGATGCGGACCATGGCCCGCTCGTCGTCGAAGAGGAAGTCGGCGAGGGCCTTGGCGAGTTCGGTCTTGCCGACGCCCGTCGGGCCGAGGAAGAGGAACGATCCGGTGGGGCGGTCGGGGTCGGCGATCCCGGCGCGTGCGCGTCGTACGGCGTCCGACACGGCCCGTACGGCCTCGGTCTGGCCGATGAGCCGCTTGCCCAGCTCCTCCTCCATGCGCAGCAGCTTCTGCGTCTCGCCCTCCAGCAGGCGCCCGGCGGGGATGCCGGTCCAGGCGGCGACGACGTCGGCGATGTCGTCGGAGCCGACCTCCTCCTTGACCATCGTGTCCTGGGCGGCCTCCTCCTCGGCCTCGGAGGCGGCCTCCAGCTCCTTCTCCAGCGTGGGGATCTCGCCGTACAGCAGCTTGGCCGCGCGGTCGAAGTCGCCGTCGCGCTGGGCGCGTTCGGCCTGGCCACGCAGGTCGTCCAGGCGTTCCTTGAGCTCGCCGACCCGGTTGAGGGACTGCTTCTCCTTCTCCCAGCGGGCGGTCAGGCCGCGCAGTTCCTCCTCCTTGTCGGCGAGGTCGCGGCGCAGCTTCTCCAGGCGGGTGACGGAGGCCGGGTCGGTCTCCTTGGCGATCGCCAGCTCCTCCATCTTCAACCGGTCGACGGCGCGCTGGAGTTCATCGATCTCGACGGGGGACGAGTCGATCTCCATACGGAGCCGGGAGGCCGCCTCGTCGACCAGGTCGATGGCCTTGTCGGGAAGGAAACGGGAGGTGATGTAGCGGTCGGAGAGGGTGGCCGCCGCCACCAGCGCGCTGTCGGCGATCTGCACCTTGTGGTGGGCCTCGTACCGGCCCTTCAGGCCGCGGAGGATCGCGATCGTGTCCTCCACCGTCGGCTCGGCGACCAGCACCTGCTGGAAGCGCCGCTCCAGCGCCGGGTCCTTCTCGATCCGCTCGCGGTACTCGTCGAGCGTCGTCGCCCCGACCATCCGCAGCTCACCACGGGCGAGCATGGGCTTGAGCATGTTGCCCGCGTCCATGGCGGAGTCGCCGCCCGCCCCCGCCCCGACCACGGTGTGCAGCTCGTCGATGAAGGTGATGATCTGCCCGTCGGAGTCCTTGATCTCGCCGAGCACGGCCTTCAGCCGCTCCTCGAACTCGCCCCGGTACTTGGCCCCGGCGACCATCGCGCCGAGGTCGAGGGAGACGAGCCGCTTGTCCTTGAGGGACTCGGGGACGTCCCCCTTGACGATCCGCTGCGCGAGCCCCTCCACGACGGCCGTCTTGCCGACACCGGGCTCGCCGATGAGGACGGGGTTGTTCTTCGTACGACGGCTCAGCACCTGCACGACCCGCCGGATCTCCTGGTCCCGCCCGATGACCGGATCCAGCCGGCCCTCGCGGGCGGCGGCGGTGAAGTCGGTGCCGAACTTCTCCAGGGCCTTGTACTGACCCTCGGGGTCGGCGGTGGTCACGCGGCGTCCTCCCCTGGCCTTCTTGAAGGCCTCCAGCAGCTTCTTCGCATCGGCGCCCTGCGCCTGGAGCACCTCGGCGACCCGGCCGCCCTTCGCGGCGATGCCGATGAGCAGGTGCTCGGTGGACAGGTACTCGTCGCCGAGGTCCTTCGCGCGCTCACCGGCGTCGGCGAGCACGGCCAGCAGCTCGCGGTTGGGCTGCGGCGGCGCGACGGTGGACCCGGTCACGCTGGGCAGCGTGGCCAGGATCTTCTCCGTACCGGAGCGTACGGCGGCCTGATCGGCGTCGACGGCCGCGAGCAGGTCGATGATGTTCGCGTTGTCCTGGCCCTGGAGCAGAGCCAGCAGCAGATGAGCGGGGGTGAGGTCCGGGTGTCCCTCGGTCACGGCGCGGTTGCTCGCCGCGTTGATCGCGTCCCGGCTCCTGTTGGTCAGCTCGGCGTCCACGTGTCCGTTCTCCTCCTGCGCGACTCTCTTCCACTGCTGACTTAAGCAGCGTACACAAAGTTGAGTCTATTCCGCTCAAGGTGGGCGGGAGAACGTGGGGGCACTAGGTTGCGGGCATGCTGAAGCACTCCGACGAATACCTGATCTTCTGGCGGGAACGGCACCTGTGCACGCTGACCACGCTCCGGCCCGACGGCAGCCCGCACGTGGTGCCGGTCGGGGTGACATACGACGCGGAGGCCGGGCTGGCCCGGGTGATCACCAACGGGACCAGCACGAAGGTGCGGCACGTGCGCGCGGCCGGAAGTGAGGGCGCCCGGGTGGCGGTGTGCCAGGTGGACGGCCGGCGCTGGGCCACGCTGGAGGGCCGGGCGCGGATACGGACGGAACCGGAACGGGTCGCGGAGGCGGTCCGGCGCTACGCCGAGCGCTACGAGCGGACACCGGGGCCGAATCCGGCCCGCGTGGTGATCGAGATCGAGGTCGAGCGGGCCCTGGGACATGGCTGAGACGGCCGACTACTTTCGGCCACCGCGGGAGCGCGCCCATACCCCGAAATGTCCCCGCAAACTGCAGCGGCGGGGCC
>NZ_JAIQYY010000008.1:283339-347081 GCF_020181035.1 Streptomyces sp. CoH27
CCGAGATGGTTCGCAGATCGGGGTCCGCCGGCTCGGCAAGCCGGTGGTCCCGCTGGTCCAGGTTCACAAAGATCATTCCGTACCGGATGGCACAGCGCACCGGCTGGGGCGCGCCACGCGGCTTGCGCAGGCATCGGTACGCCCGCACGTCCCCGTCCTCGTCCCGCGTCACGACCACCGGCTCACCGAACACGGTCACCATCAGCGAGTCGCCGCTGTGGGGGATGGCGGTGACCAGGTCGATGAAGTGCCAGCCGGAGCGGTAGGCCGTGGCCATTTCGCGGCGGAAGGAACGGTCGTCTGGCGGGGTGGTCACGTCAGCTCCTCACGCCGTCCTCAGGAAGCGCCGGCCAGGTGGTGTCCATCGCGCTCGCCTTGGTCTGCGCGACCGCCGGCCAGGTGGTGTCCATCGCGCTCACGTTGGTGTGCGCGACCGCCGGCCAGGTGGTATCCGCCCGCACGTCGCCCTTCTCGCTCGCGAAGCCGCTCAGCACCCCCGCGGTCAGCCCCACGGAGAAAGCGGCGACAAGTACCGAGCGAAGCAGTCTCTTGCCCATAGTCGGCTTCGTCCTCACTTGAAGGTCCCCTCTTCCCCCGTCCAGTACGACGATGGCTCATTCGAGCACGTCATGACCACATAATCGATGCATCATGTTCCTGCATGTTCAGGACCCTGGGGGGTGGAGATTTGGGAACGAATCGGGATAAAGCTACACATCCCCATGCGGTGACTGAGATGTGCGAGGAAGGTGGCCGTCTCTACGCCGATGCCCTGCGCGCCGGACGTATCGCCCGAACAGAGGTGGAATCCGCCCCCTGCCTGCTGGAGTTCGCCCTCCTGCACCCCGATCCCGACGATTCGGAGTGGCTGCGCCCGCTGCCCGCGCCCGTGGCCCTGGCCCAGCGACTCAGCCCCCTGGAACGGGAGATCGCGGAGCGCAGGCGGCTGTCCATCCAACTTGCCGATACATTCGAGCCGTTCATGATGCTCAGCAGTCGCATGGCGGCCACCGCCGATTCCATCACCGTGCTGGAGGGCGGGGAGCGCATCAACGCGGCGCTGAACCTGGCCACCACGCAGTGCCAGACGGAGGTGCTCACCGTCCAGCCGAGCGACCGGCTGTCCGAGCAGAACCTCCTGCGGGGCCTCGAACGCGACAGACCGCTCATCGAGCGCGGGGTCCGCATCCGCACGCTGTACCAGCACACCGCCCGGTACAACCCGGAGAAGCTCGCCTACGTCGCCCAGCTGGCCAACGGCAAGGCGGAGTACCGCACGGTCGACGAACTGGTGGAGCGGCTCATCATCTGCGACGAGACCGTCGCCTTCATCCCCACCCGGGACGACCAGCAGGTCGCCCTGGAGGTACGCCAGCCGGGCCTGGTCCGCTATCTGATCAAGGTGTTCGAGTTCATGTGGGACCGGGCGGTTCCGCTGAGCGCCGGCGGCCGGTACGAGACCGCGCCCGACGGCATCACCGAGATCCAGCACTCCATCGCCAAGCTCCTGGTGGAGGGCCACGTCGACGAGGCCATAGCCCGCCGCCTCGGCATGAACGTCCGCACCTGCCGCGCCCACATCGCCAAGCTCGCGCAGGCCCTGGGCAGCGGCAGCCGCGCCCAGCTCGGCTACCTCATCGCCCAGTCCGGCATGCTCGACCGGGACCGGTGACGAACCCACGACAGGAGGCCCATTGAGTGGGGCACCGCACCCGCAGCACGGACCCGAAGAGCTGTGTACGGCAGGTACGGAGCTGTACGAACGCGCCCTGCGCGAGGGGCGGCTCAGCCGTACGGAGGCAGCGGCGGCACCCTGTCTGCTGGCCTTCGGGCTGCTTCAGCCAGCCATCGCGGACCTGGACCGGCTCGAACCCGTCCCCGCGGCCGTCGCCCTCCAGGAACTGCTGCGCACCTCCGCGGAACGCATCGCCGACGAACGCCGGCGGGAGACCCGGCTCGCCCGGGCCTTCGAGCCGTTGCTGCGCGCCGGCTCCGAGCCCACCGGTACCGTCGGTGAGACACCGGACATCCGCGTCCACAGCGGCCCCGACAGGATCAACTCGGCCATCTCCCACGCCATGGCCGACGCCTCCGCGGAGCTGCTGACCATCCAGCCGCACGTCGCGCACACCACTCTGCCGCTCGAACGGCGGGCCCTCTCCCTCGACCGTGACCAGGCCCTGCTCGACCGGGGCGGCCGTATCCGCACCCTCTACCAGCACACGCTGCGTCACGCGCCCACCGTCCACAGCCGGTACGAACTGCTGCGGGGCGATGTGCAGGCCCGCACCCTGAACGAAGTCACCGAGCGGCTGATCGTCGTCGACCGCGGCATCGCCTTCATCCCCGCGAACAAGGACCGCACGCTCGCCCTGGAAATCCGTGTCCCGGCCCTGGTCGACTACTTCGTGACCGTCTTCGACCGGTTCTGGCACCTGGCCACCCCCCTGTACCCGCGGACCCCCCAGCAGCCGTCCGTGGGCGGCGTCACCCCCCGTCAGCGCGCCATCGCCACCCTCCTCATCGAGGGCCACACCGACGCCGCCATCGCCGAACGCCTCGGCATGAACATCCGCACCGCCCGCCTCCACATCGCCAAACTCGCCGCCACCCTCGGCAGCGACAGCCGGGCCCAGCTCGGCTACCTCATCGCACGGTCGGGGATGGTGGATCGGGAGCCGTGAGCGCGGTCGCCGAGACGGCGGAGGAGCGGCCGTCCAGGCCCACCTGGGCGATGCGGACGCCCAGCTGGGTACGGCTGGCCGCGCCCAGGGTCTCCGAGAGGCGGGCGATGTGGGCGCGGCAGGTGCGCACGCTGATGCCGAGGCGCTCGGCGATCACCGCGTCCTGGTGGCCCTCCGCCAGCAGCGCCGCGATGGACTGCTCGCGGTGGGAGATGCCCTCGATGCCCGTGTCGGGGAGCGGGGCCGTCAGCGGGATCGCCAGGCGCCAGAGCCGTTCGAAGACCGTGACCAGGTATCCCACCAGCGCCGGGTGGCGCAGTTCCAGGGCCATCGTGCGGTCCGCATTGGCCGGGACGAACGCCACCGTGCGGTCGAAGAGGATCAGCCGGTCGATGACCTCGTCCAGGGTGCGGGCCTCCACCGTGTCGCCCATCAGCTCCAGGTAGTTCAGCAGGCCCTGGCCGTGGCGGGCCACGTGCGTGTAGAGGTCGCGCATGCGGACCCCCCTGCCGCGCAGGGCCAGGGCGCGGTGCAGGCCCTCGGTGAGTTCCGCCTCGCGGCGGATGCCGCCCGGCTGCACGGTGAGCACCTCGGTGGTGCACGCCTCGGTCGCCTCGTCCATGGCCGCCTGGATCCGGGACAGGCCGTCCAGGACCCGGATGGCGCTGCCCTCGGCCGGGGCCGCCAGCGCGTGCAGCTGCCGGCCGAGACCGGCATACCACTCGAACGCGGCCACCGCCGAGCCCACCCGGCGCTGGCTCGCGCTGACCTCGTCGTAGACCCCGCGCAGCAGCCGGGTCATGACCTCCTGCGGGGAGGTCGGCACCAGCCAGTCCATGTCGTCGGGGTCCGGGTGCAGCAAGGCCAGTTCCAGCAGGCAGGGCACCTGCTCGACGTCAGTGCGGGGCACCCGTCCGCGCCGTACGGCCCGGGAATACACCCGGTCGCCGGCCGCGCACAGTCGGTCGGCGCCGTGTGGATGCTCCTCCGCCCCGCGCCCGGCCATCGCCCATTTCACCCCCGGTGTGCTGCCACTTCCGCAGCGCAACTATGCGGCGGCGCCGACCGGGTCCGCAACACGGCTCACCCCTCACCCCGGGGTGTGCGCCTCACTTCAGGCCGACCTGGACGCACTCCGCCTTGTACTTGGCGGTGCAGATGTCGCCCACCGTGTAGATGCCGTCCGCGATGACCGTGGACTTGATGTTGCTCTTGGTCAGGGCGACCGGCTGGATCAGCTTGGCCGGGATGCTCTTGGTGGTGGGGCTGTCGACCTTGTCCTGGGTGAGGGCGTCGAACTGGATGTCCTTGCCCTGGATCTTGGCGACGGCCATCTGGGCCGCGGCCTGCGCCTCGTCCGGGTAGGACTTGTAGACGCTCATGTACTGCTCGTCGTTCAGGATCCGCTGGACCGCGTCGAGTTCCGCGTCCTGGCCGGTGATCGGGGGCAGGCTGGTGACGCCGGCCGCCTTCAGGGCCTTGATGACGCCGCCCGCCATGCCGTCGTTGGCGGAGTAGACCCCGGCGATGTTGTTCTTGCCGATCTCGGCGATCGCCTTGGCCATGTTGGCCTCGGCCGTCTCCGGCTTCCACTTGAGGGTGTCGTACGTCGCCGCGATCGTCACCTTGCCGTTCAGCTCGGAGAGCGCGCCCTCCTTGAACTGCTTGGCGTTCGGGTCGGTGGGCGAGCCGTTGATCATGACGATCTTCTCGGAGCTGTCGACGTGCGAGCCGAGCGCCTCCAGCAGGCTGCGGCCCTGCACCTCGCCGACCAGCTCGTTGTCGAAGGAGACGTACGCCTCGATCGGGCCCTCGGCGAGCCGGTCGTAGGCGATGACCGGGATGCCCGCGTCCTTGGCCTTCTGCACCTCGCCGGCGATCGCGTGCGCGTCGACCGCGTCGAGCAGGATGACGTCGACCTTGTCGTCGATCATCTTCTGCATCTGCTGGTTCTGCTGCGAGGCGTCCGTGTCGGCGTTGGCGTACTCGACCTTGCCCTGGTTCTTGGTGAGTTCGGCGACCTGGGACTTGATGATGGGGTAGTCGAACTTGTCGTACCGGGTGTTCGCCTTCTCCGGCAGCAGCAGACCCACCGTGAGGTCGTTGCCCTTGCTCGGGCTCGCGCTCGCGCTGTCCCCCGTCGCTCCCAGCATGCCGCAGCCGGCCAGCGAGAGGGTCATCGTGGTGGCGGCCACGGATATGGCGATACGACGCATGCGAGGGCTCACTTCAAGTGCGTTCCGGACGTGGTGGCTCCTATAGGACCCAGGTGTCTGAAAAGACAACGCGGCGGCCACACCTGGCGTCAAGCGGAACTACTTAACGAGTGCGCAACACCACGCACAGCTGCCCCTGTGAAGGAGCAGCGGAATCACCTTCAAACGCCCTTTACGGACCCTCCATTCAACGGGAGTTCATGGGAAGGCAAAGAAAGGGGCCCGGAATCCGGGCCCCTTTCGGTCAGTCGTTGTGCTGCCGTTTCGGCCGCCACACCACCAGCGCGCTGGTCTGCTGCACCTCCTGGTACGGCACCAGGTCGCGGCGGTAGGAGGCGTGCACGGCGGCCTCGCGCTGCTGCATCGCGGCCGCCGCGCCGTCCAGGGCCGCCTCCAGCTCCGCGACGCGGGACTGGAGCGCGGCGACCTGGTTCTCCAGTTCGATGATGCGCTTGATGCCGGCCAGGTTGATGCCCTCGTCCTGCGACAACTGCTGGACGGTGCGCAGCAGTTCGATGTCGCGGGCCGAGTAGCGGCGGCCCCGCCCGGCGGTCCGGTCCGGTGAGACCAGACCCAGGCGGTCGTACTGGCGCAGCGTCTGCGGGTGGAGTCCGGAGAGCTGGGCCGCCACCGAGATGACGTAGACCGGGGTCTCCTCGGTCAGTTCGTACGGGTTACGCCGACGGCCGTCCATCACTCTCAGTCTCCCTTCGCGGCCTCGAACAGCTCCGCCCGCGGGTCCTCGTCCGCGGTCGCCTCGCGATACGCCTCCAGTGCGTCACGAGCCTTCCCCGACAGGTCCTTCGGGACACACACCTCGACGGTGACCAGCAGGTCGCCTCGGGTGCCGTCCTTGCGGACCGCGCCCTTGCCCCGGGCGCGCATCGTGCGGCCGTTCGGGGTGCCGGGCGGCAGCTTCAGGGTGACGGCGGGGCCGCCGAGCGTCGGCACCCGCACCTCGCCGCCGAGGGCCGCCTCGGCGAACGTCACCGGGACGGTGACGGTGAGGTTGTCGTCCTTGCGGCCGAACACCGGGTGCGCGCCGACGTGAACCATCACGTACAGGTCGCCCGCCGGTCCGCCCCGCTCGCCGGGCGCGCCCTTGCCGCGCAGCCGGATCCGCTGCCCGTCGGTCACCCCGGCCGGGATACGGACCTGCATCGTGCGCGACGACTTCGCGCGGCCGCTGCCCTTGCACTCCATGCAGGGGTGCTCGGCGATCAGGCCGCGCCCCTTGCAGTCGGGGCAGGGGTCGGTGAGCGAGAACCCGCCGCCCGAGCCCCGCGCGACCTGGCCGGTGCCGACGCAGGTCGGGCACACGCGCGGTGTGCCGTTCTTGTCGCCGGTGCCCGAACAGGCCTTGCAGGGCGCCTGGGAGGACATCCTGAGGGGCACCGTGGCGCCCTCGATGGCCTCCGTGAAGCTCAGCGTGACCTCGGTGTCGATGTCCTGGCCGCGGCGCGGCTGGGTACGTGTCGTCCCCGTCCCGCCGCGGTTGAACAGGCCCCCGAAGACGTCACCGAGTCCGCCGCCGAAGCCTCCGCCCTGGGTGGTCGTGCCGCCTCCGAAGAGGTCGCCCAGGTCGAAGTTGAAGGAGCCGCCGCCGGCGCCCGGTCCGGGGCGGAAGCCGCCGTTGCCGAACAGGGCGCGCGCCTCGTCGTACTCCTTGCGCTTCTTGGGGTCGCCGAGTATGTCGTTCGCCTCGGAGATCTCCTTGAAGCGCTCCTCGGCCTTGGCGTTGCCCTTGTTGGCGTCCGGGTGGAACTCGCGGGCGAGCTTCCGGTACGCCTTCTTGATCTCGGCCTCGGTGGCGTCCTTGGGGACGCCGAGGACCTTGTAGTAGTCCTTCTCGATGAAGTCCTTGGTGCTCATCCCCGACGTCCCTCCTTCCTGTCTGCGGTGATTACGTCAGCCCTCCTCCGGGCCACCGTTCTCCTTGTCGTCGGCCTTCTTCGCCTCGGTCTTCTTCTCCTCGGCGCCCTCGGCCTTGGCGGTCTGCGCGCCGGGCTGGGGCTCGGCGACGGCCACCCGCGCGGGGCGGATGGTGCGCTCGCCGATGCGATACCCGGGCTGCAGGATCGCCACGCAGGTCGTCTCCGTGACGTCCGGCGCGTAACTGTGCATCAGGGCCTCGTGGATCGTCGGGTCGAAGGGCTCGCCCTCCTTGCCGAACTGCTGCAGGCCCATCTTGGCCGCGACGGTCTCCAGCGACTCGGCCACCGACTTGAAGCCGCCGACCAGCTCGCCGTGTTCCCGTGCGCGGCCGATGTCGTCGAGCACGGGCAGGAGCTCGGTCAGGAGGTTCGCGATGGCGATCTCCTTGACCGCGATCCGGTCACGCTCGACCCGGCGGCGGTAGTTCTGGTACTCGGCCTGGAGGCGCTGGAGGTCCGTCGTGCGCTCGCTGAGCGCGGTGCGCACCTGGTCCAGCTGGGCCACCAGACCCACATCTGCGGTTCCGTCCCCGGCCGGGGCCGCCCCCTCCTTGGGGGCGGCCTTCGACTCGGCGTCGTCGGGGGTCGCGCCGGAGGGGACGTCGGGCTTCTCCTCGAAGCCCGGGGTCTCCTCCGTCACGCGGCACCGTCCTTGCGCTCGTCGTCCACGATCTCGGCGTCGACGACGTCGTCGTCAGCCTTGGCACCACCGGCGGTGGCACCCTCCGGGCCACCGGCCTGCGCGGCCTGGGCGTCGGCGTACATGGCCTGGCCGAGCTTCTGCGAGACGGCCGCGACCTTCTCGGTGGCCGTGCGGATCTCGGCGGTGTCCTCGCCCTTGAGCTTCTCCTTCAGCTCGGCGACGGCGGCCTCGACCTCGGTCTTGATCTCGCCCGGGACCTTGTCCTCGTTGTCCTTGAGGAACTTCTCCGTCTGGTAGACGAGCTGCTCGCCCTGGTTGCGGGTCTCGGCGGCCTCGCGGCGGCGGTGGTCCTCCTCCGCGTACTGCTCGGCCTCCTGGCGCATCCGGTCGACCTCGTCCTTCGGCAGCGAGGAGCCGCCGGTGACGGTCATCTTCTGCTCCTTGCCCGTGCCCAGGTCCTTGGCGGTCACGTGCATGATGCCGTTGGCGTCGATGTCGAAGGACACCTCGATCTGCGGGACACCGCGCGGGGCCGGCGGCAGACCGGTCAGCTCGAACATGCCGAGCTTCTTGTTGTACGCCGCGATCTCGCGCTCGCCCTGGTAGACCTGGATCTGCACCGACGGCTGGTTGTCCTCCGCCGTCGTGAAGATCTCGGAGCGCTTGGTCGGGATCGTGGTGTTGCGCTCGATCAGCTTGGTCATGATGCCGCCCTTGGTCTCGATACCGAGGGACAGCGGGGTGACGTCGAGCAGCAGGACGTCCTTGACCTCGCCCTTGAGGACACCGGCCTGGAGCGAGGCGCCGATGGCGACGACCTCGTCCGGGTTCACACCCTTGTTGGCCTCCTTGCCGCCGGTCAGCTCCTTGACGAGCTCGGCGACGGCGGGCATACGGGTGGAGCCACCGACGAGCACCACGTGGTCGATCTCGGACAGGGCGATGCCCGCGTCCTTGATGACGTTGTGGAACGGGGTCTTGGTGCGCTCCAGCAGGTCGGCCGTCAGCTGCTGGAACTGGGCCCGGGTGAGCTTCTCGTCCAGGTGCAGCGGGCCCTCGGCGGACGCCGTGATGTAGGGCAGGTTGATCGAGGTCTCGGTGGAGGAGGACAGCTCGATCTTGGCCTTCTCGGCAGCCTCACGGAGGCGCTGGAGGGCCATCTTGTCCTTGCTCAGGTCCACGCCGTGGCCGGACTGGAACTGCTTGACCAGGAAGTCGACGATGCGCTGGTCCCAGTCGTCACCACCGAGGTGGTTGTCACCGTTGGTGGCCTTCACCTCGACGACGCCGTCGCCGATCTCCAGCAGGGACACGTCGAAGGTGCCGCCACCGAGGTCGAAGACGAGGATCGTCTGGTCGTCCTTGTCGAGGCCGTAGGCCAGCGCGGCGGCCGTCGGCTCGTTGACGATGCGCAGGACGTTCAGACCGGCGATCTCACCGGCCTCCTTGGTGGCCTGGCGCTCGGAGTCGTTGAAGTACGCCGGGACGGTGATGACCGCGTCGGTCACCTTCTCGCCCAGGTACGCCTCGGCGTCGCGCTTCAGCTTCTGCAGGATGAAGGCGGAGATCTGCTGCGGGTTGAAGTCCTTCCCGTCCAGCGCGATCTTCCAGTCGGTGCCCATGTGGCGCTTCACCGAGCGGATGGTGCGGTCCACGTTGGTGACCGCCTGGCGCTTGGCGACCTCGCCGACGAGCACCTCGCCGTTCTTGGCGAAGGCGACGACGGACGGCGTGGTCCTGGCGCCCTCGGCGTTGGTGATGACGGTGGGCTCGCCGCCTTCCAGAACGCTGACGACGGAGTTAGTCGTGCCCAGGTCGATGCCGACCGCACGTGCCATGGTTGATTCCTCCAGCTGACTTGAGTGGAACGGACTCAAGTGTGCACGACGGCTCCCGCTGGGTCAACAGACCTGAGTCGAGGCGACTCAGGTCTTATGCGTTCCTTACATGCGAATGCGTTCTGACCTGCGAAGACGACGTGGGCCGTCGTGGCGGCCGCACGTAGATCTCGGGTTGCCGTCGCGGCCCGTAGACCTGCGCCCGCCGGGACCCGTACGCCGGAATCCGCAGCAGTCCGAGTACGACGGCAATGGCCCCGCCGACCACCCACACCACGGCGTTCCGGCCGGCCCAGCCGGTGTGCACGAGGACCCCGACGAGCAGTGCGGCGAACGCCCCCGCGCCGAGCACGACCGTCGCGCCCGGCGAGGTGAGCCCGAGGCGCCGCAGCCGGTGGGCGAGATGATCCGGACCCGTCCGCCGCAGCGGGCGTCCGGCCAGCCGCCGCGACAGAAGGACGAGGACGGCGTCGGCGACCGGCACCGCCCCGAGCGCGAACAGCACGCCCGCACTGGAGGCCAGGTCGTACCCGGTGCGGCTGAACACGGCGGCGGATGCCAGCACGAAACCGGTGAAGAGGGAGCCGCAGGAGCCCAGCGCGACCCGCGCGGGATGCCAGTTGTGCATGAGGAAGCCGGTGAGCGCGGCGGCGAGCACGCTCAGCAGTACCGCGAGCCCGTCCATCACCTCGGCCGCCGCACACCCCGCCACCCCGAAGGCGGTCAGCACCCCGACAGTGCCCGCGAGCCCGTCGGCATGGTCGAGCCCCCTGAAGGCCGCGGCGACGAGGGCGATCCAGAGGACGGCGAGGATCCCCGCCGGAGCTCCGGTCTCGTCGTACGGCACGACACAGGCCGCCGCGACCGCCGCACCGGCCACCAGAAACCGTGTCTTCAGCCGCCAGACGTCCCCGACCAGCCCGAGCGCGGCCACGGCGACCCCGGCGAGCAGCAGTTCCCCGACCCCCGAACCGAGCGGCGCGGCGCCCGTCCAGTCCCCCGCCCCCGCGACGAGGCAAACGGCGGCCACGACGGCCACGCCGCCGACCACCGGCACGGGTCGCGCCCGCCGCCGCTGGACAAGCCCGAGCCGCAGGGCGGGCGTCCTGAGCAGCGCCGCGAGCACGGCGGCGAGGAGGAGGGCGGTGGTGGCGGCTGCGATCCCGTAAAGCACGACCCCAAGATAAGCAGAATGTCATGATTTGCGATGAACAGCGGCGGTACTTCGGCGTGCCGTTCGCACCGCACCCGGTCACGTCTGGCTCGGCGACGCGGATCACCGGACGGGGCCGGGATCCAACAGCCGGGCGAGCCTGCTTACCTCTGCGTCGATCTCACGAGCACACCCGTACAGCACGTGCTGGGGCATCCCCAAGGGGTCCGCGATGTCGTCCTCGTCCGGCGGGACGGCGGTGACGACACCCCGGCGGGCGGCCACGGCCATCACCACGCCGTCGAGACCGCCCGCACCCCCCGGTCTCCCGCCGTCCGGCGTGCCCTCGGCTTCCCCTGCGGCGAGACGCACGAACTCCTTCAGCGTGAAGCAGCGCCGCATTGCCGACGGCGCGAGGCGCACGGCCGCTTCCCGGTGCTCGCGCGCCAGCCCGAGGACCAGCGCGGCGTCGGCGACGAGCCGCGCGGTGAGCGGGCGCGACACGAAGCCGGAGCCGTCGGCGCCCAGTTCCTCCAGCACCGCTCTGGTGGAACCGTCCACGCCGGAGCCGTGCCACGCCTCTGTTCCGGCGCTCTCCGGCCGCACGGCCGAGCCGGGCGGAAGCCGGGCGGACAGCAGCCGCTCGGCGAAGACCGAGCGGTGCACGTTGCCCGTACAGACGAAAAGGACGCCGGTCATTTCTCGCCCGCTGGTCGCGTCACCGCGGGCGCGACCGCCTCCTCCCGCCGGAGCGCTGTACGGGGAGCGGGCAGTTCGCCGTACTGCCCGTAGGCGCCGTAGCGACCGTAGCGGCCGTAGCGGCCGTAGCGACCGCCCGTGGAAACCGGAGCCATGCTGAAGACGGTGCCGAGGATGCGGGCGCCCACGCGCTCCAGTGATTCACTGGCGGTGCGTACCTGGTCCCGGCTGGGCTTGGCGGCGCGGACGACGAGCAGCGTGCCCTGAGCGAGCGACGCCAGTCCGAGAGTGTCGGCGACCGGCAGCAGCGGCGCGGTGTCGACGATCACGGTCTCGTAGGTGTCCGCCAGTTCGCGCAGTACCTCTTCCATGCGTGCCGAGGCGAGCAGCTCCGTGGGGTTCGGCGGTACGGCACCGCCGGCGAGTACCGAGAGCCCTCCGGCGACCTGCTGCACCACGTCCTTGATGCGGGCGTGCCCGATGAGCACCGTGGTCAGACCGGCGTCCTGGACCAGGCCGAACGTCGGGGCCACGCACGGGCGGCGCAGGTCGGCGTCCACCAGACAGGTGGAGACACCCGCCTCGGCGAGCGAGAGCGCGAGGTTCACCGCGGTGTTGGTCTTGCCCTCACCGGGCAGCGAACTCGTCACCACGATGATCCGCGGCGGGTCGTCGACCTGGGAGAACTGGAGGTTGGTCCGCAGCTTGCGGAACGCCTCGGCGCGCCTGGAGTGGCCGTCGGCGCTGACGAGCGGCTGCTTGGGGGCGTTCCTGTCGTAGGGGATGGTGCCGAGCCCCGGCAGCGCGGTGAACTCGCCCAGTGCCTCGCTGGCCTTGAAGGTGGTGTCGAGGGTCTCACGAAGGGCGACGAGCCCGGCACCGAGGAACAGGCCGCCGAGAACTCCCACGGCCAGGTTGAGCATCGGGCGCGGCGAGACCGGAACCGTGGGGGCGACGGCCTCCTGCGTGACCCCCAGGGAGACGGGAGAGATGGTCGCGCCGTTGTCGCCCGTGCGGTTCCCCCTGGACCGCTTCGAGGGGTCCTGCTTGGGCGTCTCCAGTCGCTCGACGACCGAACTGAACCGTTCCGCGACGGCGTTGGCGATGCGCGCCGCACGCCGGGGCACGGTGTCCCTGACCGTGATGTTGATGAGCACGGTGTTGAGCGGGGCAACGGCCTTGATCTGAGCGGCCAGTTTCTCCGGTGTGGTGTGCAGCCCCAGCTCCTTCACCACGGGAGCGGTGACCTGTCGGGTCGTCACGATCTCGGCGTACGACTGCACGCGCGCCTGCGAGAAGCTCTGGCCCTGGTTCATCTGGGCGGTGTCCTCGGCGGTGCGGGTGGCGACGAAGAGCTGTGCTCTTGCCTCGTACACAGGAGTGCTCAAACTCGTCATGGCGACCGCCGCACCGACGGCGAGGACCAGACAGGCCACGACAGTCGGCCAGCGTCTGGCAAGAGCCTTCAGGAATCCGTGGAGATCCAAGCTGCACCCCTCATAGAACGGAGGGAACGGCCCGAAATGGGATGTTCCGTTCCCTATACGTGCAGCTGAAGATAGGGACTCGCACGCCTCAACCGGGGGAGCCACCCTCATGTCGGCCCGCCGAACGACCCTTGCGTCGTACACCGCCCGGCCACTTCGCCGGGGTGACGCCGTGCTCCATCGAGGGCGACCGCTACACCATCCGATGGCTTCTGGGCAACTTCAGGCGATTTGGTGTCGGTATTCCCCATATATTCGATGTATTCCTGATCTTGATTACGGCTGACGCTGCAGCCCGGCCCGGACCGAAGTCGAGGAGAGTGAAGAAGATGACAGCATCGCCCAGGTGGCGAACTGCTCTGGCAGCGGCAGGATCAGCTGCCGTACTTGTCGCCGCACCACTGGTGGGGATGTCGACCGCCCACGCGGATCCCTACCCGCCGACGCCATGCCCGGCGTACCCGCCGCAGCCCCCGCATGTCAAGGTCCACCCCAAGAAGGTGCGCGCCGGAGGCACCCTGGAATTCGTGGGCACTTGCTTCTCCCCCGACCAGAAGGTCATCGCGGAGCTGGACAACAGGCATGAGATCTTCCTGGGCAAGTTCAGGGCGGACGACAACGGAACCGTCAGGGGCCGCGTGGAGATCCCCAAGCGCACCGAGCCTGGGGAGCACGTCTTCGAGCTGGAGGGCAAAGACCCCAGGCTGGAGGCATCCACCGAAATCACGGTGACGCGCAAGGAGGGCCACCACGACGGCGACGACGACGGTGACCACAAGGGAGACCACGACGGCGACCACAAGGGCGACCACGACGGCGACCACAAGGGCGACCACAAGGGCGACCACGACGGCGACCACAAGGGCGACCACGACAACGACCACAAGGGCGACAAGGGAGACAGGGAACACGGCGGACACGACCAGCACCGCCCGAGCCTCGCGAAGACCGGCAACGAGAAGGCCCTGGCGCTGGGCGGCACCGCAGCGGGGCTGCTCGCGGCGGGCACCGGCGCGATGATGGCCGTGCGCCGTCGCCGCAATTCATGACGGAGCGGGACCTGACTACGGCGGTATCACGGCGTCCCGGTCCTGACCGGGACGCCGTCCCCGTGCCCGGCCGCCCCCGCCGCTCCGGCGGCCGGGCGCCGGGCCGCCGTCGTGTGCTCAGGTACGGCCTGCTGGCCGCCGCGGCGCTCCCGCTGGCCGGCGCCGCCTGGATCGGTGTCACCGGACTGCTCGCCCGTTCAGAGCTGATGGCGGCCCAGCGGGACCTCTACGCGCTACGGCAGTCGACGGCGCCCGCGTCGACGCGCGGCTCCGCCGCCGGGGCGCCGCCCGCCGCCACCAGATCCTGGGAACAGGCGGTGCGTTCCGCCGCCGCCCACTCCGCACGGGCGCACCGCCTCACCACCGGCCCGGCCTGGTACTCCGCCGCCGCCCTGCCCTTCCTCGGGGAGCCGGTCAGGACCGTGCGCGGCGCCGCCTACGCGGCGGACCGCCTGGCCGGCGAGGTGCTGGCCCCGCTGGCGCGCGCCTTGCCCCAGCCCAGGCCGGACGGCCATGGCGCGGGGATGTCCGAGGCCCTCACGGCGTTGGGGCGGCACGCGCCGGACGTCGCCCGGGCCGCGCGCGTGGCAGCCGAGGTGCGGGCCGAGGTGCACGGGCTGCCCCGGTCCACCTGGCTGCCGTCGGCCGACCGGGCCCGTGCCGGGCTCGCGAAGCAGCTCGACCGCCTCGCCCCGGTGATGACCGACGCGTCCGTGGCGGCTCGTGTCCTGCCACCGATGCTCGGCGCAGAGGGGGAACGGCATTACTTCCTCGCCTTCCAGAACCTCGCCGAGGCACGCGGCACCGGCGGCCTGCCGGGGGCCTTCGCCGTGCTGCGAGCCCAGCACGGCCACCTGTCCTTCGAGCGGTTCGGCAACAACACCGAGATGGCCACGGCGAAGGCGGACATCGACCTGGGAGCCGACTTCGACGCCCGCTACCAGCGCGACGAGCCGACCCGTACGTGGCCCAACTCCAACATGAGCCCGCACTTCCCCTACGCGGCCCGTATCTGGGCCGCGTACTGGCGCGAGCACACCGGCGAGCGCGTGGACGGCGCGATCGCCATCGACCCCGTGACGCTGAGCCGTTTCCTGCGGGTCACCGGCCCGGCCCGGATGGCCGACGGCACCCAGCTCACCGCCGACAACGTCGTGGATCTCACCGAGCGGGCCAGCTACGCGATCTACGACGACGTCGCCCGGCGCAAGGCGTTCTTCGTCGACGCGGCCCGCGCCGCCGCCGGGCCCCTGCTCGCGGCTGCCGACGACACACGCCGCCTGCCCCCACTGCTCGTCGCTGTGAACGACGCCCAGCGGGAGGGACGGCTGAAGGTGTGGAGCGCCCACGCGCAAGAGCAGCGCCTCCTGGAGTCGCGCCCCTACTCGGGCACGCTCCCGGACTCCCCCAGCCCCTTCGCGGGGCTCGTGGTGAACAACGCGGCGGGCTCCAAACTGGACTACTACCTCGACCGGCGCCTGGTCTGGGAAGCGGGCGGCTGCACCAGCGGCGGCCGCCCCGTCACCGTGACCGTGACCCTGACCAACCGGGCCCCGGCCTCCGGCCTGCCTGGTTACGTCACGCTGCGGGAGGACCACCCGCCCTACCGCACCAGGCCGGGCGACAACCGACTGCTGGTGTCGTACTACGCCGGGGCCGGGGCCACTCTCACCGGCGCCACTCTGGATGGCCGCACGGCGCTGCCCACATCCGACGAGGAACGCGGCCACCCCGTGTACACGCTGGACCTGGAGCTGCCCGCCGGCTCCAGCCGGACGCTGGTACTGCACCTTCTGGAACCGCACGCGAACGGCACCCCCACCCTGCTGCAGCAACCCCTGGTGACGCCGCTGCGGGCCACGCTGAAACCCGGGGGCGCCTGCCGGGCCTAGGCCGTACGGGTCATGACCGGGTGCGTACGCCGCTCGGGGGCGGACGCGCCTGAGCGGGAGGCGGGTGTCCGGGCGACGACGGACTCGTCCCCCGGTCGGCGCCGCACGGCATCGCGGCCCACCCGGAACGGGCCGATTCCGGGTCACCAGGGCGTTCTGGCCAAAATGTATGGTGGTATTCATACTGGCCGGCGCAGCCGAGCGGCTGCGCCGGCCGAGCCGCGAGGACGCCCCCCAACAGCGACGCAGATCACCGCTTGCGCCACTACAGTGCGGCGGCATAAGTCGGTAATCTCAGACGCACCGCATAAGTTACCGTCTAGTAATCACACCTTCGTAGTACACCGGAAGTACAACGGAGGAAACCTCGCAGGCCCGAGGAGCCCCCAAATGCAACTCGCCGCGATCATCGTGTCGCTGATCCTGATCGTGGTCGGCGTGGCTCTGTTCGGCCGCGCCCTCCTGCAGATCTACCGCTTCATGCGGATGGGCCAGCCGGTTCCGGCCGGGACCCGGACCAACGACCCCGCTCAGCGCACCGTCACCGTAGCCAGAGAGTTCCTCGGCCACACCCGGATGAACCGCTGGGGCGTCGTCGGGGTGGCGCACTGGTTCGTGGCGATCGGCTTCTACACGCTGCTGCTGACGATCGTCAACGCCATCGGCCAGCTCTTCAAGGCCGACTGGATCCTGCCGGTCATCGGCGACTGGACTCCGTACAACGTCTTCGTCGAGTTCATCGGCACGACGACGGTGCTCGGCATCGCGGTCCTGGTCGTGATCCGCCAGCTGAGCAGGTCGGACAAGCCGGGCCGCAAGTCCCGCTTCGCCGGCTCCAACTGGGGTCAGGCCTACTTCGTCGAGACCGTCATCCTCATCGTCGGCGTCTGCATTTTCATGCTGCACGCCCTCGAAGGCGCCCAGCACCACGTCGACGGCTACGAGGCCTCGTTCTTCATCTCGTACCCGGTCGTGTCGTGGCTGAAGGGCATGGACGTCTCCACCCTCCAGAACCTCACCTACTTCTTCGCCGGCCTGAAGATCGCGACGTCGTTCATCTGGATGATCGTGGTCGCCCTGAAGACCGACATGGGCGTGGCCTGGCACCGCTTCCTGGCCTTCCCCAACATCTGGTTCAAGCGCAACGCCACCGGCGAGACCTCCCTGGGCGCCCTGCTCCCGATGACCTCGGGCGGCAAGCCGATCAACTTCGAGGACCCGGGCGAGGACGACGTCTTCGGCGTCTCCCAGGTCGAGCAGTTCTCCTGGAAGGGCCTGCTGGACTTCTCCACCTGCACCGAGTGCGGCCGCTGCCAGTCCCAGTGCCCGGCCTGGAACACCGGCAAGCCGCTCTCCCCGAAGCTGCTGATCATGTCCCTGCGGGACAACGCCCACGCCAAGGCGCCGTATCTGCTGGCCGGCGGCGGCAAGACGGCGGAGGGTGAGGAGAAGGCGTCCGAGGAGCAGCTCAAGGACGTCCCCGCCGCCGCTCTCGCCGAGGCCGAGCGGCCGCTGATCGGCACCGCCGAGGAGAACGGCGTCATCGACCCGGACGTCCTGTGGTCCTGCACCACCTGCGGCGCCTGCGTCGAGCAGTGCCCGGTGGACATCGAGCACGTCGACCACATCGTCGACATGCGCCGCTACCAGGTCATGATCGAGTCCGCGTTCCCGTCCGAGGCGGGCACGATGCTCAAGAACCTGGAGAAGAAGGGCAACCCCTGGGGCCTGGCCAAGAAGCAGCGCCTGGAGTGGACCAAGGAGGTCGACTTCGAGGTCCCCGTCGTCGGCAAGGACATCGAGGACCTCTCCGAGGTCGAGTACCTGTACTGGGTCGGCTGCGCCGGCGCCCTGGAGGACCGCGCCAAGAAGACCACCAAGGCCTTCGCCGAACTCCTGCACATCGCGGGCGTGAAGTTCGCCATCATGGGCGGCGACGAGAAGTGCACCGGCGACTCCGCCCGCCGCCTGGGCAACGAGCCCCTCTTCCAGGAGCTCGGCATGGAGAACGTCGCCGCGCTGAACATGGCCTTCGGCGAGGAGACCGACGAGGACGGCAACGTCACGCCGGAGTCCAAGAAGCCGAAGTCCGCCAAGAAGATCGTCGCCACCTGCCCCCACTGCCTCAACACGCTCGGCAACGAGTACCCGCAGCTCGGCGGCGACTACGAGGTCATCCACCACACCCAGCTGCTCCAGCACCTGGTCGACGAGGGCAAGCTGATCCCGGTCACCCCGGTCGAGGGCATCATCACCTACCACGACCCCTGCTACCTGGGCCGCCACAACAAGATCTACACGCCCCCGCGCGAGATCATCGGCAAGGTCCCCGGCCTGCGCAACGAGGAGATGCACCGCCACAAGGAACGCGGCTTCTGCTGCGGCGCCGGCGGCGCGCGGATGTGGATGGAAGAGCGCATCGGCAAGCGCATCAACAACGAACGCGTCGACGAGGCCCTCTCCCTGAACCCGGACATCGTGTCGACGGCCTGCCCGTTCTGCCTGGTCATGCTGACCGACTCGGTCAACGGCAAGAAGAACGAGGGCAAGGCCAAGGAGTCCATCCAGGTCGTGGACGTCGCCCAGCTCCTCCTCGACTCCGTCAGGACCCCGGTCGACCCGGCAGGCGAGGCCGAGACGGAGAGCGAGCCGGAGCCGGAGCCCGTGAAGTAACCGGCGCTCGTACGCCGTCGAGGGGCCGGAGTCGCAGGGCGCGACCCCGGCCGCTCGACTGTGCACCGACCCTCCGATTCCGCGTGTTCGCATATGCGCGGGTCATGAAGCTCTGCTCATCGGGTGAGAGTTGACTCGCGGTCCAGCGTCGCGACCCGCTCCCCCGCGGTCTGCCAGACACACTCGATTAGTCCTTTTTGACCAGCTTGGAGGACTAATGTCGCTGCCTGGGGAGACCATGCCCCACGTACCAGTACCAAGACCGGCGCAGACACAGGTCGTCCGAGAGCGGCGACCAGCCGGGCGCCGCACCGGCAAACCTCCCTGGTACGGGCTTGTCTCCGTCCTTGGCGACGGAGCCGGCGCCCTGGTGCCGGTCTATCTGGCCTTCGCGATGTCCGGGAGCACGCGTGCCGTCACCTACGCGTCGGTGGCGGCTGCGGCGTGGATCCTCGTGCGCGGCGCACGAGGACGATATGCCGAACGCCGTCTCGGTGAGCGCGACAACCTCGGCCCCGCGCTGCAGGACTGGCTGGTGCTGGTCGGACTGCTCGCTGTCGTGCGGGCGGCGACGGGCGAGGAGTCTCCCTTCCTCTTCGCGTTGGCCGCCCTGGTGCCCTGCGCCCCGACGAGTGCCATCGTGCACGCACTGATCCACCGTCACCTGGTGGCCCGCCGCCGCGACGGCCGGGCCGTCCGCCGGGCCCTGGTGATCGGCGAGGCGGAGGCCATCGACGGTCTGGTGAGCCACCTCGCCAAGCGCACCGACCACGAGTTCGTCGTCGTCGGAGTGTGCCCTGTCGGCGACGAGGACCCGCGGGCGGCGGCCCTGCCCCCCCCCCGCCTCGACCGACAGGCGCCGGCGCACATGGCGGCCGACTCGGCCCCGGTGCTCGCTGCGGCTCGCCGGCTCGACGTGGAGGTCGTCCTCGTCATGACGGGGCCGTGCATGACCGGACCGCGCCTGAGGCGGCTGTCGTGGGCCCTGCACAGCGAGGAGTGCCCGCTCGTGGTCGTACCGGGCCTCACCGAGGTGGCCCGGCGCCGGGTGGGCGTCTCTTCGGTGGCCGGGCTCACGCTGCTGGACGTGGCCCCGCCCCTGAGGCGGGGATGCGCGACGCTGCTGAAGTCGGCGACCGACCGGCTGGGCGCCGTGCTGCTGATCGCGCTGCTCGCCCCGGTGTTCACAGCCGTGGCCCTCGCCGTGTGGCTGGACTCCCCGGGCCCCGTCGTGCACCGGCAGACGCGCATCGGCCGCGGTGGGAAGCCCTTCACCATGGCGAAGTTCCGCACCATGGTCGCGGACGCGGAGCGGATGAGGCACCAGCTCGCCGCAGCCAACGAGCAGGGCGGCCAGATGTTCAAGATCCGCCACGACCCCCGGATCACCCACGTCGGCCGGGTGCTGCGCCGCTATTCCCTGGACGAGCTGCCCCAGCTGTTCAACGTGGTCCAGGGACACATGTCCCTGGTGGGCCCGCGGCCACCCCTGCCCGAAGAGGTCGCCGGCTACGACGAGGTGGCGCTGCGCAGGCTGGCCGTCAAGCCCGGTCTGACCGGCCTGTGGCAGGTCAGCGGCCGCTCCGACCTCTCCTGGGACGAGACCATCGCTCTGGACCTGCGGTACGTGGACAACTGGTCGCCGTCCGTTGACCTCCAGGTGCTGATGCGGACGGTGCGGGCCGTCTTCGCGGGCACCGGTGCCTACTGATCGCCGGAGGACCCATGCTGTCGAGAAGCACCCCCACCGCCCCCTCGCCCCAGGACCGCTCCGAACCGGACCACCGCACGGCTGGGGACCCCCTCCGCGAGCCCCGCGACACCGCGGACGTGCTCGCCCTGGCGGACAGGCTCTTCCGCTGGGCCGACGCCCGCGACTGGGCCGGCCCCGACCCGTACGACGGGCTCACCGGCCCGGCGGGACGGCTGGCCGTGCACCGCGTGCTCCGCCAGGCGGTCCTGCAGACCGTCAAACGCAGCCCGATCGACCTGCGGGGAATCCTGGGCATCCGCCCGCTGCGTACCGCCACGGCCGCCGGAACCGCGGCCGGCGCCTGCGCCCGGCTCTCCGCCTCCCCGGTGTGGCAGGAGCGCGCCGCACGGCTGGGCCGGTGGACGGCCGGCGAGCAGATGTCCGGACGCTACGCCGGACTGTGGCGCTACGAGTTCGACGTGCAGACCCGCTGGGCGTACTACCCCGCCTCCGTCCCGAACCTGGTGGCCACCACCTTCTGCGCGGACGGTTGTCTGGACACCGGGACGCTCGACGTCGAGGCCGTGCGGTCGCTCGCCCACGGACTGCTGGAGCACCTCCACAACGGCGTGTTCTTCACCTACACCCCGACCAGCGGCACCCTCGTGCACAACGCCAACCTCATGGGTGCCGCGCTCGCCGCCCGCCTGGCCCGCACCGGGACCCTGCCCGGTGCCCTGGCGGACCGGCTGGCCGATGCCGCCCGGGGTGCGGTCGAGGTGAGCCTGGAGGATCAGCGTCCCGCCGGCTCGTGGCCGTACGGACGGGGCCCACGACTGGACTGGGTGGACGGCTTCCACACCGGATACGTACTGCTGCGCCTCGCCCAGACGGGAGCGCTACTCGGCCTGGACGTCCGGACCCCTCTCGAACGCGGGACGGACTATTACCTGCGGCACCTGTTCGACGGCCCCCTGCCCCGCTACTTCGCGGACGGCCGGACCAGACGGGACCCGAACAACGACGCGACTGCGGTGCGCATGGCGGCGTGGGCGGCCGGGCAGGGCTTCGTCGGGGCCGACTTCGCCCGCTCCGTCCTGGCGGCCGTCGTGGACCGCTACCCCGGCCTCGGCACTGGGACACGGGCAGGCGGCTCCCACGGGAACAGAGCCCTGTGGGAGTCGCCCCGATGGAGCGCCGCCCCCCTGCTGGACGCGCTGACCGCACTCGGCGCCGCGCTGCCGGGTGGCCCCGGGTCCGCTGACCCGGCCGGTCAGCGGGCCGCGGCCGCCTGATAGCCCGCCAGAACGTCAGCCGTCCGCCCGAAGCCTCCCGCCGTGTTCCGCTCCCACCACACGGCCGCGCAGAGCAGCCCGAACACCGCGAGACCCCGGTCCCGCCGCCCCTGCACGTGTTGGGCGACGAGGCGGTCGGCAGTCCGCCGGTCGAAGACGTCGTCGAACAACGGGGCGCGTCGTACCTCGGCCCACAGCCGGTCACCGTGCTCGCGCAGCAGCGACCGCACCGGCGCTCCGAACCCCGTCTTGGGGCGCCGGACGACGAACTCCGGTACGCCGGAGGCCAGCGCGGCCGCGCGGAAGCGCGCCTTGCCGCCGCCCAGCCGCAGCTGCTCCTCGGCAACGGCGCCGAGGGCTGTGGCCACCACCGACTCCCCGAGGAACGGCACCCGCAACTCCACGCCGGCGCGCATCGACGCGCGGTCGCCGTACAGCAGGTTGAGGCCCGGCAGGAACAGCCGCCGGTCGCACTCCGCCAGCGCCGCGAGGGGAGTCCCGCCGGCGTCGAGCACCGCGTCCGCCACCTCCCGATGCCGCTCGGTGACCGCGTCCAGCCCGACGAGCGGCGACAGCGTGGCCCACTCCTGCCCGGAGTAGTACGACTGCGTCGCCCACGACCAGTCTCGGGCACCCAGCTGGAGCAGCCGCCCGAACTTGTCCGCGCGGCCCCGGTAGCGCCGGGGTGGCGGAACGAGGGCGGTGGCACCGAGTGCGGGGCGCACCCACGCGGGGAGCCGCTGCAGCAGCAACACGGCCTGGTAACGCTCGTAGCCGAGGAACAGCTCCTCGACGCCGAGCCCCGACAGCAGCACGGTGGCCTTGCCGCGGGCGGCGTGCGAAAGCTGCATGAGGGCGATGGCGGCCGGGTCCCCGAAGGGCAGTTCCATGGTGGTGACCAGATCCGGGATCCGGCGCAGCACGTCGACATCCAGGTCGACCCAGGTGAGCGGCAGGTCCAGCCGCCGGGCGACCCGGGCGCTGTAGGGAGCGTCGTCCTCGAACGGCTCCGCAGTGGCCGCACCGCCCCCCGGCCGAGCGGCGAAGGCGGGTCCGGCGAAGCCCTCCCTGTGCAGTTCCACGCCCAGCCAGGTGCTGTCCAGACCTCCGCTCAGCAGCAGGCCCACCGTCACGTCCGCACGCACCTGCCGGGCCACCGACTCACGGACCGCGGCGCCGATGTCCTCGGCGGGCTGAGCGGCACCGGCCCGCCACCAGGGTGAGGGCCGGCCGTACTCGGGGGCGCGCCGGGACAGCACCGTGCCTGCCGGAACCGTACGAACGCGCTGCCAGCCGGTCCGCGGCGGGGGCGTCCACAGGAACATGGCGCCCTGCGCCACCGCGACCGGGTCGGCGTCCCCGGCCAGCCCGGCGGCGCGCAGCGGTTCGATCTCACTGGCGAGCCCGACCAGCCGGCCCGCCCCGTCCGACGCCGCGTACAGCGGTTTGATGCCCAGCCGGTCACGCCCGTAGCGCAGTTCGCCGTCGGGCAGGACGAGGGCGAAGGCGAACATACCGTCCAGTTGGTCCAGCAGCCTCGGCGCGTCCGGCTGCAGCAGCAGTTCGTAGAGGACCTCGGTGTCGCCCTCGGTCGTGAACGTCACGTGCCGCTTCCGCAGCACCTCACGCAGGTGCGGGGTGTTGTAGATCTCGCCGTTGTAGACCATCACGCCCCGCTCGGGGGACCCGAACGGCTGGTCGCTCCTCGGGTCGAGGTCCACGACGGCCAGGCGGCGGAAGTGCAGCGCCGCGTGCCAGGCGCCCCCGTCGAGATCCAGGTGTCCGCTCGCGTCGGGGCCACGGTGCGCGATCGCCGCACAGGGGTCCGGGTGCGAGGACGGTCGGCCCCGCCCGGCCCCGTTCAGCAGGACGACGAAGCCGCACATCAGAGCGCTGCCGTGACCGAGGCCGAACCAGGGGCCTGCCGACCCGGTTCGGGCACGACGGCCGCGGGCGCGCATCCCAGAGCCCTGACCAGAGCGGGCGTGGAGGGGGCGGTCTCCATGACACGGTCCTCCGCGAGTGAGCGGGCCGCGCGGCATGCGACCAGAGAACTCCACAGCGCCGCGCCGAAGTCGGCGGCGGCCGCGGTCCCCGAGTCCAACTGCTCGCCGCGGACGAGGCGGACCAGGGCTCGCATCTCGGCCGCGTGCCCCTTGGGCGCGCCGCGGTACTTCGTCGTGGCCGCCCTGCCGCCCCTCCACACGGTGAGCGAACCGAAGTCGTCGATCCTGGCCGCCACCCCGTCGGCGGCCACTTCCAGAAGTTCCTTCGGCGCGCCGGGCGGCGTCAGCCCCCCGTACACGACGGAGGCGGCCGACCCGTCGTCGTACGTGACCTGGAGGGTGACGCTCTGGGCGGTGGCCGGGTCCCTGCCATCCACGCCCACGGCCCGCACGGCGACCGGTCTGCCGGGGACCAGGAAGCCCGCGGTGTCGATGAAGTGGCACACCTCGCCGAGCAGCCGGCCGCCCTGCCCGGGGTCGAAGTACCAGTGCTCGGCCGGGAGCCGGCCCGCGAACACCCGGTAGACGACCTGGAGGGGCGCTCCGGCAGGGAGTGCGGCGCGCAGGTCCCGCAGCGCGGGAGCGAACCGCCGGTTGAACCCGGCCATCGCCGGGGCGCCGGAGAGCAGCCACGCGTCGGCGAGGTCCTCCAGTTCCGTCTCTGTGAGGCCCAGGGGCTTCTCGCAGTACAGGGCGGCGCCGCCCTTCAGTACTCGAGCCGCGTACCGGCCGTGGCTGTCGTGGCGGCTGAGCACCATCACGCAGTCCGTGTCGCCCGAGGCGAGGCCGGTGTCGACGCTCTGCTCGACGGTACGGAAGCCCCACCGCCGGCCCTGGTGCGCGGCGGACAGTCCCCGTCCCCCGGCCACCCACGAGAACGCGACGTTGGGCTCTCGCGCCAACTCGGGAAAGAGCGTCCGCGTCGCGAAGTTGCCCGCTCCGATCGCCGCGACCCGAATGGTTCCCCGCGGAGTGTTCCACCTGCGGGTGCCGGGCGGGGGAACCGGCGGCGACACGAGCTGCGCGGTGCCGGGGTAGCGCAGGAGGAGGGCGACGCTCCGTCCGGTCCCGGACGGCTTCAGGGCCTCGTACGCGTCGGCCGCGTCCTCCATGGGGAAGACCCGCGGTTTGAGCCGGGCGAAGTCCACGGCGCCCGTCGCCAGCAGCCTCAGCACCTCGGCGAGGTTGCGGCGTTCCGTCCACGGGACGTAGCCCTCGGGATACCCCTGGCCGCCTTCTTCGAAGCGCGGGTCGTACCGGCCCGGGCCGTAGGACCGGGCGTACCGGATCGACAGTTCCTTGTGGTAGTACGACGATCGCGGTGGCGCCACGTTCACGTCGCCGACGACCACCACCGTCGCACGGTCACGGGCGAGGCGGCCGGCGAACTCGACGGGGTCGGAGCTGGACGTGGCGGCGGTGATGAGGACCGCGTCCGCACCGGCCCCGGCCCAGCGCCGGGAGAGCACACCGGGCAGACCGTCGGCGTCACGCGGGAAGGCCGTGAGGCCCGCAGACTCGGCGAGCGCCACCATGGCCGGGTCGGGGTCGACGCCCAGCCCGTCGTACCCGTAGGCGCGCAGCAGATGCAGTGTGATCTGACCGACCAGGCCCAGGCCGATGACGGCGATCCGGGAGCCCGGTACCGCCTCGGCCTGGTGAATGCCCTGAAGCGCGATCGCGCCGACCGTGCCGAAGGCGGCCCACTGGGTGTCCACGCCGTCCGGCACGGGCACCACGAGATTGCGGGGCACGGCCACGATCTCCGCGTGCGACGCGTAGCGGGCCCCGGCGGCGGCGACCCGCATCCCGGGGCGGATGTCGCCGACTCCCTCGCCCGTCCGCAGGACCGTGCCCGCACACGAGTATCCGAGTTGCACCGGACGGTCCAGACGGTCCTGGACCGTCCGGTAGGTCTCGGCGAGGCCCGTCCGCTTCACGCTGTCGAGTACCTGCGCCACCTGCTCGGGCCGCTGCCGCGCCTTGCCGATCAGGCTCTGCCCGCCGGTCGAGACGGTGGCCCGCTCCGTTCCCGCGCTGATGAGCGACCAGTCGTTGCGGATCACCACCTGCCCGGGGACTGCTTCGGGGGCGGGAATTTCTCCCACCGTGACGCTACCGGTACGCGGGGACAGAAGCACTGTTTTCATTTCGTGCCTTACAGGATGGGGGACGCGAAACCACGGCGCACTGTAGGCAGGGCAATCCACAGGAACTCGCGCCTGGCCTGCGGAGCGGACCAGACGGCCGAAAATCTCCATACGGAGGGGTGAACACGCCTTTGGCCTGGCGGGCATTGTCGCGGAATACCGATTCGCTGGTGCCCGGAGAGCGCTTATTCCGCTCCGAGGAATACGACCACCGGTGGGGGCCACCCGGCCGCGGTCCGGCGCCGCTCGGAAGGAGACTCGGGTGAAGCGATTGATGGTCATTTACGGGACGAGACCGGAGGCCATCAAAATGGCCCCGGTCATCGAGGCGCTCAGCCAGTCCCGGATGTTCCGTCCGACAGTTACGGTAACGGCCCAACACCGCGGCCTGCTCGACCAGGTGCACGCGTTGTTCGGCATCCGTGCCGACCACGATCTGGACATCCTCAGCCGGCACCAGTCCCTCGCCGACATCACCGTCCGCGTCCTCGATGGGCTGTGCCCCCTGCTTCGGCACGAGCACCCGGACGCAGTGCTCGTCCAGGGCGACACCACGACCGCGTTCGCCGGGGCCCTCGCCGCCTTCTACAACCGGATCCCCGTGGTCCACCTGGAGGCCGGACTGCGCACCGACGACCGGTACTCGCCCTTCCCCGAGGAGGTCAACCGCCGACTCGCGACCCAACTGGCGTCCCTGCACCTGGCGCCCACCTGGCACGCGCGGGACAACCTGCTCCGGAGCGGCGTCTCGAAATCGTCCGTGGTGGTCACCGGGAACACGGTCATCGACGCCCTGCGCTGGGCGGTGGGACGGAAGGCGCACTACGGAGATCCGGCACTGGCCGACCTCGACGACACCGCGCGCCGGGTCCTGCTGGTGACAGCTCACCGCCGTGAGTCGTGGGGCAGCGGAATCGAGTCCATCGGCGGTGCCCTCGCCGACCTGGCCCGCACCGAGCCCGAACTGCTCATCGTGCTCCCGCTGCACCCCAATCCGGTGGTGCGGGCGGCGATCCTGCCCCAGGTCGCCCACCTCGACAACATCCGCCTGACGGAACCACTGGCCTACGGGGCGTTCGCCCGGCTGATGAACCGCGCGCACCTCATCCTGACCGACAGCGGCGGCATCCAGGAGGAGGGGCCGGGCCTGGGCAAGCCCGTGCTGGTCATGCGGGACACCACGGAACGTCCGGAAGCCGTCCGGGCCGGCACGAGCCAGTTGGTGGGAACCGACCGCGAGCACATCGTGAAGCAGGTACGCCTGCTGCTGCACGACCGGGAGCTGTACGCCGCGATGGCGAAGGCCGTCAACCCGTACGGCGACGGTCGTGCCGCGGACCGTACCGTACGGGCGATCGGGCACTGGATGGGGCTGTGCGAACGCCCCACGGAGTTCGGTGCCGTGCCACGGACCGCGGACGAGTCGGCCTCAGCGCCAGAGGCCGCGGGTGTCGAACACGGCCTTGCCACGCAGCGCGGTCCGCTTGACGCCGCGGAAGGCGTCGTGGTCCACCAGCAGCACGACGATGTCGGCGTCCCGCACGGCGGTGACGACGTCGACGAGTGCGACCTCGCCCGGGCGTGCCAGTGACTTCGGCAGCTCTCCGATGTGCGGCTCCACGACCAACAGCCGGCCGACCCGCCGTTCGGCCAGCTGCGTGACGATGTGCAGGGCGGGGCTCTCCCTCAGGTCGTCGATGTTCGCCTTGAAGGCCAGGCCGAGGCAGGCGATCACGGGGTCCTTGAACCGTTCGGCGGTCCGGACGACCTCACCGAGCACATAGCCGGGCCGCTCGTCGTTGACCTCACGGGCGAGCCGGATCAACCGCGACTGCTGCGGAGCGGTGGACACGATGAACCAGGGGTCCACGGCGATGCAGTGCCCACCCACGCCCGGCCCGGGACGCAGGATGTCGACGCGAGGATGGCGGCTGGCCAGGGCGATGACGTCGCCTGCGTCGATGCCGAGGTGGTCGCAGACCATGGACAGTTCGTTGGCGAAGGCGATGTTGACGTCCCGGAAGGCGTTCTCGCTGAGCTTGGCCATCTCCGCCGTGGTGGCGTCGGTGAGCAGACACTCGCCCTTGGTGAACACCTCGTAGAGCGTGCGCGCCCGCTGCGCGCAGCCCTCCCCCACCCCGCCGATGACCCTGTCGTTGGTCACGATCTCGATCATCGTCCGCCCCGGCAGGACACGCTCGGGACAGTGGGCGACCCGCACGTCGGGCGCGTCGCCCACCTCGTGGGGGAAGGTCAGATCGGGCCGGTGCTTGCCCAGCCACCGGGAGAGTTCCACGGTGGTCCCGGGCGGCGAGGTGGACTCGAGGATGACGAGGTCGCCCGCCTTGAGCACCGGAGCCACCGAGGTCGCGGCACTGCGCACGTACGACAGGTCGGCGGTGCGGTCCTCCTGGAGCGGTGTGGGCACGGCGATGATGAAGGCGTCGGCGAGCTCGGGCGCCCCCGTAGCCCGCAACCGCCCCATGGCCACGGCGCCGCTGACGGCCACCGCGAGGTCGGGTTCGACGAAGGGGGCGCGGCCGGCGTTGATCAGTTCGACGGTGGCGGGGTTGACATCGACGCCGATGACGTCAACCCCGTTGGTGGCGAGGGCCGCGGCGGTGGGCAGACCGATGTAGCCGAGACCGACGACACAGACACTGGAGAACACCAGGAGAATTCCTTTCCGGACGTGCGTACCCCTCAGGCTCCTTCGGGGATGGACCGGCAGACCAGGACCTGCCCCTCGGAAAAGGCAGGCCGCAGGTGGGCCGCGATGCGGGAAACAGCGTCGTAGCAGCGAGCCCTGGGGCTGTTGCCGGAGTCGACGTGATAGAAGAACCACTGTTTCGGGCGCATCCCGCAGTCGGAGACGAGGCGCGCCAGCGACGCAGGCGTGAAGACATAGACATGATCCGGATGGATGATCTCCAGGCCCGCCAGCGTGTTGATCACATTCTTGGCGGCCAAGCCGTTGGGAGTCGAGAGGATCAGCTCGACGCCGTCGCCCGCTTCCCGCATCAGGGTCACAATGCCACGCAGGAACGAGGCGGCGTCCCGCACGTGTTCGATGACATCACCGGCCAGTACGATTTCAGGCCTGAATTTCACCAGGTCGCCTCTGTCCTTCGGATCTGCGACATCGGCCACCGAATATTCACCACCCAGGCGGTCACGCAGGAGCTCGACGCCGGCCAGGTCGACGTCCACACCGTGCACTTCAGATGCCGCTCGCAAGAGTTTGGCGTGCAGAAGTGATCCTTTCTCCAGCCTCTCGGCGGTCAACGGGGAATCCGCGCAGCCAACGTGGAGGACGCGACGTCCAGCACAGAGGTTCAGCAACAGCGCATCCCGGTCCTTCATCACTGGCGCACTGATGAGCTGTTGAGAAAAAAATCCGGACTTCGACACGACACGTCTCCTCTGAACCCGGGCCACTCTTCACCCGGAGAGTAGCTGTGATTTCTCGCGAAGTTGAGGCATGACACACCCCGGTTCACAGGCATGCCGATGATACTCACACCCGGAAGTCGAAGACCGCAGAGCGAGCCACCTTGAAACGAGTAAGCAGATCACCAATCATGACGGCTGGTGGTGCGCAGTCCGACCAGGGAGAGAGAAATGCCCCCTCACCGAATCGCCATTGTGCAACCGTATATTTCGCAGTATCGGACCGCATTCTTTCGGCACCTCGCCATGGATCTTTCGCACCGCGGAGTAGAGCTCGTGGTGGCACATGGGGATGCGCACGGCCGTCAGGCGGTACGCGCCGATTCCACACACCTGGGCCGCGCTGTCCATCTGCCACAGCGAACACTTCGAATCGGCTCACGTGTTCTGGTTCACCGCGATCTCAGCGAGTTGGCGAAGAAATGCGACGCAATGGTACTGGAACAGGCGCTGCAAAATCTGGACCTCTATACGGCCCTGCTTGGCCCCCGGCGCACACCAGCCATCGCTCTGTGGGGGCACACGTACACACGCCTGAGAACCGCAGGCCGGGTCAGGAGGGCCGCTACGGCAGCAATCACTCGTCGCGCCGGCTGGTTTTTTGCCTTTACCCCTGCGGGGGCGGATCACGAAGTATCCCAAGGGTTCCCGGCCGATCGAATCACGGTGGTACATCACACCATCGACACGACAGCGCTGAGGGAAGCACGGGCAAGGGTCGCGGAAGATCGCCTGCAAGCGTTCCGGGAACGCCATCGCCTCGTCCCTGGCCGTACTGCTGTTTATCTCGGTGGGCTCGACACGATCAAACGCACTCGTTTTCTTCTCGCGGCGGCAGCTTCGATCGCCCGGCGACTACCGGGATTTCGACTGTTGGTGGCCGGCGACGGCGCCGAGCGACACCTGGTTGAGCAGGCCGATGCTCGGGGTGAAGAGACTGTGTACCTGGGCAACGTGTTCGATGACGAGAAACGGGCGCTGCTCGGGCAGGCCGCCGATCTGATGCTGGCGCCGGGAGCCGTAGGGCTGTGCGCGGTCGTCTCATTCGCGTTGCAGACGCCCGTGGTGACCGTTCCTCAGCTCGGCCACGGTCCGGAGTTCGAGTACCTGGAGCACGGGCGAAACTCTTTGATCGCACCGAACGACGTGGAATCCTTCGCACGGACGGTAGCGGATGCACTCTGCGATCCCACCCTGTTGGGACGCCTGAAGAAGGGATGCGAGGCCGACGCCCGCATCTACACCCTGGAGCGGTTCAGCGCCAGCTTCGCGGATGGTGTCGTGCGCATGCTCGAGGTGAATGGACGCTACCCCTGAAACGGCGTTGCCGGCCTCACCGGCCGGCAGCCTTCGCCACCGCCCGGTGGAGAACGTCGGTTGCCGGCCGCCAGACCGGTCTCGTACGGCGTAGCCAGTCCGGCATCTGCCGACTGAGCGCGAGCTCGGCTTCGCGCTGTGACTCGGAGAGCCTGCGGACCGTCAACGAGTCAGGGTGATCGCGGATCTCACCGAGGACCGAGGCGACGTAGCGCAGCCCCCCGTAGGCAGCGAGCCTTCGATGGAAATCGACATCGAAGGCAAGACGAAAGCTGTCGTCGAGCCCTCCGATCGCCTCCACCGCGGTGCGTCGGTAGAGGCAACCGGGCTGATACACCATGTTGTATCCCAAGCGCAACAACAGTGAACCCACCCGTCCAGGGCGCATGGTTTTGAAGGGTCTTCCGGCGCCGTCGATGTACCGCACCTGACCGTATGCCATCGCGGCGCCGGTCTGACGCTCAAGGGCATGTAGCGCTTGTGTGATCGACCCTGGGGGCAGTCGGTCGTCGTCACCCAGCCAACCCATGACGTCCACGCCGTCACCGAAGTATCTCCAGCCCGTCATGACCGCATCCACAATGCCGGAGCCGCTCTGCGGAAGCACGGTGATACGGGGAGACATGGCCTGCTCCCCGGCAGTCAGCGCACCGGGAGGCGACACGACGACCAGCCGCAGCCCGGAATACGCCTGTCCCGTCAGTGAATTCAGACACTCCTTCAGCAGTTCGGGGCGCTCACCGAGCGTGGGTACCACCATTCCGACGCGCATGATCCTGACCTCCTGGTTCGTCACGGCATACGGGATTCGCGGGACTCAGAAGAAGACCCGCGATAAAGCAGGGCGGCCGCTGCAGCAGTGCCGAGATAGATGCCTTCGAGTCTGGGCCATGGAGAGAAAATCAGATCCCATCCCAGCTGCGCGAGCAAGAACCCGAAGAGCAGTGCACGTGAACCAGATCCGACTCTGATTGCGAAAACCAGGGCCAGCAGAACAAGCGCCAACGGAAACAGGATTCCCGGGAGGGCGGCAATACCGGTCTCCGCCCAGGTTTGAAACAGAATCGAGTGGAGGTAAAGCCCCTTACCGAAGTAGTAGTTCTCTCGGCGCTCGTTGAAGTCGACATCACCCGCTCGTAGCTTGCCCAGGAACTCACTCCGGGTCGCGCGGCTCACCGCAGGATCCAGACCCCTGCCGATGAGCGGCGACTCCTTGATGATCACATAGGACGCCACGACCTCCGGCCGGGCTCCCACCAGCACCCCGCCCTGCACCTCGCTCTGACCTTCCCACCTGTACTGCTGCTCGGCCCCCAGACTTCCCTGGGATGCCAGATTCCCGTAAATCGTCGAGACGGCACCGGCAAACAAGATCAAGCCGACTGTGATCAACAGGGATCGTTTCCAGCTAAACCTTGTTGCGCGACGCCCGGCGAGCATCGCCACCGCACCCGCCAAGCAGACGATCATAAATTCTGAGCGAAACCCCAGAAGGAGGCTGACAAGTGCCACCGCGATCACCACAGAGGCTCCGACAAGACGCATCCGCCGGGCAAGCAGAGCGGAGGCGACGAGCACAGCCGCCAGGCTGATCACGGGACCGTAACCGTATTTCCATTCATCCGGAGTGGGGTGACTCCTCATGAAGATGGCCATATTGCATGTCAGTCCGGCACTGAATGCCACGACGTACACGCGAACGACGACGCCCTTGCACTGGAGGGCCCACATCGCACCACAGAAACTCACCAGAACGGCAAGCGGACGACACAGAACCAGGGCGACGTCATGATTCGAATCGCCTACCAAAATTTCGGTGAAGGCGGCCCCGAACAGCCAGACAAGCAGGAGGAGAAGGTTCCAGCGCGCCATCTTCCAACGCCACGCAGCCGCGAGAGCCACGGGCGCCATCAGCATCGCGACGACGTGTGCGGCGGTGAGACCTGACTGCGTGTAGGGACCCCATGCATTACCCAGGCCAAGAGCCACCGCGACGATCAGCCGGACGCCTTCGCCCCTCGACGAATTCACCCGCACCGGCTGCCTGACAGGCCGGTTCTGTACAACGCTGCCAGCTTTCGCAGGGCTTGTCCGGGATGACATCTTCGTGTCAAGCATGGGACATGGACCTCCGGAAGTTGGGAAGGAAGAGACAGGTCATGGCGGCGATGACCGAGCCGATGACAGGCCCGCTCGCACCGAGATGCCGCGCCAGGACGATCGACAAGCCGAGATTCACCAACGCCATCACACCGGCTCTTTGCGCCTGGTACTTCAGGCCGGCGGCATCGGTCAGCCACATGCTGGCCGGGTAGGCGGCGGACTGGACCAGCAGCAGGGCGGCGAAGGCGGCCATGAGTCCGGTGCCGACATCGACCTTTCCGTGCAGCATCCAGGATGCGACCGCCGGGCCGAAGAAGATCAGCCCCGCGCCGAGGATCGCGCCACCAGCCGCGAAGTACAGGGTCAGGCGAGCGACATGACTGGCGTGCGGCGGGCCCGAGGTGCCGCGTTGCCGGGCGAAGATGGTCCACAGGGGCAGACCGGTGGCGCTGGCCAGGGCCACAGCGGGTGCGAACAGACGCGCACCGGCCGAGTACGCGGCGACGGCATCGGAATCGGCGACATGGACGAGGACCAGCCGATCGGTCGCATAGGCCACGGCCAGGGCGACGTTGATCGCGGCCATGGGCCCGGCAAGGTGCCAGATGCGGGTGGGAGTGTGCCGGGTGTCGAGGCTTCCCAGGACCATCCCGAGCAGCGGCAGACCGAGAATTCGCCCGGCCCACAGCAGGCAGGCTGCGCCGACCAGACACTGCGCGGCAAAGCCCGACACGATGAAGGCCATGGACGGCGCGTGCACGGCCCCCGACAGCACGATGAACCCCAACGTGAGGACACTGCCCAGCATTTGGAACAGCAGCGCGGTGTGGGTTCGGTTCAACGCGATCAACACGGAATTTCCCACGTTCAGCGGCAGACTGCATCCGAAGAGCGTGAAGGCGACGGCGACGCAAAGCTCACCAGATCGCTGCGCCCCGGAATTGAGCACAGTGCTCCACGCGCCGAAACAGGCAGGAACCACACCCACAAGGGCACTCACGATTCCCGTGCAACTGAGCAGCCGCGCACTTGTGATAATCGTGCCGCGCAGGTCCCGATGGTGGTCGGCGTTTCCCTTTCCCATCGCTTCCACGATGGCCGCACCGGTCCCGAGATCATTGAGCGGCAACAGCATCGGAAGCGTGGTGACGAGCGCGAAGAAGGCAAAACCGGTCGGACCCAGCGCATCAACCACGGTCCGTGTCGCGACAAGCGTGGAAACTGCGGTGACCGGGAGACTCACGAGTTTGACCCCGAGTGAACGTCCAGCGGCCCGCAGATGGGGGGAAAGGACGGTTCGCTGGGGCCCGGTCGACTCCTGTGCCGAAACTGCCTGCTGCGGCGGAGGCCCCGCTCGCCACTTCGACCGGACCGATACGCCTTGCCGGGTTTCGCTGGGTGATCTCCCGTTGATCACGACGCAGCCGGACCTACTGAACGGTGAGCCTCAAGAACCACGTGCGAACGTCCCTTCGTGGTGAAGTATGCCGGCATGCTACGTCAGCATCACCAGAAAACGATGTATATTCACCGCCAGCCGGAGAAAGAAGGAAATTCGGACACATGATCGTTCCGTTGCGAGGAGTCCGCGAAGAGGCGACGACCGACGTCAGATCCCGTGATTTCCGCACCCCTGAACTGCGCGTGGCTGTCCCACCATCGGAGGAACACCCCGCGTATCAGGCGGTGATGGATCTGGTTGCCGAATTCATCAGACAAGGTGCCCGCGGCAAGGTGGTCATGACACCGCCGTTGATCGGTCGGGCTCTCGCCAAATTCCACCTCCCATTCCCCCGTCGACAGCGCCGCCGCACGGGGCCGGTCATCGTTCCCATGATGGGGGCGCGCTTCAGCCAGCTCTACGCGGCCGCCCTCGTAGGAGATGTCGTGCCTTACTGCTGGGACGTGTGGGAGCCTGCCTGGGAATTGTGGGCCCGTCGGCTGCGCCCGCTGCGGCCCCCAGCCGTCTTCGTCACGGCCCTCCAGTCGGCACGATTTCTCGCTGAGGCGTTGCCTCAGTCCCGGGTCATGCATCTTTCCGAGGCAACGCAGATCTCTCGCCATGATCCCGGCACCTGCCTGGAGGCGAGGAAGATCGGCATTCTGGAGCTCGGGCGTCGGCACGCGGACTGGCACAGAGCGATCACCGGAGCCGTGCGGCAGCATTCGCCCCTCCCGCACCTGTACGAGGCTGTGCCGGGCCGACTCGTGTTTCCGGACGGGCATGCCCTACGGCGCGGCCTGTCGGACACGGTGATCTCTGTCTGCTTCCCGTCCTCACTCACCCATCCGCAGCGCTCCGGCGGTGTGGTGACGATGACTCAGCGATACCTGGAGAGCATCGCCTCAGGGTGCCTCGTTCTCGGGCACGCACCTTCGGAGTTGGTGGATCTCATGGGTTTCAACCCGGTGGTCGAGGTCGACTGGAGCAACCCCGCTGAACAGCTGCTGGACATTCTCGCTTCGCCCAGCAGTTGGCAGCCCCTGGTGGACCGGTCATTGAACCGGCTGCGAGAGGTGGGAGATTGGAGCGTACGAGTCCGCACCGCTCTAGAGGGATTGCAGGAAATCGGACTCGTGTGACGGGGACGGCCCGCGGACGGCTGGTCGCAGGAATCCGATGACGTACTCCGGACGAGTAGGATCCCGGCAACCGCGAGAAGTCCCCCTCCGCGTCTGCAATTGTCACAGCTAGGCTCGGCACCCATCGGCGGGAGTATTCAGGGAACACAGACAGGCAGTGGCGTCCTATGCCCAGCACGCTGAAGAACATTCTCATCGCGGTACCGACTACAGGCGCGCGCGCCTTGCGCCCTTTGCTCGACGACCTCGTTCAGCAAGCCCGAGTCACCGAGAGCAGCGATGCACGCAGGGTCTCGATCTTGCTGCTCGACAACTCCGCGGCCGGCTCGAAGTCGGCCCTTGAGGCCGCGGACGCCTGCGACGTCAGGTACCGGCGCGTGGCGAAGCGGGGTTACTCCCAGGTCCGCAACGCGGCAATCGACGCGGCCCAGCAGTACGACGCCCTGGTCTTCATCGATGACGACGAGCGGCCGGTTCCGGGATGGCTCCGTGCACTGATCACCGGTGCCGAGAACAACGACGCAGACGTCGTCGTGGGGCCTGTCGTGGTCCGCCTGCCTGAGGACGCACCACAGTGGCTCGACGAAGGGCGGCTGATTCGCCAGGTACGGCCCCAGGAGGACGGGCCGCTGGAAGGGCCCGCCCAGTCCGGAAACACGCTCGTCCGCATGTCCGCAGTACGCCGCGCGGGCCTGCGTTTCAACCCGGCCTTCGACAGGACCGGCGGCGAGGACTCCGTCTTCTTCCATGAGATGGCCCAGCGGGGAGCACGGTTCTTCTACACCCGCGCCGCGCTTGTCTTCGAAACCCCGGACCAGGACAGGATGACACTGTCAGGGGTTGCGCGCCGAGCCTACCGCGGAGGCCGCACCTCGGCCGTCGTGGAGGCCGAGATCAGGACCAGGCCGATGTCCCGTCGCCTGATCCGGAGAGCGGGAAAACTCGCTCGCGCACTTTTCCGGATCCTTTCCGGTGCGGTATGCCGTCGGCCTGTCGACTGTGTGCTGGGCATGCAGGACATTTCCTTCGTGTGCGGCTGGAGTGTCGCCCTTGTCACCGGGCTTCCAGGATCAGCGGTCAGCCGCAGGAAGTGACGATCGGGTGAGCTTCCGGTAACCCGGCTGCGCCTTCGGCGAATCGGGCACTCACCGTGTCCGTCGTGTCGGCGTCCGACTGCAGCCCTGTGCCTCTACAAACAGCATCGTTCAGGCCCTCGAGCAGAAGGAGAACGGCAGGATGCATGGCGACATTCATCCCAAGCGGATGTCTCTGCCCATTCCCGGCACCCAGCGGGCCGCGGAGACCGTGAGTGCGGAGGGTGTGCCGAAGCAGCCGGCCACCTCAGCGGCGAAGGGTGTCACCGCAGCACCGTACGGAGAGGTTTGCCGTCCGCTCGATCGCTCGGCGCGGGTGTTTGTGGCCGGGAGCCATGGACTCGCCGGCTCGGCGCTGTGGCGATGTCTCGTGCGGGAAGGATTCACGGACGTGGTCGGGCCCGGCTCCGCGCAACTGGACCTGCGCGAGCGCCGCGCCGTCTTCGACTGGTTTGCGGCCACCCGGCCAGACGTGGTCGTGCTGGCTGCCGCGCGAGTAGGCGGGATCAAGGCAAATGCCACCCGCCCCGCCGAATTCCTTTCCGACAATCTGCGCATCCAGGTCAACGTGCTGGACGCGGCTCTCGAGCATGGAGTGGAACGGCTGCTGTTCCTGGGCTCCAGCTGCATCTACCCCAAGTTCGCCGATCAGCCCATCCGTGAGGAAGCGCTGCTGACAGGTGCACTGGAGCCGACCAACGATGCGTACGCCATCGCCAAGATCGCCGGGCTCCTGCAGGTGCAGGCGGTCCGGCGGCAGCATCGCCTGCCATGGATCTGCGCCATGCCGACCAACTTGTACGGCACAGGCGACAATTTCCACCCCGAGCACTCCCATGTGCTGCCGTCAATGATCCGACGCTTCCACGAGGCCCGGGAGGCGGGCGCACGGCGGGTGGTGAACTGGGGCACCGGGACGCCCCGTCGCGAGTTCCTGCACGTGGACGACCTGGCTCGGGCCTGCCTGCATCTGCTGGAGCGCTACGACGCGGACGGGCCGGTCAACGTCGGGACGGGGACGGACCTGACCATCCGCGAGACGGCAGAACTCGTCGCGGAGGTCGTCGGTTACCAGGGGGCCATCGAGTGGGATGCCGGTCAGCCGGACGGCACGCCACGCAAGCTCCTGGACGTCTCTCGGCTGACCGCCCTGGGGTGGACGCCGCGCATTGCGCTGCGTGAGGGAATCGCCCAGACATATGCCTGGTACGTGGAAAACCTCGGAAACAACACTGTGCGACGGTGATCGGATCGGTCTCGTGATGTCGGGGCGGCCGGGTTCGGCATCGGGCGGACGCGCAGGTACTGCCACCGCTTGTCAATACCATGATCGGCGTCAGTAAACTGCCAGAATGAATGGGTGACCCTACTCCATCAGGCCCGCGTGATCGCGCAGCGCTTCGGTATCGATGTGAATCGATTTCCCGAATGCTCCTACGACTACCACATTGTCCAATTGCTGCTTCGCAGTAGGATCGACGTGGTTCTCGACGTGGGGGCGAATTGCGGTCAGTACGGTTCACTGCTGCGACGCTTTGGCTATCAAGGGCGGATTGCCTCCTTCGAACCGGTGCACGAGCCGCTGCAGACTCTGTTCCGACGCACCGCCGCAGATCCGCTGTGGACGGTGTTCCCGCACGCGCTAGGGGACGAGCGGGCCACGGTTGCCATCAACGTGGCCGGGAACGGTGCTGCCAGCAGTTCCGTGCTGCCCATGCTGCCGCGGCACGCCGAAGCCTGCCCGGAGTCACGCTACGTGGAACAGCAGGAGGTGGAACAGCACCGCCTCGATGCGATCTGGCCGCAGGTGGCCGCGCCGGACGACAGGGTTTTCCTCAAACTCGATGTCCAAGGCTACGAGGAGGCCGTGTTGCGGGGGGCCGGAGACCGGCTGCACGACTGCGCAGGTCTGCAGATGGAGGTTTCCTTTGTCCCCCTGTACGAAGGGGAGTTGTTGCTGGGGAGGGCCTTGGACCTGGTGCAGCACCAATACGGCTTGACCTTGATGGCGTTGGTCCCGGGGTTCACCGATCCCCGGACCGGTCAGATGCTGCAGTGCGACGCGGTCTTCTTCAGGGACGAACTGCCCCATATGGCGTAACCCGGCGGGGTGCGGTGCCGGTGTGGCTCAGGACGCTGGTGGCGGCGTGGACGGTCTTCGTCTGATCCTGCCGGTCCGACGGACCGAGGCCGCGCAGGTCCAGGTTCTCCAGCAGCGGGGACTGCCCGGCAGCGGGGACCGCCCGGCAGCGGGCTCCGTTCGAGGCGGCCGAGGGCCGGACCGCGGACGGCTCACCCGGTACGAATCCCTCCTGCGGGCCGACACACCGTCGGAGTCGGGCGCCAGTGCGCCGGCAACGCCGACGGGATCGAGAATGGCGCAGGCCCACGCTCGCAGCGCGGGCCGGGGCACGTCCGTACCCAGCGTCGTATCAGGCCGTGGCGCCCCCGGCCGGCCCCCGGGCGGTTCAGCGGGAGTATCAGAGCCGGGTGAGCGGGTGAGCGGGCGAGGGGACGGCGGGCACCGTGCCTTCTCCCTGCCCAAGAAGTGCCCGATACTCCGCATCGACCATCAGGCGGGCCAACTCGGGCGTGTACACGGTCGGCCGCCAACCGAGGACCTGTGCGGCCTTCGACGGATCACCCACCAGATCGTCCACCTCGGCGGGGCGCAGGTATCGCTCGTCGAAGCGCACGTGGTCGCGCCAGTCGATGCCCACATGGGCGAAGCAGTGCTCGACGAAATCCTGAACGCTGTAGCTGGTGCCTGTGGCGACGACGTAGTCGTCCGGGGCGTCCTGCTGCAGCATCAGCCACATGGCCTCGACGTACTCCGCGGCGTAGCCCCAGTCGCGGCGCGCCTCAAGGTTGCCGAGGTACAGGGGATCACGGAAACCCGCCTTGATGCGAGCCGCCGCCATGGCCACCTTGCGCGTGACGAACGTGGGCCCCCGGCGCGGTGACTCGTGGTTGAAGAGGATGCCGTTGGCCGCGTAGAGCCCGTACGCCTCACGGTAGTTGCGGGTGATCCAGTACGCGTAGACCTTGGCTACTCCGTACGGGGAACGAGGGTGGAAAGGAGTCGTCTCGTGCTGCGGCGGGGGCGACGCACCGAACATCTCGGAGCTCGACGCCTGGTAGAAGCGGCAGGGCAGGCCCGTGGTCCGGATGGCCTCGAGCAGCCGTGTGGTGCCCAGTGCCGTCGTGTCCCCGGTGAACAAGGGCTCGTCGAAGGAAACGCGCACATGCGACTGGGCGGCGAGGTTGTACACCTCGTCCGGCCGTACGCGTTCGAGGAGACCGGCGACCCTGCTGGCATCCGTCAGATCGCCGTAGTGCAGGAACAGCCGGGTTTCGGGATCGTGCGGGTCCTGGTAGAGGTGATCGATACGGCTGGTGGTGAACGTGGAAGCACGCCGGATGATCCCGTGGACGGTGTAGCCCTTGTCCAGGAGCAACTCGGCGAGATAGGAGCCGTCCTGGCCGGTGATTCCGGTGATGAGCGCCGTTCTTGCTGTCACACGCACTCCTTGTGCTGAAGCTGACGAATGGACTGACGGCCGTTTTTTCTGTTTCTGTGTGGCTGGCTCCTCCTCCCCCCCGGCGACAGCGTAGGAAACAGTCCCTGAATCACCCAGGGTCGCGGCCGAATGTTCCCCCCCCATACGGCGCATTCGCGATCGGTTTCCCGTCAACGGGCGCGCGGCGTCATACGCACCCACAGATGCCAGCCCATCACTTTCCCACTGCCGCGTCCGTGAACAGGTAGCGGCGGGGCGTGCAGGAAATGCTTCTCGGCGTGACGGACGTCGAAATCGGGGAAGTCCCGCCGCACGCGCCCGACGTCGTAGACCCGTGAAAACGGGTTGTGGGGGCCATCGGTGTTGCTGTGGATGAATTTCGGCATCCTCAGGTAACGTGCGAGCCCGATCCTGCGGGCGTTGTCCAGGTGGGCACCGAGGAGCCCTTGGGGCGCGGGAAGCGCGCCCAGCCGCACCAGCGGACGGGTCGCCAGGAGCGCGGCTCGGCGCAGTAGCCCGATCGACACGAGGTAGTTGAGCGACCAGCGGGCGTACAGCATGACCACCAGCTCTCCGCCGGGCCTCAGTACACGACGGATCTCCCGCTGGGCCCGGTGGATGTCCGGGACGTGGTGAAGCACCCCGTGGCTGAAGACGACGTCGAAGGACCCGTCCGGGAACGGCAGGTCCAGAACGCTGGCCTGGTGCAGCCCGTCGTACGGCAGTTCACGCAGGGCGAGCCGCGTTCCCGTCCTCCTGACCGCCGTCTCGGTCAGGTCGACCCCCGTCCACCGGGCACCTCGCCTGATCAACTGCTCGGCCTCGGAACCCTGCCCGAGTCCGATCTCGAGAAGGCGCCGCCCGGCGCAGTCCAGTCTGTCCAGGCACGCCGGAATGTGGTGTTCGAGCCGGTACTTCGCGGCGTCGTACCGCGAGAAGAACTCCTCGTAGTCCTGTCGCTCGTCTCCGTCCGGCGCCCCGAAGACGTTGTCACCGCACGGGTGGGCGGACCAGAAATCCTTGATATCCGGTTCAAGCACGAGAATCTCCTGCCGCTTTCGCACATGACCCTGGGTCGCAGAAGCTCTTCTATCACGACGGACGCGAAGCACCGAGTTACCGTCCCGTGAGTCCCCTACTTTTCTACATCGACATATCCTATGAATAAGAAGAAGCCAACGTGTCGCACTGGACTCTGCGACCCCGGGCATGATGCCGTGAAACCCCGGATAACATCTCGATAAATTGTTGGGAGGGAGACGTCATGTTCCCGTTCCGCCCAAGGGATACGCAGCCCTCGGTGCCGACCGTCCTCGCGCTGAGGCACAGCGCGGGCCTCGGGGGCATGGGCAGGGCCGCCGAATTCTTCACCCCGTCGCTGCGGCGCCTGTGTGATGTCGTGGGTGTCGTCTCCCTTTCCGCGGAACGTATGTCCGACCACTTCGAGCCGCCCTGGCTCGCCAAGGCCGGCGCCACGGGCTCGGCCATGCGGCGTTTCGCCCGGGTGCTGGTCGCAAAACGTCCGGACGCCGTCTACCTGCCGATCTCCCAGTGGGGTCTTCCCCTGCTGCGGGACGCCCTCATCGTCGCCCTCGCCAAGGCCGGCCGGTCCACGCCGGTGCTGCACCTCCACGGCGCCCAGCTGCCGGCCCGGCTCTCCGCGGCCCCGCTTCTGCGGAAGGCACTGGGCGGAGCCCACTGGATCGTCCTGAGCGAGGACGTGGCCGCGGAACTGCGTGCCAGTGGCTGCGGTACGAGGTCGGTGACAGTGATCCGGAACCCGGCACCGGAGACGCCTCTCCAAGCCAGTGCTTTTCCCACGCGGAACCGCACACAGCCGGCGGACCCCGGTGCCGTGCGGCCTTTGCGCGTCGCCTGGCTCGGCACGATGTGCCGGGCCAAGGGCTTCGACGTGCTGTGCGAGGCGGTGGACCGGATGAAACGGTCGGGCGCCGCCGTGGACTTCTCCGTCGCCGGGATGCGGCGGGACGTGCCGGAGTCCCGGATGGGTTGTGTGGACCGGGACCTCGGTGTGCTCCAGCCGGCGGACGTCCCCGGGTTCTGGTCCGCTGCCGACGTGTTCGTCCTCCCGGCCCGCTGGGCCGAAGGACTCCCCTTCGTACTGCTCGAGGCGTTGCAGGCGGGCTGCGCCGTCGCGGGGACCCCGTCCGCCGGCTGCGCCGAACTCTTCCGCCACGGATGCGTGGACGCCGTCGAACCCACGGTCGCCTCGGTCACCGCTTTCCTCGAGGCCTGCCGGACCGACCTGGACGGTGTCCGGGACCGTCAGCAGGAGGCGTGGCATGGACTGCGGCCGCTGTACGCGCGCGATCGTGTCGAGGAGTCGTTCGCGCGCTTCTGGGAGACATCGATTCTCGGACAAGGTTGAATGCGTTGGAGGCACAGGTGCACACACCGCCTACGCCGGGACTGCCCGACGAGACCACGGCAACCGGGAGGGCGGGCCCGGGTCGGCCCGTGACGGTGTGCGAACTGCCCGTCCACCCGCTCACCCTGGAGGAGTCGGTGGCGGCCGCCGAGGCACTGATCGCGGACGGCGGCCCGCACCAGCACGTCGTGCTGAACGCCTCGAAGATCGTCCAGGCCCATGACGACCCGGCACTGGCGCGGATCATCCGCTCGTGCTCGCTCGTCAACGCCGACGGACAGTCGGTCGTATGGGCGGCCCGCCTCCTCGGCAGCCCGCTGCCCGAACGGGTCGCGGGCATCGACTTCATGCTGGCGCTGTGGCGTACGGCGGCACTCCGCGGGTACCGCGTCTACCTCCTGGGCGCCGAACCCCGGGTGGTCGAGGAAACCGCCCGCATCGCCGCCGGGCAGGGAGTGAAGATCGTCGGACACCGGGACGGTTACTGGGACGAGGCCTCCGAGCCCCAGGTGGTTACTGCTGTCCGTGAAGCCCGTCCGGACATCCTGTTCCTCGCCGTGCCGAGTCCACGCAAGGAGTACTTTCTCGCGCGTCGGCAGCAGGACCTGGGCTGCGCCCTGGTGGTCGGCGTCGGCGGATCCTTCGACGTGGTGGCGGGAGTGCGCAGCAGGGCACCGCGGTGGATGCAGCGGGCCGGCCTCGAATGGTTCCACCGCCTGGTCCAGGAGCCCCGCCGCATGTTCCTTCGCTACGCGGTGGTACGCCTGGAACACGGTGACGTGCCAGGTGTGGGAGGTGGCTTCCACGTGGTTCGCCGTGCCGTGCGCGGCGGCCGGTACGGCGTCGCTTCGAACGCGACCGCGCGCCCCCGCGGGAACAGCAGGCGCCGCAGGGCCCCGCGATCCGGAGCACTTCGAGTGACACCCGCGCTTCCGTCCACCGCTCGCCACGCACCCGGCCCGGCCGGGGAACGCCCGCTTCCGGCGAGGACCTCACCCCGGCGCTCACCACCCAGGAGCCAGAGCACCACGGCCAACGCCGAAGGGCCGAGAAGACGCTTGTCTTCAACGGCCCTCCGGCGACCCCGATCTGCTCAGCCAGTCCTACCCGTGGTGCCGGTGATGCCCCGGCTTCTCCTCGTGGTGCGGCTTGGGGTGGGGCTTGGGATGCGGCTTGGGATCAGGCTTGGGCCACCCCGGATCCACGTGCACCGTGCCGACGTTCGCGTCACCGAGGCTGTTGTCTCCCCAGGCGGCGATGGCACCCGGATACGTGCCGAGCCTGTCCGTGGCGATGGAGATGTAGTCGCCCATGTAGTACGGGGGCGGCACCTGATCCACCCTGCTCGGGAAGAACCGGGAGCTCACGGGCGCCCTCTTCCAGCTGCTTCCCCCGTCGGAGGACTGGGCGACCACGGCCTGGATGTTGAAGTTCCTCGCGACGCCCCGGTAGATGCCCTGCCGGTCGTAGTAGAGACTGTAGAGCTTTCCGTGTGAGTCCACGTCCAGAGCCGGCTGGAACCAGTCGACCTGTTCCCCGACGGGGCCGTCGTTCACCCGGGTCGGGGCACTCCATGTGGCACCGCCGTCCGTCGACCTGGAGAACAGCACGCTGGAGAAGCAGTACTTCTTGACGTTCTCGCAGTTGCTGTTGGGGTCGGGCTGCTGCGCGTAACGTCCGTCGCTCCATGTCACGTACAAGGCCTTGTTCGACGGTGCGACCGCCAGGCCCTGCAGATCCACGAAGTTGCGGAACAAACCCTGCAGCAACGTACCGTCGCCGGTGGGCACCACCGGACTGATCAAGTGGTCGCCGCCGAAGCTGGCGCCGTCGTCGACCGACCGGCGGACATGGATGGACCGGCGCTCGAAGTCGGGGTCGTAGCGCTCCCAGGCGACGTAGACGTTGCCGCCCTTGCCCGTTTTCACCAGAGACGAGAACACGGTGGCTGTAAGGCCGCAGTCCTGGTCGATCACCTGTGGTGCCGTCCAGGTCGCCCCGCCGTCGGTCGACTTGACGTACTCGATCGCCGTGCGGAAGGCGCCGCCACAGAAGGTTCCGGAGCTGTCGAAGTCGGTGTACGTCACGTGGATGATGTCGTCGGACGGGGAAGCGGTCGGCCCCGGCTCGACGGTGATCATCGGCTTGTCGAGGAAATGGGTGCCGAGGTCCCCGCTGGCCGCCAGGTCACCGTGGTGGAAGCTCTTGCCGCCGTCCGTGGAACGGGCCACCGAGATACCGCTCTTGATGGTGCCGCCGGTCTGGAACGACATGGACGTCGACCCGAAGTAGAAGTTGTTGCTGGTCGAGCAGCCCAGCGTCGGGTCACCGGTCAGGTCCCGTCGGGTCACGCCGGGCGGGGGAGGATCGGCGATCAGGGCGCCCATGTCGGTGTACGACGGCAGCTTCTTGTCCGGGTCGGTGGTGCGGGACCACCCAAGGAGGCTGATGGCGCCGCTCGGCGGGGGGTTGACAACCGTCGACATGAAGCTTCCGGTGTCGTTGTAGCCGATGACCGCCGTCTTGCCGCACCAGGCCGTGCTCGGCTCGCTCTGCGTGTTGCCGGCGAACCGGGAGATGAAGTCGTCCGGGGCGTTCGGGTCGTTGGCGTAGCCCTGAGGCGCCGGCCGTGGCGTCAGCGGCAGTTGCCTGGGCCGGACCTTCGGCAACTTTTTGTTGTTCGCCAGATTGAGCAGAAACTGGCCTGATCCCGACAGGAACCGCTGTTGTTGGGCGGGGATGCTGTGCTTCAGCTTTTCTCCCGCCGCAGAGAGCTGGTTGAGGGGAGACGGAGGCTGCTGCTGGGCGATCGCCGGCGTTGCTGCCACACCGACCACGGTGACGAACGCGGCGAGCAGGCCCCGGGCTGCTACGCGACGTCTCCGTGGGCGCCTTTCGGGGCCCGAAAGGAAGTTCAACGCGGTCACTCCTTTGCTAGGACTGCGTTACTACTGCTTTATCCCTTTCATATCTCGGCATCGTCGCTACAGAAGTGAATGGCGATCACTCCCCGAGTGGATGGCACCCGTTCAGCCGACCAGGAATTGCCCCGAAGCCACTCCTGGCTCAACCTCGATCGTTCATGGGAGTGCGGGCAGGTTGAGATCCCGTCTGTCGCGTCGGGGTGTGCGCCGGATTCCACAGTTCCGGTGGGCTGGTACTGCTCGCAGGGATGGGAAAGCACTGGTCAACCGGAGTTCGGGAGGGCGTGGAGCCGGTCCGGGGCTTCGATGGTCACGTCGGTCCAGGGCCAGTGCTCGGCGAGGCGGGGGGTAGCGGCGGCGGCCCGTGGTGATGAGCTGGGCTGCGGTGGGGAACAGCCGTAGCCGCAGGCGGCGGGGCTCCCAGAGCCGGGCTTTGCCGGTCAGTGCGAGCAGGGGCATCCAGGCGAGCAGGTCGAGAGCGATCTGGACGGTCTCCAGCCCGATCTGGTTCCGCGCGGTGTCGTGAAGGGGGGTTGCACAGACCGGTGTCGCGAGCGGTGTGGATGCGGTCCTCGGCCCGGGCCCGCTGACGGTGGCGCAGTTCCAGGTCCGCGACGGGTGCGCCGGTGGTGTTGGTGGCGAAGCAGGTCAGTCGCATGCCGTCGGCGTCGGTCAAGCGCAACTGGGCACCGGGGTGCGGCCGTTCCTTGCGGACCATCAGCCGGAGTCCTTCGGGCTGGCCGGCCAGGCGGTCGCCGGCGGGTTCGGCGACCCAGGCACCGTCGCGGATATCGCCGTCAGGTTCCACGGCCGGTGTCCAAGCCGAGGCCGGCGCCTTCAGGACGGCCTGGTGGATGGCGTCGGTGATGGTCATGCCGACCGAGTACGACAGCCACGTTCCGCACTTCGCGAGCCGACGACGAACTCACGGGTGCCGCCGCCGGAACCGCAACGGATCAACGTCTGCCGTCCCCGCCGGAGGTGTTTCGGCAGCTGGCCAGGGCCGGCCAGGTGGCGACGATGTGGCCGGCGGCGGTGCCGGAGCCGGCGTCGCCGGGCCGCAACAGGACCACGACCGGCTCGCCGGCGCGGCGCGGCCATGGTCGACGAACCCCGTCAGCGGATGGTGGCCAAACGACTTCTTCCAGGTCGCGGCGGCGTCCTGCTTCTCGGAGTGCGCCAGGACGAGGACGCTGTCGATGTCCACGATCACCTGCCCGCCCGCGTCCGGCGCCGCATCACCGGCCAACCGTTACACGTGTTCGCGTACTTCAGCACGGGCGGTGCGCAGCGCGGCCAGGACCCGCTGCCCGCCCCGACGCCGGCGTACTGATCAGCCGGGAGACCGGGGGGCCGGAGGCCACCGGCCCGAACAGGGCCGGCTCGGTCCGCAACGTGCCCACATCGGCCAGGCAGTCCCCGCCCGGCGCCGCTGCGAGCGCCACATCCAGCAGGATCTTGCCCGGATCGTGTACCGCCCGCGGCTTGCGCCACGGCGCAAGCGCCGCCGATATCGCCGCATCCAGGCCGGATTCACGGACCGCCTCGACCAGCAGCGCCGCATCAGCCGGCGACACGATCCCGCGGCCATCGTCCTCGACACGACACGCGGGTAGCACCCGATACGCTCCTTCACCCGGAAAGTGCCTCCGACGGCAGCGGGAACAAGGACCTCAGCAATCCCCATTCTCGCTGGTCAGAGGCACTTTCCGCTTTCTTGATCACGAGCCGGACAGCCCACCTCGCGAAAGCGCGAGGTTGGGTCGAAAGAGCGGAGCGCGTCATTCTCCCCGTGATCATTACCGTATGGAGTCGCGCGCATGCATAAAGTGATGCGCGCTGGGAGTCGAGTAGCGGCTCCCACTTGAGCATGGGAGAAAGACATGCCATCCATTGCCCGGACTCTTGGGGCCGTCGGTGTCGGTGCCGTGCTTGCGCTCGGCGTCACACAGTCCGCGTCCGCAGCGCAAGGACAGCTGATCATCGGCAGCACGACGTACAACAACCCCAGCGGCTGCTACATGGTGGGGAGCCTTCCGACCGAGGTGCAGAACCACACCACTGGCATCGCGTACGTCTTCAGCGGCACCAATTGCACGGGGTTCGTGATTCAGACTCTGACGCCCGGCTCCAGCGCCGTCGACAGCTACGGATACAGCGTGTACGTGGGGTAGGCCCCGCCTGCTCGCCGTGAACCGCTCGAGTCTGGCCTCCACCGGCAGCACGGTGCCGGCCCGGGAGACCACCGAACAGCCGCCGCCCTCGATGCGGACACGCGGGTGGGCCCCGATACGCTTCTCCGTCTGGAAAGTGCTTCTTCCCTCGCAGCCAACAGGACCCCCAGCGAGTCCTACCGTTGCAGGTCAGGAGCACTTTCCGGCATTTTGGACCAGCCCTCGCCCGGCCACCTGACGAAGGCGAGGGTCAGGGCAGCGCCGCAGGGAATCCCAGCACGGGTGACGGCACGTCGATCCCGGGCTCCCCCGAGGCAGGCCGGGCGTGGATCCGGTCGAACCGCATCCATCTGGGCTCCGCCGCGAAGTCCGGTATCACCTGGGCCAAGGCGAGACAGACGAGCTCGGAGTCCGTCGACTGTGGAGGCCGAGCCAGCCATCCGGTATCTCCGATCTCGTCGTCGACCTTCACGTACCGTGCGGTGAGCAGGGTGTCCAGGTCGCTTGTCACAGAACGACCTCTGACACCCTGTCTGCGTTCCGGACGCGGCGTCAACAACGTCATGACCCGCAACATCCAGAGGATGTCACAGGTCGGCCGCAAACCCGGGCCCGGACGCCCGGGCCCGGTACGTCACTCTCCGAGACCAGGTACGTTCGACGACGTGGCTGGATTCAGGATCGGACGCGGGGGCCGGGACAACCGCACCCCCCAAGGACAGCAGGCACCGCAGGGACCGTCGTACGGCCGCCCCGCACCGCAGCACGGGCAGCCGGGGTCGTCGTACGGACCGGCGGGACCGTCGTACGGCTTCCCGCAGGCACCGCAGCGGTCGTACCCGCAGCCGGGGCAGTCGTACGGGTACCCGGGCCCGGGCGGCGACGGGCCGGAGTACTTCGGGGGCGACGGTGGCCACCCGGGCGGCGGCGCTCCCGGCCATGACCCGTACGCGGCCAACAACCCGGGCCACACCCAGGCGTTCTCGATCGACGAGGCCGCCGGCTACACGCAGGGCGCGACCTACCAGGCCGGCTCGGCCGCCGCGCCCGCGGCCCCGCTCGGCCCGCCCCTGCACTGGAAGGAGCTGCTGAAGGGGATCATCCTCTCCCCCGGCCAGACCTTCCTGCGCATGCGGGACTACACGATGTGGGCCCCGGCCCTCATCACCACGTTCCTCTACGGCCTGCTGGCCGTCTTCGGCTTCGACGGCGCCCGCAAGGACGCGATCGGCGCCACGCTCTCCAACGCGGCGCCGATCGTGCTGATCACGGCGGTCGTGATGGTGCTCGGCCTGTTCGTCCTGGGCGTGGTCACCCACACCCTGGCCCGCCAGCTCGGCGGCGACGGCGCCTGGCAGCCGACGGTCGGCCTGTCCATGCTGATCACGGCCCTCACGGACACGCCGCGGCTGCTGGTCGCCATGTTCGCCGGCGGCGACGCCGGATTCGTGCAGCTGCTCGGCTGGGTCACCTGGATCGGCGCGGGCGCTCTGCTGACTCTGATGGTCTCCCGCTCCCACGACCTGCCCTGGCCGAAGGCGCTGGGGGCGTCGGCGATCCAGCTGATCGCGCTGCTGTCGATAGTGAAGCTGGGGACGTTCTAGAACACTCAGCCTGTACTCCGGGTCGGGGCCGGTGTCGCGGGGAGGCACATGGTCCCTGCCCACCCGTCCTTGATCGTGGACGTGGCGGCCCGGTCGCATCCGGTGTTCTTGGGACCGAGCCCGTCGCATCCGGCGCCAGAACAACCGGGCGTGGCCAACGCGGTCTCGGCAGCCCACGGCTGCCCGCACGGCAGTCGGCCCCGGCCCTCCGGTACCGCCCCCGGCGTCGCCACCGCCGATCGCGCTGGTCAGCAGCACGGAGAGCGACGGTCCCGGCGGAGGAACGGCGCCTTCGCTTCCGGCGGCTGCTCGCCGCCCACCCCGACCTCGCGGAGGAGCTGCGCCGTGGCCTGGCCGAAGACTCGACTCCGGCGCTGCCGGCCCAGCCGCCGGGCAACTGCACCGTCTTCAACGCGACGGCGACCGGCAACGACCGTGTCTACCAGTCGGCCGGGGACCAGCGGATCAGTGAGCACAGCACTACGCACCCCGCCGCTCCCTCAGGCCGGCGCCGGCCTGGACCGCGGTCGGGGCGACGCTGATCGCGCTCGGCGCGGCCGCCGGCGTGGACCTGTGGGACCGGCACAGGTCGGCGCACGCGGATGCGCAGGCGACGGTGACGGGCGCCACGACGGCGGCGCGGACATCGTCATCACCGAGTCCGTGAGCCCACTGGAGCGCGGTCAGCTGTACCAGGTGTGCGTCTCGGTGCAGGAGCAGGACGGCCCCAAGCCCGTCGTCGCGAGCCGGCACGTCAAGGGCCGCGAGCTGGGGATCATCTGCACCTGACCCCCTCCTACGCGTCGAGGACCTGCCCAGCCCGCTGCACCACGGGCGGCTCGACGCTCCACGGGAAGTTGATCCAGTCGTCGGTCCGCTTCCAGACGTACTCGCACTTCACGAGCGAGTGGGACTTCTCGTAGATCACCGCGGAGCGCACCTCGGCGACGGTGTCGAGACAGAAGTCGCGCACCAGCTTCAGCGTCTTGCCGGTGTCCGCGACGTCGTCGGTGATCAGGACCTTCTTGTCGGAGAAGTCGATCACGTTGGGCACGGGAGCGAGCATGACCGGCATGTCCAGGGTGGTCCCCACCCCGGTGTAGAACTCCACGTTCACGAGGTGGATGTTCTTGCAGTCGAGGGCGTAGGCGAGCCCGCCGGCGACGAACACCCCGCCGCGGGCGATGCTGAGCACGACGTCGGGCTCGTACCCGTCGTCGGCGATGGTCTGGGCGAGCTCGCGGATGGCGCCGCCGAACCGCTCGTAGGTCAGGTTCTCCCGCACGTCACTCATGTTGCTGTGGCCCTCACACCTGGGTCCGATGGAAATTGACGTAGGACCGCGAGGCGGTCGGCCCGCGCTGCCCCTGGTACCGGGAGCCGTAGCGCTCGCTGCCGTAGGGGAACTCGGCGGGCGAGGTCAGCCGGAACATGCACAGCTGGCCGATCTTCATGCCGGGCCAGAGCTTGATCGGCAGGGTGGCGAGATTGGACAGCTCAAGGGTGACGTGCCCGCTGAAGCCGGGGTCGATGAACCCTGCGGTGGAGTGGGTGACGAGCCCGAGGCGCCCGAGCGAGGACTTGCCCTCCAGCCGCGAGGCAAGATCGTCGGGAAGCGTGATGACCTCGTAGGTGGAGGCGAGCACGAACTCCCCGGGATGCAGGATGAAGGGCTCGTCCCCCTCCGGCTCCACGAGCCGCGTGAGATCGGGCTGCTCGACGGAGGGGTCGATGTGCGGGTACCGGTGGTTCTCGAACACCCGGAAGTACCGGTCCAGCCGTACGTCGATGCTCGACGGCTGCACCATGGTTTCGTCGTAGGGATCGATCCGTACCCGCCCGGCGTCGATCTCGGCCCGGATGTCCTTGTCTGAGAGAAGCACGTAGCGAGGATACGCAAGGCGCGCGGAGCCGTGACAATCGTGACGGTTCCGCGCGCCTGGATCACTCTGCGCTCACTGTCCGCGCCGCTCCCGCGACCGCGTAGCTACCGCTTCGCTCTTCGCTACTGCTTTCCGCTTCGCTGCCGGTTCTCCGGAGCGGCTACCGCTTCTCCAGAGCGACCGGCACCACACTGCGGAGCCGGGCACACCCGGGACACCTCATGAGCCGGCCGGGGCCGAGCCGCTCGGCCTGCTGCATCGGGAACGAAGCGGCGCTGAAGACGTGCCCATCCGCACAGCGGACGACGGTGCGTTCCATCAAGTCCCTTAAGTCCCTTCCCCAAGAGCCTCGTCGGGCGTTCCGCCCTGACGACAAAAGCCACATTACGGGATCAAAGAGACGGCTCTCCAGGCGGCACTCCGGCCCACCCGCCCCCTCCGCGAGGCCTCCACCGTACGCCCCAACTCCGCCCGCCCGCAGCCGGATCGCACCCCTGAAACCGACTCAGACCCCTGGGGCCCGGGCACCAGGGGTCTTCCATGCTGTACAGTGAGCAACGTCCGGACCCCGACTCCCCGAGTCGATCTGTCCGAACTACGCGGGTGTAGTTTAATGGTAGAACATCAGCTTCCCAAGCTGAGAGCGCGAGTTCGATTCTCGTCACCCGCTCTTGAGAGAAACCCCAGGTCAACGGCCTGGGGTTTGTTTTTGTCCGATCAGTCGGCTCCCCGCCGCTCCCTGAAACGGGCGGCGGCCTCGGCGAGATCCACGATCGGGCCGGGGTAGTCCAGGCCCGCCCGGGTGGCTGCGTCGAGGTGAGCGACGCGGTGGACCGCGGTGGCGTCGAGGTGGCGGAGTTCGGGGAGCCAGCGGCGCACGTACTCCCCGCGGGGGTCGTACCGGCGCGCCTGGACGAGTGGGTTGAGGAGCCGGTTCGGGCGGGTGTCCGTGCCGGTCCCGGCGACCCATTGCCAGTTGAGCTGGTTGTTGGCCACATCACCGTCGACAAGGAGGTCCAGGAAGTGGCGGGCTCCCGCCCGCCAGTCCACGTACAGCGTCTTGGTGAGAAAGCTTGCCGCGAGCAGGCGGGCCCGGCCCGGCATCCAGCCCTCGTGGCGGAGCTGTCGCAGGGCGGCGTCGACGACGGGGTAGCCCGTGCGGCCGTCCTGCCAGGCTTCGAACTCCTTCGTGGCGCGGCGCCAGCGGCCGTGCCGGGGCCGGTAGTCGTGGTCGGCGGCGTCGGGGCGGGCCGCCAGGACCTGGTGGTGGAAGTCCCGCCAGGCGAGCTGGCGGACGAAGGCGTGCGCACCGGGACCGTCCTGGGCGCGGACCCGGTGCAGCAGTTCGGTGGGTGAGAGGCAGCCGAAGTGCAGGTAGGGGGAGAGCCGGGAGGTCGCGTCGGCGGCCAGGTCGTCGTGCCGTTCGTCGTATGCGGACAGCGGGCCCGCCAGCCATGACCGCAGCCTGCGGCGGGCCTCGGATTCCCCGCCGACGGGCAGGCCCGGCGAAGTGGATCCCGACACGATGGACTCTGCGCGAGGAAGGTCGGCCGAGCCCACGTCGGGTAGCCGTACGACGTCCGGTGCCGGCAGGACGCCGCGCACGGAGAAGCTCTCCCATCGGCGGAAGTAGGGGGTGAAGACGGCGAAGTGGCCCTTGCCCGCCGGTGTCAGCGCTCCCGGCGGTACGACCGTCAACGAGGCGTCGTGGGCTCGTAGTTCGCGTCGGTCGCCGGCCAGCTCCGCGCGCAGCCGGTCCTCGCGCCGTGCCGCGTAGCGGCTCACCCCGCCCGCGATGTGCACCACAGTTGCCCCGGTCTCCGCCGCCACCCGGCAGGTCTCCTCGACCACGTCGCCGAGGCGCACCACCAGCCGACCGCCCCGAGCCCGCAGGGCCCTGTCGAGATCAGCCAGGCTGTCGGCGAGGAACGCCGCGCGGTTGGGTCCGGCGAAGCCGGTGCGGCGGATGCCGGTGTCGACGACGAAGAGCGGGACCACGCGTTCGGCGTCCTTCAGAGCGGCCTGGAGGACCGGGTTGTCGTGCACCCGCAGGTCGGCGGTGAACAGGGCGACCGAGACGCGCACGGTTCTCGAGCCCCTCAGTGAGTACGGGCCGGCTCAGGGGCGGCCGATTCGGCCGCGGCGGCGATGTTGCGGGCCATGCCGCCGAAGACCGCGGCGTGGAAGGGTGCCACGCCCCACCAGTAGACGTGCCCAGCCAGGCCGTGCGGATGGAACAGGGCCCGCTGCCGGTACACCGTGCGTCCCTGTGCATCCCGGTCGACGGCCATCTCCAGCCAGGCCAGGCCCGGCAGCCGCATCTCCGCGCGCAACCGGAGCAGCCGGCCCGGCTCGATCTCCTCCACTCGCCAGAAGTCCAGGCTGTCGCCGACCCGCAGCCGGGTCGCGTCCCGGCGGCCCCGGCGCAGACCGACACCGCCAACCAGGGTGTCCAGCCAGCCCCGCAAGGACCAGGCCAGCGGCGAGGAGTACCAGCCGTTCTCGCCACCGATCGCCTCCACCACCTGCCACAGCGCCTGCGGCGACGCCGCGACCGTACGCTCGCGGTGATCCGTGTAGAGGCTCCCGCCCGCCCAGTCGGGGTCGGTGGGCAGCGGGTCGCTGGGGGCGCGCGGAGTCGAGGCGGAGGACCACCTGGTGGCCACGTCCGCGTCCTGCACGCGCCTCAGAGCCAGCCGGATCGCCCGGTCGAGACCGACCGGTCCCTCCGCGGGGTCCGGCACGTAACGGACGATGTCCCGCTCGGCGCAGACCACCTCGTGCCTCAGCGACTCGACCAGCGGGCGGGCGAGAGCGCCCGGCACCGGGGTGACCAGACCGACCCAGAGGCTGGACAGCCGGGGGGTGAGCAGGGGAACGGGGAGGATGAGGCGTTTCGGCAGCGCGGCGACGACGGCGTACCGCCGCATCATCTCCTCGTACGTGACGATGTCCGGTCCACCGATGTCGAAGACGCGGTTCACGTCGTACGGCAGCCTCGCGCATCCCACAAGGAAGCGGAGCACGTCGCGGACGGCGATGGGCTGGATGCGGGTGCGCACCCAGCTCGGGGTCACCATCACGGGCAGCCGCTCGGTCAGATATCGCAGCATCTCGAACGAGGCCGAACCCGACCCGATGATCACGGCTGCCCGCAGTACGGCGGTCGGCACGCCCGAGGCCAGGAGGATGCGGCCCACTTCGGCGCGGGACCGCAGATGAGGTGACAGTGCGTGCTCGGGTACTCCGGAAGGGCTCAGACCGCCGAGGTAGACGATTCGGCGGATTCCTGCGGCACGCGCCTGCTCACCGAAGACCCTGGCCGCGCGCCGGTCGGTCTCCTCGAAGCCCCGACCGGTACCCAGGGCGTGCACCAGGTAGTACGCGACGTCCATGCCCTCCATGGCCGCGCGCACGGCCCTCTCGTCCGTTACGTCCCCACGCACGGTCTCCGCCCGCCCAGCCCACGGATGGTCCCGCAGCTTGCCGGGGGCGCGGGCCAGGCAGCGCACGGAATGCCCGGCGGCGAGCAGCTCCGGCACCAGCCTGCCGCCGATGTAACCGGTGGCGCCGGTGACCAGACAGCGCAGCGGCCGGTCGTCGTCGGTCATGCCGGTCGCACGCATGCCTGTCGCGTGCGCCTTGCCCGGCGTCGGCCGGCGGACCGAGGCGCAGGAAACGTCATGGCTCTCATGTCCTCCTGGGAGGTGCCTTCTGATGCGCCCTGTCGCTGTTCCCTGAACCCATGCTTGGGGCCGCGGACGAACACCGCAACCTCGCCGTCCCGGGCCGGAGGGTGGTCACGACGGGTTCGGCGCACACCTGGGTGCCAACCCGTCCCGGGGCGCCCCGGTGCCGGCCCCGCCGTCATGCACCGAGGTGGGTGAGGACGGCGAAGACGGGGGTACGGCAGGGACGTGCCCTATCCGTGCCCGTAAGTGCGGACAACCACGGTCAACCATGGGCGCCCGACCCCCCTGTACAACAATGCCGACACAACGAATCCGCGCAGGTCAGAGGCCGTTCCACCACCCAAGCGCCGTCGCTTCCCAAGCTGAGAGCGCGAGTTCGATTCTCGTCACCCGCTCCACCACGAACCCCCAGGTCAGAGACCCGGGGGTTCTTTGTTGTCTAGACCGGTGGGCGGGCCGCGCACCACATTCGCACCATAAGCAGCGGCTAGCTGCCGGTGGGCTTCTCCCTGTGGTGCGCGCTCTTGTTCGTGGGGTGCTTCGCACGCTCGGTGCAGACCATGTCGTCCAGCCCGGCCGCCACGTCGCGCTGCCGCTCCTCGTCGGAGTGCTGATAGATCAGCGCGGCCTTCTCGGACGACTGGCCGGCGCGGACCATCGCGTCCTTGAGGGTGGGCGCCGGAACGGGTCGAAAGCGTGTGTCCGGTGTGACGAAGGTCGTAGAAGCGGAAGCCGTCCGGGAGGCCGACGGCGACACGAGCGCGTCGCCACTTCCGGCCGAAGGACGTACGACGGAAGGGCGCGCCCTTCTCGCCGACGAAGACCAGGCCGCCAGGTCCCTTCTCGGCGAACCAGGCGAGATGCTGTTTCACCTCATTGTGGAGAAAAGCCGGTAGGACTACGGCGCGTACGCCCGCGTCCGACTTGGTCTCGCCAGGGGCCCGCCTGTCGTTGGTCCGCTCCGGCTCGGCGACGCGGACGCGGATCACCATGCTGTCGGGGTCGACGTCCCGGCGCCGGATGCCGGACAGTTCTTCAGGCCGCATCGGGCCGTACGCGCCGAGGTAGACCATGAGGCGCCAGCGGATACCGATGGCGTCGGCGAGGGCGTCAACCTGGGCGGCGGTGGCGATACGGCGTTCAGCGGCCGGCTCCTTGCCCGCACCTTTGATCCGGCACGGATTGCGGCTGATCAAGTCGTCGTCGACAGCCGCCTCAAGGATGCCCTTGAGGCGGCGGTAGGCCTTGGCGACAGTTGCCTTCGCTTTGGGAGCAATGCTCAAGACCTGTGGATCGGCCTCGGGTTGGACGTGAAAGGGCGTACCTTCCCGAGTGATCGGTAGGTCACCGAGTAGACCGACGTTGCACCGTCGGTTGGGAAGGCACGCCCATGCTCAGCGTAGTCAACGAGGACGGCACGACGCAGTCCGGCTCCTTGATCGACGAGATTGTCCGTGAGGGTGCGAGGCGGATGCTTGCCGCGGCGCTGGAAGCCGAGGTCGACCAGTACATAGCCGAGCTGGCCGCCGAGAAGGACGGTGCCGGCCGCCGTCTGGTCGTGCGCAACGGCCGTCACCGTCCCCGCACCGTGACCACGGCTGCCGGCCCGGTCGAGGTCAGTGCGCCCCACGTCAACGACAGGCGCGTCGACGAGGTGACCGGTGAGCGGATGCGGTTCTCCTCGAAGATTCTGCCGCCCTGGTGCCGCAAGTCCCCGAAGATCAGCGAGGTGCTGCCCTTGCTCTACCTGCACGGACTGTCCTCCGGGGACTTCGTTCCCGCGCTGGAGCAGTTCCTCGGCAGCTCGGCGGGCCTGTCGCCGGCGACGGTGACCCGCTTGACGAAGCAGTGGCAGGCCGACCATGCCGCCTTCCAGGACCGCGACCTGTCGGCGAGCGACTACGTCTACGTGTGGGCCGACGGCGTCCACCTCAAGGTCCGCCTCGGACAGGCCCACTCCTGTGTCCTGGTCCTCATGGGGGTGCGTGTCGACGGCACGAAGGAGCTGATCGCCCTGGCCGAGGGACTGCGGGAGTCGACCGAGTCCTGGGCCGACCTGCTGCGCGACTGCCGCAGACGCGGCATGAAGGACCCGGAACTGGTCGTCGGCGACGGCGCGATGGGCCTGTGGAAGGCCCTGGCCGAAGTGTTCCCCGCCGCCCGCCATCAGCGCTGCTGGGTCCATAAAGTTCGCAATGTGGCGAACATGCTTCCGAAATCTGCGCAGCCCGGCGCGAAGAAGGCCCTGCAGGAGATCTACAACGCCGAGGACCGCGGCCACGCCGAGAAGGCGGTCGAGGACTTCGCGAAGATCTACGGGGCGAAGTGGCCGAAAGCCGTCAAGAAGATCACCGACGACCAGGACGAACTCCTGGCGTTCTACGACTTCCCCGCCGAGCACTGGGTCCACCTGCGCACGACAAACCCCATCGAGTCGACCTTCAGTTCCGTGAAACTCCGGACCAAGGTCACCCGCGGCGCCGGCAGCCCGGCCGCAGCCCTGGCCATGGTGTTCAAGCTCGTCGAGTCCGCCCAGGAACGCTGGCGCGCGATCACCGGCGCCCACCTCGTGCCCCTGGTCCGGGCTGGGGCTCGGTTCGAGAACGGCGCCCTGGTCGAGCGCGCCGAGGCAGTGGCGTGAAAGCCCGGCCGCGTCAAAGGAACTGGCAACTGCTCGGCTGCGGATGGGCATCGTGTGAGACTTGCGGCATGGACATGGGTCGGGAGTCACGCGGGGAGAAGGACGCAATGACGGTGGAGATCGTCTTCGCCTTCGTGACGGGCACCCTGCTGGCTGCGGCCGTGTTCGCGGTGGCATTGATCCCGGCACTGCTCCTCGGCGTGTCTGAGCCGACGGGGAAGGCGATGCTGATGGGAGGTGCCCTGGTCGGCGCGGCTGCCGGGATATGGCGTCTGGTGTCGGTACTGCTCCGGTTCGACACTCACCGCCGTCAAGGCCGCTGAGCTCCACGAGGAAGTCGCGGCATTTCCTGCCTGTGGCGTGTAGTTGCTGCGCCAGCAGCGGGTTCCTCAGCGATCCACAGGTCTTGACAATTGCTCTCGCTTTGGTGGTGCGAAGCCGCTGGGCACGCCACTCACGGACGCGAGGGGCGGTGATCTCGTCGAGGTCGAGCGCTCCGAACGTGGGAAGGACGTAGAGCCGCAGGAGGTGCTCGTACAGGTCCTCGGTGCGAACGGCCAACTCCCGCTCTTCGACCCATTTCTCGGCGCAGATACGGAAGTTGGAGTCGGAGCTCATCTCTCAACTCGACCTGCCCCTGAACCTCGACCAGAACCGCCACGACCCGTTCCACGGCCGCCTCAAGGAAATGAGGTCCCAAGCTCGCCGGCAGCACGAGAGTTGGCCATCAGCGCATAACCCGTCGGGTTGACATCACCAGCTGACTGTGAGGATGTCGGTGGTGCCGCCCGAGGCGGTCTGACCCGCCGACTGACCGACGCCCAGGCTGTCTTGTTGATGAAATGTCGGCCGACTCGGGTGGTGCCGCCCTGCGCGCGGCCGGTCGGGCGTTTGTGACCTCATAGGAGCCCGGCCAAAGGTCCCATCACAGTCTTGTCCTCCCGCCCGACCGGCGCGTGCCACCCCTCATGCGTCGCACGGAAGGACAGCACTCATCAGCATGGCAGACGAGATAACGGTGATCGGCGGCATCGACACCCACACCGACTTCCACCAGGCCGCAGTGATCGACTCCATCGGCCGGCACCTGGCCACCGAGGCATTTCCCACCACTCACGACGGCTACCGCCGTCTACTGGAGTGGCTTCGCTCGCACGGCGAGGTCATGGCCGTCGGCGTCGAGGGAACCGGCGCCTACGGCTCCGAGCTCACCCGGTGCTTGCGGGCGAACCAGGTCACCGTGATCGAGGTGGACCGCCCTGACCGACGGGCCCGCAGGGCCAACGGCAAGTCCGATCCCGTAGACGCCTTCGCCGCGGCGACTGCCGTACTCTCTGGCCGGGCCAGCGGGACCCCCAAGACCCGCGACGGCATCGTGGAAGCCATCCGCGCCTTGCGAGTGGTCCGCCGCTCGGCCGTCAAGGCCCGCACACAGATCATCAACCAGATCCGCACCCTCATCATCACAGCGCCAGGTGAGGTCCGTGAGCGGCTGCGTGCCCTGGCCCCCGCCGAACTGATCAAGCAGCTGTCACGGTCCCGGCCAGGCGCGGACACCCGCGATCCGGCCTGCGCAGTCAGGATCGCCCTACGGCGTCTGGCCCGCCGCCATCAATACCTCACCGGGGAGATCGCCGATGCCGACGCCGAGCTGAAGTCACTGGTGTTCGAAGCGGCACCCGCGCTGGTCGCGCTGCCTGGAGTGGGCATCGAGACCGCCGCCCAGCCCCTGATCACCGCCGGCGACAACCCCGAGCGGCTCACCTCGGAAGCATCGTTCGCGCACCTGTGCGCGGCAGCCCCCATCCAGGCCAGCTCGGGCCGCACCAACCGGCACCGCCTCAACCGCGGCGGCGACCGCGGGGCCAACCACGCACTCCACATGATCGCTCTGGTCCGCATGCGCTACGACCAGCGGACCCAGAACTACGTCGCCCGCCGAACTGCCGAAGGCCTGTCCAAGAAGGACATCCTCCGCTGCCTCAAACGCTTCATCGCCCGCGAGGTCTACGGGCACCTCACCCGTCCCCACCACACACCGAAACCACTCACACAGACCGCTTGACGGTCTATAGGAGCGTCATCAACGGCGGCGAACGATGATGCACCGAAGCGGCCACAACCGGATCAGCGAGCGATCAGCGGGCCCTGTTCCGGTACGCGGAACCGCATTGCGATCGAACTCGTAAAGCGAAGGTCGTCAGTTCGAATCCGAGCAGGATCGGACACTTGCGCCCGTGTCAGCTGCCACCCACTCCCGGGGCCGCCAGCAGTACCAGCACCAATACCCCAAGGTTTGCGTCTGCACGGGTGATGACGGGTCAATAACGCTGCATGTCTGACGAATGGCGATTTATGCCAGGTTTATAACTTTCCCGTCATGGAAGCCCGACCTCAGTGTCTGCGAGACTACATGCGAATTCTGCGACTGAGATCTCTGCTGGCTGCCGCACTGGTCCTCACTGGCTCCGTTGCTGCTTCAGAAGCGCACGCAGCAAATGGGGAACGCCCCAGTGCTCACGCAGGCCCGCGAAGATCGAACGACTCCGGCCCTGCCGTACATCACGACACTTCGCCGCCGGCGCGCACCCTGCACGAGGCCCCGGTGAAGGGTGGGGGTGTCCGCCCAACCAGGATTGGACCGTATCCCTCAGCGGTGGTCAGAGACCCAGTAGTGCAGAAACGGTACAAAGAGCATGCCCGCCAGGTGCCCGTCACCGTCAGCTTCAACGGACTCACGGCGACTGACACCAAGCCGCCGGCGGGGCCGGTTGTGCCGCCGGATCCAAACGCCTCGGTCGGGACCACACAGATCGTCGAGACGGTCAACGACTCCTACGCCGTGTACTCCAAGACCGGCGCCACCATCCAGGGGGCGAGACCCACCAACTCGCTGTGGCAGGGATTCGGCGGGGCCTGCGAGACAACCGACGTCGGCGACGCCGTCGTACGCTGGGACACCCTGGCCCAGCGCTGGGTCACCACTCAGTTCGCGTTCCCCGACGAGAGGACAGGCCCGTACTTCCAGTGCGTGGCTGTTTCCACGAGCCCCGATGCGACCGGCACCTACAACCGGTACGCCTTCCAGTACAGGGACTTGAACGACTACCCGAAGCTCTCGGTGTGGCCTGACGCGTATTACGTCACCTACCGCATGTTCGCCCAGGGGACGTTGGCACCCATCGGCACCAAAGTATGTGCCATGGACCGGGCGCGGATGCTGGCCGGAACACTGGCTGCCCAGCAATGCTTCGACGACCCGGACCACCAAGGGGGGCTTCTCGGTGGGGACCTGGACGGCTCCACGCCACCTCCTGCCGGAGAACCGGAGTTGGTGCTGGGGCTCCAATCGAACACCAGCTTGGCGTACTGGAAATTCCACGTCGACTGGACCACGCCGGCCAATTCCACCTTCATCGGACCCACGCCGCTCCCTGTGGCCCCTTTCACCGTCGCTTGTAGCGGCTCCCCGGGTCTCGTGTGCGTGCCGCAAGGTGGTACCACTCAGAGGTTGGACTCACTCTCGGACAGGTTGATGTTCCGGCTCGCCTACCGCAATTTCGGCGACCATGAGTCCCTGGTGGTCAACCACTCGGTACAGGCCGGTACTTCATCCGGGGTGCGCTGGTACGAACTGCGGTTGGTCGGCGGCAACCCCACCGTGTACCAGCAGGGCACGTACGCCCCCGATGCCACCTGGCGGTGGATGGGCTCCGCCGCCCAGGACCACATCGGCGACATGGCGCTGGGGTACTCGCAGTCCTCCGACAGCACCTTCCCCTCGATCCGTTTCACCGGTCGCCTGACCGGGGATCCGCTCGGAACGCTGCCGCTCGGCGAGACCACCGTGCAGGCCGGTGGGGGATCGCAGACCGGCGACGTCAACGCTTTCCGATGGGGTGACTACACGTCCACGGCCGTCGATCCGTCGGACGACTGCACGTTCTGGTACACCAACGAGTACCTGCCGGCCACCGGGGAGTACAACTGGAACACCAGGATCGCGTCCTTCACCTTCCCGGGGTGCGTGGCCGCCTCCAAGCCTTCGCTGACCATCCACAAGCATCACAGCAAGGACTTCAAGCAGGGCGAGAAGGGCACCTACACCGTCACGGTGGGCAACTCCGGTCCCGGCATGACCGACGGCACCACCGTCACCGTCCGTGACATGCTGCCGCCCGGACTCACCGCTCGCAGCATCAGCGGCACCGGGTGGAACTGCCGCGTGGCCAAGCTCACCTGCACCCGCAGCGACAGCCTCGCCGCCGGAGACAGCTACCCGCCCATCACGCTGAAGGTCAAGGTCTCCTGCCGCACCAAGAGGCAGGTGACCAACAAGGCCACCGTCATGGGAGGCGGCGACTCGGCGACGCACTCCGCCAACGATCCGACGACCATCAAGAAGAACAAGCACTGCGAGGAGCACGGCGACGAGCACGGGAACGAGCACGGCGACGAGCACGGGAACGAGCACGGGAACGAGCACGGCAAGTAGCACGGCAAGGACAAGGCCATCGTGAGCCTCCTCTAGTCCGTCCATAGCGACGACGAAGGCCACCCGCACGATGCGGGTGGCCTTCGTCATATGGGTGAGGGCTCACCGGAGTCGACGAGCGGGAGTTGGATTTCCGCATCCGGTGCGCGGCCGGCATGCTGAACTGGCTCGCGTTGGCGCCCATAGCTACCGAACTGGCCGGGCATTCCGCGGCTCCCCGAACGTCGGCTGAGGTCCACCCGGCCGCCGCCGACTCCGCGCTACGGCGCCGTGCCCACAGCGTGCCCTTACGAGCGGGCGACAACGGTCAACAGCGGTGCGAACGCCCCCTCGCAGGTCCGCCGAAGAATCACATAACCGCAGGTCACGAGACGGCCGTCCAAGCGCCGTCGCTTCCCAAGCTGAGAACGCGAGTTCGATTCTCGTCACCCGCTCCATAGAGAAACCCCAGGTCAGTGGCCTGGGGTTTGTTTGTTGTCCAGGGCAATGCTGGATGACGCCGTTGCCACGGTGGACGGCTGCAGCCCTCCGGTCCGGCCAAAGGGAGGACTTGGCAGCCCAAGTCCGCATGGCCCCTGCTGGTTGTAGCCCGCAGTGTCTGGGCCGGCACCGCACGAAAGGGCGGTGCCATGGATCCGACTCTCGGACCAGGGCCGCGATCGAGGAGCACTGGCGGGCCTCGGAACGCGGGGACACCGAAGCCGAGCACGCCGTCTACGCCACGGACGCGATCCTGGACTCCCCGCAGTCAGATGAGCGGTTCCGGGGCCGCGCGACGATCTCCGCGCAACGTGGCGGCCACCCGGCCGACCGACACTTCACCGTCCAGCGGATCACCGGCCGTGCGAATCTGTGGGTGCCCCGGAATCTCCGGGATCCACCTGACCGACGAATCACCGTCGTCTGGACGTCGCCCAAGGCGTCCGCCACCGCGGGACGAGGTCGCGCGCTGCCCCTGCGGAGGTGGCTGCCGGCCACCGGCCGTCGCGCTCTTCGCGGGGATGTGACCTTTGTTGCGGTAGAGGAGTCTCAGGCGCGTTCGCCGTTGTGCCATCCGCTGACGGCGGTGGCCGCGGCACATCTCCCGTCGAGGGAGGTCACAGGGCTGTGGGCGGAAGTGCACGGTAGGAAAGCCGCGCCTGCGGAGAGCAATATCTGTGCCCGTGAAATGAGATATAGGTGCGGCGTACGGCGAGTATTCCTCGAACGCCCGGCGGAGCGGAATTGTCCACCACGCAAGTCCGATCGCACCGTGCTACCGTCGTTCTCAGTTGCAGGTGTGATTGCCAGAAGGTTTTTCCGACGGCCGATCATCACGGCGACACGGAATGCGAACAGGCGTATTCCTGACACCGCCTCCGAAGGAGAAACAACATGGCTACTGGTACTGTGAAGTGGTTCAACGCGGAAAAGGGTTTCGGCTTCATCGAGCAGGACGGCGGCGGCCCCGACGTCTTCGCCCACTACTCCAACATCGCCACCCAGGGTTTCCGCGAGCTGCTGGAAGGCCAGAAGGTGTCGTTCGACATCGCGCAGGGCCAGAAGGGCCCGACGGCCGAGAACATCGTTCCCGCCTGACGCACCGGCACTGACGCATACTTCGCAGCTGGGGCCCGCACCTTGGGGTGCGGGCCCCAGCTCGCTTTATTCCCAGGGCCATTTGGCCTGGTCTTTTTCGGCCCGTTCTCGCGCTTCTGCGCCGCTCATTCTGCTGCGGAAATTCCTTGATGCGTGCCCATTTCGCGCTGCCGAAGACGGTCAGGCCCGCCTTGCCCGCTGTCGAGTCGTTCGCCGATCTCGCCATGCCGGCGCCGTTGCCGGCCACGCTCGGCCATGAAGGCGTGACCGTACCGTTCCCGATCCAGGCGGCGACCCTGCCGAACTCCCTGGCCGGCCGTGACGTACTCGGTCGCGGCCGCACCGGCTCGGGCAAGACCCTCGCCTTCGGCCTCGCAGTACCGGCCCGTACGGCGGGCCGGCGTGCCGAGCCGCGTCGGTCCGCCGGCCCTGATTCTCGTCCCCACCCGTGAGCCGGCCCAGCAGGTCACCGACGCGCTCGCTCCCTATGCCCGCTCCGTGAGCCTGCGGCTCGCCACCGTCGTCGGCGGAATGTCCATCGGCAGGCAGGCCGGTGCGCTGCGGGCCGACGCGGAGGTGGTCGTCGCGACGCCCGGTCGGCTCAAGGACCTCATCGACCGGGGCGACTGCCGACTCGCCGACGTCGACGTCACGGTGCTCGACGAGCCGACCAGGTCATCACGCGACAGGACGCCGCGACTTCACCGCCGGCGAGGTCGTGCGGGCCATGACGCGCCTCGGCTTCACCTGCCACGACCGCCCCGAGGGCGCGCCCGTGGAGGAGAGTGGACCCACTCTCCTCCACACCGCGTCCGCACTGCTCGGCGGCACCGGCCCCGTGGCCGTATGAGGACGGGCGGGAGACCGCCCTCAGGATCCCGG
>NZ_JAIQYY010000008.1:347211-372216 GCF_020181035.1 Streptomyces sp. CoH27
TCGAAGTGGATGAGATCTCCTACGGTCCATGCGCTGACGTCCTTGATCGCGACTCGGTACATGCCGCCCGTCTCCGGGATGCCGCGGCTGCCCTGCAGGATCCGAGCGAGATGAAAGTGCAGATGCGTGGGTGCCTCGCCGCGATCGGGCCGGTTCCCTCGCGGACCGCGCGCAAAGACGTCCGAGAACGGGCCGAGACGGTCCGAGTCCTTCAGGACCTCCGCCACCCGCTCCCTCCACACGGCCTCCGGAGCCAGCCGGCCGGTGATGACGGCGCCGCCGACGACCACGGTCAGCGACATCTGATTGCTTCGCTCGGACTCCACCGCGGCGGAGATGGCGACGAGCAGCTCATCAGGGTTCGACATGACAGCACAGCTTATTCGGCCCACCTGTATCAGGAACCGTCCGTGGGGCTGAAGCAGTTGCGCGCTCGGGCAGGAGGCCGCTTCCGCCAACCGGTGAGGCCCGATCGCGGCAGGCTTCCTCCTCCACCAGAAGGGTGAAATCTACCTCTGCACGAGTAGATTTTCGTTCCTGACATGGGTATGCTTCTTCTCGTAGACACGGTCGACGAGACCCGCCAGACACGAACTGGCGGGTGGCTGAATACGAAGTACGCAGGTCAGTGCGGCTCTTGAGCCTCGAAGCCAGAGTGTTCCCAGAACGGTGACGAGACTGAGAGCCGCACTGGGCGGCTCGCACGTCGAGGAGCTGCCAACAGCAGTACCGATTCACTCAGTGGTTGGTTCAGAGAGGAACGGAGGAGCAGACGCCATCAGGATCGCCCGGCCCGAGAAGCACTCGGCCGGGTACCGCAAGACCCCGGATTGGATGGTGGTCCCCGGTCAAGCAGCTGCGATCCCCCCGCACCCCCCTCTGCCGGGCCGGGTAGCGGAAACAGAAGGTCGGCACAGCAGTAGGGCCGACAGATGGTGTTCAATTTCCTTCGGGGCCCTGGTGCCGTACGCACCAGGGCCCCTCGACGCGTTGCACAACGAGGTGACATGACATCAGACAACCCCCTGAATGATCGTCTGGACGACGACGACTACCCCGCGTACACGATGGGCCGGGCAGCCGAGATGCTCGGCGCCACCCCGGCCTTCCTCCGGGCCCTCGGTGAGGCTCGTCTGATCACTCCGCTCCGCTCGCAGGGAGGACACCGCCGGTACTCCCGCTACCAACTGCGGATCGCCGCGCGCGCCCGGGAGCTCGTCGACAAGGGGACTCCGATCGAGGCCGCGTGCCGCATCGTCATCCTTGAGGACCAGCTAGAGGAAGCGCAGCGCATCAACGCCGAGTACCGTCGTGCCGCCGGCGAATCGGCGGGCCGTGCCGGCTCCGACTCCGCCTGAACACGCGGGCGCGTGCCGTATCCGGAACGCCGTCTCGCGGCCGAAGGAGAGCACAGCTCGGAAAGTCGCCGGTCCGCTGCTGGCCGAGCCGACGCCGCCCTCGCCTGCGGGAGGCGCACCCCGCCAGAAGGGCTTTGCACTCGCCAAGGGTTCCCCGGGCATGTCGACGGAGACAGCGGCGCCAAGCGCAGAGCCCGTTCGCACAAGCGCTTCGGCCGGCACCCTTCGACGCCGTGCCCACCGCGTGCCCATATGAGCGGACAACCAGGGTCACCAGCGGTACCAACCGGCCCGTGCAGCGGCGCAGGCGTATCCGCTCTCCGCAGGTCAGCCGCCATGCGACCGCCCAAGCGCCGTCGCTTCCCAAGCTGAGAGCGCGAGTTCGATTCTCGTCACCCGCTCCAACACGAACCCCCAGGTCAGAGACCCGGGGGTTGTTTGTTGTCTAGACCGGTGGCGACCTCACGCTGACACTCGCCGTCGGAGTGCTGGTAGATCATCGCGGCTTGCTCGGAGGACTGGCCCGCGCGGACCATCGTGTCCTTGAGTGTGGCGCCCGATCGGGTCGACAGCATGTGACCGGTGTGATGAAGGTCGTAGAAGCGGAAGCCGTCCGGGAGGCCGGCGGTCGCGCGGGACCGCCGGTCTCGTGATCATCAGGCGTAGGACCCCCGCAGCCACGGAACCTGAAACTGCCTGGTCTCAGCCCGCGAGTGTTTCGGCTCGCGAATTGTGCGAGAGGTATTGACGCCGTTCACCGGTTCCCTATGATCCGGTTGCTCGACTCTTCGACCTTTGTTCGGTATAGCGAACGACGCCAGGGCTGCACCGCACCGACAGTCCGCACAGCCTCCGACGGGGCCAACCGGAACCGCTTACTCGATCGAGGATTACGAGGTCTCCATGCGCAGACGTAGTTTCAGCCGCAGACATCCCTCTGCGGTGCTCGCCGCCGCGATTGCGGTCCTGGTCTGGTTGGCGGCGCTGCTCGTCGCCGGCCCGGCTCAGGCGGCCACCAGCGGCGCCTTACGCGGCGTCGGTTCCGGCCGGTGTCTCGATGTACCGGGCGCCAGCCAGACCGACGGCACGCTCTTGCAGATCTGGGACTGCACGGGCGCGTCCAACCAGCAGTGGACGCTGACGGACAGCAACCAGCTGACCGTGTACGGCAACAAGTGCCTGGACGTCCCGGGCCACGCCACCACGGCCGGGACCAAGGTGGAGATCTGGTCCTGCAACGGCGGCACGAACCAGCAGTGGCGGGTGAACTCCGACGGCACGGTCGTCGCCGTGGAGTCCGGGCTGTGCCTCGACGTCTCGGGCGGCGCCACCGCCAACGGCACGGCAGTGCAGCTCTGGAACTGCACCGGCGCAGGCAACCAGAAGTGGACCGGCCTGTCCGGGGCGGGCAGCACGTGTTCTCTTCCGTCGACGTACCGGTGGAGCTCGACCGGTCCGTTGGCGCAGCCGGCGAACGGCTGGGTCTCGCTGAAGGACTTCACCGACGTGGTGTACAACGGCAAGCACCTGGTCTACGGCTCGACCGTCAACCAATCCGGGTCGTACGGCTCGATGGGCTTCGCTCCCTTCACGAACTGGTCGGACATGGCGTCGGCCGCTCAGACCGGGATGAACCAGGGCACGGTGGCGCCCACGCTGTTCTACTTCGCGCCCAAGAACATCTGGGTACTGGCGTCCCAGTGGGGTCAGTGGCCCTTCTTCTACCGCACCTCCAGCGACCCCACCAACCCCAACAGCTGGTCCGCGCCGCAGGCGCTGTTCACCGGCAGCATCCCGGGCGCCGCCCCGATCGACCAGACCCTGATCGCCGACGACCAGAACATGTACCTGTTCTTCGCCGGTGACAACGGCAGCATCTACCGGGCGAGCATGCCGATCGGGAACTTCCCGGGCAACTTCGGCTCGTCGTACACCACGGTCATGAGCGACACGGTGAAGAACCTGTTCGAGGCGCCGCAGGTCTACAAGGTCCAGGGCCAGAACCAGTACCTGATGATCGTCGAGGCGCGCGGTGCGAACGAGCAGCGCTACTTCCGCTCGTTCACCGCCACCAGCCTGAACGGCTCCTGGACCCCGCAGGCCGCCAGCGAGAGCAACCCCTTCGCGGGCAAGGCCAACAGCGGTGCCACCTGGACCAACGACATCAGCCACGGTGACCTGGTCCGCAACAACCCCGACCAGACCATGACCATCGACCCCTGCAACCTGCAACTCCTCTACCAGGGCCTGTCCCCCAGCACACCGGCGGGCACCCCCTACAACCTGCTGCCGTGGCGGCCGGGCCTGCTCACCCTGCAGCGCTGACCTGCCTGATCCGCCGGTGATCGCGATGTGGTGCGGTCCGCCGACGCGTGAACCAGCGGTTTACGGCATGGACGACTCCACCTGCTGACCGATACTCACCGCCTTGAGGAACCCCAGCCGCGCGTCGGCCGGGGTTCCTCTCTTTCGTGAACTCTCATCGTGGGTGCGGACCGAAGCCCCATGACGTCACCGGGGACCCGCTTGCCGGCTGTGACTGGCCCGCCGCCTCAGCGCTCCGCTGCGGACGGGAAGCGGTCGAGGCAAAAAAAATTCTGTGACTCTTCGCGGCAACCTTTTCGGCCTCTCGGCCCACTCAGTGTTGTCCGGCCAAGTGGTCCGGTCAGAGCAACAGCTGAAAGAGAGCACAGGCGTGTCCCTGGAACGAGAGCACAGACATGTCCCCGGCCCACCCACGTCATCGGTGGCGTCCCGCGCCGGCGGCCACCGTGCCGACGGCGGCGCGCGCGGTGGTCGCCCGAAGCATCGTGGCCGTCGGTTGCTCGCGCGCCGGGGTTTCTGGGCGGGTCTCACCATGGTGGTCGTGGCCGGCTCGGCTGTCGTGGTCAGCCAGGCTTCGGCGCAGCAAAAAACCGTGGATCTGAAGAAGTGGTACGTGCTGGTCAACCGCAACACCGGCAAGGCGCTGGACGACCTCGGCTACGCCACGAACAACGGTGCTCCGGTGGTGCAGTGGAGCCGTAACGGCGGGGCCAATCAGCAGTGGCGGTTCATCGACTCGGGTGACGGGTACTACCGGCTGCAGAACCGGGCCTCCGGCAAGGTGCTGGACGACTACGGCTGGTCGAAGACCGAAGGCTCCGAGCTGGTGCAGTGGAGCGACGGGAACGGCGCCAACCAGCAGTTCCACATGGAGGACTCGTCGGACGGCTACGTGCGTCTGATCAACCGCTTCAGCGGTAAGGCCGCCGAGGTTCCGCTCAGCTCCAAGACCGACGGGGGCCACATCGCCCAGTACCACGACTGGAACGGCGCCAACCAGCAGTGGCAGCTCGTCCCGGCCGACAGCGCCAGCGGCACCGGGAACGCGGGGGGCTCCGGCAGCAGCACCACGTCCACCACGCTCGGCAGCAACTCGACGAACGGTTTCATGGGCAGTAACACGGTGCTCATCGGCGGCTCGGTGTCCGACGCCTCGGCGGCCGCGGCGCCGTTCGACATGCGGTACGCCTATGTGCACAGCCAGCCCGCGCCCTCGTCGGACTACTACACGGCAGCGCGCTGCCACGACGGGTGGTCGGGCTGGTGGGGCTGCTGGACCGGCAGCACCACGGCGCCCGGCACGTACGTGACCTATCGGGACACCGTGGCGGCCGAGGCGACGTACAAGGGCAGCCCGCGCCCGCAGAAGATGCTCTGGACCTGGTATTCGCTGCGCGACCTCGGGGATGCGGCAGGCGAGGGCGACGGTCCGGGCGAGGTCAAGGCCATCAACAGGACCGACCTGCTCACCCGGTACCTGAACGACTACCGGTTCTTCCTCCAGAAGATCGGCACATCGCACGACGCGATCGACCTTGAGCCGGACTTCTGGGGCTACGTCCGGTCGCTCGGCAATCCGCACCAGGTTCCCGCACAGGTCACGGCCTCGAATCCGACGGACTGCGGATCGCAGGAGAACAGCGCCACCGGACTCGCCCAGTGCCTGATATCGATGGCGCACAAGTACGCGCCGAACACCGCCGCGGGGCTGCACCTTTCCTGCTTCGACTGGCAGACCAACACACAGGCATGCGTCAAGGACTACGCGAACCTCGGGGCGAAGAACGCCGACTTCCTGGTCACCGATGTGTCGGACCGCGACGCAGGCTGGTACGCACAGCCGGCCCACGGCGGCAGTGACCACTTCTGGAACGACCAGAAGGCCGCCGCCACGCTGCAGTTCTACAAGACGATGGCCGAGTCCGTGGGCAAGCCGGTCGTCCTGTGGCAGATCCCCGTGGGCAACATGGCGCAGAACAACACCCTCAACCATTACAAGGACGACAAGGTGGACTGGTTCTTCGGACACATGGACCAGGTCGCGAACGCCCATATCGCCGGGCTGCTGTTCGGTCCGGGGCAGCAGGAACAGACAACGGCCGAGACCGACGGCGGAAACCTGATCAGCAAGACCACCGCCTACCACAACTCGGGCGGTACAGCGCTCAAGTAGCGGCACAACGCTCAAGTAGGCGAAGGCACCTATGCGCCCCCATCTCCTCGATGGGGGCGCATTCGTCATCTTCGCCGGGCTGAGGACTTCTCGGCCGGCGCCGGCCATGCCGCGCAGGATCAGGAGCACACCCATCAGCCGGACAAGCCTCGCCGGGCCTACGCCTGGTCCCCAAACGACTGGAACCCCAGCCGGCGTACGGCTGGGGTTCCTTCGAGGCGGTGCGTATCGGTCAGCAGGTGGAGTCGTCCACGCCGTAGACCGCTGGTTCACGCGTCGGCGGACCGCACCACATCGCGATCACCGGCGGATCAGGCAGGTCAGCGCTGCAAGGTGAGGACACCCGGCCGCCACGGCAGTCGGTCGTAGGGGCCGCTCGCGGAGGGGGACTTGCCCTGGTAGAGGAGCTGGAGGTTGCAGGGGTCGATGGTCATGGTCTGGTCGGGGTTGTTGCGGACCAGGTCGCCGTGGCTGATGTCGTTGGTCCAGGTGGCACCGCTGTTGGCCTTGCCCGCGAAGGGGTTGCTCTCGCTGGCGGCCTGCGGGGTCCAGGAGCCGTTCAGGCTGGTGGCGGTGAACGAGCGGAAGTAGCGCTGCTCGTTCGCACCGCGCGCCTCGACGATCATCAGGTACTGGTTCTGGCCCTGGACCTTGTAGACCTGCGGCGCCTCGAACAGGTTCTTCACCGTGTCGCTCATGACCGTGGTGTACGACGAGCCGAAGTTGCCCGGGAAGTTCCCGATCGGCATGCTCGCCCGGTAGATCTTGCCGTTGTCACCGGCGAAGAACAGGTACATGTTCTGGTCGTCGGCGATCAGGGTCTGGTCGATCGGGCCGGTGGAGGATTCAGTCTTGGGGATGCTTCCGGTGAACAGCGGCTGCGGCGAGGACCAGCCGTTGGGGTTCGTGGGGTCGCTCGACGTGCGGTAGACGAAGGGCGACGCGCCCCACTGGGACGCCAGCACCCAGATCTTCTTGGGCGCGAAGTAGAACAGCGTGGGAGCCACCGCGGACTGGCTCATCCCGGTCTGGCCGGCCGACGCCATGTCCGACCAGTTCGTGAAGGGCCTGAACATCATCGAGCCGTACGACGATCCCGACACGCTCGACGCGTAGACCAGGTGCTTGCCGTTGTACACCACGTCGGTGAAGTCCTTCACCGCGTCCCACCCGTTCGCCGGCTGCGCCAGCGCACCCGTCGACGTCCACCGGTACGTCGACGGCAGAGAACACGTGCCGCCTGCCGACGCGGGCGCCGAAGTCCTGAAGTTCCAGTGCTGGTTGGCGCCGCCGGCCGAGTCCCGGACCTGGACGGGAGTGCCGTTGGCGGTCCGACCACCGGGGATCTCCAGTGCCCGGCCGCTGGCGACGTTGGTCAGCGTGTAGGAGCCGTCACTGTTCCGGGCGGCACGCCAGTGCTGGTTGGCGCCGCCGTTGGAGTCCCAGACCTCCATCCTGGTCCCGTTGCCCGTCTGGTTGGCCGGCTCGTCCAGTACCCGGCCGCTGGCGACGTTGGTCAGCGTGTAGGAGCCGTCGCTGTTCCGGCCGGCCCGCCACTGCTGGTTGGAGGCACCGCTGGCGTCCCACACCTGGAGCGGGGTGCTGTTGCCGTTGTATCCCGCGGGCTCGTCGAGAACGCGTCCGGCGGCCACGTCGGAGAGCGTGTAGACCGCCCCGGAGGTGATGCCGCCCCCGTCCGGCGTGCCGCCGCCGCTGCTGCTGCTGCTGCCCAGGGCGGTGAGCACCGCGCTGTAGGCGGGCTTCTTGTTGCCGCCCGCGTCGAACAGCAGCGGGTTCTCACCGGTGCGCCAGGAGTCGCTGTCGCGGATGCCCCACACCGTGATGCCCGTGCAGCGAGCGACGTTCATGCACGCCTGGACAGCGCCTGCGTACGCCGTCGACGACGCCTGGGCGATGTCCAGCTCGGTGATCTGGACGTCCACGCCGAGCGCGGCGAACTTGGACAGAGTGGTCTGGAAGCTCGCCGGCGGACCGCCTGCGCCGAAGTGGCTCTGGAAACCGACGCAGTCGATCGGTACACCGCGCGACTTGAAGTCCTTGACCATCGCGTAGACGCCCTGCGTCTTGGCATCGGTCCAGTTCTCGATGTTGTAGTCGTTGTAGCAGAGCTTGGCCGAGGGATCGGCGGACCGGGCCGTGCGGAAGGCTTCCTCGATGAAGCCGTTGCCCAGCACGTCCTGGAACACCGAGCTGCGGTGCTGGCCACTGCCGCCGTCGGCGAACGCCTCGTTGACCACGTCCCAGGCGTAGATCTTGCCCTTGTAGTGGCTCATCTCGGTGGTGATGTGGTTGTCCATCACACTGCGCAGGGTGCCTGCGTCGGTGATGGACTTCACCCAGGCGGGCAGCTGCGAGTGCCAGACCAGGGTGTGGCCGCGCATGCGCTGGCCGTGCGCGGAGGCGTGGCCGACGATCGAGTCGGCCGGGCCGAAGTTGAAGGTGCCGCGGGAGGGTTCGGTGGTGTCCCACTTCATCTCGTTCTCCGGGGTGATCATGTTGAACTCCCGGTCGAGAAGGGTGGAGTACGTCGAGTCCCCGAGCCTGCCCGAGGCCACCGCCGTACCGAAGTAGCGGCCGCTGCCGGCCGCCGCACCGGCCAGCGTGCGGGCATTCGGCGTGTGTGCGGCCATGGCGACCAGGGGTACGGCGGCACCCGCGGCGGCGAGGACCACGGCGGCGGCGAGCACGCGGCGGGTAGCCGGACGGCGGCGATGAGAGCGGTTCTGATCTGACAACGGCATGTCCTTCTGGCGCAACGGGCCTTGATCCGGCCCCGGTTACCCGCCAGTTGCCGCCACGCACACAAAGGTTGCCGCGATCGAGGGAAGAATTTTCACGGCCGCCGTCACCATCCCCAACCCAGCTCCACGGCGACCTGCCGGCCACCATGGAGGCCACCTACGCTTCGCTGGTACTCGACCGGGGCGCCTCACCGGGATCTGCTCGACCGTCGGGCTGTGCGGCAAGGGGGCTGGTCCCCTTGCCGCACGGCGGCGTTCACCCGGTCGGGACGAACCCTCCCCGGACCGACGCGGAGCCGCCCGAAGCCTGCGCGTCGACGCGGTAGCCGTCGCCCGCGGCACTGCGCTTGCCGGTGCCGTTGTTGAACTGGGCGGCGAACTCATAGCTCCCGGCCGGCACGGTCAGGCCCGGCTTGAGGACCCAGCGGTAGACCAGCGTGCCGCCCGCCTCCTGGGCGGTGACGGTGAAGTCAGCACTCGGCAGGGTCTGCCAGGTGCCGGTGATCTTCGTCCCGCCGGTCTGCACGATCCGGATCTCGATCGTGAGCGAGGTGAGGGGCTGGGTCGTCTTGAGGGCGACGTTGCTCTGCGTCCAGTACACGTTGCTGCGCGGGTCCACCGAGCCGGCCGACCACAGCGGCCCGTTCTGGCTCTCGCCGGCGGTCGGCGATGGACTGGTGGCCGGCGGAGTCGGGTGCGAGCTGCCCGGGGTGGTGACCGGGGCCGGCGCGACAGGGGTGGGGCGGGCCGATGTCGGGTGCGGGGAGCCGGCGGTCGGGGACGGGGTGGCAGGCGTGGTCACGGTGGCCGACGGCGACGATTTCGCGACGATGGCGGCGACGGCGAGGCCGCCGGTCGCCAGGATGCCGGCGGCGGCGAGCCCGGCGAGCGCGACCCTGGTCCCGGACCTCGCGAACGGCCGCGCGCGGTGACGGACGGCGGGGCCGGCCATGCCGCGTTGCACCCGGGCCAGCATCCTGGCACGGTCGGGCCGGTGGGCCTCGGCGGCCTCGCGCAGCCGGAGGGCGATCTCCTCGTTCACCGGTTCCTCCTCCCTGCCATCAGGTCCCCGGCCGCTCGTGCGCCCAGTATCCTTTCCAGCTCGGCCATTCCCTTCGAGGTCTGGCTCTTCACCGTACCGACCGAGATGCCCAGCGCTGCCGCCGTGTCCTTCTCCGACAGGTCGAAGGCGTGCCGCAGCACCACGCAGGCGCGCTTACGGAACGGCAGCCGGGCGAGCGCCGCGCGGACGTCCAGCACGGCCGCCATGTCCGGCCCCTCCACCTTCTCGGGGCTGCGGGACCAGAACAGCGTGATCCGGAGTCGCTCGCGCACCGCGCTGCGGATCCGACCGCGCGCCAGGTTGGCCACCACACCGCGGGCGTAGGCGAGCGGGTGGTCGGCCTGCCGCAACCGGTCCCACCGCTGCCACAGGGCGACCAGGGCATCCGCCGCGAGGTCGTCCGCCGCGTCGGCCTCGCCGGTCAGCAGGTGTGCCAGACGGGCGAGTTCGGCATAGTGACGTTCGAAGAATTCGTGGAACTCCGCGGACGCGTCATCGAGGAGCATCCCCCGGTCGCCCTCTCCTGGCAATGATGTGCGCGTTGGTTGCGCATTTAACAACATCGGGGCGCGTAGCCTAACAGTGGCCGGCCCGGGATTCGAACAGCGGTCGTGCTCGGTTGCGGGCCGGTGAAGGCTGACCGGCGGGCTGGTCAATGCCGGCCGAACTGGACGCCGGTCGGCTGCGCGACGTCCGGCCGCACGGCGATGCCGTCGACGGTCAGCTGCTGCCCGTAGATGTCGGTGATCCTGAGCGCCCCACCGCAGCCGGTGCCATCGGCGGACAGGAAGTAGTTGTAGTCGGTGCGGGGCAGCTGCCGCCATCCGCCGGCGCTCCGCACCTCCAGCGCCGCCACCGGGTTCCGGTGGCCGATCACCTGGATCCCGCACCACCACTTGGTGGACCCGGTCTTGTACCGGACGGCGATCGTGCCCGGCCGGTCCGGGCTCAGCAGCGACCAGGTGATCGGGATCCGGCCCACCGACAGGTCGGCGAGCTTGGCGAACGCCTGCCGGCTGAGGTCCAGTTGTCCTGGCGCGCAGGGCCATGGGCATTCGTTGACGATCCGTACCGTGACGGTGGCCCCGCCGGCCGCGCGGACCAGCACGTAGGCCCCGCACGCCTTGGCCGACTCGTAGTCGGTGACGTTCATCGCCGCGATCATCAGGTCGTCGGAGGGCCCGTACAGGCAGGAGCCGTTGCCGTCACCAGCGGCGTAGGCGGTGGCGACGCCCTGGTAGCTGACGGCCGGTCTGATCCGTCCGGCCAGGGCCGCCACCCTGGAGCTCGCGGGCGCGGAACTGGTGGCCGAGGCCGTCGCAGTGGCCGAAACCGAGGGCGACGGCGTGGCCGAGGCCCGAAGCGTGGGACTGGCCGAGGCCGTCGGCTGCACCGTCGCACCCGCACCGCCGCCCGCCGCCGACCCGGCATCGGACGGGGCGGCCGCCCGTACGCCTGCGGCGGACGCGTCGGCTGCCCGCCCGGCACCGGTTCCGCCCCCGGTGAGGACGGTCAGGGCCAGGCACGCCAGCACACCGACGACCATCAGCGCCAAGGGAATGCCCGTGACCAGTCCGCGCCTGCGCCACGGTTGCGGCGCGGCGTGCTTCGTTGCCCTCATGCCCGTCCATCCGGTAGTTCGACTCGGCCTTCCGGCTCCCAGTTGCCGCAGGGGACGAGAAGGTTGCCGCCCGACGCTGACTCCTCGGCGACCGGCGCACCGCACGAAAGGGATCTGAAGAGCATCGGATATCGGATACGGCGGCAACCTTTCCCTCCCGAGCGGCCACCTAGGGGTGCACCAACCACGGCGAGGGCGGTCAGCTGCGCCACGCCACCCGTATCCACGCACTCCGATCGGGAGCCACACGTGTCATCTGACGACGCGACAACCACCGAGCAGCCGATACCTCGGGGCCGTACGCACCGCCGTAGCCGAACGCGCCGCCGCATGGTCGCGGGCGCGGTCGCGGTACTCGTGGCCGGCGCCGGCGCCGGCGCCCTGGCGCTCAGCGCGGGCGCCGCGCCGGCCGTCGGCATCACGGTGGATGCCGGTACCTCCCTGGGCACGGTGCCCAGCAGCGCTGTCGGCCTCAACACCGCGGTCTACGACACCTACATGAACGACCCCTCGGCGGCGTCGCTGATGAAGGCCGCCGGAGTCCGGCAGCTGCGCTTCCCCGGCGGCTCGGTCGCGGACGCCTACCACTGGAAGACCCACACCGTCACCGGCGGCAGCTGGGCCGCGCCCGGCACCGACTTCGACCACTTCATGGCCACCGCGAAGAAGGTCGGCGCCCAGCCGATCATCACCGCCAACTACGGGTCCGGCACCCCGCAGGAGGCCGCCGACTGGGTCAAGTACGCCAACGTCGACAAGGGCTACGGCGTGAAGTACTGGGAGATCGGCAACGAAGTCTCCGGCAACGGGTACTACGGCAGCAAATGGGAGGTCGACAACCACGCCGACAAAAGCCCGAGGGAGTACGCGAAGAACCTGCTCGCCTACGCGAAGGCGATGAAGGCCGTGGACCCGAACGTGAAGATCGGGGCGGTGCTCAACACTCCGGGCTCCTGGCCGGACGGGGTGAAGGCTGCCGGCGACGACGCCGACTGGAACCACACGGTGCTCTCCATCGCGGGCAAGTCGATCGACTTCGTGATCGTCCACTGGTACCCCGGCGGTTCCAGCACGGCCAACCTGCTGAACAGCCCCGCCAGGATCGCCGGCACCGCCTCCGCGGTGCGCTCACTGATCAACACCTACGCGGGCCCGCACGCCGCCTCGGTGAAGATCGCGATCACCGAGACCTCCAGTGCCGATTCGGTGGCCCAGACCAGCCAGGCCGCGGCGCTGTTCGCGCCGGACACGTACATGAACTGGCTCGAACAGGGGGCCGTCAGCGTCGACTGGTGGGACTTGCACAACGGCATGGGCAAGCCCACCACCGTCAACGGCGAGACCGACTACCAGGACGGGGGCGTGCTCTCCGTCGGATCCTGCTCCGGCGGGACCTGCGAGCCGGCCCGGGAGACGCCCTTCTCCACCTACTGGGGCATCCGCTCGCTGACCGCACTCGCGCAGCCCGGCGACACCATGGTCAAGGCGTCCTCGGCCAACCCGTCGGTCGCCGTGCACGCGGTACGGAGCAGCAACGGCGGCCTGAACGTCATGCTGATCAACAAGAACTCGCAGAACGCGGCGCAGGTGTCGCTGTCCTACAGGGGATACACCCCGGCCTCAGGGACGGTCAGGACCGTTTCGTACACCAAGGGCGGCACCGCCCTGACCACGGCGACGCGGGGAACGGCGGCCGCACAGACGCTGCCCCCGTACTCGATCACGACGCTCCAGCTGAAGCCCTCGTCGACGGCCACCCGCACCGACACCACCCCGTCACCTGCCCCCACACCGACCGCCGCCACGCCCACCGCCGCTGCGCCGGTCGTCTCCGCCTCCGGCACGATCGGCACCCGAGCGCAGGCCTCGGCAGCCGGCGTGCCCGTCGGCCGGCCGGACCGGAGCGACCCGGCCGGCGGCCTGGCTTCCACCGGGATGGGCAACGCCGTCACCTACAGCGCCCTCGGTGGCCTGCTGGCCCTCGCCGCCGGCTCCGTGCTGGTGCTTCGCATGCGCCGCAGCAGGGGTTCGCACGCCAGGTGAACCCCCGCCGCGCCGTCGGCCTCCGGCTCGGCCTCCGAGCCGGAGGCCGTCCGGCTGCGGTCACCTGCCCGTCAGCCCGGGCAACCCGGATGTCGACCGGCTGTCCGTATGGTCGCCATTCGAATGTCAGGATGTCTTGAACCGCACGTACGGAGGTGCGCGTCATGGGGCGGCCCGAGAGACCTGTGGACCCGACGGCGGGGCCCGTCCAGCGGCTCGCGCACGAGCTGCGCGAGCTGCGGAAGGCCGCCGGGAGCCCCTCGTACCGGACGATGGCGAAAGCGGCGGGTTTCTCGGCGACGGCGTTGTCACTGGCCGCCGCCGGTGAACGGCTTCCCTCGCTCGCCGTGGTCCAGGGCTATGTGCGCGCCTGCGGGGGCGATCCCGCCGAGTGGGAGCCGCGCTGGAAGGCCGCCGAGGCGGAGGCGAACCAGGCCCCCGTGGAGGACGTCGAGGGCGCGCCGGCGCCCTACCGCGGGCTCGCCCGGTTCGAGCCGGACGACCGGCATGTGTTCTTCGGCCGCGACCGCGTGGTCGACGAGGTCGGGCACCTGGTGTGCGAGCACCGGTTCGCGGTGCTCTTCGGCCCCTCGGGGAGCGGGAAGTCGTCCCTGCTGCGGGCCGGGCTGGTCCCGAGACTTCAGGAGGAGATCGCGGCGCGGGGGCTCCCGGCGGTGCTGCGGATCCTCACCCCCGGAGCCACCCCGACCGCTACGTACGGGCATCTGTTGCGCCCTGCCGCGGACGAGCCGGAGAGCTGGGTGGTGGTGGACCAGTTCGAGGAGGTCTTCACCCTCTGCCGCGACACGCAGGAACGTTCCCGCTTCGTCGACCTGCTGCTCGCCGCCCGCGACCCGGACAGCAGACTCCGCGTGCTCATCGCCGTACGGGCCGACTTCTACGCCCGCTGCGCCGAGCACCGCGGCCTCGCGGACGCCCTGCGCGGCGCCGGGCTGCTGCTGGGCCCGATGACGGCTGAGGAGCTGCGGGAGGCGGTGGTCGGACCGGCGCAGGCGGCCGGGTGCCGTGTCGAGCGGACGCTGACCGCCCGCCTGGTGGACGAGGTCCAGGGCGAGCCCGGCGGGCTGCCGATGCTCTCGCACGTCCTGCTGGAGACCTGGCGCCGCCGCAAGGGCCGGATGCTCACCCTCGCCGGGTACGAGGCGGCCGGCGGGGTGCGGGGCGCGATCGCGGCGACCGCGGAGGAGGTGTACGGCGGACTGTCCCCGGCCCAGACGGGTGCCGCCCGGCGTCTGCTGCTGCGGATGGTCGAGCCGGGCCAGGGCACCCCCGACACCCGGCGCCCGCTCACCTGTTCCGAGCTGGAGGAGTGGGCGGATGCGGATGTGCGGGTGGTCGTGGAGCGGCTGACCGCGGCCCGGCTGCTGACCGCCGACGAGGACGGCGTCCAGCTCGCCCACGAGGCCCTTATCACCTGCTGGCCCCGGCTGCACGGCTGGATCGAGGAGGACCGCGAACGACTGCGCCACCACCGGATGCTCGCGGACGCCGCCCGCACCTGGCTGGAGCACGACCGCGACCCCGGCACCCTGTACCGGGGCACCCGGCTGGCCCGCGCGGAGGAACTCTTCCCGGAACACGACAGGGATGTGGCGCTGACGGTGACGGAGCGGGCCTTCCTGACCACCGCGCTTCAGGCCCGCGAGGCGGAGTGCCAGGCTGCCGCCCGGACCGTCCGCAGGCACCGGTTCCTGACCGTGTCGCTCTCCGCCGTCCTGGCGGTCGCCCTGCTGACGGCCGTGGCCGTCTGGCGCGCCTACGACGACAACGAGCGCCGGCGCACCGAGGAGGCGGCCCGCCGCATCGCCGACGTCGCGGACGCCCTGCGCACGACCGACCCGCGCACCGCGCAGCTGCTGGGCGTCGCCGCCTGGCGCGTGGCCCGGCTGCCGGAGACCCGGCGGGCGCTGCTGGGCTCGCTCGCCCAGCCGGAAGTGGACAGCTTCAGCGACCCGGAGCCGGGCGACGACGCCTCGCGCTTCCTGACAGGGTCCGGCCGCACCCTGCTCACCGTCGAGGGGCGCACCTGGCGGACCTGGGACGTGGCGGCCCACCGGCGGCTCGCCTCCGGGCGGCTGCCGGAGGACGGCCGGGTGGATGCGGTGAGCCCCGACGGGCGGCTGCTGGCGGTCCACGGGAGTGACGGGGTACGGCTGTGGGACGCGGCCGCCGGGCGGTGGCGCGGCGGCCTGCTGCCGGGGTCGTCCCTCGTGGGGTTTTCCGGGAACACCTATGCCGTCAGTGACCTCGATGACACCAAGGTGCGGGTGCGCGCGGCCCCGGACGGAAGGCTGCTGTTCGCCACACGGGCGGAGAACACGCAGGTGGTGGCGGTGAGCGCGGACGGCCGGCTCGCCGCGTCCTGCCCCCTCGCGGGTGGCGCGCCGCAGGTACGGGACCTGGGCAGCGGCGGACGCACGCTCCCCGGCGGCTGGGAACACGGCGGGGAGTTCTGCGGCCAGGACCAGTCGTTGCTCACCCTCGGCGGCGGCGAGCGAAGCGAGACGGGGGTCCCCCCGGCCGAAGACTGGGGGAGGCTCGCCGCGGTGACCGCGGGCGGGGCGAGCGTCTGGGACGTCCGGTCGGGGCGGCAACTGGCCGACCTCCGGGACCCGGGGGTGCAGTACCTCTCCTTCAGCGAGGACGGAAAGTTCCTCGCGACCGCCGACGGCCAGGAGATCAGGGTGTGGCGGCTGGGCGTCGAGGCCCCGGTGTTCCGTCACTCCCAGAACAACCAGCACCTCTCCGGCGGACTGGCCTGGGACCCGGACCGCCCGCTGCTCCGGTACCTGGAAGGCGGCACCGTGCACACGCTGGACGTCTCGGCCGCCATGACCTCCGCCTGGCAGGAGCAGCCGCTGGACAGGGCGCTGCTCAGCCCCGACGGCCGCACCCTCGCCACCGCGCGGCGCACCGGCGACCACTACCGCGTCGACCTGCTCGACACCCACGACGGCCGTCTGCTGCGCACCCTGCCCGTCCCGCCGCTCCCCGTCTCCACGGACCCCTCCGCACCGGTGTACGCGCCGTACACCCTCGCGCTGCTGGCGTTCAGCCCCGACGGCAAGGCGCTCGTGTACGGCGTCTCGGCACCCAGCAGCCGGACATCCCGGCAGCCCGTCACCATCTGGGACCTCACCAAGGGCCGGGTGCGCACGACGCTCGACCTGGCCGCGAAGGCGTCGACCGCGGCGGCGATCACGATCGCCCTCGCCCCGTACGCCCGCACCCTCTACGCCGCCCGCACCGGCGCCGCCGTCAACCCGGTGGACGAGGTCTGGGACACGGCGCGCGGCCGCAGGACGGCACTCCTTGCGTCCCTGTCCAGCAGCCACCTGGCCATCGGCCCCCACAGCCGTGTCCTGGTCGGTGACAACCGCGTCGCCGCCCTGCCCACCGGCAAGGTCACCGGCCACGACCTGGTCCAGAACGACGGCATCGGAGCCCTCGCCTTCGCCCCGGACGGCTCGCTGCTGGCCGCCGGGGACGAGTCGGGCCGGGTGGCGCTGTGGGACGCCGGTCTCAGGCAGCAGCGGGGGATCCTGCGAAGCGTCTTCCCCGCGCTCCCGGACGGCGGCGACGTGCTCACCGGCGACACCTCGGAGGGCGTCAGCGCGCTCGCGGTCAGTCCCGACGGCACCACGCTCGCGGTGGCCGGCGAGACGGGCAGCCTGCAACTGTGGGACATCGCCACCCAGCAGCCGCTGGGCGGCCTCCTGACGACACCCGGCGAGAAGATCGACACCGTGGCCTTCAGCGCCGACAGCGGCACGGTGTACGGGGCGAGCGCGCACGTTCCGCTCCAGCGGTACACCGTCGATCCGGCGCGGGCGGTGGCGACGGTGTGCGCCCGGACGGGAGGCGGGGGGCTGACGCGGGCGCAGTGGGAGACCTACGTGCGGGATGTGCCGTACCAGAGAGTGTGCGGGGGGTGATTTGGTGATTCACGTCACCCGAGTGCAATCGCACGGTTACTCTCGGTGTCATGGTCAACATCCGTGAACTTGACCCCGCCGCCTCGCCGTTGGACTACTTCGGTTCGGAACTGCGCCGTCGCCGGGAGGCGGCCGGGATGAGGCTGAAGGACCTGGCGGCGGTGATCTTCTGTACGGCGTCGCTGGTCGGCCAGATCGAGACGGCGCGGAAGGTACCGACGAGAGCGTTCGCCGAACGGGTGGACGCGGCACTCATGACGGACGGGTTCTTCTCGCGGCTGGTGGGGCTGGTTCTGCGGAGCCAGTTGCCGAGTTGGTTTCAGCCGTTCGCGGAGATGGAGGCCAAGGCGACGTACATCTCCACGTACCAGGCCCAGATGATTTACGGTCTCCTGCAGACCGAGGCGTACGCCCGCGCCGTGCTGGCAACAGGCGTGCCGGACAAGCTCGACGAGCTGGTCGCCGCGAGGATGGAGCGTCAGCGCATTCTGGCGCGTGAACAGCCGCCGCTGACCTGGGTCGTCCTGGACGAGGCAGTCCTCCACAGGCCCATCGGCAGCCGCGAGGTCATGTGTGAGCAACTCGCACACCTGTTGAACTTCCTCGACCGCAAGTGGGCGTGCATCCAGGTACTGCCGTTCGAGGTTGGTGAACACGCCAGCCTCATCGGGTCATTCACCAGCTTGCGCTTCGATGACCACCCCGACCTCGTTTACACCGAAGACCTCATCTCCGGCCGCATGACGGCCAATCCGGACACCGTCAGGGAAGCTGCCGTTCGTTACGCTCACTTGCAGGCGTCCGCCCTCTCCGTGGAGGATTCGGCGGCACTGATCACCCGCGTGATGGAGGAACGCTATGGGCACGCACCAAGACCTGATGAACGCGCGGTGGCGCAAGTCCTCGTACAGCGGCAACACCGGAGGTGAATGCGTAGAGGTCGCCGACCTCCCCTCCTTCATCGCCGTCCGGGACTCCAAGAACCCCGAAGCCGCGCACTTCGCTGTGGCGCCGCAGGCGTGGGCCGCGTTCGTCGGTGCTTTCAAGTGAGCCGGGGCGTGAGCTTCCGGGCCAGCGGTACGAGCTGAACGACGCCGCCCTCCGACCCGGCGGGCAGCGCGAGGGTGAGCACCCAGGTGCGGGAACCAGCGCGCCACACCACGTACGCGACGCTCTGCCTCGGCTGCAGCACCTCGGCACTCTCGCTGAAGGCGCCCTGCCCCAGCCCGTCGACCTCGGTGACCTTCACATCACTCATGCCCGCCGACGCGGGGTCGCGGACCAGGCTGTGCGCGGCGGAGATTTCGGTTTCGTAGGAGCGTGCGGACGGGTTGAGGGTCAGCAGGGCCGCCCCGTCGCCGGAGGCGTAGCTGCACGAGTCCTCAGCCGTGCCCTTGTTGGGTGCGACCCGCGGGGCTTGCTTCGGGGCGGTGAGCACCAGCCCGGCGGCGGACTGGTCGAGGACAGTGCACAGCCGAGAGGGCGGCAGGGTCTTGGGCGAGGAGTTGACCGTGGGAGCGAGCGAGACGCTGGACACCTGAGGGGCACGGGCGGGGGAAGTACCGCCTGCGGCCGGGGATGCGCTGCCTGTGGAGCAGGAGGCGAGCAGGCCGCACAGGATGGCGGCGGCTGCGGGAAGGGCGGTGCGGGGGAGACGGCGCGGGTGCATGGCTGGGGATTCCTCACGGGGTCTGAGGTCGGGAGAGAGGCCCGGCCCCGGTGCAGGTGCAGAGGGGGACACCGGGGCCGGGCCGGTCTGGGGGTCAGCGCCAGATGTTGTAGGTGCCGTAGTCGTTGACCCTGAGGTTCGAGGACCAGTGGCCCCACTCGTAGTTGCCGTCCCACCAGTACCGCTCGCTGCCGTGTTCGCAGCCGGAGTGGTCGGTGCGGAAGGCGCCGACGAAGGTGCCCTGCGTCCAGCGGCGTTCCACCACCTGGATGGGCTGGGCGTACTGTCCCGGGCTCAGGTTCGTGCTGAAGGTGAACGTGGTGCTCGTGGAGCCGTTGCGCCCGTAGGAGGGGGTGATGCTGCCGAGCACCTGGTTGAGCCACGGGACCGGGTTGCTGACGCTGACGCCGACCGACCACTGCCAGCCCGTCGTCTTCTGGTAGCCCCAGTTGTAGGAGCAGCCGGGTGAGTTCCAGGGGCAGCGGAAGGTGGGTCCGCGCCAGACCCAGTCCTGCCAGGTGTTGGCGGCCTGGGTCTGAGGCTTCGCCCAGGTGGTGTCGCCCTTGCGGATGTCATAGCCGTCCGGCTTCCAGCACCAGGTGTCCGCCGAGGCGGGGCCCGGCGAGGCCAGCAGGACGAGCGGGGCGAGACCCAGGCTCAGCACCGGCGCCAGCCAGCGGCGGTTCTTTCTCTTCTTGTTCACTGTGGGCTCTGCTGCGGGGGTCGTCAGAGCGTGGGGACGCACGTGGGTGGCTCCTTGCGGGGAGAGGGACAAAGGAGAGAGAGGGGTCCGGTGGTGTGAGCTGTGCACGACGGTCAGTGCCTGTTGACGACGATCAGGTGGTACTGGTCCGGGGTCGAGCGCCAGTCGCCCCACCAGTCGTCGTTCCTGCTCCATCCCTCGCAGCTCCCACCGCGGTAGGCCGTCAGCGAGACCTGGTCGCTGTTGGAGAACCACACGCTCGGGTAGTAGCTCGTCTCGCCGGGCCGGCCGCCCGTGAGGCAGCGGTTCCACCTGTGACCGTTGGGCTCGGTGACACTGATACGCCAGCTGTACGCGTCCACGCTCTGGTTGACGATCTCGGCGCAGGCAGTGAAGACGGGCGAGTTGCAGGCGGGGTGGGGGTAGGGGCGGGGCGGGGGAATGGTGGCGGCACTGGCCCCACCTGCGGCCAGGGTCAGCGCCCCACCCACGAGGGCGGCCACGGCCAGGGCGCCGGCGAGTCTCTTACGGAGTGAACGGGACATGGCCCCGCTCCCTTCTGTCCGGTTGGGTTCAGGCACAACCGAATCTCCGGGGCGGGTGGTTGATCAGGGAGTCGGATCCAGGAGGTAATCAATTCCGAGCGGCTCGATCAATGGCTCGGGGGTCGCCGGTGCGGTGGCGGGCGGGGGCGGGTTTGTGGTGGGCCGCGGACCAGTCGTGCGGTGGGGTGAGGTCCTCGGCGGTGGTTGTCCCGGTGGTCACCCGAGGGCGTTCCAGAACGTGCAATGGTGGCGGGTCTGCGTCGTGTGTGTGGGGACGATGTGGTCGGGTGCCAGGGACTGTGCCGTCTGGCGGGACCAGTGCGGTGAGGACGGGCCGTTGGGGTCGGCCCACACCGCGAGCCCCGTCAGCGCGTTGACGGCCAGTACGGCCATGGGTGCGCGCGTCTGCCACCGCAGGGCACATGCCTGAGCAAGGACCAGGACCACGGCCGCCGGCGGGCGCTGGCCGTGCTCCGCACCGGCGACGAGCACCGAGGTGCCCAGCACGCCGAGCACCAGACCGCCCGACCCCCACCACAACGCCCGGGCCGCCCGGGGCGACAGCCCGCCCCGGGCTTCTCCGGCGAACGCGTGGTTCGGCTGCGTGCCGCTTGGCTGCACGCCCCGAGCCTGTCCAGCAGCGCCGGCCGGGCCGTTCAGCGACGGGGCGCGTCGTGGCAGACAGCCGCCGTGACAGGGCCCCGGCGGCCCACAACCACTGGCTGAGCCAAGGAGATCGTCCAGGTTTGCGTCCTTGGACGTGGTGTACGGTCGCGCTCCGCGGCCGAGGCGGGGTGCCGGGCCCCCATGGCCCGGTGGCCCTCTGCATCACGGCCCGTCCAGTTTTCGTGATCGGCGTCCGCCCTCACCCGTCTCATGGGCATGCATGTGACACGACAGATCAGCCGCCGGGCCGTGCTCAAGGCCACGGGCGTCGCAGCCGGAGCCGCCTCGATCGCCACCGCCGCCACCCCCTCCGTCGCGGCGGGCGGGGCCTTCGCGCACCCCGGCCTCCTCCACACCGGCGCCGACCTCGCCCGTATGGCCGCCAAGGTGAAGGCCGGCGCCTCCCCCTACACCGCCGGGTACGCGAAGCTGACCGCCAACCGGCATTCGCAGAGCGACTGGACGCCCAATCCGCAGGCCATCGTGTACCGGGGCGTGGAACTGCGCCCCCGCAGCACGTGGAAGCAGAACTACTGGACCCTCTTCAACGACATCCACGCCGCGTACCAGAACGCCCTGCGCTACCACGTCAGTGGTGACAGCGCGCACGCCGACACCGCCGTCGCGATCCTCAACGCCTGGTCGGCGAAGCTGACGAAAGTCGACGGCAGCGCCGACCGGTTCCTGGCCGCCGGGATATACGGGTACCAGGCCGCCAACGCGGCCGAACTCGTCCGCGACCACAAGGACTTCCAGCTTGAGAGATTCCAGAAGATGCTGGTCGACGTCTTCTACTCGGTGAGTGAGGACTTTCTCGTCAGGCACAACAACGGCACCCCGGCCCCCCACTACTGGCCCAACTGGGACCTGTGCAACATGGCCTGCGCGCTGGCCACGGGCATCTTCTGCGACGACCAGGCCAAGGTCGAGCGGGCCGTCGAGTACTTCAAGCACGGCGCCGGCATGGGCTCGATCAAGCACGCCATCCCGGTCGTGCACGACGACGGCCTCGCCGAGTGGATGGAGGCCGGGCGCGACCAGGGGCACTCGCTGATGGGCGTCGGCCTGATGGGCACCGTCTGCGAGATGGCCTGGAACCAGGGCATCGACCTGTACGGCTACGACGACAACCGCTTCCTCAAGGGCGCTCAGTACGTGGCCAAGTGGAGCCTGGGCGGGAATGTGCCGTACACGCCCTACGCCCAACTGGACCAGCGCCCGGGGATCCAGCACCCCACCGCGGTCGCCCAGGCCAGCCCGACACAGGTACGGCCGGTCTGGGCCATGGTCGCCAACCACTACACGAAGCGGCGCGGGCTGTCCGCCACCTACCTCACGCAGATCGCCGCCAAGGCCGCGCCCGAGGGCGGCGGCGGGGACTACGGGCCCAACAGCGGCGGGTTCGATCAGCTCGGCTTCGGGACGCTGGCGTTCACGCGGGACAAGGCGACGGACACCAAGGCCACCCCGAGGCCCGCCGCTTCCGCCTCCCCCGCCGTCGGGGGCGGGCTCGCCGCGACCGGCTCCGGGGAGATCGTCGGGTGGACGGCCGCCGCGGGCGTCACCGCCGTCGCCGGCGGCCTGCTCTTCCTGCGCCGCCGCGACCGGGGGCGCCACGGGGCGTCGTAGCACGATGCAGCACGTGGCCGGGATCTGTTGCATCCCGGCCATGTGCTGCATCACCAGGGGCTCCTCCAGGGTCTGGTCCGCGCAACCGGGCGGATCCGGCCCTGTCAGACATGGTTTCGCTCATGGTGAGGGGCGAATGCGGCGCCGTCGGTCCTGTGCCTGCTCCGCGGTCGAGGCGTGTGCACCAGGGTCTCCATGATCCCCGTCGTGCGAAGCCGCGACAGTGCCGGCCGGTGCCGTCGAAGGGGTCCAGGGCGATCCGGAGAAGGCGTAGGCGCCAGGCGAAGATCTCACTGAGGGACATGCAGCACAGCCGGGTGTATACCGATATGTATGGGTGCGGGGCGTGTGCCGGTGGACCGCCTCCCGGAGCAGCAGCTGGGCCGCAGGCTGGTGGCGATCCCCCTTGCGCTGATCGTCGTGATCACCGTGGTGGACATCCATTCCCCGCCGGACGTCCACCTGGGCCCCTTGCTGGTGATCGCGCCGGCCCTGACCGCGTCCCTGGCCGGGCCGCGGCTGACCGCCCTTGCCGGAGCACTGGCTGTGGCCGCCCAAGTGCTCATCGCCGTGCTCCACGGCGGACTGACCACACCCAACCACCTCTCGCAGATCTCTGGCTTGACCCTGCTGTCCGCCCTGGTCGTCTTCGTCTGCCACGTGCGCGAGCGGCGCAGCCGTGAGCTGAACCGGGCGCGGTCGGTGGCCGAGACGGCGCAGCTCGTACTGCTGCGGCCACCACGCCGCCGGATCGGGCCGCTGCGGGTGGCGTGGCTGTACCTGGCGGCCGAGGACGAGACCCGTATAGGCGGCGACCTGTTCGCGATCGCCCGCTCGGAGCGCGGGACCCGTGTGATCATCGGCGATGTCCGGGGCAGGGGACTGGCCGCCATCGGTGAGGCATCCATGGTGCTGGGCGCGTTCCGCGAGGGCGCGCACCGCTACGACACCCTGCCCGAACTCGCCGCGGGCCTGGAGGCGAGCGTCTGCAGGCATCTGAAGGACGTCGCCGACACCGAGCACGACCCGGGCGAGCACTTCATCACCGCCCTGCTGCTCGACGTCCCCGACCACGACACGCAGGTCGAGATGATCAACTGCGGTCACCCCCCGCCCCTGATGCTGCACGACGGCCAGGTCACCGTCCTGCACGCACGACGCCCCGCACCCCCCTTGGGCATGTGCGAACTGTGCGTCCCCAGCCACCGCGCCGACCCCTTCACGTTCGAGGACGGCGACACGCTGCTGCTCTACACCGACGGCGTCATCGAAGCCCGCTCGCCCAAAGGAGACTTCTACCCCCTCGCCGAGCACGTCGCCGCCGCGCCCACGTCCGGACCCGAAGCCCTGCTGCGCCACATCCATCGCGACCTGCTGAACCATGTCGGCCACGAACCCGGAGACGACGCCGCTCTCCTGGCCATCGAACGCTACGGCGCTCACCACCTCCACCGCCCGCACACCACAGCCCGCCCCCTCGACGGCCGCCGTCGACTCGACTCCGGCCCACAGCCGGTCGCAGGGGAACCTTCCTGAGCCCTCGCCCCATGCTGTCATGATCGTCTTGCCGACGCCCCGCAGGGCGGCAAAGCCTGGGCTACGTCGCACGCATGCCCGAGGCGGGCCCCTGTTCCTCCTCAAGCAGGAAGGATTCGTCTTCCCCGAAGTCCGGGGCCTGGAAGGGGTTCGTCGCCGGAGGCGGCGATGCTGGAGCGGCACTGCGGGGGTGCCCTTCCAGGGCGGAGAACAGCGACGTCAGATCGATGAGAGGGCTCGCTTTCGTTGCAGGTCGCTGAAGGGGCCTGGCGTGCCGTGACCGGGCACGGCGGTCCCTACAGCTTGGTCATCTTGGCGTACGGGCTCAAGATCCGCATTTGTTCCGAGCCGAAATCCACGAGGGCCGCGATTCCGTCCTCGATGCCGATCACCCGGCCGAGGCCGTACACGTCGTGGGTGACCTGGTCGCCCACGGCGAAGTGCTTGGGAGCCGGCGTGACCGGGGCCTTGAAGGGGCTGGTGGGCAAATGACGCTTCGGTGCAGCGGGCTTAGTCATTGCCCCCAGTATGCGCCAACGAACCGCGCTCGTGGCTACCCCGTCGACCGTTGCACTCCGATCCAGCAGGAGCTGAGCCGACGGCAGACGGGCGGGCGCGGGCGGTTCGGCTTCATAGGAGGGCCGCAGCACCCGTACTCTTCGGGGACCACGGCGTCAGATAGCGGGCGCCAGACACTGGAGGCAAATACCTCGTGCTGATCGCTCAGCGTCCGTCACTGACCGAAGAGGTCGTCGACGAGTTCCGGTCCCGGTTCGTGATCGAGCCGCTGGAGCCGGGCTTCGGCTACACCCTCGGCAACTCCCTGCGCCGTACCCTCCTGTCGTCGATCCCCGGCGCTGCTGTCACCAGCATCCGCGTCGACGGTGTCCTGCACGAGTTCACCACCGTGCCGGGCGTCAAGGAGGACGTCACCGACCTGATCCTCAACATCAAGC
>NZ_JAIQYY010000080.1 GCF_020181035.1 Streptomyces sp. CoH27
CGAACACCGGCTCACCAGCCAGCAACTCCCGGCCCATCCCGACCCACTGCGACCCCTGCCCCGGAAAGACGAACACGGCCTTGCCCGTGTGGTCGGGGGATACGCCGGACACCACGTCGGCGGACGGCTTGTCCTGCGCGACGGCTTCGAGAGCGCTGAGCAGTCCGTCGCGGTCGGTGCCCAGGACGACGGCTCGGTGCCGGAACGCCGTACGGGCGGCGGCCAGCGTGTAGGCCGCGTCCCCGGCCCCGATCCCGGGCCGGGCCGTCAGGTGCGCATGCAGCCGGGCCGCCTGTTCCCGCACCGCCTCCGGCGACCTCGCCGACAGCAGCAACGGAAGCGTCGTCTCCTCTCGCGGGGCGGAGGACTCCTCGTCGGGGGCCTGTTCGAGGATCACATGGGCGTTGGTGCCGCTGATCCCGAAGGACGAAACCGCCGCCCGGCGCGGACCGTCGCTCCGCCACTGCCGGGGTTCGGTCAGCAGCCGGACCGTGCCCGCGGACCAGTCCACGTGCGGAGAGGGCTCATCCACATGCAGCGTCCGTGGCAGCTCGCCGTGGCGGATGGCCTCCACCATCTTGATCACACCACCGACACCGGCCGCGGCCTGCGTATGCCCGATGTTCGACTTCAACGAACCCAGCCACAACGGCCGGTCCGCGGACCGCTCCCGGCCGTACGTGGCGATGAGCGCCTCGGCCTCGATCGGGTCGCCCAGCGCCGTACCGGTACCGTGCGCCTCGACCACGTCCACCTCGGCCGCCGACAGACCGGCGTCCGCCAGCGCCTGCCGGATCACCCGCTGCTGGGCCGGACCGTTCGGCGCGGTGAGCTGGCTGCTGGCGCCGTCCTGGTTGACGGCGCTGCCCCGGATCACCGCCAGGACGGGGTGCCCGTTGCGTCGCGCGTCCGACAGCTTCTCAAGGAGCAGCACCCCGGCACCCTCGCTCCAGCCGGTGCCGTCGGCCCGCGCGGAGAAGGCCTTGCAGCGGCCGTCGGGGGCGAGTCCGCGCTGGCGGCTGAATTCCACGAAGGTGTTGGGGGTGGCCATGACGGTCACACCGCCGGCGACGGCGAGGGTGCACTCACCGCGCCGCAGCGCCTGGGCGGCCAGGTGGATGGCCACGAGGGACGACGAGCACGCCGTGTCCACCGTCACCGCCGGGCCGTGGAATCCGAAGGTGTAGGCGATCCGGCCGGAGGCGATGCTGGCGGCGCTGCCCTGCACGAGGTAGCCCTCGAACTCTTCGGAGGGCTGGTGGACGCGGGTGCCGTAGTCGCTGTACATGACGCCCGTGAACACGCCCACCTGTTCGCCGCGGAGGGCGGCGGGCAGGATGCCGGCCCGCTCCACCGCCTCCCAGGCGAGGGTGAGCAGCAGCCGCTGCTGCGGGTCGACGGCGAGTGCCTCGCGCGGCGAGATGCCGAAGAACCCGGCGTCGAAGTGGCCGGCGTCGTACAGGAAGCCGCCCTGGCGGGTGGTGGACTTGCCGACGCTGTCGGGGTCGACGTCGTACAGCTCGTCCACGCCCCAGCCGCGGTCGGAGGGGAACTCCCCGATGGCGTCGTGCCCCTCGGCCACGGTCCGCCACAGGTCGTCCGGGGTACGGACGTCACCGGGGTACCGGCAGGACATGGCGACGAGGGCGATCGGCTCACGCTTGTCCGACTCGACCTGCTGGAGCCGGCGTCGGGCCTCCTGAAGGTCCGTCGTCGCCCGCTTGAGATAGGCGCGGAGCTTGTCCTCGTCCGCCATCGGCGATCCACTCTCCTCAGGGTCTACGGCGGGGGGGTGGGCCTCCCGTTCCCGGAGGCGGCCACGCGATTCGTTCACGGTAGGTCGGTGGTCTTGGCGGCCCCTTAGCCGTCGCTAAAGCGGGCCGCCGCGACCACCTGGTCATTCGGGGGTGTCGAGGGTGCCGTCGAGCAGGCGGAACAGTTCCTCGTCGCTGGCGTCGTCGATCGCGTCGGCGGCCGGGCCGGAGTCGGGCTCGTGCTCCGGCCCGCGCAGCCTGCCCAGGAACTGCTGGAGTCTCGCCACGACTTCGCCGCGTGCCTCCGGGTCCGTGGCCAGCTCGGCCAGCTCGGTCTCCCAGCGTTCGAACGTGGCCGTCCACGCGTGGGGGGTGCCGTCCGGGAGCAGCTCGGCGAGCAGGTGATCGGCCAGACGCGTGACGGTGGGGTGGTCGAAGACGGCAGTGGTCCGCAGGTTCAGGCCGGTGAGTGTGCCGAGCCGGCGCCGTAGTTCGACAGCGGTCAGCGAGTCGACGCCCATGTCGAGGAAGCCGCGCTCGGTGTCAATGCCGTCGGCCGTCTCGAAGCCCAGCACGCGGGCCAGTTCGGTGCGGACCAGGTCCCGTACGGCCGGGCGGCGGTCCTGCTCCGGGAGGCGGCGCAGCCGGTCGGCGAGCGCTTCGTCGGCGGACGCGGCCCGGGTGGTCTCCCGCGCCGCGTGCCGGGTGGCGCGCACCAGGCCGGACAGCAGGGCGGGCGGTTCCTCCCCGGAGGCCTGCAACGCGGCCAGGTTCAGGTGCACCGGCGCCAGCACGGGCCGGTCGAGGGCCAGGGCGGTGTCGAACAGCCGCAGGCCCTGGGCGTCGCCGATCCCGGCGATGCCGGACCGCTTGAGCCTGGCCAGCGCGCCCGCGTCGAGTGCGCCGCCCATGCCGCTCTCCCGTTCCCACAGGCCCCAGGCGAGGGACACGGCCGGTCGGCCGCTCGCCCGGCGGTACTGGGCGAGCGCGTCCAGGAAGGCGTTGCCCGCCGCGTAGTTGCCCTGCCCCGCGGTACCGAGGGTGCCTGCGACGGAGGAGAACAGGACGAAGGCGATGAGCGGGGTGTCCTGGGTCAGCAGGTGGAGGTTCCAGGCGGCGTCCACCTTGGCGGACAGGACGGTGCGCAGCTGCTCGGCGGTCATGGTGGCGACGGTGGCGTCGTCGAGGACGCCGGCCGCGTGCACGACGGCGGTCAGCGGATGCTCGGCGGGAACCGTCTCCAGCAGCGCGGCCAGCGCCGCCCGGTCCGCCACATCACAGGCCGCGACGGTCACCTCGGCACCCGACGCACGCAACTGCGCGGTCAGTTCCTCCGCCCCCGGAGCCTGCGCACCCCGCCTGCTGGTCAGCAGCAGACGCCGTACGCCGTACTCGGCGACCAGATGCCGGGCGAACAGCGCGCCCAGCCCACCCGTACCGCCGGTGACCAGAACCGTGCCCTCGCCGCCCCAGTCGGCCGATGCCTGCCCGGCCGGTGCGGCGGTCCGGGTGAGCCGCGGCACCAGGACGGTACCGCCGCGCACCGCGAGCTGGGGTTCGCCCGCCGCCAGAGCCGCGGCCACGGCACGGCCGGGCAGCTCCGCCCCGTCCGTGTCCAGCAGGACGAGCCGGCCCGGTTCCTCGGCCTGTGCGCTGCGGACCAGCCCCCACACCGGCGCGATGGCCGGATCCGGCACCTCGCCGTCACGGGTGGCGACCGCCGACCGGGTGACCATGACGAGGCGGCTGCCCGCCGTGGCCGGCTCGGCGAGCCACCGCTGCACCAGGGCGAGGGCGTCGGCGAGCGATGCTCCGGCCGCCGCCGGGACGTCCGGCCCGTCGGGTGCCGGCCCGGTCTGCAGGAGGACCGTGCCGGGGGCCGGAGCGCCCGCGGCGACCGAGGCCAGCAGCGAGGCGAGGTCCTCGTGGTGCCGGACCGGGGCATCGGCGTCGAGCGACACGGGCAGCGGCCCCACGACCGTCCAGGGGTGCGCCGGATCCGGTGTGCCGGGCGCTTCGGAGACCCCGAGGGGTGGGGCGGTCCACTCGACGCCGAACAGCATGCCGGGCACGGCCTTGTCGGCCAGCCGGTCGGCCGCGATCGTCCGCAGGGTCAGCGAGTCGGCGGTCAGCAGGACCGTGCCCGCGGCGTCGGTCAGGGTGACGGACACCTCGTCCGCGCCGATCCGGCCGAGCCGGACCCGGACGGTCCCCTCTCCCGCCTGCGTACGGTGCGTGACACCGCGCCAGCCGAACGGCAGCCGTACGTGCCGAGGCCGGTCGGACGTCTCGTCGAGCAGATCGAGCAGCAGCGGGTGCAGGGCACCGTCCAGAAGGGCGGGGTGAAGGGTGTGCCCGTCGGCGGATGGGGCGGCCTCCGGGAGCCGGACCTCGGCCAGCAGGTCGTCGCCGAGCCGCCACACCGCCTGAAGTGCCTGGAAGGCGGGCCCGTAGGCGTATCCGAGTTCGGACAGCCGGGGGTAGACCTTGTCGAGCGGCACGACGACCGCGTCCGCCGGTGGCCAGGGACCGGCCGCCGCCGGACCTGCGGGCGGCGGACCGGCCGGTACGGGGCTCAGCGCACCGGTCGCGTTCGTGGTCCATGGGGCGTCCGGCTCGGCGTCGCCGGGGCGGGAGTGCACGCCCAGCGGCCGGCGTCCCGAGTCGTCCGGCTGACCGACGATCAACTGCACGTCCACAGCACCCTGTTCCGGCAGGACCAGCGGTGCCTCAAGCACCAGTTCCTCGACGGAGGAACACCCGCTCGAAGCGGCCGCGTGCAGCGCCAGGTCAAGCAGGGCCGCGCCGGGCAGCAGCACCACGCCGCCCATGGCATGGTCGGCGAGCCACGGCTGTGCCGCCACCGACAGCCGCCCGGTCAGCACCAGCTCGCGTCGAGCGGCGAGCGCGACGGCGGCGCCGAGGAGGGGATGCCCGGTGGCATCGAGCCCGAACCGGTCGGCCCCGCCGGCCCCCTGAGACGCATCCAGCCAGTAACGACGCCGCTGGAACGCATACGTCGGAACGTCCACCACACGAGCACCCGTCAGCTGCGCCGACCAGTCCACGGTCACGCCGTGCGTGTGCAGCGCGGCCAGCGCGGCGAGCACCGTGGCCACCTCACCACGGTCACGACGAGCCGCCGCCACCGCCAAAGCCCCGGAATCCGCCACACTCGCCAGAACCGCACCCGTCAACGCCGCATCCGGACCCAGCTCCAGATACGCCGTGACCCCCTCCGCCTCCAACGCCCGCACACCATCAAAGAAACGCACCGGCTCACGAATCTGCCGCACCCAATACCCCGGATCCGACCACTGACCCGCATCCACCCGACCCGACAACGTCGACGCCACCGCCAACGACGGCCGCCCCCAGCGCACCTGCCCCACCACAGCAGCGAACTCCTCCAGCACACCATCCATATGCGCCGAATGGAACGCATGACTCACCCGCAGCCGACGCGTCCGACACCCCCGCTCCTCCAACACCCCCACAGCC
>NZ_JAIQYY010000081.1 GCF_020181035.1 Streptomyces sp. CoH27
CCCGGTGTTCTCCACCCTCACCGGCGACTGGGCCGGACCGACCGCCTTCGACGCCGACTACTGGTACCGCAACCTGCGTCACCCGGTGCGGTTCGGCCCGGCCACCGAGGCCCTCGCCGCATCCGGCCACACCGTGTTCATCGAGATCAGCGCCCACCCGGTGCTGGTGATGGGCATCCAGGAAACGCTGGACGCGGCCGAGCTGCCCGGTACCGCCTTCGGCACCCTGCGCCGTGACCAGGGCGGACTGCGGCAGTTCACCGAGGCCGTCGGGCACGCCCACCTGGCCGGCCTCCCTGTCCACTGGGGCCGACTCGCACCCGACGGCGCGCGTACGGTCGAGCTGCCCACCTACCCGTTCCAGGAGGAACGCCTCTGGCTGGACGCCGAGTCGGCGCTGTCCGATGCGGGCGAACTGGGACTGCTCGCCGTCGGCCATCCGCTGCTGGGGGCCGCCGTCGATCTCACCGACGGCGGTACGGTCCTCACCGGACGGCTCTCGGCCGCCGCCCAGCCCTGGCTCGCCGACCACGCCGTCTTCGACACGGTCCTGCTGCCCGGCACCGCCCTGCTCGAACTGGCCATCCGCCTCGGCGACGAGGTGCGCTGCCCGCACGTCGACGAACTCACCCTGGAGGCACCGCTCGTCCTGCCCGAGCACGGCCCCCTGCGGATCCAACTGGTGGCCGAGGCATCCGACGACAGCGGGCGACGCGCCTTCACCGTGCACTCCCGCTCCGACGACGACCTGCCCTGGCAGCGGCACGCGTCCGGCGTCCTCGCCCCGGACGACACGGCGGCCGCACCCCTGCCCGTCCCCGCGACCTGGCCCCCGACCGGCGCCCGACGTGTCGAACTGGACGGTCTCTACGCCGGGCTGGCCGCCACCGGGTACGGCTACGGTCCCACCTTCCAGGGCCTGCGGGCGCTGTGGCAGGACGGCGACGATCTGTACGCCGAGGTCGAACTGGCCGACACGTCCGCCGCCGAGGCCGCACGGTACGGCATCCACCCCGCGCTGCTGGACGCCGTACTGCACGCGCTCTGCTCCGACCGGCCGGACACCGTCCGGCTGCCCTTCGCCTGGGCCGGCGTCCGGCTGCACGCGAGCGGCGCCACCGCCGTCCGGGCCCGGCTCGGCCGCACCGGGCCCGACCGGGTCACCCTCACGCTCACCGACGCCACCGGAGCGCCGGTGCTCACCGCCGACTCGCTCACCCTGCGCGCCACCGACGCCGCACGGCTCGCCGACCGCCGGCACAGCCCCGACGCGCTGCTCGCCCCGCACTGGCGACCGGCCGCCCTGGACCAGGCCATACCGGTGGCCGTCTCCGCCTGGGCCCTCCTGGGGGACGCCCCGCTCGGCGACCCGGGCCGGGCGGCGGCCGACGCCCCACGCCGCCACCGCCACCTGGACGGCCTCCGCGCCGAGTTGGCGTCCGGCACGACGGCTCCGGAGATCGTCCTGCTGCCCGTCGACGCGGTGGCCGTCCCGACGGCGGGCGCCGCCGCCGGGACCCCGGTCGATCCGGCAGCCCCGGACACCACCAAGGCCACCGTCCTCACCGTGCTGACGGCCGTACAGCAGTTCCTCGCCTCGCCCGAGCTGGCGGAGAGCCGACTCGTCCTGCTCACCCACGGTGCCGTCGCCGCGGCCCCCGGGGAGACGGTGGACAACCCGGCCGCCGCCGCCGTATGGGGTCTGGTGCGTACCGCTCAGTCCGAGCACCCCGGGCGGCTCGTGCTGGCCGACCTCGACGCGCCGGATGCCGCGCCGGAGCTCCTGGCCGCCGCGCTCGGCGGCGAGGAACCACAATTCGCGATCCGGGACGGTGAGGTCCTGCTGCCCCGGCTGATCCGCACCGGCGAGCAGGGGCGGCTCGCCCCGCCGGCCGACGCGTCCAACTGGAAGCTCGACACCACCGGCAGGGGCACCTTCGAGAACCTCGCCCTCGTCCCGTCCACCGATGACACCCGGCCCCTGGAGCCCGGTGAGGTCCGGGTCGCGGTCCGCGCCGCCGGCCTGAACTTCCGCGACACCCTGATCGCCCTCGGGATGTACCCCGGCGAGGCCGCGCTCGGCGGCGAAGCCGCCGGAACCGTCGTCGAGACCGCCCCCGACGTCACCGGGCTGGCACCCGGCGACCGGGTGATGGGCTTGTTCCCCCGCGGAGGCATCGCACCTCTCGCCGTCACCGACCACCGCCTGCTCGGCAGGATCCCCCGCGGCTGGACGTACGCGCAGGCCGCCTGCGCCCCCGTCGTCTACCTCACCGCCTACTACGGGCTGCGCGACCTCGCCGACGTACGGCGGGGCGAGTCCCTGCTGATCCACGCCGTCACCGGCGGAGTCGGCATGGCCGCCGTGCAACTCGCCCGCCACTGGGGCCTGGAGGTGTACGGCACCGCCAGCCCCGGCAAGTGGGGCACCGCCCGCACCCTCGGCCTGGACGGTGAACGGCTCGCCTCCTCCCGGAACCTGGAGTTCGAGGAGCGGTTCCGGGCCGCCACCGGAGGGCGGGGTGTGGACGTGGTGCTCAACTCCCTCGCCCGTGAGTTCGTCGACGCCTCGCTCCGGCTGCTCGGTCCCCGCGGACGGTTCCTGGAGATGGGCAAGACCGACATCCGGCCCGCCGCCGACCTGGCCGTCGCGCACCCGGGAGTCGCCTACCACCCGTACGACCTGGTGCTGGACGCCGGACCCGACCGGATCGGCGAGATGCTCGGCGAACTCGCCGACCTCTTCGACCAAGGAGTCCTCACCCCCCTGCCCGTCACCACCTGGGACGCGGCCCAGACACCCGCTGCCTTCCGCCACCTCGCCCAGGCCCGCCACACCGGCAAACTGGCCGTGGTGCTCCCGCCGCGCCTCACCCCCGCCCACACCGTCCTGATCACCGGCGGCACCGGCACCCTGGGCGCCCTCACCGCCCGCCACCTGGTCACCCGGCACGGCGTACGGCACCTGCTGCTCGTCGGCCGGCAGGGCGAACGGGCACCCGGCGCGGCCGAACTGCGGGCGGAACTCACCGCGTTGGGCGCCGAGGTCACCATCGCCGCCTGTGACGCCGCCGACCCCGACGACCTGGCGGCCCTGCTCGCCCGCATCCCGGCCGAGCACCCGCTGACCGCGGTCGTCCACGCGGCCGGCGTCCTCGACGACGCCACCGTGGACCGGCTCACCCCCGAACAGTTCGACCGCGTCCTGCGTGCCAAGGCCGACGCCGCCTGGAACCTGCATCGGCTGACCCGCGACGCGGACCTGTCGGCGTTCGTGGTCTTCTCCTCCCTCGCCGGCGTCCTCGGCAGCCCCGGCCAGGGCAACTACGCGGCCGCCAACGCCTATCTGGACGCACTCGTCCAGCACCGCCGCGGCCAGGGACTTCCGGCCACCTCCCTGGTCTGGGGCCTGTGGACCCAGGCCTCCGGCATGACCGGCGCGATGAACGCGGCCGACGTACGGCGGGTCTCGGCACTCGGCATCCGCCCCGTCGAACCCACCGAAGGCCTGGCCCGGTTCGACGCGGCCCTCGTCCACGGCGGCGCCGTCCTCGTCCCGGCCGATCCCGACACCGCCGCGCTGCGCGCCGCTGAGCCCATGTCCGTGCCACCGCTGCTGCGCGACCTGGCCCACCACACCGTACGGCCCGCCGCGCACACCGCGCGACCCACCGGGGGCGCGGTCCTGGACGGCATGGACGAGACCGAACAGCACCGGTATCTGGTCGACCTGGTCCGCACCCACGCGGCCACCGTCCTCGGGCATGCCACGGCCGAAGCGATCGACGCGGCACAGGAGTTCAAGAAGATCGGCTTCGACTCGCTGACCGCCGTAGAACTGCGCAACCGGCTCGCCACCGCGACCGGGCTGCGACTGCCCGCGACGCTGGTCTTCGACCATCCCACGCCCACCGGGCTGGCCGCCGAACTGCGCACCCGGCTCGCCCCCGCCGACTCCACCCCGAGCGTCCTCGACGAACTCGACCGGGTCGCCGCCCGGCTGCACACCGCCGACGTCGACGCCGACACCCGTACGGCCATCGGCGAACGGCTCGGTGCCTTGCTGCGCTCCTGGACCACCCCGCCCGACGGCGCCGACGACCAGCCCGCCGAGGACCTCGGCTCCGCCACCGACGAAGAACTGTTCAGCGTGATCGAGAACGAGCTCGGAATCTCCTGAGCCTGCCCGGAGGATGTTGACGTCGCATGGCAAACGATCAGACGGCGAACGACGCCAAGCTCCGTGACTACCTGAAGAAGGTCACCACCGAGCTCCGGCAGGCCCGCCAGCAACTCGCCGACACCGAGGCCCGCGCACACGATCCGGTCGCGGTGGTCGGCATGGCGTGCCGCCTGCCCGGGGGCGTGGCCTCCCCCGACGACCTCTGGCAGCTCGTCGCGGAAGGGCGCGACGCGCTCGGCCCCTTCCCGACCGACCGCGGCTGGGACTTCGACACACTGTTCGACCCGGATCCCGAGCGGCCCGGCAGCTGCTACGCCCGCAGCGGCGGGTTCGTCGAGGACGTGGACGGCTTCGACGCCGCGTTCTTCGACATCTCCCCGCGTGAGGCGCTGGCCATGGCCCCGCAGCAGCGGCTCATCCTGGAGACCGCCTGGGAGGCCCTCGAACGCGCCGGCCTCGAACCCGGCGCCCTGCGCGGCAGCCGCACCGGTGTCTACACCGGCGCCGATGACCAGGACTACGCCACCGTGCTCGCCGGTACCTCCGCCGACCTGCACGGCTACATCGGCACCGGCACCCTCTCGGCCCTCATCTCCGGCCGTATCGCCTACACCTTCGGTCTGGAGGGCCCGGCGGTGACGGTGGACACGGCATGCTCGTCGTCCCTCGTCGCGATCCACCTGGCGGTGCAGGCGCTGCGGCGCGGCGAGTGCACCCTCGCCCTCGCCGGCGGCGTCGCGGTGATGGCCACACCCACCGTCCTCACCGATTTCAGCCGCCAGCGCGGCCTCGCACCCGACGGCCGCTGCAAGGCGTTCGCGGCAGGCGCGGACGGCACGGGCTTCGCCGAGGGCGCAGGGCTCCTCGTCCTGGAGCGGTTGTCGGATGCGCGGCGCAATGGTCACCGGGTGCTGGCGGTGGTCCGGGGGAGTGCGGTCAATCAGGATG
>NZ_JAIQYY010000082.1:0-3443 GCF_020181035.1 Streptomyces sp. CoH27
CCATCTGCCATGCCCAGAGCCCCTGGGTCCCGCTGATCTTACGAATGATCATTTCGAACCCATCAGAAAGGTAGGGCCTTGCCATGTCCGCCGAGCCATTCGAGGTCAGCATCACCGAAGCCGAGATCGCGGAGCTGCGTGAACGACTGCGACGGACACGGTGGCCCGAGCGCGAGCCGGTGGACGACTGGTCACAGGGGCTGCCGCTGGCGTATGCACAGGAGCTGTGCCGCAGCTGGGCCGAGGACTACGACTTCGGGTTCGCCGAGCGGCTGAACGTGTTCCCGCAGTACCGCGACACCATCGACGGGCTGGGCATCCACTTCCTGCACGTCCGCTCGCCGGAGCCGGACGCGTTCCCGCTCGTGCTCACGCACGGGTGGCCGGGTTCGGTGCTCGAATTCCTGGAGGTCCTCGGCCCGCTGACCGACCCCCGCGCGCACGGCGGTGACCCGGCGGACGCGTTCCACGTGGTCGCGCCGTCGTTGCCCGGGTACGGCTGGAGTGACAAGCCGTCGACGACCGGGTGGGGCATCACTCGCACCGCGCGCGCCTGGGACACATTGATGGTCTCGCTGGGTTACGAACGGTACGGAGCGCAGGGCGGTGACTGGGGTTCGGCGGTGTCCGCGGCGCTGGGCGAAGTGGCGCCCGATCGGGTCGCCGGCGTCCACCTGAACCTGGGATCCGTGGCGGCGGGCACGTTCAACGACCCGACGCCCGCGGAGCTGGCGAATCTCAAGGCCGAGAAGGAGATGCAGCGCACCGGCCGGGGATACTCGGCGATCCAGGCGACCCGGCCGCAGACGCTCGGCTACGGCCTCACCGACTCCCCGGCCGGGCAGGCCGCCTGGATCGCCGAGAAGTTCTGGGCGTGGACGGACAACGACGGCCATCCCGAGGACGCGTTGTCGCGGCAGACGATCCTCGACGAGATCTCGGTCTATTGGTTCACCGCGTCGGCCACGTCGTCGGCGCGCCTGTACTGGGAGAGCTTCGCCAACTTCCGGGACAAGGTGACCGCGCCATCCGGGCTGTCGGTCTACCCGCGCGACATAACCCGCCCGTCGAGGCGGGAGGCCGAGCTGCGGTTCACCGACCTGCGCTGGTTCGAGGAGCTGCCGCACGGCGGCCACTTCGCCGCGCTGGAGCAGCCGGAGTCGCTGGTCAAGCAGGTGCGCGGATTCTTCCGCCTGTTCCGCTGACGGTCCGTCCCCCCTGGGAAGCCCGTGCCCAGGAGATGGTCCTGTCCGTCCCCCCGGGTCAACGGCAAAACGACGGCCGCGCACCGCGTTCTCCTGAATGACCAGTTGCGAGAGTTCTGCGAACGGCCCGCGAGTGATCACGTTTCCGCAGGTCGCCATTCGCAGAAAACCTCTCAGAACCAGGGCGTAGTGCGAAACGGTTCCGAGAGACTGCCGGGGTGGTCCTGGCGCCCGATCAAGCCGCGAGTGCGGTAGAACACAACGAATGCCCCAAGTGTGAAGCCCCGGCCGGTAGTCCGTGCCGCACCCGGAGCGGGAGATGCGCGACGAAGTACCCCACACCGCCCGCTTCACCCTCGTCCCCGCACTCCGCGAAGAGCTCGCCAACCACCCCCCTGACTGTAAGCAAACCCGCTCCGAGTGCCGCCGAAAGCTCAGCCTGACGGATGATCTACTCCGCAGACAGCCACCCCCGACCAGCGTGAGCACTTCGAGAACCGGTCACACCAGCCCTTTGAACTGCGGTTTCAAGTTGGCGGAGGCTCTGTGCGGCGGAGTTGGCCGGGGCTTCGAACGTCCAGCGGTCGCGCTGCGGCTCTCCCGGCACCGCGGCGCTCGCCGGATGGGTGTCGGCTTCGAAGGGCATGTAGCCGGTGATGGCCATGCGCAGCTGGCTCGTACCTGCTTCGGTGCCGTCGCCGTGCGGTGCGATCACCGCCGTACTGCTGACGGGGCTGCTCGTGCCGCGGGCATTGTCCGTGACCTGTACCGGTGCACCGATGCGGAACCGGCGTACCCAGTCCGTGCCCTCCTTGGCCGCGGTATGGGCGTATGGCTCGGTGTTGGACCCGTACTGGTCGGTTGCCGCGGCCGGCGTGGCGCCGCTGCCCATCACGGCATTGAGGGTGGGCAGGCCGGCGGCGACGGCGGCGACGGAAGCGAGGAGGGTGCGTCTGCTGCTGTTGTACACCAGGCGATCCTGCACCCTGGCGCAACGGCCCTCCTCGGGCGGGGAGTTCCCCTGCTATGGTGCGCCGATGTCAACGATCAAGCAATTCCAGGTCACCTTCGACTGCGCGGAACCCGAGCGCGTCGCCCGCTTCTGGTGCGAGGTGCTGGGATACGTCGTACCGCCGCCGCCGGCGGGGTTCGCCACATGGGACGACTACGACCGCTCCCGGTCTCCTGAGGATCAGGGTTCATGGTTCGCCTGCAGTGATCCCTCAGGTGTGGGCCCACGACTGTTCTTCCAGCGCGTTCCCGAAGGCAAGGTCGTCAAGAACCGGGTGCATCTTTGCGTGCGGGTCGGCACCGGGCTCGTGGGCGAAGAGCGCCTGGCCGCGCTTGAGGCCGAGTGCGCCCGACTGCTCCCGCTCGGCGCGGTACGCGTGCGGCTCCTGTACGACGGCAACGATTCCTGCATCGTGATGCAGGACATCGAGGGCAACGAGTTCTGCCTCGACTGAGCATCCTCCGGGCCGACGAGTGTGCCGCCGGCCCCGACTATGACCTCGACCATGGCTGTCAGAGGCACATGGTGCCGATCGCAGCGCTGCGAGCCGGGCTTCTGGGGCAGGTCCAGGAAGGGCTCCCTCGGCGTCGAGTACCGTTCGTGTGTCCATGCCTCCATCGGTGCAGTCGCCGTATCAGACCCCCCTCTCCCTTTGGGGCGCCCCGGTCCCGGCCCCGCCGGACAAGAGCCGCGTCGGCCTCATGGTCGGGATCATCGGCGGGGTCTTCCTCCTGATCGTGGCGCTCCTGGCGACGCTGGATGTCCCCAGGTGGGTAGGTGGGAGGAAGGTTGCCGGCCCGGGCGCCAGGGGTGTGACGCCTGGTGTCCGGGCCGGTGGTGTGCGTGTGGTGGGTGGGTTGTCCGGCAATGGGTTGGGGGGTTCCCGGCCCGATTCCGGCGGGCCGGGGCCCTGTGTTGTGCTGTGGGTTTGGGGTCAGTCCCAGCCGCCCTCGCCGCCCCAGCCGCCCTCGCCGCGGTCACCGCGGTCGCCGCGTTCGTCGCAGACGACGCGGAAGCTGGCGACGATGCCGTCCTTCACCTTGATGCCCTTGGTGTGGAGGTCGTCGACGCCGAAGCTGGAGCTGTGGGGGCCGACGGTGGCGATGGGGGCGCCGTTGTCGCAGACGACTCCGCGGAAGACCTCCACCCGCTTGTGGCTGTCGTTGCGGATGTTGAGGGTCTTGGCGCCGAGGCCGCTGATGACGGTGATGCAGTCGCCGGGGTGG
>NZ_JAIQYY010000082.1:3453-4224 GCF_020181035.1 Streptomyces sp. CoH27
CTCGTTGACCAGGATCCGGCCTTCGTGGCGCCGGCCTTCCTCGCGCCGGCCTTCCTCGCGCCTGCCTTCGTTGCCCTTGCCCTGTGCTTCGTTGTTGTTGCTGTTGTTGTTGCTCTTGCCCTGTCCGGAGTCGCCGGGTGCCGCGGGGGCGGCGGCCGGGGCCGACTGGGGTGCCTGGGCGGGGGCCGCCGAGGCGTAGGTGATGCCGGTCACGGCGAGCGCCGCGGCGGCCGAGACACCTGCGGTCACCATGGTGGAACGAGCGAGCTTCATGTCGCTTCTCCTGTCTGGATATCTCGGAGATGTCGGCTCGCCAGCCGACTGCGACCAAAACTACTCACAGCTGTCATATCAGTCATATCGGAAGATGAGCGCCAGAGAGCCGATCGGGGTATATACGGCCCCGCCTCCCCTTCGACCAGGAGATGAAGTGGCCGGGAAAAAAGGCCTATTGAATGTCGGTTAGTCCTTCCGGATGATCTGCTGACGCCCCTTCACCCCTTGCCGACCGTGTGTCGCTGCGAAATCCATGAATTGATCCGTGTTAAAGGATCGGCTGTGCCAAAGGCGCCAAAGGCGCCGGAGGTGCCGGAGGCGGGCCGCAGGAGACTGCGGGGTGGCGGTGTGTCAGCCGTCCCCGCCGGGGGTGCGGCGGTGAGTCTGTGCAGTGATGCGGGTCCTGGCCCGGGCACGCACGCCGACGACCACCGTGGCGGAGAAGTCGGCCATGGCCTCAAGAATCCCCGCAAGGCGGTGGCGGACCGCCCGTGC
>NZ_JAIQYY010000082.1:4318-4967 GCF_020181035.1 Streptomyces sp. CoH27
CTTGATCGCCTCGCGGACGGCGCGCGGCGACCACGGGCAGCCACTTCTCGCGGAAGTCGCGGACGAAGCGGGGGGTGTCACTGGTACCCAGCACGTATCCGACCGGCCCGGCCCCGCTGTCGAGGACGAAGGCCAGATCCGGCTCAAGGGCCGCGTAGGGTGCGGCGAAGATGTTCGGAAGCAGGTCCTGATCGCGGTAGATGTGGCGGGCGTCGCCACCGGCTTCGGCGGTGCGCAAGCAGATGTCGAAGACGGCGTCCCGGTCCCCGGGATGGTAAGGGCGGATGGCGGGCGTGGGCATATGAGGCCTTCCGTCTGAAGCCAAAGCTATGGGAGCGCTCCCATACTAGCGAGCCCTGCGCATTGCGACAGCTCGGTGTGGCTTGCCCGGCCAGTGTGGCAGTGCACAAACCGACTGTCCGGGGGAGGCCCCCGCCCTCGCCGGCGCGGCCCCCAACCCCGAGGGTCCGCAGTCACTTTGGACGCATTGGAGCGCTACCGGAAAGGCACCTGCGCTGGCACCCCGCAGTGAACAATGATCAGCACGGCGGCGGACTCCCTGCCGTCGGCAGACCTGACTCTATGAGGGCCGGGCCCCCTTCCCTGCACAGCCCGGTGGATTCTGGTTCCGGGTCCCGTACGTGCTCGG
>NZ_JAIQYY010000083.1 GCF_020181035.1 Streptomyces sp. CoH27
GAACCCCGGCTGAAGTGTTCACCAAGCAGCTACGATCGGTCCCACCAGCCAGCGTTGCGACGACCGATTGAATCCGTCGCGTTCGTAGCGATCCTTGTGAACATCGTCATCGGGCTGTGACCAGCGGCTTCGCTTGATCAACACACTTTGAAGCAGCCACGAGCCCCACCTCTCTTTCATTGCGGGGTGGGGCTCGACCTGTTCGGACACGCTCGAAGGCGGCAATGTCGGGGGTGCGATGTCCAGCGGAGGGCAGGATCTGGGCGTGCAACAAGCCGACTGGTCAGCCGCCACCCCAGCCGGGGGCGCCGAGGGTGTAGAGGAGGACGGCGACCGAGGCCAGGGTGAACGCGATCAGCGCCAGGCGCTGTCAGGTGAGGGTGTGGGACATGGCTGGTTCCTTTCTCGATCGGCGTTGACGACTCGGTCCGGCTGTTCGACGGGCTGAGCAACATCGCGTTGCGGGGCGAGGCCGGAGACCCCATCGACCCGTCGGTCTGGCAGGACGCCGCAGCCGTCGTCGAGGACACGTACCGCCAGAACCTGTTGATGCCGAGCCCCATCGAATGCCGCACGATCCTCGCCGTACCCGAGGGGACCGGCTGACGGTGCGGTCGGGGCACCAGATGCCGCACCGGCTGCGCCGTGAACTGGCCGCGCTGCTCGACTGGACCACCGACCGGATCCGGGCCGGGTCGTCGTCCCGGACGCCGGAGGCGCCTTCGGATCGAAGAGCGCGGCGTTTCCGGAGTTCGTGGTCGTGGCCCACCTGGCGGTGAAGCTCGGGCGGCCGGTCCGCTGGATCGAGGATCGTTCACCGGAGAAGCGCCCGTCCCACACACAAATAAAGTCCTTCACCCTCCTCCACTTCGACACGATCACCCACGATCCGGAGTCCTGAGGCTGCTCCGAGTCCACGCCTCGCCCGACCGGATCGTCTGCGGCAGTGACTGCACCTTCGACATGGCGCAGCCCGACCCGGTCGGATTCCCGCTCGGCCATGGGATCGACGCCGCGACGCCGGAGGCGGACGGCCGCCGGTTCCTCGGGCTGAAACCCGCCGGCCCGTCGCGCTGACCCGCTCGTCCGGCCGCCGGACGGACCACACCCGACAGCAGATCGGGGACCCTCATGCGGCACCTGGCGCCCCACCTGCTGGAGTGGCAGGCCGCCGGAGCCCCCTACGCCATCGCCGGCGTCGTCGCCGTCCGGGGCAGCGCGCCGCTGAAACCCGGGGCGGCGCTGTGCGTCCGAGCCGACGGCACAGCCCTCGGCAGTGTGTCAGGAGGCTGCGTCGAAGGCGCCGTGTACGACCTGGCCCGTGAGGTGCTGGCCTCGAAACAGCCTCGGTTCGTGTCCTTCGGATACTCCGACGACGACGCGTTCGCGGCTGGCCTGACGTGCGAAGGCGAGATCGACGTCTTCGTGCAGGCCGTGGACGAAGGCCTGGCGCGGGTCCTCGCCGCCGCCCACCTGGCCGCGGCGGCGAGGCGTCCGGTCGTCGTGGCGCGGGTGATGTCGGGACTCGACGGACAGCCTGGCGGTGCCGTCGCCGTCTGGAAGGAGGGGCACCTGGGCAGCGCCGGCAGCGCCGATCTGCACCTCGCCGTCCTCGCCGACGCCCGCCTGGTGCTCAGCGAGGACCTCACCGCCATACGGGCCTACGACATCGGCGCGCACGGGGAGCCCCGGGTTCTGTTCGAGGCCTGGTCCCCGCAGCCGCGGCTGCTGGTGTTCGGGGCCGACGCCCACGCCGCCGCCGTGAGCCAGATCGGCGCGTTCCTCGGGTACCACGTCACGGTGTGCGACGCCCGCGCCGCCTTCACCACGCCCGAACGCTTCCCGCACGCCCACGAGGTCGTGGTCGACTGGCCCCACAGGTATCTGGCAGGTGTGGCGACCGATCACAGGACCGTGGTGTGCGTGATGACGCACGACCCGAAGTTCGACGTCCCGGTTCTCGCCGAGGCGCTCGGCCGTCCGCCGGCCTATGTGGGTGCTGTCGGGTCCCGGCGCACCCAGGCACGAAGGATCCGCGATCTCGCGGAGGCCGGTGTGTCCCCCGAGGCCATGGCGCGGCTGCACGCGCCCGTCGGCCTCGACCTGGGCGCGTCGACGCCGCAGGAGACGGCCGTGTCCTTCGCGGCGGAACTCATCGAGGTGCGCAGTGGCCGCAGTGGCCGTTCGCTCTCCTTGCCGGACGGGCCCATTCACCCGACAGCGGGCGCGGATCGCGTCGGCCACACCATGGCCAGGGATCGGTGCACTGCCTGAACGGATGGTGTGCACGGACGGACACGTGCGGCCCTTCCGTCTCACTAACGTGATCCGGGTGTGAAGCGGGCCCGCTGAGCCCTTGCACAGCGGCGCCCGCGGCAAAGCCGGAATCCGAGGAGCGCCATGGCCAAGCAGACCATTGCCGAACAGTACGTCGACCTCATGGCCCGTGCCGGTGTGCGCCGCATGTACGGCGTGGTCGGGGACAGCCTGAACCCGGTCGTCGACGCGGTCAGACGGCACGACGGGGTGGAGTGGGTCCAGGTCCGCCACGAGGAGGTCGCCGCGTTCGCCGCTGGCGCGGAGGCCCAGCTCACCGGGCGGCTGGCGGCCTGCGCGGGCTCCTGCGGGCCGGGCAACCTGCATCTGATCAACGGCCTGTACGACGCCCACCGCTCGATGGCGCCCGTGCTCGCGCTGGCCGCCCACATACCCAGCGGTGAGATCGGCACCGGCTACTTCCAGGAGACCCACCCCGACCGGCTGTTCGCCGAGTGCAGCCACTACTCGGAGCTGATCTCCTCCCCGCGTCAGATGCCGCGCGTGGTGCAGACGGCGATCCAGCACGCCGTCGGCCGACGCGGCGTCTCGGTCGTGGCACTCTCCGGCGACACGGCTGCCGAGGACTCACCGGACTCGGCACCCGAACTCTCCATGCCCCTGGACCTGCCCGCCATCCGCCCGAGCGACCAGGAGATCGCCCGGCTCACGGAACTCGTGAACGGCGCCGAGCGCGTCATGGTGTTCTGCGGCCGGGGCGTTGCCGGCGCCCACACCGAGGTGATGTCCTTCGCCGAGAAGGTCAAGGCACCGGTCGGACACGCGCTGCGCGGCAAGGAGCACATCCAGTACGACAACCCGTACGACGTCGGCATGTCCGGTCTGCTCGGCTACGGTGCCGCGTACGAGGCCATGCACGAGTGCGACCTGCTGCTGCTCCTCGGCACGGACTTCCCGTACACCGATTTTCTGCCCCGCCATGTACGGACCGTCCAGGTCGACGTACAGCCCGAGCGGCTGGGGCGGCGCACCCAGCTCGACTTCGCCGTCTGGGGAGACGTGCGCGAGACCCTGCGGTGCCTGACCCCAGCGGTGCGGGAGAAGACCTCGCGCCGCTTCCTCGACCGCGTGCTGGAGCGGCACGCGCACGCCCTCGAAGGCGCCGTGAACGCGTACACCCGCAACGTCGGGAAGCACACCCCGATCCACCCCGAGTACGTGGCCGCGGTCCTCGATGAAGAGGCCGCCGACGACGCGGTGTTCACCGTGGACACGGGCATGTGCTGTGTGTGGGCGGCGCGTTATCTGACACCGAACGGCCGCCGCCGCATCCTCGGCTCGTTCGTGCACGGGTCAATGGCCAACGCGCTGCCCCAGGCGATCGGCGCCCAGTTCCTCGACCGCGGCCGGCAGGTCGTCTCCCTCTCCGGCGACGGCGGGTTCTCCATGCTGATGGGCGACTTCCTGACCCTCGTCCAGTACGGCCTGCCGGTGAAGGTGGTCGTCTTCAACAACTCCTCCCTGGGCATGGTCGACCTGGAGATGATGGTCGACGGCCTGCCGCCACACGCCACGACCTACCCGCACACCGACTACGCCGCCATCGCCACGGCGGCCGGGGCGCGCGGTATCCGGGTGGAGAAGCCCGGCGAGGTGCGCGACGCCCTGCGCGAGGCCTTCACCCATGAGGGGCCCGCGCTGGTCGACGTCGTCACCGATCCCGCCGCGCTGGCCGTTCCCCCGAAGATCACCACCGAGCAGATCAGCGGCTTCGCGCTGTCGGCGAGCCGGACGGTCCTGACCGGAGGCGTCGGCCGCATGGTGCACCTGGCCCGGGCCAACCTGCGCAACATTCCGCGTCCCTGAGCGCGGATATGGCGGATGCGTCTGAGCCCCCTGGTCCAGGGGGCTCAGACGCATCAGGCGCCCTCGTGGGGCGGGCCGTCCCGGTCTCAGGACGGTGACCGGGTCCAGTCCGGGTCGGCGGCCGAGAGGCGGTGGGTGGTCACGGAGGTGAGGGCGAGGAGCAGCAGGGCCAGGCTCAGGGTGAGCACGAGATGGCCGTGGAGAATCAGTTGGGCTCCGACGAAGGCGCCGAGGAGCATCGCCAGCACGGACAGGACCCGGCGGCCGGGCCGCGGCGCCGCGCCGCCGGCGGGGGTGGAGTCCGCGGCCAGCCCGGTCAGGGTCAGGGTCAGCACGGTCGTGGTGAGGTCCGGGACGCCGAGGCGTCGGGCGACCGCGTTCTGCAAGCCCATGGCGAGCCCGAGGAACACGATCAATACGTACTGGACACTCGTGGTGACCCGGCCGTCGGTGACCGCGGCGGCAGCCACGGTGACGGCGACCAGGACCGTCTGCAGGGCGGTGGCCGTCTTCAGCAGGTTTCCGCGGTGCGTCGCGAACCGGGTGCCGAGCCTGCCCCCGGCGAGCGCGCCGACGAGAAACGCCGCCAGCGCGACGACCGAGGCGAGCGCCGACAGGTTCGCGGCGCCCACCAGCGCGAACCCGAGAAACACCACGTTGCCGGTCATGTTGGCGACGAAGACGTGCCCGAGCGCCAGGTAGCTCACCGCGTCGACCAGACCGGTGACCACCGTCAGCGTCAGCATCAGGGGCGGCAACGGGCCGTGGCGGTCCCCTCTGGGCGGTACAAGTGTGCGTACCGCGT
>NZ_JAIQYY010000084.1 GCF_020181035.1 Streptomyces sp. CoH27
CGTCAGCGCATCAGCACACAGTCACATCAACGACAGGCGACGTTGATCGTCACCCCAGATGCGGTTGCAGTACTAGTCGGCCCCGACCACCGCGATGTCGTGCGGCGACCGCGGATCGATTTCGTAGTGGGTGCCGAACTGGCTGCTGAAGCCGATCACGCGCACCCTCTGCCCCTGCTTCAGGCCGGAGACGTCGATGCCCGTCTGCACATTGACGAAGACCGGCACGGGGCCCGAACCGTCGTCGACGGACAGCTTGTACCCGTAGGGGAGGTCGCTCGTAGGTGCTTGAGTGATCCTGCCGACGACCTTGACGAGCCGCCCCTCGGTGGCCTCTCCGACCCCGGCGGTGCCGACCCGCTCCGGTTTCACCGGCCGGCCCTTGTGACCGAGCTCGACATCGGAAGGATCGGCCGGGACCAGGGTCAGCAGTCCGGAGCTGTCCCGCAGCGTGCCGGTGATGCGTGCGCGCCGATACGGGTACGCATGCACGTCGCTGTGCAGGCTGACGTAGAGGCCGGCGGTCCTGTCCTGGAGCCCGAATCCCTTGTCGCCGAAGCTGGATTCGAAGGCACCGGAGGGAGTCGTCACCGAGCCCGCCACGGTGACCACTGTCCCGACCGGCAGGCCGCGGGCCTGGGCGATCGAGATCGTCTTCGCCTGCGGTGCGGCGACTGCCGAACCGGTCCCCAGCACGGGCGCCACCATCAGGGCGAGCAGGGGTGCGAAGAGCAGCATGAGAAGCCGACGGGTCAGGCCCATGAATGCACTGTCCTTTCCGAAAACCGATACCTCTCAAGTGTGCGTGCACGCCGCGCACTTCACACACACGCGCGTCCGCCCCCACCTCGGCAGTCCGGCCCGTGCACCCAAACCCACCCGGCCGGGGCCAGGACGACCACCCGGCTCCAAGAACCGCAACCCCGCCACCCGCTACGACGTGGTCAAGACCGTCAAACGACCCGAGACACTCGTCGCTCTGCATAACGGTCGATGTTAAGGAACAAGCCAAGAAGTCGGGTGGCCCGGAGGAGTCACACCACTGGGCCCCCCCACTTCCAGGTCTCGGCGAGTGGGGTGCAGCCGCGCCCCGACGGTGACACTGAGCCGACTGCGCGGTGGTGTCCCACCGAGTGGTTTATCGGTGCAGAGGAGGCCCGGGCCATGGTTTAGCGAATGCGAGGCAGAGCTTTGTCGGGATGGGCGGCCTGGACGTAGCGCACGGCGGTTCCCGGATGGATGCCGAACAGGTGCTCCAGATGCACGGGATCGGCAGTGAGCCGGGCCTCGTCCAGTACCCGGTCACTCCACATCTGACGCGGGGTGATCCCGGTCAGGTCGAACGCACGGCGCAGAGCGCAGTAGCTGACGGGCGGGAGCGCGGGGTGGTGTGCCGAGTGCGTCGTGATCAGGAGATGGGGGTTGGGCGAGACGGGCCATCGCTGCTGTCGCTCCCGCAGCCACTCGTCCAGAAGTTGACGGGTCAGCGTGTCGAGATAGACGGCATGCGGCTGGTTGCGCAGACGCAGATGGAGGGTTCCGCGGGCAAGGTCGGGGGCGGTAAGGGGCAGCCGGGCGACGTCCGTGACCTTGATGGCGTGGACGGCCACCAGGCCGACAGCCAGGCGCCCCATCGCGCTGTCGATGGAGTCCAGCAGTCCGCGCAGCAGATCGCTGGGAAGGGGTTCGGGCAGTCGCACCGGTGTTGTGAGGGAGAGGCCGGCGAGCGGGTTGGTGAAGATGATGCGCTCCTGCTTGAGGGCGCGGAAGACGCTCAGGAGGACATGGTGTACGCCGCGGGCCTGGTGTCCCTGCCGGTCGGAGAGTGCAGCCGTTACGTGGGCGGAGGTGATCTGCCGAAGATCCAGCCCCTGCCCGGACCATGCGGTCAAGACAGGAAGAACTACGTGGAAGTCCCGACGGATACGCGTGAAGTCGGCTGGCGGGTGCCGGCGGCGGCCCTGGCCGCGACGGACCGCGACCCATGCTCGAAGCTGGTCGGCCATCGTCTGGGAGAGCCGCTGAAGCCTGTGCTCGATGGCCTGGCAGTGATGGGCATCCGTGCGGGTTGTATCCAAGCGAGCCAGTGAGGGGGTGCGGGCTGTGCGGCGGTCGTGGTCAGCTTCGAGCAAGCCGTGCTCGTGCAGGAAGAACACGATCCGGTGCAGGGAAGCCCTCGGCTCCAGAGTCACGAGCGTCCGCACATCGTGCTCCGTGATCGGCTCGCTGCCGCTGTAGGCCAGCAGGCGGCGCAGCACTCGGATGGAGTGCGCGTGGCTTACCTGCCCGCCCGCCTTCGCGGGATGGCACGCTGTGACCTGATTCCAGCAGACCTGATGGAGCGTCAGCCAGGCGCCGACACGGACACGGCGTACTCCGGCACAGACATACGGGGCGCCCGGCGGCAACAGGCTGGTCGGCCGGTCGGGGCTCGACGTGGACCTGAATGCGGCGGGCAGCTTGCTCGGCGCGAGCCTGCGCAAGGTCCGCGGTGGGCGCGGTGGTGATCAGGTGGCCGATCTGCGCGGTCCACATGTTGCCGCCGTCGGCCGGGAGAAGCAGCTGGTCGCCGACCTGGTTCTGGAAGTGCACGCGGTCCAGCCAGCGCTGGCTGACGCCGTCGAAGCCGAGACGGACCAGGGTGCCGGAGGTGTCCGGGTAGAGCATGTGGATCGCCGCGGCCGAGGACCGGGCGGGGGTGAGGTCGGGGGCCCGGCCGCAGGCGATATCGGCGGCGGCGCGGGGCAGGTCGATGCCCGTGGCGAGTCCGACGAGGTGGCCGATCATGTCGCCGGCGATCCGGCCGTTGACCTCGACCAGCCGCGGCCGGCCGTCGGCCAGCCGCATCTCGACATGACAGACGCCGTCGGTGACCCCCGTGGCACGGATCGCGGCCCGTGCCACGGAGGTCACCACGTCGAGCAGCGGGTCGGCCGCGGCCACGCAGTGGGCCAGTTCCTCGAAGAAGGGCGGAGCGCTGACCGTCTTGCGGGTGACCGCGACCACGATGGTCTCGCCGCGGTGGGTGACGCACTCGACCGACACCTCGGGCCCGTCGAGCTGCCTGTCGCTGCCGAGAAGCGCACCCAGTCGCCAGGCGCCACACACCCGGGTAGGCGTGGCGCAGGACCGCCAGGCGGCGCTGAGCCTGGCGGTCCTGCCGCAGCCCCGGGTGCCCCTTCCGCTTCGTCAGCTGATGGAGAACTGGCTGAAGCTCGCGGTGCCGGGTGTCGGGGCGTGGGCCGTGAAGAACGTGCCCGCGTCCAGGCTGCTGTTGGCTCCGGTCAGCGTGGCGGTGCCGACGGTGGTCCAGGTGGTGCCGTCGGTGGAGTAGGAACCGGTGACCGATGTGCCGCTCCTGACCAGCCGGAGGCAGACGGGGGCGGATCTACCGGTCTTGGTGGTGATCTTGTCGAGGTAGCCGTCGCCGTCGGAGTCCCACTCCAGGCTGACGCCGTTGCTGGGAGTGACGGCGAGGGAGGCGTACCCGGTGGACGAGCCGGCCCCGGCGATGCTGTTGCGCAGCATCAGGCCGGCCTTGCCCCAGGCGTTGGTGTTGTCCTGGCTGTCGACGTGGACGGTGACCGTGGAGGAGGTTCCCGCGGCGGCCGGCTGGTAGGCCGCGGAGTACTCGTCGTCGTGCAGGGCGCTCGTGGCCCATGTGTCGATGCCCGCGCTGGTCAGGGAGGTCACTCCCTGGCTCTGGCCCACTGCGGCCGGGATGGAGCTGTAGGCACGCCAGGGCGAGGTGACGATCTGCAGTTTGCTGAAGGCCGCGCTGCCGACGGTGGTGCTGTGGGCGGTGTGGATGACACCGGCGTCCTGAGTGGCGGCCATGGACGGCAGGGTCACCGCCGAGCCGATCTCGGTGAACGTGGATCCGTCGGTGGAGTAGTAGCCGGACACCTGGGTCGCGGTACGGGTGAGCCGCACCCAGACCGGCGCCTTGACCGAGGTGACCGTCGAGGTCGGCTGGTCGCGGTAGCCGTCGCCGTTGGAGTCCCACTGGAAGCTGACGCCGTTGGCCGGGGTCACCACCACGGTCGCATAGCCGGGTGAGGAACCGCTGCCGGTGAGGTTGTTGCGCAGCACGACACCGGCCTTGGCCCAGGCGCTGGTGTTGTCGACGTTGTCGACCCGGGCGGTCACCGAGGTGCCGTTGACGGCGGCGCCTGCCTGGTAGACGGTGCCGTAGGTGTCGTCGTGCTGGCCGCCGGCGCCCCAGATGTCTGTGCCCGCGTCGGTGATGGTGAAGTAGCCGCCGGTCTGTCCGGTGGCGGCGGGGGTGGAGGAGTAGGCGCTGTAGGGGCCGACGACAGCGCCGGTGGTCAGCGGCCGGTACTGCGGCTCGATGCCCGCGTTGTTCATGACCGTCGACGCGCCGGACGGCCAGTGGCCGTCGGTGACGACGACGGTGCCGCTGACGGAGTCACCGTGGCCGTCGGTGCTGCTGATGTTGGTGGTGTTGTTGACCGTCCAGTTGTCGGTGGCGGTCAGGGCGCCGGTGTTGTGGGTTGAGCCGATGTGCGCGAAGAGCCACTGGCCGGTGTTGCGCACGACGTTATTGGTGTCGGTGAAGTTCCGGGAGCCCTCGTCGTGGTAGAGGCCGTAAGAGGTCCTAACAGAAGTGGATGATCATGTGACTGTTGGGCTATCCGCTCGTTGGTCTGGCCGTGGGGAAACGTCAGTCGCGACCGTGGATCGTGTCGG
>NZ_JAIQYY010000085.1 GCF_020181035.1 Streptomyces sp. CoH27
TTCTGGCGAAGCCAGGAGCAAGCCCTGCAGTCCGCCTGAAACAAGATCACCGGACTCTACGAAACTCGGGACAGCTCAATCAGACACGCGTATTGTCGATCTTGGAACATCCTTGAGGCGTCACCCGGTAGTGCTCTCCGCCGCCGTAGTCCATCCGCGAGCTGGCGTTCACATGTACGTAGTCGTGTTCGAGGTGATAGAAGAAGCCGCCCATCATGCCGATCACCTGAAAGAAGATCTTCACGGACGGCCCCTCCGTGAGGGGGGACAGCGGCGGCAGCAGGTGCTCGATCTCCTCGAAACAGCGGCCGGTCGTCTCCCGCAGCAGCGAATGGAAGCGGTGCTCCAGTGCGTCCGAAGGGGCGGGAAGCTGCCGCACCGCGACTGGTTCCAGCAGCTCCACCAGATGCGTGTGCCCTCGTCTCCGCGCGACGTCGACGGCGCGCCGTCCGTCCCGCGTGCGCTGCGTCCGCCAGGCACCGTGCGCGATCAGCCTGGAGGCGACGGAGAAGTCCGCGCCGTGCCAGGCCGCCTGATGCAGCGCGGTGAAGCCGCTGCGGTTGCCGGGCCGGGGAAGGTTGGCCCACCCCGGATTCTTGCCCAGCACCCGGAAGACGCCGTTCCAATCGGCGTCCCGGGCCATGTCCGCGAACTGGTCCCGCTCGTCCAGGTACCAGCCGTTGAATCGCCCGCGGTCGGTGATGCCGTCCCAATTCATGGTGATCACGTCTGCACGCTATCCCTCCCCCGCTTGGTCCTCCTCGGCGACCCCCAGGGCTCCCGGAAGACCGCACTGCGGCCGTTGGTGGCTGAGCAACTGGGGCTGACCCGCCAGACGTCGTCAGCGATGGCGGCGGGATCGGAGCCGGAACACACGAGCCCCGTCACGATGCTCGGTCTCGATGAGCTTGTTCTTCATGGTCTGAGTCGCCTTGAGAGGGTGTGACGTGACCCGATCAGATGCTGAGTAGCTGAGTAGGGTTGCGGCCATGGCCAAGGGGATGGGGCGGCGGCCCAAGGGGGACCTGGACAGCGGCGTCGAAGACGTGACGCTGGCCATCCTGGAGTGGCTTGGCGAGCAGGAGGTCGGTGCCATGATCCGGGTCGACGCGGAGCGCATGCGTGACGGTCAGCCGGCGTGGACATTCGCCGCCTCTGGTGGGCCGCTGGACGGTGCGATGAGGGCCGACGGGGCCTCGGTCGCCGAGTGCATGGGCATGGCGCTGCTTCGATTGCGCGAGGCTGGGCTGGCCGTTCCATTCTGACGTCGTGTTCCGCCTCTGAGCTGATCGCGTTCGGGGATGCTTTCGGGGCGCCTGGTGGTCTTGCCCACGTCGTAGCGGGTGGCGGGGTGCCGGTTCTCGGGGGCCCCGGCAGTCAACTCCACGCTCCCCCAGTCGCGTTGGCGGCATAAAGCACGCTCAGCACACCAACCGTACCCCGTTTTGATCGGATTCGACCACGGCCCGATCGCGATCCCGTCCAGTTCAACCTGCACACACCCCGGCCAGGACGCGCATCACCGCGCAGATTCGCCGGCCGACGGCGTCTGCATCCCGGGGAGGGCGGACTCACCACTCTGCGACCTCGTGCCGGGCGGGACGACGAGCGGGTTTTGACGCTGCTGCTCCCTTAACACGGATCAGTCATCGCTTTCGTAGCGACACGCAGCAGGCAAGGAGTGAGGAGGCGTCAGCAGATCAACCGAGAGGGCTAATGGTCATTCAATACGCCTGGTCTTCGGGCCGCTTCACGTTCTGACAAGGCGGCAGGCGGGGCCGTATATACCCCGGTCGGCCCCCTGCCCCGAATCTCTCGATATGCACCGATATGATAGCTGTGAGTACGTTTGATCGCAGTCGGCTGACGAGCCGACATCTCCGAGATATCCAGACAGGAGAAGCGACATGAAGCTCGCTCGTTCCACCATGGTGACCGCAGGTGTCTCGGCCGCCGCGGCGCTCGCCGTGACCGGCATCACCTACGCCTCGGCGGCCCCCGCCCAGGCGCCCCAGGCGGTCCCGGCCGCCGTCGCCCCGGTCGCCGCCTCGGCAGCGCCCTTCGGACAGAACAAGACCAACAACAACGAAGGACAGGGCAAGGGCAACGAAGGCAAGGGCAACGAAGGCCGGCGCGAGGAAGGCAGGGGCCACGAGGAGCGCAGAGAGGAGGGCCGGATCGAGGTCAACGAACGGTCCTACTCCGCCCACCCCGGCGACTGCATCACCGTCATCAGCGGCCTCGGCGCCAAGACCCTCAACATCCGCAACGACAGCCACAAGCGCGTCGAGGTCTTCCGCGGAGCCGTCTGCGACAACGGCGCCCCCATCGCCACCGTCGGCCCCCACAGCTCCTCCAACGGCGTCTGCCCGACGATCAAGGACAAGGACGAGGACGAGAACGAGAACTGTGAGAAGCGCGAGCACGACGAGAAGCGCGAGCACGACGAGAAGGGCGAGCACGACGAGAAGGGCGAGCACCACAAGAAGATGGAGGACGGCGTGAAGGTCAAGGACGGCGTCGTCGCCAGCTTCCGCGTGGTCTGCGACAACGACGAGCGCGGCGAGGGCGGCTGGGGCGGCGAGGGCGGCTGGGACTGACCCGAAGCCGGCAGCACAATACGGGGCCCCGGCCCGCCGGAATCGGGCCGGGGGTACCCCAATCCCATTGTCGGACAACCCGTGCGCCCCGCGCGCACCCCCGGCCCGGGCACCAGGCGTCGCATCCTGGTGCCCGGGCCGGCGCCCCTTCTCCCGTCGGCCGATCCACCTGGGGTTATCCGCCCCGAACACCTCCCGCGGGTACATCCGACCGCGCCCTCGTCATCCGTTTCCCTCCCGGCGTTTCCACCGCCCCCGAACGGGTGAGAAAAGACGGAACCCGCTCGCCAGGAGGCAGGCCCGGGATCCAGGGCACGGGCAGCCACCCCGGTGAGCCCGCCGACCGCCGGCCGCCCCGGCCTGCCGGCCACGTCCGCAAAGACGCCGGGTATCCCCGAGGGCGCCACCGGATCCACAGCCCCACCGCTGACCTGAGCTGACGGCGACCGAGGCACGGCCAGGCACACCTCCACGTCTCAGCCGCCGTGCCACACGCTGAGTGCTGTCAGCGGCAGGCAAGCCACGCACGTACAGCTGCCTGCTCCATGAGCCGTGAGACACGGGCTCCAGGGGCCCGCCGCACTCGGGTACCGCTGACAACCGGCCGCAGGCCGCGAGGGCCAGTTCTGTCTGGAAGGGCTCACCGGCTTGGTTGGCACGTCTAGTGTGCTCCCATGAACGGTCAAGGTGTTGCTCACGGATTCACGTCGGTGGATACGCAGCCCCGGCCCGCCGAGTGGGTTCAGGTCCTGGACCGGTTGAATGCGGAGCCGTTCTACGCCGCGTACAAGCAGCGGTTGCAAGAGTTCCTGCATGCCGAGCCCGGCGGACTGTTCCTTGAGGTCGGAGCGGGTACCGGGGACGCCGCCGTGGCCCTGCGCTCGCGCTGTGGGGCCGAGGTCGTGGCGGTCGACAGCTCCTTGACGATGATCGCGCAGGCACGGGATCGAGGACTGCCACGTGCCGCTGTCGCAGACGGGCACCGGCTGCCGTTCGCGGCGGGTCGGTTCGACGGCGCCTGGGCTGACCGGGTTCTGCAGCATGTCGCCGAACCGGCCCGGGTGCTGGACGAATTGCTGCGGGTGGTCCGCCCCGGCGGCCGGGTCGCCTTGGCAGACCCGGACTACGACACCCAGGTACTCGACATTGACGACCAGGAGCTCGCCCGCCGGGTGCTGCGCTTCAGGACCGACGTGGGCCTGCGCAACGGCTCGCTGGCCCACCGGCACGCCGGACTGCTCGCGGCCCGCGGCATCCACGACATCAGGGTGGAAGCCCGGACTCTGGTCGTGCGTGACCCGTCAACGGTCGACAATGTCATGGGCCTGCGCACCTGGGCGCACACTGCCGCAGCCCGGGGCCACCTCGACCCCATGGACGCGGACCGGTTCGTGGCCCAGTTCGACGACGCCGCGCGCGCAGGTCGCTTTACCTACGCCGTCACGTTCTTCCTCACCGCGGGCACTCTGCCCTTGTCAGACTGACGGCCAGCGGGTGAGAGCGGTATGCGCTCTTTGAAAATGGCTCTGGCCACAGTTCGGGATGCTGTTGGTGATCTCTAGGCCGTCAGTCCTTGGCAGAGCCGCTGGAAGTGGGTGGGTGGTCGTGGTGGAGAGTCTGGTGTAGTGCCGGGCGGGAAGCATTCGCTGAGGCGGATGATGTTGGTTCCGGCGGCTGTGAGCACGTGTTGGACGTGCGTCTTCGCCAGGCCGCGGTAGCGGCAATGACGCAGGCCGTGAGCGTGGACCGTTTCAGACACCGTTGCTTCGCAGCCCGCGCGGATGGCATAACGCCGCTGCCAGTTGCTGGTTTTCTGGTCTCTCCTGAGCTGTCCCGAGTTTCGTAGAGTCCGGTGATCTTGTTTCAGGCGGACTGCAGGGCTTGCTCCTGGCTTCGCCAGA
>NZ_JAIQYY010000086.1 GCF_020181035.1 Streptomyces sp. CoH27
AGCATGCCCGCGCCCTCGGCGAAGCCCGTACCGTCCGCGCCCGCCGCGAACGCCCGGCAGCGGCCGTCCGGTGAGAGCGCGCGCTGGCGGCTGAACTCGACGTACACCGTAGGGCTGGCGATGACCGTGGCCCCTCCGGTGAGAGCCAGTGAGCACTCGCCGTTGCGCAGCGCACGGGCGGCCAGGTGCAGCGCCACGAGGGACGAGGAGCACGCCGTGTCGACGGTGAAGGCGGGGCCCTGGAGGCCGAATGTGTAGGCCACGCGTCCGGCGGCGACACTGGTGGTGTTGCCGGTCAGCAGGTAGCCCTCCAGATCGTGCGGGGTGCCCGGCGGGCGCGTGACGTACTCGGCCGGTACGACGCCGAGGATCACGCCGGTGTCGCTGCCCCGCACCGCAGCGGGGTCGATGCCGGCCCGTTCGAAGACCTCCCAGGCGGTCTCCAGCAGCAGCCGCTGCTGCGGATCCATGGCCAGGGCCTCTCGTGGCGAGATGCCGAAGAACGCGGCGTCGAAGGCGTCGGCGTGGTCGATGAAGCCGCCGCGCCGCGTGTACGCGGTGCCCAGGGCGTCCGGGTTCGCGTCGTAGAGGTCCTCGACGCGCCAGCCGCGGTCGGCCGGGAACGCGGAGGTCGCGTCCCGGCCGTCCGCGACCAGCCGCCACAGGTCCTCGGGGTCGTTCGCGCCGCCGGGGTAGCGGCAGCTCATGGCGATGATGGCGATGGCGTCGTCGTCCGCGGTCGCCGTGACGTCGGCGTCGGGAAGGGCGGGCTGCGGTCCGCAGGGCGCGAGCCGTTCGTGCAGCAGGGCGGCGACGGCCTCGGGGGTGGGGTGGTCGAAGACCAGCGTCGCGGGCAGTCGCAGCCCGGTCGCCGCGTCCAGGCGGTTGCGCAGTTCGACGGCGGTGAGCGAGTCGAAACCGGACTCCTTGAAGGGCCGTCCCGGGTCGACGGTGGCGGGCCCGGAGTGTCCGAGGACGTCCGCGACCTGCTCGCGGACCAGGTCGGTCAGGGCCTGCGCCCGGGCGGCCTCGGGCAGCCGGGCCAGCCGGTCGGTGAGCGCGGAGCGCGGTGCGGACGCCGCTTGGGCAGCCCGGCGGACCGGACGCGGGAGCAGGCCGCGCAGCAGATGCGGCACCTCGCCGTCCGGGTGCCGGGGCGGCGCCAGGCGGGCCGCCACGAACGCTCCGGGCAGACCGGCCGCCGCGTCGAACAGGGCGAGGCCCTCGTCGGCCGTCAGCGGTACCGTGCCGAGCCGGGCCAGCCGCTCGCGGTCGGCCGCGTCGAGATCGCCGGCCATCCCGTCGGTGGCCCAGGGACCCCAGGCGAGCGACGTCGCGGGAAGTCCCTCGGCGCGGCGGCGCGCGGCGACCGCGTCGAGGACGGCGTTGGCCGCCGCGTAGTTGCCCTGTCCCGCGTTGCCCAGGACGCCGGCCAGCGAGGAGAACAGCGTGAAGGAGGCCAGGTCGAGGCCGCGGGTCAGTTCGTGCAGGTGCCAGGCGGCGTCGGCCTTGGGGGCCAGCACGGAAGCCAGTCGGCCGGGGGTCAGTGCGCTCAGCGTGGCGTCGTCGAGGACGCCGGCCGCGTGCACGACGGCGGTCAGCGGATGCTCGGCGGGAACCGTCTCCAGCAGCGCGGCCAGCGCCGCCCGGTCCGCCACATCACAGGCGACGACGGTCACCTCGGCACCCGACGCACGCAACTCCGTCGCGAGTTCTGCCGCACCCGGAGCCTGCGGACCGCGTCTGCTGGTCAGCAGCAGATGCCGTACGCCCTGCACAGCGACCAGGTGGCGGGCGAGCAGAGCACCGAGTCCGCCGGTGCCGCCGGTGATCAGCACGGTGCCCTCGGGCCGGGGTGCGGCCGGGATGGCCAGGACGACCTTCCGGGCCTGCCCGGTCTCGTTGAGCAGGCTCAGCGACTCACGGACGCCGGCCACCTCACGCACCGCAGCCGGCAGCGGGGTGAGCACGCCCCCCGTCCACAGCGGCACCAGTTCCGCGAACGCCGCCAGAGCCTCCTCCGGAGTGTGCCGGTCCGGCCACTGCGGGAGTTCGGCGGCGTCGAGGACCGCGTCGGACGGGCTTTCGGTGGCCGCCGTGGACTCCGCGGCCACCGCCTGGACCTCCCAGCCGTAGTGCCGGGCCAGACGCACCACCGCCCGGCCCGCCCCGGTGTCCGCCGCGCGCACCAGCAGCGTCCGCCCCGGCCGGCCGTCGGCGAGCTCGCGCAGGGCCCGGTGGGCCGCGAGCGAGGTGAGGGGCAAGGTCGCGGCCTGCGTGTACGTCCAGCCGGCGGGTATCGGCGCGAGGAGCCGGTGGTCGGTCTCCGCGAGGGAAGCGACGGCACCGGGGAACAGACCGAACACCCGGTCCCCGGGGGCGAATCCGGTGACGCCGGGACCGACCTCGGTCACGATTCCGGCGCCCTCCACGCCCAGCGGCGCCTCACCGGGCACCATGCCGAGGGCCGCGAGCACGTCCTGGTTGTCCAGGGCCGCGGCCCGGACCGCGATCCGTACCCGCCCGGCAGCGGGTGCCTCGGCCGAGGTCGCAGCCGGCACCAGCGCCAGGTTGGCGAGCGAACCCCTGGGTACGGCGTCCAGCCGCCAGGCCGGTGCGTCCGCCGGCGGCAGGAGCCGGCCGCCGAGCTGCGCCCGGGCCAGCCTGGGGGCGTACAACGTGCCGCCCTTGATGGACAGTTGGGGTTCGTCGACGCCGGGCGCGGTCAGCACGGCGCGCGCCGAGGCCGGATCGTCGTCCAGGTCCAGCAGCAGAAACCGGCCCGGGTGCTCGGCCTGCGCCGCGCGGACCAGTCCCCACACCGCAGCGGCCACCGGATCGTCCGGACCGGTCCCGGCGTCGGCGGCGACCGCGCCGCGGCTCACCAGAGCCAGCCGGCAGCCGTCCAGCCGCTCGTCGGCCACCCACTCCTGGAGCAGCGTCAGCACGTGGGAGACGGTGTCGTGGACGGCGGCGGGTACGGACCCCTGGGCCGGACCTTCGGCGGGTGCGCCCGTCCGGTCCGTCGGGCCGACAGCCGCCAGTACGACATCGGGCAGCCGGGCCCCGACGGCGGCCGCCTCGGCCAGTGCCGCGGGCGTCGGGTGGCGCTCCACGCCCGTCAGTCCCAGGTCGTCCGGGCCGAGGAGCGCCACTCGCGGGCCGCTGGACGGGCCGGCCGGTACGGGACTCCACACGGTGGTGAACAGGGTGTCGTGCCGCCGGGCACCGGCGGCACTCAGCTGTTCCGGCGCGATGGCCCGGAACACCAAGGACGCCACCGACGCGACCGGCGTGCCCGCAGCGTCGGCCACCTCCAGGGTCACCGCGTCCTCGCCCCGGCGTGCGAGGTGCACCCTCAGCGCGGTGGCGCCGGACGCGTGCAGCCGGACGCCGCTCCAGGAGAAGGGCAGCCGGACCGGAGCGGTGTCCGCTCCGACGCCCTCGACCGCGAGCAGCGCGAACGGATGGAGCGCCGCATCCATCAGCGCGGGGTGCAGGCCGTACCCGGCGGCCGAGGTGCCGGCGGGCAGTTCGACGTCGGCCCACAGGTCGTCCCCGCTGCCCCAGGCGCGGGTCATGCCGCGCAGTGCCGGTCCGTAGCCGAGACCGTGCGCGGCCAGCCGCTGGTAGGCGTCGCTGACGGGCAGTTCCGGGGCCTGCGGCGGCCAGGCCGTCAGGTCGGCTTCGGGCACCGGGGTACCGGGCGCGAGGACACCGGTGGCGTGCCGGGTCCACGGCGCGGTGCGGCCGGTCGCGCCACCGGGGCGGCTGTGGATGCCGAGGGTGCGCCGACCGGCACCGTCGGGCTGCCCCAGCACGATCTGCAGGTCGACGGTCTCCTGGTCCGACATCACCAGCGGCGACTCCAGGACCAGTTCCTCGACCTCGTCGCAGCCCACCCGGTCGGCGGCGCGTACGGCGAGTTCCACGAACGCCGTACCGGGCACGACGACCGTGCCGACGATCGTGTGGTCGGCCAGCCATTCCTGCTCACGGAGGGCGAAACGGCCGGTCAGCACCAGGCCGTCCGCGTCCGCCAGGTCGACGGCCGCCGACAGCACCGCGTGCTCGACCGTCTCAAGTCCGGCCGACGTCACCGAGGCGGTGGCACCCGTGCCGTCCGCCCAGTAGCGCTGGTGCTCGAAGGGGTAGGTGGGCAACTCCACCGGCGCTGACCGGTCCTCGTCGACCAGGCCGGCGTAGGCCGTCGACCAGTCGACGGTCACGCCGTGCGTGTGCAGCGCGGCCAGCGCTGCGAGCAGCGTGGCCACCTCACCACGGTCACGACGAGCCGCCGCCACCGCCAAAGCCCCGGAATCCGCCACACTCGCCAGAACCGCACCCGTCAACGCCGCATCCGGACCCAGTTCGAGGTAGGCCGTGACCCCCTCCGCCTCCAACGCCCGCACACCATCAAAGAAACGGACCGGCTCACGGATCTGCCGCACCCAGTAC
>NZ_JAIQYY010000087.1 GCF_020181035.1 Streptomyces sp. CoH27
CGCATCCTCGCAGGTCAACGGCACCTTTCTGCTGTCAGGGTGTCAACTCGACCAATTCCGCTGAATAGCCAGGGTTGATCCGCTTTCGGAGCCGCCTGTCTTCAGCTGCGCGCGAAGGCTTCTGAGCTCTGCGACCAGGCGGGGGACGGCTTCGCGGGCGGTGGCAATGAACTGTGCGTTCTCGTCCCAGCGCTCGTCGGCGGCATCCACGTAGCGGGGCTGCTGGACCAGTGTCGCGGCCACGATCTCGCGGTGGTCGAAGTTCGGCCAGCGCTCGCCAAGGCCGGTGTCCGGCGTGGTGCTGACAGCGACGAGGTTCATCGCGTACTCGTCGTCAAGGCCGCGCACGAACCAGGGGCCGGGTGTGGCTGCCTGAGCGAGTTCGTCGAGCTCGTCGAGTTCCTCGTCGCTGAGCGGTTCCGGGCTGGCCATCAGGCTGCAACCTCCTGCCGTTCCACGAGTTGGCCGTCCTCGAACGTCGCGCCGGCACGGACCAGGGCGACGGGGGAAGCCCCGATGATCGCGCGCCAGCGGTCCTGAGCCGACTCGACCAGCTTGAACACCATCGCCAGCGCGGCGGCGGGGGTGCCGGCGCCGCGAGTGACCTTGGTGCGGAGCTTGACCGTGGAGAACGTGGACTCGATCGGATTCGTTGTTCGTAGATGGACCCAGTGCTCCGCCGGGAAGTCGTAGAACGCCAGCAGTTCCTCCCGGTCGTCGGTGATCTTCGCGGCGGCCTTGGGCCACTTCGTCCCGTAGGTCCTGGTGAACGCGTCGATCGCCTTCTCGGCGTGTGCGCGGTCCTCGGCGTTGTAGATCTCCTGCATCGCCTTCGTCGCGCCCGGCTGTGCGGACTTCGGCAGGGCGTTCGTGACATTGCGGGCCTTGTGGACCCAGCAGCGCTGATGGCGGGCGGCGGGGAACACCTCGGCCAGGGCCCTCCACAAGCCCATCGCGCCATCGCAGATGACCAGCTCAGGGTCGCGCATGCCGCGGCGGCAGTCGCGCAGCAGGTCGGCCCACGACTCGGTGGACTCGCGCATGCCTTCGGCCAGGGCAATCAGTTCCTTGGTGCCGTCGAGACGGACGCCGAGCAGGACCAGGACGCACGAGTGGGCCTGACCGAGGCGGATCTTTGGGTGGACACCGTCGGCCCACACGTAGACGAAGTCGCGGTCGGACAGGTCCCGGGCCTGGAAGGCGGCGTGGTCCTCGCCCCACTGCTTCGTCAGTCGGGTGACGGTCGCCGGCGAGAGCCGGGCGGCCGAGCCGAGGAACTGCTCCAGCGCGGGCACGAAGTCCCCGGACGACAGTCCGTGCAGGTAGAGCAGCGGCAGCACCTCGCTCACCTTCGGCGACTTGCGGCACCACGGCGCAAGGATCTTGGACGAGAACCGCTTGCGCTCGCCGGTGGACTCGTCGACGCGGCGGTCGTTCACCCGGGGCGCGGTGATCTCGACGGACCCGGCTGCCGTGGCCACGGTCCGAGGCCGGTGGTGCCCGTTGCAGACCACCAGGCGATGCCCCCGCTCGTCGGTCTCGGTCGCCAACTCGGCTATGTACTGGTTGACTTCCGCCTCCAGCGCGGCGGCGAGCATCCGCCGGGCACCCTCGCGCACGATCCCGTCGATCAGGGAGCCGGACTGGGTACTGCCGTCATCGGTGACTACGCTCAGCACGGGCGCGCCTTCCCGACCCGTGCTGCAACGCGGGCCTACTCGGTGACCATCAAAGGATCAATCGGGTACGCCCTCCGCGTCCCCTCCCCGCAGCGATCCACAAGTCCTGAGCATTGCTCGCCGCCACCGCTCCACGGAGCGTTCGCTCACCCGTAGCGTGGCCGCGACTTCCGCGTTCTTCTGTCCGGCCTCGAAGCGTTCCATGGCCTGGATCCATAACCGCTCCCGCGCGGCTCTCTCGGCGTCGGTCAGCCCGCCACCCTGCGCGTACCTCATACGTCCAGGGCTACCGATGCCGCACGCCGGCTGTCAGACGAACGGCGCCGACATCACCCGATCAAGTTCAGTATCTACCTGATCTGATCAGGGACGCCATTGGTCAGGTGTCCTGAAGCGACGTGGATGAGAACAGCGGCCGCCCTGTACATGCCCGGGACGGCCGCTGTGTCGCAGCCTGAGAGGGCGGTATGTGACCGTAGTCGAGGACCAGCCCCCGGTGCAGCATGTCTTGCGGTCATGGCGAACTGCTCCGCCTGACAGGACGAGGGTCTTCTACGACGCGGCGCGAGGCTCGTGGTCCTCGGCGGCCTCGCTGTTCCATATCAGCTCTTGCACCCTTTCGGCTTCCGGGCTTTCGATCTTTGAGAAGACAGCATGTGCCTCCTGCCAGTATGAGCGAGCTCTGTCCAGATAGCCCATGGCCTGGAGGCTGTCCCCGAGACCGGCCAGGGCTGTGCCATGCAAATCGATGGCGCCGATCTCCTCGGCGACCTGCTGTTGATCGAGGTAGTAGGCACGTGCGCTTCTCGCCCGACCGAGGCGTAGGCTCAGTTCGCCGAGATTTCCCAAGGTCAGGCATTCCCCGCGGCGCTCGCCGACTGCACGAGCGGAGGTCAGTGCCCGCCCGAAATAGGCACTTGCCGAATCCAGGTCATCGAGCAGGTAGTACGTGGCACCCAGGTTCAACTCGCAGATCATGACCCGCCTCCGGTCGCCCACGGATTCGTTGAATTCGATGCTGCGGCTGAGGGCTTCTATCGCTTTGTCGTATTGGTTGCGGAGGAGGTAGTGCCTTCCGAGGTCGAGCAGGGCCGCGCTCTCGCCGCGTCGGTCATGTGCGCCCTGGTAGAGGCCCAGCGCCTCAGTGAGTGCTGTTTCCGCTTCATCGAGCCGGGTGAGTTCGTGAAGCGATGCCGCCGCACCTCGCAAGTTCCAGGCAACCACCAGATTGTCTCCCCGGGCCCGGGCGGCTCTTACCGCGATGCGGTGCGCCGTGACGCTCTGCGTTCTGTGGAACCGGAGATTTCTGAAGGAGTCGAGGACGATAGGCAACTGCCATGTGGTTTCGTACAGTTCCTCCTGGGCTGCCGCATCGTGTACGGCAATAAGATTCTGGTGCTCGACGTCGAACCAGCGCAGAGCGGCCTCGTAGGATTCGAACCGCAACGGCGCGATGCCGGCTGCCGGGGCGAGCTGGGGAAGTCCGGGTGCGTTCATCGCGGTCGCCGCGCCGTACGCGGAATGCAGAAACCATCGCGCGAGGCGGTCCAGCACCGCCGGACGTTGCACCTCGGGATCATCGACTGCCATATCGAGGGCGTAGGCTCGCAGCAGGTCGTGGAGTTCGTAGCGGCCCGGTGTGCTCTGGCGCACGAGATTCTCGTCCTGGAGCGCCTCCAGGGCGTCCTCGGCCTCGTGAGTGGAGATGTCGGCGAGCGCGGCGACCATGGCCGGGGTGAAGTCGGGGCCGGGGTGGTGTCCGAGCACGCGGAAGACACGGCGGAGCGGCTCGGCGAGTTCGCGGTAGGAGAGTTCGAAGACGGGGCGCAGTGCTCGGCCGCCGGCGCGAATGGCCCCCAGCTGTCCATCGCTCAGGCGGTCGGCCAGCTCCGCGAGGCTCCAGCTGGGCCGGGAGCGCAGCCGGGAAGCGGCCAAGGCAAGGGCCAATGGGAGGTGGCCGCAGTACTGGACGACGCGGGCTGCCGCCTCGGGCTCGGCCTCGATGCGATCGCGTCCCGCGATCTGGATCAGCAGGTCCAGCGACTCGGCTTCCGAAAACGTACCGATCAAATGGGGGTTGACTCCATCCAGGCCGGCGAGGCTGCGGCGGCTGGTGATCAGCACCAGGCAACTGGGGCCGGCGGGAATGAGGTCGCGGACCTGGTCCTCGTCAGCGGCGTTGTCGAGGAGGACCACCGCACTGCGCTTCCGGAGTCGGTCGCGGTACATCGCCGCCCGCTCATCCCGGGCGGTGGGGATCTGCTGCGCGGGCACGCCGAGCTGGCGCAGGAACGCCTCCAGGACCGCTGATGGGTCTGCGGGCGGGTGTTCAGGATCGAAGCCGCGTAGGTTCACGTGCAGCTGGATGTCGGTGAAGTATCCGTCGCGGACGAGCTGGTGGGCGGCGTGGATGGCGAGCTGGGTCTTGCCCACCCCGGCCATGCCCTCGATGGCGGAGACCACCACCGCGTTCGC
>NZ_JAIQYY010000088.1 GCF_020181035.1 Streptomyces sp. CoH27
AGCATGCCCGCGCCCTCGGCGAAGCCCGTACCGTCCGCGCCCGCCGCGAACGCCCGGCAGCGGCCGTCCGGTGAGAGCCCGCGCTGGCGGCTGAACTCCACGAAGACGCCCGGGGTGGCCATCACCGTCACCCCACCGGACAGGGCGAGGGTGCACTCGCCGCGCCGCAGCGCCTGCACCGCCAGGTGGATCGCCACGAGGGAGGAGGAGCACGCCGTGTCCACCGTCACCGCCGGGCCCTCCAGCCCGAGGGTGTAGGCGACACGGCCCGAGGCGACGCTGCCCGCGCTGCCGCTGCCGATGAAGCCCTCCAGATCGCTCGGTACCTGCCGCAGCCGGGAGCCGTAGTCGCCGTACATCGCGCCGACGTACACACCGACGCGCTCGCCGCGGAGTGTGCCGGGGACGATGCCCGCGCGTTCCACCGCCTCCCAGGAGGTCTCCAGCAGCAGCCGTTGCTGCGGGTCGACGGCGAGTGCCTCGCGCGGGGACATTCCGAAGAACTCGGCGTCGAACTCGGCCGCGTCGTACAGGAATCCGCCCTGACGGGTGGTGGCGCGGCCCGGCCGCTCGGGGTCCGGGTCGTACAGGTCCGGGTCCCAGTCCCGGTCGGCGGGCAGGTCACCGATGGCGTCGGTACCGGAGTCCACCAGGTGCCACAGGTCCTCCGGGGCACGGACGGCGCCGGGGAAGCGGCACGCCATGCCGACCACGGCGACCGGCTCCAGCCGTTCGGCCTCCACCTCCTGGAGCCGTTCGCGGGTCCGCTGGAGATCGGCCGTGACCCACTTGAGGTAGTCGACGAGCTTCTCTTCGTTTGTCATGCAGGTTCAGCCTCTTCTCAGCCTCGTCGGGGGACGGTCCCAGCCGCGCCGGAGCCTGTCAGTCGGTGCGTCGGCCGAGTTCGTTGTCGATGAAGGCGAAGATCTCGTCGGCGGACGCCTCCCTGAGCCTCTCGGCCGGCTCGGTGGCCGCGGGGCGGCGCCAACGGGCGAGAACGGCCTCCAGCCGGGCGGTGACCAGGCCCCTGGTCTCCTCGTCCATCGCCTCGTCGGGCAGCGCCTCCTCCAGTTCGGTCAGCCGGACCAGCAGGCGGTCCGCAGTGGCGGTGGCGGGCGGGAACAGTTCGGTGGCCAGGTGGGCGGCGAGCGCCGCCGGGGTGGGGTGGTCGAAGACGAGGGTCGCGGGCAGCCGCTGCCCGGTGGCCGCGTTCAGCCGGTTGCGCAGCTGGACGGCGATGAGCGAGTCGAATCCGATCTCCTTGAACGCCTGGAGTGGATCCACCGAGTCCGGCGAGGTGTGGCCGAGGACCGCGGCCACGCAGGCCCGGACCAGGTCGAGGAGGGCTTCGTCGCGCTGCTCCGCCGGGAGGGTCAGGATCCGGTCGGCCGCCGGGATCTCCGCTTCGGTGCTCGCGGCCTCGCGGTCGGGGGCGGGGACCAGGTCGCGGAGTACGGCGGGCAGGGTGCCCTGGGCCGACGCCCGTCGCAGCGCCGCCATGTCCAGCCGGACGGGAACGAGCGCGGGATGCCCGGAACTGAGCGCGGCGTCGAACAGGGCGCGCCCGTCGTCGCCGGTGAGCGGTACGACGCCGCCGCGCCGCAGCCGTTCGAGGTGGGCGGCGTCGAGGTTGCCGGTCATGCCGCTGGACTCGGCCCACAGTCCCCAGGCCAGCGACAGGCCCGGCCGGCCCGTGGCCCGGCGGTGCCGGGCGAGGGCGTCGAGGTAGGCGTTGGCGGCCGCGTAGTTGGCCTGGCCGGGGCTGCCGAGGGTGCCGGCGACGGAGGAGAACAGCACGAACGCGCCCAGATCCATGTCCCGGGTCACCTCGTGCAGATGCCAGGCCGCGTCGGCCTTGGCCCGCAGGACGGTGTCGAGGTGGCTCGGTGTGAGCGAGGCGACGACGCCGTCGTCGAGGACACCCGCGGTGTGCACGACGGCGGTCAGCGGGTGCTCGGCGGGGATGCCCGCGAGCAGGTCCGCCAGTGCCGTCCGGTCCGCCACGTCGCAGGCGGCGACCGTCACCTCGGCGCCCGACTCCACCAGCTCGGCGACGAGTTCGGGGACTCCGGGGGCGCCCGTGCCTCGCCGGCCGGCGAGCAGCAGGTGCCGTACGCCGTGTGAAGCGACGAGGTGGCGGGCGAAGAGGGCACCGAGGGTGCCGGTGCCGCCAGTGATCAGGACGGTGCCCGTCGGGTCGATGCCCGTGAGCGCGGCGGGGTCCGACGGATCGGCGGATGCCGCCGGACCGCTGCTCGGCGCCGGGTCCCCGGCGGGCGGGGCCGGGGTGAGCCGGGGGGCAAGGATCCGCCCGTCGTGCAGGGCGAGTTGGGGTTCGCCGGCGGCCAGCCGGGACAGCACCGGGTGCGCTGCGGCGAGCCGGTCGGCGTCCTCGTCCAGGTCGAGGAGGGCCAGCCGGTCGGGGTGTTCGGACTGGGCGGAGCGGACGAGCCCCCACACGGCGGCGTCCGCAAGGCCGGTGAGCCGGGTCTCCTGGTCGGCGCCGACCGCGTTCCGGGTGCACACGACCAGCCGGGAGCCGTCGAAGCGCTCGTCCTCCAGCCAGGTCTGGACGAGTTCCAGGACGCGGTGGAGCGCGGCCCGGACCGCTTCGGGACTGCCGTCGTCCGGGGCGGACGTGGAGCGCACCAGCACGAGTTCGGGCACCCGCTCGGCGTCGGCCAGGGCGGCGAGGGCCAGCAGTTCCGGGTCCACGGCCGGGTTCCCGGTGGGGGTGTGGGCCTCGTCGTCCACGGCCTCCAGCAGGACGCAGGAGGGTGCGGGCGAGGCCGGTACGGGCGGCAGCTCGGCCCACTCCACCTGGTGCAGCGGCAGCGGGACGGCGCTGCGGAGGGCGGCCAGCTGCCGGGCGCTGATCGGGCGGACCGTCAGTTCGTCCACGGTGCCGACCGGGGTGCCGTCCGGGGTGCTCAGGGCCAGCGACACAGAGTCCGGACCGACCGGGGTCACCTCGACGCGCAGCGCGGTGGCACCGGACGCGTGCAGCCGGACCCCGCTCCAGGAGAAGGGCAGCCGGATCCCGCCGTCGGCCGGCTCGGCGGCCGCTTCGAGGGCCAGCACGTGCAAGGCCGCGTCGAGCAGCGCGGGGTGCAGGGTGAAGCCGTCACCACCGGCGAGCCGCACCTCGGCGAACCTGGTCCCGTCCCGTCGCCACGCGGCACGCAGCCCCTGGAAGGCCGGGCCGTAGCCGTAGCCGCGCTCGGCCAGCAGCGGGTAGAACGCGTCGACGTCGGCCGGAACCGCGTCCTGCGGTGGCCAGGGGGTGCCGGCGGGCGCCGGCGGCTGGGTGAGCGCCGTCGCGGGCCGTACGCTGCCGGAGGCGTGCCGCGTCCAGTCCGTTTCGTCCGCGGTGGCGGCGGCCGCCGGACGGGAGTGCACGGTGACCGGGCGGCGGCCCTCGGCGTCGGCGGGGCCCACCAGCACCTGCAGCTGCGTCTCTCCGGCGGCGGGCAGGGCGAGCGGCGCCTCCAGGGTGAGGTCTTCCACCTCGGCGCAGCCGGTCCGCCGGCCGGCGTGCAGGGCGAGTTCGAGGAACGCGGTGCCGGGCAGCAGGACCACTCCGTCCACGGCGTGATCGGCCAGCCACGGGTGGGCGGCGAGCGAGAGCGTCCCGGTGAGCAGGACACCGGACTCGCCCGCCAGGGCGACGGCGGTGTCGAGCAGCGGATGCCCGTGGTCTCCCGGGCCGGCGGCGAAGGCGGCGCCGGGCCGCACGACCGGGTCGAGCCAGTACCGCTCCCGCTGGAACGGGTAGGTCGGCAGCGGGACCGCCTCGGCGGCGGCGAACAGCGCGCGCCAGGAGACCGGGGCGCCCTGGACGTATGCCTCGGCCAGTGACAGCAGCAACCGCGTGCGGCCGCCGTCGTCACGCCGCAGCGTGCCGAGGGCTCCGGCGGTGCCGGGCGCCACGTCGTCCAGGGTCTCCTGGACCGCCGGGGCCAGGACGGGGTGCGGGCTGCTTTCCACGAACAGCCGGTGGCCCTGCTCGGCCAGCGCCGTGACGGCCTCGTGGAAACGGACGGTCCGGCGCAGGTTGCGGTACCAGTAGTCGGCGTCGAAGGCGGTCGGTCCGGCCCAGTCGCCGGTGAGGGTGGAGAACACCGGG
>NZ_JAIQYY010000089.1 GCF_020181035.1 Streptomyces sp. CoH27
GGGCATCCGCTGGGGCGGACGCCCCCTCGCCGCCGCGGCCTGAACGACCCGGCGAACCTATGCGGTCAGAGCACTAGAGAGCCTCCCCGGGCGATCACGAACGGGAGCCAGATGACCAGGGATGCGACGGTGCCCGTGCGGAGGGCGACGGAACCACGTTTGTCGTAGCGCCTCGCGACGGCCTCGTATGCCTTGAGTTTGGCACGGCCGCGGTGGTCCAGGCACGACGCGAGAGGCGCCTGATCTGGATCTCCGCCGCCCGGTCCGGCCGGACCCACGGCATCGCCGCCCGCCACAACCACCGCTTGGCCCGCCTGCACGCCTTACATGTCCTGACGAACCTCGAAGTCAACCGCTGACAGACGATCTACTCCGCAGACTGCTGCCCACGACCAGCGCGAGCGCCCGGAGCACCAGCCACACCAGCCCTTTGACCTGCGACGTCAGGTTGGCGGAGACTCAGTGTCTGGTGGGCTTGGTGCAGGCCGACACCCAGGCGGAGCAGCCGGGCGACCTGCTTGGGCTCGCAGCGGACCAGCAGATTGCTGGCCCAAGCCGACTGCGTCGGCCGACGCAGTGCAGCGACCTGGGCGGCCAACACGGCCTTTCCGCCTGCGAGTGCGTCGTCCACGCGCGCAGTGCGCGCCCCTACGAACTGAGTCGGATGCAGCGCGTACAGCTCGCCAGCAACGCTTTCCAGATCCACGCCACACCTCCGTCCCCCTTCCCCCGCTACGCAGAGCTTTGCACCATTTGTAACTCGGGCGGACGGTGGATTCCTGATAGGCCTTGCATTCGTCGGTCATGGGCCAGCGTGGCGGGCTTCATCCGCGGCGCATTCGTGGACGGCCTCGCAGTCTCCGTTGCGTTCCGGCAGGCGACGACGCCAGTGCCCTTGCAGATCCCTCTGCAGCGCAGACCTCACCCTGAGACTGGAACATGTCGAGCCTTTGCCAGGTGCAGGACAATTTTCCAACGCGACGTGTCACGCGTTGCCTTCAGTATCCGGTACCTGATGAAGCGATGGCAGGGCCGGTCAAATGGATCCCTACCCAGCTGCCGCTGCCCTCCCGGTTGATCAGGGCTTCCGGTTCTGGGTACGGACGACCATCGCTGCGATAGCGGCGATCCCGCCGCCGAGCATGCCCGCTGCAGGGACCGCGGCGCCGTGATCGACGAAGTACTTGGCGACCCAGAGGTATCCGGCCAGACCCGCGCTGCCTGCGAGCACGCCGGTCGCCCGCAGCACCAGATTGGCCAGGTCCATCCGCCGCTGGTGGATCTGGTCGAGGCACCACTGCCGATGCTCTTCCGTCTGCCGCTCAAAATCCATCTCGACCAGCCGCAGAATACGCTCCCCGGCTCCCTGCACCACCCGCTCCCAGATTTCCGCCTGTTCAGCGGCCGGAAGCTCACGGTGGACACGGTTCAGCTGGGAAGTCTCCTGCAGGCCGGTGGGCGCCTCGGGAGTCGAACCCGGCTCATCGGACGGCGTCACAGCTGTCACTAGTCGCACCTCTCGACACCGTTGGACTGATCACCGGGCCCGTGAGCAGACCGCTCCGGCAACCTGCCGAGCCGAGCACAAGCCCCGTCCAGTGCCGCCTCAACGTTGAGCAGCGCTCGATCCCGGGAGGGCGGCGCTTCGCCCCGGAGGAGCGACGTGCGGCGACCGGGGCCGCTGTGTGCATTGGAAAGCTGCCACACGTCGAGCAGCCCGCTCACAAAGTCTCTGGTCCGCCGGCTTACAGCATCACCCCCGGTCCGTGCCGGGGGCTGAAGGCGGCTTGGTTCCCGGCGGGCGCTGCTGGTGCGACGTGCGGTCAGCAGAACAGCGGCCGCGACCAGTGCCCACAGCATGAAGAAGCCTCCCACCGACCACCATCCGTGAAAGGCCGGAAGCAACCCAAGGAGGAGGACGAGAGCGGCCGTGAACCCAGCTGCCACGACCGCAATCAGGCCGGCTACCAAACCTCTGCGCAGCCATGCAGTATGTGGACCGGCCCTTGTTGCCGATACTCGGAGGAACTCTACGGCGAGGACGCTGAGATCATAGGGCTCAGGCACACCTGCGGCCCAGGACAGACTCTGGGCGAGGCGCTGTCCCCGGTACAGCGCTTGGGGGTCACGGTCGTCACGCATCCAGGCGACAGCCGCGTCCTCGACCTCCTGGCGCAAACGGTTGCCCGCCGGGTCGGCGTCGAGCCACGCCCGTAGACGCGGCCAACAGAACAGCAGCGCCTCATGCGCTATCTCCAGCCACTCACCGTCCTGGGTAAGGATGCGCTGCCGGATAAACTTGTCCACCACGGCAGTGGCTTCAGTGGAGCCCGCAGGAACCAATACGTCCCGGGCCACCCGCCGCCGAGTCGGTTGGATGTCCTCACCGACTCTGATCAACCGGAGAAAGAGGAGCCTGGCTGCCTCTTGCTCTTCCAGCCTCAGACCCGCGAAGGCCTGCTCGGCGGAGACCGCCAGAACCCCTGTGATCCCGCCCGTCGCCCGGTAGGCCTCCACTGTCAGCGACCGGCCCCGCCGCCGCGCCCATGTGGACAACAGAGCAGCTTGGAGCAGTTGCAGCCGCGCGTCCGGGGAACCCCCCAGAAGGTCACTCAACAGCAGCTCAACCAGACCAGGTTCGATGTCCAGACCCACTGCCTGGGCCGGCCGTGCAATCACCTCGCGCATCCCTGTTTCTGTCAACGGCCCGAGCAGAACCGCATCGCGCAGCGCTGTCGACACCTGAGGAAACTCGGCCCACCGGCCCATGTACGCCGTCGACATGCCGAAGACCACAAGCGCAGCTGGCGGCTGCCCGTTTCGCCCGGGCTCGGCGAGGGCTGAAAGCGCATGGACGAACGTGTGCCCTTCCTCTCTGTCCGAGACCGGGCTGAAAAGCTCTTCAAGCTGGTCGACCACCACCAGGCACCGACGATTGCCTCCAGCCTCAGGACCGACCGCGTCACGCACGCGCGCCGCTCCCACCTCGGGATCCCGGGCCAGTGCACCAGCCAGCTCGACGGCCTCAGCCCCCGTCAGCCGCGCCAATCCCCCCGCCAACGCCGTAAGCGGATGAGTGCCCGGAACAAGTGAAACAACCGCCCAGCCGTCTGCTCCGGGCAGCGCTCCGCTGGCGATTTCTGGCAGCAGTCCGGCCGCCAGCAGCGACGACTTACCCGAACCAGCCGGACCGGCAACCGCTACAGCGCCCCCCGTATGCATCCGCTCTTCCAAGCGAGTGAGGAGTTCGGCGAGTTCGCGCTCGCGGCCGAAGAACCACTGCGCGTCCTCCTTACGGAACGACGCAAAGCCCCGATACGGGCACACCGCCTCTCCTGAGACAGAGTCAGGGCTCTGTTCAGCGTCCTCGCGCGACAACCAAGCCTGGTAGATGCGCCTATCGGGCTCTTCCGGTCCCACAACGGAGTCACCCTGCGTGGTAGCGCCAGATGGCGGCTCGATTCCGGGCTGCCCCACCCCGTTCTCCTTCCGACCAGGATTCCACGGTAGTCCAGCACGCAAGAGGAAACGCAGCTGCCGCCAAGCGGCGCGCCCGCGGCAACGCGAAGTCAGTTTCCGAACGCTCAACGTGCGTCACTGGGACCGCATCGTCGAGGCCTGGGCCGAAGACGACGACCAGGCGCTCGATGACGCGCGGATCAGTGACGCGGCCGTCGACCTCGGCTCCCAGTGGGGCCAGTACGAGTACGTCACCAACATCGGCTTCGCCGCATAGCCCATGCCGCGCCGCCCCGGAGCAATAGTCAATAGTTGTGGATCAGTGCGCTTCTCTTGACCTCGATTCTTCAGCGGTCGTGAGTGTCTGGCTGGCTTGCCGGTTCACCCCGTTTGTCCTCCGCGATAGCGGGCGGG
>NZ_JAIQYY010000009.1:0-321405 GCF_020181035.1 Streptomyces sp. CoH27
GGCGAAGCCAGGAGCAAGCCCTGCAGTCCGCCTGAAACAAGATCACCGGACTCTACGAAACTCGGGACAGCTCACCGGCGAGAAGAGCGATGACCCCCTGAGGGGTCACCCGTCTGCGGTGACGGTGCAAGTCGTCCAAGGTCCACAGGGTATGCCGGCTACCGCTTTCGCATGCCGTGCGCGCTTCCGCGTTGCTGATGCGGGAGATCAGGACGTGGGACTGGGTGCGGTGTTCTCCGTCGGCGGGCCCGGCATGGTGATGTCCCTGGCCTGACAGGCGTACCAGGACGACACCCGCAACCGGTATCAGCTGCTGAAGTGGCTAGACGCGCCGGTGGCACGCCTCATCCCATCATCAACGGAGTGCCGCGAAGGTAGCAGCCGCGACTGCTGTCCCAAGCAGAGTGCCAGCAATCACCTGGGCCGGCGTGTGGTCCCGGAGTTCGATCCGAGACCAACCGACGACGGCGACCAGGACGTAGCCCAGGAGCGCCCAGGGGTCGTACGTCTGGGCGAGCATGATGACGGCGCCCGCCGAAACGGCCTGGTGGACCGAGATCTTCCAGGCCAGGGTGACGAGAGCCAACGCGGCAAGGGTGACCAGCATGCTGGCGATGAGGGCACTGAGAACGCGCCGAGCGTCGAGGGTGGTCATGAGAGTGAAGCACGTCAGGACGGACAGGAGGATGACGATCATGACCAGCAGTCGCGCCTTCCTGGCGCCCACGTTGCGGTCTCCCCACCGCCCTCGCTTGATGCCGTGATCGATGAAGAGCATCGGAATAACTGCTGCGAAGAGCACTCCGACGAGGCTCCACATCACACCTTGCAGGTGATCCGCCTTCCAGCCGATCATGAGGCATACGGCGACGATCCACGTCTTGGGGTGGAGTCGGTCGCTGATCAGGCGAGCGGTGCGCTGGATGCCGGTTTCGGGGATCTGTATGGAACTCATGCGTTCTGCTTCCGGTTCTCGTCTCGCAACTTCGCTGCTTCCGCCGTCGCGAAGGCGGAGACAGCGGGGCTACGCTCGTAGGAGGCGCTGACCTGCCGAATCCAACGAAGTTCTTCCGACGGGCTCAGTCCCGCACCGCCCGGCTGGGGGCGATCTCCCTCGTAGGGCCCGCGGCTGGCGATGGTGAGGGTGGCGGTCTTCAACCAGGCGGCTCCCGCGACTGCCGCACGCTTTTGGGGGCGAACGCCTGCTCGCTTCGCCATCTCGTGTGCTCGATGCTGCACCTCCGCGGGCAGGTACTCACGCAGCACGAGTGTGGCGTCGCTGATCTCCACCAGCCGCCGATGCAGGAGTAGATGTCTACGTTTGCGTGGGATGTCGAGTGTGAGCCTGACCGCTGGAACCGCCTCGGTAAGTCCTTGCCACAGCGGTTCGATATGACGCAGTGCTCGTTGTTCGCGCCAGGCTGCCGACGCGACCGAGACGGGGGAGAGGGAACTGCCGAGGATGATGGCGGTGAGGGCAGCAGCCTTGAGGTCGGTCGAGACGGTGGTCGAATGCTGGATGTCTGCCGCCGTGGCTGTTCCGGGCGCGATGCGGATGAGGTGAAGCAGCCGCTGGACTGCGTAGAGAACACCGAGTGCTCCGCCCAGGAGCAGCAGCGAGTGGCCGGCGCGAACCCATCGGTCCTTGGAGTGCCGGGCCGCGGTCGCGAAGAGGATCGTGGTGAAGACCATGGAGATGCCGATGTACAGGGTGGGGGGTCCCCCCGGCCGGAGGCTGGGGGAGGCACGATCACCGCGGGCAACGCCTCACCCCTCAATGACGGCGCGGCAGCCCTACTGCTGGTCGACGAGGAGGGCCTGAAAGCCACCGGTCGCGAGCCGCTCGCCCGCGTGAGCGGCAGCGGCACATCGGCAATTGACCCGCACCACTTCGGACTTGCCCCAGTCGAGGCCGTCAACCGCGCCCTGACCAAGGCCGGCAAGACCCTCGCCGACCTCGACGTCCTGGAACTCAACGAAGCCTACGCCGCCCAGGTCCTCGGCTGCCTCGCCGAATGGCCCGAGTTCGACCCGGCGGTCCTCAACCCCCAGGGCGGCGCCATCGCCCTCGGCCACCCCCTCGGCGCCTCTGGCGCCCGCCTCGCCGGCACCGTCGCCCACCAGCTCGCCCGCCGGGGCAGTGGCACCGGCATCGCAACCCTCTGCATCGGCGTAGGCCAGGGCCTCGCCCTCCTCCTCGAACGCTGAGAACCTTCACAGGAGCCGCAGTGAAACGCCGCCCTCTGCTGCATCACCGGGTGCTCGGTCCCATCGACGCGCCGCTGCTCGTCCTGGGACACTCGCTCGGCACGTCGACGACCGTATGGGACCCCCATGTGGCGGTGCTTGCCGAGAGCCACCGCGTGCTGTGCTACGACCTTCCAGGGCACGGCGGCTCGCCGAGCGATCTCGTCCGGGATCACAAGCCCGGCCGTACGACAGTCGGCGACCTTGCCCACATGGTCCTGGACCTCGTCGCCCACCACGGCCGGGACCGGTTCCACTACGCCGGCATCTCGCTCGGCGGCGGTGTGGGGGTGCACCTCGCACTGCATCAGCCGGACCACATCGCCTCGCTGGCGCTGGTCTGTTCCTCGGCGTACTTCGGCCCGCCGCAGTTCTGGCAGGAGCGCGCCGCTCTCGTACGACGCGAGGGAACCGGCGCCCTGCTCGACGCCATGCCCGGCCGCTGGTTCGCCGATCCCGGCACAGCCGCGACCTCCCTCGGGAAGACGTTCCTGCAGGACCTCGCTACCGCCGACCCGATCGGCTACGCCGCCTGCTGCGACGCCCTTGCCGCCTACGACGTTCGGCGCGACCTGAGAAGGATCGCCGCCCCCACGCTCGTGCTCGGTGGCTCCCAGGACACCGCCACACCCCTGCCACATGCCCGGGAACTCGCCGAGGGGATTTCCGGGGCGAAGTCGGTGACGGTGGATACGGGTCATCTCGCCGTGGAAGAGCCACAGGCCGTCGGGGCGGCGTTGCTGGCCCATCTCCGAATGGCGGGCGGCGCGGAGGACGCCGACCGGAGCTCGTAGAGTGGCTGTGTGTCACAAGGAAACGCCGTCGTCGCGCGCAATGTGCGCCTTCTCAGGGAGCAGCGCGGCCTGTCCCTGGCCGAGCTGGCCCGCCGGGCGGGGCTGGCCAAGCAGACACTGTCGAATCTGGAGCAGGGCACGGGCAACCCCACGGTCGACACCCTGTTCTCCATCGCCACGGCCCTCGGCGTGCCGGTGACCCGGCTGGTCGCCGAGCGGGAACAGGTCATCACCGTGCAGCGGGGCGACGAGGTTGTCTGGGAGCAGCACGGAAGGTACGAGTCACGGTCGCTCGACCACATCTACGGCTCAGGTGTCATCGAGAACTACGTGGTGCGCATCGGCCGGCACAGCGACGGTGCGGACATGCCGTCCGAACCGCACCCGGTGGGCACGCTGGAGCACCTCTACGTCATCAGCGGCAAGGTACGCGTGGGGCCTGTCGACAGCCCGCTGGAGCTTGACGAGGGGGATTTCGCGCGCTATCCGGGCGACCGGCCCCACGTGTACGAGTCACTGGCGGACGAGAGCCTGGTGCACATCGTGGTGAGCGTGCCGCGCGTCCAGCCTGGCACCGGCGGTACGAACCTGGCGCGGACCCACGGGAACGAACGACGCTGAGCTTCGCCGCACCTGGTGTGCCGCATCTCGGCACAACCGATTGGCCCACCCCCGGGACAGGGCGGAATCTGGCGTTGGCCGCTCGTCAGGGCGGTCCGGGGCCGCCAGGCGTGAGCGTCCGGGCTATACCGTGGTGCTCTTGCGCGCACGCCTGGCCGGCCACCGTTCTCCGCGTCCGGACCAGGGGTGGTCATGTCGGAGACCGGGATCCATCCACAAACGGGTGGGGCCGGACAGTCCGCGACGGCATGGCACGCGGATCGGCCGGGTCGGCGTGTCCGATCCGCCGGCTCGGTGACCTCGGTGCCGCGCATGCCGGGGGCACCGGCGGTCCGCTCAGGCCGCCGGCGGCCTGCTCACGTCGTACGGCGCTGCCGCTTGGCGTCCCTTCGCTGCGGTGAGGGCGCGTGCCGCCTCGAAGGCCACGCGGCGCAGGGCCGGGGCGTATCGGGACGGCTCGAAGCGGTGGTGGGCGCCGGCGACCGAGAGCGCCGCCACCGGACGTCCAGAGGCACCCATGATCGGCACTGCGACGCAGGTCAGACCGGGGGCGGCTTCCTGCCGGTCGTATGCGATGCCGTCCTGGCGGATGCGCCGCAGCTCCTCCCGGAACCGTCGCGGGTCGGCGAGGGTGTACTCGGTGCGGGCCGGGAGGCCGGCCGACACGGCAGCCTCGGCCGCGTCGTGGTCGAAGGCCAGCAGGGCCTTGCCGACGCCGGTGCAGTACGCGGGCAGCCGGACGCCGATCTTGGAGGGGGAGCGGGCGGCCCGGTGGCCGTGGATCTTGTTGACGTACACGATGTCGGTGCCACGCAGGACAGCCAGGTGCACGGTCTCGTGCGTCAGCTCGTACAGGTCCACGAGATGCGGCAGCAGCTGATCGCGGAGCAGCACTGGCGTCGCACCGTACACTCGCTCGCCCATGGTGAAGAGCTCGCTGCCCAGTCGGTAGTTGCTGCCGACCCGCTCGACGAGATCGTTGCGCTGGAGGATGCCCAGCAGACGGAAGGCGGTCGACTTGGTCAGCTGCGAGCGGCGGGCCAGTTCGCTGACGCCGATCTCCCCTTCCATCGAGGCGAGCGACTTCAGAAGAACCAACGCCTTGTCGACCGCGGTCTGCTGGCCGTCGGCCGGCGCGCCGTGTGGTGCGTGTGCGGCGGTGTCGGCAGAGGAGGACTGGACTGGCATAGCGGGCTCCGGTGATCCGTGGAGAGCCATTAAATTGGACGTGCGTCCACTGTAAGTGCACATTTCGTGGTTGTAAACGTCCGGCGCGCAGTGTGGCGGGCGCCTCCTGATCGCGTGCCGCTCCACGGCACGGGCAGTGGGCGGATCGGTCTCCGACAGCGTCTGCTGTGTGCATGCAGCGTCACGACACCGCGGCCCCGGCCGCCGTCCTGCCCGCCTCGCGTCCCCCCTCCGACGTGGGGCTCAGTGAGCTGGCCGCGCTGCTGCGGCAGGCCGAGGCCACCCGAACACCCCTTCCACCGCTTACTGAGCTGTGCGCAGGACTGGATCGGGACGGCGCCTACGCCGTGCAGGCCATCAACACCCGGCAGCGGCTGGCGCGCGGGGACCGGATGGTGGGGCTCAAGACAGGCCTCACCTCTCTGCCCATGCAGCAGCAGCTGGGCGTGCGTGAACCGCATTCCGGTGTGCTCTACCAGTCGATGGTCGTCAACGACGGCGGCACTGTCCTGTCCGGCGAGTTGATTGCGCCCCGGGTCGAGGCCGAGATCGGCTTCGTGATGGGCAGGGCACTGGCGGGCTCAGCAGTGACGGTAGACGACGCGAACGCGGCCGTGGCCCAGGTGCTCCTGATGGCGGAGGTCATGGACAGCCGGATCGCCGACTGGCGGATCGGGCTGGTCGACACCGTGGCGGACAACGCCAGCGCCGGGCGGATCGTGGTCGGCCAGCCCGTCGATGCCACGCCAGAGCTGCTCAGGTCCCTCCGGGACGAGTGCCTGGAGTTGTACGCCGACGGCAGGCGCGTCGCGATGGGCCTGGGCGCCGAGGTGTTCGGTGACCCCCTGGAAGCGGTGGCGTGGCTGGCCCGGACGCTCCACGCGCACGGCAGCGCTCTCCACCCGGGCGAGCTGCTGCTCACCGGGTCTGTGCACGCCAGCGTCCCACTGACACCGGGCTCTCGGCTCTGCGTGCGGTCCGGCACCGGCCGCCTGCCCGAACTGACCGTCACCGTCCGATGAACCACCAGCGAGGAAGCGGGGGAGCCGCCATGCCACCGCGTGAACCGGAGCGCTCCGACCCTTCGGGTGTGCACCTGAACGCACGCCGAACCACCAGCCCACGAGGGCGGCGCAGCGCGCGCCCGATCCGGCCCGAGGAGGCCCAGCGATGACAACCACGCCCGCCCGGCCGGCAGACCGCCTGGCTCGCGTACCCGAGCCGGCCGTCGACGTCAGCCCTTACTTCGACCTCGACCGCGGTCTGGTCGACCGCACGATCTTCAGCGACCAGGCCGTCTACCGGCAGGAGCTGCGCCGCGTTTTCGCGCCCAGCTGGCTGTTCCTCGCGCACGAGAGCCAGTTCACGAAGCCCGGTGACTTCTTCACCACCTACATGGGCGAGGACCCGGTCATCGTCACCATGGGCAAGGACCGGAAACTGCGTGCCTTCCTCAACGCCTGCCGCCACCGCGGCATGCGGGTGTGCCGCGCCGACGCGGGGGCGACGAAGGCGTTCACGTGCAGCTACCACGGCTGGTCCTACGACACCTCCGGGAAGCTGATCAACGTCCCCAACGGAGGGGACTACCCCGCCCACTTCGAGCAGGACCAGTGGGGACTGATCGAGGTCGCGCAACTCGACACGTACAAGGGACTCGTCTTCGCGACCTGGAACCCCGAGGCCCCGCCCCTGGTGGAGGCGCTCGGCGGACTGACCTGGTACCTGGACGCGATGCTCGACCACGACCCGGAGGGCACCGAGGCCGTCGGCGGGGTGCACAAGTGGGTGCTGGAGGGCAACTGGAAGCTCGCCGCCGAGCAGTTCGCCTCCGACTGGTACCACGTCAACATCTCGCACGCCTCCGCGCTGATGGTCATGTCACCCACCGGCAAGGGCCCCAAGACGGAGATCGTGCAGACGCCGGGCCGGCAGTACACCGACTCGCTGGGGCACGGGCACGGCTTTCCGACGCACCCCAAGAGCCGTTTCGACGACCGTGTCGTACACGAGTGGACCGACTACGAGGCGCTGCGCGAACGGCTTGGTGACGCCCGGGTCGAGGGGCCGATGACCACCGGGCACGGCACCGTCTTCCCGAACTTCTCCTACCTGCCGGTCAACGGCTCCATCCGCGTGTGGCACCCCAAGGGCCCGGACAAGATGGAGGTCTGGGCCTGGACCATCGTCGACAAGTCGATGCCGGACGAGGTCAAGAACGCCCAACGCATCTACAACCTGCGCACGTTCGGGCCGAGCGGCATCTTCGAGCAGGACGACGGCGAGAACTGGAGCGAGTGCCAGTCCACCGCGCACGGCTTCGTGGCCGGCTCCATGACGCTCAACTACCAGATGGGACTGGGGCTTCAGTCCGAGGACGGCGTCCACCCCGGCACCACCGGCCGCCTCTACAGCGACGGCGCCGCCCGCGGCTTCTACGCCCGCTGGCGCGACCTGATGAACACGCCCGCCTGGCACGAGAAGAACACCGAGAAGAACACCGAGAAGAACCCCGAGGACACCCCATGAGCACCACCGGCACCGGCATCCGGGTCGCCGCCGTCGGCGACATCGAGGAGGGCGAGGCGCTGAAGGTGCCCGCCGAGACCACCGGCCACATCGACGCCATCGCCGTCTTCCACGAGGGCGGCGCCTACTACGCCCTCGACGACACCTGCACCCACGGCCAGGCATCGCTCGCCGACGGCTGGATCGAGGACGGCGAGGTCGAGTGCCCGCTGCACAGCGCCCGCTTCTGCCTCAAGTCCGGCGAACCGCAGTGCATGCCCGCCACCCTCGCCCAGCGCACCCACCGGGTCGAGGTGCGCGAGGGTGAGGTCTGGCTGCACCCCGGCGAGGAGGCCGACGCATGAGCGGGCCACGGCGTATCGCCGTCGTCGGCGCGGGCCTGGCCGCCGTCTCGACCTGCGACGCGCTGCGCGCCCAGGGCTACGACGGCGAGCTCGTGCTGTACTCCGCCGAGCGCGGGCTGCCCTACGACCGCCCGCCACTCAGCAAGGACGTCCTGCTCGGCAAGTCCCGCCGCGAGAACATCCTGTTGCGGCCCGAGCAGTGGTACGACGAGCAGGGCATAGAACTCCGCGAGGGCGCCCCGGTCCGGGCGATCCGCCCGCACGAGGGCGGACTGGAGCTGGCCGACGGCGAGCTTGCCGCAGCCGACCGGATCGTGCTGGCCACCGGCGGCACCGCGCGCCCCCTGCCGGTGGCGGGCGGCGACGACCCGGCCGTACACCTGCTGCGCACCTGGGAGGACGCCGAACGCCTGCGGGAGCGCCTGCTGCCCGGCGCCCGGGTGGCGGTGATCGGTGCCGGGCTGATCGGTGCGGAGACCGCGGCCGTCGCCCACGCCCTGGGCTGCCGCGTCACCCTCATCGACCCGCTACCGGTGCCACTGTCCGCAGCGGTCGGGGAGGACATCGCGAACGCACTGCATCTGAGGCACTCCGCCGAAGGCATCGGCGTCCTGACCGCCGGCGTCGAATGCATCGAGCGCCGTCCAGGCAATCTTGGAGTCCTGCTGCACCTCACCGGCTACGGGGCACCCGTGCTCGCCGACACCGTGGTGGTCGGCATCGGCATGCGTCCGGCCACGGAACTGGCCGAGGCCGCGGGGCTGAACGTCGACAACGGTGTGGTCGTCCACCCCGGTCAGCGCACCTCCCACCCCAATGTCTTCGCCGTCGGCGACGTCGCCCGCCCCGAGGGGCACAAGGTCCGTCATGAGCACTGGGAGGCCGCCCAGCGCGACGGCGAGGCCGCCGCCCACGGCATCCTCGGCAGCCCCCTGCCGTCCTTCGGCGCTTCCTGGTTCTGGTCCGACCGGCACGGCTCCCGGCTGGAGGCGGTCGGCACCATGGCAGACGCCGAGCGCGCCGTGCTGCGCGGGGCTCCGGACGACGGCGCCTTCACCGTCTTCGGGCTGCTGGGCGACCGGCTGGTGGCCGCGGCCGCCATCGACCGACCACGCGACATCAAGGCCGCCCGGCGGATCATCGATCGCGGTGTCGCTGTCTACGCGGCCCTCCTGTCCGACGAGAGTGCGGATCTGCGCACGCTGCTGAAGCGCTGAACCGCCACGTGCCGCCTTGTGGCACACGCGCTCCCCGAACCGCCCCCTCCGCGCTGGAATGGCACCACCCGGCGCGGCCCGCAGGAGGACCCCCGATGAGCATCCACCCCCCGGAGACCCCCCGGACGACCGCACCCGCCGTCGACGAGGACATGCGGCTCCACTTCGAGGTACAGCGCTTGTACGCCGTCGAGGCACAGCTGCTCGACCAGCACCGCTACGCCGACTGGCTGGAACTGTTCACCGACGACCTGCACTACTGGGCGCCGGTACGCACCAACCGCCTGCGGCGCCAGCAGGCCCTGGCCGACGGCTCGCCCGGCGAGGTCGCCATCTTCGACGAGACCAAGGCGAGCCTGGCCTGGCGTATCCGCCGGTTCGACTCGGGCATGGCCTGGGCCGAGGACCCGCCGTCGCGGACCCGGCATCTGATCACCAACATCCTGGTCCGGCCGGCCGACGAGCCCGGCGAGTACGTCGCCGAGTCGTCATTCCTCTGCTACCGCAACCGCCTGGAACGTGAGGTCGACCTCTACGCCGGCGGCCGCACCGACCAGCTGCGCCGCGACCCGGACGACGGACGGCTGCTGATCGCGCGCCGCACCATCCTGATCGACCAGAACGTCCTGCTCGCCAAGAACATCAGCACCTTCCTGTAAGCCCTTGTGAACCGGAGCCCGCTCGTGACCACTGAACAGACCACAGAGGTGAAGCTCGTCGAGCACACCGTGCAGACCACGCTCGGTCCCATCGCGGTCAGCGAGGCCGGCGAGGGCCCGGTGCTGGTGATGCTGCACGGCGGCGGCCCCGGCGCGAGCGCGGTGGCCAACTACCGCCAGAACCTCCCCGCGCTCACCGGGCACTTCCGCGTGATCCTGCCCGACCAGCCCGGCTTCGGCGGCAGTTACCGCCCCACCGAGGCCGACCTCGACGCCCGCAGCATCACCGAGATCACCGTCGACGCCCTGCTGCAGACCCTGGACGCCCTCGGCATCGACCGCTTCCACCTGCTCGGCAACAGCCTCGGTGGGGCCGCCGCGATCGCCACCGCACTCGAAGTCCCGGACCGAGTCGAGAAGTTGGTTCTGATGGCGCCGGGAGGAGGCTGGCTGCCCTTCGGACCGACCCCGACCGAGGGCCAGAAGGCCATGTTCCGCTACTACAACGGCGAGGGCCCCACCCTGAAGAAGATGCGGGAGTTCATCGGTGTGATGACCGCCGAGCCCAAGCGCTGGGCCGACACCGCGCAGGCCCGCTACGAGGCGTCCCTCGACGAGTCCCACATCGCCTTCTACCACGCCTACAACGCCGCTTTCGCCAAGCGGCACGGCATGGACCCGCTGTGGCAGCGCGTTCACAAGATCAAGGCGCCCACCCTCCTGCTGTGGGGCCGCGACGACCGCACCATCACCCTCGACGGCGCCCAGCTCATGCTCAAGCAGATCCGCGACGTCCAGCTGCACGTCTTCGGCGGCTGCGGCCACTGGGTCCAGCTGGAGCGGCAGGCCGAGTTCGAGCGCCTGGTCACCGACTTCCTCGGGGAGCACTGAATCATGGGTTGGTTGGAGGGCGAGGTCGCCCTGATCACCGGCGGGGGCTCCGGCATCGGTCGCGCTGTCGCCCTGCGCTACCTCGCCGAAGGCGCGAGCGTCGCCGTCCTCGGCCGTGGGGCCGCGCAGTTGGAGGAGGTCGTCGCCGCGGCGGGCGACCTCTCCGACCGGGTGCTGCCCCTCACCGGCGACGTACGCTCCCCGGACGATCTGCACCGGGCGGTGGACGCGACCGTCGAGAGGTTCGGCAAGCTGGACATCCTCGTCCCCAACGCCGGGATCTGGGACTACCACCGCAGCGTCACCAAGCTCGACGGCAAGGAGCTGTCCGAGGCGTTCGACGAGGTCTTCGGCATCAACGTCAAGGGCTACGTCCTCGCCGTCGAGGCGGCCTGGCGGGAACTCGTCGCCACGCGTGGCAGCATCGTGATGACCCTGTCCAACGCCTCCTTCCACACCGACGGTGGCGGCCCCCTGTACACCGCCAGCAAGCACGCCTGCCTCGGCCTGCTCCGGCAGTTCGCCTACGAGCTGGCGCCGAAGGTCCGGGTCAACGGCGTCGCCACCGGCGGCATGCGCACCAAGCTGCGCGGCCCGCAGAGCCTGGGCCTTCAGGACCGCACGCTGGCCGCGTCGTTCGCCAAGAACGAGGCGTCCGGACAGGAGCAGCAACCGCTCATCCCGCTGTACGACTCCAGCGTCGAGCCGGAGGACTTCACCGGCCCGTACGTCCTGCTTGCCTCCCGCGCCAACAGCGGCACCGTCACCGGCGCCGTGATCCCCGCCGACGGCGGCATCGCCGTCCGCGGATTCCGTTCCCCGGCCGGCGGCGCCGGCCTCTGAACCGTCTCCCCTTCTCCCTTCCGCACGACAGCCATCGAAGGAGCCGCCGCATGGCCGCCGTCGACATCAGCCCCGCCGCGGCACTGCACCGCAGAGCCCAGTACCCCACCGCCTGCGCACTCGTCTACGAGGGCCAGGAGATCTCTGCCGCCCAACTCAGCGGCAGGACGGCCGAGTTGGCCGCCGGGCTGGCCGAACGTGGACTGCGGCGCGGCGACCGGGTCGCCTACCTCGGCCTCAACAGCGTGACCTTCTTTGAGACGCTGCTGGCCGCGGCCCACCTCGGGGCGGTCTTCGTGCCGGTCAACTTCCGGCTCGCGGCCGAGGAGGTGCGCCACATCCTCAGCGACAGCGGTGCGCACACCCTGGTCGTCGAGGAGGGCCATCGCGCACTCGTCGAGTCGGTGATGAGCGACATACCCGCCCGCTTCCACGTGCTGGTCGACACAGATCCGCGGTGCCCCGCGGCGACGGCGCCCGCCGCCGTCTGGACACCGCTCTCGGAGCTGCTCGGAGCCGACCGACGGGGCACGGGGCCGGTGGCGCTGTACGACGACGACCTGGCGGCGCTGATGTACACGTCCGGCACGACCGGCCGACCCAAGGGTGTCATGCTCACCCACGGCAACCTCTGGTGGAACGCGGTCAACGTCGAAAGTGTCGTGGACACCCGCCCGGACGACGTGAACCTCGCCGTCGCCCCGCTCTTCCACATCGGCGGCCTCAACGCCCTCACCCTGCGCACCCTCGTGCGCGGCGGCACCGTCGTCGTGCGCCGCGGCTTCGACCCCGCCCAGTGCCTGGAGGACCTCGTCCAGCACCGCGTGACGACCCTGTTCGCGGTCCCCGCGATGTACAGCGCCCTGACCCGCGTGCCCGGCTTCGCCGCGGCCGACCTCTCCGCCCTGCGATCCGCGATCGTCGCGGGCGCCCCCGTCCCGCCCCAGCTGATCAGGAACTACGAAGAGCGTGGCATCCTGCTCCAGCAGGCGTGGGGGCTGACCGAGACCGCGCCCTTCGCCGCCTACCTCCCGGCCGGGCTCACGGCGGAGAAGGCCGGATCGGCCGGCGCACCCATGCCGTACACGGAGATCCGCATCGTCGACCCGGTCACCGGGGCCGGCGTGCAGGACGCGGACACGCGCGGGGAGATCTGCGTGCGCGGCCCGAACGTCACGCCCGGCTACTGGAACAACCCCGAGGCCACCCGTGCCGCCTTCGACGAGGCGGGCTGGTTCCACAGCGGCGACATCGCGCATCGGGACAAGGACGGCTTCTACTACATCGTCGACCGCCTCAAGGACATGATCATCAGTGGCGGGGAGAACGTGTACCCGGCCGAGGTCGAGCGCGTTCTCGCCGCGTACCCTGGTGTCGTGGAGGCGGCCGTCATCGGCGTCCCGCATCCGAAGTGGGGCGAGACCGTGCTCGCCGTGCTGACCTGCGAGCCCGGGACCACGCCCACACTGGAGGAGGTGCGCGCCTTCACCGGCCGGCACCTGGCCCGCTACAAGCTGCCCACCCAGGTGCTGATCGCCGAACAGCTGCCCCGCAACGGCAGCGGCAAGCTGGTCAAGTCCGAACTGCGGAGCTGGGTCGAGACCCAGCGGCCCGCCGAGACACCGTGAGCCGGCCATGAGCATCCACACCGCCGTCGTACCGGCACCGCCCGAACCCGTCCTGGGTACCGACTGGACGCTGCGCCCGGTCGACGAGCCCGCCACGGTGACCCCGCAGACGGCGCGCACGTATGCCGTCACCGAGGCCCACGGCGGTCCGACGCTGCTCCTGCGCGTCCACCGCGTCGCGCACCACCCGCTGCACAGCTGCTATCCGTACGGCACCCACGACCTCGCCCTGGGCCTGGTCCTCCCCGACCTCGGGCCGTCCGGCGCGGCGCTTGCCGCGAAACTGCTGTGCGCCCTCGTCCCCGCACTCTTCCTCGCCGACCCCCGCTGCCGCCGCATCGTCGCCGCACCGGACGAGAGCGACACCGTCACCCAGGCCGCCCTTGAGGCGGGCGGACTCCTCCGGGTCACCGAGGCCGACCTGCCCGACGCCAGCGTGGTCCTGTTCGTCGCCGAACCGCCGGACCTCGCCGACATGTCCACCGCCCTCGACGACATGCCCCACTGACCACCGTCTCACCGCGTGGAGAGGTGGCCAGGGGCAAGCTCGGCCCAGATGGTCTTGCCGGTGCGGGTGTAGCGCGTACCCCACCTTCGGGTGAGCTCGGCGACCATGAACAGGCCGCGGCCGCCTTCGTCGAACACCCGGGCACGGCGGAGATGCGGACTGGTGCTGCTGCCGTCGGAGACTTGGCAGATCAGTGCCTCGTCCTTGATCAGCCTGAGGCGGATCGGGCCGCTGGCGTACCGGATGGCGTTCGTCACCAGCTCGCTGATGACCAGTTCCGTGACGAACGCGGTTTCCTCCAGGCCCCATGCGACCAACCGGTCGCAGGCGCGGCGGCGGGACTCGGCGACGACCGCGGGATCGACGGGAACGTCCCAGGAGGCGACGCGGTCCTCGCCGAAGCGACGGGTGCGGACCAGGAGCAGGGCGATGTCGTCGGTGCGCGCTTCGGGGCTCAGGGTGCCCAGGACGGTCCCGCGGACCCAGAGGCGGGCCGGCGGGCAGCTCGATGACCGTGCTGGTGCCGCCCGGGTGTACCAGAATCGGCGGGGGATGGCCGGCCCGGGCAAGGGAGCAGATGCCGGAGAGGGGGTCGTAGACCGTGTACAGGCAACCAGCTCCGATGGCGCGGGGATCTCACCAGTGGCGACTGTGTCGTCCTCGGTGTGGGTGACGATGTCGTCGAGGTGGGTGAGGAGCTCATCGGGCGGGAGGTCGATGTCGGCGAGGGTGCGCACCGCCGTACGAAGGCGGCCCATGGTGGCTGAGGCGGTGATGCCGTGGCCGACGACATCGCCGACGACCAGGCCGACGCGGGCGCCGGGCAGCGGGATCACGTCGTACCAATCGCCGCCCGCCTGCGCGCCGCCGCCCGCAGGGAGATAACGGGAAGCCGTCTCCACGGCAGGATGCGTGGTCGGGCCGTGCGGCAGCAGGTTGCGTTGCAGCGCCAGCGAGATGCCGCGTTCGCGGGTGAACCGGCGGGCGTTGTCCAGGCAGACCGCGGCCCGCGCGACCAGGTCCTCGGTGACGGCAAGATCGTCAGGGCCGAATGGCTCGCGAGATGAGCATCTGACGAACATGACTGCTCCGAGGGTGGTGCCACGGGCGCGGATGGGTACTGCGATCAGCGAATGCACCCCGCACGCGCGGGCCTGCGCCGCCTGGACAGGGTCGTCGGCGAACCAGTGGACGACCTGGGAGTCGTTGACGTGGTGCCGTTCCGCCCGGCCGCCGGCCAGACACCGGGCGATCGGCGAAGAAGCAACATGGTCACTGATCTCGTCCGGGGCCGGATGCTCTCCGGACGAGACGGACGCCACCCCGTATGCCGCCCGGCGCAGCGGGACGGGACCGGACAGGACAGGTGCGGGCACATCGCCCTGGAAGACGGGGTCGAGCAGGTCCACGCTGACGAGGTCGGCGAAGCGGGGTACGGCGACCTCGGTGAGCTCGCGTGCGGTGCCCACCACGTCCAGGCCGGCGCCGATGCGGGTCCGGGCCTCACTCAGGAGGGCCAGCCGCTCCCGGGACTCGTACTGCTGGGAGTAGTCGTACGCCGACAGACCCGCCCCGTGCACCTGGCCGGCTTCGTCCGTGAGCGGGAAGATGTCGAGAGCCCAGGCGTGCGCCTTCGGCTCGCCCGGAAGCCTCACGAAGGGCTCGGTGAATTCGGGCTTCCCGGTCTGAAGAACCCGGCGGATCCGCTGCTCGACTTCCTCGTATACGGGGCCCTGAAGGATCTCGGCCACGAACCGGCCGCGGACGTCGTGCTCGGAGAGGCCCGCCGCCTCCTCCAACACCTTGTTGCCGAACAGTATGCGTCCCTCGCGGTCATAGATCGAAAGGGCGAGGGGCTGCTTCTCGAACATCCGTCGCATGAGTGAGCACTCGTCCGGGGAGTCCGTCCTGGGTACGACCATCACCAGGCACCCGGTCGGCCGCTTGTCGGACGGCAGCGGATAGAGGCGCACCTGAGCGTCCGACAGCCTGCCGTCCCGGTGCCTCAGCACTGCCCAGTCAGCGGTGAACAGATCGGCCAGAGGCTTGCCGACGACCTCCTCGGGGCATAGCCCCACAGCGTCTGGGCGCCGCTGCTCCAATGGGTCACCCGGCCGTCCGGGTTCGTGACCGCGATGGCCGCAGCCGTGCCGAGGAAGGCCCCTGTCGACGCCGGAGGGAGTCGGCCGGGCGGCTCGTCGGACGTCATTGTCGTGTCCTGAGTGGCCTTGTCGCCGGACTTGCTGACCATGTTCACGATCCCCCTGAGGGCGGCAGGTTTCAACAGGAGCCCGGACGTGTGCTGCACCGTGGCACACGGGCTAGGTCCTGCCTCCGGGTGCGGGTGACCGTGGCTGCGTGCTTGCAGCAACCGCCATCTCCCAGAGCGCCGCCGACCCGCTGTCCGGGCTGGTGCTGCGCGACGTACCGGTACCTCACCCGAAGCCCGGCTGGTCCCGGGTACGAGTCGTGGCCTCTTCCCTGAACATGCACGACCTGTGGACGCTGCGTGGCGTGGGCCATCCCCCGGAGCGCCTTCCCATCGTGCTCGGCTGCGACGCGGCCGGATACGACGAGGACGGCAACGAGGTCATCGTGCATCCGGTGATCGGCGACCCGGACGCGGGCCGGGGCGACGAGACGCTCGACCCGAACCGTGCGCTGCTGTCCGAACAGCACGACGGGGCCTTCGCCGAGTACCTGACCGTGCCCACCCGCAACCTGGTGCCGAAGCCCGCGTGGCTGTCCTTCGACGAGGCGGCCTGCCTGCCGGTCGCCTGGGGCACCGCCTACCGCATGCTCTTCACCCAGGCCCGGATCACCGCCGGCGACAGGGTGCTCGTACAGGGCGCGGGCGGCGGGGTCGCCTCCGCCGCCATCCGGCTCGCGGTGGCCGCCGGGGCCGTCGTCTACGCCACCAGCCGCAGCGAGGCCAAGCGTGCCGAGGCCCTCACCTGGGGGGTGCGCGCCGCGCTGGCCCCTGGTGAGCGGCTGCCCGAGAGGGTGGACGTCGTGATCGAGACGGTCGGCGAGGCGACCTGGTCCCATTCGCTGAAGTCGCTGCGGCGCGGCGGTACGGTCGTGATCGCGGGAGCGACGAGCGGCGCCAACCCGCCCGCAGACCTGGCCCGCATCTTCTACCTCCAGGGACGTGTCCTCGGCTCCACCGGCTGCACCCGTGGCGAGCTCGTCGCGCTGCTCCGGCTGATGGAGGCCACCGGAGTCCGCCCTGTGATCGACCGCACCCTGCCCCTCACGGACATCCACAAGGGCTTCCAGCTCATGATCGACGGCGGTCTGACCGGGAAGCTCGTCATCCACCCGTCGGCCCCCCAGAGTTAAGGACCCTCTCCCATGACCGCAGCTGTCGTCGGGCTCTCGCACTCGCCCCTGATCGGCAAGAACGACCCCGAGCCCGAGGTTCTGGCCCGCGTCGACGAGGCCGTCGAGAGCGCCAGGGCCTTCGTCCGCCGCTTCGACCCGGAGCTCGTCGTCCTCTACGCGCCCGACCACTACAACGGCTTCTTCTACAAGGAGATGCCCCCGTTCTGCCTGGCCACCGAGGCCCACGCGGTGGGCGACTTCGGTTCCCAGGGCGGGCCGCTGTCGGTCGACACCGACGCCGCCAAGACTCTGGCCAAGGGGGTGCTCGACCGCGGCATCGATCTCACCGTCTCGGCCCGGATGACCGTGGACCACGGCTTCGCGCAGCCCCTGGAGGTGCTCTTCGGCGGTATCGACCGCGTGCCGGTGGTGCCCGTCTTCGTCAACGGCGTGGCGACCCCGCTCGGCCCGGTCAGCCGTATCCGCGCTCTCGGCACCGCGGTTGGTCAGGCCGCGGCCGCCCTGGACAAGCGGGTGCTGTTCGTCGCCTCCGGTGGTCTGTCCCACGACCCGCCGGTGCCGGTGCTTGAGGGCGCACCGCCCCGGGTCGCCGACGCGCTCATCGAGGGAAACCCGCCCACCCGGGAGCAGCGTGCGAAGGGCGAGGAGCGGGTCGTCCAGGCCGGCCGCGACTACGCCGCCGGGTCGACGAAGATGATCCCGATCAACCCCGCCTGGGACAACCTCCTCCTCGACCACCTGGAGCGCGGCGACCTCGCGGAGTTCGACTCCTGGACCGTCGATGACATGGCCGCACAGGGCGGCGGCTCCGCCCACGAGGTCCGCACCTGGATCGCGGGGTACGCCTCCCTCGCGGCCACCGGCAAGTACGAGATGACGTCTCGCTTCTACGAGGCCATCCCCGCCTGGATCGCCGGATTCGCGGTGACCACGGCGGAAGGGCGGTGACCGGCATGGCAGTCACACCCGTCGAGCTGGCGGCCGCCCGGCTCGCCGCCGCCTTCGCCGAGGGACGGCCCGTGGCCCCGGTACGTGATCTGCTCGGTACACAGGACATCGACGCCGCGTACGCCGTACAGCAGGAACTCACCCGCAGCAGAGTGGACAGCGGTGCGGTCGTCGTCGGCCGCAAGATCGGCCTGACCTCCCCGGCCGTCCAGCGCCAACTCGGCGTCGACCAGCCTGACTTCGGGGTGCTCTTCGCCGACATGGACGTCTCCGCCGAGGCCGAGGTCCCTTCCGGCAGGCTGCTGCAGCCCAAGGCCGAGGCGGAGATCGCCTTCGTCCTCAAGGAGGACCTGGCCGACGGCGACCTGGACCCGGCGCAGGTGCACGCTGCGGTCGACTACGCCGTCGCCGCGCTGGAGATCGTCGACAGCCGTATCGCCGACTGGGACATCTCCCTCACCGACACGGTCGCCGACAACGCCTCCGGCGGACTGTTCGTGCTGGCGGAACGCCGCCTCACGCTGGACGAGTTCGAGCCCCGCGAGACCGTGATGCGGCTGTACGCCGACGACGTCCTCGTCTCCGAGGGCAACGGCGCCGCCTGCCTCGGCGGCCCCCTGAACGCGCTGGCCTGGCTCGCCCGGACGGCCCGTGACCTGGGTGACCCGTTGCGCGCCGGACAGGTCGTCCTCTCCGGCGCGCTGGGCCCGATGGTCCCGGCCCCGCCCGGCACCCGGATCCGCGCCGAGATCAGCTCGCTCGGCGAGGTCACCGCCGCATTCTCCGAGAAGAGGGACGCATGACTTCCCCCAAGACGTCAAAGACCAAGGTCGCCATCATCGGGTCGGGCAACATCGGCACCGACCTGATGATCAAGATCCTCCGCCTGTCGGACACCCTCGAAGTGGCCGCCATGGTGGGCATCGACCCGGAGTCCGACGGCCTCGCCCGCGCCGCCCGACTGAAGGTTCCGACGACCCACGGGGGCGTCGAGGGCCTGATCGCAATGCCGCACTTCGACGACATCGAGATCGTCTTCGACGCGACCTCGGCCAAGGCCCACCTGGCCAACGCCCACCGGCTCGCGCCCTTCGGAAAGCGGCTCATCGACCTCACCCCCGCCGCCATCGGCCCGTTCGTCGTCCCGCCCGTCAACCTCGACGAGCACCTGGAGGTCGGCGCGGACAACCTCAACATGGTCACCTGCGGCGGCCAGGCCACCATCCCCATGGTCGCGGCGATCTCCGCGGTGACCGCCGTCCACTATGCGGAGATCGTCGCCTCCATCGCCTCCAAGTCGGCGGGGCCGGGCACGCGCGCCAACATCGACGAGTTCACCGAGACCACCTCCCACGCCATCGAGAGCGTCGGCGGAGCGGCCCGCGGCAAGGCGGTCATCATCCTCAACCCTGCCGAACCCCCGCTGATCATGCGAGACACCGTCTTCTGCCTCATCGGGGACGCGGACCACGACGCCATCCGAGCCTCCGTCAAGGAGATGGCCGAGCGGGTCGCCCAGTACGTGCCGGGCTACCGCCTCAAGCAGGAGGTGCAGTTCACCCCGATCGCGGAAGGCGAGCCCGTGCACACCCTGCTCCCCGAGGGCGCGGGCCCGGTGACCACCCGTGTCTCGGTGTTCCTCGAAGTCGAGGGAGCCGCCCACTACCTGCCCGCCTACGCCGGAAACCTCGACATCATGACCTCGGCCGCCCTGCGCACCGCCGAGTCGATCGCCCGGCACAGCACCACCGTCACCGCGGAGGCCAGCCGATGACTCACCAGCTCTACATACAGGACGTGACCCTGCGGGACGGCATGCACGCCATCCGGCACCGCATCGATCCTGCCGACGTGGGCCGCATCGCGGCCGCCCTCGACGCAGCCGGCGTCGACGCCATCGAGGTCGCCCACGGCGACGGCCTGGCCGGCGGCTCCCTCAACTACGGCCCGGGCAGCCACACCGACTGGGAGTGGATCGAGGCCGCGGCGGACGCGATCGACAACGCCGTCCTCACCACCCTCCTCCTGCCCGGCATCGGCACCATCGCCGAACTGGAGCGCGCCTACGCCCTCGGCGTCCGCTCGGTGCGCATCGCCACCCACTGCACCGAGGCCGACATCTCGGCCCAGCACATCGCCAAGGCGCGCGAGCTGGGCATGGACGTCTCGGGCTTCCTGATGATGAGCCACATGGCCGAGGCGCCCCAACTCGCCGTGCAGGCAAAGCTCATGGAGTCCTACGGCGCCCAGTGCGTCTACGTCACCGACTCCGGCGGCCGCCTCACCCTGGACGGCGTACGCGAACGGGTCCGCGCCTACCGCGACGTACTCGACGAGAGCACTCAGATCGGCATCCACGCGCACGAGAACCTCTCCCTGTCGGTCGCCAACAGTGTCGTCGCCGTCGAGGAGGGCGTCACCCGCGTCGACGCCTCCCTGGCCGGACAAGGAGCGGGTGCCGGAAACTGCCCCATCGAGGCGTTCATCGCCGTGGCGAACATCCAGGGCTGGAAGCACGGCTGCGACCTGTTCGACCTCCAGGACGCCGCCGACGACCTGGTCCGCCCCCTGCGCGACCGCCCCGTACAAGTCGACCGCGAGACGCTCACCCTCGGCTACGGCGGCGTCTACTCCTCCTTCCTGCGCCACGCGGAGATCGCCGCCGAGCGCTACGGCGTCGACGCCCGCACCCTCCTGCTGGAAGTCGGCCGGCGCGGCCTGGTCGGAGGCCAGGAGGACATGATCGTGGACATCGCACTCGACTTGCTGTCCAACTCGGCTACCAGCCCTGTGAACTGACACACAGTAAGGAGAGAGCCCATGGGTGAACGTCTGCCCATACGGATCCCGATCGACGGAGACGAACTGGACGCCTGGTGGTACGCCCCCGAAGGCGTCGACGGACCCGCCCCCTGCGTCGTCCTGGCGCACGGTTTCGGCGGCATCAAGGAGATGCGGCTCGCAGCCTACGCCGAGCGGTTCGCCGCCGAGGGGCTCGGCGCCCTGGTCTTCGACTACCGGTCCTTCGGCGAATCCAGCGGGCGTCCGCGCAACCTGATCGAGATCAAGCGGCTGGTCGCCGACTATCACGCCGCCGTCTCCGCGGCGAGGTCCCGTCCTGAGGTCGACTCCAGGCGTGTGGCCGTGTGGGGCAGCTCCATGTCGGGCGGCACCGTGGTGCTGGTCGCCGCGGAGGACCCGAGCATCGGCGCAGTGGTGTCGCAGGCGCCCCTCGCCGACGGCCGGGCCGCGCTGGTGCGCATGGTGAAGAGGTCGGCGACCCATGTGCTGGGCCTGGGCGTGGCGGGCGTCCGGGACGCCCTCGGGGCTCGCCTCGGCCGTGAGCCGTACACCGTGAAGGCCGTGGGCCGCCGCGGTGAGCATGGCGCCGTGCTGGCCACTCCGGACGCCTACGAGGGAATGCTGCGCCTCCTTCCGGCGGAAGTGCCCTACGACAACGAGGTCAGCGCGCGCGTGATCCTGTCGCTGCCCTTCTTCCGCGCCGTCGTGGCCGCCCCCCGGCTCACCTGCCCCCTATTGGTCCAGGTGATGGACCACGACGACCTCACGCCGCCGGGCCCCGCTGCCGCTCTCGCGGCCGCGGCTCCGCACGGCGAGCTGCTCGCCTACCCCGGCGGCCATTGGGACCCCTACGTCGGGAAGGGCTTCGACCAGGTGGTTCCCGACCAGATCGCCTTCCTCAAGCGGACTCTCGGGGCTCCAGCCGCTCGGTGACGGTGCGGCGCACCCTCACCGGCGCGTCGGCGGGGACCGCTCCCTCGCCGGCGCCGGTGTCGCACGCACTCGGTGCGAGGCGATCACCCTGTGATCGACGGCCCGAATGCGGCGATCGACGTGCCGAGGGAACGCCACACTCGCCGTGCCGCCTCACGCAGGGTGCTGTCCTCGGCCGTGCGCTCGAAACCGGCACCGCAAAGACAATGACGACTGTTGCGACGGAGAACATTCCATGGAGCTCATGCGAGCTGCTCGCTTGCACTTCCCCACCCACACGCTGACCGTCGAGGATGTTCCCAAGCCTGTCCCGGGCCCGGGACAGGTGCTGATCAAGGTAGCCGCGGCCGGGGTGTGCATGTCCGACGTGCACCTCATCGACGGCACCCTCGGCCTCCCGCCGCACCTCAGGGGTGACACCGTCACCCTCGGGCATGAGGTCTCCGGCACCATCGTCGAGCTGGGCCCCGAGGTGACCGCCTGCCAGGTCGGTCAGCGCGTGGTCCTGCAGGGCGGGGACATCAAGGACGGCCAGATGCACACGCGCGGGGTCGACTTCGACGGTGGGTGGGCCGAGTACGCCCTGGTGAGCGCGGGGGGCGTCGTCCCCCTGCCCGACTCGATCCCGTTCGAGCAGGCGGCGATCATCCCCGATGCCGTGTCGACTCCTTGGGACGCCATCGTCCGCACCGCGGACATCCGGCCGGGCGAGGCAGCGGGTGTGTGGGGGGTCGGAGGTCTGGGCATCCACGCGGTGCAGCTGCTGCGGGCTGTCGGCGCCTTCCCGATCGTGGCGGCCGACCCGGCCCCGGCGGCGCGTGAGCGCGCCCGGCGGATGGGGGCAGACCTCGTTGTCGACTCCGCCGACCCCACCTTCCGGGAGCAGGTGCTCGACATCACCAAGGGCAGCGGACTGAACGCCGCCTTCGACTTCGCCGGTGTCTCGGCGGTGCACGAGCAGGCGCTGACCGTTCTGGGGCCGGGGGGCCGCCTCGTCCTGGTCGGGCTGTCCGGGCGTCCCCTCGCCTTCAGCGACAGCACCACCTTCAGCTACCTGAAGCACCAGGTCAGGGGGCACTTCGGCACGGAACTCGACTCGGTGCCGCGGCTCGTGGACCTGGTGGCAGGCGGGCGCCTCGACTTCTCCGCTTCCGTCACGGAGGTGCTGCCCCTGGAGCAGGCGAACGTGGCCGTGCAGCGCTTGCACACCAAGGAAGGCAATCCGATCAGGCTGGTCCTTCAGCCCTGACCTGCACATGACGGTCGGACGCGTCTGACCTTTTGCACGGCGCAAGCTTCGGTGCCCCTGGGAAGGGCACCGAAGCTTGCGTCGTCATACCTGTCTGGTGGCTGTCCGGGGCTGTGCTGCGCCCGGGTGAGGAATCAGCTGTCGCCCGGGGTGGTCCCGCTGTGGTGCCCCTGGAGCAGGACACTGCTGGGTGTCACCCCGAAGGCCTGCTTGAAGGCTGTGCTGAAGTGGCCCATGTTGCTGAAGCCCCAGCGGAAGGCAACGTCGGTGACCGTCGTGCCGCCATGCGCACGTGAGAGGTCCCGGTAGCAGGCCTTCAGGCGACGCTCCCGGATCCAGCGACCCACTGTTGCGCCCGTACCGGCCTGAGCGAGATGCAGCGTGCGAACGGAGATGTCGAACGCCTCGGCGATGGAGGAAGCGCAAAGGTCCGGATCATCCAGGTGATCCTCGATGTACCGGCGGGTCCGTATGACCAGCGCCTCGCGGGCGCTGCTGGAAACAGGCTGCTCCGGAGCGGGGACGAGGGCCGTTTCGAGGGTGTCGAAGAAGGTCTGGGAGGCAATGGCCAGATCCGTGTCGGACAGGTGGTCGAACTCGCGCGTGATGGCCTGTAGCTGAGCGGCAGCGATCGAGGCGAGCCCTGAGCCTGGCCGCACGGAAACGACACCGCCGGCGCGGGAGGCACTTCCGGCAATCGCCTGGGGCAGCCGCTCGCGGGGCAGGAGCAGGTACAGCTCACGGTGGTCCCCCACGGCCTCGAAGTCGTGCGCCAGTTCACTGTCCCAGACCAGCAGGTCGCCGGGACCGAGTTCGACCTCGCTGCCGCCGACGTACCGGCACATCAGCCGTCCGGAGAGGGTCACGAGGACGCCCACGAGCGGGCCCTCGCTCGTGGCTGCCTGTCGGCCGGTGATTCGGCCGCAGCGGAGTTCTCCGACGGTCAGCTGGTCCAGCCTCCGGTACCGCACTGACACGCCGAAGGGTTCGGGCTCTGAGAACGACAGTGCCCAGCCCAGGTGCAGCTGGGACATCGTGCTGCTCCAGGCGTCCGGGACGTGATCTTGTGGGGACCCGTGGGTTGACCAGGTCAGGGCTGCTGTCATGCGCCATCACCTTCGTCGGCGGATGAATCGAGTGAAACCCGTTCCGCCGGGTCTTGACAAGCGCCCGTGCCGTCTGACGGACCAGCCGTCGGGCGCGGGATGCACGAATGCGGAACCCGGAGTGCGCTCTCACGGAAGCACGGTGGCCGGATGTTGCCCAGAGTTTGCCGCAACGTAAAAAGCGTAGAGCCGCGGCGCCACGGCGCCTCGACTCATCACGGAAGGGAAGCAGCCGTGAGCGACCGCCGACCGGTTGTCATCTATGGAGCCAGCGGCTACACCGGCCGCCTGGTGGCCGAATACCTGCGCGAGTACAGCATTCCGTTCGTGGCAGCCGGCCGGAACAAGGCCAGGCTGCAGGAGATCATGAACGCCGTCCCGGGCATCGAGACGGCCGACTACGAGATCGCCGAGGTCGACGGCTCCGTCGAGTCCCTGGCCGCGCTCTTCGAAGGCAGGAAGGTCGTCTGCAACACGGTCGGCCCCTTTCTGCGGCACGCGCCCGCAGTACTTGAGGCCGCGCTGCGCGCGGGCTGTCACTATCTCGACACCGCCGGTGAGCAGTCCCACCAGCTCGCGGTCCTGGACGAGTGGGGCCCGAAGTACGCAGCAGCCGGACTTGCCGTGTCCACCGCCGTCTCCATGCAGTACGCGGTTCCCGACATCGTCGCCCGCATCGTCCTGGAGACCCCCGGCATCGACACGCTTGAGATCGGCCAGTACACCCGGAACATCCCGACGGTCGGATCGACGCAGTCGATGTTCGACGTGATCCGCAAGGACGCCTACTACCTGGAAGACAACCTCCTCAAGAAGTACGACGGCATCGTCCAGCAGGACATGGTCGTGCCCGGCACCACCCTGGTGGTCCCCGGCCTGAACTGGGGCGGCACCGCCATGCCGGTGTTCTTCCGGGACGACCGCCGCGTACGCAACTGCCGCATGTTCGTGGCGATGCAAAACGAGAAGGGTGACATCCCCCAGCGGGTACGCGAAGCGGAGCGCATGTTCAAGGTCCTCTTCCAGTGGCTGCCCGAGGAGAAGCTCTACCCGGCGCTCGACAAGGTGGCTGCCACCATGACGCCGAATACACCGGCCCGTGAGAACCGGCAGGTGAATCGTTCGGTCGACTGGTGCACGGGCCGCGGCAACAACGTCACGGCACGGGCGGTCATCCACGGCACGTCCGGATACCAGATCACCGGCCTGGTCCAGGCCTACGCCGCGATGCGGCTGCTGGGCAAAACCTTCAACGGGGTCGGGTTCCGCTCGCCCGCGCAGCTGGTGGGACACCGTGAGCTCATGGGGGCCCTGGAGGCCTACGGGCTGGCTCGCGTCACCGAGGAGAGCTTCGCGTGACCGGTTCGCAGGTGTGGATCGCCGGTGTCGGCATGACCCGGTTCGGTGTCCGGCCGGAGGCCTCGGTCAAGGACCTGACCAGGGAGGCGGTGACCGAGGCCCTCGCCGACGCCGGTGCCGCACTAGGCGCCGTGGAGGCCGCGTACTTCGGCAACACGTGCCAGGACGTTCTGGAGGGGCAGGTCGTCGTCGCCGGCCAGATGGCGCTGCGCTCGATGGGCTTCGAGGGCATTCCGGTGGTCAACGTCGAGAACGCGTGTGCCACCGGTGCCACCGCGCTACATCAGGCGGTGATGCACGTGCGCTCCGGCGCGGCCGACATCGCGCTCGCGGTCGGCGCCGAGAAGCTGAGCATCGGCGACAAGCGCAAGGCCCTTGGCGTCTTCGACGGAGGAGTGGACGTCGCGGATCCCGGGGGAGTGAGCGCCGTACTGACCGAACTCGGTGGCGAGCTTCCCGACCACGGGCAGCCGCACAGCATGTTCATGGACATCTACGCGGCACTGGCCAAGGCACACATGGACGCCTTCGGCACGACGCAGAAGCAGCTCGCGGTCATCGCCGAGAAGAACCACGCGCACGCGGTGCACAACCCGCTCGCTCACTACCGACAGGAGATGTCGGCCGCGGAGATCCTCGCGGCGCGGCCCGTGGCGGGACCGCTCACGGTCCCGATGTGCGCGCCGCTCACTGACGGCGCCGCGGCGGCGGTCGTCTGCAACGCCGCAGGCCTGCGACGGCTGGCCGCCCGGCACCCGATCCGGGTGCTGGCCGCGGTACTGGGCACGGGAACGGTGCGTCCTCTCTCGGCCTGGGACCGCTCGGCTACCCGGCTCGCCGCTGGGCGGGCCTACGAGCAGGCAGGCGTCGGGCCGCAGGACGTGTCGGTGGCTGAGGTCCACGACGCGTCGGCGTTCGGCGAACTGCTGCAGACCGAGCTGATGGGGTTCTGCGAGATCGGCGCCGGCGGCGAGTTCGCGGAGTCCGGCGCCACCCGGCTCGGCGGCCGCCTTCCCGTCAACCCGTCCGGAGGCCTGGAGTCCAAGGGCCACCCCATGGGCGCCTCCGGGCTCGCGCAGATCCACGAACTCGTCCACCAGCTCCGCGGCACATGCGGAGCCCGGCAGGTGCCCGGCGCCCGCATCGCCCTCGCCGAAAACGGCGGCGGCCTGTACGCCGGCGAGGAAGCCGCCGCCGCGATCACCATCCTCAGCATCTGACCGTCCACCCGCACCAACCCAGGAGTCAGCGATGACCTATCAGACCCTCGACGTCCGGCGTGACGGCCGGATCCTCTACGTCGACTTCAACCAACCGCCCGTGAACCTGATGAACTTCCAGATGGTCGGCGAGCTGTTCGATCTCGGTGGGTCCCTCGCCTTCGACCGGGAGACGACGGTGGTGGTCTTCGGCAGTGCCGACCCGGAGTTCTTCATCGCCCACTTCGACCTGGACGACATCCTGCGGATGGACAACGACCCATCGGTTCCGCAGAGCCGCTACGACGACATCAACGCCCTGCAGGCTCTGACGACTATGTGGCAGAACCTGCCGCAGGTGACCATCTGTGTGGTCGACGGGATCTGCCGCGGCGCCGGACTGGAGTTCCTGCTCGCGACGGATCTGCGGTTCGCCACGCCGGAGAGCCGGTTCTGCCTGCCCGAGACGAGCGGCGGCATCCTCCCCGCCGGCGGCGGTACGACACGGCTGGCCATGCAGATCGGCCCGGCCCGCGCCCGTGAGGTGATCCTCCAGGCCCGTGATTTCACCGGGGAGGAGGCCGCGGCCTACGGAATCGTCAGCCGCGCGCTGCCGCGCGAGGAGTTGAACCCCTACACCGACACCCTGGCACGCGACATCGCCAAGCGCCCGGCGAGCACGATCGCCGCGGTGAACGAGGTGTTCAAGAACGTCTACGGCGCCCTGGCCGACGCCCAGTTCGCCGGCTTCGCCGCGGAGAACACCGCACTGAGGGAACTCCTCCAGATCCCCGGCACCAAGGAGGGGCTCCAGACGATGGCGGGCCTGCAGGACGCCGAGCACGAACGGCATCTTCCCGCTGCGATCGCCTCCGCGCAGTAACACCAGCCGCAGGAAACACTCGGATCAAGGACGACGAAGTCATGACACAACGCAAGGACGCCGCGACATCTTCGGTTCGGCCGGGGCTGCCGTACGTGGAACAGAGTGGTTTCGAGATCCTCGGCGACGAGGAGCGCGCCATCCAGCAGGCGATGCACAAGTTCGCGCGGGAGGTGATGCGTCCGGCGGGCATCGCCATCGACAGGCTGAGCGCCGAGGAAGCGATCGCACCGGGCTCTCCGTACTGGGAGTTCATGGCGACAGCCGCCTCGTCGGGAATCGAGTTCGACGCGACCTCCGACGACGTGCCGCCACGCGAGCTGGCCCGGATCCAGGCGATCGTCGTCGAGGAGTTCGGGTGGGGTGACGCGGGCCTCGCGGTCTCGCTGGCGGCCGCCGCCTTCCCGAACATGATGGCCAAGCGAGCCGGCAACCAGGAACTGGTCGAGCTGACGGCGGGCAAGATCGGCGCCTGGGTCGCCTCCCAGCCGGACCGCGGTTCGGACGGCACGATGCTCTACCCCGCCGAGCGCCACGCCCTCGCCCCGCAGGGCAACAAGGGCAACCTGACCGCGAAGATCAGCGGTGGCGACATCGTGATCAACGGGCAGAGTTCCGCCTGGGTGTCCAACGGCCCGGTCGCCCAGGTCGCGATCCTTTCCATCGTCGCCGACTACGGCGAGGGATTCTTCGACGGCGAGGGGCATCCGCACGGCATCGAGGTCATCGTTCCCCTCGACCTGCCCGGAGTGAGCCACGGCAAGCCGCTGGAGAAGCTGGGCAAGAGGGCCCTCCCACAGGGTGAGCTGTACTTCGATGACGTCAGAGTCCCCGTGCGCTACGCCGTCTCGCTCGGCGAGGACTACTGGCACGGCCACGCGTCCACCTGGTCCACGGCGGGCGTGGCGATGGGCCAGCTCATGACGGGGCTGGCCCGGGGGGCCTTTGAGTACGCGCTGGAGTATGTCCACGAGCGCCGCCAGGGCGGCGCGCTGCTGGCCGAACACCAGATGGTGCAGAGCCGCCTGGGGGCGATGGCCCGCAAGGTGGAGATGATGCGCGCGGTGGCCCGGAGGGCCGCCGAGTACACGGCGCTCTCGCCGGCCAAACACCCCTACTACACCGGCGGCTCCAAGGTCACCTGTACCGATCTCGCCTTCGAGGTGGCCGATGAGGCCCTGCAGCTGTTCGGCGGCTACGGACTGACTCGCGAGTACCCGATGGAGAAGCTCTTCCGGGACGCCCGGGCTGCCCGTATCGAGGACGGCGAGAACCACCTGCTGAACATGAAGTTCGGCTACCTCAACACGCTGCTGTACCAGGGCGGACGGGTCGGGGCCTGACCCCTCGGCACCGGCACGGCCCGCTTCGCGGACTCCCGCTGCCGCGGGCTGTCGACGAGACCGACGAACCAGTACGACCGACCGATCCCCAAGCTGGGAGATCGACTTCGCAGACAAGGAATGACCAGCATGGCTGTGACCGACTTCTTCGACCGAGGCTGGCGCGCTCACCCGGACAGGGCCGCGTTCATCGCCGGCGAGCGGGCCTTCACCTACACCGAGATCGGTGAACTCTCCTGCCGTGTGGGCAACGCGCTGCTCGGACGCGGCATCAAGCCCGAGGCCAAGGGTGCGGTACTCGCGGGCAACGACCCCCTTGCGTGGGCCTGCGTCCTCGGCATGTGGCGGGCGGGCATGGCCTGGGTCCCGGTCAACCCCGCTTATCCGGAGGAGGAGATCCAGCGCCTGCTGGACAGCTTCGACTGCGAAGTGCTGTTCTGCCACGAGCAGTTCCTCCCGATCGTGGAGAAACTGCGCCCCGAACTGAAGCAACTGCACACCGTCGTCTCACTGGGCGCGGACACGCAAGCCGTGCCGGCGGCGGACGCGATCGTTCTCCAGTCCTTCACCGAGGGAGCGTCCAACGCGCTTCCCGACTACATTCCGGAGCAGGATTCCCTGGCGGGGATCATGCCTACTGGAGGGACCACTGGGGCACCGAAGGGTGCGATGAACACGCACCGGAGCCTGTCCGTGAGCGCGCTGCACCACATGTTCGCCGCGCCCTACGCCGGGGACGAGCCGATCGTGCACCTCGTCGCCGCACCGATGACTCACGCTGCGGGCACCCTTACGCTGCCGGTCACGGCCCGTGGCGGCACGGTCGTGGTGATGAGCCGCCCCGACCCGCTCGTGCTGCTCGACCTCATCGAGAAGCACCAGGTCACGGAGCTGTATCTGCCGCCGACCGTCATTTACCGGCTTCTGGAGACTCCGGGCATCGAAGAACGCGACTTCTCCTCCCTGAGGTACTTCACGTACGGCGCGGCTCCCATGTCCACCGAGAAACTGCGCCGCGCGATCGAGGTCTTCGGACCTGTGATGTTCCAGGGGTACGGCCAGGCTGAGGCCCCCACCGCGATCGCCTTCCTGCGCCCCGAGGAGCACTTCCGTAACGGTGAGATCGCCGACGACACCAGGCTGTCAGCCACAGGGCGGCCGGCACCGCTGGTGCGCGTCGAGATCCTCGATGACACCAACAACATCCTGCCCCCCGGAGAGACGGGCGAGATCTGCGTGCGCGGCGACTTGGTGATGAAGGGGTACTACAAGGCCCCGGACAAGACCGCGGAGACCATCATCGACGGGTGGCTGCACACAGGCGACGTCGGCTACCTCGACCACGAGGGCTTCCTGCACATCACCGACCGCAAGAAGGACATGATCATCTCGGGCGGGTTCAACGTCTACCCGAGCGAAGTGGAGCAGGTCATCTGGACGCATCCGGCGGTGCAGGACTGCGCTGTGATCGGCACACCGCACCCTGACTGGGGCGAGGCCGTCACCGCTGTCGTCGAGCTGAACGACGGCGCACAGCTGACAGAAGAGGAATTGGTGGCCTACTGCCGGCCGAAGCTCGGCGGGATCAAGACACCGAAGAAGATCGTGTTCGTCGACGCCCTACCCCGCAGCGCCAACGGGAAGGTGCTCAAGAAGGACATCCGCGAGCCCTTCTGGCGCGGGCACGAGCGGAGGATCTGACCGGCCATGGCGGACCCGACAGGCAAGGATCAACGGATGGCCCGACCTGTGGCGGTGATCACGGGCGCGGCCAGTGGAATCGGCCTCGCTGTGACGCGGCGGTTGGCGCGCACGCACCGGGTCGCGCTGCTGGACATCGACGGTGACGCGGTTCGGCAGGCCGCAAGGGATTTGGCCGCTCGCGCTGCCCGTGGAGATCTCCGGCACCGGTGTCACCCGCGTCGCGGCCGACCCGCGGTCAGGCGCCCGGGTGCGGGGCACGGTACGCGGTGCGGGCGGGCCGCTCGGTGACGCCCGGGTGGCCCTGGTGGACGCGGCGGGCGACGTCGTCGCCACGACCACCACCGGCGACGACGGGGCGTACACCTTCTCCGACCTGGACGGCGGCCGGTACATGCTGATCGCCGCCGGTCACCCGCCCCGGGCCGCCGGGGTGACGCTGCCCGGCGCCGACGTCGAGGGCCATGACATGGAACTCGCCCATCCCGGGACGTAGTTCACGGCGCCGTTGGGCTGGGGGAGGGCTCGGCCGTGGTCGGGGCGAGCGGGCTCGGGACCGCGGACGGCGTGCCGGTGCCCGGCCGCGGCGAACGGGCCGGCTCGGCCGGGCGGGACGGCCCGCCGCGCACCGCGAGGAACACCAGCGCCGCCACCGCGGCCAGGACCAGCGCGCTCGCCACGGCCCGGCGCAGCAGCACCCGGCCGGACCGTACCGGCGCGGTCGGCGGGCGCAGCGGACGCAGGTCGGCCGGGCCGACGGAGTGCGCCCGCGCGGCCAGGGCGGCCCGCAGCCGCTCCTCGACGGCCGTGGGGGCCGTACCGGTACCGGAGTCGTTCATCGCAGCCCCTCCAGACGTCGGCCGAGGGCGTCCAGGGCCCGGCTGGCCGTGGACTTGACGGTGCCCCGGGACAGACCGAGGGTCGCGGCGATCTCGGCCTCGGTCAGATGGGACCAGTAGCGCAGCACCAGTACCTCCCGCTGGCGCCGGGTCAGGGTGCGCAGCGCCGCCAGCACCTCCCGGTGGTCCTCGTGCAGCAGGACGTCCTCCTCGGGGGCGGGCGCGTGCTCCTCGGGCGCGGGGGTGTGCGCCCGTACGGTCCTGCGGCGGCGCAGCACCGAACGGGCCGCGTTGACGACACTGGTGCGCAGATACGCCTCCGGATCGTCGAGCGCGGCCAGCCGGTGACCGTGCCGGCGCAGGAGTGCGGTGAAGGCGTCCTGGACGACGTCCTCGGCCGTGGGCAGATCGTCCACCAGCAGCACCGCCAGCCGGACCAGGGACAGCCGGCGGTGGTGGTACAACTCCTCGATGCCGGGAGGCTGTTCGCGGCCGACGGGGTATGCCGTCGTACCGGCGCCGGGTGCGGTCGGGCCGGCGGGGGTCTCCGTCCGGGCGGCGCGGGCGAGGACACGGTCCCGCAGAGGAGACAGGAGCCGCCTCCCCAAACGCCATGGGGACGCGGGGCGGCGCGGGGTGCCGGACCGGTCCCGGGGCAGGGTCACCGCCGGTGGTGTGGCTGTCGTCATGGATCTCCCGGAGCCGGGCGGAGAAGCGGATCCTGCTTCCCCGCCCTGCCCTGCCTAGGTGGTGCGTGTGGCTCAGTACCGCGGCGCGGCCGGCGCCGGCGCGGGGTGCACGCGATGCGGACCGTGCCCCGGCACCGGACTCGGCACCGGCACGGGCACCGGTGCGGCGGTGGACGGCACCGGGGTGGGGGTGGCGCGCGTGGGGGAGGGCACGGGGCTGGGGGTGGCGGTGCGGACCGGCGACGGCACGGGGGACGGTGTCGCCGTGGGGACCGGGGTGGGCACGGGGGACGGTGTCGCCGTGGAGGGTACGGGCGACGGGGTGGCCGTGCGGACCGGGGAGGGCACCGGGGACGGTGTCGCGTGGCCGCCCGCCGGTTCCGGGGTGGCGGTGACGCCGGCGTGGGCGGGCGAGTGGCTGCCGCTCTGGGCCGCCTGGGCGGTGATGGTGCCGGCCACGGCCAGGGCCGCGCCTACGGCGGAGACCCCCAGGGCGGCCCGCAGCCTGCGGACATGGCTGGGGCGGGGGACACGGTGTGCGGTCATGGGTTCCTTCGCTCGCTCGGGTCGGACAACTGGTCGAAGTGGAGGCCTCCACCTCGACAGACGTCCGGCCCCGGGCGAGGTTGCGGGTGACGACCGAAGAATTTTCAGGGGCGCCTGCCACCGTATGGCGTTGCCACGGCGCGGGGCCGACGATGGAGGCGTGGGGTACGGCCGCCGCCGCAGCGCCGGCGCCGTCCGAGGCCGCCAGGCGACGACAGGCCGGCCCCGGCCGCGGTCAGCGGCCGGAAGGAGGACGCCGTCATGCTGGAAGTGAAGACGGTCGAGAAGCCGGACGAACGGCGCGACTTCCCCCGCGGCCACCTCGAAGCCCTGCACCTGACCGGGCTCGACTTCGCGGTGGGCACCTTCGAACCGGGGTGGCGCTGGTCGGAGTCCGTGAAGCCGATCGCGGGCACCGAGAGCTGCATGGTCCACCACAACGGCTACGTGGTGCAGGGGCGCATGCACATCCGCATGGACGACGGCGGCGAGGGCGAGGTCGGCCCCGGCGACGTCTTCGTGTGCCCGCCCGGCCATGACGCCTGGGTCGTGGGGGACGAGCAGTTCGTGGTCTACGACTTCGCCGGGACCATGGCCAAGGAGTACGCGAAGGGCTGAGAGAAGGGCCGCCCCGTCGTTCCGGACCGTCTCCGTCGTTCCGGGCCGCCTCCGTCGTTCCGGACCGTCTCCGTCGTTCCGGGCCGCCTCCGTCGTTCCGGACCGTCTCCGTCGTTCCGGGCCGCCTCCGTCGTACCGGGCCGCCTCCGTCGTTCCGGGTCGTACGGCGTGCGACCCGGTCGCATGTGCGGGGCCGTACGGCCCGCCACCGTCATCCCTCGAAGACGGCCGCCCCCGCCTCCGCGAACGCCACCGCGTCCGCGTGCCCGAACAGGCCGGGCAGGCCGCCGGTGTGGACGAACACCGTCTTCTCGCCCGGCCGGACGTCACCGTCGGCGACGGCCGCGCGCAGGCCGGCCAGGGCCCGGGCGGTGTACACGGGGTCGAGGACGAGGCCCTCGGTACGGGCGGCGAGCCGGAGTGCCTCGGCCGCGGGTCCGGTCAGCGTCGCGTAGCCGGCGCCCACCTGGTCGCGGCGCACCCGCAGGCCCTCGGCCGTGACCTCTTCCGTCGTCAGCGGCGCCGCGAACCGTGCCACCGCCGCGGCCGGGTCGGCCAGCGCGCCCACGTCGACACCGAGCACCGAGCCGGTGCCCAGGGCCGCGACCAGGCCGGCCATCGTGCCGCCCGAGCCGAGCGCGACCACCACGGTGCGCAGCTCGGGCAGTTGCTCGTCCAGCTCCTCGCCGCAGCGCACATAGCCCCGGGCACCCGGCACGCCCGACCCCCCGAACGGGATCGGCGCGGGCCGGGCACCGTCCGCCCGCAGCCGCGCGCACACCTCGGCCGCCGCGTCGTCCAGCCCCGCCTGGTCCACCTCGCCCGCCCAGGCGATGCGCGCCCCGAAGAGTCCGTCCAGGGCGAGGTTCCCGGACCGCGAGGCGCCCGGCGCGCCGCGCAGGACGAGGACGGCGGCCAGACCCAGCCGGGCGGCCGCGGCGGCGGTCAGCCGGGCGTGGTTGCTCTGCGGAGCCCCCGTGGTCACGAGCGTGTCCGCGCCCTCGGCGAGCGCCGCGCCGACCGTCCACTCCAGTTTGCGGATCTTGTTCCCGCCGCCGCCCAGACCGGTCAGGTCGTCCCGTTTGATCCACAGATCGTCCGGGCCGAGCCCGAGCACGGCGGCGAGCCGGGGCGCCGGTTCGACGGGCGTGGGGAAGGTGCCGAGCGAGACGGGGGAGTGGCCCATGGCGTACGTCCTTGTACAGATCAGTGCGGCTCGGTCCGGATCAGCCGCGGACCGCGGTCGTTCGGGAGCAGTCGATCACACCGGAAGCAGCCGGGCGATCAGCGCGCTGAGCTGACGGGCTGTACGGCACTCGTGCATCTCGACCAGGTCCGCGTAGGCGGGCGCGGCTGAGTCACCGGTGCCCCACTGGCCGCGCGGCTCCGGGTTCAGCCAGTACACGCGCCGGGCCCGCCGGGCGACCTCGCGTACGGCGGCCAGGTTCGGGTCGCTCATGTTGGTCCGGGCGTCCCCGAGGACGAACACGGTCGTGCGCGGGCCGACCGCGTCGCCGTACCGCTCGGCGAACTCGCCCAGCGCCACGCCGTAGTCGCTGCTGCCGTGCCAGCCGGTCAGCGTGGCCTCGGCGCGGATGCGGGCGCTCAGCCCGTCGGGGTCGGCACGACCGTGCTCCAGCAGGCCGGTCACCTCGTCCAGCCGGTTGACGAAGGCGAACACCCGGATCTTGCTGAACTGGTCGTGCAGCGCCTGCACCAGCAGCATCGTGAAGTCGGAGAAGCCGGACACCGAGCCGGACACGTCGCACAGCAGGACCAGTTCGGGGCGGACCGGCCGGCGCCGGCGCAGCACCGGCCGCATCGGCACCCCGCCCGTGGACAGCGAGGAGCGCAGGGTGCGGCGCAGGTCGACCGTGCCGCGCGCGGCCCGGCGCCGGCGCGCGGCCAGCCGGGTGGCCAGCTTGCGTGCGAGCGGCGATACGGCCCTGCGCAGTTCGGCCAGTTGGTCCCGGCCCGCGAACAGGAAGTCCACTCGGTCGGCGGTCGGTACGACACCGCGCCGGGCGATCTCGTCCCGCCCGCGCCGCTCTGCGACCCGGCGCCGCGCCTCCGCCCCGACCATCCGCCGGAACTGCTCGATCCGGCGCCGGATCTGGTCGTCCAGCAGCCGGTCCGCGAAGTCCGTACCGTCGCCGTTCCCGCTTCCGCCCCCGTCCCGTCCGCGCACATCCGAACGCACCCGCGCCAACAGGGTCTGCGGGCGCAGCCGTTCGAGGGTCTGGTATGCGGAGAAGCCGTCCGACCCCGGTGAACTGCCGTATCCGCCCATGCCGTCCACCGCCTCGGCCGCCAACCGGGCCATCATGGCCTGGTCGCCCGCGGCCAGCGCCCGAGCCAGCCGGTCGCGCAGCTCGTCACGGCCCGCGCCCGCGCCGTCCGGTCCCCCCACCGCGCGCGGGAAGTACAGGTCGAAGACGGGGTCGAACACCGCCCGCTGTCCCGGGCCGTGCAGCAGCGTCGCGGCCAGCCCCTCCCGCAGCAGCTCCCGGTCCGCGAGCCCGAGTGCCTCCACCGCGCGGGCCGCGTCCACCGTCTCACCCGTGCCGATCCGCACCCCGTGCGCGCGCAGCGCCCCGACCAGGCCGGTGATCCGCTCGGCGACCTCGGTCACAGCGCGTCCAGGTCGAGCTTCGCCGCCGCCTTCTGGATGTCGTCCTGGTGCTTGAGGATCACTCCGAGACTGTCCCGTACGACCGTCTCGTCCAGCGCACCGGCGCCCAGGGCCAGCAGGGTGCGCGCCCAGTCGACCGTCTCGGCGACGGACGGAGCCTTGCGCAGGTCCATCGCGCGCAGCGCCCCGACCACCCGGACCACCGACTCGGCGAGCGCCTCGGTGAGGCCCGGCACCTTCAGCCGGACGATCCGCCGCTCCAGCTCCTCCTCGGGGAAGCCGATGTGCAGGAACAGGCAGCGGCGGCGCAGCGCCTCGGACAGCTCCCGGCCGGCGTTGGAGGTCAGGACGACGAACGGGCGGCGGGTCGCGGTGACCGTGCCCAGCTCAGGGACCGTGATCTGGAAGTCGCTGAGCACCTCCAGCAGCAGCCCCTCCATCTCGACGTCGGCCTTGTCGGTCTCGTCGATGAGCAGCACGGTCGGCTCGTCCCCGCGGATGGCGGTGAGCAGCGGGCGGGGGAGCAGGAACTCCTCGCTGAAGATGTCGGTGCGGGTCTCGTCCCAGCTCTCGTCGCGGCCCGCGCTGATGCGCAGCAGCTGTTTGGCGTGGTTCCACTCGTACAGGGCGCGGGACTCGTCCACGCCCTCGTAGCACTGGAGCCGGACCAGCCGCGCCCCGGCCACCTGGGCGACCGCCTTGGCCAGCTCGGTCTTGCCCACCCCGGCGGGACCCTCCACCAGCAGCGGCTTGCCCAGCCGGTCGGCGAGGAACACGGTCGTCGCGACGGCGGGCGAGGCGAGGTAGCCGGTCTCGGCGAGGCGGGCGGAGACGTCGTCGACGGACGTGAACAACGGGGCCTCCGGCGGATCGGGAACAGGTGTCCGGGCTCCTATCTAAGCGCTTGTTCACCATCCCTGTCACGTGTATACACCGATCGGTTTCCCCGTTGCCCGCGCCGCGGTAACCTCGCCGTATGGCCACCACCGACAAGGCGTCCTCCCGTGAGCGGCTGCTCGACGCCACCGCCGAACTCTCCTACCGCGACGGCGTCGGAATCGGCATCGAGGCACTGTGCCGGCAGGCCGGCGTCTCCAAGCGGTCGATGTACCAGCTCTTCGACAGCAAGGACGCGATGCTGGCCGCGAGCCTGGAGCGGCGCGCCGCGTGGTACGAGGCCCAGCTCACCCACCCCCACCCGGAGACCGTGACCCCGCGCGAGCGCATCCTGCACGTCTTCGAGCAGGTGACGAAGGCCGCCGCGGACCCCGGCTATCACGGCTGCCCCTACCTGGCCGTCCTCGTCGAGCTGAAGGACCCCGGACACCCGGCGAGCGTCGTCGCCCGCGGTGTCAAGGACCATCTGACGCGGACCTTCCGCACCGAGGCGGAGCGCGGCGGCGCCCGCGACCCCGAACTCCTGGCCCGCCAGCTCGTGCTCGTCTTCGACGGTGCGAGCGCGCGGGCCGGCGCGAAGGTGGAAGACCTGGCGGACGGACTGGCCGTGACGACGGTGACAGCGCTGATGGACGCGGCCGGGATGGATCGAGCGTGACGGGCCGCCGGTCGTCTGCGGGTCCGTCGTGGCTGATCGCGCAGATGACCGCGCCCCTTCGGGGCGCTGCCCCCGTACGGCCCAACCCGACGCGGCCCCCTGATCTCCCTCCCGGTCCAATGAAACGGTGACCACCCCGCCGCACGACTGCCTCGCACGCAACGACTGGATCTGCGGCGCCTACCTGACCACGCGCCGGCAGATCCTGCTCGACGCGGTCGTCCAGCACGTCCGGCTGACCGCCCTGTCGGTGCTCATCGGACTGGTCGTCGCCGTGCCGCTCGCGGTGCTGGCGCGCCGCTGGGGCTGGGCGGCCGGGCCCGTGCTCGCGGTGACGACGATCCTCTACACCATCCCGTCCCTGGCCATGTTCTCCCTGCTGCTGCCGGTCTACGGCCTGTCCGCCGGCCTCGTCGTCGCCGGACTGGTGCTGTATTCGCTCACCCTCCTGGTCCGGAACATCCTCGCGGGCCTGCGCGCGGTCCCGGAGGAGACCCGGCAGGCGGCACGCGGCCTCGGCTACGGCCCGATCCGGCTGCTGCTCACCGTGGAGCTGCCCCTCGCCCTGCCCGCCGCGATGGCCGGGCTGCGCATCGCCACCGTCTCGGCGGTCTCCCTGGTCACGGTCGGCGCGATCGTCGGCTTCGGCGGCCTGGGGAACCTCATCTACGCGGGCATGAACACCTACTTCAAGGCCCAGGTGCTCACCGCGTCCGCGCTGTGCGTGCTGATCGCCGTCCTCGCCGACCTGCTGCTGCTCGGTGTGCAGCGGCTGATCACCCCCTGGACCCGGGCGGGCCGCGCATGAGCACGCTCGCCGCCGCATGGCACTGGCTCACCGACCCCGCGCACTGGTCCGGCGACGACGGCATCCGGCACCGGCTGCTTCAGCACCTCGTCCTCACCGTGGTCTGTCTCGCCGTCAGCTGTGTGATCGCGCTGCCGGTCGCCCTGGTCCTCGGCCACCTCGGCAAGGGCGGCGCGCTCGCCGTGAACGTCTCCAACGCCGGCCGGGCCGTGCCCACCTTCGCCGTCCTGGTGCTGCTGCTCCTCACCCCGGTCGGCAGGTGGGGCGAGGGTCCGACGGTGGTGGCCCTGGTGCTGTTCGCCGTCCCCCCGCTGCTCACCAACGCCTACGTCGGCATGCGCGAGGTCGACCGCAGCGTCGTGCGGGCGGCGCGTGGCATGGGGATGACGGGCCGGCAGATGCTGCTGCGCGTGGAACTTCCGCTGGCGCTGCCGCTGGTCCTGACCGGGGTGCGGATCGCCGCCGTCCAGCTGGTCGCCACCGCCACCATCGCCGCGCTCGCCGGCGGCGGCGGCCTCGGCCGGATCATCACCGCCGGTTTCAACCTGGCCAGCACGCCCCAGGTGGTCGCCGGCGCGATCCTGGTGGCCGTGTTCGCGCTCGTCGTGGAAGGGGCTTTCGAGGTCGCCGAACGGCTGGCGCCGGCACGTGCCCGGGGCGGCCGATGAGAAGAGCCCTGCCGGCCGTCGCCCTCCTCACCCTCACCGCCTGCACCACCGGCCCCGCCCTGGAGAACCGTGGCGAGGTCACCGCACCGCCCGGCGACAGCCACCACCTCACCATCGGCTCGGCCGGCTTCACCGAGAGCGACCTGCTCGCCCAGATGTACGCACAGCTGCTGAACCGGGCCGGCTACCGGACCTCGATGATCACGGTCGCCAACCGGGAACTGTACGAACCGGCGCTGGAGTCCGGCCAGATCGACGTCGTGCCCGAGTACGCGGCAACCTTCGCCGACTGGCTGAACGCCAAGGCCCACGGCGCCAACGCCGAGCCCGTCGGCTCACCCGACCTCGGCAGGACGATGAAGGCGCTGCGCCGCCTGGCCACACCCCGCGGCCTCACCGTCCTGCCGCCCGGCCGGGCCGTCGACCAGAACGCCTTCGCCGTACGCGCCGACTATGCCCGCGAACACCGCCTGCGGACCCTCGGCGACCTGGGCGCCTCGGGGCTGCGGGTGCGGCTCGCGGCGGGCGACGAGTGCGTCCGACGGCCATACTGCGCACCGGGGTTGAAGAAGGTGTACGGCATCGACATCACCGGTGTCGATCCCAAGGGCGTCGGCACCACCCAGGCCAAGCGGGCCGTGCAGGAGGGCCGGGACCAGATGGTGCTGACCACCACCACGGACGCCACCCTGGACTCCTTCGGCCTGGTCCTGCTCGCCGACGACAGGCATCTGCAGAACGCCGACTACATCGTCCCGGTCGTCAACCGCGCGCGGGCGGGCAGCGAGGGCGTGGCGAAGGCGCTCGGCAAGCTCAACGACGTCCTCACGACGGCCGACCTGGCGGCCATGAACCAGCAGGTCGACAGCTGGCGCCGGCTGCCCGCCGACGTGGCCCGCACCTATCTGAAGGAGCAGGGCCTGCTGCCCTGACCGCGGGATCAGGCGTCCGACACCGAGTCGAACGGCACCTGTCCGCGCGCCACGCCCCGCGCGTCCGCGTCCACCGAGCGGCGCAGCGCCTCGTGCAGCTTCGCCGGGGTGAGCACGCCGAGGAAACGCGCGCCGTCCAGGACCGCGACCCACGCGGCGTCGTACTGGAGCATCACCCCGAACGCCTGCTTCAGCGGCGCGCCGACCGGCACCCACGCGGTCATCCGGTGGGTGTGGTCCCCGACCGTGCCGCCCGCCGCCAGGGCCTCGATGCCGACCCAGCCGTGCAGGTCGCCCCGGGGGTCGAGGACGACCGCCCAGCGCGCGTCCTCGGCCCGCAGCCGCTCCCGGGCCCGGTCGGCGGGTTCGTCCGGCTGCGCCACCGGTGGCTGTTCCAGATCGTCCGGCTCGACCGCGGTGACCGACAGCCGCTTCAGCCCCCGGTCGGCGCCCACGAAGGAGGCGACGTACGGCGTGGCGGGCGCCCCCAGCACCGCGCCGGGCGTGTCGAACTGCTCGATGCGCCCCTGCCCGTACACGGCGATCCGGTCGCCGAGCCGGACGGCCTCCTCGATGTCGTGGGTGACCAGCAGCACCGTCTTGCGCACCGCGGCCTGCATGCGCAGGAACTCGTCCTGCAACTGCTCGCGCACCACCGGGTCGACCGCGCCGAACGGCTCGTCCATCAGCAGCACCGGCGGATCCGCGGCGAGCGCCCGCGCCACCCCGACCCGCTGCCGCTGCCCGCCGGACAGCTGTTCGGGGTAGCGCGGGCCGTATGTCGTCGGGTCGAGCCCGACCAGTTCGAGCAGCTCGGCCGCCCGCGCCCGGGCTCTGGCCCGCTGCCAGCCGAGCAGCGCGGGCACCGTCGCGGTGTTGTCGAGGACGGTGCGGTGCGGGAAGAGGCCCACCTGCTGGATGACATAGCCCATCCGGCGGCGCAGCCGCACAGGGTCGACACCGGCGATGTCCTCGCCGCCGACGAGGATCCGGCCGGAGGTCGGTTCGATGAGCCGGTTCACCATCATCATGGTCGTCGTCTTGCCGCAGCCGGACGGCCCGACGAGCGTGACCAGCTCGCCCTCGGCGACCTCGAAGGACAGGTCGTCCACGGCCGTCGTACCGTCCGGATACCGCTTGGTGACCTGCTCGAACCGGATCATTCCCCCACGCTAACGGCGCTGTCCGAGCCGTGCTCGCCGGTGCGGCGGAACGGGGCATGCGCCGTCAGACGGTCACGACGATCTTGCCGAACTGCTCGTTCGACTCCAGGTGCCGGTGGGCCGCCACGATGTCCTGGAGCGGGAAGAGCCGGTCCACGACCGGCCGCAGCATGCCGGTGCGCAGCCCGGAGGTGATGAACGCCTTCGCGCGCCGCAGCCGCGCGGGATCGCGGGTGATCTCCAGCATGGTGAACGTCCGCATGTTCAGCGCCGGCATGTTCAGTTCGAACCCGGGATACGGCGTCGGCTGCCCGCTCTGCGCGCCCCACAGCAGCAGCGTCCCGTCGGCCGCCACCGCCCGGGCCAGCTCCGTCACGCCCGGTCCGGCCACGGCGTCGAGGACGAACTCGGCGCCCCGGCCGCCGGTCAGCTCCCGTACCCGGCCGGTCACGTCCTCCTCGTCGGAGACGATCACCTGCGCAGCGCCCGCTTCGAGCAGCCGTTCCCGCTTGGCCCGGGTCCGGGTGACGGCGATCGGCGTGGCGCCGAGCCGGTTCGCCGTCTGGATCGCGGCCAGCCCGAGGCTGCTGGAGGCCGCGTTCACGACCGCCACGTCCGCCGCCCGTATTCCGCCGGTCTCCGCCATCGCCCCGTACGCGGTGAGGTACGGCATCCACACGGCGGCCCCGGTGACCGCGTCCACCCCGTCCGGCCGGGGCACGAGCGCGGCGGCCGGCACCAGCGCCCGCTCGGCGTACACCCCGTATTCGTTGGGGGAGAAGCTGGGCAGCACGCTCACGGCCTGTCCGACGTCGAGACCGGTCACGTCCGGTCCGAGCGCCTCCACCACTCCGGAGGCCTCGTTGCCCAGCCGCGCGGGAAACCGCTTCACCGGCTCGATGTAGACGTCCCGGCGGAACAAGGCCTCCGCCCGGTTGAGTCCGATCGCCTCGATGCGCAGGCGCACCTCCCCGGGACCCGGCTCACCCGGCTCCCGTTCCTCCAGCCGCAGCACCTCGGGCCCGCCGGCCTCGTGGAAGCGCACCGTCTTCGCCATCTCGACTCCCCCTGCTCGCTCGGTGATCACGGACCACTCTGCGAGAAAGTTCGATGGCTGTCAAATATTGATGGCTGTCGTAATCAAGTCATGCGGTCCCGCTGACCAGGATCACCTCCAACGTGCGCGGACCGTGCACCCCCTCCACCCGGTCCAGCTCGATGTCACTGGTGGCCGACGGACCCGAGATCCACGTCAACGGGCGCGTCGGATCGAGCCGTTCGAGGGCCTGCGGCACGGAGGAGACGACCTGGTCGGGGACGCGTACGACACAGATGTGGTGGTCCGGGATCAGCGAGATGCGGCGCCGGCCCTGGTCGGGGGAGCCGTCCAGGACGATCGTGCCGGTCTCGGCGATCGCCACCGCACACCCCGTCACCACACTGCCCACCCGGTCCAGTTGCCTCGGGGTGCTCGCCGCCCGGTCGTGGATCCATACCGGGTCGGCGGCGGCCAGCCAGTCCGGCGGCAGCCCGGGCGGCACGAGCATCTCCTGCGAGCCGCGCCGGGCCAGCAGCCGCATGACGAGCATCCGTACGTCGTCGACGCCGACGCGGTGCACGATCGCCCGGTAGTCCGCCAGGTTCTCGGCCAGCAGCTCCACCGTCTCCTCGGACGTACGGTGTCCGTGCTCGCGCAGATAGCCCCGGCCCACGGCCTCCTCGTACGGCCGCCCGTCCGGCGTCACATCGGCGAGCGCCCGCCGGATCCGGCCCAGCACCCGTTCCCTGCTGCTCACTTGGAAGTGTCCTTTCCACCGTGGGTGCGCTGCCACCAGTCCCGGAAGGGCTCGGCCGGCACCGGCGGCAGATCCCGGGTGCCCGTCCAGGCCCGGCCCGGGCCCGGCAGGGTGCGGGGGTGCAGCCTGCGGGTGCGGGAGGCGAGGCGCTGGCCGGTGCGCAGGGCGGCGGGGTGGGCCAGCGCCCAGCGGGCCGCCCGTACGGCCGCACGCTCGGCCGCATGCCCCTTGGCCGGTTTCAGCAGCACCCGGTTGCCCTGCCGTACCGCCGGACCGCCCTCGGCCACCCGCTCCCGCAGGTGCACCAGCACCTCCGGGATGTCGATGGCGACGGGACAGACCTCGTAGCAGGCCCCGCACAGACTCGACGCGTACGGCAGCGAGGCGTCGATCTCGCTTGCCGTGCCCCGCAGTTGAGGACTCAGGATGGCGCCGATCGGGCCCGGGTAGACCGAGCCGTACGCGTGCCCGCCCGCGCGCTCGTAGACCGGGCAGACGTTCAGGCAGGCCGAGCAGCGGATGCAGCGCAGGGCCTGGCGGCCGACGGTGTCGGCGAGGGTGTCGGTGCGGCCGTTGTCGAGCAGCACCAGATGGAAGGTGCTCGGGCCGTCGCCGTCGGTGGTCCCGGTCCACATGCTGGTGTACGGGTTCATGCGCTCGGCGGTGGAGGAGCGGGGCAGCGTCTGCAGGAACACCTCCAGGTCCCGCCAGGACGGCACCACCTTCTCGATGCCCACGACCGAGATCAGCGTCTCGGGCAGGGTCAGGCACATCCGGCCGTTCCCCTCGGACTCCACGACCACGAGCGTGCCGGTCTCGGCGACCATGAAGTTGGCGCCGGAGATGCCGACCTTGGCCCGCAGGAACTTCTCCCGCAGATGCAGCCGCGCGGCCTCGGCGAGTTCGGCGGGCGTGTCGGTCAGCCCCTCGGGGGCCGGCCGGCCCCACGTGCCCATCTCCTCGGTGAAGATGTCCCGGATCTCGCCCCGATTGCGGTGGATGGCCGGGACCAGGATGTGCGAGGGCCGGTCCTTGCCCAACTGCACGATCAGCTCGGCGAGATCGGTCTCGTAGGCCCGGACGCCCGCTGCCTCCAGGGCCTCGTTGAGGCCGATCTCCTGGGTGGCCATCGACTTGACCTTGACGACCTCCGACTCACCGGTCGCCTGGACCAGTCGCGTCACGATCCGGTTGGCCTCCTCGGCGTCGGCCGCCCAGTGGACCGTACCGCCCGCCGTGGTGACCGACTCCTCCAACTGCTCCAGATACCGGTCGAGATGGCGCAGCGTGTGGTCCTTGATGCGCCGGCCCGCCTCCCGCAGCTCGGCCCAGTCCGACAGCTCGGCCACCGCCCTGGCCCGCTTGGCACGGATGGTGTGCGTGGCGTGCCGGAGATTGCCGCGCAGGGTCGCGTTGCCGACGGCCTCCCGGGCCGCCTCGGGAAAAGCCGGCATGCCGACGAACGTCCCGCTCATACGGCCGGTTCCTCCTCCGTGCTCGCCAGGATCTCCGCGATGTGCACCGGCCGCATGGCCGTGCGCAGCCGGCTCATCGTGCCGCCGATGTGCATCAGGCACGAGTTGTCGGCCGCGCACAGCACCTGCGCGCCCGTCGACTCGGCGGCGCGCACCTTGTCCGCGCCCATGGCGGCCGAGACGTCCGCGTTCTTCAGCGCGAAGGTGCCGCCGAACCCGCAGCACTCCTCGGCCCCCGGCAGCTCCATCAGCTCAAGGCCCTTGACCGCCTCCAGCAGCCGGCGCGGCCGGTCGCCCAGACCGAGACCGCGCAGCCCGTGACAGGTCGGATGGTAGGTGACCTTGTGCGGGAACCAGGCCCCCACATCCGTCACGCCGAGCACGTCCACCAGGAACTCCGTCAGCTCGTACGTCTTCGGCACCACCGGCGCCAGCGTCCGCGCCAGCGAGTCCCCGCGCCCCTCGGCACGCGCCCGCTCGCCCATCCGGGGATACAGCTCCCGCACCATCGCCGCGCACGAACCGGACGGGGTCACGATCGCCTCGTACCCGCCGAAGACATCGGAGAAGTGCCGGGCCAGCGGCTCCGTCTCATGCCGGTACCCGGTGTTGTAGTGCGCCTGCCCGCAACACGTCTGGGCCATCGGGAAGTCGACGTCGACACCCAGCCTGGTCAGCAGTTTCACCACGGCCCGGCCGGTGTCCGGATAGAGCGTGTCGTTGACACAGGTCAGGAACAGGGCGACACGCATCGCGGCTCCTCGGGGTCGGTCATCGGACGAGTGCAGGGTAGTCGGCGCACACCGCCGAGGGGAGAGGGCGACTCACCGCGCGGCGCTCTCACCGCGCGGCGAGCCGGGCCTCGGCCGCCCGCCAGCGGGCCTCGTCGCCGCGCGGCGCGTACCGGGTCAGCGGCTGGGTCCGGGTGAGCAGCCGGCGCATCGCGGCGAGATCCCCGGCCAGGCCGTGGGCGCGGGCCTGCACCAGGACATTGCCGAGGGCCGCCGCCTCCGTAGCCCCGGCCACCACGGGCAGCCCGCAGGCATCGGCCGTCAACTGGCACAGCAGCGCGTTGCGGGTCCCGCCGCCGACGATGTACACCACGTCCACCGGGTGGTCGGCCAGCCGCTGCGCGTCCGCGACGGCCCGCCGGTGGGCGAGCGCGAGGGAGTCGAGGATGCACCGGGTGATCTCGCCGCGCGAGGAGGGCACCGGCTGTCCCGACGCCCGGCACGCCGCGGCGATCCGCTCCGGCATCCGGCCCGGCACGAGGAACGCCTCGTCCCCGGCGTCCACCACCGAGCGCAGCGCCGGCGCTGTGCCCGCCTCGCGCAGCAGCAGCCCCAAGTCGGGCTCGTCCCAGGCGCGTTGGCACTCCTGGAGCAGCCACAGCCCCATGATGTTGCGCAGATACCGGACGGTGCCGTCCAGGCCCAGCTCATTGGTGAAGTTCGCGGCCCGGCTCTCCTCGCTGAGCACCGGAGCGGTCAGCTCCAGCCCTGCCAGGGACCAGGTGCCGGTGCAGATGTAGGCGAAACGCTCACCGGCCGCCGGCACGGCCGCCACCGCGGAGGCCGTGTCGTGCGAGCCGACGGCCGTCACCGGAACCGGCCCGGTCAGCCCCGTCTCCTCCAGCACCTCCGGCCGCAGCACCCCCGCCGGATCCCCCGGCTGCCGCAGCGGCGCGAACAGCCCGAGGTCGATGCCCAGCCGCTCGGCGACGCCGTACGACCACGTCCGGGTCCGGGGATCGATCAGCTGCGTGGTGGAGGCGTTGGTCAGCTCCGTGCCCTGCTCACCGGTCAGCCAGTACGTCAGCAGATCGGGGATGAGCAACAGCCGCTGGGCGTAGGACAGTTGCTTCGACGCCCGGGCGGCGGTGAGCTGGTAGAGGGTGTTGAACGGCGCGTACTGGATGCCGGTCGCGGCGTACAGCTCCTCGGCCGGCACGGTGGCCCACACCTTCTCGGCGACTCCCTCGGTACGGGCGTCGCGATAGTGCACCGGGTTGCCCAGCAGAGCCCCGTCGGCATCCAGCAGACCGTAGTCGACGGCCCAGCTGTCGATGCCGACGGAAGCCACCTGCCCGGCCGCCCGCAGCCCGTCCAGGACACCGCCGTACAGCGCGAGCACGTCCCAGCGCAGCCCCTCCGGGACGCGCACCGGCCGGTTCGGGAACCGGTGCGCCTCGCTCAGCTCCACCGAGTCCGGGCCCACGGAGCCGACCATCACCCGCCCGCTGGAGGCGCCGAGATCGACGGCGGCGTACGGCTTCACACCCGCGCTCATCGCAGGAAAGCGGCCGCCACACCCGCGTCGACCGGGATGTGCAGCCCGGTGGTGTGCGTGAGGTCTCCGCCCGTGAGCGCGAACACCGCGCCCGCGACATGCTCGGGCAGGACCTCCCGCTTGAGGATGGTCCGCTGCGCGTAGAACTCGCCCAGTTTCTCCTCCGGCACCCCGTACACCGCGGCCCGCTGCGCACCCCAGCCGCCGGCGAAGATCCCGGACCCGCGCACCACCCCGTCGGGGTTGACCCCGTTGACCCGGATCCCGTGCTCGCCCAGCTCGGCTGCCAGCAACCGCACTTGATGCGCCTGATCGGCCTTGGTGGCGGAGTAGGCGATGTTGTTGGGCCCGGCGAACACGGCGTTCTTGGACGCGATGTAGACGATGTCCCCACCCAGCTCCTGCGCGATCATCACCCGCGCCGCCTCGCGCGACACGAGGAAGGACCCGCGGGCCATGATGTCGTGCTGGAGGTCCCAGTCCTGCGCGGACGTCTCCAGCAGCGGCCTGGAGATGGAGATTCCGGCGTTGTTCACGACGAGGTCGACCCCGCCGAACGCGAGCACGGCCGCCCGGAACGCGGCGGCGATCTGCTCCTCGTCGGTGACGTCCACGGTGACGGCGACGGCCTTGTCGGCCCCGCCCAGTTCCTGCGCGACGGCCGCCGCGGTCTCCCCGTTCAGATCGGCGACGACGACACACGCCCCCTCGTCGACGAGCCGCTGCGCGATCGCCTTGCCGATCCCGCTGCCGGCGCCGGTGACGAGCGCGACGCGGGTCGCCAGCGGCTTCGGCTTCGGCATCCGCTGAAGCTTGGCCTCCTCCAGCGCCCAGTACTCGATCCGGAACTTCTCCGACTCCTCTATGGGCGCGTACGTCGAAACGGCCTCGGCGCCTCGCATCACATTGATGGCGTTGACGTAGAACTCGCCGGCCACGCGGGCGGTCTGCTTGTCCTTGCCGAAGGAGAACATGCCCACGCCGGGGATCAGCACGATCGCCGGATCGGCACCGCGCATGGCGGGGGAGCCGGCGGTGGCGTGCCGCTGGTAGTAGGCGGCGTACTCCTCCCGGTACGCGGCGTGCAGCTCCTTCAGCCGGGCGACGGCGTCGTCGAGGGGAGCGGTCGCCGGCAGGTCGAGCACCAGCGGCCGTACCTTCGTCCGCAGGAAGTGATCGGGACAGGAGGTGCCGAGCGCGGCGAGCCGGGGGTGCTCGGCGCGGGCGAGGAAGTCGAGGACGACATCGGAGTCGTCGAAGTGACCGACCTGCGGCCGGTCCTGGGAGGCGAGGGCCCGCACATACGGCGCGAGTGCCGCCGCCCGCTCCCTCCGCTCGCTGTCGGCCAGCGCCTCGTACCCCGCCACGACGGGCCCGAAGGGCTCCGCCCTGCCACGCTCGGCGAGGAACGCCTCGGCCGTGCGGATGATGTGCAGCGAGTTGCGCTCGCACTCCTCGGAGCTGTCGCCCCAGGCAGTGATCCCGTGCCCGCCGAGCACACACCCGATGGCCTGGGGATGCTCCCTCTTGATCGCGGCGATGTCGAGCCCCAGCTGGAACCCGGGCCGCCGCCACGGCACCCAGACCACGCTGTCCCCGAAACACTCGGCGGTCAGCTTCTCCCCGTCGGCCGCACAGGCGAGCGCGATACCGGAGTCCGGATGCAGATGATCGACGTGCGGGGCGTCCACCAGCCCGTGCATGGCGGTGTCGATGGACGGCGCCGCCCCGCCCTTGCCGTGCAGACAGTAGTCGAACGCGGCGACCATCTCGTCCTCACGCTCGACCCCCGGATACACCTCGACGAGCGCCCGCAACCGGTCCACCCGCAACACCGCGAGCCCTGCTTCGGTGAGGGTGCCGAGATCACCGCCCGATCCCTTGACCCACATCAGCTCGACGTCACCACCGGTCACCGGATCGGTTTCGACGCCTTTCGCGGAGGCGTTGCCGCCGGCGTAATTGGTGTTACGGGGATCGGAGCCGAGCCGATGGGAGCGGGCGAGGAGGGCGGCGGCTTCGGGGTTGGTGGTCATGCGAAATTCCAGTCCTTTTGAAGAAGAGGGAGGTGAATCAGGGGCGCGGGGCTGTATCGATGTGCGGCTCCGCCGCGTGGGCGCGATCAACCACAACGCATCCCGCACCCCGCAACGGCGCTTACGTAGCAGACGCTTCACGCCCCCCAGCCGGCCTGCTGCCCCCCGACTCGCTCGGCGACAATCCTCTCGGCCCACCCGGACCGGGCATACGCGGCGAGCGGATCCGGGTCCAGCCCCATCTCCTCGCGCACGTCACGCAGCAACGGCCGCACATCCGTGTTGTACGCGTCCATCAGCACGGCATTGGCGCCCAGCACATCCCCCGCGGCCTGGGCCTCGGCCAACGCCGCCCGGTCGACGAGCAGTGCCTTCGCCGTGGCCTCCTGCACGTTCATGACCGACCGGATGATCGCCGGAATCTTTGCCTCGACGTTGTGACACTGATCGAGCATGAACGCGACCCCGGCCCCGGCCGAGAGCCCGCCCCCGCGCACCACCTCGTACATGATCCGGAACAGCTGGAACGGGTCGGCGGCCCCCACCATGAGGTCGTCGTCGGCGTAGAACCGCGAGTTGAAGTCGAACCCCCCGAGCTTCCCCTCCCGCAGCAGCGTGGCGACGATGAACTCGATGTTGGTCCCCGGCGCGTGATGACCGGTGTCGACCACGACCTGTGCCTTCGGCCCCAGCTTCACGCAATGCGCGTACGCAGTCCCCCAGTCCGGCACGTCGGTGGTGTAGAAGGCCGGCTCGAAGAACTTGTACTCCAGCAGCATCCGCTGCCCCTCGCCCAGCCGCTCGTACACCTCGGCCAGCCCCTCGGCCAGCCGGTCCTGCCGGGCCCGGATGTCGTCCTGGCCGGGATAGTTCGTCCCGTCGGCGAACCACAGCTTGAGATCGGCGGAGCCGGTCGCGTCCATGATGCCGACGCACTCCAGCAGATGATCGACGGCCTTCCTGCGCACCGCCGCGTCGGGATGACAGATGCTGCCGAGCTTGTAGGCGTCGTCCTGGAAGGTGTTGGAGTTGATCGCGCCCAGCCTCAGTCCGCGCTCCTCGGCGTACTTGGCCAGCGCCGCATAGTCCTCGACCTTGTCCCACGGGATGTGCAGGGCGACGGTCGGGGCCACGCCGGTGAACTCGTGCACCTTGGCCGCGTCCTGGAGTTTCTCCCAGGGATCGCGGGGCACGCCGGCCTGGGCGAACACCTTGAAACGGGTCCCCGAGTTTCCGTACGCCCACGACGGCGTCTCGACGGCCTGGGTCTTGAGCGCGGCCTTCACCGCGGCGAGGTCGGTCACTGCAGGGCTCCTGGGTGAGGTCGGTCGGAACGGCAACGCATGTGAAACGATTCAGAACCGCAAGCTAGGGGCCCCTCCGAGGGGTGTCAAGCGTTCCGGCCAACCCACTTTTCCGTGACCACGCCGTGACGTTGGTCTATCGAAATTTTTTCGATACGGACCCATTGACGTGACATGGCTGTGGTGCCTACGGTCCCGGCAATCCAGTTGAAACCTTTCACGACGCCGATGGGGGCCTTGCGGCCGATCTGCCGGTGTCGTCGAGGAGCCTCACATGACCCACCCGCCCGACACGGGACCGGCGCCGGTGCTGGCGCTGAAGGGCGTCTCCAAGTCCTTCGGTGCCGTACGCGCCCTCAGGGACGTCTCCCTGGAGCTGCTGCCCGGCGAGGTGCACGCCCTTGCCGGAGAGAACGGCGCGGGCAAGTCGACGCTGATCAAGACCCTCGCCGGAGTGCACCGGCCGGACACCGGCCAGGTGCTGCTCGACGGCGAGCCCGTCGTCTTCCACGGCCCCGGCGACGCCCGCGACGCCGGGATCGCCGTCATCTACCAGGAGCCCACGCTCTTTCCCGACCTGTCGATCGCCGAGAACATCTTCATGGGCCGCCAGCCCCGCAGGGCCCTCGGCCGGATCGATCACAAGGCCACCCGCGCGGCCACCGCCGCCCTGATGAAACGGCTCGGCGTCGATCTCGACCCCGACCGCCCCGCCCGGGGACTGTCCATCGCCGACCAGCAGATCGTGGAGATCGCCAAGGCGCTCTCCTTCGACGCCCGGGTCCTGATCATGGACGAGCCGACCGCCGCCCTGACCGGCAGCGAGGTCGCCCGCCTCTTCGGTGTCGTCCGCACCCTGAGTGAACAGGGCGCCGCCGTCCTGTTCATCTCGCACCGCCTGGAGGAGATCTTCCGGATCTGCGACCGGGTCACCACCCTGCGGGACGGCGCCTGGATCGCCGGCGAGTCCCTCGACGGCATGACCGAGGACGACCTGGTCCGCCGGATGGTCGGCCGCGACCTGGACGAGCTGTACCCGAAGCAGGACGTCACTCCTGGCGAGCCCGCGCTCACCGTGCGCCGGCTGACCCGCGAAGGCGTCTTCACCGATGTCTCCTTCGAGGTGCGGCGCGGCGAGATCGTCGGTCTCGCCGGACTCGTCGGCGCCGGCCGCACCGAGGTGGCCCGCGCGGTGTTCGGGGTCGACCGGTGGGACGCGGGCGAGGTCGAGGTCGACGGACGCCGGCTCACCAACGGCGCTCCGTCCACGGCGATGGCCGCCGGACTCGCCCTCGTCCCCGAGGACCGGCGCGCCCAGGGCCTGGTGATGGACATGTCCATCGAGCGGAACATCGGCCTGACCGGGCTGCGGTCGACCGTGAAGGCCGGCCTGATGGACCGGGGCGCCGAACGCAGCAGCTCGCTGGACTGGGCGGTGAAGCTCCAGGTGAAGTACGCCCGGATCGCGGACGCCGTCTCCACGCTCTCCGGCGGCAACCAGCAGAAGGTCGTCCTCGCCAAGTGGCTCGCCACCGGCCCGAAGGTGCTCATCGTCGACGAGCCGACGCGCGGGATCGACGTCGGTACGAAGGCCGAGGTGCACCGGCTGCTGTCCCAGCTCGCCGCCGACGGGGTGGCGGTGCTGATGATCTCCTCCGACCTGCCCGAGATCCTCGGCATGGCCGACCGCGTGCTGGTGATGCACGAAGGCCGGCTCACCGCCGAGATCCCCCGCTCCGAAGCCACCGAGGAAACCGTGATGGCCGCAGCCACCGGGAGGGCCGCGTGAGCGACGCACGTAGGGAAACAGCCTGCGCGCAGCGCAGTCGCCTGAGGGCGGTGGCGGGAGACGGGCGGAACGCCGGGCCGCAGACAACGACGATGGCCGCACCTCTGCGCCGCGCGGGCGGAGACGGGGGTGCCCCCGGCCGAAGGCTGGGGGAGAACGGAAGGAGAGGCGCATGACGGCCACCACACCGGAGCAGACCCCCCTCTCCGAGGCGCCCCGCTCCAGCGGGACCCGGCTGGTCGACCGTGTCTTCAAGATGCGTGAGCTCGCCATCCTCGTCGTCTTCCTGGTGATGATCGCGGTCACCCAGGCGGGCAACAGCGAGTTCCTGTCCGAGCAGGGCATCAAGGACCTGCTGCTGAACGCCACGATCCTGGTGCTGGTCGCCACCGGCCAGTCCCTCGTCGTCATCACCCGCAACGTCGATCTGTCCGTCGGCTCCACGCTCGGCATCAGCGCCTTCGCCGCCGGCACCTGTCTGCACGGCGGCGGGAACCCCGTCGTCGCGGTCCTCCTCGCCGTACTGCTCGGCATCGGCTTCGGGCTGCTCAACGGGCTGCTGGTCAGCCTCGGGCAGGTGCCCGCGCTGGTCGTCACGCTCGGCACCCTCTACATCATCCGGGGCGTCGACTCCATCTGGGTCGGCTCCCGGCAGATCACTGCGGCCGACCTGCCGGGCGGCTTCGTCGACTTCGGCTCCGGCGGAGTCTCCGCGATCCCCTGGCTCGCCATGATCGCGCTCGTCGTCCTCGTCGCCACCGCCTATTACCTCAAACACTTCGGCAGCGGACGGGAGTTGTACGCCCTCGGTTCCAACCCCGAGGCCGCCCGGCTGGCCGGTATCCCCGTGCGCAGGCGGATCCTGGCCGCCTACACCTTCTGCGGCGCGCTCGCCGGACTCGCCGGGGCGATGTACCTGGCCCGGTTCGGCAACGTCGACTCCGGTACCGGAAACGGCTACGAACTCACCGTCGTCAGCGCGGTCGTGGTCGGCGGTGTCGTCTTCACCGGCGGCTCGGGCAGCGTCTACGGCGCAGCCCTCGGCGCCCTGCTGCTCACCTCCGTCAACAGCGTGCTGCCCGCGCTCGGCGTCAGCTCGGTGTGGGTGCTCGCCATCAACGGCGTCCTGCTGCTCCTCGCGATCGCCGTCGACCGGATCGTCGCGCTGCGGGTGGCCGCCGCCCTGAAGAAGAAGTCGGACCGGCACAAGGCCGCTCTGCCGAAGGAGAACGCCGGTGTCTGAGTCACTGACCCGCGCCGTCCGCTGGGACACGGTCGTCGGCGCACTCCTGATCGTCCTGTTGCTGCTGTCGTTCGGATTCGTGGACGGCTTCGGCAACTCCCTCAACCTGTCCTTCCTGATCGGCAACACCCTGCCGATCGCGCTGGTCGCCCTGCCGATGACCCTGCTGGTCGTCTCCGGCGAGATCGACCTGTCGGTGGCGTCCACGGCCGGGCTGTCCGGCGCGGTGATGGGCAAGCTCTGGAACCAGGGCATGACCATCGAGACGATCATCCCGCTGTGCCTGCTGCTGGGCGTGGTGTGCGGGCTGGTCAACGGGCTGCTCGTCACCCGGCTCGGGCTGCCCTCCCTCGCCGTCACCATCGGTACCCTCGCCGCCTACCGGGGCATCGCACAGATCGTGCTCGGCTCCGACGCGGTCACCGACTTCCCCTCCCCGTACCTGAACTTCGCCTCCGGCCGGCTCGGGAACACCTTCCTGCCCCAGGCGTTCCTGCCCTTCGTGGTGCTGCTCGCCATCGCCGTGGTCGTCCTGCACGCCACCCCGTTCGGGCGGTCGCTCTTCGCGGTCGGGGCGAGCGAGGAGGCCGCGCGGTTCGCCGGTATCCGGGTCAAGCGGACCAAGCTGGTGCTGTTCGTGGCCACCGGCTTCATGTCGGCGCTCACCGGCGTGTTCTGGGCGCTGCACTACGCCAGTGCCCGGTACGACAACGCGACCGGGCTCGAACTCTCCGTCGTGGCCGCCGTGCTGCTGGGCGGCATCGACTTCGACGGCGGCAGGGGCACGCTCGGCGGGGCCGTCGCCGGGGTGTTCCTGCTCGGGGCGCTGCAGAACGTGATGAGCCTGCTGAACGTCTCCGCGCAGTCGCAGATCGTCGTCACCGGTGTGCTGCTCGTCGTCTCCGTGCTCGGCCCCCGGGTCGCGCGCCAGATCTCCGTCGCGAGGGCGGGCCGTAGAGCGGCCTCGAATCCGACACCCGTACCCTCCTCGTAAAGGACCCCCTCCCATGCGCAAGCCGTCCCTCCGCCGCACCTGCGCCGCCCTCGCCGCGGGTACCTCCCTCGCCCTCGCCCTGACCGCCTGCGGCGGCACCACCAAGAACGACGTCAAGAACGACAACAACGCGGCTGCCTCCGCCGGCAAGGCCGACCCGAACGCCGCCACCAAGAAGGGGCTCACGGTCGGATTCCTGCCCAAGCAGGTGAACAACCCGTACTTCACCACCGCCGACAAGGGCGGCGAGAAGGCGCTCACCGAACTCGGCTCGAAGTACAAGGAGGTCGGTCCCTCCAGCGCCACCGACACCGCCGGGCAGGTCAGTTACGTCAACACGCTCACCCAGCAGCAGGTGAACGGGATCGCCGTGTCCGCGCAGGACCCGGGAGCGCTGTGCACCGCGCTCAAGCAGGCCATGAGCAACGGCATCAAGGTCGTCACCTACGACTCCGACACCAGCCCCGGCTGCCGCAACGCCTTCGTCTCGCAGGCGTCCGCCGAGGACCTGGGCCGTACCGAGGTGCAGTTGCTCGCGCAGCAGATCGGGTACAAGGGCGAGATCGCGATCCTGTCGGCCGCGCAGACCGCGACCAACCAGAACACCTGGATCGGCTACATGAAGGAAGAGCTGAAGGACCCCAAGTACAAGAACGTCAAGCTCGTCAAGATCGCGTACGGCAACGACGACGCCCAGCAGTCCTTCCAGCAGACCCAGGGCCTGCTCCAGGAGTACCCGGACCTGAAGGGGATCATCTCCCCGACCACCGTCGGCATCAAGGCGGCGGCACAGTACCTGTCCGGCTCCAAGTACAAGGGCAAGGTCAGGCTGACCGGTCTCGGCACGCCGAACGACATGCGCACCTACGTCAAGAACGGCACCGTCGACGCCTTCGAGCTGTGGGACCCGGCCAAGCTGGGCGACCTGGCCGCGCGGACCGCCGTCGCCCTCGCCTCGGGGCAGATCTCCGGCAAGGAGGGCGAGACCTTCCAGGCCGGCGGGGCGTCGTACACCATCGGCAAGGACGGTGTGATCTCCCTGGGCAAGCCGACCGTGTTCGACGCTAAGAACATCGACCAGTTCAACTTCTAGGAATGCGGGGGGTGTTGATGCAACGCGTGTGTTTCCTGCTGAAGGTCCGGGCGGACCGGCTCGACGAGTACCGCGAGCGGCACGCCGCCGTCTGGCCGGAGATGCTCGACGCCCTGACGGCGACGGGCTGGCACAACTACTCGCTGTTCCTGCGCGAGGACGGCCTGCTCGTCGGCTATCTGGAGACCGAGGACTTCGCCGCCGCCCAGGCCGGCATGGAGGCCACCGACGTCAACGCCCGCTGGCAGGCCGAGATGGCGCCGTTCTTCGAGTCGTTGGACGGCGCCCGGCCCGACGAGGCCATGAAACCGCTCACCGAAGTCTTCCACCTCGCCTGACCCGGAGACGCACCCATGAGAAGACGCACTGTCCTGGCCACCGCGCTCGCGGCAGCGGCGGCCGCCCCGGGCACGGCACGGGCGGCCACCCCCGGCCCGTCGGTCGCCGAGCGGGGCAGCACTCGACTCGACGCCCAGGCCGTCTACTTCGTCTCCTACGACGGCCTGATCAACAACAACTCGTTCCAGAAGAACGGGCTGCTGACCTACAAGGGCTACCAGTACGCGGTCTGGTACACCGCCACCCGCAACGCCGTCGTCGCCCGCCGCGTCCTGGGCGGATCCACCTGGTCCACGGTCACCCTCTCCCATCAGCTCAAGAGCGACGACTCCCACAACGTCATCTCGATGGGCGTCTCCAAGACCGACGGCCGGCTGCACCTGAACATGGACTCCCACAGCGACGGCTACTTCTACGTCAAATCGGTCGCGGGGCTCATGGACAACCCCGCGTCGACCGCCTGGACCTCGTCCGTCTTCGGCGCCGTACAGACCTCCCTCGACGGGCTGGCCCTCACCTCCCAGTTCACCTACCCGCAGTTCATCGCCACCCCCGAGGGCAGGCTTCAGCTCAGCTACCGGGCCGGCATCTCCGGCAACGGCCGCAACGCGCTGGCGGAGTACGACGGTTCGACCTGGGCGACGCTGGGGGAGTGGACCAGCTCGACCGGCACCTACACCAGCGAGCACGGCTCCAGCACCGCCCGCAACATGTATCTGCACGGCATCGACTACGACGTTAACGGCCGGCTGCACGCCTTCTTCACCTGGCGGGAACAGAACGCCGCCGTGATGTGCAACAGCGGCGGGATCACCAACCACGACACGGGCTACGTCCACTCCACCGACCGCGGCCGCACCTGGCGCAACGACGCGGGCACCGTCGTGGGCACCACGGGCGGATCCGACACCGTGGCCGTCACGGACAGCGGGCTCGTGGTGGATCCCCTCGACCCCGACCACTCGCTGATGAACCAGGAGAGCCAGTTCACCGACTCGGCCGGCCTCCCGCACGCGATCATCAGCTACGTCCCCGGCCGCTTCGGCCGGTGCACCACCGACTACGTCGCCGACCGCACCGCGGGCGGCCGCGCCTTCCACGTCCGCAAGAACGCCGCGGGCACCTGGCAGAAGACCGAGATCCCCGTCCCGCTGAACTCCAGCCAGCGCACCAAGCTCGTCCTCGACCGCTACGACAACGCCTACGCGGTGTTCCCGTACGGACGCATCGCCGCTGCCTCGAAGGCCTCCGGCCACACGGACTGGGCACTGCTGTACGACGGCGGCGACCTGAACGCCTTCGGCGAGGTCGTGATCGACGAGACGCGGATCGCGCAGGACGGCGTGCTGTCGTTCATGTACCAGGAGAAGTCGACCGGAACGACCCCCTCGGCGCTCCACGTGGTCGACTTCGCCCTGCCCGTCTGACCGGTCGGGGCCGGGCAGGGCGATGACGGTAATGTGAAGCCCTGCCCGCCGCCCCTCGTTCACCTGGAGGTCCTCGCCCGATGACCCAGTCGGTGGGTATCAAGGACGTCGCCCGCGCCGCCGGAGTGTCGGTGGGCACGGTGTCGAACGTCATCAACCGCCCGGACACCGTCGCCAGTGAGACCCGGGCCCGGGTGCTGTCCGCGATCGACCGGCTCGGCTACGTCCGCAGCGAGTCCGCGCGCCAGCTGCGCGCCGGCCGCAGCCGGATCATGGGCCTGCTCGTCCTCGACATGGGCAACCCCTTCTTCGTGGACGTGGCGCGCGGCGCCGAGCGGGCGGCCCGGGAGGCGGGGGTCGGCGTGATGGTCTGCAACAGCGCACAGAACGCCGCCGAGGAGGCCGAGTACCTCTCCCTGTTCGCCGAGCAGCGGGTGCGGGGCGTGCTGCTCACCCCGGCCGACGCCACCGGCCGCAACATCGAGACCTTCCGCCGGCACAGCATCCCGTTCGTGCTGGTCGACCGGGTCGCCGAGGGCACCACCGAGTGCTCCGTCTCCGTGGACGACGTCGCCGGCGGCGCCCTCGCCGTGCGCCATCTGGTGGACGCCGGACACCGCTCGATCGCCTACGTCAGCGGGCCGCCCGGCCTGAACCAGGTCCGCGACCGCCGCACCGGCGCGCTGAACGCGCTCGCCGAGGCCGGGCTCGGCCCCGAGGCGCTGCGCGAACTGCCCACCGAACGCCTCGACGTGGCCGCCGGCCGGGACGCGGGCGCCCGCCTGCTCGGCCTCGCCGACCGCCCCACCGCCGTGTTCTGCGCCAACGACCTGCTCGCCCTCGGTGTGCTCCAGGCCATGTACGCGGCGGGCGTGACCGTCCCGGACGACCTGGCGATCGTCGGCTACGACGACATCGAGTTCGCGGCGGCGGCGGCCGTACCACTGACCTCCGTACGGCAGCCTGCCGTCACCATGGGCGCGCTCGCCGCCGAGCTGCTGCTGGAGGAGACCGAGGAGGGCGAGGGCAAGCGGGCGCACGAGCACCGGCGCGTGGTGCTCCAGCCGGAGCTGGTCGTGCGCCGCTCCAGCCTCGCCGCGCGCTGACCCGAGGGTCAGTAAGAAACGGTGATCCCCGGACTCGGCTCGCGCCCGGTCATGTGCTGAACTGGGTCGCGTCCGTACCGTCCGTCCCGGGAGCCCCGTTGAGCCTCAGCTACCGCCAGCCTGGTGTCGTCCTCACCGACCGCCGCTTCGCCGTGCCCCTCGACCATGCCGACCCGGGCGGCGAGACCATCGAGCTGTACGCCCGTGAGGCGGTCGCGAGCGACAAGGCCGGGCAGGACCTGCCCTGGCTCCTCTATCTCCAGGGCGGTCCCGGCTTCGGGGCGAATCGTTTCGTCGGACGTCAGGCCTGGCTCGACCGGGCCCTGAAGGACTACCGCGTCCTCCTCCTCGACCAGCGCGGCACCGGCAGCTCCACGCCCGCCACCCGGCAGACGCTCCCGCTGCGCGGCGGCCCCGCCGAGCAGGCCGCCTACCTCACCCACTTCCGCGCCGACTCCATCGTCCGAGACTGCGAGGCCATCCGCCCCGAGGTCACCGGCGGCGCCCCCTGGACCGTGCTCGGCCAGAGCTTCGGCGGCTTCTGCACGGTGTCGTATCTCTCCCTCGCCCCCGAGGGTCTCGCCGCCGCCGTCATCACCGGTGGCCTGCCCTCCCTGCACGCCCACGCCGACGACGTGTACCGCGCCGCCTACCCGCGCGTCGAGCGCAAGGTCACCGCGCACTACGCCCGCTACCCGCAGGACGTCGAGCGGGCCCGCCGGATCGCCGACCACCTCCTCACCCACGACGTGGTCCTCCCGAACGGCTACCGGTTCACGGCCGAGGCCTTCCAGTCCCTGGGCCTGATGCTCGGCACCAGCGACGGCAGCCACCGCCTGCACCACCTCCTGGAGGACGCCTTCGTGCGCACCCCGGCCGGCCTGGAGCTGTCCGACGCCTTCCAGGAGCAGGCCCAGTCCCTGCTGTCGTACGCGGGCCACCCCCTCTACGCCCTCGTCCACGAGTCGATCTACGCCCAGGGCGGCCGCCCCACCGCCTGGGCCGCCGAGCGGATCCGCGCCGAGTTCCCCCAGTTCGACGCGGCGAAGGCCCTCGCGGGCGACGCCCCGGTGCTCTTCACCGGCGAGACCGTCCACCCCTGGATGTTCGAGGCCGACCCCGCCCTGCGCCCCCTGCGCGACACGGCCGGCCTCCTCGCCGCCCGCACCGACTGGCACCCGCTGTACGACCCGGCCCGCCTCGCCGCCAATGAGGTACCGGTGGCGGCCGCGATCTACCACGACGACATGTACGTCGACACGGCGCACTCCCTGGAGACGGCGCGCGCGATCCGGGGTCTGCGGACGTGGGTCACCGATGAGTTCGAGCACGACGGGCTGCGGACGGGGGCGCCGAGGGTGCTGGACAGGTTGCTGGTATTGACGCGCGACGAGGTGTGAAGCGACGGGTGGGGCAGCGCCCCAAAGGGGCGCGGGGCCGTGTCCGACGTGCGGCTGCCGCCGCGCCGGCGAGAAAGCACGAGGAACCCGCAGCTGCCGGACGGCGGACGAGGACAGACGAACATGGTGCAGCCCATGACCGAGCCGAAGATCACCCGACTCCAGCCCGTGCCGACGGACCGGCACCGCGCCCGCTGCGTCGTGACCACCCCGATGACCTGGAGTACGGCCGCTCCGCCGCCATAGCGGGCTGGACCGACGGCGGCCGCGACGTCACCCATGTGCCGGCGACCCGCGGCGAGGCCGGTGTCGACACCCTCGACCCCGCCGTCTGCGGCGCGCTGCGTGAGCGCGAGCAGCGGGCCGGTGCGGCGGCGGTCGGCGTCAGCACCGTGGAGTTCCTCGACCACCGGGACGGCGTCATCGAGTACGGCCCCCCGCTGCGCCGCGACATCGCCGCCGCGATCCGCCGTCACCGCCCCGAACTCGTCATCACCCTCAACCACCGTGACACCTGGGGCGAGGTCGAGTGGAACACACCGGATCACGTCGCGGTCGGCCGGGCCACCCTCGACGCCGCGGCGGACGCGGGAAACCGGTGGATCTTCCCGGAACTCACCGAACAGGGCCTGGAGCCCTGGAACGGCGTGCGCTGGGTGGCGATCGCGGGCTCCAGCCGGCCCACCCACGCCGTCGACGCGGGTCCCGGCCTGGAGCGGGCGGTGCGCTCGCTGCTCGAACACCGCACGTACATCGAGGCGTTGACCCCGCAGGACCCGCAGACGTACGTCCGTGACTTCCTGACCACGCGGACCACCGCCAACGCCGTACGCTTCGGCGGCACACCCGCGGTGGTCTTCGAGGTCTTCAGCCGCTAGCGCGCGGCCCGAGTTGACCCTCCCCTTATCGGTAGTCTTGCAGAGAGCCCCGGCGTTCACGCCGGGGATGAATGCATCTCAAGGCAGCTCTGAAGTGCACCTTAGAGCGGACGTTTTTGCTGCTCGATGTACTGGCGCACGATCGCCAACGGTGCTCCGCCGCACGATGCCGAGAAATACGAGGGTGACCACAGGTGCCCGTGCATGAGGGCGCGGTTGATCCGTCCGGTGAACTCCTGCCGTATCCGGCGAGCGGAGACGCCCTTGAGGCTGTTGACCATCTTCGAGACGGCGACCTTGGGCGGGTAGTGCACCAAAAGGTGGACATGATCGCGTTCGCCGTTGAACTCCTTCAGCTCCGCCTCGAAGTCCTCGCAGACCTTACGCATGATCTCTTCGCAGCGCGTCAGCATCTCGTCGTCGAACACCCCGCGCCGGTACTTCGTCACGAAGACCAAGTGCACATGCATCGCCGAAACAACATGCCTGCCACGTCTGTAGTCATTCTCTCCATCCATGAGACCAATCGTAGTAATGTCTTTGTCATGCAGCTCCGCTACAACTACCGGGCCTACCCGGATGCCACCCAGCGCCGTGCGCTGGCGAGCGCGTTCGGGTGCGCACGGGTGGTGTGGAACGACTGCCTGCGTGATCGCAAAGAAGCGCACGCGGCGGGGCTGCCGTATGTGAAGTCGGCCGAGCTGTCCCGGCTTCGCATCACCCAGGCCAAACGCACCGAGGAACGCGCCTGGCTCGCCGACGTTTCGGCCGTCGTCCTGCAGCAGTCCCTTCGGGATCTCGACACCGCCTACAAGAACTTCTTCGACAGCCTCAAGGGCAAGCGGCAGGGCCGCAAGGTCGGCCCGCCCCGGTACAAATCGAAGAAGGACACCCGGCAGTCGATCCGCCTGAACACCAACGCCTTCTCCCTCCAGGGCAACAGCACGGTGTACGTGGCCAAGGTCGGCAACCTCAAGGTCAAGTGGTCCCGCCCGCTTCCGGCCGCACCCACGTCCCTGACCATCACGAAAGACAGCTCCGGCCGGTACTTCCTCAGCTTCGTCGTGGACACCGAGCCGGACATCCTCCCCGGCGTGGAGACCGAGGCCGGTATCGACCTCGGCCCGTCCGCCTTCGCCGTCCTGTCCGACGGCCGCAAGATCGACAGCCCCCGCTTCCTGCGCCGGGCGGAGAAGAAGCTCAAGCGCCTTCAGCGGGAGCTGTCCCGCAAGGCCAAGGGATCGAAGAACCGGGCCAAGGCCCGCATCAAGGTCGCACGCCAGCACGCCAAGGTGGCGGACCGGCGCCGGGACTTCCACCACAAGGCATCCACACAGATCATTCGCGACAACCAAGCGGTGTACGTGGAGGACCTCGCGGTGTCCGGTCTCGGGCGCACCCGGCTCGCCAAGGCCGTGCACGACGCGGGATGGTCCGCGTTCGTCGGCATGCTGGAGTACAAGGCGGTCAAACACGGCCGCACCTTCGCCAAGGTAGACCGGGCTTTCCCGTCCTCTCAGGTCTGCTCGGCCTGCGGATTCCGGGACGGTCCCAAGCCCCTGCACGTCCGCGAGTGGACGTGCGGCGCATGCGGCACCGTGCACGACCGCGACCACAACGCAAGCCGCAACGTCCTCTTCGAAGGGCGCCGAATCGTCGCCACCGGACGGGTGGAGACGCTAAACGCCTGTGGAGTGCCGGTAAGACGGGCACACGTGCCCGCACAGCGCGGTGAAGCAGGAAGCCCCCGGAAGGGTCAGACGACCCGGGCCGGAATCCCTGGACTTCAGGCCAGGGAGCACGTCAAGTCAGGCTCGATGCTGTGAGCGGACGAGAGGGCGGGCACACGGGGTATTCGGTGGCGCAGGTCGCCGCGTTCGCGGGGGTGACCGTGCGGACGCTGCACCACGACGACAAGGCGGGGCTGCTCTCGCCGAGCGACCGCAGTCCCGCCGGATACCGCTCGTACGGCGACGCCGACCTGGCCCGGCTCCAGCAGCGCTTCCGCAGGTCAGTAGGCTTGCTGCCATGCCGGAACTGATAGCCGACCTCGCCGATCTGCGCGGTGACTGCGCCCAGTGCTTCGGGCTGTGCTGTGTCGCCCTGCCCTTCGCCACGTCCGCCGACTTCGCCCTGAACAAGCCTGCGGGCACGCCGTGCCCGAACCTCCAGGGCGACCACCGCTGCGGCATCCACGCCGAGCTGCGGACGAAGGGCTTCACTGGCTGCACGGTCTACGACTGCTTCGGCGCCGGCCAGAAGGTCTCGCAGGTCACCTTCGCCGGTCAGGACTGGCGTACCGGCTCCAAGGAGCACACCCGTCGGATGTTCGACACCTTCCCGGTCGTACGGCAGCTGCACGAGCTGCTCTGGTACCTGACCGAGGCGCTCGGCCTGCCCGCCGCCCGGCCCGTCCACGCCGACCTGCGCGAGGCCCTGGAGGAGACCGAACGGCTGACCCGGCAGACCCCCGAGGAGCTGGCCGCGCTGGACGTGGCCGCGCACCGGCAGCGGGTCAATGTGCTCCTGCTGCGCACCAGCGAACTGGCCCGCGAGGGCGGCAAGAAGGGCAAGAGGAAGGACCGGCGGGGCGCGGACCTCATCGGGGCCCGGCTCCGCGGCGCCGACCTGCGCGGGGCGAGTCTGCGGGGCGCGTATCTCATCGCCGCGGACCTCACCGGTGCGGATCTGCGCGATACGGACATGATCGGCGCGGATCTGCGGGACGCGGACTTGACCGACGCGGACCTCACCGGTGCGTTCTTTCTCACCCAGCCGCAGGTGAATGCTGCGCGGGGCAGTGCCGGTACTCGGTTGCCGGGGTCAGTCAGCCGGCCGGTGCACTGGGCAACCAGCGGGTGAGGCGTTCGGCTGCGGCGTCGTCGTGGTTGCGCGCGCCCGCGCGGCGGCAGCCGCGGATTCAGCACAGCCCCGCGCGCCTTCGGGGCGCTGATCCAGACCCAGCCTCAATCCTTCCGGCATCACCGTCAGCCGCTCAGTGACCCTCAATCGGTAAGCGGGGTCGGCCCTCAGGTCGTAGCGGCGGAGCAGCAGGCCGAGGACCAGGGTCGCCTCGTGCAGGGCGAACTGGCGGCCGATGCAGGCGCGGGCGCCGGTGCCGAAGGGCTTGAACGTGTGCGGGGGGCGGGCTCGTACGGCGCCCGCGTCGAAGCGGTCCGGGTCGAAGCGCTCGGGGTCCTCGCCCCACACCTCCGGGTCGCGGTGCAGCATCGGGGTCAGGACGAGGGCCCAGGCGCCCCGGCGCATCGGGTGTTCGCCGGCGAGCACGGTGTCCTGCGTGGCCTCGCGGGCGAAGGCGGGCGCGGTCGGCCACAGACGCAGCGACTCGTCCAGGACCCGGCGGACGTAACGCAGCTTGGCGACCTGGTCGTAGGCAGGGTGTGCGGTGTCGCCCCAGACGCGGTCGATCTCGGCACGGGCACGGGCGGCGATCTCCGGGTGCCGGGCGAGGTAGTACAGGGCGAAGGAGAGCACGCCCGAGGTGGTCTCGTGACCCGCCACCAGGAACGTGATCACCTGCTTGCGGACGTTCTCCGCCGACAGCCGCTCGCCGGTCTCCGGGTGGGCCGTTTCCAGCATGCGGTCCAGCAGGTCGCCGTCACCCCGCCCGGACCGGCGCCGGGCCGCGACCAGATCGTCGACCGTGCGGTTGAGATGGGCCATGTCGGCCGCGTTGCGCCGGGCGGCGGCGCGCAGCAGCAGCGGGGCGACCGGCGCGGGCACACTGTTCAGGCGCTGGGCGTAGGTGAGGGTGCCGACCATCGCGGTGACGAAGGGGTGCGGCCGGTCCCGCTCGAAGGAGCCGAAGTCGTGCCCGAACCCGGTGCGCGCGATCGTCTCCAGGGTCAGCTTGGTCATGTCCCCGGGCACGTCCACCGTGCGCCCGGCGGCCGCCTCCCGGTCCCAGTGCGCGGTCAGCCGGTCGGCGACCGCCAGCATCATCCCGTGGTAGCCCGCCATGGCCTCCCGGCTGAAGCCGGGCGCGAGGACGTCGTGGGCCAGCTGCCAGTTGGGCTCGTGGTTGTAGGCGGTGAACAGCCCGTCCCCGGCTACGGGCCGCAGATTGGCCACGCCGAGCCCGACGTGCTTGGCGAACCGGGACTCGTCGGCGATGTCGGCGGCGAGCCGGGCTCCCCACACGAACACGAACTCCTTGCCGAAGGCCCGCCGCCGGAAGATCGGGCCCAGCTCGCGCGCGAAGCGCATGGAGTCCTGCACGGGCGTGCGCCGGTTCACGCCGAGGACGTCGCCGAGCAGCGGCACCCGGCGCGGCGGATGCGGGATGCGGTCCAGCTCCGGCCAGCCCAGCTCGGCACCCCGGAAACCCCTTGGCAGACCGGTTTCCCCGGTGTCCGTCGTATCCGCCATGACGCCGATCTCCCTTGATCCAGCGAACTGCCGAGCCGTTTCCGCGCACGTGTTATACGTGAGTTCAATAGCCGGTTCCAGTCTGATCCGGTTGTTGAACCGACGTCAAGTAAAGTGACGGCATGTCCGCCAACCAGGGGGAGCGAGCCCGGCGCCGGCTCAGCACCGGGGAACGCCGTGAACAGCTGCTGTCGGTCGGCGCGAAGCTGTTCTCGGAGAGCCCCTACGACGAGGTGTGGATCGAGCAGGTCGCCGAGATCGCCGGGGTCTCCCGTGGGCTGCTGTACCACTACTTCCCGACCAAACGGGACTTCTTCGCGGCGGTCGTGGAGCGCGAGAGCGAGCGGATGCTGCGCATGACGGCGGCCGTGCCGGGCGTCCCGGTGCGCGAGCAGCTCGCCGCCGGCCTCGACACCTACCTCGGCTATGTCCAGGCCCACGCCCACGGCTTCCGCGCCTTCCACCGCGCCGACGCGGCCGGTGACCAGGCCGTGCGCCGGGTCTACCAGCGGGCCCTGGCCGCCCAGGAGGAGCAGATCCTGGCCGCGCTGGCCGCCGACCCCGAGTTCGGGCCCGTCTTCGAGGCCGCTCCCCAGGTGCGGCTGGCGGTGCGCGGCTGGCTCGCCTTCACCACGGCAGTGTGCCTGGAGTGGCTGCGCGAGGGGGAGGTGAGCCAGGAGCAGGTACGCGATCTGTGCGCACGGGCGCTGCTGGGGGTCATCGCCTGAGCCGTGCCCCGGCGGGGAGTGGTTGGCGCACGCCCTGATCTCCGATAAGTTAGGGAAGGCTTACCTAAGGAGGTCTCGGGATGGGTGACGGGATGGGCGACACACAGGACTGGACGGCCGCACCCGGCGCGGCGGAGCGGGCGCGGTCGGTGCTGGCCGCCGCCTGGTCGTGCGCGGTGACCGCGGACGGCGCGCACGAGGAGTACGTCGGCGCGCACACCGTGACCGACGAGGGCGCGGTGCGGCTCGCGGTGCCCGACGACAGCGCCCTGCTCACCGCAGCCGTCTGCGCCCCGCGCCAGGAGCCGTCCGCCGTGCTGGAGTTCGCCGACGTGGCCCCCGTCCCGGTGCGGGGCCGGATCCGGGCCCGCCTCTACCTCGCCGGCTGGTTCGCCGCCGACGCCGGCGAGCTGCTCTTCCGGCCCACCCGGGTGGTGCTGCGGCAGTCCTCCGGGGCCGTGGTCGTCGGCCTCGACGAGTTCGCCGCCGCCCGGCCCGACCCCCTCGCCACCGCCGAGGCCCGGCTGCTGACCCACCTCGCCGACGCCCACCCGGACGCCGTCGAACGGCTCACCCGTCTGGTGCGCCCCGAGAGCCTGCACGCCGCGACCCGGGTGCTGCCCCTCGCCGTCGACCGGCACGGACTGACCCTGCGCATCGAGCGCACCCGCGCCCACGGCGACGTACGCCTGCCCTTCCACACGCCCGCCGACGACGTCGCCCAGCTCACCGAGCGCATGCACGCCCTGCTCGCCCGGGCGAGCGCTGCCGGCTGCCCCCGCGCGCTACAGCGGCAGCGCGCAGACGGCGACCGGTGAGGCGAACGGCTCGCCGGCCGGACCGAGTTCGCCGGTCGAGGAGTCGACGTGGAAGACGGTGACCGTGCCCGAACGCTGGTTCGCCGCGAACAGCAGGGCGCCGTCCGGCGAGAGGGCGATCTGCCGCGGGAAGTCGCCGCCGACCGGCACCGTGCCGAGCAGGCGCAGCCCGGACCCGCCGGCCTCGACCGCGTACCGCGCGAGAGAGTTGTGGCCCCGGTTGGCGAGGAACGCGTACCGGCCGTTCGCCGTCACCACGAACTGCGCCGGGTGGTTGGCGGTGCCGCCGTCCGACCCCGTGGACTGCGGCGCGCCGATCGTCAGCCGCCCGGAGCCGGGGTCGTAGGCGCAGACGGCGGCCGTGTCGTCCACCTCGTTGGCCAGGTACGCGTACCGCCCGTCCGGATGGAAGGCCAGATGGCGCGGCCCCGCCCCGGGCCGGGTGTGCGCCTGGGCCACCTCCGTGAGCGTGCCCTGCGCCGGATCCAGACGATAGGTGTAGACGGTGTCGGTGCCGAGATCGACCGCGAGGACATGGCCGCCGTCCGGGCTCGTGACGAACTGATGGGCGTGCGGCCCCTGCTGACCCGGTCCCGGGGCCGGCGAGCTGTGCGTGACCAGGTCGGTGCGCTCGCCGAGGGCACCCGAGGCGTCGATCGGGTGCACGGCCACGCTGCCCGACCCGTAGTTCGCGCTCAGCAGCCAGCGCCCGGACGGATGCACCGACAGATGGCAGGGGCCCGCGCCGCCCGTACTCCGGGTGCCGAGGATCCGCCGGTCCGCGAGGCGTACGGCCGTCACGCCGCCGTCGTCCCGCTCGTCCACCGCGTACAGCGTGCGCCGGTCCGGATGCACGGCGAGATACGACGGGTCGGGGACCCCGGTGAGCGTGCCGGACCCGGAGATCCGGCCGGTCACCGGGTCGTACGCGGCCAGGCCGAGGCCGGCGCCGCCGCCGTCGACGGAGGTGTAGGTGCCCACGTACAGCGGGCGGGTCCGGGTCGGCGGGCCGTCAGGGGCGGGTTCCCCGGGGGCCGGCGCCGGAGCGGGCACCGCCACCACGGCCGCCGTACCCGCCACCGCCCCGACGAACCGGCGCCTGCTCCAGCGCCCGCTCCCCGCCGCTGCCTCCGTGTCCATCCCGCACCTCAGGTCGTCGCTCGCCCTGGTCGTGACAGCCACCTTGGCCCGGCCGGCCGCCAACGGCAAGCACCGCAACGGCAGTTGCGCACGGTGCCACGCCGATGTGTCACCATTCGCCGTCCTCGACCGGCTTGCCCGGGGCGTCCTTCAGCGGCTTCACCTGACCGGCGGACGGCGCCTGCCACGGGTCCAGGTCGTCGCCGAGCCAGTCGCCGACCGGCTTGACCTCCTGGAGGTTCTCGGCCGGGGCCAGATCCGCGGCACCGTCGTCGTAGTAGTCGTACCAGGGCAGGCCCGCGCTCGTGTACGCCGCCCGGTCCACCGGTGACGGCGGGGGCGCCTCGCCGGTGATGCGCCGCCAGTCGGGCGGCGTGACCAGGTGCACGAACACGCGCCCGGCGGGCCGCTCGGACCAGTCGGTGAGCGGCCGGTCGTCCCGGTACACCTCCTGGCGCATCGAACCGCCGACGCCCAGCCCCAGGGCGGCGGCCCTGGGAGCACCGGGTGCGGCCGCTCCCGGCGCGGACATCATCATCGGCGCGCCGTACCCGCCCGACGGCCCGGCCGCCAGGGCCCTGCGCCGGGCCGCCTCCTTCTCCTGCTCATGGCGCCGCCACTCGGCGAGCAGGTCGTCGCGCAGCTGGAACGACTGGAGCTGCACCCCGCCCCACACCTCCTCGCCGCTGACCTGCCCCTCCACCGTCGCGCCGAGCCCCAGCGGCACGGCGACGAACTGCCGGACGGTGCCCTTCCCGGAGTTGAGGCCGTCCAGCCAGGGCTGGCGGGGCAGCACGACGTAGTTCTGCGGATCCCGGCCGAGACGGTCGCTCCACGGCTTGCCGGAGACCGCGCACACCTTGCCGACGCCCACCTGGAGTGCGGCCGGCTCGGTCGTCCCGGAGAAGCTCAGCCACATCGCCTCGCGCAGATACATCGGCAGCATCACACCGCCGCGCACCCGCCACTGCTCGGGCACCCGGTCGGCGTAGTCGGCGATCCGCCGGACGGGGAACTCGCCCAGTCCCGGCGGCAGCGGATGCGTGCCCGTCTCGGGCAGCCGCAGGGTGCGGATGAACCGCACCGCCGCCCCGCCCGGCAGGCGCAGCGTGTTCCCGTCGATCCGTACTCCGGAACCGGTCATCCGGTCGTCCCCCTTGCCGTGTTCTTCGTGCTCTTTCAGCGAGAACGCTCGCCGAACCCGGCACGGTTCCGCCACAGCTCCTCCTGGACGCCGAGGCGCTCGCGCAGCCGGGTCATGCGCGGCAGCTTGGCCCGATGCTCCCGGGAGACCCGGTCCAGCTCCTCCAGCAGGCGGCGGGTGCGGTGCTCGGTGTTCAGCTCATCGATGATCCGGTTCGCCTCGGTCAGCACGGCGCCCAGCAGCTGCCAGTTCGCCCAGTCCCGGCGGACCTCCTCGCGCAGCAGCTCGGCCAGCCGGTCCCGGGTGCCGGCCGCCGTGTGCAGCTCGGCCGACAGGCGCGCCTCGGCCGACTCGGCGTTCTCGCTCAGATGCGTGGTGACCAGCACCGCGAAGCTGACGACGGCGTCGCCGATCTCGGACAGCAGCTGCCCCACGGTCGGCCCGATGCCGGACGGGAACAGTTCCTCCGACCCGCGGGCCTTCGCCAGATCCGTGAAGGACCGGGCCAGCACCCGCAGGACCACCGTGCAGATCTCCAGTGTGTCGAGTCCGGTGCGCAGCACCACCCGGTGCAGCAGCCCCTCCTTGACGCGGGGGTTGAGCCGCAGGCTGTCCTCGGCCTGCCGCAGCGAGGCGTCCACCTGGGCGATGTGCGCATCCAGCCGCCGCGCCTCGTGCAGCCGCTCGGCCGCCCGCTGCCAGGGGGTGCCGCCCGCGGCCTCCTCACCCATCCGCAGCATCAGCTGCCGCAGCCGGCGGGCCAGGTCCTCGATCGAGCGGCCCGCCTCGTCCACCCACACCGGGGGTGGCAGCAGCAGATTGCAGGCCGTGCCGACGACGGCGCCGATCAGCGTCTCCACGATCCGCGCCCAGGCGGTGAAGCCGACGGTGGTGACCCCGAGCACCAGCATGGCGCTGATCGCCACCTCGGCCACGTACTCGTCGACCCGCACCAGGTGCCCGACGGCCAGCGAGGCCACGATCAGCAGCGCGAGGCTCCACCAGGTCAGCCCCACCAGCACGCTGAAGGCGATGGCGACCAGCACCCCGGCCACCACCGAGTTCACCCGCCGGATGCCGTTGGTGAGGGTGGCGTAGAAGGTCACCTGGACGACCAGCAGCGCGGTCAGCGGCGCGGTGAGCGGCGCCGGCTCCGGGCTCAGCCGCAGGGCGATGACATAGGCGATCGTCGCAGCCGCGGCCGACCGCAGCGTCTGGACGACCACCGGCTCCCGGCGACGCTCCAGCAGACGCAGCAGCCCCGCGGACCACTTCCGTACGACGTACATCCCTTGGCCTGTTCCCGTTCCCCGGACCTGTCGAACGCGCCCGGTCGGGGTGACGCGAGGCCGCCGCTCGTCCGGGGCCGGGCATCCGGGTGCTACGGCCCGGTCGCCGCCCGGTTGCGTGAGCGGTAGCCGGCGATCTTCGCCAGGTTGCCGCAGCGCTCCATGGAGCACCAGCGGCGCCGGCGGGCCTGGGAGTCGTCGAGGAAGAGCAGGGAGCAGTCCGGGTTGCCGCACTCCTTGACCCGCTCCAGCAGCGGGCCGCCGACCAGCAGGACGGCGTCGCGGGCCACGGTGGCGAGAGCGGCTCGGGCCGGCCGGCGGGCCGCCCAGCGCCGGCGGCCCAGCTGGGGCGCGAGGTCGGGCCGGGCCGCGACCTCGTTGACCAGCGCCACGTCGGCCGTCTCCGGCTCCCGCCCGGCCATGGCCGCCCGCAGCACGCGGTACACCGCCTCGCGCAGGGCGCGGGCCTCGGCGAGGTCCCGTACGGCGACCGGGGCCGGCTCGTCCGCGACCGCCAGGCCCGCCTCGGTGATCCAGCGGGCCAGAGCGGCGGGGTCGGGGATCCGCTCCACGGGGGTGGCGTGCCGCTTGCCGAGCGTGGCGACGAAGTCGAGGCAGGGACGGCCGCCGACGAAGGGAAAGGCGAGTGCGGGATCCGCTGGCTGGGTCATGCGGGCAAGCCTAGCGTGGGACACCGTTTCATATGGTGTCTTGACACTGGTTGAACCAGTGTCGCAGAGTGACACCACTTCAACCGGTGTCAGTATCGGTGCCGACGGCCTCGCCCGCCGGTGCCCGTGCTGTGCGCCGGAGTCCTCCGAGCAGGGTGGGTGTGTCATGCGTGCGGTGCGGATCGAGGAGTTCGGCGGGCCCGAGGTGCTGGTGCCGGTGGAGGTGCCGGACCCGGTGCCCGGTCCGGGACAGGTGCTGGTGCGGATCGCGGCGGCCGGCGTGAACCGCGCGGACGCGCTGCTGCGCGCAGGTTCCTATCACCGGGCGGGACGGCCCCCGCTGATCCCGGGCGCGGAGGCGGCCGGCACGGTGGCCGCGCTGGGCGAGGGTGTGACCGGATTCCGTGTCGGGCAGCCGGTGATCGCGTTCGGCGGCGCCGAATCGCCCGGCTACTACGCCGAGTCGGCCGCGGTCTCCGCCCGGCAGGTGGCCGCACGGCCCGACGGGCTCGACCCGGTCGAGGCGGCGACCCTGCCCATCGCCTGGCTCTCCGCCTGGTACTGCCTGCGCAGGCTGGCCCAGGTCACCGCGGGGGAGACCGTCGTGGTCAAGGCCGCGGCGAGCGGGGTCGGCACCGCGGCCGTGCAGATCGCCGCCGAGGCCGGCGCCCGGGTCGTCGCCCTCGCGGGCTCGGCCGAACGGTCCGCGTGGGCAGGGGAGTTCGGGGCCGCCGACGTCGTCGACACGTCCCGGCACACCGACGACGGGGAGGTCGAGGAGGTGCTGCGGCTGACCGGCGGGCGCGGCGCCGACGTCGTCCTCGACACCGTGGGCGGCCCGTCCCTGCGGCGGAGCCTGTGCGAGACCGCGCACGGCGGCCGGGTCGTCTCCCTCGCCAACGTGGCTCTGGCGCCGACCACCCTGGACACCCGCGACTTCTACCCCAAGAACATCGCGATCCTCGGCTTCCAGCTCACCAACCTGCAGATCCACGGCTACGATCCCCGCCCCGACCTGCGCGAACTCGCCGAGCGCGTGGCCGCGGGCCGCTACCGGGTGCCGGTCGAGACGGTACTGCCGCTGGAGCGGGCGCGGGAGGCGCACGAGCGGCTGGAGAGCCGGGGCAACCGGGGCAAGATCGTGCTCAGCATGGCGTGAACGGCGGTGTCACGCGTCCAGCTTGTCGAGGAAGGCGTGCACGTTGGCCGTAGCGCGGGCGATCTGCTCATCGACCGTCAGGCTCTCCTCGATCCGGATCCCGGACTCCGGGATCTTCCGCCCCCGCACATACAGGGAACACGCCAGGTCGGTGCACATGTACAGGCCGGCCGAGTTGCCCTCGCGGCCCGCCGGTCCCGCCTTCCGTGCGGTCATCAGCGTCACCCCGCCGCGCGGATGCGTGGTCAGGCACACCGAGCACATGCTGCGGTGCAGAAAACCGCGCTGCGCGGCCTGGAAGCGCAGGGTGACGCCCACGAGCCGGTCGTCCCGTTCGATGACCAGATAGCTGCGGTCGGGCGCGCCCGGATCCCGCCAGCCGAGGAAGTCCAGGTCGTCCCACGGGCGTTCACCGAGATCGCGCGGGACTGCCAGCCGCTTGGCCTCACCCTTCGAGCAGTTGACGAAGGAATTGCGGATGTCCTGCTCGGTGAGCGGTTTCATGGGGGAGTCCTTCTGGATGCGTCGGGGAAACAATGGATTGTCGTCGGGCGTATACCTAGGGGGTCTAGGTTCACGGCTAGCGTACGTAGCCAAGGGGAGGGTGGGCCAATGGATTTCCGGTGCGGGCTGCCGCCGCGCGCCCGGCGGGCGCTGGACCATGTCGCGGCCGGGGTGTCCGGCCCACCGCTCGACCCCGCACTGCGCATCACCCTGAACTTCCACCCCGACCGGATCTCCGCCGGACTGCCCATCCTGGCGGCGCTCGCCCAGGACGGCGCGTACCACTCGCAGTACGTCACGGGCACCAGCAACGGCGGCCTCACCGCGCACCCGGGCGGCGACCGCACACGCTGGGAGAGCCGGATCTTCGGGGGCGCGTACGACGACGCGCCCCCGGCCGAGCGGCCGGTGTACGGTGCGCTGGACTTCCGCCACCAGGTCGTCGGCGCCGCCCCGCGCTTCGGCTCCTCGCACCTCCGGCTCACCGGGGCGGTCCTGGAGCGGGCCACCTTCTGCTATCCGGACAGCGCGGCCGAGCCCGCCGACTTCGGGGTGGCCGCGGCGATGCCGCTGATCGCGCTCGCCGAGGCCGACGAGCAGGACCCGCTGAACGACTACATCGAGAGCCATGTCCACGCCGGTGTCCTGCTGGCCAGGGACGTCGAGGCACTCGTCCTCGACGCGAGCTACCGGGGCACCCCGGTCGAGACGGCGGCCCGGCGCCTGCCCTTCCCGCTCGACTGGCACCCCGGCTACCGGCTCACCGTCACCGCACTGCGCCGCCACGCCGGATACCGGGGTCCGCAGTACGCCGACCTCGGCGCGTCCGTCGCCGAGCGCGGACTGCTCACCCCCCGCGTCCTCGGCGACGCGGCCCGCAGCGGACGCTACGCACTCCAGGACCTGAAGATGGTCTGGCACATCCTGGCCCGCTTCGGGGCATCGGAGGGCGCGGGCACGGCGTACGCGGCGACGGCGGCGGGTGACGCGACGGTGGCCGGCTCCGGGGCGGCCGGCTGACAACGTGGGCGCGCCCCCGCGCACCCGGAGTCAACAACGGTGGCTCGCTCCGCCCCGGCCCTGTTCCCCCTCCGGCATCCTCGCCTCCGGGACCCTCGCCTCCGGCGGCCACAACCCCGGCACAAGAACCCCCGACGCATAGGCGCGGGCCACCAGTTCGGTGCGGTTCGCCGCACCCCAGCGGGCCGACAGGCGGCGCAGGTGATAGGTGACACCGTCCTTGCTGAGGCCCAGTGCGCGGGCGGCGGCGGCCGTGTCGGCGCCGCCCGCCAGCAGTGCCAGGACCTGGCCCTCGACCGGAGTGACGGGGGTCGGCTCCGGCGTGGGCGGCGGCCCGCACTCGCCCTGCACCCGCAGCATCACCAGCAGGGACGGTGTCTCGTCCACGCTGTCGCTCACCGGGTCCGCCGTCAGCTCCCCGAACCGCTCCACCCCGCCGGGCGCCTGCCAGCGCACCGACACCTGGTAGCGCGAGCGGTGCCGCAGCCGCAGCGCCTCGGCGATCCGCTCCACCTGGCCGGTCTCCTGCGGGCGGAACAGCTCCAGCACGTCCCGCCCGCGCAGCCGCCCCGGCGTCGTACCGCACTCCGCGGCCATCGCGGGATTCGCCAGCACCACCTTGCCGTACACATCGCACACCGCGACCGGCACCGACACCCGGTCGAAGACCATCAGGGCCCGGTTGCGCCAGACGACCGCGTCGGCCCGCCGCAGGTCCATGCCCACCTCCCGAGGTGTCGAGCCGCCCCCTCATCCTTGTTCATCGTTCATCCAAGACGAAGATCCAGGTCAGCGGCAAACCGCCCGCACCCTGCACCGCGACCGCGAGCCCGGACGCGCGGCCGGCGCAAGACCCGCAACCAAGTTTTGACTGCGGAATCGTGTAGTGCCGGGGCCCGGGCCCGCGCCGCCGCTCACCCACCCTGGAACGCAGTACTCCGTTACCCCGAGTACTCCGTTACCGCGAAAGGCAGTTGGCGCGCCATGACCCCCACCGCTCCGCACCCCGACCCGGCCGGAACCCTGCCCGGCGTCCCCGTCGTCGACATCACCGCCACCGGTCCCGGCCGCACCCCGATCCAGCAGGTCATGGAGCTGATGCGCACGCACGGGCCGGTGCTGGTGCGCCGGCTGCACGGGCGGGACGTGACGTTCGTCGCCGACGCCGACCTGGTCGCGGACCTCGCCGACGAGGAGCGGTTCGCCAAGCACATCGGGCCCGCCCTGGAGAACGTGCGCGCATTCGCCGCCGACGGCCTGTTCACGGCGTACAACGACGAACCCAACTGGGCCAAGGCGCACGACATCCTGATGCCCGCCTTCGCGCTCGGCTCGATGCGCACCTACCACCCGGTCATGCTCAAGGTGGCCCGCCGGCTCATCGACGCCTGGGACCGCGCGGCCCGGGACGGGCAGGCCGTGAACGTGCCCGACGACATGACCCGCATGACCCTCGACACCATCGGACTGGCCGGGTTCGACTACGACTTCGGGTCGTTCGAGCGGGCCGAGCCGCACCCCTTCGTGGAGTCGATGGTCCGCTGCCTGGAGTGGAGCATGACCCGTCTGGCCCGCACCCCGGGCCAGGACCACTCCGCCGCCGACGCGGCCTTCCGGCAGGACGCGGACTACCTCGCCCAGGTCGTGGACGACGTCATCGCCTCCCGCGCCGGCACCGACCAGAGCGGCGCCGAGGACCTGCTCGGACTGATGCTCAGCGCCCCGCACCCCGCCGACGGCACCACCCTGGACGCGGCCAACATCCGCAACCAGGTCATCACCTTCCTGATCGCCGGCCACGAGACGACCTCCGGCGCGATGTCCTTCGCCCTGTACTACCTCGCCAAGCATCCGGCCGTGCTCCGGCTGGTGCAGCGCGAGGCCGACGCCCTGTGGGGCGACGACCCCGACCCGGAGCCGACGTACGACGAGATCGGCCGGCTCACCTACACCCGCCAGGTCCTCAACGAGGCCCTCAGGCTGTGGCCGACGGCCGCCGCCTTCACCCGCAAGGCCCGCCAGGACACCCTGCTCGGCGGCCGGATCCCGCTGCGCGCCGGACAGGCCGTGACCGTCATGGCCCCGATGCTGCACCGCCAGCCCGTGTGGGGCGACAACCCGGAGCACTTCGACCCCGAGCGGTTCACCGCCGAGGCGGAGGCGGCCCGCCCGGTGCACGCCTTCAAACCCTTCGGTACCGGCGAACGCGCCTGCATCGGACGGCAGTTCGCGCTGCACGAGGCCACCATGCTGCTCGCCATGCTGGTCCACCGCTACCGGCTGCACGACCACGCCGACTACCGGCTCCACATCAAGGAGACCCTCACCCTCAAGCCCGAGGGCTTCACCCTCACGCTCACCCCGCGCACCCCCGCCGACCGCGTCCATGCCCCGCTGCCCGGCGCCCTCCCGGCGCGGACCGAGCAGACCACGGACCCGGACACCCTCCCGGCCCGCGTCCGCCCCGGCACCGGCGCCCTGTTCCTGCACGGCAGCAACTACGGCACCTGCCGCGCCTTCGCCGCCCAGCTCGCCGACGAGGCCGCCGCCGTCGGCTGCGCCACCGAGGTCGCCGCCCTGGACGCGTACGCGGACGGACTGCCCACCGACCGCCCCGTCGTCATCACCGCCGCCTCCTACAACGGCCGCCCCACCGACGACGCCGGCGCCTTCACCGCCTGGCTGGACAGCACCCCCGACCTGACCGGCGTCACCTACGCGGTCCTCGGTGTCGGCGACCGCAACTGGGCCGCCACCTACCAGCAGGTCCCCACCCGGGTCGACGCCCGCCTCGCCGGACTCGGCGCCATCCGGCTGACCGAGCGGGCCGCCGCCGACGCCTCCGGCGATCTCACCGGCACCGTACGGGAGTTCACCGCCCGGCTGCGCACCGCCCTGCTCGCCGAGTACGGCGACCCCGACGCCACGCGGCCGACCGGGGACGAGCCCGCCCACGCCTACGAGGTCCGCACCCTCACCGGCGGCCCGCTGGACGCCCTCGCCGAACGCCACGAGCTGGTCCCGATGACGGTCACCGAGGCCTACGACCTCACCGCGCCGGACCACCCCCGCACCAAGCGGTTCCTGCGCGTCGCCCTGCCCGAGGGCGTCACCTACCGCACCGCCGACCACCTGACCGTGCTCCCCGCCCACGCCCCCGAGCTGGTGGACCGCGCGCTCGCCGCGTTCGGCCTCGACGCCGACGCCGTGCTGGACATCCGGGCCACCCGCCCGCGCCGCGACAGCCTCGCCGTGGACCGACCGCTGACGGTGCGTCAACTCCTCACGCATCACGTCGAGTTGCAGGAGCGGCCGACCGCCCGGCAGCTGGCCCTGCTGGCCGAGGCCAACCCCTGCCCGCCCGAGCGCGCCGCCCTCGCCGCCGTCACCCCGGACGACCCGCGCACCCTCCTGGAGCTCGTCGAGGACAACCCGGCCCTGCGCGGCGCCCTCGGCTGGCCGCTCCTGCTCGACCTGCTGACGCCGCTCAAGCCCCGCCACTACTCCGTCTCCTCCTCGCCGGCCGTGGCCCCGGGCCAGGCGGACCTCATGGTCTCCGTGCTCGACGCCCCCGCCCGCTCGGGCCGCGGCCGTTACCAGGGCACCGGATCCGGCCACCTGGCTGCCCTGAAGCCCGGCGACACCGTGTACGCCCGCGTCCAGCCCTGCCGCGAGGCCTTCCGGATCGACGGCTCGGCGCCGGTCGTGATGATCGCCGCCGGCACCGGACTCGCCCCGTTCCGCGGCGCCGTGGCCGACCGTGTCACGGCCCGTGCCGCGGGCGCCGAACTCCCGCCCGCGCTCCTGTACTTCGGATGTGACGCCCCCGACGCCGACTTCCTGCACGCGGACGAACTGCGGGCCGCCGAGACCGCCGGCGCCGTCTCGCTGCGCCCCGCCTTCAGCGCCGCCCCGCAGAACGGCGCCATGTTCGTCCAGCACCGCATCGCCGCAGAGGCCGACGAAGTCTGGGACCTGCTGAACTCCGGCGCCCGAGTCTACGTCTGCGGCGACGGCTCCCGGATGGCTCCCGGCGTGCGCGAGGCGTTCCGTACCCTGTACCGGGAACGCTCCCACGCTGACGAGGCGGCGGCCGAGAACTGGCTGAACTCACTGATGGCGGACGGGCGTTACGTCGAGGACGTGTACGCGGCCGGCTGAGCCGCGGGGGAGGGGCCCGGTGGGTGACTCAGAGGCCGGAGGTGTGCAGGCTGGGGACGCGCAGGTCAGAGACTCGCAGGTCAGGGACGCGCAGGTCGAGGTCTCCGAGGAGCGGGCCCGGCGGATCCTGGCCGCGGCGGGCCTGCCGCCGGACCGGCTGGCCGGGGTGCGCCCGCTCGGCGGCGGCACCTACAACAAAGTCGAGGAGCTGCGGCTCACCGACGGCGGCCGCTACGTTCTCAAGACCGCGCCGACCGGGCCGGGGCTCCGCTACGAGTCCCGGCTCCTCGCCGCCGAGACGGAGTTCTGCCGCGCCGCCGCCGAGGCCGGCGTCCCCGCCCCGCGCGCCCTCCACACCGACGACGGTCCCGGCGTTCGCCACACCCTCCAGACCCGCTGCCCCGGCACCCCCTGGGACGACTCCCTGACAGGGGCCGAACGAGCAGCGCTGCGCCGGGAATTGGGCGCCCAGGTGGCCCGGCTGCACGAGATCACCGGACCCGCCTTCGGATACCCGTCCGGCGCGCTCGGCCCGCTCGCCCCCGACTGGCGTACGGCGTTCACCGCGATGCTCGACGCCGTCCTGGACGACGCCCGCCGCTATGCCGCCGAACTGCCGCTCCCCGCCGACGAGGTGGCGAAGGCGCTCGCGGCCGGGTACGGCGCACTGGACGAGGTCACCGTCCCGCGCCCGGTCCACTTCGACCTGTGGCAGGGCAACATCCTGGTCCACCGCGCCCCCGGCGGACCCCGCATCGGCGGACTCATCGACGGCGAGCGCATGTTCTGGGGCGACCCGGTCGCCGACTTCGTCTCCCTGGCCCTGCTGGACGACATCGAGAAGGACCGGGACTTTCTCGCCGGCTACCGGGAGGGCGGCGGCCGGGCCGTCTTCGGCCCCGCGGAGCGGATCCGATACGCCCTGTACCGCGCCTATCTGTACCTGATCATGCTGGTCGAGACGGTGCCGCGGCAGGCCGGGGAGGGGCATGTCCGGTGGGTCCGGGAGACGGTCGCGCCGCAACTCGTCGCCGCGCTGGACGACATCGCCCGGCTCACACGTGACGCATAGCGGGCGCAACGACTTAGCTCATAGCGTGAACTAAGGCGGCTGGAAAGTCGCGTTCCGGCTGCCCGAAAGGGTATGTTGCAGGTCGGGCGGGGTTCGTGAAGGGAGCGGCATGGCGGGGCGGAGCGGGCGCACGGTACGCGACCTCAGACGGGGCAACCGCACGGCCGTGCTCCAGAAGCTGTATTTCGCGGGCCCGCTGAGCCGGTTCGAGCTGGGACCCGCGACGGGCCTGAGCTCCGGCTCGGTCAGCAACGTGGTCGCCGATCTGGTCGCCGACGGCCTGGTCGAGGAGGCCGGCAGCGTCGACTCCGACGGCGGCCGGCCGCGCACCCTGCTGCGCATCGCCCCGCACAGCGGACAGATGATCGGCGTCGACGTCGGCGAGACCCGGATCCGCGTCGAGCTGTTCGACCTGACCCTGACCGAACTCGCCCGCTCAGAACGCCCGTTGACCCCGAAAGGCTACGACGTCGAGGTGATCGCCGGCCACATCCGCGACGCCGTCGCCGAGGTCCTCGGCGACGAACGGGCCGCGCCCGAGCGGCTGCTCGGCGTCGGTGTCGGCGTCCCCGGCATCGTCGAGCACACCCCGGACCGGGGTGCCGTCGTCCACGGCCAGACCATCGGCTGGGACGCCGTACCGCTGGAACAGCTGCTCCGCTCGGCCTCCCGGCTCCCCGACGAGATCCCGTACTTCATCGACAACGGTGCCAAGACCCTGGGCCAGGCCGAGATGTGGTTCGGCGCGGGACGTGGCGCCCGCAACGCCGTGGTCGTGCTCTTCGGCTCCGGCGTCGGCGCCTGCCTGGTCACCCCGGAGGTGGAGCACGGGCGGGCCGTGGAGTGGGGGCATCTGACGGTACGGGTGCGCGGGCGCCGCTGCCGGTGCGGGGCGCCGGGCTGCCTGGAGGCCTACGCGGGTGCCGAGTCGCTGCTCGCCCGCTGGTGCGAGGAGGGCGGCAGGCCGCCGGAGGGCACCGACGAGGAGACCCGGCTCACCGCGATGCTCGCCGCCGCCTACCCGCCCGAGGGCACCGCGCCCGACCCGGTGGCCCGTGCCGTCCTGGAGGAGACCGCCGAGTACGTCGGCGCGGGCCTGTCCGACCTGATCAACCTCTTCCAGCCCGAGCGGATCATCGTCGGCGGCTGGGCCGGCCTCCAGCTCGGCAGCCGCTTCCTGCCCGCCGTACGCCGGCACGCGGCGACGTACGCCCTGCGCCACCCGGCCGACCGGGTCACCATCGACCTGGGCCGGCTCGGCCCCGACGCGGTGACCGTCGGCGCCGCGATCCTGCCGCTGGCCGACTTCTTCGCCGGTGGCGGCCGCCGCCCCGAACCGGTCCCCGAGGACCCCGGGCCGGCCTGGCGCACCGCCTTGCGGGAGCGCTCCGCGCGCTGAGTGCGTGCGGCCATGACCTCATAAGTAATCGACCCGTGCGCGAGATCCCGGGAGTATCGGTGACGTCAGCGCGACCGAGTAGCGTCGCACCTGGTCCGGACAGCCGAGGAGGCACCCATGCCGTACTTCGAGAGCCCCGTCGACGGTACCCGCCTGCACTACATCGACCACGGCCCCGCGACGGGCCCCGTCGCCGTCTTCGTCGCCAGCGCCTATCTCGGCCATGACATGTGGGAGTACCAGACCCTGCCGCTCGCGGAGGCGGGCTTCCGCTGCGTGGCGCTGGACCGGCGGGGCCACGGTCGCTCCGACGACACCTGGTCCGGCTACGACCTCGACACCCTCGCCGACGACCTGTACGGCCTGCTCGACCACCTCGACCTCAGCGGGGTCACCCTCGTCGGGCACTCCGTCGGCACCGCCGAGGTCATCCGCTGCGTGACCCGGCACGGCACCGCACGCGTGGACCGCGTCGCCCTGGTCGCCGGGGTCAGCCCGGGGATCGTCCGCTCGCCGAATGTGCCGGAGGGTATCGACCCCGCTCTCGTGCGCGCCGACGAGGAGTCCTTCCGCAGTGACCGCGCCGCCTGGTTCGCCCGCTTCGCGGACGACTTCTTCGCGGTCCAGTTCCCCGAGAACCAGGTCTCCCCGGACTACGTCCGCTACCTCATCGACCTGTGCCTGTCCGCCTCGGCCCGCGCCGCCACCGGGATCCGGGCCGCCGTCGCCGAGCTGGACCTCGTCGACGAGCTGCCCGGCCTGCACCTCCCGGTGCTGGTCCTGCACGGCACCCACGACACCTCGGCGCCGCTGGCCCTCACCGGGGAGCGGGTGGCCCGGCTGGTGCCGGACGGCACCCTGAAGGTGTACGAGCACGGCGGCCACGGCATGTTCGTCACGCATGCCGCCCGGCTCACCGCCGACCTGCGGGACTTCATCGAGGCAGGCGCCGTACGGACCGCCGAGCTCGCCGGATCGGACACGGCTGGACGGTGACGCAGGTCACGTACCCTCTCGGAACACCCACGGGTGGTTGCCTGTTGAACCAACCGTGGGTGTGGAGGGACAGTGTCCCCGGGCCTCACCATCCGCCCACAGGGACGATCGTTCGGCTGAAGCCCTGTGGAGCCCTTCGCCGAGAGGCGACCGCCCTCCGCGCCCACCGCCCGACCGCCCCGGTCGTGATTCCCCCGTCACGGCCGGGGCTTTCCCCTGCCTCACGCGCTCGCCGCGCGGGCCGGGACCCGGCCGGCCCGGGTCCAGTCCAGCAGCTCCTCGGCCGACCAGGTGGTCACCACCCGCTCGGCGGGCACCCCGCACTCCTCGGCCCGGGCGCAGCCGAGGATCTGCCAGTCCAGCTGGCCCGGCGCGTGCGCGTCGGTGTCCACCGAGAACAGCACCCCCGCGGCCACCGCCCGGCGCAGCAGCCGCCGGGGCGGATCCAGCCGCTCGGGCCTGCTGTTGATCTCCACGGCCGTACCGGACTCGGCGCACGCGGCGAACACCGCGTCCGCGTCGAACTCCGACTCCGGCCGCCCCCGCCCTGTGACCAGACGCCCCGTACAGTGCCCGAGCACATCCGCGTGCGGATCGCGGACGGCGGCGACCATCCGCCGGGTCATCGAGCGGGCGTCCATCCGCAGCTTGGAGTGCACGGACACCACGACCACGTCCAGCCGGTCCAGCAGCTCGGGCTCCTGGTCCAGCGAACCGTCCTCCAGGATGTCGCACTCGATGCCGGTGAGCAGCCGGAACGGCGCCCAGCGCGCGTTCAGCCCGGCCACCACCTCCAGCTGCTCGCGCAACCGCTGCGGCGACAGGCCGCGGGCCACGGTCAGCCGCGGTGAGTGATCGGTCAGGGCGGTCCACTCGTGCCCGAGCGCGGCCGCCGCCCGCCCCATCTCCTCGATGGGGCTGCCCCCGTCGGACCAGTCCGAGTGGGTGTGGCAGTCCCCGCGGATGAGCGCCCGCAGCCCGGCCCCGGTGCCCTCGGCGGGCCCGCCCCCGCTCTCCTCCTCCAGCTTGCGCAGATAGCCGGGCACCTCCCCGGCCAGCGCCTCCCGTACCACCTGCGCGGTCTTCGGCCCGACCCCCTTCAGCGCCTCCAGCGTGCCCGCCGCGGCCCGCTCGGCGACCTCGCCCGCAGGCAGCGCGGCCAGCGTCCGGGCGGCCGTACGGAAGGCTTTCACCCGGTAGGAGGGCGCGAGCGACCGCTCCAGCAGGAAGGCGATCCGGTCGAGGGCGGCGACGGGTTCCATGCACCCAGGGTGGACCAGAGGTACGAAAGGAGCGCGAGGAACGGCACGGTTCTAGGCTCTGTTCCATGACCGAACAAGGAGTGCCCCACATCTCCCATCCGCGGGTCCTGGTACTCGGCGTGTGTCCGGGCAAACCGGGCGAGCCCCCCTTCCGGATCATGGAGATCGACGGTCAGGTGATCGGTGAGGCCAGGAACGTCACCGACGTACTGGAGACCGCCGCCTCGTACGGCATCACCATCCACGACCTGGACGACCCGGACATGGTCCGCTGGGTGGGCGGGGGCAAGTACACCTGGACGCTGCACTGACCACTGAGCGTCGATGCCCTGCCCTGGGTAAGGAATTCACCTGATCGGCGTCAGCGCGCTCCCATGCGATTAAAGAATCGGCCTGGGGGCGGTGAGAGTTTCCTTGAAAGGGAGCTTCACCGGCGGTGCGCACGTCTTCGGTGACGAAGACTGCTGCGCATGGCCACGAACGTCCTCGACACAGCCGCCCCCACCGGAGCCGTCCGCCGCCCGCCCTGGCGATCACCCCACGGCGAGCCCGCATACGCCCGCCCTGTGCTGCTGGTCCTCGTCGTGCTCGCCGCTGTGCTCTTCGCCTGGGGCATCGACCGCAGCACGTACCACACGTTCTACGCGAGCGCGGTCCGCAGCATGACGCAGAGCTGGAAGGCCTTCTTCTACGGCTCTTTCGACCCCGGGAATTCCATCACGCTCGACAAATTGCCGGGATTCCTGTGGCCGCAAGCGCTCTCTGCACGGATCTTCGGATTCCATCCGTGGTCGGTGACCCTTCCCCAGGTCCTGGAAGGGGTGGCGAGCCTGCTGGTGCTGTACCGCCTGGTGCGCCGCTGGGCCGGGGTGCACGCGGCGCTCATCGCCGGCGCGGCCTTCCTGGTGACGCCCGTCGCGATCGGGCTGTTCCGCACCTCGGTCGAGGACCCCATGTTCACGCTGTGCCTGCTGCTGGCGGCCGAGGCCACCCAGCGGGCCGCCCGGGACGGCCGGCTGCGCCCGCTGGTCATGGCCGGTGTGTGGATCGGCGTCGGCTTCCAGGCCAAGATGCTGGAGGCGTGGGTCGTCCTGCCCGCACTCGCGCTGGTCCATCTGCTCTCCGCACCGCTCCCGCTGCGCCGCCGGCTGGCGCACCTCGGCGTCTCCGCCCTGGTGATGACCGCCGTGTCGGCGTCCTGGATGGTCGCCGTCACCCTCACTCCGGCCCAGAACCGGCCCTATGTGGATGGCACCACCAACAACTCGGCGTTCAGCATGGTGGTCGGCTACAACTTCCTGACCCGTTTCTCCTCGCTCGGCATCGACGCGGCCTCCACGGGCAGCGTCAGCAGCCAGTTCGGCGGAGGCGGTCACGGCGGCGCCGGTACGTACGACGGTCACCGCGACCTCGGCACGGGCGGTGCGCAGGGCGCCGGGGCGGCCCGGGACCCGCGCGGCTCGACCGGCGCGGGGGCAGCGGCTGCTGAGCCCACGGCCGCCGGGGCGGGTGCCAGGTCCCAGGCGGCCGGCGGGCCCGGCGGTGGCCAGGACGGCTGGGGGAAGATGTTCGACACGGCGCTCGCCTCCCAGACCGGCTGGTTCTACCCGATCGCCGCGATCGCCGCGGTGTGCGGACTGCTGTGGTCCCGGGGCCGGCCGCGCACCGACCGGCTGCGCGCCGGGTACGTGCTGTGGAGCACCTGGCTCGCCCTGTACTTCCTGGTCTTCAGCGCGGGCAGTGTCGCCGGGCACACGTACTACATGGGCGTGATCGCGGTGCCGCTCGCCGCGCTCACCGGCGCAGGGACCGTGCTGATGTGGCGCGCCCACCGGGCCGGCGGGCCGCGCGCCTGGGCCCTGCCGGGCGCGGTGGCGGCGACGGCGGTCTGGGCCGCGTACCTGGCCGGCCAGTTCCCGTCGTTCGTGCCGTGGTTGCCGCCCACCGTGGCCGTGCTCGGCCTCGCCGGCCTGGCGCTGCTGTTCGTCGCCCGGCCGGGGCGGCCGCGCGCAGGCGGCAGGCTCGCGCTCGCCGGTCTCGCCGCCTGTCTGGCCGCCCTGCTCATCGCGCCGAGCGCGTGGGCGGTGCAGGTCTTCGCTCCGTCGTACCGCACCAACGTCATGGGCTCGGTCGGCCCGAACGGCGTGCCCCGCAGCCATGGCACGACGGGCCCCGGGGCCGCACGGCTCGGGCGGACGGCATGGGCCGGCGAAGGGGGGTTCGGGCGGGGGATCAGCGGCGGCACACGCGGCATGAGCCGGGACGGCTCCGGCGCCCGGGGCGGATTCGGGGGCGGTTTCGGCGGCACCGCGACGGGCGGCGGACTGAGCGCGGCCCAGAACCGGCTGCTCGCCTACACCCGCGCGCACCAGGGCTCCGCCGCCTATGTGTTCGCCACCACCGGCTGGAGCTCGGCCGCGCCGTACATCCTGGCGGCCGGCGCTCATGTCCTGCCGATCGGCGGCTTCAGCGGCCGGGTGCCGTTCCCGACCGAGGACCGGTTCCAGCAGCTGGTCGCCACCGGCAAGGTGCGCTACGTGCTGCTGAGCGGCGGCCGTGGCACGAGCCTCACGGCCGGCGGCACCAGGACGGCGGCCGACGGCACGCGGAAGCCGGGCGGCGCCATCGGGACGCCACCGGCCGGCACCGGGCAGACCGCCGCCGCGCAGATCACCGGCTGGGTGCGGGCCACCTGCGCCAGGGTGCCGGCCTCGGCCTACGGCGGCACGGACGTCGCCGCCGGGGGCTCGTCCCTGCCGGGGCTCGCCGGGGCCATGGCGAGCACGGAGGTCCTCTACCGGTGCGGACCGGCCCAGTAGCATGAACGCGGCAGCCGGTGCCGGTCATGCGAGGAGCGGATCGTGCGAGACATCGCCGTCTTCAGCGGCAGTGCCCATCCAGAACTGGCCCAGGAGGTCTGCGCCCACCTCGGCGTGCCGCTGAGCCCGACCCGGGTCAGCCGGTTCGCCAACGACTGCCTGGAGGTGCAGCTTCAGTCCAACTGCCGGGAACGGGACGTGTTCCTGCTCCAGCCACTGGTCCGGCCGGTGCAGGAACACCTGGTGGAGCTGCTGCTGATGTGCGACGCCGCCCGGGGCGCCTCGGCGGCCCGGATCACGGTCGTGATGCCGCACTACTCCTACGCCCGCTCGGACAAGAAGGACGCGCCGCGCATCTCCCTCGGCGGGCGCCTGGTCGCCGATCTGCTGGTGGCGGCCGGCGCCCGCCGGGTCCTCGCGATGACCCTGCACGCCCCGCAGGTGCACGGCTTCTTCTCGGTGCCGGTGGACCATCTGCACGCGCTGCGCGAACTGGCCGCGCACTTCCGGCAGTACGACCTGACGCGCACCACGGTCGTCTCGCCCGACCTCGGCAACGCCAAGCAGGCCGCCGCCTTCGCCCGGCTGATCGGGGCCCAGGTGGCGGCCGGCGCCAAACAGCGGTACGCGGACGACCGGGTGACCATCAGCTCCGTCATCGGCGACGTCGCCGGCCGGGATGTCATCGTGCTGGACGACGAGATCGCCAAGGGCAGCACGGTGCTCGAACTCCTCGACAGACTCAGGGAGTCGTCGCCCCGCTCGATCCGGGTGGCGTGCACGCACGGCGTGTTCGCGGCCGGTGCCGTCAAGCGGCTGAGCGAGCAGCCGGACGTGCTGGAGATCGTCTGCACCAACACCGTGCCGGTGCCGGCGGACGAACACACGGACAAACTCCGGGTGCTGTCCATCGCCCCCGCCCTGGCCGAGGCGGTACGGCGCATTCACGACGGCGAGTCGGTGAGCGCCCTGTTCGAGCAGTCGTAGCGGCCCCGGAGGGGAACGGGAGTCTACAGCGAGCCGGACGCGGCCTCGGAGCGGGCCAGGGCCGCGTCCAGACTGGGGTGGGCGGGCAGCAGCCGGGACAGCCCGGTGACCTTGAGGACGCGCAGGGTCAGCGGATGCGTGCACACCAGGAACACCCGTCCGCCGCCGTCCTGCACCCGGACGCGGGCCCGCTGCAGCAGCCGCAGCCCCGAGCAGTCGAAGAACTCCACCGGGCGCAGGTCGATCACCACCCGGGCGCCGGGCCGGCCGGTGAACCGGTCCAGCAGCGGGCCGATCTCCGTGGCCGAGACCAGGTCGATCTCGCCGCGCAGCTCCAGCACCGTGTGCCCCCGGTGTTCGTAGACGCGCAGATGGCGGTGGAAGGGTGCACGCTCGTCCCGCACGGCCGCTTCACCTCCCACCCACGCCCGGCCACGGGGTCAGTCCCCGATCGCCAAGTTACCCTCGATGGAAGGAATTTGAGCATGTTCGATTGACATATGTCGTCGAGTTTCGCGCGTGTCGGTCAGCTGCCCGGCGACCACGCTCAGTCCACCAGCAGCACCAGCTTCCCCGCCGTCCGGCCGGTCTCGCCCAGCGCGTGCGCCTTCGCCGCGTCGGCCAGCGGAAACGTCCCGGCGATCGCCGCCGTCAGCTTCCCCGACTCCGCCAGCCCCGCGATCGCCTCCATCCCGGCCCGGTCGGCGTCCACCAGCATGCGCACGGCCCGTACCCCGCGCCGCTCGGCCTCGTCGGGGAACTCCGAGGAGCCGACGGGCAGGATCGACACGACGACCCCGCCGGGCCGCAGCACCTTCAGCGACTGTACGGACGTGTCCCCGCCGAGCGTGTCCAGGACGACGTCCACGTCCCGCACCGCCTCGGTGACGTCGGTCGTCCGGTAGTCGACCGGCTCGTCCACGCCGATCTCGCGCAGGAAGCCGTGCTTGCCGGCGCTCGCCGTGCCGATCACATACGCGCCACGCGCCTTGGCGATCTGCACGGCCACATGGCCGACCCCGCCGGCCGCCGCATGGATCAGCACCCGCTGCCCCGGCCGGACGTCCGCGTGCTCGGTCAGCGCCTGCCAGGCGGTCAGGGACACCAGCGGCAGCGCGCCCGCCTGGGTGTGGTCGAGGGAGGCCGGCTTGTGCGTGAGGGCACGCACCGGGGCGATCACGTACTCTGCGTGCGAGCCGGCCCCGTACGGGTAGGGCAGCATGCCGAAGACCTCGTCGCCGGGGCGGAAGGCGGCCACGCCGATCCCGGTCTCGGCGACCTCGCCGGAGACGTCCCAGCCGAGGACGAACGGCGGCTCGCCCAGGAAGACACCCAGGGCCCGGTGCTTCCAGTCGGTGGGGTTGACCCCGGCGGCCCGCACCCGGACCAGCACCTGGTTCGGCCCCGGCTTCGGCCGCTCCAGCCGCACTTCCTTCAGCACCTCGGGACCGCCGAGGACGTCCTGGCTGATGGCTCGCATCGTGTTCACGTCTGTCATGGTCACCCAGCCTGCCCGGGTTCGCGCGGCAGGAAAATGGCATGATGGCCACCTTTCGATAAGATCCTGCCATGCCTGATCTGCTCCCGCGCACCCGCCGCCCCGAGCGGGTCGTCGTCCTCGCCCTGGACGGCGTCTACCCCTTCGAACTGGGCATCCCCAGCCGGATCCTCGGCGCCGCCGACGGCCGCTACGAGGTGCTCACCTGCTCGGTCGACGGCCTGCCGGTGCGCAGCAGCGCCGACTTCACCATCGGCGTCGAGCACGGCCCGGAGATCCTGGACACGGCGGACACGGTGGTCGTCACCTCGATGCCGCCGGCGTACATCCCCGACGAACTGACCGACGAGGTCGCCGCGGCGCTCGCCCGCATCCGCCCGGACGCCCGGATCGTCTCCATCTGCACGGCCGCGTTCGTCCTCGCCCAGGCCGGCCTGCTCGACGGCCGCAAGGCCACCACCCACTGGCACTGTGCCGAGCCGTTCCGGCGCCGCTTCCCGCAGGTGGACCTCGACCCGGACGTCCTCTTCGTCGCCGACGGCCGCATGCTCACCTCGGCCGGAGCCGCCGCCGGCGTCGACGTCTGCCTGCACATCGTGCGCACCGACCACGGCAGCGAGCTGGCCAACTTCGTCGCCCGCTGCTGTGTCGTCCCGCCGTTCCGGGACGGCGGCCAGGCGCAGTACATCGAGCAGCCCGTCCCGGAGAGCGGCGCGGCGAGCACGGCCGGGACCCGGCTGTGGGCCCTGGAGCGCCTGGACGAGCCGCTCACCCTGGCCGACCTCGCCGGCCACGCCCGGATGAGCCTGCGCACCTTCGCCCGCCGCTTCAGCGACGAGGTCGGCCTCAGCCCCGGCCGCTGGCTGATCCAGCAGCGCGTCGCCCGGGCCCGGCATCTGCTGGAGTCCAGCGACCTTCCGGTGGACCGGATCGCCGCCGAGGTCGGCTTCGCCACCGGCGCCTCGCTGCGCCAGCATCTGCACGCGGCCATCGGGGTGTCCCCGCAGGCCTACCGAAGGACGTTCCAGCAGGCCCGCTGAGCCGCCCCGAGGTCACCCGGCCGCGTACACCCGCTCCCCGCCCACATAGGTGAGCGCCACGCCCGTCTGCGTGATCTCCTCCGGCGGACCGGCGAACGGATCCCGGTCCAGCACCACCAGGTCGGCCAGCGCCCCGACGGCCACCCGGCCGGTGTCGTCCAGATGGTTCACGTACGCCGATCCGGCCGTGTACGCCGTCAGCGCGTCCGCGAGGCCGAGCCGTTCCCCGGGCAGGAACACCGGTCCACCGCCGCCCGGTTCCACCCGGTTGACCGCGACATGGATGCCCTGGAGCGGATCGGGGCTGCTCACCGGCCAGTCGCTGCCCGCCGCGAGCCGCGCCCCGGATCGCAGCAGTGCCCCGAAGGGGTACTGCCAGGAAGCCCGTTCGGCCCCGAGGAAGGGGATCGTCAGCTCGTCCATCTGCGGTTCGTGGGCGGCCCACAGCGGCTGGATGTTGGCGGTCGCGCCGAGCCGTGCGAACCGGGGCACGTCGTCCGGGTGCACGACCTGGAGGTGCGCGAGATGCGGCCGGGTGTCACTCGGCCCGTTCGCGGCGCGCGCCGCCTCCACGGCGTCCAGTGCGTCGCGTACGGCCCGGTCGCCGAGGGCGTGGAAGTGGCACTGGAAGCCGAGTGCGTCCAGCTCCGTGACGTACTTCGGCAGTAGGCCCGGGTCGATGAAGCTCTTGCCGCGGTTGGCGGTGGCGCAGCCGCACGTGTCCAGATAGGGGTCGAGGAGGGCGGCCGTACCGTTCTCGGCGACCCCGTCCAGCATCAGCTTCACCGTGCCCGCCCGGAACCGGCCGTGGCTGAACTCCCGCCGCTTCTCCGCGAGTTCGGGGATCTGCTCGGCGCCGCGCTCCCGGTCCCACCACAGCGCGCCCACCACCCGCGCGGTGAGCGTCCCTTCCCGGGCGGCCGTGCGGTACGCCTCGGCCGGGTCGTCCATGCCGAGGAAGTCCCCGACCAGCGCGTCCTGCCAGGCGGTGATGCCGAGCGCGTGCAGATGCCGCTGGGCGTGCAGCAGCGCCGCCAGCCGGTCGGTCGCGGTCGCGGGCGGGGCCAGCCGGCCGACCAGCTGCATCGCGCCCTCCTGGAGAGTGCCGCTCGGCTCCCCGGAGGCGTGCCGCTCGATCCGCCCGTCGGCCGGGTCGGGTGTGTCCCGGCCGATGCCCGCCAGCTCAAGCGCCCGGCTGTTCACCCAGGCGCCGTGATGGTCCCGGTTGGGCAGATACACCGGCCGGTCCGGTACGGCAGCGTCCAGCAGCTCCTTGGTCGGCGTACCGCCCGCGAATGCCTCCATCGACCAGCCGCCGCCGAGGATCCACGCACGGTCCGGATGGGCGTCGGCGTAGGCGCGTACGGCGGCCACGGACTCCTCTGCCGTCCGCGCGCCCGTCAGATCGCACTGGCTCAACTCCAGCCCGGCCGGCACAGGATGGACGTGCGCGTCCTGGAAGCCGGGCAGCAGCAGCCGCCCGGCGAGGTCCACCACCTCGGTGCGGGGCCCGGCGAGTTCGCGCACCTCGTCGTGCCCGACGGCGGTGATCCGGTCACCGGTGACGGCCACGGCACTCGCCGTACGGCCCTCGGGGGTGAGGACGGGGCCGCCGGTGAAGAGGAGATCAGCGTGCATGATGCCTTTCCTGAAGTGGTCTGTGTCGACAGTTCAGTTGGAGCTCGGGAGCAGCTCGGGGGCGTCGGCGTCGGTGCCGTGCCCGGTGCGGAAGTACGGCGATCTGCGCCCCCACTTCGCCCACGCGGCCACGACGAACCCGGAGGCGATCATCGCGACCGGCATGAGCAGCAGGAACCAGCCGTTGTCCGCGCGGAGTTCCAGATGGTCGGCGGATCGGTAGAAGGACCACCCCAGATACCCGCCGAGCCCCAGCAGCGCCAGAGCGCTCAGCGCGGGCAGCACCACCGCCCTCAGTCCTTCGCGCAGGCCCTCGCGCAGCGCGGCCCGGAAGCGTACGGCGGCGGCGAGCGCGGTCAGCGCGTACGACAGCGAGACGACGATCCCGACCGCGTTCACCGTGGCGTTGATCATGTCGGCGAGACGCGGGATCACCAGCGCGAGCAACGCCACCACCGCGGACACCGCCCCGATCAGCAGCGTCCCGGCCGCCGGAGTCCCGTACCGGGAGCTGACCTTGGACCACACCGGCCCGAGAGTGCGGTCCCGGCTCATCGCGAACATCCCGCGGGCCGTCGGGATGACCCCCGCCTGGAGCGAGGCCACCGCCGAGAACATCAGCGCCACCAACGGCAGCGCGGCCAGCGGCTGCTGGGCCAGCCGGTCCCCGAAGTACGCCAGGCCCTCGGCGCCGTGCCCGGCCAACTCCGGCCCGGACAACACCCGTTGGAAGGCGACCGAGCCGAGCAGGAACAGCCCGAGCATGGTCACCAGGGTGATCGTCCCGGCCCGAGAGGCGTCGCGCGGCTCGCGCACCTCCTCGTTGACGGTGAACGCGGCCTCGAAACCCCAGTAGCAGAACACCGACAGCAGCAGCCCCTGCGCCAGGGCGGACGCCGAGGGGATCGCGAAGGGGTCGAACCAGGAGAGCCGGAACGGGTGCGGGCCCACGGCGATGCCGTAGCCGCAGAAGCCCAGCAGGACGGCGTACTCGAACAGCAGCAGCCCGGTCTGCAGCCGGGCCGCCGTACGCACCCCGGTCACGGCGGTCAGGGTGACCGCGGCCAGCACGACGATGCCGAGCGCCGTCGTCTGCGCCGTGGAGCCCGGGTCGAGCGCGAGCGAGCCGATCCGGTGCACCCCCGCCTCCCCGGCCAGCTGCAGCAGGGCGGAACCGGTGACCGCGGTGGTGTAGGCGAGGAAGGCCACGCTCGCCACGCAGTTGACCCAGCCGACCAGGAAACCGAGCCAGGGGCTGAGTGAACGGCCCACCCACACATAGCCGTTGCCCGCGTTCGGCTCCACCCGGTTGAGCCGGGAGTAGGCCCCGGCGATGCCGAGGATCGGCAGGAACGCCAGCAGCATGATCGCCGGCAGATGCAGGCCGACGACCCCGGCCGTCACGCCGAGGCCGATGCCGATGCTCGTGGTCGCGGCCGTACTGGACGCGGCCACGGCGACACCGTCCAGCACGCTCAGGGACTTGCGCAGCTCGGGCTGCGCGGGGGGATCCACACCGAAGGGGGTCTGGTTCATCGCCGGGCTCTCCGCTCGCACCGGGGGGCCTGGTCGGCCCCGGTGACCGGAGATGAAACCGCCCGTGCACTTCACAGGTCAACGGTGTTGTCATAAGGTGCCGGGCAATCCGAGGGAGGCCCCATGAGCGAACGCGTCGTACCGGCCGCCGGCCGGCAGCGCCGACGCCCCACCAAACAGGGCGTCGTCCTGTCCGAGGAGCTGATCGTCGCCACCGCGCTGCGGCTGATCGAGGAACACGGCGCCGACGCCCTGTCCGTGCGCCGCCTCGGCCGGGCCCTGGGCGCCGATCCCAGCTCCCTGTACCGGTACTTCCGGCACACCGACGATCTGATGCTGGCCATCGCCGACGAACTGATCGGCCACACCATGCGCACCTGGCGGCCCACCGGCGACTGGCAGGCCGACCTGCGTGATCTGGGCCTGCGGATGCACGCCGGCGCCCTCGCGCACCCCCGGGCGGCGGTGCTCAGCGCCCACCGGGTCACCGGCCGGGCGCACGAGATCCAGGCCGTGGAGGGCATCCTCGGGGTGCTGCGGCAGGCCGGGTTCCCGGATCCGGAGGCGGCGCGGCTGTACCACGCGTTCGTCGACCAGGCCCTCGCCTTCGGCGCGCTGGACTCCGCGGGCACCGCCCTGCCCCGGGCCGCGCGCGAGGCCGAGGCGGAGGTGTGGCGCACCACCTACGGCCGCCTGCCCGCCGCCACCCACCCGCACATCGCGGCCACGTCCCGCCACCTCGTCGCCACCATGCGGGCCAGTTCCTACCCGGCCGCCCTCGACCTGCTCCTGACGGCGGCACGGACACGCCTTGATCAATACCGTGCGCAAGGGGCGGGCTGACGGTCACACTGGCGGGGATGGCTATCCCGAGGAGGCCGTACGCCATGACCCCACCGCCCGCCCGCACCCTGGCAGAGCGCAAGAAAGACACCCTCCACCGGCTGGAGAACGACGACGACGTCTGGGTCGCCACGGCCGCCCCCGACGGCGGCGCTCCCTTTCTCGTACCGCTGTCCTTCGTGTGGGACGGCGCCACCCTGCTGATCGCCACCCCGGCCGAGAGCCCCACCGGCCGCAACCTCGCGGCCACCGGCCGCGCCCGCCTGGGCCTCGGCCCGACCCGGGACGTCGTCATGATCGACGCCACGGTCCAGGTGGTCACCCCGGAAGACCTCCCCGAGGAGGACGCCGAGGTCTTCGCAGGCAAGACCGGCTTCGACCCCCGCCGACTGGCCACCCGTTACCTGTACTTCAAGGTCCTCCCACAGCGCGTCCAGGCCTGGCGCGAGGCGAACGAGCTGAGGGGCCGGGAGCTGATGAGAGAGGGGAAGTGGCTCAGCGCCCCGTAGGGGCGCGGGGCTGTATCGACATGCGGCGCCGCCGCGTGGGCGAGATCGGCCACGACGGCGCCGCAGCCGCATAGGGCCGATACCCCTATGGCGAGCCGGCGGCTCAACCCCGCCCATCCTCCTCCGAGGCCACAGGCCAAACCCCGGTGGACCGCGCAATAGCCTTCGCTCCCGCACGATCCACCGCACTGCGCACCACGGCGAAGATCGCCCCCTGCACCGCCGCGGCCAGCAGGATCTCGCCCCAGCCGCGGTCCGGGTCCAGCGCGTCCGGCGTGTCCTCCTCGTGCCGGAGTGCCTTCCAGGTCTGCCGGAAGGCGAGCCCGGCCACCGCGCCGCTCACCCAGCCGAGCACGAAACCGATCGGCTGGTAGACGAAGGGGAGCTTCTTCTTCTTTTTCTTGGCCATGAGTGACTTCTTCCGCGCCGGACCACCCTCCTAGCGGGCCGCCCTTCGGGGGCCACCCGTTCGCCGGGACGCCCGCGGACGAGGGCACAAAGGGGCCCCGCCGCGACGGGGGAACGCGGCGGGGCCTGTGGCACGAATGCCCGCGCCGAGAAGGGTTCACACCTGCCCGGCGCAGATTTATCTGAATTCCGCCGCTGCCCGGCGCGATTCAGCTCCCGTCGAAGGGCTCCAGCACGAACACCGGGATCTCCCGCGAGGTCTTCTTCTGGTAGTCGGCGTACGGCGGGTACGCGGCCACGGCCCGCTCCCACCACACCGCCTTCTCCTCGCCGGTGACCTCACGGGCCCGCATGTCCTGCTTGGCCGGCCCGTCCTGGAGCTCGACATGCGGATCGGAGGCGATGTTGAAGTACCACACCGGGTGCTTGGGCGCGCCGCCCTGCGAGGCGACCACCGCGTACGTCCCGTCGTGCTCCACCCGCATCAGCGGTGTCTTGCGGATCTTCCCGCTCTTCGCGCCCCGCGTCGTCAGGACGATCACCGGCAGCCCGGTGTCCATGAGCGTCGTCCCCTTCGTCCCGCCGGAGCTCTCGTACAACTCGACCTGCTCGCGCACCCACTGCGTCGGGCTGGGCTCGTACTCACCCTCAAGAGGCATGGGATCCGTCCCCTTCATCGGTCCAACGGCTGTCTGCCACCGGATCCAACACCGGTGGCCGCACGGATCATCCGCACCGCGGATCCCTTCCCCCGAACGGCCGTTACCTCACAGGTAATCGACCCCTGCCGCCGGCCGGCGGCACAGTGGTCCCCGTCCCACCGCCCAGGCCGCCCCGCGAGGAGAACACCCATGTCCGCCACCCTCACGACCCGCACCGTCGTACAGGAACTGCTCAGCCGGATCGGCGCCGGCGACGCGCAGCGGATCGCCGAGCTGTACGCGGACGGCTGCGACTGGCGGCTGGACTGGCCGGAGGAGGAGCACGGCCGCGCCGACACCCCGTGGATCCGGCACCGCTCCACCCGTGCCGACGCCGCAGGCCACTTCCGGGAACTGGCCGCCCACCATGTGCCGGAGAAGGCGGACACGAGCGTCGAGCGGATCCTCGTCGAGGGTGAGGACGCGGTGGTCCTCGGTGTCATCCGGCAGACGGCGGCACCCACCGGCCGCGCGTACACGGCCCGGTTCGCCCTGCACCTCACCATCCGGGACGGCCTCGTCGTACGGCACCACGTGTACGAGGACAGCCTCGCCGTGGCCCGCGCCTTCGCGCCGGACGCAAGCCGTACCCTGGAGTCATGACCGGCCAACCGGGCGGACCTCCGTCGGCCGGTGCACGGCTTCAGGCCGCCGGATCCGGCCGGTTCCCCTCCCTCGCACCCCCTTCTTCGGCCAGATCCCGCGGATCACCGAAGTGGCCGAACTTGGCGTGGACCCATAGGTGCCTCGGGCATCTAATGAAGATCGGTACCACGCACTTCTTCGTCTGCGAGGTCTTTCCATGACGGAACTGACGGACATGACCACCCCGGGGACTCCGGCCGAACCCGTCGTCTTCCCGCAGGACCGCACCTGCCCCTACCACCCGCCCACCGGATACGGGTCACTGCGCGACGGGCGAGCCCTGTCCCGCGTCACCCTCTACGACGGCCGCGAGGTCTGGGCGGTCACCGGACACGCCGCCGCCCGGGCCCTGCTCTCCGACCCCCGGCTGTCCTCCGACCGCCGCCACCCCGACTTTCCCGTGCCCACCGAGCGCTTCCAGGGCGTCCGGGACCGCCGGGTGGCCCTGCTCGGGCTGGACGACCCCGAACACAACCGGCAGCGGCGGATGATGATCCCGGAGTTCACCGTCCGGCGCGCCACCGAGCTGCGGCCCTGGATCCAGCGGGTCGTGGACGAGCTGCTGGACCGGATGACCGCCCAGGGACCGCCGGCCGAACTGGTCTCCGCCTTCGCGCTGCCCGTGCCGTCGACGGTGATCTGCGGTCTGCTCGGCGTGCCGTACGCCGACCACGAGTTCTTCGAGGAGCAGTCCCGCACCCTGCTGCGCGGCCCGACGGCGGCCGACAGCGTGGCCGCCCGTGAGCGCCTGGAGGAGTACCTCGGCGGGCTGATCGACGAGAAGACCAGGGCGACCGAGCCCGGCGGCGGCATCCTCGACGAACTCGTCCGCCATCAGCTGCGCGACGGCGCCCTGGACCGTGCCGAAGTCGTGTCGCTGGCCCTGATCCTGCTGGTCGCGGGTCACGAGACCACCGCCAACATGATCTCCCTGGGCACCTTCACCCTGCTCCAGCACCCCGACCGGCTGGCCGAGCTGCGCGCCGACCCGGCCCTGCTGCCCGCCGCCGTGGAGGAGCTGATGCGGATGCTCTCCATCGCGGAGGGGCTGATGCGGGTGGCGCTGGAGGACATCGAGATCGCCGGCGCCACGATCCGGGCGGGGGAGGGCGTGGTCTTCTCGACCTCGGTCATCAACCGGGACCCGGGGCAGTACACGGACCCCGACACCCTGGACTTCCACCGCTCCGCCCGCCACCACGTGGCGTTCGGCTTCGGCATCCACCAGTGTCTGGGCCAGAACCTGGCCCGCGCGGAGCTGGAGATCGCCCTCGGCAGTCTGCTGTCCCGGCTGCCCGGCCTGCGCCTCGCCGTCCCGGCCGAGGAGATCCCGATCAAACGCGGCGACACGATCCAGGGGATGCTGGAACTCCCCGTGACCTGGTAAGAGGCTCAGCTCATGAACATCAGGATCGACATCGACACGGACGTCTGCATCGGTGCGGGGCAGTGCGCGCTGACCGCCCCGAAGGTCTTCACCCAGGACGACGACGGCTTCAGCACCGTGCTCCCCGGCCGAGAGGACGGCGCGGGGGACCCGATGGTCAGGGAGGCGGCGCGCGCCTGCCCGGTCGGCGCGATCAGGGTGTCGGAGCCGGCCGGCTGACCCCCTCCGGGCGGCCGGCGGCCGCCACCAGTGCCCGCGCCGCCGCACGGGCCTCAGCCGCCGGCCGGGTGCCACCGGTGATGCCCGCCGTGACCATGGCTCCCTCGGCCAGCAGGAACAGGGGGCCGGTGAGTGCGGCGGGCAGTGCGGCGGCGTCGACCAGTGAGGCCAGGTAGCTGCGGAACGCCTCCTTGTGTGCGCGCACCTGCTCCGTCACCGGGGCGGAGGTGGCGCCCAGTTCGCCGTAGGCGTTGATCCAGGCGCAGCCGCGGAAGCCGTCCTCGGCGAACCACTCCTCCAGCCAGTCGAACACGGCCGGGATCCGCTCGCGAGGGTCCCGCTGCCGTGCGACGTGCTCGGCCAGCCGCCGCCGCCAGCGCTTGTCCCGCCGGGCCAGATACTCCGCGACGAACTGCTCCTTGGTGGGGAACAGCTGGTAGAGCCGCTTGAGCGAGAGCCCGGAGGCGCCGCGGAGTTCGTCCATGCCCACCGCCTGGATGCCGCGGGCGTAGAACAGCCGCTCCGCGGCGTCGAGCGCCTTGTCCCGGGCGGCCTCGGTGTCCATCGGCGGCATCGGCACTCCTTGACGATCCTTGACGTGAGAACGGGCGTTCTCCTACGGTAGCAGCCACACGGAGAACGCTCGTTCTCCGGTGTGTCCGAGCCAAGGAGGAGACCATGGCCGACCGCCCGCCCCTGCCGCCGTTCACCCGCGAGACCGCCGTGCAGAAGGTCCAGGCCGCCGAGGACGCCTGGAACACCCGCGACCCGCACAAGGTGGCGCTCGCCTATTCCGAGGACTCCGTCTGGCGCAACCGCGGCACGTTCGTCACCGGACGCGCCGAGATCGTCGCGTTCCTCACCGCCAAGTGGCAGCGCGAGCTGGACTACGCCCTGCGCAAGGACCTGTGGGCCTTCGACGGCAACCGCATCGCCGTCCGCTTCCGGTACGAGTCCCACGACGCCGACGGCCAGTGGTGGCGTTCGTACGGCAACGAGCTGTGGGAGTTCGACGAGCGCGGCCTGATGACCCGCCGCGAGGCCAGCATCAACGACGTCGCCATCGAGGAGCACGAGCGCCGGATCTTCGGCCCCCGCCCCGAGGCCGAACGAGGGGCGACCTTCCCGCTTCAGTAGGGTTCCCGGATGACCGAACAGGCCGAGAAACCCTTCCTCTACGTCGTCGTCTGCGCGGCCGGCATCGCCTCCGGCGTCGGCGGGCTGATCACGGCCGCGCAGGCACGGAACTGGGCGGTCGGTGTCATCGCGACACCGGTCGCCGCGGGCGGCTTCTTCGACACCGAGGCGGTGGTGGCGCAGACCGGCCGTCCCGTCCGCTCGGCCTGGCGCACCCCCGCCGACCCGCGCCCGTTCCCGCCGCCGGATGCCGTCGCGGTGGCCCCCGCCACCTTCAACACCGTCAACAAATGGGCGGCCGGCATCGCCGACACGCTCGCCCTCGGCACCCTGTGCGAGGCCGCCGGCCTCGGCATACCCGTGGCGGCTCTGCCCTGTGTGGCCGGCGCCCTGGCCGCCCACCCCGCCTACCGGGACAGTGTGGCCCGGCTGCGCGGGATGGGCGTCCGCTTCGGCGAGCCGTACAACGGCGAAGCCCGGCCGGATGGCAGCCGGCCGGACTTCGGGTGGGAGCGGGCCCTGGACCTGATCGAGCCGCTCTAGCGGCAGGTCAGCTTCGGCCCCTCCAGCATGGCCCCGGTGTACATGCTCTGGCCCTGCGGCACCCAGTAGCCGAGCTTCGAGACCACCGTGGAGCACTTCGCGCCGACGGTGACCCGGACCGTGATCTGCTCCGGGTGGCCGGGCTGGAGCTCGGTCACGGTGCAGTCCAGCGAGTGCGCCAGCCGGGTCTTCGACGGGTAGCGGCCCACCAGCGGGTTCACACAGCGGCGGTCGGCGCTGCGGACCTGCACGCCGGTGCCCTCCTCACCGATCATGCCCAGCCGCGCGTTGCCGTCGCCCTGGTCGCTGTTCCGGTGGATCGTGTACGTCACCGTCGTCGTGGCGTTGCGGCGCAGTACCGCCTTGTCGACGGTGACGACGTGCGTGGCCTTCGCCGCCGGAGCGGTCAGCGACAGCGTGGCCCGCACCGTGCCCTTCAGGTCGACTCCGGCGGGCACCGACCTCACCCGCACGGTGGCGGAGAGGTCGTACGCGCCCGGCCCGGCGTACAGCCGCGAGCCGGGCAGCGATCCGGTGCCCAGCGACTTGCCGGCCCGGCGCACCTCCCACATGCCCTCGGTACGGCAGGCGTACCGGACCTTGGTGTCGGCGCCCTGACAGGCGGCCGGTGCCGTGATGTTCAGCCGCGGGGAGCCGGTGTCCGCACACAGGCTGACCTGAGCCTGCTCGCCGTGCGGGCCGTGCAGAGTGCCCGCGGCCGCGCACAGCGTGCCCGGCGTCTCGGGCGCGGCCGCGGAGTGTCCCCAGGCGGGGGTGACGAGGGCCAGCGGCAGCAGCGTTGCCCCGGCCAGGGCTCTGAGCGTGGTGGAACGTTTCGGCACCAAGTTTCCTCCAAGACGGCCATGACCGACCGAACGCCGGTCGTCTGCCGCCGAGAATGAGCCGACAGTACGACGATCCATCGTGTCCCACGCCGGTCGGTCACCTGACGGCAGCAACGACAGCGCCCCGTCAGGGGCGCGGGGCCGTATCGATATGCGGCTTTGCCGCGTGGGCCCGAGAAACCACGATGCCGCCGCACACGCGCGACGGCATTTCGTGGCACCCCGGATGGCGCAGCGCTACCTCGTCTTTCGGACGTATTCAGAGCTGCCCGGCTTGGACACATCCCGGTCTCGCCGCACGATGCTGATCCGCCGGCCCCAGCGGTCGAGCGCCTTGCGCAGACCGCCGTCGGTGTACTCGATGTCCACGACCCGGTCGTCGAACGCCTTCGCGTACACCTCGCACTCGTCGTACTGCCCGCACTCCTCCGTCACCGCGAAGTCCAGCCCGGCCCGCCCCCGCTCACCGGCCAGGTCGGCGGTGTTCTTCTGCCCGATGGCCAGGTGCCGGGCGTGGGCGTGCCGGGACAGCAGGGACATGAAGGCGGTCGCGTCGGACGCGGTGAGCAGGTGGTGGGAGCGGGTGTAGCTGTCGTAGTTGTCCGGCTCGACGGCGTCGTAGCCCTTCTGCGCGCACCCGTCGATCCACTGGTTCACCCGCTCGGCGACCCGGGTGCGCTTGGCCGGGGTGCCGATGTCGAGCAGTGCTTCGTTCCAGTCCTCGTCGATGACGACCTGGCCGTGCGCGTCGCGCAGCAGCAGGTCGGCCGGCCACGAGCCACGCTCCTGGGGCTGGGCCTGGAAGGCGTTGACGTAGCAGATGTTGTACAGGCCCGGCGCGGGGGAGTCGGAGCGGTCGCGGCTGACGATCCGCACGTCCTTCGGCGGGGGATAGGCCCCGCCGATCTGGTAGTCGAACCCGGCGTGACGCGGCGGCAGCCGTACGGCTGCCGGCGGTGCCGAGCTGCTCGTGTCCTTGTCGGCGGAGCCGCCGGAGCCCCCCTCGCCGCAGCCCGCCAGGGCCGACACGGTGACGATCAGGGCTGCTGCCAGGGCGCCCGCGGTCCTCCGGGAACCCGCGGCGCGAAGAACACCCGTGGGGGGCAAGTCCGCTCCATCCTGCCCACGCCGGGCGGCGCGGCGCGTGTCAGGATCAAATCGCCCGCGCGTTCTCATAGTCAAGTCGGCGCCCTGTCCCGTCGTACGCTCGGTCACGTCCATCGTTTTCCGACGGCGGGAGCAGCAACGATGCAGTACGTGAAGCTCGGTTCCACGGGCCTGGACGTGTCGCGGATCTGTCTGGGCTGCATGACCTACGGTCTGCCCGACCGCGGCGTCCACGAGTGGACCCTCGACGAGGAGGCGTCCCGCCCGCTGATCCGGCAGGCGCTGGAGGCGGGCATCAACTTCTTCGACACCGCCAACGTCTACTCCGACGGCACCAGCGAGGAGATCGTCGGCAAGGCCCTGCGCGACTTCGCGAACCGCGACGAGATCGTGCTGGCCACCAAGGTCAACGGCCGGATGCGGCCGGGCCCCAACGCGGCCGGACTGTCCCGCAAGGCCGTCATGACCGAGATCGACCACAGCCTGCGCCGCCTCGGCACCGACTACGTCGACCTCTACCAGATCCACCGCTACGACCACGCCACCCCGGTCGAGGAGACGATGGAGGCGCTGCACGACCTGGTCAAGGTGGGCAAGGTCCGCTACATCGGGGCGAGTTCGATGTACGCGTGGGAGTTCTCCAAGGCGCAGTACACGGCCGAGCGGCACGGCTGGACGAAGTTCGTGTCCATGCAGAACCACTACAACCTGCTCTACCGCGAGGAGGAGCGGGAGATGCTGCCGCTCTGCGCCGACCAGGGTGTCAGCGCGCTGCCGTGGAGCCCGCTCGCCCGGGGCAGGCTCACCCGCGACTGGGGCACGGTCACCGAGCGCAGCGCGGGCGACAACTTCGGCGGCCGGCTGTACCTGGAGAGCGACCGCTCGATCGTCGAGGCCGTCACCCGCGTCGCGGAGGCCCGCGGCGTCCCCCGCGCCCAGGTGGCCCTCGCCTGGCTGCTCCACCAGGACACGGTGGCGGCCCCGATCGTCGGCGCCGGCAAACCCCGGCACATCGAGGATGCCGTGGCCGCGGTGGAGCTGGAGCTGACGGAGAAGGAGCTGGCGGAGCTGGAGCAGCCGTACACGCCGCGGGCGATCAGCGGTCACTGAACGGTCAGTGGGGTCCGTGCGGTACGAACTCCGTGCCGCACGGACCGGCCCCCTCGCTCTCCGCCAGCGGCACCCGCTCCCCGCTCATCGCCAGCGTCCGGTAGTACGCCCCGATCCGCTCGGCCGACCGTCCCACGTAGTGTCCGATGAACGAGCGCCGGAAGCGGTCGGCGGAGCGGTTGGGCCCGGAGCCGTGCACCAGGCTGCCGTTGAAGAACAGCACGTCCCCCGGCGCCAGATCGACGGGCACCGGCACGAGTCCGGGCGGCGGCGGGACATACTCGCGGGCGAACGACTGCTCCTCGTCGGCGAGTTCGGGACAGAACAGGTCCATCCGGTGGGTGCCCGGGACGACTTCGAGGCCGCCGTTCTCCCGGTCGATCGGCTCGCAGGCCACCCAGGCCGCGATGCAGGTGCCCGGCTCGACCCGCAGATAGAAGTTGTCCTGGTGCAGTGCCTGCCCGCGCGCCCCCGGCGGCTTGAAGTAGAACATGCTCTGCGCGGCCAGTACCTCCTCGCCGAACAGCACCTCCAGGACGGTCCGCAGCCGGGCGTCCAGCAGCAACTCCCGTGCCGGGGCGCTGAATTCGTGCGGCTGCATCACCCGGGGATGGCGGCGCAGCGGGTCGGGGTCGGCCGGGCGGGGCTCGAAGTGCCCCGGCACCGGACCGGCCGCGTGCAGCGCCGCGAAGACGTCACACAGCCGCTCGGCCTCGGCCCGGTCGAACAGCGCGCGTACGACGGTGAATCCGTCCTCCTCGAACCGCTGCCGGAGTGTCTCGGGCAGGATGGCGTTGTTGTCCGTGGCTGTCATGAGTGCGCTCCTGAAGTCCGGTGCTCCTGTGTCCGTCACGCTAGGCGGGCACAGCCGAAGGGAGGATGCCCGTGCGTGCTGAGGAACTGCCCGTGACGGCTGCGGCCGGCGCTCCGTCCCCGCCGCCCGGACTGGTGGTGACCGGCCGCTACGACCAGGGTCCGGGCTACGGGGTCAACCGGCCCGGGGGATCCGCCAGCTGGCTGTTCACCTTCACCACGGGCGGGCGCGGCCTGCTCCGCCAGGGCACCGCCGGTGCCGAGGCCGGCGCCGGGGACCTGGTGGTGCTCGCACCCGGCACCGGACACCGCTACACCGTCGCGCCCGGCGCCCCGCACTGGCGGTTCTGGTGGACCCACTGCGGAGCCCGCCCCTCCTGGACCCCGTGGCTCGCCCCGTACGCCGTGGCCGACGGCCTGTACGCCGTACCCTGCGTCCCCGCCGCCCTGCACGACCGGATCGACGCGGCCTTCGCCCGCATGCTCGCCTACGGCCGGGGTCCGGGCCTCGATGCCCCGCGGGGGCCTGAGCCGGTCGCCGTGGCCGAGGGCTTCCTGGAGAGGGAGCTGGCCCTGTGCGCGCTGGAGGAGGTCGTCCTGCTCGCCGCGCGCGGTGCCCGCGAGCCGGTCGCCGAGCCGGCGGGTGATGACCGGGTGTGCCGTGCCGAGGAGCTGATCGCCGCCGACCCCGGCGCCCCGCACAGTGTCCGCTCGCTCGCCGAGAGCGTCGCCCTGTCGCCGTCCCGCTTCGCGCACCTCTTCACCCTGCGCACCGGCCGCTCCCCGATGCGGGCCCTGCGCGAGGCCCGGCTGCGGCACGCGGCCCAGCTCCTGGAGGCCACCGACCTGACGGTGGAGCGGGTGGCGGCGGCCTCCGGATTCCCGAGCCCTTACCACTTCAGCCGGGTCTTCCGGGAACACCACGGGGTGCCGCCCGGCGCCTACCGGGCGGGTGAACGGCGGTAAGGGGGAGCGGTAAGGGGGAATCGCGTTTGCCTTGACCGAGCGTTTTTGACAAATCGTCAACAGAAGGTCTTGCGTTCGGAATAGTCGAGAACGTGAGATCCCTTGTTCCTCTGTGCCGCGCTGTGCAAAAGTGTGCGCTGTCGGCGTGCAGACAATTACATTCCCCGCTGCATGCGTCAGGCCGCTCCCCCGTACACCCCTCACGCTTCAAAAGAGCCGCCTCAGGTGGACGTCAGAGCTGCCCCATCACCTCCCCATACCCGTTGGTATGGACTAATTCCCGTATCGCGTCTGGAGGAATGCGGCCGTGAATGAGGCAGGCCTGTCGGACGAGCAACTCAGTGCCGAACTGAAGAAGTGGACGGGCGCGACTCCCGCGCTCCATCCCGTCGGTGAACTGCTCGACCGGCACTGGGAAGCGGCCTTCGCCTACGCCCGCCTGTGCACGGCGAGCCCGCGCGCCGCCGGCATGCTCACCACCGCCGCCTTCACCCGGCTCTTCGGCGCCTCGCTCCGGCAGAACGGCCCGTCCGCCGCATGGCGGCCCCACCTGCTGGTCACCGTCCGCCGGATCGCGGCCGAATGGGACGCGGACGGCCGACAGGAACTCCTGCACCCGGCGCTGCGGTCCGCCGAGACCGGTGAGCGCGCGTCCGCCCGGCTGCTGCCCCCGCCCGGCCGGCGGCTGCTGTCCCGTGCCTTCCAGCGGGTGCCCCAGATCTCACGCGCGGTGCTGTGGCACACCGAGGTCGAGGCCGAGCCGCTCGCCGTGCCCGCGGCCCTGCTGGGGCTGGACGAGGAGGAGACAGACATAGAGCTCCGGCGGGCCCGCGAACGGCTGCGCGAGGAGTGCCTCCAGGTCCACCGGGAGCTCGCCCCCGAGGAGGAGTGCCAGCGCTATCTGCGCATGCTCGACGTGACGTTCCGGCGCGGCGGCGTCGACCTGGACCCGGACCTGAGCCGGCATCTGGCCCGCTGCACCCACTGCCGCCGGACCGCCGACCAGCTCGCCGCGTTCAACACGGGCCTGGGTCTCGCCCTCGCCGAGGCGGTCCTCGGCTGGGGCGCCCGCGCCTACGTCGAGTCCCGCACAACCCACCCCGAGGAGCCCCCCGCCCCGGCCCCGGACCCCGCCTCCGTGGCACCCCCGTCCGGCGAGTCCTTCACCTCCCCCGAGCCCACCGGCCAGGGGCACGAGGGCCGGGGGCATGGCCGTGCTGCCGAGCGCGGGGGATACGGCGGTTCCGCCCAGCCTTCCGGACGCGGCGGTTCCGCCGGGCCTGCGGGATACGGCGGTTCTGGTGACGCCGTGGGATACGGCAGCTCTGCCGCGTCCGCCGGATACGGTCGTGCCGCCGAGCCTTCGGGGCGTGGTCGTGCTGCCGAGTCCGAGGGCTACGGCCGTGCTGCCGAGTCCGCGGGGCGCGGCCGCTTCGCTGAGCCTTCGGGCCGCGGCGGTTCTGCCGACTCTGCGGGGTACGGCGGTCCTGGGGAGCGCGGTGGGTACGGCGGTCCTGCCGCGTCCGCCGGATACGGTCGGCCCGCCGAGCCTTCCGGGCACGCCCGTCCCGCCGAGCCCGCCGGGCGCGAGCATGTCGCCGGGCCGGCGGGGCACGACGACGTCGTGCCGCCGAGCCGACGGCGCCCCGCGCCGGCCGTCCGCCGCCGCGGCCCCGCCGGCCCCGCACGACGGTCCGGCTCCGCCGAGTCGACGAGACCTCTCGGTGCCGTCGCGGTGCCGCGCCGGCACCGCGGCACCGCATCCGCCGAAGCCGCTGCCGCCGACGGGCCCGCGGGTCCCGACGAGCCCGCCGCCCCTTCCCGCCGCTCGGCCCACCGTGCCGCCCGGCGCGCCCGGCGCCGTACCCTTGCCCTGGCCGTGGGGACCGTCAGCGGGCTGGTCGTGCTGCCCCTGGTGCTGTGGTCGGTGCTGGGCTCCGGCGACGGCCCGGCCCCGGCCGGTGACGGAGCCTCCTCGCGGGCGCCGGGCAAGGGCGCGTCGAGCCCCGGTGCGTCCTGGGCCGGTGCGGGCGCCGCGGGGCAGGGCACGCTGCAGGGCCGGCTGCGCAATCTCGCCTCCGGGCTCTGTGTCGGTGTCGTCGGCGGCAAGGCCGTCAAGGGCGCCGAGACCGAACTCGCCACGTGCGGCGCGACGCCGAGCCAGCAGTGGACGTACGAGACCGACGGACGCTTGCGCAACTCCGCCGCGCCCGACCTGTGTCTGGACTCCAGCCTCGGCTACTCGGTCCGCCTCGCCCCGTGTTCGGCCACCGGCGCGGCCGCCCGGAACATCCGCTACGACTTCACGCTCCAGGGCGTCCTCGTGCCGCGCTGGAACCAGGAGCTGGCGCTCACTCCGGCCGCCACCGACGGGTCGGGCGCCCTGGTCACCAAGAACCGGGCCCCCGGCACGGACCAGCGCTGGTCCGTCGACACCGCCAAGCCGGAGCTGCAGATGGAGAACGTCAACTGGGGCAGCACCGTGGCCCCTTCGCCGCCCGCCACCCCGCGCCCGACGCCCCCGGTACCCACTCCCCAGCCGTCCAGGACCGCCCCGTCACCCACGCCGGCCCCCACGCACCCCACGGCCACCCCGACACCGACGCCCACCGCCCCGCAGGACCCCTGCTCGGCGTACCCGTACTACTGCGGTTGGGGTGGGGGATACGGAGGGGGGTATGGCGGGGGCTATGGCGGGGGAGGCGGGTGGCGCCGCTGATCCGGTGGCGCCGTCGCATCACGGACGGTGCGGAGGCGGCGGCGGGATCGTGCCCAGGGGCGGGGGTGGTTCCGGCCATACCAGGAGGACCGGGCAGGGTGCGTGGTCGACGGCGAAGCGGACCGCCGGGCCCAGGCTGTGCGGGCCGAGCCGGGAGCGGTCGCCGTCGCGGGCCAGCACCAGGAGATCGGCGCTCTCGCAGGCGGCCACCACCTCCCGCTCGACCCGGCCCGACCGCTCCTCGCGCACACACGGCCGGCCCAGCCGCTCGGCCGCCGCCTCCAGCAGTTCGGCCGCCGACGTCCCGCCGAGCGCCTCCAGCCGGTCGCCCGGGTCCCTCCCCCAGCCTTCGGCCGGGAGGTGCCCCCACGGATGCCCGCGCCCGAGCAGCCCGGCGAACGCCCCGTGTGCCAGCCCCGGCAGCTCGGCCCCGCTGACATGCAGCAGCACCACCTCCGCGCCCTGCGGCACATGGGCGTGCACGGCGTCCACACAGGCGGGCCAGGTGCCCTCGACGAGCCAGGCGATCACACGCATCCGGTCGGCCTCCCCAGACCTGGGACGGACTTTCAGAAGATCTGCAGCGACCCCCAGAGTGCCACCACCGCGACCGCGAGTGAGGACGGCACGGCGATCAGGCCCAGCCGGGTGAACTCCCCGAGGTCCACCTCGTGTTCGTGCTGGTGCACGATCCGCCGCCACAGCAGCGTCGCCAGCGATCCGGCGTAGGTCAGGTTCGGGCCGATGTTCACGCCGAGCAGCACCGCCAGCACCGCCCCCGGCCCGCCCGGCACGGCCAGCGGGAGCAGCACCAGCACCGCCGGCAGGTTGTTGATCAGGTTCGCCAGGACGGCGGCCAGCGCGGCGATGCCCAGGAGGGCGAGCAGGCCCGTGCCGCCCGGCATCGCATGTCCGAGGACGTCGGCGAGCCCGTTGTCGACGACCGCCCGCACCACGATGCCCAGCGCCAGCACGAAGGCGAGGAAGGCGGGGGCCGCCGCCCGTACGACGGTCAGCGGGCCGGCCTTGCGGCGCACCAGCGCCCGGCCCGCCAGCACCAGCGCGCCTGCCGCCGCCACCCAGGCCGGGTCCACCCCGAACGCCGATGCCACCACGAACCCGGCCAGCGTGCAGCCGACCGTGACCAGGGCGAACAGCGGCAGCCGGGGCGCCGCACCGAAGTCCGTGCCCACCGGGGCGGCCGCCGCGAGGTCACGGGCGAAGAACCGCCGGAACACGAGGTACTCGGCGCCGATCGCCACCAGCCACGGCAGCGCCATCAGCGCCGCGAACCGGGTGAAGCTCAGCCCGCTCGCCGCGAACGCCAGCAGGTTCGTCAGGTTGGAGACCGGGAGCAGCAACGATGCCGTGTTCGACAGGTGCGTACAGGCGTAGACATGCGGTTTGGGGCGTACGCCGGTCCGCGCGGCCGTGGCGAAGACCACCGGGGTCAGCAGCACGATCGTGGCGTCCAGGCTGAGCACGGCGGTGATGGCGGACGCCAGCGCGAAGACCGCCGTCAGCAGCCGCACCGGACGGCCCGCCGCCCACCGCGCCATCCACGCCCCGCACGCCTGGAACAGACCCTCCACATCGCAGAAGTGAGCGAGCACCAGCACCGCCGCCAGGAACCCGACCACCGGCCCGAGCCGCTCCGCCTCCGCCCGGGCGTGGTCGAGGGAGATCGCGCCGGTGGCGACTGCGATCCCGGCGGCCGGTACGGCCATGACGGCCTCCGGCAGGCCGAAGGGCCGTACGACGGCCCAGGCGAGCACCGCGACGAGCAGCAGGGCGGACAGGGCTTCGGCGAGCGGGGTGTTCAGGGCGGGTCCTTCCGGAATCGGTCACCGATCACATGGCGCCCGCCCATGAAAACAGACGATCGTGAACGTCTCAGGACGACTGACTGCCCGACCCGCCCAGGAACTCCGCCCAGCCGCCCGCCGGAGCCTGTCCGGGCACCAGGGTGCGCAGCTTGCGCAGCACCGCCTGGTCCTGCACCTCCAGCCAGTGCACGAGCTGCTTGAACGACACGAACCGCACATCGTCGCCGTACGCGGCCATCTTCCCGATCGCCTCCTCGACGGCGTCCATGTAGATGCCGCCGTTCCAGCGCTCGAAGTGGTTGCCGATGAAGAAGGGGGCGCGGTTGGTCGTGTACGCCCGCTGGAAGCCGGCGACATAGGCGTCCCGGGCCTGGGTGCGCCAGGCGTCGAACTGGGTGCGGTCGCCGAGCGGGTTGCCGCCGGACTGGTTGTACATCATGTTGTAGTCCATCGACAGGACCTGGAAGCTGTGCCCGGGGAAGGGTATGGACTGCAGGGGGAAGTCCCAGATCTTGCCGCCTTGCACCTTGCCCGGCCAGATCTGCAGACCGCCGGGGGAGCTGGCGTCGTACTTCCAGCCGAGGGCGGCCGCGGTGGGCAGCAGGTTGGACTGGCCCTCCAGGCAGGGGGTGCGGCCGCCGATCAACTCCTTGTGGTAGTCGAAGGGCAGCGGTTCGAGGTCCGTGAAGCCGGTGTTGGTCTTCCACTGCGTCACGAAGCTCATGGCCTGGTCGATCTCGCTGCGCCACTCGGCCGGGGACCAGTTGCGCACCCCGTTCGCCCCGCAGAAGTGCCCGTTGAAGTGGGTGCCTATCTCATGGCCCTCCAGCCAGGCCGAGCGGACCTCCTGGAGGGTGGCGTGGATGTGCCGGTCGGCGAGGTAGCCGATGTCGGAGGCGCCGACCGGGTGCTGCGGCGGACGGTACAGGTGCTTCTTGGACTCGGGCAGGGCGTAGATGCCGCTGAGGAAGAACGTCATCTTGGCACCGTGGTCGGCGGCCACCTTGCGGAACCGGGAGAACAGCTGGTTGCTCAGCTCGCCCGCCCCGTCCCAGGAGAACACCACGAACTGCGGCGGCTTCTGGCCCGCCGTCAGCCGCTCCGGCGTCGGCTGGTGCGGCTGGGCGCCGGTGTCGGCGGTGGAGCCGTCACCGATCGGCTTCACCGGCCGGGCCTGCGCGGTGTCCTTGCCGCCCGAGGCCGGACCGCTGACCGACAGGCCGGTGCCGTTGGAGCAGGCGGCCAGCGTGCCCAGGGCGCCCGCGGCCGCGCCCGCCGTCAGTATCCGCCTGCGTGAGATCCCGCTCATCTTGTCCCCGATTTCCTTCGTCTCCCGGCCCTCTGCGGGGCCTGCTCACCGTGCGGTCGACGGGTTCGATCGCGGGAGCCGGAAGAAAGATCGCGGCCGGCGGCGCCTGTTGCCGTCCTGTGACAGTTGTGGCGCGCTCATGACGAACCCCGCCGGCCCGGCGGGGCACAGCGGGGTTCTCGGGGCCGATTCTGCGCAGGTCAGGGGGCCGTTCCTGGGGCGAGCACGGACAGGAAGACGGACGAGGAGTTCCCGCTCACGGGCACCGCGCCGCCCGTCCACGCGACCTTCAGGGAGTCGCGTTCGTCCGGCGGCGTGACCAGCAGCGCGGCCGGGGTGGCCGTCTTCGCGCCGCTGATCCCCGGATTGGAGAACGTCAGCCCCGCCCAGGCGCTCTGCCCCGGCCGGAGCGTGACGGTCACCGGCGAGCCCGACTCGCGCTTGGGGTTCGGGCCGAGCTGTCCGCCGGCGGCGCTGACGAAGGCCGCGCCCGGATAGCCGTGCAGGGTGCAGGCCTTCCCGGAGGTGTTGGTGAGGACGACCGGGAAGTTCTCCTGTCCGGCGCCCGGGTCGTCGCGGCCCACGGAGGCCCGTAGCTGCGCGGTGTGGCAGCGGGAGCCCGTGGCCGTCGTGGTGGTCGTACCGCCGCCCTGCGACGCCGTGGCCTGCGGCACGGACGACGGGGCGGCGCCGGTGCCGGCGGAGGCGGACCCGGGCGCGGATGTGCCGGGCGCCGGGCTCTCGGCGCCGCCCGTCGCGGGCGCGGCCGTACCGGACGATGTGAGAGGCGGATTGCTGTGGACGTCGTGACTGCTGCTGCCACAGGCGGTCAGGAGGCCCAGCACGGCGAACGTACCGACGAGCAGGGCCCCGTGCCGCGTGGACCGGGGTGCGTACACCATGTCGCTCACCACTCCTGGATGATCACGGCACACGGGGAACGCGTGCCTGCGGCGCCGAGTGCGCCGTCATCACATTCCGATGCGCGCAGCGCCCGAGAAGTTCGGCACACGCAGGGTTCCTTCCCCGCGCCGGCCTCCGGCAGGCGTGGCGTCACCCGACCCGCAGCGAACGGAGGATGCCGTCCGTGGCGTCACCGGTTCCCCGCTCGCGCACCTGTACGTACACCTGCGGCTGACCGGTGCCGTCGTTCGCCGGAACCAGCGCGGACTCCGTGACCGAACCGCCGTCCGGGCAGCCGCTCCAGGCCCGCACCAGGCCGCGGAAATCCGTGTCGGAGAAGGTACGGCTGCCGGAGTAGCGGCAGCCGGAGTGGGCGAGGACCGACACCTTCGCCGTGAGGTCGCCGTGCTCGCTCACCCCGACGAAGACACCGTCCACCGGCTTGCCCAGATCGGCCCACCGGGTCAGGTCGTCGGCGACCACCAGCCCCGGCTCGTGTCCCTTGGCCAGCCCCAGCACACCCGGGTCCCAGCCGGAGTCGCGCAGCTCGCGGCCCCAGCCCGCGGGCACCCGTACGACCACCCGCCCGGTCGCGTCCTTCACCTGCGTCTCGTCCGAGGAGCCGCCGCGGTGGTGGAGGACGGCGGTCACCGCGGCCGCCGCGGCGGCGGCGGCGAGGACCGCGGCCAGCGACATCGTCACGATGTTCAGCCGTCCGCGCACCCCGTCCAGCCGCCGGGTGGTGTGAGGTGTCGCCGAGGCCGCCGCGAGCCGGTCCAGCTCGTGCGCGAACGCCTGCGCACCGGGCCAGCGCCGCGCCCGGTCCGGCTCCAGTGCCCGCAGCACCGCCCGCTCCACGTCCTCGCCGAGGTCCGGCCGCAGCCGGCGGGGCGGTACGACCCGGCCCGGGGAGCCCGGCACGGTCCCGGTGAGCAGCTCGTAGCCGACCGCGCCCAGGCTGTAGACGTCCGCCCGCTCGTCGATGCCCTCACCGGGCTCGGCCTGCTCCGGCGGCTGATAGCCCGCCGAGCCCGCGGCCAGCGTCAGCACCGAGGCCTGCGCGAGGCTCTTGGCCAGCCCCAGGTCGGCCAGCAGCACCCGGCGAGTGCCGTCCGGGGCGGTGTGCAGCAGCACGTTGGTCGGCTTGATGTCTCGGTGCACGATGCCCGCCTCGTGCAGCGCGGCGGCACTGCGCGCGGCCTCCGCGGTCAGCGCCAGCGCGTCCCGCACCGGCAGCGGGCCGCCGGCCAACAGATCGGCGAGGGTGCCGCCGTCGGCGTACTCCATCACGAAGTACGGCCTGCCGTCCGGGAGTTGACCGATGTCGTAGACCTGCACCACCCGGTTGGAGCCGGCCCGGCGCAGCAGCCGGGCCTCGGACAGGAAGCGCTCCCTGATGTCGAGCCGGTGGGTCCAGTTCTCGGCGAGGACCTTCACCGCGACCGGGGCCTGGAGCTCTTCGTCGTGCGCGAGCCACACCGTGGCGAAGGCGCCGCTGCCCAGCGGCTGTTCGAGGCGGTAGCGGCCGATCCGCCCTTGGGAGTGCATACGACTATCATGCCTGGCCTGAGATCGACTCGAAGGGGGGCCCGTCCGTGCAGGACCAGGCGCCGATGGAAGACCTCGCCCGGTGGGCCGCCGCGGGCGACAGTGCCGCGCTGGACCGTCTGCTGGCCGAGATCCGGCCGGAGGTCGTGCGGCGCTGCGGGCGCTTCCTGCCCTGCCGGGAGGACGCCGAGGAGGCCGCCCAGGACGTGCTGCTCCAGGTGGCCCGGTACATCGCGGCCTTCCAGGGCCGCAGCCGCTTCGGCACCTGGCTGTACACCGTGGTCGCCAACTGCTGCCGACAGAAGTACCGCGAGCTGAAGCGGCGCGCCGCCGAGCAGCCGGCCACCATCGAGCCCGCGTACGCCGTCGACCCGCGCACCACCAGCGTCATCGCCGGCTCCCGGGTGGATCTGCTGGAGGCCCTGGACCGCCTGGAGCGCACCCACCCGCACCTGGTCGCGCCGCTGGTCTACCGCGACATCTGCCAGCTGGAGTACGCCGAGGTCGCCGAGCGCGTCGGCATCCCGCTGGGCACCCTCAAGTCCCGTCTGCACGAGGCCCGCAAGCAGGTACGGCCCTGGCTGGCCGGATCCTGACCCCTACCGGTCCTCCTCGTACACCGGCAGCTCCGCCCAGATCGTCTTGCCCTCCGGGGTGTGCCGGCTGCCCCAGCGCTGGGTGAGCTGGGCGACCAGCAGCAGACCCCGGCCGCCCTCGTCGAAGATCTTGGCTCGGCGCAGATGCGGGGCGGTGGGGCTGGTGTCGGACACCTCGCAGATCAGCGTGCCCGCGTCCTGGATCAGCCGGAGCCGGATGGGGTGGGAGCCGTACCGGATGGCGTTGGTGACCAGTTCGCTGACCACCAGCTCCGCCGTGAACGACGCCTCGCTGAGCCGCCAGGTGTCCAGCTGCTCCACGACCTGCTTGCGGACCGGCGCGACGAGCGCCGGGTCGGCCGGGATGTCCCACGTCGCCACCTGCGCGGCGGGCAGGCCCCGGGTGCGGGCGAGCAGCAGTGCCACGTCGTCCGCGGAGCCGCCCGGGGGCAGCAGGGTGTGCAGGACGCGGTCGCAGGTCTTGTCCAGCGGACCGGAGTGCGCACCGAGCGCCTCGTGGAGCAACGCCCGGCTCGTCTCCGGGTCCCGCTCCCGGGACGCCACGAGCCCGTCCGTGTACAGCGCGAGGACGGTGCCCTCGGGCAGGTCCACCTCGATGGCCTCGAAGGGCAGCCCGCCCACCCCGAGCGGGGGACCGCCCGGCAGGTCCAGCGCCCGCGGCGCGCCGCCCGGCCGGATCAGCACCGGCGGCGGATGTCCGGCGCGGGCCGCAGTGCAGCGCCGCGACACCGGGTCGTAGACGGCGTACAGGCAGGTCGCGCCGACCTCGCCGGGGCTGTCGGCGCCCGACTCCTCCGACAGCCGGACCACCAGGTCGTCCAGGTGGGTGAGCAGTTCGTCCGGGGCCAGGTCGATGTCGGCGAGGGTGCGTACGGCCGTCCGTAGGCGGCCCATCGTGGCCGAGGCCTCGACACCGTGCCCGACGACGTCCCCGACGACCATCGCGACCCGCATCCCGGACAGCGGGATGACGTCGAACCAGTCGCCGCCCACCCCGGCCCGCGCGGCCGGCAGATAGCGCGAGGACACCTCCAGCGCGGCCGTGCGCGGCAGGGAGCGGGGCAGCAGACTGCGCTGGAGGGCGAGCGCGGTCTCCCGCTCGCGGGAGTAGCGGCGGGCGTTGTCGATACAGACGGCGGCGCGGGCGGTGATCTCCTCTGCCAGCAGCACGTCGTCCGCGGTGAACGGGTCCGGGCGCCGGTAGCGAGTGAGGACCGCGACCCCGAGGGTCAGCCCGCGCGCCTGGATCGGCACCGACATCGAGGAGTGCATGCCGAACTCCCGCACCCGCTGGGCGCGCGCGGTGTGCCAGGTCAGCCGGTCGTCGATGTCACCCTCGGTCACCGAGGCGACGATGGTGTGCCCCGCGGTCAGCGAGTCGGCCTGCGGGGAGCCCGCCGGGTACTCCTCGGTCTGCCCGGGGCTGATCACCGCCTCCGGCACCTCGGGGTGCACCGAGCAGTGGGCGATCCGGCGCAGCAGCACCGGTGCCGTGATGCGGGCCGGGGGCTCGCCGCCGTGCTCATGCGGGTCGAGCAGGTCGATGGTGACGAAGTCGGCGAGGGCGGGCACGCACACGTCCGCCAGCTCCTGGGCCGTCCGGGTGACGTCGAGGGTGCTGCCGATGCGCACACTCGCTTCGTTCACCAGCTGTAGCCGCTGCCGGGCCCGGTAGTTGTCGGTGATGTCGTGCGCTGCCAGACACACCCCGCGCACCCGGCCCGCGCCGTCCCGGACCGGGGCCATCCGGGCGAGCCAGGCGTGGGCGCGCTGCTCGCCGCCCGTGCGCAGATAGGTCTGCACGTCCAGCGGCTCACCGCTGGTCAGCACCTGGAGCATGGCCTGCTCCAGGTCCTCGCTCTCCTGCTTCCCGCCGATCTCCGCGAGCCTGAGACCCCGGAGCCGCTCCTCCGGCAGGCCGGCGACCTCGGCCATGGCGTCGTTCATCCGGCGCAGCCGGAGCGCGTCGTCGTACACGGCGAGCGCGCACGGCGACTGGATCAGGCCCGCGTCGACGAGCGGGTCGTCCGCGGTGGGCGGCTCCGCGCCGGTCAGCGGGGTGACCACCAGCCAGTCGCCGCGGTGTCCGTCGCGGGGCGGGCGGCGGTGGGCGAGCAGCCAGACCGGGATCATACGGCCGTCCCGGTGGCGCAATCCGACCGTACCGTCCCAGCGAGGGCCCGGAGGGACGGCCGTCCCGGCGTCCCCGGCGAGCAGCCGGGCGGCGGGGCGGCCCAGGACCGCCTCGGCGGGGTGGCCGAGCAGGCGCCGGGCGCCCTCGTTCCACTCCACCAGCGTTCCGTCGTCGTCGATGACGGCCCGGGCCGTCATCGCATCGTCGAACGGATAGACCCGGCTCATCGTCGCCGCTCCCAGCGCACACTCACAGTGAACAGGTGGCTCCACTTCCGTTCCCAGCCTAGTGCGTCACGCCCGCCCGCGAACCCGCGCCTCCGGCCGACTGACCGGTCCGTCGAACACGGTCAAGGGGAAAATCCGGCCGATGTGTCATCGGGGTGCGGACACCGCGTGCCGCACCCTTGACGATCGCGCGTGGCAGGCCGTCAGAATCTGTTTGTTCACGATCAGTTGTGATGATTTCTGGGCCCTGATGAGGGAGAGCCGCCATGACGGTCACGCGCCGAGCGGTACTGGTCGCAGCCACGGCAACGCCCGCGGCCGGAGCACTGCTGAACACCACGGCGGCTCCGGCCGCCCTCGCCGCCGACGCGCCCCCGGGCCCCGGCGGCCGCCACACCGTGCCGCTGCGGGACGGCTGGCGCTTCGCGCTGGTCAACCCGGGCGGCATCACCGACCCGACCGGCGCCTACGGCCGAGCCGCCGATGCCGGGTACGACGACTCGGCCTGGCGCGAGGTCGCCGTGCCGCACGACTGGAGCATCGAGCAGACCCCCAGCACCGACAACGGCACCACCAGCGGCACCGGCTTCCTGCCCGGCGGCCTCGGCTGGTACCGGCTCGCTTTCACCCTGCCGCCCGGGTACGCCGGCAAGCGGATCTCGGTGGAGTTCGACGGCGTCTACATGGACTCCTACGTCTACTGCAACGGCACGGAAGTCGGCCACCACCCCTACGGCTACACCGGCTTCGCCCTCGATCTCACCGGCCTCGTGCACACCGACGGCAGCACGCCGAACGTCCTCGCGGTCAAGGTGCAGAACCGGCTGCCGAGCAGCCGCTGGTACTCCGGCAGCGGCATCTACCGGGAGGCCCGCCTCGTGATCACCGAGCCGGTGCACGTGGCCCGCTGGGGCACCTGTGTCACCACCCCGCGGATCTCGGCCGACAGCGCCCTGGTCCGGGTGGCGACGACCGTGCTGAACGAGTCCGGCACCGGCACCGACGTCCAGGTCCTGTCCCGGATCGTCGGCCCCGACGGCCGTACCGTCGCCCGCGCCGCCACCACGGTCGCCGTGTCCGATCAGGCCACCGAGACCCACGAACTGACCGTCCCCGAGCCGCGGCTGTGGGACTTCGACACCCCCGGCAACCGGTACACCCTGCACACCGAACTGCGGGCCGGCGGCCGCACCACCGACACCTTCCGCACGCCCTTCGGCATCCGCGCCTACCGCTTCGACCCCGACGAGGGCTTCTCCCTCAACGGCACCTACACCAAGATCAAGGGCGTCGACCTCCACCACGACCAGGGCGCCCTCGGCGCGGCGATCAGCCTCGACGCGGTCCGCAGACAGATGCGGATCATGAAGTCGATGGGCGTCAACGCCTTCCGCACCTCGCACAACCCACCCTCGCCGCAGATGATCCAGGTCTGCGAGGAACTGGGCATCGTGATGATGGTCGAGGCCTTCGACTGCTGGCGGACCGGGAAGACGACGTACGACTACGGCCGGTTCTTCGACGAGTGGTGCGAGAAGGACGCCACCGAGATGGTACTCGCCGCCCGCAACTCACCGGCTGTCGTCCTGTGGTCCATAGGCAACGAGATCCCCGACTCCACCTCCACGGCCGGGCTCGCCATGGCCGACCGGATCATAGGCGCGATCAAGGCCGCCGACGGCACCCGCCCGGTGGTGATCGGGTCCAACAAGTACCACGGTGTGCCCGCCACCGGCTCGCCGGCCGACCTGATGCTCGCCAAGCTCGACGGCCTCGGCCTCAACTACAACACCGCGAAGTCGGTCGACGCCCTGCACGCGAAGTACCCGCACCTGTTCCTCTTCGAGTCCGAGTCCTCCTCGGAGACCTCGACCCGCGGCGCCTACCAGGAGCCCGAGCACCTCAACACCGGCGAGAACCACACCCCCGGCCGGCGGGAGACCTCCTCCTACGACAACAACCTCGCCTCCTGGACGATGAGCGGCGAGTACGGCCACAAGAAGGACCGGGACCGCAGGTGGTTCGCGGGCCAGTTCCTGTGGTCCGGCATCGACTACATCGGCGAGCCCACCCCGTACGACGTCTTCCCGGTCAAGGCGTCCTTCTTCGGCGCGGTGGACACCGCCGGCTTCCCGAAGGACATGTACCACCTCTTCCGGAGCCAGTGGACGGCCGAGCCGATGGTCCATCTGCTGCCGATGACCTGGAACCACGAGGAGGGCGACACGGTCGAGGTCTGGGCGTACGCCAACGTGCCCTCCGTCGAGCTGTTCCTCAACGGAAGGTCCCTCGGGGTACGGGAGTTCGACGCCAAGAAGACCACCGACGGCCGCGCCTATCTGGAGACCACCGAGGCCACCGGCGACGACAAGACCTTCACCGACGGCCCCTACCCGGGCAGTTACACCAGCCCCAACGGCAGCGCGGGCAAACTCCACCTGACCTGGAAAGTGCCGTACCAGCCGGGCGAGTTGCGGGCGGTGGCCCGGCGAGACGGCAGGATCGTCGCCACCGATGTACTGCGCACCGCCGGGGACCCGCGCGCCGTACGCCTCACCGCCGACCGCGACTCCCTTGCCGCCGACGGCCGTTCGCTGGTCTTCGTCACCGCCGACATCGTCGACGCGCGCGGAGTGGTGGTGCCGGACGCCGAGCACCTCATCACCTTCGACGTCCGCGGCGGTTCGCTCGCCGGGGTCGACAACGGCCGAGAGGAGAGTGCCGAGCGCTACCAGGCGAGCACCCGCACCGCGTTCCACGGCAAGGCCCTCGCCATCGTCCGCTCCGGCACCGATCCCGGCGAGCTGAAGGTCACCGCGCGCGTGGACGGGCTGCGCACGGGCACGGTGAGCGTGCGTGCGACGGCGGCACGCGAGGTGTCCCGCACCCCGGCGGCCGGTTTCCGGCCGGATCACCCCGAGCCGCTCGACCACCCGTACGCGGACGCCAGTTACTCCGGACGCGAGGACACACTCCCTGCCGCCATGCTCGACGGCGATCCGGCCACCGGCTGGTCCAACGCCTTCACCAAGTCGGCCACCGCGCTGCTGCCCGCCTTCGGCGGAGCCCGTGCGACGGACTGGGTGTCCGTCGACGCCGGGCGGATCCGGACCTTCGACTGGGTGGCGGTCTCCTTCACGGTGGACGCCGGCCACACGCTGCCCGCACGGGCCGAGGTGGCGGTGTGGGACGGCCGCGCCTATGTGCCGGTGACCGGCGCGAAGACGCAGTGGGCCACCGGCTCGGACAGCCCGACCGTGATCACCTTCGACGCGGTGCGCGGCTCGCGGCTGCGGCTGACGCTCACGAGCGCCTACCCGGGCGAGGCGAAGGGGGCGGTGCGCATCAGCCGCCTCGACGTGTAGCGGGGGTACGACGGTCCGGGCGGGGTTCTCGTATCACTCCCCGTCACTCCCCGTCAGTCCCGCCCGGACCTGCCGGTCGTACAGGGCGGCCGGCTGGGCGCACTCCGCGGGCGTCGGCAGCGGGCCGGTGGGCGCGCCGCCGTGCTCGTCCAGCTCGGCCGCGAGCGCGGCCCAGCCCGTGCCGGCCACCCGGCGCCGGGCCTCCGTCTGGGTGAAGCGCATGCCCGCCTCCCTCACACCAGCGCCGGCTGCAGCGCGCCCTCGTGCGTCAGCAGCCACACCTTGTTCTCGACACCGCCCGCGTACCCGCGCATCGAGCCGTCCGCGCCGATCACCCGGTGGCAGGGGCGGACGAGGAGCACCGGGTTGGCGCCGAGGGCCCGGCCGACCGCGCGCAGTTCGCTGCGCGGCACGCCCAGCCGGGTGGCCAGCTCGCCGTACGTGGTCGTCGTGCCGTAGGGGATGTCGTCCAGGGCCCGCCACACCGCCCGCTGGAATGCCGTACCCGTCGGCGCGAGCGGCAGGTCGAAGCGGATTCGGCGGCGCGCGAAGTAGGCGTCCAGCTGCCGGTGCGCCTCGGCGAACGGTGCGTCGTCGCGGTCCTCGGCGCGTACCGTGGGCGCGCCGCGCTGTCCGGGCAGGGTCAGCGAGGTGAGCGTGACGCCGGCCCCTGAAACCGTGCCGGTCAGCAGCAGGTCGCCCAGCGGGCTCGGGTGGACGGTGTGGACGGTGCGCGTGTTCATCGCCGCTCCTTCCGTTTCCTTCGGTCGTTTTCGTTCCCTGCCTTCCACTGCCGAGTCTGCTGCGCCGGGCGCCTGGGGACCGGCGGGAATCGGACATCGCCCTCGGGCCTCGAAGGTACCGTGCGGTATAGCGTCTGACCTGGTGGTATTTACGGGTAAGTACCCTCGCGGTACCGTGAGGGGCATGCCAGCTCTCAATGTGGAGTTCAGCGACCGGGAACTAGAGGACCTGCGGCAGATCGCCAAGGAGCGCGGTACGTCGATGAAGGCCCTCGTGCGCGAGGCCGCCGCCGCCGACATCGCCCGGCACCGGGCGCTGCAGGAGGGCGCCCAGGCCTTCCGGCAGTTCTTCGCCGCGCACGCCGAGGAGTTCGCGGCCGCCTTTCCCGACGACGAGCCCCCGGCGAAGGACGAGGCCGCCTGAGCGATGCCCTCCGTCATCCATATCGACGTCCCCTGGCTGCTCCAGCGCCATGAGGAGGTCCTGCCCGACCAGCCCTCGGTCGACGACTTCTCCGCACTGGTCGCCGCCGTCGCCCGGCACCGCGTGGACCCGCCCCGGCTCGGCGTGGACTCCGACCCCGCCTGGCGGGCCGCCGCCCTGCTGCACACCCTCGCCGTGCTCAAGCCGCTGCCCGCCGCCAACGCCCGTTTCGCCTGCGCGACCGCCGTGGCCTACATGTTCGTCAGCGGCGTCGGCATCGACCCGCCCTACGGCGCCCTCGTCGACCTCGCCCGCGACCTGATCTCCGGCAAGGCGGACGTGTACGGCGCGGCCGACCGGCTGCGTTCCTGGCAGATCTGAGAGGCGGGTGGCGCCGGTCCGCACCCGCCCCGGCCGGCAGGGGGAAGCCCGCCGGGGCCGCCGGCCGAGGGCAGGAGGAAGGGGGCCGGCGGCCCATCTCGCACGGGAGAGCTTCCCCCAGTTCCCGACTTCGGTCGAACCGGGGGACCCCCACCCCGTGCGGGGCCTTCCGAGAGGGCCGGCCCCAGTCCACCACGGGGCGGCACGGGCCCGGAACGCGCGCGGCCGGATGGTGTGTGCGCACGGTTCACACGGGGTGCTCGGTCCACCGAATACCGATGGCCGGCCAACGGTGGGGACGGCGTAATTCCTGACTTTCCTTCAAACCGGTCGAGTTGTGCGGGCGCCTTGTTGCTCGTGTGGAAGTTGTGCAAGGGTTGACGCGCCCGTGCGGGGGGTAAAGTCCGGGGTTCTTCCGGCAGTTGCGGATCGTTCACCGGCCGAGGACCGGAGAATTCCCCTCCCCGTGCGCGCCCCTGAGATACGCAACGACGCATCACGCACCAAAGGAACCCGCTCAGTGCCCACCCCCCACCCTCCTCGTCCCCCCTATCCGCCGCCCGGCGGAGATCCCGGGGAACCGGACGAGTTGCTCGCCGGTCCGCTGCGGGCCGGCTCCGACGCGGAAGGCTCGCGGTCCACCGCCCTGCTGATGGCCCGGCACTGGCAGCCGGCGCACGAGTACGCGGTCATCTGCCTGGCCATGCCCGGGCCCCTCGCCCACATGGTCACCGCCACCGCCTTCCACCAGGTCCTCGGCCGTCTCGCGCTCGGCGAACCCGCCGAGGCACTGCGGCCCCGCCTGCTGGTCACCGTCCGCGACACGGTCGTCAACTGGTCCGGCACCGACCGGATCACCGCCGTACTGCCCGGACTCGGCAAGCCCGCCGGGGGCCGCGGTATGCGCGCCGCCAAGACGCTCATACCGGAGAACCGAGCCCTGTCCGACCGCTCCTTCCACGCCCTTCCCCGGCTGGAGCAGGCGCTGCTGTGGCACACCGAGGTCGAGGCCGAGCCGGTCACCGTGCCCGCCGCGCTGCTCGGCCTGGACGCCGACAGCGCGACGGCCGCGCTGGAGCAGGCGCGGGACAAGTTCCGCGAAGGCCTGGTCCGCGCCCACCGGGAACTCGCCCCCGGCAAGGACTGCCGCTACTACAACCGCCTGCTCGACGTCCCGATCCGCCGGGGCGGTGCCCTGCTGCCCGACGTCCAGGAACATCTGGCCGCCTGTGCCTACTGCCGGCACGCCGCCGAGCAACTCGGCCACGCCGACGCGGCCCTGGGCGTGCTGCTCGCCGAGGCCGTGCTCGGCTGGGGTGCCCGCCGCTACCTCGACTCCCGCCCCGGCCGCCGCCCCGGTCCCGCCCGCGGCGGCTCCCGGCGCTCCGGCGGCCGGCGGCGCGGCGGAGACAAGCCCGGGCTGTTCGCGCGCGCCACCGGGAGCGGCTCCGCGGGGCGCGGCGACGGGCACGGCCGGGTGTCCCGCGGCCGGCGGCGCGGCGGCGACGAGCCCGGACCGCTCGCCCGGATCCCGGCGGCCGTACTGCGCGCACCCGTCACCGCGCTGTCGTCCCGGACGCTGCTCACCGGCGTCGGCGTGGCCTCGGCCGGGCTGCTCGCGACCGTGCTGGCGATCAGCATGTGGCCGGACGGCGGCGACGGCACCGACCCGGTCGCCTCCACCAGCGCCGTTCCCGGCGGCCCGTCCGCGCCCACCTCCGCCACCGCCCCCGGTACCGCCGGTCTGCCCACGTCCGGACGGCCCGCCCGGCTACGCAACGCCGACGCCGACCTGTGCCTGGACGTCAAGGGCACCCCGCGCGCCGGGGCGGGTGCGGTGCTGGCCGTGTGCTCCTCGGCGGCCACCCAGCAGTGGACGTACGACGCCGACGGGCTGCTGCGCAGCGCGGCCGGTCCGGACCTGTGCCTGGACTCGCACGCCGACGCCGGGGTGGTGATCCTCGGCAGCTGCGCCGGTGCGGGCTCCGCGCGGGCGAACGACGTGCGCTACGACCGCAGCGCCGAGGGCGAGTTGCTGCCCCGCTGGGACCGCACCCTCGCCCTCGCCGCCGCGGGCGCCACCCCGGGCGCCGACCTCGTCGTCAAGGTCCGGGACCACTCGGCCGGCCAGCGCTGGGTCACCGACGCGCCGGCGGCGAGCCCCGGCTCCCTGTCCATCGCGGGAACGGGCGGGCCGTCCCCGCAGCCGGCCGGGCTGCCGGAGAAGGACACCTGAGACACCGCCGGTGGCGGGCCGACCGCCACCGGCCACGGCAGGCTCAGACAGGCTCCTCGACGAGGTCGGCCGCCGACACCGTCCCCGGGGCGCGGTGCCCGGACAGCGCGAGCGTGAGGTCGAACTCGGCGAGCAGACACCGGATGACGTGCTCCACGCCCGCCTGGCCGTCCAGCCCGAGCCCGTAGACGTACGGCCGGCCGACCAGCACCGCCCGCGCGCCCAGGGCCAGCGCCTTGAACACGTCGTCGCCGGTGCGCACCCCGCTGTCGAACAGCACCGTCAGCCGGTCGCCGACCGCGTCCGCGACCCGGGGCAGTGCGTCGGCCGCGGCGACCGAGCCGGCCACCTGCCGGCCGCCGTGGTTGGAGACCACCACGCCGTCCATCCCGGCGTCGGCGGCCTGCCGGGCGTCGTCCGGGTGCAGCACACCCTTGAGGAGGATCGGACCGTCCCAGTGCGCGCGCAGGAAGGCCAGGTCCGGCCAGGTCTTGCCCGGATCCCCGAACAGCCCGAGGAAGCGCAGCACCGCCGCGTTCGGATCCTCCTCCACGGACCGCTCCAGCCCCGCCCGGAAGGCCGGGTCGGTGAAGTAGTTGGCGGTGCCCACCCCGTGCAGGAACGGCAGATACGCCTGGTCCAGGTCGCGGGGCCGCCACGCCAGCAGCTGGGTGTCCAGGGTGACGACCAGCACCGAGAACCCGGCCGCCTTCGCCCGGTCGAGGAAACTCCGGGTCACCTCGCGGTCCTTGCCCCAGTACAGCTGGAACCACCGCTCGGCGTCCCCCATCGCCTCGGCCACCCGCTCCATCGGCGTGCTCGACGCCGACGACAGGATGTACGGCACGCCCTGCGCGGCGGCGGCCCGGGCGGCGGCCAGTTCGGCGTCCGGATGCATGATGCCCAGCACGCCGACGGGTGCCAGCGCCAGCGGCGCCGGCAGGGAGCGCCCGAGCACCTCGACGGACAGCTCCCGCTCGCCGACGTCCCGCAGCATGCGGGGCACGATCCGGCGCCGGGCGAGCGCGGCCCGGTTGGCGCGGGCCGTGCTCCCGTCGCCCGCACTGCCCGCCACATACCCCATCGGGCCCGGGGCGAGCCGGTGTTCGGCCAGCTCCTCCAACCGGGTCAGATCGGTGGGCAGACGCGGCACGGCACCCGTCATCCCGTTCAGATAGATCTCGTACTGGAAGTCGGCCCAGTGCTTCGCCATCCGGTCGTCCGCCTCTCGTCGCTGAGGAGCTGAGGAGCTGAGGAGCTGAGGAGCTGAGCGTGCGTGCAGACCGACGATACGTGATCACTTCATGAACACAAGGAGTCATGAAGGGGCTTGAAGGGGGCAAGGTCGGAATGTTTCAGGACGATTAACGAGGCGCTGATTTCCGGCCATTGAATCGCTTAGACCGGGCGGAACCCGCTCTGTTCCTGGGTCACGGTGTGCGAATTCCGTGACATCACGCCACTGATTCAACACGAAAGGTTACCGAAATCCATGCGTTGGATGTGTGTTTCCCCGGTGGACTCGGCAGAGTGGCGCTCGCCGCTCCGGCGCCCCACCTGGGCCCGGGCCGGCACCTCGTCTGTTCGAGCGGAAGGATGCACACAATGCGGAACACCGCGCGCTGGGCAGCGGCCCTCGGCCTCACGGCCGCCGCCGTCTGCGGACCCCTGGCCGGGGCCGCCGTCGCTGCGCCGGGCGTCGCCCCGTCGTCGCTCTACGCCCCCTCGGCGCTGGTCCTCACCGTGGGCCACGGCAACGACGCGGCCACGGCCACCCCCGAGCGCGCCGTCACCCTCGCCTGCGAGCCCACGCCCTCCGGCACCCACCCCGATGCGGCCCGAGCCTGCGCCGAACTGCGCGGCACCGGCGGGGACTTCAACGCGCTGCGGCCGGCCGAGGGCGTGTGGTGCTCCAAGCTGTACGACCCGGTCGTCGTCACCGTCCAGGGCGTCTGGCAGGGCCAACGCGTCTCCTACGACCGGACCTTCGGCAACGCCTGCATGAAGGACTCCGTGGGCGACGGCGTCTTCTCCTTCTAGGAGTTCGCCGTCCAGGACCGGGATCGCCCGGCCCCGTACGCGCCGGAACAGGTCCGTGACTGGGGAGTGCGGCCACTGCGGCGGGGGACGAGCGATCTCGCACCGGGACCGACGGGCGGAGTGGGGCCGCCCGCCGGCTTCCGGGCACACAGCCGCTCCCCGGGGAAGGCCCGTGGGGGGCCCGACCCGGGGAGCGGCGAAAAAACACCGGTTTCAACCGATGCCGTCCGCCCTGTGCCGATGACTCGTGTCGGACGCCGGGACGCGGCGGGCACACAGAGCGACACGGCGCAGCCGTCCCGCGGGGACCGCCGCCGTGACGGGCCGAGGGGCCGCCGTCTCCCTGCTGACGGCGGCCCCTCGGGCTCATGGTTCCGGCGGTCACATGTGGACGACCGGAGCGGCTCCCGCGTCCTGCTGCGGCACCCCGCGCCGGTAGAGCAGGAAGGCGATCAGCGCGCCTGCCGCGAAGAGGCCCGCGGACCACCAGAAGGCGGTCGTGTAGCTCTCGATGGTCGCCTGCGCCTGCACCAGTTTGCTGGTGGCGTCCTTGCCGGACAGGTAGTTCGCGGCGGCCGTCGAGGCGAGGGTGTTCAGCAGCGCCGTTCCGATCGAACCGCCCACCTGCTGCATGGCGTTGACGGTGGCGGAGGCCACGCCCGCGTCCTCCGCCGCGACCCCGCCGGTGGCCAGCTGCATGGCCGTCGGCATGACCAGGCCGAGGCCGACGCCGATCACGATCAGCTGGGGCAGCACCGCGCTCGCGTAGTGCGCGCCGAGGCTGATGCCGGTCAGCCAGGCCATGCCGGCCGCGGCGATCGCGAAGCCCAGCGGGATGACCGCCTTCGGGCCGATCCGGGGCAGCAGCATGGTGCTGCCGGCCTGCGCGGTCACCATCAGCGCGCCGACCATCGGCAGGAACGCCACGCCCGTCTTCGTGGGGCTGAAGCCGAGGTTGAGCTGGAGGTAGTAGGTCAGGAAGAGGAACACGCCGAACATGCCCGCGCCGCTGATCAGCACCGCGAGGTAGGAGGCGGCGCGGTTGCGGTCCAGCAGGATGCGCAGCGGCAGCAGCGGGTGCGCGGTCCGGGTCTGCCACCAGGCGAAGGCGGCGAGCAGCAGACCGCCGGCGATCAGGAAGCCCCAGGTGAGCGGCGAACCCCAGTCGTGCGTCTCGGCGTTGGAGAAGCCGTAGACCAGGGCGAACAGTCCGGCGGCGACCAGGACCGTGCCCGGCACGTCGAGCTTGGCGCCGGCGGCGTCACGGTGGTTGCTCAGCAGGAGCCAGCCGCCCGCGAAGGCGACGACGGCGATGGCCACGTTCACGTACAGGGTCCAGCGCCAGTCGAACGCGTCGGTCAGCACACCGCCGAGCAGCAGGCCCACCGCGCCGCCGGCGCCGGCGATCGCGCCGTACACGCTGAAGGCGCGGGCCCGCTCCCGGGCGTCCGTGAAGGTGGTGTTGAGCAGCGACAGCGCGGCGGGCGCGAGCAGGGCGCCGAAGGCTCCCTGGAGGGCGCGGGCGATCACCAGCATGGTGAAGCCGTTCGCGGCGCCGCCGAGCGCGGAGGCTCCGGCGAAGCCGACGACACCGACGAGGAAGGCGGGCTTGCGGCCGAAGAGGTCGGCGATGCGTCCGCCGAGCAGCAGCAAGGAGGCGAAGGCCAGCGCGTACGCCGTCACGATCCACTGCCGGCTGCCGTCGGAGAAGCCGAGGTCGGTCTGGGCGGACGGCAGGGCGATGTTCACGATCGTGGCGTCGAGGACGACCATCAGCTGCGCGACGGCGACGACCGCGAGGATCCACCACCGCTTCGCCGGGGCCGCGCTCACTTCGGCCTTGTCGATCGCCTCGGCTCCGGCGCGGGAGCCCTCGGCCAGGGTCTTCTGGGACATGAACCACTCCAGGGAAGTCGTCCGGGGTGCGGAAGTGAACGGCACATAAACGAAACTGTTTCGTACACATCGAGCGTAGAATACTTTCAGCGAAACGGCAACGTTTCGCTGGATTCCATGGAGTGCCCCGGCCGGGTGTGCCACGGCGGCGGCGAGTTGCCCGGAGCGCGCCAGGATGGATGAATCGCCTCAGGAGAGCGTGGCGGCAGCGAGCCCGGGAGGAGCCGTGAAGCGGTGGCGGCGCGGCCTGCACCGCGCCTGGGAGTGGCTCAGGGTGCGGGCCCTGATCGAGCACGGCCGGGAGCTGGAACTGATGCACCGGGCCATGGGATTCGCCACGCTCGCCCTGGTGACGCTGGCACCGCTGCTGATCGTGGTCGCTGCCGCCGACCCCCTGGCGCGGGGCGGTTTCGCCTCCTGGCTCACCGACGGCATGGGTTTGTCCGGGACGTCCGCCCACGCGCTCACCGACGTCATCAGCCCGCCGCGCAACGTCGTCGGCACGACCAGCGCCTTCGGCCTCGTCCTGCTCGGCGTGTTCGGCGTGACCTTCGGCGGCAGTGTGCAGAACGCCTACGAGCGGATCTGGGGCGTGGCCGCCGGACCCTGGCACCGGTTGTGGCGGCAGGCGACCTGGCTGCTGGTGCTCACCGCCTACCTCTACCAGGAGGCGGCCACGAAGGCCGCAGTGCCCGGCAGCCAGCGGGTCGTGCTGTCAGCCGTGACGGGCGTGGTCTTCTTCTGGTGGGGGCAGCGCTTCCTGCTGGGCGGCCAGGTCCACTGGCGTTCCCTGCTGCCGGGCGCCGTCGCCACCGTCCTCGGCCTGGTCGGCCTGCGCGCGTTCTCCTACCTCGTCTTCACCCCGCTGATCGTCACCAACGCGCTCAGCTACGGCGCCGTCGGCACCGTCCTCGTGGTCGAGTCCTGGCTGATCGGCGTCGGGTTCGTCATCTACGGCGGTGCCCTGTTCGGCCGCTGGTTCGTCGAGCACCACTGGCTTCCGTCCCACCACCAGCTGCCCGAGGACGAGTGCGAGGAGCCCTAGCCCTAGGCCAGCTGCCTGCGCACCAGCTCGTGCAGCCGGCCGCCGGTGTCGGCGAGCAGCTCGGCCGGGTTGCCCTGCTGGACGACCTTGCCGTCCTCCATCACGATCACCCGGTCGGCGTCCAGGACGGTCGAGAGCCGGTGCGCGATGACGATGCGGGTGGCGTTCAGCTTGCGGGTGCTGTCGATGACGATGCGCTGGGTGTCGTTGTCCAGGGCGCTGGTGGCCTCGTCGAAGAAGAGGATGCGCGGGCGCCGGATCAGGGCCTGGGCGATCATCAGGCGCTGGCGCTGGCCGCCGGAGATCGCGCCGCCCGCCGCCACGATGGTGTGCAGGCCCATCGGCATCCGCTTGATGTCCTCCGCGAGCCCCGCCATCTCGGCCGCCGCCATCGCCTCCTCCGGCGTGTACGGCTCGGTGCCGCAGATCACGTCCAGGATGGAGCCGGTGAAGGGCTGGGCGTGCTGGAGGACCACTCCGCACTGCCGGCGCACCGCCGACTGGTCGAGCGCCGCCAGGTCCTGGCCGTCGTACAGGACGCTGCCGGAGACCGGCTTGTCGAAGCCGATCAGCAGCCGCAGCAGGGTGGACTTGCCGCAGCCGCTCGGGCCGACGACCGCGACGAACTCGCCCGGCCGGACGGCGAAGGACACGTCGTCGAGGACGAGCGGGCCGTCGTCGGCGTACCGGAAGGACAGGCGCCGGGCCTCCAGCGCACCCGACAGCGGGCCCGGCCGGGTGCTCGACGTGCGCACCTCGGGCATCGCCTCGAAGACCGGCTTGATCTCCTCGAACAGCGGCAGCGCGGCCACCGCGGAGACGAAGGAGCCGGTCAGCTGGGTGACCGAGGTCAGCACCATCGTCACCGAGGTGTTGAAGGTGAGGAAGTCCGCCGCCGACATCGCGCCCTTCGCCGGGCCCGCCAGCAGCATGAACATCAGCAGCGTGACGATCGGCAGATAGACCGCGCCCAGCACCGTCGTGAGGTTCTTGATCCGGCCGACCTTCTGCTGCAGCTCCCGGCTGCGCGCGAATTCCCGCGCCCAGGCGGCGTACGCGTAGTTCTCGGCCGCCGCCACCCGCAGCTTGGGCAGGCCGCGCAGGGTCTGGAAGGCTTGGTTGTTCAGCTTGTTGCCGAGTGTCACCAGCCGCCGCTGCCAGCGCACCTGCCACAGTCCGAGGCCGAGGAACACGGCCGCGATGACGACGAGCATGCCGAGCGCCGCCAGCGCCAGCGCCGGGCTGTACCAGAACAGCATGCCGAGGTTCATCGCGCCGACCGTCACCGACTGCGCGACGACCGGGCCGACGCCCGCCAGCAGCCGGCGGATCGCGCTGATGCCCATCGCGGCGCTGGCCAGCTCACCGGTGGAGCGCTGGGTGAAGAACCGGGTGGGCAGCCGCAGCAGCCGGTCCCAGACGGCGGGCTGGAGCGCCGCTTCGATACGGCCCTCCAGGCGCAGAATGGACAGGTTCTCCAGCAGCGTGAACGCCGCCGCCACCACCCCGCTCACCATCACGGCCAGGCACACCTGGGCGATCAGGCCTGCTTGCGCCTTCGGCACGTACTCGCCGAGCACCTTGCCGGTCGCGACCGGCACCAGCGCGCCGATCGCCACCGTCACCAGCCCCGCGAGCAGCAGGTTGAGCAGATCGCCGCGGGTGCCCTGGAGGCTGAACCGCAGCAGACCGAGCGGCGTGAGCGCCTTGTCCGGCAGCGGCCGGTAGAACATCACCCCGCGCGGCTCGAACTCCTCCGCGTTCGCCTTCTCGACCGGCGTCTCGCGCCCGGTGCCCGGATGGACGGCCACATAGCCGCCGCGCCGCCACAGCAGCGCGACCGGCGCCCCGGACAGCGCCCGGTGCCCGACCAGCGGGCCCACGTTCTCCCGCCACCAGCGCCCCTGGAGCCGTACGGTCCGGGTGCGTACCCGGGAGGCGAGGGCGACCCGCTCCACCGGGTCGAGGCGTTCGCTCTCGGTGCCGCTCTGCGCGGGCTCGGCGAGCTTGATCTCGGCCGCCTCGGCGACCAGCTTGCAGGCCGCGTACCCGGCATCCGCGTCGGCGGCCGTGGTCCGGCGGGCCGAGCGCTTGCCGATGGAGGCGAGCAGCGTCCGGTCGGCCTGGGCGCGGATCTCCTCACCGGCCTTGATACCGGCGGCCGCGCGGGTCTCGTGGGTGCGCTCCAGCTGCTCGATCCACCGGTCCAGCGCGGTCAGCAGCCGGTACTGCTGGTCCACCATCGACTGCCACAGCGCCGGGTCCATCAGCAGATCGGCGGCGGCCTCCGCGCCGTAGAGCGAGCCGTACTGCACGCTGCCCGGCGGGACCTGCATCCAGAACACGTCGTCGTCGGTGGGCGCCTGGGAGCGGTCCTCGGCCATCGGGGCCTGGAACAGGACGGACAGGCCGCGGCCGACGCCGAGCGCGACCGCGTACTCCAGCGGGCTGGTGGCGGGCGGGACGTACTGCGGGTTGCCGTACTCGTCGTACGACCAGGTCTGGGTGTTGGCGGGCTGGTACAGCTCGCGCAGGCTGATCCGGTGCAGCACGCAGTCGCGCACCGGGCGGGCCACCAGGGTGTGCTGGGGCCCCGCGACCGGGCCGAGCAGCAGCGTGCCCGCCTCCAGCCGGCCGAGGTGGTGCCAGTGGCCCTGCTGGGCGGCGTCCACCGCGAACAGGTCCAGGGCGCCGGCCGCGACCAGCCACAGCACCTGCGGGCCTTCCAGGTCGACGCGGTTGAAGCCGGCACAGTCGATGCGGGTGCCCATGGACCCCAGCGCGCCGAGCACGAGGTCGCCGTCGTATCCCTCGTATCCCTCCTGGACCGTCGTCATCTCACCGCTCCCTGACCAGCGCCGCGTACGTGCCGCCGTGCGCCACCAGTTCCTCGTGCCGGCCGCGTTCGACGACCGTGCCGTGCTGGAGCACCACGATCTCGTCGCTGTCGCGGACCGTGCTCAGCCGGTGGGCGATCACCACACAGGCACAGCCGCGCCGGCGCAGGTTGTCCATCACGATCAGCTCGGTCTCCGCGTCCAGCGCGCTCGTCACCTCGTCCAGCACGAGGATGCTCGGCCGGCGCACCAGCGCCCGCGCGATCTCCAGGCGCTGGCGCTGGCCGCCGGAGAAGTTGTGGCCGTCCTGCTCGACCGTGCTGTGAATGCCGCCGGGCCGGCGCATGACGACGTCGTACAGGGCCGCGTCCTTCAGCGCCTCCACCACGGCCTCGTCCGGGATCGACGGATCCCACAGGGCCACGTTGTCGCGGACCGAGCCCTCGAAGAGGAACACGTCCTGGTCGACGAAGGAGACGGAGGAGGCCAGCGCCCCGCGCGGAATGTCCTCCAGCCGGCGGCCGTCGATCCGGATCACGCCGTCCCACGGGGCGTACAGGCCCGAGATCAGCCGGGACACCGTCGACTTGCCGCTGCCCGAGCCGCCGACCAGCGCGACCTGCTGCCCCGGACCCACGGTCAGGTCGAAGCCGCTGAGCAGTGGCTTGTCCAGCGGGCTGTAGCCGAAGGTGACGTTCTCCAGCTCGACGTGCCCCTGGAGCCGGCGTGTGGAGTCGGCGCCGCCGGGGCGGGCGTAGAGCGGGTCGGCCTGGAAGTTCTCCACGTCCTTCAGCCGGGCCACGTCGGCGGCGAAGTCCTGGATGCGGCCCGCGACGCCGTTGAGCCGGGTGAGCGGGGCGGTGAAGCGGGCCACCAGCGCCTGGAACGCGACCAGCAGACCGACCGAGATGTGCCCCTCGACCGCCCGGAGCCCGCCGATCCACAGGATCAGCGCGCTGTTGAACGTGGCCAGCGTCGGCGCGACCACCCCGAGCCACGCGCTCGGCACCCCGAGCCGCTGTTCCTCTTCCAGGGTGGTGGCGTGCTGCCCGGCCCACTTGCGGAAGTAGCCGTCCTCGCCGCCGGTCGCCTTCATCGTCTCGATCAGCTGAAGGCCGGTGTACGAGGTGTTGGTGAGCCGTGCCGTGTCCGCGCGCAGCTTCGCCGTACGCGTCGCGCGCAGCCGTACGACCAGCCGCATGGCGACCACGTTGAGCAGGGCCACGCCGATGCCGACGAAGGTCAGCTGCGGGTCGTAGCTGTAGAGGAGCACGGCGTACAGGACGACGACGATCGCGTCCACGCCGGCCGCCGCGAGGTCGCGGGCCAGGGTCTCGGCGACCTGGTCGTTGGACTGCAGGCGCTGCACCAGGTCGGCGGGGGAGCGCTGGGCGAAGAACGTGACCGGCAGCCGCAGCAGATGGCGCAGGAAGCGGGCGCTGGACAGGGTGGAGGAGATGATCCGGCCGTGCAGCAGATTGGCCTGCTGGAGCCAGGTCAGCACCAGGGTGAGCAGCACACAGGTGCCCATCGACGCGAACAGCGTGCCGAGCAGCGAGGTCCGGCCGCCGATGAGGAACATGTCGATGTAGGTGCGGCTGAGCGCGGGCACGGCGGCGCCGACCGCGACCAGCAGCAGGCTGGCCAGGACGGCGGCGGGCAGGGTGCCCGCGGTGCCGCGCAGCCGGGCCGGCATCGCGCCGAGCACGCCCGGTTTGCGTCCGCCCTTGCTGAAGCCGTCGCCGGGCTCCAGCACCAGCACCACACCGGTGAAGCTGCCGTCGAACTCCTCCATGGGCACGAACCGGCGGCCCTTGGCTGGGTCGTTGATGTACACCCCGCGCCGGCCGAAGCGGCGGCCCATGCCGTCGAAGACGACGTAGTGGTTGAACTCCCAGAAGAGGATGGCCGGTGCCGCGACGTCCGCGAGGGCGGCCAGGTCCATCTGCATGCCCTTGGCCGTCAGGCCGTAACTGCGGGCGGCCTTCAGGAGGTTGGAGGCGCGCGAGCCGTCGCGGGAGACACCGCAGGCGATGCGCAGCTCCTCCAGCGGGACGTGCCGGCCGTAGTGGCCGAGGACCATCGCGAGGGAGGCGGCGCCGCACTCGACGGCCTCCATCTGGAGCACGGTGGGGGTACGGACCGTGCCGCCGCGGGGCTTGGGGACCGGCCGCTTGGCCGGGGCGGCCCGTCTGCGGCCGCGGGTGTTCGGGCCATTTCCCGTCTGGGTGCTCACGGCAGCAGCCAATCGATCGGACGCTGGTCGGCCAGCTTGACCGAGGCGGAGGCGAGGGTCATCGAGTCGAGCCCGAACGGCGGCCCGTCGGAGGTGGACCAGCGGTAGCCGCTCTTCGTCGCCGACGTGTCCAGCGCGACCGTGACGGCCACCGGGCGGCCGCCCCGGGTGAACTGCTGGCCAAGCTGGCTGTCGCCGAGGAACGCGGCGATCGACTGGGCCGACTGCGCCTCGCGGTCCACCGACTTCACCTCGCCGCGCAGGACGCCGTACGTCTGCGTCGGCACGGAGGACACGGTGAGGTCGACGGAGGCGTGCGCGGGGATGGCGGCGGCGTTCTCGGCGGGGACGTACACGGTCGCGTACAGCGGGTCGGAGGCGTGGGTGACCTTCTCGACGGCGGCGACGTTCGTGCCGGTCTGGATGATCTGCCCGATGGTGGCGGCGAGCGCGGTGACACGGCCCGCGGCGACCGTGCGGACGACCGAATCGCCCTGCGTGGTACGGACCTTGAGGACCGGGGCGTTCGCCGGCAGCTGTTCGCCCTGCTGTGCGAGGACGGCCGTGACCTGGCCGGACACCGGGCTCTGCAGGAGGTAACTGCCCTGCCCGTGCGTGAGGATGGCAGGTGCGCTCACCGTGGAGGCGACCGAACCGGTCACCGCCCAGACGGAGGCCGCCGCCATGACGACGACGGTGACCCCCAGCGCGAGCCAGCCCTGGGGACGGGCCAGGCGCACCGGAAGGTCCAGCTCTTCCGGCGACTGGAGCTTGGCGAGGGCCTGTTGGCGGAATTGCACGGGACTTCCCTCACCCGAGGACAGACAGCGTGACGACTACAGACGCGGGCACCCGAGAGTCCCGGAGCGGGGAAACGGCTCCGGGACTTCGGTGACACCTGGGTGCGATCAGAGACCGGCGACCAGGTTGGTGACCGGCGCGACGTTCAGGCCGGTGACACCCTCGGCGGTGCCGATGACGGTGTTGACCAGGCCGGAAACCGGGGCGATGCCGTTGACGGCGCCGGTCACGGTGTTGAGGGTGTTCACGGAAAGACCGCCGGAGACGTTGTCCAGCTCGGCGTCCGAGATCTCGGTGGTCTCAACCTGGGGGGTGGAGTTCATGATGGAACTTCCCTTCCTGATGGATATTTCACAAGGGGGGAGCGGCCCCCTCTGGGGACAGACGGACGGCCGCGACCGCGGGCGGCCGGCTCCCATGGCCCGGGAGCCCGCAGCGACCCTGCGGTGCGATGGATCAAAGCACGCACGCGGGGCGGGCTTCCAATCAACCAACACGCTCACCTGGGCACTTGGCCGCGGAACGGGCTCATCCGTGCAGGCGTGCGCACGGCTTGTCGGCGACTCCTTCACAAGCCGCGCGGCATCGCCGCGTCCCGCCCCTTGTGCCGCGACCGGCGAATCCGGCACTCCGCGCCAAACGTGTGGCCGGGGGCGCGCGGTTGTGCAGATCCACTGTCGGCGGTGACCCGTCTGGGTATTCGATGTGGAGATTCCCTGAAGCCGGGATTCCGCTCAGCGTCGGGAACAGACCGTTACTGATCAGTAGCGGACCGTGTCAGCCCGGAATCGCATACACCGTGCTCGCCCGGGCGGCAGGCAGGCCCGAGCCGGCATCGCTCAGTGTGATGTCCGCGAACGCCGTCCGGCGGCCCAGCTTCGTCAGGACCGCTTCGATCAGGACATCCGCACCGGTCACCGGCCGCAGGAACGACGTCGACTGCTGCACCGTCGTCATCGGCACGAAGGCACCCCGCGCGGCCGACACCGCGAGCACCGTCGCCGTGTCGGCGGCCGCCATCAGCGCCTGCCCCGACAGCCCGCCACCCTCCCGGGCCAGCCGCTCGGACCAGGGCAGACGCAGCACGGCCCGGTCCTCGCCGACGTCCTCGACCAGCAACCCGAGATCCAGCACCCAGGGTGCGAAGTTGGCGGAGAGGATCTTGTCGGCTTCGGCGGTGGTCATCGTCATATGGGGGATTGTTCCCGGCCGCCCGCCGCGACACGCGTCGCGTGGCCGATTCGCCCGCCCCGCGCGGAAGTTGCGCCACCGCTTTGAACACGGCGCGCGCCCGGTGCGTACGTACGGCCATCCAGGCGCCCCGATCCCGAACTGCCGATGAGCGGCAGACCCCCGTCCCCAGGAGGTCGAGAAGTTGAGTCACAAGCGAATGCCCAAGCGCAAGGCCGCGATAGCGGTGGGCGGTGTCGCGGCGCTCGGAGCGGCGGCTCTCCTGCTGCCCAACGCCAACGCCTCCCAGGACAAGAACGACACCAACGCGGCGGGCACCCTCGGCTCCGCCCGGACCCTGAAGGCCTCGCAGGCCTCGGGTCTTTCCGCCCAGCTCCAGAAGATCCTCGGCCAGGCCTTCGCCGGAGCGTACTTCGACAGCGGCAAGCAGCAGCTGGTCGTGAACGTGGTCAACGGCGACAACAACGTGATCGCCCAGGTCAAGAACGCGGGCGCGGTCGTCCGTCAGGTGCAGAACAGCACCAGCGCGCTCAAGGCCGCCGCCGGGACGCTGAAGACCAAGGCGACGATCCCCGGCACCTCCTGGGCCGTCGACCCGCGCACCAACAAGGTCCTCGTCACCGCCGACTCCACCGTCACCGGCGCCAAGTGGAACAGACTGCAGTCGACCGTGCAGAGCCTCGGCTCCGGCATGGCGACGCTGAAGAGGTCCTCCGGCACCTTCAAGACCTTCGTCGCGGGCGGCGACGCCATCTTCGCCCAGACCCAGCAGGGCGGCGTGCGCTGCTCCCTCGGCTTCAACGTCACCGCCGCCGACGGCAGCCCCGCCTTCCTGACGGCCGGTCACTGCGGAGTCGCCGCCAAGGACTGGTCCGACTCCCAGAACGGCCAGCCCATCGCCACCGTCGACCAGGCCAAGTTCCCCGGCAACGACTTCTCGCTCGTCAAGTACAACGACAAGACCACACAGACGTCCAGCACGGTCAATGCCGGCAACGGCCAGACCGTGCAGATCACCCAGGCCGCCGACGCCACCGTCGGCGAGACCGTCTTCCGCATGGGCTCCACCACCGGACTGCACAACGGCCAGGTCACCGGCCTGGACGCCACCGTGAACTTCGCGAGCGAGACCGTCCCGGGCGGCACCGACACCGTCAACGGCCTCATCCAGACCAATGTGTGCGCGGAGGCCGGTGACAGCGGCGGCTCCCTGTTCACCCAGGACGGCGGCGCGGTCGGCCTTACCTCCGGCGGCAGCGGCGACTGCACCAGCGGCGGCGAGACCTTCTTCCAGCCGGTCACCGCCGCCCTCCAGGCCACCGGCGCGACGCTCGGCAACGGCAACGCGGGCAACGGCGGAAACGCCGGCAACGGCAACGCGGGCAACGGTAACGCGGGCAACGGCGCGGGCGACCAGTCCGGCTCCGCCGCGCCGTCGGCCTCGGCGAGCGACCCGGCCGGCGCCGGCGGCGACCAGATCGGCGGCAGCGCCGACCCCTCCGCCTCGGCCACCGACCCCTCCGGCAACGGCGCCGGTGACCAGTCGGGCACGGGCAGCGGCAGCGCCCCGTCCGGTGCCGGCACCGGTGACCAGTCCGGCAACGGCAGCGCTCAGTCCGGCAACGGTTCCGCGCAGGACGGGTCGTCGTCCCTGACCGGCACACGCTGAGCCGAGCGGCTCACCCCGCGCTCCCCGACCGGCCTCACCCGCGGTTCCCGGCCGGCGGGGACACGGTCCGGCCCTCCGGCGGGAGGGCCGGACCCGCTGCCCGCCTCACGGCCTGGCACAGGCCCGCAGCAGCAGCACCGCCACATCGTCCACCCGCCCCCGCGCGGCGGGGTTGTGCCGTACGACCTCGTCCGCGAGCCGCTCCAGCGGCTGGTCGCCGGCCTCCGACAGCAGCCCGCCGAGGTCGACCAGCGCGTCCTCGATGTCGATGCCGGGGGACTCCACCAGGCCGTCGGTGTACAGGACCAGCACCGAGCCGGGCGCGAGGGACACCTCGGTCGTCGGATACACGGCCGCCGCGTCGATCCCGAGCAGCGGGCCGCCGGCCAGGTCCAGCACCCGCACCCGCCCGTCCGGCCGTCTCAGCAGCGGCGGCGGATGCCCCGCCCGCGCCATCACGGCCCGCCCGCGCGCCGGATCCAGCTGCAGGTACAGACAGCTGGCGAACAGTTCGGCACCGAGGTCGATCAGCAGCCGGTTGGTGCTGCTCATCACCTCGTGCGGCGCCTGCCCGACCGTGGTGTACGCCCGCACCCCGGTACGGATCTGCCCCATCAGGCCCGCCGCTGTCACGTTGTGCCCCTGCACGTCCCCGATCACGGCCGCCGTCAGCGGCAGCGTCGGCACCAGGTCGTAGAAGTCGCCGCCGATGTCCATGCCGTGCATGGCCGGCAGATAGCGCGCGGCGGCCTCGATGCCGGGCGGCGGCGCCAGCGAACTGGGCAGCAGCGCCTGCTGGAGGCCGTGCGCCAGGCGGTGCTTGGCGTCGTAGAGCTGGGCCCGCTCCAGCGCCTGCGCGATCAGCCCGCCGAGGGAGGTCAGCACGGCGCGTTCGTCGGCGGGGAAGGCGTGCGGCTCGGCGTATGCCAGCACACACGTGCCCACCGGCCGCCCGGACGCGATCAGCGGCAGATACGCCCAGGCCGCGAAGCCGTCCGGGGTCTCGTGCCGGCCCGGATACAGCCGCTCCAGCTGCTCCCGCGAGTCGAAGAACGCGGGCACCCCGCTGGTCAGAGCGTGGGTGCCCGGGGTGCGCTCGGTCAGCGGCAGCCCGTCGAACCGCTCCACGACATGCGGGTCGTCGTACCCCCGGTGCCCCAGCACATGCAGCCGCCCGCCCTGCGAGCCGAGGATCACCATCGCCTGCCCGCCGACCGCCGGGGTCACCTCTTCCCACACCAGCTGCACCACGTCCTGCACGCCCACCGCCTCGGTCAGCGCGCCCGCGAGGCTCAGCACCTGCGAGATCGTCACCAGCCGGGACGGCGCCGGACCGCTCCGCACGGTCCCGGGCGTCATGTCCGCCATCGCGTGGGCCCGGGTGACGCGCACGCTCAGCCCGTTCGTGCTCGGGTACATCCGGAACGACAGCCACTCGCCCGGCGGGCGCAGCGCCACGAACGACGTCACCTGCTGACTGAGCAGCGCCGCCCGGTAACGGTCCTCGTACATCGGGTCGTTGAGCCAGGACACCGACACCCACGGCAGCGTCCCGAGCAGCTCCCCGGGCGGTCTGTCTAGCAGCTCGACGGCGGCCGCGTTGACGAACGTGATCCGGCCGTGCAGATCCAGCGACATCAGCCCGTACGGCAGCCGGGCCACCATCCGCGTCGCCTCGACCGCGCCCAGCGTGTCCGCCACGCCCGACGGCGGCACCGCCAGCACATCGGCCTCGGGGCCGAGCGGCCGGTTCTCCGCGGCGGCCCGTTCCAGCCGCAGCGCCAGCCGGTCGCAGGCCGCCGTCAGATGCGCGCGCTCCCTGTCCGACAGCTCCGGCGGATGCGCGCCCGGCCAGGTCACGTACGCCGCGCCGTACACCCGGCTCTCGGTCGCCACGGGCATCGCGGCCAGCGCGAACGGGTACGGCAGCACCACCGCGATCCGCGGATAGCGGCTGGCCATCTCCTCCTCGCCGCCCACCCACACCAGCCGCCGCTCGCGCGCCGCGTCGGCGACCGGGATCGGCGCGCTCAGCCCGACCCGCTCCCAGGGCGCCGCGAACGCCCGGGGCATGCCCGCGTGCACCGCCATCTCCAGGACCGGCTCGTCGGCGCGCAGCAGATACACCGCGCCGGAGTGCGCCTGCACCTCCTCGATCATCGAGGCCAGTTCGAGCGACAGCACCGGCCGGGCAGCCACTGCCCCGTCGGCCGGCGGTGCCGGTCCGGATCCTGGCCCTGGCCCCTCGGACACGCCACCACCTCCTCGCCCGGCCGCGCGTCGCACCCCGGGGACCAGACTCCCTCGCGGGGGCCCGCCGTGCACGGCGAGCGCCCCGGCCGTACGGGACCTGCGGCCGGAGGTATCGGAAGCGCGGGCGGCGTACGAGTGCCCCATGTGCGCCCCCGCGCACCCTGATGGCCGATTCTCCGCGCCTGCGATCGCCGGACGCGCCCAAGAATGGGCAGGCGCATTCCGGGCCGTGGACCACCGCGCGGACGGCGCACGGGACGAGGGGGCGAGGGCGGCCGAGGGCGGACGAGGGGGAGGGCCGCGACGGTGACCACCGGGCCGGCCGCACCGGGCACGACGGCACGGGCGGCGGGAAGCACGGGAACGAGCCGCGCAGAGCGGCGCGGAACGAGCAAGGACGAGCTTACGAGGGGGCAGGCAGTGATCCGGTTACTTCTGGTGCACGACGCGTGTCTGGTGCGATCGGTCCTGGCGGAGTGGCTGGGCCGGGAACCCGGGCTGGACGTGGACGACACGCCGTGGCGGGGCGCGGCGGCGCGGATACGGTCGGTCTCGCCGGACGTGTGCGCGGCGGACCTGGACTGTGCCGACGGCCACGGCATACCCCCGCTCGGCGAACTGTCCCGGGCGCGTGCCGGGACCCGGCCGCCGGCGCTGGTGGTGATGGCCCACGCGGACCGGCCGGGCCAGCTGAAGCGGGCCGCCGAGGCGGGCGCCCTCGGCTTCGTCGACAAGGCCGGCTCGCCGGACCGGCTGCTGCGCGCCATCCGCAGCGTCGCAGCGAGGGAACGTTTCGTCGATGCCTCGCTGGGCTTCGGCTTCCTCAAGGCCGCGCAGATGCCCCTGACGAGACGCGAACTGAGCGTGCTCTCGCTCGCGGCCGGCGGCGCCTCGATCGCGGAGATCGCCGGGAGCCTGCATCTGTCCCACGGCACGGTCCGCAACTACATGGCGTCCATCACCCGCAAGACCGGCGCCCGGAACCGGATCGACGCCATTCGCATATCGCGGGGGGAGGGGTGGGTGTGACTAGTGAAGGGCCCTGCGTCGTGGTGCCCGGCCGGCGGTCAGCTGCCGGTAGAGGACCGAGGTGCGCAGCAGGTCGTCGTGGGTGCCGCAGGCGGTGCGCGCGCCGTCCATGACCAGGATCCGCTCGGCGCGCAGGGCGGAGCTGATGCGGTGCGCGACGACCACCAGGGTGCCGCCCGGCCGCGCGGCGAAGGCCCGCTCGGCGCGCGCCTCCGCCTGCGGGTCGAGATGGCACGTCGCCTCGTCCAGCAGGGCGAGCGGGGCGGGCGAGAGATACGCCCTGGTCAGCGCGATGAGCTGCCGCTCGCCGGCGGAGAGCGCCGCCGGATCGACCGGTGCGTCGGGTCCGCCCAGCCGGTGCAGCAAGGGGGCCAGACCGACCGTCTCGACCGCGTCCAGCAGTTCGGCCTCCGGTACCGGGTCCTCGCGCAGGAGGGACAGGTTCTCGGCGAGGGTGCCGCCGTGGACGTAGGCCTCCTGAGGGATGAGCACGGTCGCCCGCGGCGCGGGGGCCGGGTGGCCGTACACCTGGATGGTGCCGCTGCCGGGCGTGAGCAGTCCGGTGATCAGTGCGGTGAGTGTCGATTTGCCGATTCCGCTGGGGCCTACGACGGCCAGGTGGGCGCCGGAGGGGAGGGCGAGGTCGAGGCCGTCGAGGATCGGTTCGCTCGCCGGGCCGTAGGCGAAGGTGAGGGAGGTGAGGGTGAGGGCGAGGGCGCGTGAGGTGGGGGGCGTTGCGGCCGGTCGGCGGGTGCGGATTCGTTGTGGCTGGTCGCGCCCCGCGGCGGAGCCGCCGATGGATACAGCCCCGCGCCCCCGGGCCTGGCGGCCCTCCGGGTGTTGAGAGGTGTACGGCGTCGGGCGGGTCAGTCGGCGCAGGACGACCGTCAGGCGGGAGCCGCTCGTGCCCAGGCCGTGGATCAGGTTCTGGAGGGCGGGGAGCAGGGACTGGGTGATGTAGGCCAGGGCGCCGACCAGGGCGCCCGGGGTCACACCGTGGCCCAGGAGCCAGGGTGCGGTCAGCAGGAGCAGAACCACGGGCAGCTCGCCGCCGACGGTCAGTGCCGTCGTGCGGGCCAGGCTCCAGCGGGCCAGGGCGCGGGCGGTGCGCAGCTCGGCGTCGATCCGTCGCCCCACGTCCGCCGCCACCCGCTCCTCGGCACCGGACGCCGTGACGTCCCTGAGTCCCGGGCACAGGGTGCCCAGTTCCTGGGCCAGCGCCTCGTCGGCCGTGAGGAACGCCTCCTGACGGCGGGCCAGCGGGCGGAGCGTGGCCGCGAACAGGGTCACCCCGGCCAGCAGCGGGGGCAGGACCACGGCCAGGAGCAGCGGGGCCAGCGAGAACAGTCCGATCAGCGCGCCGGCGGCGGTGAACAGAAACGCACGCGACACCATGACCACACCCGCGAGCGTGTCCCGGGCCAGCTCCACCTGCTGGGTGAGCCCCGACAGCGCACCCGGGTCCGCCTCCCGCACGCCGCGCCCGACCACCGCCGTCACCAGCTGGTCCCGGGCCGGCTCGACCAGCGCGGCGACCACGCCGTACACCCGCCCGGTCCCGTACGCCCCGGCACAGACGGCGAGCCCCGCCGCGCCCAGCCACAGCAGGCCGGTCCGTACCTCACCGGCCAGGAACCCGGCGTCCAGGGCCCGCGCGAGGGCGTATCCGGTGAGAAAGGTCTGCCCCGTCTCCACCGCCGACCAGGCACCGAGACGCAGCAGTACCCGCCACCGTTCCCGCAGGAACCGGGCCGCGCGGGTCCGTACGCGCCCCGGGTGCCCGTCCAGCGCTCCCGGTTTGTCCATCAGCCCGGTTCCTTTCGCCTCGGCCCGGTCACCGTCATCTGCCGCGCGCCTTCGTCCCGGCCTCGGCTCCGGCGTCGCCCCTCACCACCTCGCCACCCGCCTCGCCCTCCCGCTCACCCCCGAACACCGCCCGGTACTCCGCGTCCCGCCACAGCTCCTCGTGGGTGCCCAGGGCGCGGATGCGGCCGGCGTCCAGCCAGGCGACGAGGTCCGCGTGGGCCGCGGTTGCCGGGCGGTGGGCGATCAGGAGGCGGGTCTCGGCCGGGGCCGGAGTGAACAGGGTCCGGGTGATGCGGTGTTCCGTGACCGTGTCCAGGCTGGACAGGGCGTCGTCGAGGATCAGGAGGCGGCCGCCGCGGGCGAACGCGCGGGCCAGGCCCAGGCGTTGGGACTCGCCGCCGGAGCGGGGCGCGTCGGCGGTTCGGGTCGCGTAGCCGTCGGGAAGGCGGCGGATGTAGTCGTCGGCCTGGGCCCGTCGCGCGGCCGGGCCGACGGCGGCCGGCGAGCGGACGGTGAGCCCGAAGGAGAGGCTGTCCTCGATCGTCGTACCCAGCAGGACGGGGCGTTCGAAGGCGTAGGCGACCGCGCGGCGCAGCTCGTCGTGGGTGAGGTCGCGCAGCGGGACGCCGTCGAGCAGGACCTTGCCCGCGTCCGGGTCGGCGAGCCGGCCGGCCACCTCGGCGAGCAGAGACTTCCCGGCGCCCGAGCGGCCGACGAGGGCCAGGGTCGTGCCGCCCGGGACGGTCAGGTCCAGCCCGTCCAGGACGGCACGGCCGGCGCGGCTCGCGGTCACCGCGCGCAGCTCCAGCCGGCCGGGGCCCGGGGGCAGGCGACGGATGCCGTGTTCCGGGGCCGGCTCGGCCGTCACCTCGGCCAGACGGGCGGTCGCCGCTCGGGCCCGGGCGAGCGCGGCGAGCTGCCCGACCAGCGCGCCGACGCCGGTCGCGAGCACCGCGTACCGGGAGGCGGCCAGCAGGTCGCCCACCGACAGCCGGTGCCGGGCCAGCAGCAGCCCGGCCACCGCCAGCACGCCCAGGTTCAGCAGCGGTGCCACCGTGACCGCCTGTGCCGCGGCCCGCCCCTGCACCCGCCACATGCGGTGTCCGGCGCGCGACAGCTCGGGCAGCGGCGCCAGGATCCGCGCCGTCTCCCGGTCCGCCACGCCCGCCGCCCGGATCGTCCGGGAGCCGCCGATCGCCTCCGCGAGGGCCGTGGCGATCCGGCCCTGCACCCGCTGGTAGTCGGCCACGCAGGCCGTCGTGTCCCGGGCGAAGGCGCGCAGCAGCAGGGCCAGGACCGGTGCCCCGGCGAGGAACACGGCCGCCAGCCACGGGTCGATGAGGCCGAGCGCCACGACGCCGCCGACCGGCCCGGCGAGCGCGGAGACCAGCGCGGCCAGCGCGCCCGGCGCCGTGCCGGCCTGTGCGGCGTTGCCCACCCAGCGCGCCACCAGGTCCCCGGCACCGAACCGGGCCGTCGCGCGCGGGCCGAGTGCCAGGACGTGCCCGGTGAGGCTGCGGCGCAGCGATGCGGTGGCGTGCGCGCCGGCCGTGCCGGTGAGCACGCCACCGCAGCCGTCCAGCAGGGCGAGCAGCAGGATCACGCCGGCGCAGGCGCCGACCCAGCGGCCGGCCGGGGCATGGGCCAGGAGGAGGTCGAGGGTGTGGCCGAGGAGGGCCGGCAGCAGCAGCCCGGCCGCCGCGGCCGCCGTACTCACGGCGCACAGCGCGGCACAGCGGGCGCGGCTCTGCCGCAGCACCGCCCGGGTCAGGGCACGGCCGGCCGCCGAAGCGGCGCTGCCGGGAGGTGAGTTCATCGTCCACCGCCTCATTCGCTCGGCCGGAGGGGGGAACAGGCGCCTGCGGACGCCCTTTTCACGGTGACGGCAGCGGTGGCCCCATCCGGTTCCCTGCGGGTGTGTGCCGGCAACGGGCACCTCCGACCGGCCGCTTGGCCATGGGCGGTTTTCTGCCGGGGCGTGTGTGGGGCGGGGACCTGAGACCGCTCCTTAGGCCATGGGCGGCTGCCTGCCGGGGCGTATGGGGGGCCGGGCGCCTGCGAGCGCTTTCTCGGTTCCGGTCGGCTTCGCGCCAAGGGCTGCGGGGGACCGGGTGCCGGCGAACGCCTTCTCGGCTCCGGGTGGCTCCTCACCGAGGCCTGCGCGGGAGCGGGCACCCGCGAACGCCCTCTCCCGGACCACCGTCCAGGTGTCCCCGGGCGGCCCACCGCCGCAGCGTGGCGGTGGAGGCCCCGGGCGGCCCCTCCCACGCGGAGGGGGGGCCGTCCGGAGCCGGGGTGTCGCGCGCTCGGTCAGAGACAGAGCAGAACGCTCGCGGCGGAGACGCAGGAGAGCAGGCTCACGGTGCTCGCGCCGCCGTCGTGCTCCTCGGACTGGAGGGTCTGCAGGTCGAGCAGTGCCATGACGGTGTCCTTTCCTTCTCGGGGACGGGGGTTGGATCACGGCTCCGTCGGTGCGGAGCCGCGTGTGCGGGCCGCCGGGAGCGGCGGCAGGAAGGGCAGGTGCGCGGTGCCGGCGTCGTCGCGGGCCGCGGCGAGCGCGAGCAGGCAGCCTGCCGTACCGGTGGCGAGGTCCATGGACAGGCGCATCATCTGGTGCCCGGGGAAGGCGAGTTGACCCTGGTAGGCCATCGCGAACCAGCCGAGTCCGGTGATCTGCTGCGCCAGCCGTTCCTCCGTGGCGCCCGGGGCGGAGGAGCGGGCGAGGTGCAGGATCATTCCGGCACGGCCCTGGAAGAGGCCGGGCTGGGCGTAGAAGCGTGCGGTGGCGGCCGTGAGGATGCCGGTCCGGGCGTGCTCGAACTCCGGAGTCTCCCGGTGCGCCAGGAAGTCGTCCAGGACCAGCCCGATGCCCGCGCTGCCGTCGCCGAGGTACGGCAGTGTCCGCCGGCCCTCGTCCACCTCCAGGCCGCCGCCCGCCTGCTGGGTCACACAGCGGTCCAGGTCACGCCGGAGCGCCTCGGCCGCCGCGTCCAGGAAGCGGTCCTCGCCGGTCTCCTCGTAGCGCCGGATCAGGAAGAGCGCCGGACCGGTCGCGCCGCGCAGCAGGCCGGCGCGCCGCAGCGGGGTGTCCGGGACCGGTTCGGCCAGACGGCGTACGAGGATCTCGGCGGCCTCGGCCGCGTGGCGGCGCAACTCCGGCTCGCCCGTGGTGTCCGCGAGCCGGGCGAGGACCAGGCCGAGGCCGGCGAGTCCGCCCTGGAGATCGGCGGCGAGGCCCCGCCAGTTCTCCCGCAGGACGCATCCGATCAGGTCCAGCGCCCGCTGCCGGTGCCCGAGCCGGTCCAGCACCAGGGCGACGCCCGCGAGGCCGTCGTACAGGCCGAGCGGGGTGCCGGGCGGCGGCGGGGCGGTGCGGTCGAGCAGCCAGCGCTCGCCCTCGTCGTAGCGGCCGGCCCCGGACACCTCCAGGGCGTACAGCACCCCGGCCGCGCCGTGCGCGAGACCCAGGCCGCCGCCGTCGGAGAACTGGGCGATGTCGCCGGGGAAGAGCCGGTCGTCGCGTTCGGGGGTGGCGGAGGCGAGGATCGCCTTCACCATCGAGTCCCGGCTGTACGGCCAGTCGCCGGGCACCGTCGGCGGGGCCGGCCGGGCGCGCCGGCCGCCTGCCGTGTCCCGGGTGATCTCCGCGACCGCCTCGTCCAGGAAGGCCCGCGGCACGTCCGGGAACTGCTCGGCGATCACCTCCGCCAGATGCGCCGCCTTGCCGCGGTCCACCACGAACAGCGTGGTCACCGGCAGGAACAGGGCCAGGCGCAGACACGCCAGTGCGTAGCGGTCGATGTCGGCGCCCCGGCGGTCCGGCGGGGCGAAGAAGCCGGGGTGGGCGACCGTCTGCCGGGCGCCCGCCTCGGCGGGAGCGGCGGCCTCGAAGTCGATGAGATACACGGACTGTTCGTCCTCGGCCACCATGATGTTGAACACGTGCAGGTCGTTGAAGACCAGCCCGCGCGCGTGTATCGCCGCGACCGCCCGCTCCACCGCCGCGTTGATGCGCAGCGCCCACGCCGTGTACGCGGCGACCTTCGCCGGGTCGGGATCGGCGGTGAGCAGCGGATGCCGCTCGGCGAAGAAGGAGTTGAGCGGGCGGCCCACCACGTGGTCCATGACCAGGAACCGGTGCTCGCCGAGCAGGAACCAGTCCCGTACCTCGGGCACCACACCGGTCCCGGCGACCCGCTCCAGCGCCGCCTTCTCCCGCTCCAGCCGGGCCACCGCGTCCGCGCCGTCGGCGGCCAGCCCCGCGTACGGCCGGGCCTCCTTCAGCACCACCGGGCGCCCGTCCCGGGTGTCGGTCCCGGTGTACACCCCGCCGCCGTTCGAGAAGTGCAGCGCCTTCTCGATGCGGTACGGCAGCTCGCCGACCGTCGTGGTGTTGCGGGCCTGGAGGTGCGGCCGCAGGAACTCCGGCAGCGTCACCCAGTCGGGCACCTGGAAGGACGGCGCCCGCCGGTCCGGCACCAGCGTGCCCGTGCCGTCGGCCACCGCCGGGACCAGGGTGCCGCGCTCGTCGACGACGTACCGGCGGGCGAAGGCGCCGTAGCGGACGTAGAGGGGGCCGTCGTGCCAGCGCAGGTCGGTGAGGATGTACGGCCCCTCGAAGCCCTCCAGCAGCGCACCCAGCTCACGCAGCACCCGGTGGAGTTGCTCCTCGTCCGCCGGGTAGAGCGTGACGAACTTGCCGCTGGTGTCGCGGCCCGCGTACTTGGCGTTGCGCAGGTGCAGCAGATGCGGGCCGGGCACGAACTTGAACGGGATGCGGCGCGGTACGCAGTAGTCCCAGACGACGGCGGCGATCCGGTCGGCGTTCGCCGCGGTCGCCGAGGAGTGGATCTTCCAGCCCTGGGCCGGCGACGGCAGCGGCGCGCCCTCCGCGCCGAGCGGGGTCAGTGTCAGCCAGTCGCCGGAGCGTGCCGCGTGCCAGCCGGCCGGGACGGTGCGGCGCGCCGTGGCGAACAGCGGCGCGGGCTCCCGTCCGTCCGCCGAGAGCCGGTCGGGGGTGTCGTAGAAATGCCGGTCGGCCAGCGCGTACACCTCGTACCGCTTGTCCATGCCCCTCCCGCCCTCGTCCTCGGCGACCGGAATCCCGGTGACCGGAACAGACACTCGCAGGCGTCACACGGCTGCGGACAGTCACGTCTGTCACGAGGTCGGCGTGCGGAACTCATGGGTCAAGATGTGTTCGGCGGCTTTCGAGCGGACGGGCGCGCGGTACACCCGGAGCGTTCACCGAGACGTCCGGAGCGTTCACAGGGGCTGCGCAGGAGGCTCACACGCGCTGTAATGGCGAACGTGGTGAGGGACGGCGCTGCGGTCGGCGGAACGAGGACGGGGCCGGAGCGCGCCGAGGCCGCCCTCGACGCCCTCGGCGTGTCCGAGGGCCTCCCGGACCGGCTCCACCGGGTCCTCGAACAGGCGCTGGTGTTCTCCGGCGCGGCCTTCGCCGGGTTGTACACGCCCGGCGACGACCCCGATCAGCTGTGCCTCGTCGAGTCGGCGGGCCTGCCGCGCACCCTGTACGGGCTCCGGGACGCCTATCCGGCGGCCGGCGGCTCCCCGGTCGCCGAGGCCCACCGCACCGGCCGCCCGCAGTGGCTGGGCCCGGAACAGCCGGCCGGCCGTTCCGAGGCGCAGCGCACCCCGTCCCAGGACTTCTCCGTGGCCGCCCTGCCGCTCGGCCCGGCGGGCGCGGGCGCCCTGCTGGCCGTCAGCGAGCATCCCGGCGGCTTCGGCGGCGACGAACGGGCCTGCCTGGAGCTGATCGCCCGCGCGGTCGCCGTACCGGTCCCGGCCGCCGAGGGGGAGACCGGCGAGCTGCCCGCGAACGCCTTCAGCCTGGCCATGGACACCGGCCGGGCCGAGGTCGGCGACGCCATCCTGCGGCTGTTCGGGCTCACCAGGGACACCTTCGACGGCCGGGTGGAGACCCTGCTCGCCCGGACCGTGCCCGAGGACCTGCCCGCGCTGATGTCCGTGGTCGAGGCCGACCACATGACCATCGGCGAACGCGAACTGGAGTTCCGCATCCTCCAGCCCTCCGGCGAGCCGCTGTGGCTGCGGCTGTGCGGCCGGCTGGTGCCCGGCGGGGAGGGCCGCCCGGCCCGGCTGGCCGGCACCGTCGCCGACGCCTCCACGCTGCGCTCCGACGTCACCGACGTGGCCCGGGTGCAGCGCCTGGCCGCCGCCCTCGCCACCGCCGGCACGGTCAAGGACGTCGGCGGGGCCGTCGTCGCCGCCCTGCGGGCACCGCTGCAGGCCGACCGGATCGCCCTCGCCGAACTGGAGAACGACCGCCTCGTCGTCACCGTCCTCGACCCGCCCGAACCCGAGGCCTGGCCCGAGCTGTGGCGTACCGAATGGCGCACCGAGTGGCCCGACGCACCGGTGCGCGCCATGCCCACCCTGGCCGCCGCGCTGCGCGAGGGCCGCATCCGGATCTGGCCCGCCGGCAGCCGGCTGGAGCCCGCCCTCGCCGGCGTCGGCCCCGGCGGCCTCGCGGTGCTGCCGCTGCCCGCCGGCGGCCGGGTGGCCGGCGCCTGCCTGATCGGCTGGGACCGGCCGCACGACTTCGGCCCCGAAGAACGGGCCCTGCTCACCGCCTGCGCCGGTCTGACCGGCCAGGCCCTGCTGCGCGCCCACGCCTTCGACGCCGAGCACGAACTCGTCGGCATGCTCCAGCGCACCCTGCTGCCGCGCCGGCTGCCCCGGCTGCCCGGCGCGGTCGCCGTCGCCCGCTATCTGCCCACCGTCGCCGGGCTGGAGGTCGGCGGCGACTGGTACGACGTGATCCCGCTCGCCGACCACCACGTGGCCTTCGTCATCGGCGACGTCCAGGGCCACAACGCGGGCGCCGCCACCCTGATGGGCCAGATGCGTACCGCCCTGCGTGCCTACGCCGCCGAGGGCCACACCCCGGACGTGGTCGTCGCGCACGCCAACCGGCTGCTGCTGGACATGGAGACCGACCTCTTCGCCACCTGCGCCTACGTCGACGTCGACATGGAGGAGGGCACCGCCTGGTGCGTACGCGCCGGCCATCTCGAGCCGGTGCTGCGCCACCCGGACGGCAGCACCGAGATCGTGGCCGCCGAGGGCGGCCCGCCGCTGGGCGTTGTCGGGCAGGCGGACTTCCCGATGACCCCGCTCAGGCTCCAGCCCGGCACGGTGCTCGCGCTGACCACCGACGGCCTGGTGGAGTCGGTGGACTGCGACCTCGACGAGGGCATGGAGCGGCTCGTGCGCGAGCTGTCCGCCGCCGACCCCGAGCACCTCGGCCAGGTCGCCGACGCCCTGCTCGCCGGCGCCCACCGCACCGACGACGTCGCCCTGTTGCTGATGCGCTACGACGGGATGGCCGTACGCCCGCTGCGGGAGAGCTGGACGGTGTGGCGGGTCCCGCAGGCGGTCGGACACGCCCGCCGCTTCACCCGGCGCACCCTGCGCACCTGGGGCGTCTCGCAGGACATCCTGGACACGGCCCTGCTGGTGGTCTCCGAGCTCGTCACCAACGCCCTCGTGCACACCGACGGTCAGGTCCGCCTCGACCTCAGCCTGGTCAACCACCGGCTGCGCCTGTCGGTCACCGACGCCTCGCCGCGCAGCCCCGTCAAGCCCACCAGCATCGGCTGGGAGGCCACCGGCGGGCGCGGCATCCTGCTGGTGGAGGCGGTGTCGGCGGCCTGGGGGACGGTCCCGGTCAGCGGCGGCAAACAGGTGTGGGCGGACATCGTCCCCGAGGGCTGACCCGCCACTCGGGTACGGGTGCGGCCGGACACGGCAGGTCGGAGGGGTTCGCCCGCCGGGCGTGCCTAGGGTCGGTCGGCGTGGCACACACCTTCGCAGAACTGGTGGAGAAGCAGCGCGCCGCCGATGCGGCGCAGCGCACGGTCGATGAGCTGCGGGAGGCCTACGGCCCGCCGGCCGAGCGGGGGATGACGGGCGCTCAGTCGGAGACCTACGAGACCGCCCTGCGCGCCTCCCAGGACCTGGCCCGCGAGGTGCAGACCGCGCTCAGCGAGTTCGCCAGGGAGAGCGGCCGGCCCCGCGGGGACATCGAGGCCGAGGTGACCCGGGCGGCGGCGGAACCGCAGGACACATGAGCGGACCGGCAGGGCACGGGAGCCGGACGGCAGGGCACGGGAGCGGCGGCGCAGGGCAGGGGCCCCGGAGCGCGGGACAGGGGAGCGGGCCCGCAGTGCCTGGGGCGTGGAGCGCGGGACAGGGGAGCGGTGGCGTCGGGCACGGGAGCGGCGGCGCAGGGTCCACGGGCCGGGCCGGCCGCCGTGGCGAACGGCTCGTGGGCGCCGCGGACGCCCGGCTGCCCGTGCTGGAGGGCGGTCCGCTGTTGCGCAAGGCGTTTCCAGACCACTGGTCCTTCCTGCTCGGCGAACTGGCGCTGTACAGCCTGCTGGTGCTCATCCTCACCGGGGTCTGGCTGACCCTGTTCTTCACGCCCGAGATGCGCGAGGTCGTCTACACCGGCCCCTACGCACCGCTGCGCGGGGTACGCATGTCGGCCGCGTTCGACTCCACCCTGCGCATCAGCTTCGACGTACGCGGCGGACTGCTCATGCGGCAGGCCCACCACTGGGCCGCGCTGGTCTTCGTCGCCGCCATCGGCGTGCACCTGCTGCGGATCTTCTTCACCGGGGCCTTCCGCCGCCCCCGCGAGCTGAACTGGGTGATCGGGCTGACCCTGTTCGTGGTCACCCTCGCCGAAGGCTTCGCCGGCTACTCCCTCCCCGACGATCTGCTCTCCGGCACCGGGCTGCGCATCGCCCAGGGCATCATGACGTCGATCCCGGTGGTCGGTACCTACGTCGCCTTCCTCGTCTTCGGCGGCGCGTTCCCGGGACACGACATCATCACCCGCCTGTACCCGGTGCACGTCCTGCTGCTCCCGGGCGCCCTGATCGCCCTGCTCACCGTGCATCTGATCCTGGTGTTCCACCTCAAGCACACCCAGTGGCGCGGCCCGGGCCACACCGTGGGCAACGCCGTCGGCAAGCCCTTCTTCCCGCAGTTCACCGCCTCCTCGGGCGGCCTGTCCGTCGCCGTCGCCGGCGTCCTGGTGCTGCTGTCCGCGCTCGCCCAGGTCAATCCGGTCTGGAACTACGGCCCCTACCGTCCCGACCTGGTCTCCACCGGCTCCCAGCCCGACTGGTACGTCGGCTTCCTGGAGGGCGCGCTGCGACTGGTGCCGGCGTGGGAGACGAACGTCGCCGGGCACACCCTGATGTGGAACGTCCTGCTGCCTGCCGTGGTCCTGCCCGCCCTGCTGTTCGCCGTGCTCTACGCCTATCCGTTCGTGGAGCAGCGCATCACGGGAGAGTGGCGCGACGAACAGCACTTCTGCGACCGGCCGCGCGAACGCCCCGTCCGCACCGGCCTAGGCGTCGCGGGCACCGTCTGGTACGGCGTGCTGCTGCTGGCCGGCGGCAACGACGTCATCGCCCAGACCTTCCGTATCTCCGTCAACGCGCTCACCTGGGTGCTGCGCGTCGCCCTGATCGTGGCGCCCGTGCTGGCGTTCGTGGTGACCCGGTGGCTGTGCCGGGCCCTCACCGAGGCCGAACGGCACCGGCTGGCGGAGGGGGTGTCCACCGGTGAGATCCGGCAGAACGTCACCGGCGGCTACGAGTCCGACCACGAACCCGTGACCTCGTTCCGGCCCGGCGCCCCGCGCCGGCAGCTCACCGCTGCGCGTACTGGAACGCCATCCCGAACACCCCACGAGCCAGAACGCCCAGACCGATGAGGAACAGCCACAGACCGTAGACGACACCGGTCGCCGTCACCGCGCAGCCCAGCGCGGTGACGATCGGGAACATGCTCTCGTCCGGGAAGAACGCCACCGGCCCCGCTCCGTCGGCCACCTCCGCGGCCGTACGGTCCTGGGCGCGGGTGCCCCGGCGCCGGTACTGGATCAGGCAGAAGAACGCCACCAGCGCCGCCATCCCGCACGCGACGACCAGCGCGACCGTGCCCGTCTCGTCCCCGGACCACACCCCGTACAGCGCGGCGGATCCCCCGAAGAACAGCGCCACCCCGCCGAACAGCATCGCCTCGGTCTTCATCGCGCGGCCTCCGCCCCGGTCTGTCCGGCCTCCGGATGGTGCAGATCGAACGCGGGCGACTCCGAGCGGATCCGGGGCAGGGCGACGAAGTTGTGCCGGGGCGGCGGGCAGGAGGTGGCCCACTCCAGGCCCCGGCCCCAGCCCCACGGATCGTCGAGGGTGACCTTCTCGCCCTTGGCGGCGGTGCGCCAGACGTTGTAGAGGAACGGCAAGGTGGAGACGCCCAGCAGGAACGCGCCCGCCGAGGACAGGGTGTTGAGCAGGGTGAAGCCGTCCGCCGGGAGATAGTCCGCGTACCGGCGCGGCATGCCGGCCGCGCCGAGCCAGTGCTGCACCAGGAAGGTCAGCTGGAACGCCGGGAACAGCAGCCAGAAGTGCAGCTTGCCGAGCCGCTCGTCCAGCATCTTCCCGGTGAACTTCGGCCACCAGAAGTAGAACCCGGAGAACATCGCGAACACGACGGTGCCGAACAGCACGTAGTGAAGGTGCGCCACGATGAAGTAGCTGTCGGTCACGTGGAAGTCCAGCGGCGGGGAGGCGATCAGCACCCCGCTCAGCCCGCCGAGCAGGAACGACATCAGAAAGCCCAGGGCCCACAGCATCGGGGTCTCGAACGACACCGACCCGTTGACCATCGTCCCGATCCACGCGAAGAACTTGATCCCGGTGGGCACCGCGATCAGGAACGACATCAGGGAGAAGAACGGCAGCAGCACCGCGCCCGTGGCGAACATGTGGTGCGCCCACACCACCGCCGACAGCATCGTGATCGAGATGGTCGCGCCGATCATCGGCAGATAGCCGAACTGCGGCTTGCGGGAGAACACCGGGATGACCTCCGAGATGATCCCGAAGAAGGGCAGCGCCACGATGTAGACCTCCGGATGCCCGAAGAACCAGAACAGGTGCTGCCAGAGGATCGCGCCCCCGTTCGCCGCGTCGAAGACGTGCGCCCCGAACTTGCGGCCCGCCTCCAGCGCCAGCAGCGCGGCCGCGAACACGGGGAACGCGGGCAGGACCAGGATCGAGGTGAACAGCACGTTCCAGGTGAACATGGGCATCCGGAACATGGTCATGCCCGGAGCGCGCAGGCACAGAATCGTGGTGATGAAGTTGACCGCGGTCAGTGTCGTCGACACACCGGTCACCACCAGGCCCATCGCCCACAGATCACCGCCCGCGCCAGGCGAGAAGTAGGCGCTGTTCAGCGGCGCGTACGCGAACCAGCCGAACGAGGCGGCCCCGCCCGGAACGACAAAGCCGGACACCACCATCAGCGCCCCGAACAGGTACATCCAGTACGACATCGCGTTCAGCCGGGGCAGCGCCAGGTCCGGCGCGCCGATCTGCAACGGCATCACGGCGTTGGCGAAGCCCGCGAACATGGGCGTCGCGAACAGCAGCATCATGATCGTGCCGTGGATGGTGAAGAACTGGTTGTAGCCGTGCTCGCTGAGGAACTGCAGCCCCGGCCGGGCCAGTTCCGCGCGCATGCCGAGGGCCAGCAGCCCGGCGAACAGGAAGAAACAGAACGCCGTGACCATGTACAGCCGGCCGATCACCTTGTGGTCGGTCGTGGCGGCCCAGCGCAGCAGGGTCCGGCCGGGGCGTGGGGCCGGGACCGTGTAGCGCTCGGCGGCCGCACGCGCGTCGAGGGCCTCGCGAGCACCGACGGCCTCGGGGGCGCCGATGGCTTCGGGGGAGTCGGGCATCCGGGGTGGTTCGGTCATCCCTGGCGAAGCTACTCGCGGTGGCCGGGGGCGGGTCCGCGCCACGCCCTGCGCACTCCACTCCGTAAGCTGGACAGGCTGATCACCGACCGTGAACCGGAGTTCTGGCGCATCTCCTCGTCACGGGCGGCGCCGGGTTCATCGGATCCGCGCACGTGCGCGCGCCGCTCGCCGTCGACGCGCTCCGCGTCACCGTGCTGGACAAGCTCACCTACGCCGGCACCGTGACCAACCTCCCGGCCGGCCACCCCCGCCTCGGCTTCGTGCAGGGCGACATCTGCCACAGCACCCACGGCCTGGGCGTCCGCGTCACCGCTGCTCCGACAACTACGGCCCGCACCAGTTCCCCGAGAAGCGCAAGGGGCACGACCTGTGCCACTCGGTCGACCGGGGCACGGCCCGTGACGGACTCGGCCACCGCCCGCACGGGCGCGCACGGCGTGCGCCACGCCACCGGCTCCGCTACGCCGGCCGGTACGAGCCGGCGGTCGGGGTGTTCCGGCCGGCGGGCGCCGACCCGGACCGGGTGCGCTCCGCCGATGGCCGGTCCTTCGCCCGGTCGGCGCGCGCCGGCCCGCCTGTGGCGTCCTCGGCCACGAGCGGTGGGCGGCCGTCGCCCTTCCGCCGTTGCGGGACCGGTGCTCGGCCCTGCGGGCGGCACTGGCCCGCATCCGCGAGGCGATGTCCCGGCAGGACGTCGGTCAGGCGTGGGTCTTCGCCAGCAGCTCCAGGACGTCCGCGGTCGTACCGCTCTCGCCGAGCCGCGGGAAGATCCGCTCGACGCTGCCCGCGTGCGCCTCGCCGTCGGCGTCGGCCATGGCGTCGGTGGCGAGGGTGACGTGGTAGCCGTGCGCGTAGGCGTCCCGGGCGGTGGACTCCACGCCGATGCTGGTGGCGATGCCGGTCAGCACGATCTGCGTGATGCCGCGCCGGCGCAGCTGGACGTCCAGGTCGGTGCCGTGGAAGGCGCTCCAGTTGTGCTTGGTGACACGGATGTCGCCGGCGTGGCCGGACAGTTCGTCGACGATGACGTCCCAGCCCTCGGGGAAGGCGAGGCCGCGGGCCTGGCGCTCGGTGCGGCCGGGTACGACGTCTCCGCCGTCGGCGGCGAAGGAGACGCGGACCAGGACGACCGGCAGGTTCCGGGCGCGGAAGGCGTCGGCGAGTTCCGCCGTGCGCGCCACCACCTCGGAGCCGGGGTACGGCTGGGTCGGCATGGCCACGATGGCGTTCTGCAGGTCGATCGCGACGAGGGCGGTACGGGGGTCGAGCGTGGTGAGCGACATGAGTCGGTCAGTCCTTTCCAGGGGTGCTGGTGGGTGTGGGGGTGAGCCGGCCGAGGGAACGGTCGGGCAGGGTCGTCGCCAGCAACAGGGCGGAGCCGGCGAGCATGAACAGGGCCAGGCCGTGCAGCCCGGCGGTGTCGGCGCGGTGCGGGTAGAACCCCGCGGTGGCGGCGGACGCGGCCAGCGCGCCGAGATAGCCGAAGGTCCGCAGGAGCCCGGCCGCGGAGGCGATCCGCTCCGGGGCGGCCTGCCGGTACAGGGCGTTCTGCGTGGCCAGGCCGAGCAGCCCCTGCGGGACGCCGAGCACCGCGCCGGCCACGAGCAGCAGCCACAGCGGACTGCCGGCGCGCACGAGGAGCAGCAGGGCGCAGCCGGCGACCTGGAGCACCGAGCCGACGAGCAGCTTGCTCCGCACCGCCTCGCGGCGTCCGCTGAGCGCGGACACGACCAGCGCGGCCGCCGACTGGGGCAGCAGCAGGAGCCCGGCGGTGGAGGCACTGAGCCCGCGCCCCTGCTCCAGCCACTGCGTGTAGCCGTACATGAAGGTGTACGACGTGGTGTAGGCGAGCAGCTGGCGCAGATAGGTGGCGAGCAGCGGGCCGTTGCCGCCGAGGACGCGCAGGTCGACGAACGGGTCCGGCACCCGCAGCTCGCGCAGCGCGAAGCCGGCGGCCGCGGCGGCCGACAGTACCGGCAGATACCAGCGGTCGGCGCGCGGGTCCATCAGGAACAGCATCAGCGCGACCAGCATCAGCGCGAACAGCGCCATGCCGGGCAGGTCCACGCTGCGCCGCCGGGTCTCGGTCCGGGGCAGCCGGAGCGCGCCGAGCACCAGACAGGCCGCCGACAGCGGCACGTTGACGGTGAACACGGCACGCCAGCCGCCGGCCCCGATCAGCAGGCCGCCGAGCGCGGGCCCGACGACGGCCACCGTCTGGTTGGCGACGGCCAGCACGGCCAGCACCCCGGCGGGGCTGTCCCGCCCCGTGCGCTCGGCCTCGCTGCGGGTCAGCCGCATGGCTGCCGGGTACGCCGCCGACGTGCCGAACCCGAGCAGGACCCGGGCCGCGATCAGCACGCCCAGCGAGGGCGCGAGCGCGCCCAGCAGACCGGCGGCGCCGACCAGGGCCGTACCCGTGAGGTAGAGCCTGCGCGGGCCGTACATGTCGACCAGGCGGCCGATCACGGGCTGGCCGACGGCCGTGGCCAGGTACAGCGCCGAGACCAGCCACACCGTCTCGGCGGGCGGGGCACCGAAGGCGACGCCGATCGGCACCAGCGCCACGGCGATCATGGAGGAGTTGACGGGGTTCAGGACCGAGCCGAGGGCCATCGGCGCGATGAGCCGGCGGTCGAATCCGGCCGGGGCGGGGCGGCCGACCTCCCGGGCGGTGCGTCCCTTCAGCCTGGGTATCACGGCTGCGACAGCCGTTCCATCAGCTCCAGCGCCGTGAGGACGGTCTGTCGCTCCTCCTCGGTGTACCGGTCCTGGAAAGCGCGGGCCAGCCACTCCTCCCGCGCCTGCCGGTTGCCCTCGATGCGGGCCCTGCCGGTGTCGGTGAGCGTGACCAGCTGGCGGCGGCCGTCGGCCGGGTCGGGGGCGCGCCGGATCAGGCCGTGCTGCTCCAGAGCGGTGAGCGTGGTCGCCATCGACTGCGGGCGCACGCCCTCGGTGGCGGCGAGGGCGCTGGCCGTGGCGGCGCCGTGCTTGCCGACCAGGGTGAGCGCCGACTCCTGGGACGGACTGAGGTCGGTGTCCTGCGCGACCTCGCGCAGCCGCCGCCGCAGCCTGCTGAAGACCACGCGCAGATCGCGCGCGGCACGGGTGGCGGTGTCGGAGATGTCAGCCATGCGGTCAGCGTAGGACCGACAGCTGAAACTGTCCAGTCCAACCTGTTCAATCCAACCTGTTCAGTCTCACCTGATTAATTGCCCGATGAGTTCCGGGGCGGTCTCTCGGTTACGTTGACCCTGTGCGTCTGCTGATGCTGTCCGACACCCACCTGCCCAAGCGCGCCAAGCGGCTCCCGGAGCAGCTGCTGGCCGAACTCCCGCGCGCGAACGTGGTGTTCCACGCCGGCGACTGGGTCGACACCGCCACCCTGGACCTGCTGGAGAGCCGCAGCCGCCGCCTGATCGGGGTGTACGGCAACAACGACGGCCCCGAACTGCGCGCCCGGCTCCCCGAGGTGGCGTACGCCGAGCTGGACGGCCTGCGCTTCGGCGTGGTGCACGAGACCGGCCCCGCCCAGGGCCGCGAGGCCCGCTGCGCCGCCCGCTTCCCCGATCTCGACGTGCTGGTCTTCGGCCACAGCCACATCCCCTGGGACACCACCGCCCCGAACGGCCTGCGCCTGCTCAACCCCGGCTCCCCGACCGACCGGCGCCGCCAGCCCCACTGCACCTACCTGACGGCAACCCTCACCGGCGGCGCGCTCACCGAGATCACCCTGCACCGGCTGCCGCAGCGGTAGCGGCCGTGTGCCAGGATGCCGAGATGATCTCTGACAACGGCATACCGGGTGACGTCGTTCCGGCGGGTCGCATGGCCGGCGGCGAGCAGCCCGTACTCGCTCTGCCCGGCGGACTCCAGCTACGGCCCTGGCGCTCCGACGACGCCGAGACGCTGCTGACCGCCGGCCAGGATCCCGCCATCCGCACGTGGAACCGCTTCACCGTCGGCAGCCGTGAGGAGGCGTGCGCCAGGATCGAGCGCATGCACGCCCGCTGGCGGGCCGAGATCGCCGCGATATGGGCCATCGCCAGGCCGGACGGCCCGGCCGTCGGACTCTGCGGATGGGGCGACATCGACCTGCACGGCGGCAGCGCCGAGATCCTCTACTGGCTCCTGCCCGCGGCGCGCGGCGCCGGCATCGCAGTCGAGGCCACGCGAAGGCTCACCCAGTGGGCCTTCGACGACCTGGGCCTGCACCGCCTGCGCCTGTGCCACTCGGTCGCAAACCCGGCGTCCTGCCGGGTCGCCGAGAAGGCCGGATACACCTACGAGGGCACGCAGCGCAGCGCCCTCCTGCACAGCGACGGCTGGCACGACCAGCATCTGCACGCGCGCGTGGCGGGCGACGCCGGGTAGCCGAGGAGCGGGTGCGGGGGATCCGCGGGGATTGTCAGTGCCGGGTGGTACGCGTGATGCACGGCCTTCTCACCGGCAACACTCCTGCATCGCGCGGCCCGGCCCGCCGTCCGCACCGTGACCGCATGCCGGGCCTTGTCATCATCCCGGTCGAAGGCCGGAGGCCGCCCGTCTGTCTTCCCGCGCCGCTTGCGGTTCCTGGCCTGGTCGGCCGACTCCGGAATCGTGCAGCGGATCCCGCGCTTTCGCAGGCAGGCCCGGTCGTCCATCAGTCTCCGGCGGCCCACGGTCGGCCTGCCCGACACCGCGACCGGCAGCAATGGCTCCGACACCGACCACTGCTCGTCAGCAAGATCCCCTCGCCCCACGCCAAGATGATCAGGGCGTAGGGCAAGGTGCGAAGCACACTTCGGAAACATGGCCCAGCCGGCTGCCGGGATCGGTGCGTTCACCTCTTCACCGGTGTTGACAGGTGCGGCCCTTCCGCCCGCGTCGTAGCAGCCGTCTCGCCGCGTACGCCAGTGCGGCCAGCGCCGCTACGGCGAGGGCCGCACGCTTGGCCACCGGGACTCCGGCCGTGCGCAGGAGGTCCAGCGGTTGGGGCTGTTCGTCGGTGAGGGCGGCCGGTTCCTCGGCAGTGGGTTCGGGAAGCGTGGTCAGCCGGTCCGCCAGGCAGGCCGCGAACTGGCTGGCCAGCCGGTCGCCCACCTCCGCCAGCACACCCCGCCCGAACTGTGCTGGTCGCCCGGTCACCGTCAGTTCGGTGTGTACGGACACCGCGGTGCCGCCGTCGTCGTGTTCGCTGAGCGTGCCGGTGACCGTCGCCCGCGCAGTGCCCTGGCCCCGCGTCTCCCGGCCGCTCGCCACGAGCACCATCCGGTGGGCCGAGGCGTCCTGCTCCTCGAAGACCGCCGTGCCCCGGTAGGTGACGGTGACCGGGCCGACCTTCACCTTCACCGAGCCGGTCACGGTCGTGCCGTCGTAGTCCTCCACCACCGCGCCCGGCAGACAGGGCGCGACCCCTTCGATGTCGAGCAGCGCCTGCCAGGCGTCGTCGACCGGGAGGGGGACGGTGAACTCGTGGTGCAGCTCCATGACCTGCTCCTCTCGGACACGCCGGGCTTCGTCAGACGGCGGGCGGGTGGATGGCTCCGGCGGTCGTGGTCAGGGGTGCTCCGCTGCCGCCCCAGCGCAGGGCGACGATCTCGGCGGCGACGGACACCGCGACCTCCTCCGGGGTACGGGCACCGAGATCGAGCCCGAGCGGTGAGCGCAACCGGGACAGCTCGGCATCGGTCAGACCGGACTCGGTGAGCCGTGCACGCCGCTCGTCGTGGGTCTTTCGGCTGCCCATCGCCCCGATGTAGGCGGCCGGGCGGCGCAGGGCCTCCTGAAGCAGGGGCACGTCGAACTTCGGGTCGTGGGTGAGGACGCAGATCACCGTGCGGTCGTCGGTCTCGGTGCCGGCGAGGTAGCGGTGCGGCCAGTCGACCACGACCTCGACGGCCGCCGGGAAGCGCTTGGGCGTGGCGAAGACCGGGCGGGCGTCGCACACGGTCACCCGGTAGCCGAGGAAGTCGCCGATGCGGGCCACCGCGGCCGCGTAGTCGATGGCGCCGAAGACCAGCATGCGCGGCGGCGGCGCGAACGACTGGAGGAACACCGTCACGGCGTCCTCGCGGCGCTCGCCGTGCGGCCCGTAGTGCCGTACCACCGAGGCGCCGAGGGCGAGTTCGCCGCGCGCGTCGGCGGTGACCGCGACGTCGAGGCCGGATGCGCCGAGGGTGCCGTCCGTCCCGTCCGGCCAGACGGCGAGCGTGGCGCCGCGCGGCGCGGGTCCGTCCACCACCGTGGCCACGGTCACCGGCTCGCCCGCCGCGACCGACGCGGCGACCGCGCCGAACGCCGGGTCGGAATCCGGGGTCACCGGCCGTACCAGCAGGGTGATCTCGCCGCCGCAGGTGAGCCCGACCGCGAAGGCGTCCGCATCGCTGTACCCGAACGTCTCCAGACGCGCCTCACCGCCGGCCACGACCTCCTGCGCCAGCTCGAACACCGCGCCCTCCACACAGCCGCCGGACACGCTCCCCACGACCTCGTCGTCCGGGCCCACCGCCATGGCGGCGCCGGGCCCGCGCGGGGCGCTACGGCTGACCGCGACGACCGTGGCCAGCCCGAACGGCACCCCGGCCCCATGCCACCGGGCCAGCACCGGCAGAATCTCACGCACGCTCGGCTCCTCTCACCGGGTCCGGGCCGGCCGTCCGGCCCGCACCCGTCACCCGTTCCGCACCGGCGTCCGCGCCCCGCACCACCGCCGCCAGCCGTTCCAGTGCCGCCAGGCTGTGCCCCTCGACGAAGGCGTCCACGCTGGGCAGCGCGGCCGCCATGCCGGCGGCCAGCGGGGCGTAACCGGGGCGGGCCTTGCGGGGGTTGGCCCAGATGACCTGGTGCGCCAGGGCGTGCAGGCGGCGCATCTGCCGGCCGAGCAGCTCCGGATCGCCGCGCTCCCAGCCGTCGGAGAGCAGGACGACGATCGCGCCGCGCGCCATCCCGCGTTGCCCCCACCGATTCAGGAACTCCCGCACCAGCTCGCCGAGCCGGGTGCCGCCGCGCCAGTCGGGCACGGCCGCCGCGACCGCCGCCATCGCCACGTCCGGGTCGCGGTGCGAGAGTTCACGGGTCACCCGGGTCAGCCGGGTGCCGATGGTGAACGCCTCCGTACGCCCCGCGCGCACCGCCGCGTGCGCGAACCGCAGCAGTGCGTCGGCGTACGGCGCCATCGAGCCGCTCACGTCCACCAGCAGCACCACCCGGCGGGGCCGCTCGACCCGTGCGTGCCGCCGCAGCCGGGCCGGTTCCCCGACGCGGCGCAGCAACTCCCGTACGGTGCGCCGCGGATCGACCTCGCCGCGCCGGGCGGGCCGGCGCCGGGCCGAGCGCCGTGTCCGACCCTCCAGCGCGAACGCGGCCAGCAGGCACCGCAGTTGGGCCCGTTCGGCGGCGTCGAGCGTGGCGACGTCGCGGTGCCGCAGCACCTCGGCGGAGCTTGCGAGCACGGCGGCGGGCGGCCCCTGCGGTTCACCGTCGCCCGGCGTACCCGCAACCACGGGCGCCTTACGGGCGACGAGCCGCAGCCGGGACGGGGCAGCGGCACGGACCGGGCGCGGCGCCCGCTCCCCGGCGGACCCGAAGTACGCGGCGAACACTCGCTCGTACCGCTCCAGGTCGTCGTGCCCGCCGCACAGCGTCGCCCGCCCCGCCCAGAACACATCCGCACGCACCCCGGGCCGCAGCGCGGCCACGGCCCGCAGAAACGCGTGCAGCCGCTCGGTACTCGCCTCGACCCCGGCCGCCCGCAACGCCCGCACAAAACCGAGCAACACGGCATCGGCCCCCAGCCACCCGTTCCCGGCCCGCTCCCCTCCCGAGGAAGCCCCCGCCCCCCTCCCCGCCGTACCCATCCCGCTCACCCGCCCCGTGCCGCGAGGACCGCCGTGATGTCCAGACCCCGGGCGCGCTCCGTGTCCTCGCGGTACTTCAGGACCGAGCCCAGCGTGGCCAGCGCCAGGTCGGCGTCGAGCTCGTTCGCGCCGAGGGCGTCCAGTGCCTCGGCCCAGTCGAGGGTCTCGGCCACGCCGGGCGGTTTGACCAGGTCCGCGCCGCGCAGGGCCTGCACCAGCGCGGTGACCTGTTCGGCCAGCCGCGCCGACACCCGGGGCAACCGGCGCCGCACGATGGCTAGTTCACGGGCGAAGGACGGATGGTCGAACCAGTGGTAGAGACAGCGCCGCTTCAGCGCGTCGTGCACCTCCCGGGTCCGGTTCGAGGTCAGGACGGCCACCGGCGGCTCCTCGGCGCGCAGTGTTCCCAGCTCGGGGATGGTGACGGAGTGCTCCGACAGCAGTTCCAGCAGGAACGCCTCGAACTCGTCGTCGGCCCGGTCGATCTCGTCCACCAGCAGCACCGACGGCTGGGTCTGCAGTGCCCGCAGCAGCGGCCGGGCGATGAGGAAGCGGCGGTCGTACAGCTCGCTCTCCAGCCGCTCCGCGTCCGTCACCCCGGCCGCCTCGGCGGCACGCAGATGCAGCAGCTGGCGCGGGAAGTCCCAGTCGTACAGGGCCTGCGAGGCGTCGATGCCCTCGTGGCACTGGAGCCGGATCAGCGGCGCGCCGAGCGCCTCGGCGAGGGCGGCGGCGAGCGCGGTCTTGCCCACGCCCGCGTCGCCCTCGCAGAACAGCGGCCGGTGCAGCCTCAGGGCCAGGAAGCAGGTGACGGCCAGCCCTTCGTCGACGAGGTACCCCGTCTCCTCCAGGCGGGCCCGCACCCGCTCCGGGTCGTCCATCGTGTTGATCGGCGCTCACCCCGCTCCGCCGGCGGCCAGCACCGCCCGCCGGGTCAGCACCCGGGCCAGATGCGCCCGGTACTCGGGCGTGGCGGACAGGTCCTGCGCGGGCCGGGTGCCCTCGGCCGCCCGCTCGGCCGCCCGGGCCACGGCCTCGGGACCGTCGGCACCGGCCAGCGCCGCCTCGGCCGCCGACGCGCGCAGCGGGGTCGTGCCCATGTTGGTCAGCCCGATGCGGGCCTCGGCCACCTGCCCGTCGTCGCGCCGTACCAGCGCCGCGACGCCGACGATCGCCCACGCCTGCGCGACCCGGTGGAACTTCTCGTAGTGGAAGCCCCAGCCGTCCGTCTTGGGGACCCGTACTTCCACCAGTACCTCGTCGGGCGCGAGCGCCGACTGGAGGTAGTCCACGAAGAACTCCCGGGCCGGGATGGCGCGCCGGCCGTCCCGCCCCGCGGCGATCAGCTCCGCGTCCAGGGCCAGCACCACCGCGGGCAGGTCCCCGGCCGGATCGGCGTGTGCCAGGGACCCGCCGAGGGTGCCCCGGTGCCGTACGGCGGGATCGGCGACCGTGGCCGTGGCCTCGGCCAGCAGACCGGCGTGCCGGCGCACCAGCGGGTCACGGATCACGTCGTGGTGGGTGGTCAGGGCGCCGATGACGAGCGTGTCGCCGTCCTCGCGGACCCCGCGCAGCCGAGGGATCCGGCCGACGTCCACGACCAGTTCCGGGAAGGCCAGCCGGAGCCTGAGCAGCGGCAGCAGGCTCTGCCCGCCGGCCAGCACCTTCGCCTCCTCGCCCGCGTCGGCGAGCAGCCGCACCGCCTCCTCCACACTCTCCGGACGGGCGTACTCGAATGCCGGGGGAATCATCCCGACGCCTCCTTCAGCGCGCGCCACACGCGTTCGGGCGTGCAGGGCATCCGGACGTCGTGCACACCGAGCGGGCGCAGCGCGTCCACGACGGCGTTGACCACGGCGGGCGTCGAGGCGATCGTGCCTGCCTCCCCGACGCCCTTGACACCCAGGGCGTTCGAGGTGGCCGGTGTCTCGGTCCGGTCGGTGACGAAGTCCGGCAGGTCGGCCGCCGACGGTACGAGATAGTCGGCCATGGTGCCGGAGACGAGGTTGCCCTCGTCGTCGTACACGGCCTCCTCGTACAGCGCCTGTGCGATGCCCTGCGCCAGTCCGCCGTGCACCTGCCCCTCCACGATCATCGGGTTGACGACCCGGCCGACGTCGTCCACGCACACGTAACGCCGGATCCGGGTCCGCCCGGTCTCGGTGTCGACCTCGACCGCGCACAGATGGGTGCCGTGCGGGTAGGAGAAGTTCTCCGGGTCCACGACGTGTTCGGCGTTGATGCCGGGCTCGACGCCGTCGGGCAGGTCGTGGTGGGTGAATGCTTCGAAGGCGATCTCCTGGATGGTCTTACGGGCTTCCGGGGAGCCCTTCACCGAGAACACCCCGCCGCTGAACTCCAGGTCCTGCTCGCCGGCCTCCAGCAGGTGGGCGGCGACCTTGCGGGCCTTCGCCACGACCGTCGTCGCGGCGCGGTGCACGGCCTCGCCGCCGACGGCCAGCGACCGCGAGCCGTAGGTGTCCATGCCCTGCGGGGCCGTCCTGGTGTCGCCGTGCACCACCTCGACGTCCTCGAAGGGCACGCCGAGCACGTCGGCCGCGATCTGGCTCCAGCAGGTCTCGTGGCCCTGCCCGTGCGGGCTGGTGCCGGTGACCACCTCGACCTTGCCGGTGGGCAGCATGCGGATGCTCGCCGCTTCCCAGCCGCCGGCGGAGTACCGCAGATCGCGCAGGACCCGGCTCGGCGCCAGACCGCACATCTCGGTGTAGGTCGACACGCCGATGCCGAGCCGTACGGGATCGCCCCGCTCGTTCCGCTCCCGCTGTTCGGCGCGCAGGGCGTCGTAGCCGAAGAGTTCGAGCGCCTTCGCCGTCGCCGCCTCGTAGTCGCCGCTGTCGTAGGTCAGTCCGGCGATCGTGGTGTACGGGAACTCCTCGTGCCGGATCCAGTTGCGGCGCCGCAACTCGACCGGGTCCAGGCCGAGTTCGGCGGCCAGCTCGTCCATGACCCGCTCGATGGCGTACGTCGCCTCCGGGCGCCCGGCACCCCGGTAGGCGTCGGTGGGCGTCCGGGTGGTGAACACGCCGGTGCAGCTGAACTCGTAGGCGTCCATCTTGTAGATCGCCGGGTACATGAAGGCGCCGAGGATCGGGATGCCGGGGGTGACGAGCATCAGGTAGGCGCCCATGTCGGCGAGCAGATCGACCTTCAGGCCGAGCAGCCTGCCCTCGCGAGTGGCGGCGACCTCGACGTCCTGGATCATCCCGCGGCCGTGGTGGGTGGCGAGGTAGCCCTCGGAGCGGGACTCGGTCCACTTCACCGGCCGGCCGAGCCTGCGGGCGATCGCGAGCGCGAGGGCCTCCTCGCCGTACACCTGGAGTTTGGAGCCGAAGCCGCCGCCCACGTCCGGGGCGATCACGCGCAGCTTCTGCTCGGGGATCCCGGTGATCGTCGCGAGCATGATGCGCAGGATGTGCGGGATCTGGGTCGCCGAGTACACCGTGTACTCGCCGGAGGCGGCGAGCGGGGTGACGACGACCGCGCGCGGCTCCATCGCGTTGGGGATCAGCCGCTGCTGGTGGTAGCGGCGCCTGAGGACGACGTCGGCGCGTGCGCGCACCGCCTCGAAGCTCTCGCCGGTGGCGAGCGGCCAGGTGTAGCAGCGGTTGGTGCCCTTGTCCGCGTGGACCAGCGGGGCGTCCGGCGCCAGCGCGGCCTCCAGGTCCAGGACCGGGGGCAGCGGGTCGTAGTCGACCTCGATCGCCTCCAGGGCGTCGGCGGCCGCGTACCGGTCGCGGGCCGCCACCACGGCGACCGGATCGCCGGCGTGGCGGACCTCGTCGACGGCGATCGGCGGGTGGTCGGGCAGCACGATGTCCTCGGTCACCGGCCAGGCGCAGGGCAGCGAGCCGAGCCCCTCGGCGAGGTCGGCGCCGCTGAACGCGGCGACCACACCGGGGCACCGGAGCGCCGGGGTGACGTCGACGCGGGTGACGCGGGCGTGGGCCATCGGGCTGCGCAGGACGGCCAGGTGCAGCAGTCCGGCCATCTGGATGTTGTCGGTCCAGGTGGTCTGGCCGGTGATCAGCCGCGCGTCCTCCTTGCGGGTCCTTGCGCGCCCGACCTCGGGTTCGACCGCCTGACCGGTCATGCCGTGGCCTCCTCGGTGACCTGGTGGGTCTCAGGCCGGGCGGAGGTGTCCTCCTCCTCGGCGGCGGCGAGCACCGCGCGGACGATGTTCTGGTATCCGGTGCACCGGCAGAGGTTGCCCTCCAGGGCCTGCCGGATCTCGTCGGAGGTGGGGTGCGGGTTCTCGCGCAGCAGGTCCCGGGCCGCCATGATCATGCCGGGGGTGCAGTAACCGCACTGGAGGCCGTGCCGCTCGTGGAAGGCGCGCTGCAGCGCCGTCCACGCGCCGTTCCGCGCCAGCCCCTGGACGGTGGTCACGGCGCCGCCGTCGGCCTGCACGGCCAGCACCGCGCAGCTCTTCACGCTCTGCCCGTCCAGGTCGACTGTGCACGCCCCGCAGTTGGACGTGTCGCAGCCGATCGGGGTGCCGGTCAGACCGAGGCGGTCACGCAGGTAGTGGGCCAGGAGAAGCCGGGGCTCGACGTCGTCCTCGTACGCCGTGCCGTCCACGTTCACCTTGATGCGGGTCATGGGACCTCCCGACCGCCACCATCGTGACGTACGTCACTCTATGGCCGCGCTGTGGGGGTGGCGAACGCTGCGACCGCACGCTTGTTGAACGTTAATCCATTGCCGTTGCCGGGCTGTCCCTGCTGCACTGCTGGGCGATCCGACGTCACTCAGAGAGGACCAGCGATGCGCGCTGCGTGCATGTCCACCCAGGAAGGAATCCACCCCGTGCCGAAGGACATCACGCTCAGTGCATCTGCTCAATCTCGGAATTCTCGCGCATGTCGACGCCGGTAAGACCAGCCTGACCGAACGGCTGCTGCATATGGCCGGGGTCATCGACGAGGCCGGCAGTGTCGACGACGGAAACACCCGGACCGACACCCTCGCGCTGGAGCGCCGGCGCGGCATCACCATCAAGTCCGCCGTCGTGTCGTTCCCACTCGACGGGGTGACCGTCAACCTCATCGACACCCCCGGTCACCCGGACTTCATCGCCGAGGTCGAGCGCGTGCTCGGCGTCCTCGACGGCGCCGTCCTGGTCGTCTCGGCCGTCGAGGGGGTCCAGGCGCAGACCCGGGTGCTGATGCGCACCCTGCGCCGGCTGGGCATCCCCACCCTGATCTTCGTCAACAAGATCGACCGGCGCGGCGCGAACGGCTCCGCCGTGCTCGACCAGATGGCCCGCAGGCTGGCCGTGCCGCTCGTCCCGATGGGCAGCCCCGCCGCGTCCGGCACCCGCGCCGCCCGCTTCGTGCCCGGCCTCGGTCCGGCCGCCGCGGAGGTGCTCGCCGACCGCGACGACGACTTGCTCGCCGCCTACGTCGACGACCGGGTCGAGCGCGGCCGGCTGCACGCGGCCCTCGCCATCCAGGCCCGGCGGTCCCAGGTCCACCCGGTGTACTTCGGCTCCGCCGTCACGGGGGCGGGCGTACCGGAGCTCGTCGCCGGCATCGAACGCCTGCTGCCGGCAGCAGGCGGCGACCCCGCCGGAACCCTGTCGGCCACGGTCTTCAAGGTCGAGCGGGGCCCGGCGGGGGAGAAGATCGCCTATGCCCGTGTCTTCTCGGGCACCCTGCGCGTCCGCGACCGGATCCCGTTCGGGCACGCGGCTCGCGGTGCGGACCGGCCGGAGGGCCGCGTCACCGCGCTCAGCGTCTTCGGCGGCGCCGCCGACGTCCGGCGGGACAGTGCGGGCGCCGGGCGGATCGTCAAGGTCCAGGGCCTCGGCGGCATCCGGATCGGGGACCCGCTCGGGGCGCCGGGACGGGCGTACGAGCACCACTTCGCGCCGCCGACCCTGGAGACCGTCGTCGTCCCCGGCCCCGGTACGGACCGGCGCTCGCTGCATCTCGCGCTCACCCAGCTCGCCGAACAGGACCCGCTCATCGACGTCCGCCACGACGAGCTGCGCGGGGAGACCTCCGTCTCGCTCTACGGCGAGGTGCAGAAGGAGGTCGTGCAGGCCACCCTCGCCGAGGAGTACGGCCTGGATGTCACCTTCCGCGAGACGACGACCCTGTGCATCGAACGGCCGGCGGGCACCGGGCACGCCGTGGAGTTCAACAAGAAGGACGCCAATCCGTTCCTGGCCACGGTCGGCCTGCGCGTCGAGCCCGCACCGCCGGGCGCGGGCGTCGCGTTCCGGCTGGAGGTGGAGCTGGGCTCGATGCCGTACGCCTTCTTCAAGGCCGTCGAGGACACCGTCTGCGAGACGCTCGGCCAGGGGCTGCACGGCTGGCGGATTCCCGACTGCACGGTCACCATGACCCACTGCGGCTACTCGCCCCGGCAGAGCCACGCCCACCAGGGCTTCGACAAGAGCATGTCGAGCACCGGCTACGACTTCCGGGGCCTGACCCCGCTGGTCCTGACCGCGGCGCTGCGCCGCGCGGGCACCGTCGTGCACGAGCCGGTGCACCGCTTCACCCTCCAGGCCCCGGCGGACACGCTGGGCGCGCTGCTGCCGGTGCTCGCTCGGCTGGGCGCCGTCCCGGAGACCACCGGCGCGCCCGGCGCGAGTGCCGTGCTGGAGGGCACGGTGCCCGCCGCGCGGGTGCACGAGCTGGAGCAGCGGCTGCCCGGCCTCACCCGGGGCGAGGGTGAGCTGGAGACGGCCTTCGACCACTATGCGCCGGTCACCCGGGGCACCGTCCCCGAGCGGCCGCGCACCGACCGCAATCCGCTGAACCGCAAGGAGTATCTGCTGAACGTGATGCGTAGAACTGACTGAGAGTCAACTTACTTGTGAGTCAGGTGGTATTGACGTGGCTTTCGGCGGGCCGGACTGTGGTGGACATGCCGAACATCCGGGCGCGTCTGCTGGTTGTCCTGGTCATCCTCAGCGGATTCCTGACGGTGGCGGGTGCCCCGCCCGCCACCGCCGCCACCCCTTCCGACTCCCTCTGGTTCGACGGCTCCTCCCTCACAGTCCAGAACGGCCGCTTCACCGACGGCCAGGGGCGCGAGATCGTCCTGCGCGGCTACAACGTCTCCGGCGAGACCAAACTGGAGGAGAACAGCGGGCTGCCGTTCGCCTCCGTCGCCGACGCCCGTACGTCCGCGACCGCGCTACGCGCCCTCGGCGGCGGCGACGCGGTCCGCTTCCTGCTCTCCTGGGCCCACGCCGAACCCGTACGAGGCCAGGTGGACACCGCCTATCTGGCCGCCGTCACCGAGCAGATGCGCGCCTTCCTGGACGAGGGCATCCGCGTCTTCCCCGACTTCCACCAGGACCTCTACTCCCGCCACCTGTTCAACACGGGCAGCTGGTACACCGGCGACGGCGCCCCCAAGTGGGCTGTGGACGCGGGGAGTTACCCTGCCGAGTCCTGCGGGATCTGCCTCTTCTGGGGCCAGAACATCACCCAGAACGCGGCCGTGCAGCAGGCGCAGTACGACTTCTGGCACAACAACCACGGCCTCCAGGACGCCTTTCTCACCACCGCCCAGGCGACCATGGCCTATCTCCAACAGCACCTGAGCAGCGCCGAGTTCGCGGGCATCACCGGCTTCGACCCGTACAACGAGCCGTACGCGGGCAGTTACGACTCCGGGCAGACCTCCCGCACCTGGGAACACGATCTGCTGTGGCCGTTCTACGTGAAGTTCCGCGCCCGGATGGACGCGGCCGGCTGGCAGGGCAAGCCCGCCTTCGTGGAGCCCAACCTCTTCTGGAACGCCAACATCTCCACCCAGAAGCAGGAGGGCGGCCTGCTGGACGCGGGCACCCTCGGTCCGGGCTATGTCTTCAACACCCACTTCTACGACCAGAAGGCCATCTCCGGGATCCTGATGTGGGGCAAGGCCGCCGACGGCCAGTACGCCTCCGACTTCGCCGGCGTCCGCGACCGCGCCGCCTCCGCCGGTACCGCGGCCGTGGTCAGCGAGTTCGGGCACCCGCTGTCCGGCACGGTGTCCGACAAGGCGCCGACCGTCCTGAAGGCGATGTACCAGGCCCTCGACTCCCGCCTGCCGGGCGCGAGTTGGTGGTCGAACCCGGCCGCCTCCGGCCCGGTGCTCTCCGGCACCCAGTGGCAGTGGGACATGTACAACGGCCGGCACCACGAGCTGATGAACGGCAACCCCGACAAGGTCCGCACCGCCGGCGACGCCTGGAACGACGAGGACCTCTCCGCCGTGAACCTCGACGGTTCCGGCCAGGTGACCCTCCGTCAGGACGCCCGGCTGCTCGACCGCCTCTACCCGAGCGCCACGGCCGGCACGACGCTGGCCTTCACCTACGAGGACCGCTCCCGTGACGGCTCCACCACCCTCACCTGGAACCCGGTGCCGAGCTCGCTGCCGAACGTGGCCCGGCTGGTGGGCTCCGGGCAGTACGGGCTGCTGGTGTGGCGCTCCGGGGACGGCACCGCGCCCACCGAGCTGCACCTGCCGGCGTCCTTCCCGACCGCGTCCACCACCGTCGTCTCCGACCTGGGCACGGTCTGCGGTCCGCCCGCCTACACCACGTCCACACCGGTCGCCGTCGCCCCCGAACCGGGCGGCACGGGCAGCCGCCGGCTGCTGCTCACCGACCCGGACTCCGGGACCCTGCACTACGCGCTGGTGACCAACGGGGCCACGGCGCCCTCGGCGGACCTGCTGAGCGCGGCCCGGTCGGAGCTGGCCGCGTGGGCGGCGGCCCACTTCTGAAGACGCCTGAACGGAAAGAAGCCGTACGGCCTCCGGGGTGGGATGGGGGTTGGGGGCACCCCGGAGACCGCCGGCGCTCAACTCCCGCTCGGACTCGTCCAGTCGGCCTGGACGTGCCCCAGCCGGACGCGCTGCGGATGGTCGCCGACCGGAACGGACAGCACCTTCTGACCCGTCGCGAAGTCGATGGCCGTGACCTGGTCGGCGCCGGCCTCGGAGATGATGCAGTCCTTGCCGTCGCCGCTGACGGTCGCCCAGTACGGCGTCGATGCGGTGATGAGCGGGCCGACGTCGAAGGAGGCCCGGTCGACCACGGTGGCATAGTTGTCCATGGTCCCGGCGACACACAGCTTGGTGCCCTCGGGGTTCATGGAGATGCCGTGGTGGCGTGAGTCCAGCAGCCAGGTGGTGCGGTCCGGGTTGGTCGCCGGGTTCTCCGGCAGTGTCTTCACCCGGGTGATCTTGTCGGCGGCCACGTCGTACTCCAGGAAGCCGTTGAAGAAGGACACCTGGAAGTACAGCTTGGACCAGTCGGGCGTGAAGGCGGCGGGCCGGACCGCGTCCGAGAAGTCCTTCAGCCCGATCGCGTCCAGCCGCTGCCGCATGTCGATGGTCTTGACCTGCTTGAACGTGGTCGCGTCGACGATCGTGATGTGGCGGTCACCCTTGGTCCAGTCCCACCCCGGCGTGTCGAGGGACGTGGTGACCTCGCCGATGGACATGTTCCAGATGTACTTGCCGCCATTGGTGAAGAAGTTCTCGTGCGGCTTGTCCCCGGTGTCGAACTCGCCCAGTTCCTTGCCGGTGCCGATGTCCAGCACCTGCACCTTGTTCGCGGTCGAGGCCGACACCGCGACCCGGGTGCCGTCGGGCGAGACCGCCATGTGGTCGGCGCGGTAACCGGCCACCGGGAAGCGCCAGTTGACCTTGTCGGTGGCCAGGTCGATGGAGACGACGTCGGCGAAGCTCGGCCGGGAGACGACCACGGACCGGCCGTCGGGCGTGGAGTACATGTCGTCCGCGTACTGGTCGTGCCCCTGGCCGACCTGGTCGCGGATGGACGTGTAGTAGATCCACTTGATCGGATCGGCGTTGATCTCGGCGAGCCGCTCCGCCTTGTCGGGGACGACGTTGATCCGGCCGATCTTCGCGAAGTCGCCGGAGGACTTGATGACATCGGCGGTGCCGTCCCAGTTGTTGCCGACGAACATCACCTCGCGCAGGCCGTCGTCGGCGGCCGTGGCGGCGGAGGCGGCCGTCGCCGGTCCGGCGACGGTCAGGGCGAGGGCGGCGGCCACGGAGCACAGGTGCCTGGTTCTGGAGGCAGGCATGACTGCTCTCTTTCCTCGGGGGAATCTGAACACGGGCGCATTCACAGTGAACTTACTGAAAAGTAAGGAGAGGGCCGGTTACTCGACAAGAGGTGTGCACGACAAGATTGGGGCCGGGACGGCGGGCGGAGGGGGAGACGTGACGGGCAGACTCAGGGCGCCGACGGGCCGCTACGGCGGCAGATCCGCCGAGGAGCGGCAGGCCGAGCGGCGCCGGCGGTTCCTGGATGCGGCCCTGGAGCTGTTCGGCGGCGCCCCCGGCTACCGGGGGACGACGGTCGCCGCGCTCAGCCAGGCCGCCGGCCTGTCCACGCGCCAGTTCTACGAGGAGTTCCGCACCCTGGAGGACGTCCTCGCCGCGCTGCACCTGGAGGTCAACGGCTGGGCCGAACAGGCCGTGCTGGCGGCCCTCGCCGGGGCGGACGGCCTGCCGCTGGCCGAACGGGCCGCGGTGCTCTTCCGCGCCTACGCCTCCGACGTCACCTGCGACCCGCGACGTATCCGCATCACCTTCGTGGAGATCGTCGGCGTCAGCCCTCGCCTGGAGGAGCAGCGGCTGGCCCGCCGGGCCCGCTGGGTCGACCTCATCCGCGCCGAGGCGGACGCGGCCGTGGTGCGCGGGGAGGCGGCGCCCCGGGACTACCGGCTCGCCGCCACGGCCTTCATCGGCAGTGTCAACGGCCTCCTGCACGACTGGAGCGCCGGCTGGGTGGACGCGACGCTGGACGAGGTGGTGGAGGAGCTGGTGCGGCTGTTGCTGGGGATGCTCCGCCCGGAAGGCTGGCGCCCCCGGGCCGCATGACCCATGACCCGGGTGACGTGGCCCTTCCCCTGTCGTCCCAGGTCAAGGCCCGCTTCGTACCGCTCGGCGCGCGGGATCGGCCCAGAGCTGGTCTGCTGGTGCGGGGGCGGTCGTACCCGTGCTCCGCAGCGGCAGGCACACCGCGAGACACAGGAGAGCGTGTGATGAGTACCTATCGAGTCGCGCAGGTGATGAGCGCGGGCGGTTCGTTCGAGCTGGCGGAGCGCGAGGTGCCGGAGCCGGGGCCCGGCCAGGTGCGGATCGCCGTCGAGGCGTGCGGCATCTGCCACAGCGACGCCATGTTCGTGCACGCCGCGGTGCCGGGCATCACCTTCCCCGAGGTCCCCGGGCACGAGATCGCCGGGCACGTCGAGACACTCGGCGCGGGCGCGCAGGACGCGGGCTGGCAGGTCGGGGACCGGGTGGCGGTCGGCTGGTTCGGCGGCAGCTGCGGGCACTGCAAGCCGTGCCGGCAGGGTGACTTCATCCTGTGCGCGAACCTGAAGGTGCCCGGGTGGGCCTACGACGGAGGCTTCGCGGAGAAGGTGATCGCGCCCGTGGACGCCCTGGCCCGGATCCCGGACGCGCTGGCGGCCGGCGACGCCGGGCCGATGGCCTGTGCGGGCGTGACCACGTTCAACGGGCTGCGGCGCAGCTCCGCCCGGCCGGGCGACCTGGTGGCGGTGCTCGGGCTCGGCGGCCTCGGCCATCTCGGGGTGCAGTACGCGGCGGCGATGGGATTCGAGACCGTGGCGATCGCCCGTGGCGCGGAGAAGGCCGACTTCGCCAAGCGGCTGGGCGCCCACCACTACATCGACAGCACCGCGGGCACGCCGGTCGCCGAGGCCCTGCAGTCCCTGGGCGGCGCGAACGTCGTGCTGGCCACCGCCGGCAACTCCGCCGCCATCACGGCCACCGTGGACGGCCTCGCACCGCGCGGTGAACTGGTCGTCATCGGCGCGGATCCCGACTCCATGGGCATCAGCCCGCTCCAGCTGATCATGGGCGCCCGCGTCGTGCGCGGCCACCCCTCCGGCACCGCGCAGGACGTGCAGGACACCATGGAGTTCAGCGCCCTGCACGGCATCCGCCCGATGACCGAGACCGTGCCGCTGGACGATGTGGGCGGCGCCTTCCAGAAGATGCTCTCGGGCGGCGCCCGCTTCCGCATGGTGCTCACGTACAGCTGACTTTCGGGCAGGGGCCACGGCGGCCGGCACCGACGGCGCACGCCGGAGCCGGCCGCTGCGGCCGCTCCCAGCCGGGCCGCGCGGATCAGCCGCCCAGCCGCTCCAGTGCGGCCAGCACCGGGGCGGCGCCGTCCTCGGCGCGGATGCGGGTGCCGAGGACGCGGGCGCGGTCCCGGTACACCGGCTCGCGCGTGGCTCGTACCAGGGCCGAGGAAAGGGCGTCCACGGTCAGGTGTCGCAGGGGTACGGCGGCGGGGGCGACGCCCAGGGTGATCAGGCGGGTGGACCAGAAGCCCGCGTCGAACTGGACCGGCACCGGCACGGCCGGCACCCCGGCGCGCAGTCCCGCCGCGGTCGTGCCCGCGCCCGCGTGATGGACCACGGCGGCCAGGCGGGGGAAGAGCAGCGCGTGCGGCACGTCGCCGATGGTCAGCATGTCGTCGCCGTCGGCCGCGAGCCCGCCCCAGCCGCGCTGGATCACCCCGCGCAGCCCCGCCCGCCGCAGCGCCGTGACCACCTGGGCGCTGAGCCGCCCGGCGTCCGGCACGGTGGCACTGCCCAGCCCGACGAAGACCGGCGCAGGGCCCGAGTCCAGGAACTCCCGTATTCTGCCAGGGAGTTTGTCCTCCGTGTCGTACGGCCACCAGTAGCCGCTCACCGTGAGGCGCGGCCGCCAGTCCCGGGGGCGCGGCACCACCAGGGGACTGAAGCCGTGGTGCACCGGCCAGAGGCGTCGCTCCCGGGCCCGCAGCGCGGCACCGGCCCGCAGCGCCGGCAGCCCGAACCGCTTGCGCAGCCCGGGTACGGCGTGCCTGAAGATGTGTTCCGTGGCAAGACAGACCCCGTGCCCGGCGACCCGGTTGGCCGTCGGCCCCCAGGAGCCGCCGCCGAGGACGGGGGGCGCGAACTCCCGGGTGCCGCAGAGGGGTTGGAGGTAGACGCCCATGCTCGGCAGCCGCAGGCCCTCCGCGATCGTGTGGCCGAGCGGGGCCAGGGAGGCGGACAGCAGCAGCACCTCGCTGTCCCGGGCCGCCGTGAGCAGGTCCTCGGTCATCCGCCCGACGACCCGGCGGGCCAGGTCCGCCAGGCGCAGCAGCTTCGTGGCCTCGCTCGCGCTGCGGTGCAGACCCCGCCCGCGCGGTGACTCCAGCTCCGCCCGCGGATCGACGGGCAGCCCGTGGAACCGTATGCCGGAGCCCGTGACCAGCGGCTCGAAGCGTGCGTGGGTGACCAGGGTGACCTCGTGCCCGGCGAGCGCGAGTCGGTGTCCCAGCCCGGTGTAGGGGGCGACGTCGCCCCGGGATCCGGCCGTCATGATCGCAATGCGCACGATGACCAAGTATGGCGGCCGCGCGCGTCGAGCGGGCCGAAATGCCCGGCGTGGACGGCCGGTTCACCTCTGCCGCAGCCGTTGACTTCACCCTCGTGCGGCTCTACCGTCGGCGCGCGGCATGTTCGGTTCACCGATCCATGTCCGGGATATCGAACATACACACCGTGTCGATCAGCGTGGAATCCGTCCGCACGCGGAGGCGCCGATGTACCCCCCACCCCGTCCGACCGCCGAAGGCTTCGTACGCCGCTGCAGAACCACCGCCGTACGCGCGATGGTCCTGGCCCTGACCGCGGCCGCCGCTCTGCTCTTCGCCCAGCCGGGCACCGCCCAGGCGGCGACGGCCCGTCAGATCCCGGTGCCCACCGCGCCGATGGGCTGGGCCTCCTGGAACAGCTTCGCCGCGAAGATCGACTACAACGTCATCAAGCAGCAGGTCGACGCGTTCGTCGCGGCAGGCCTTCCCGCCGCCGGCTACACGTACATCAACATCGACGAAGGCTGGTGGCAGGGCACCCGCGACAGCGCCGGCAACATCACCGTCGACACCGGTGAGTGGCCCGGCGGCATGAGCGCCATCGCCGACTACATCCACAGCAAGGGCCTGAAGGCCGGCATCTACACCGACGCCGGCAAGAACGGCTGCGGCTACTACTACCCGACCGGCCGCCCCGCCGCCCCGAACACCGGCAGCGAAGGCCACTACGACCAGGACATGCTCCAGTTCTCGAAGTGGGGCTTCGACTTCGTCAAGGTCGACTGGTGCGGCGGCGACGCCGAGGGACTGAACGCGGCGACGACGTACCAGGCGATCAGCTCCGCCGTCACCAACGCCACCGCGGCCACCGGCCGCCCGCTCACCCTCTCCGTGTGCAACTGGGGCAAGCAGAACCCCTGGAACTGGGCGCCCGGCCTCGCCACCATGTGGCGCACCAGCACGGACATCATCTACTACGGCAACGCGCCCTCCCAGGCGAACATGCTGTCCAACTTCGACCAGGCGCAGCACCCGGCCGCCCAGCACACCGGCTACTACAACGACCCCGACATGCTGATGACCGGCATGCCGGGCTTCACCGCCGCGCAGAACCGCACCCACATGGCCCTGTGGGCGATCTCCGGCGCCCCGCTGCTGGCCGGCAACGACCTGACGACGATGACGAGCGAGACCGCCGGGATCCTCACGAACCCGGACGTCGTCGCCGTCGACCAGGACCCGCGCGGCCTCCAGGGCGTCAAGGTCGCCGAGGACACCACCGGACTCCAGGTCTACGGCAAGGTCCTGGCCGGCACCGGCAACCGGGCCGTGGTGCTGCTGAACCGCACCTCCGCCGCGCAGAACATCACCGTCCGCTGGTCCGACCTCGGCCTGACCGGCGCCACGGCGAGCGTGCGGGACCTCTGGGCGCGGGCGAACCTCGGTTCGTACGCCACGAGTTACACCACCAGCGTCCCGGCGGGCGGCTCGGTCATGCTCAAGGTGAGCGGCACCGAGGCGGCGAGCAGCGGCTACCCGGCTACCTCCACCGGCACGTTCACCGGGGTGAGCGCGGCGAGCACCGGACTCGACGTCGTCGACATCGCCTACACCAACACCGGCTCCACGCCCGTCACCGGCACGCTCCGGGTCGACGGGCAGACCGCCACCGCGGTCTCCTTCCCGCCGACCGGTTCCGCCCGGGGCACGGTCTCGGTCCAGGTGAACCTCACCAAGGGAGCCGCCAACTCCCTTGCGGTGAACGGCGGTCCGGCCCTGAGCGCCCTCACCGTCCGCTCCTTGCCGGACACGAACGGCACGCTGCTGGTGGGCAAGCAGTCCGGGCGCTGCGCGGACATCTACGACAACACGATCACCAACGGCACCCAGGCCGAGCTGTGGGACTGCAACGGCGGCGCCAACCAGGCCTGGACGTACACCTCCCGCAAGGAACTGGTGGTCTACGGCGACAAGTGCCTCGACGCCTACAACCGCGGCACCACCGACGGCACCAAGGTCGTGATCTGGGACTGCAACGGCCAGGACAACCAGAAGTGGACACTGAACGCCGACGGCACGCTCACCAACGTCCATGCCGGACTCTGCCTGGACGCCTACAACGCGGCCACGGGCAACGGCACGTCACTGGTCCTGTGGACCTGCAACGGGCAGGACAACCAGAAGTGGTCCCGGACCTGACCGCCGGGGCCCCCCTACGCGGCCGTCGCCTCGGCGGCCGCGACCGTCTGCTCCAGCAGGGTGGCGATGGTCATCGGACCGACGCCACCCGGCACCGGAGTGATCAGCGCGGCCCGCTCCACGGCCGAGTCGAAGTCGACGTCGCCGACGTTGCCCGGGTTGTAGCCCGCGTCGATCACGACCGCACCGGGCTTGATGTCCTGCCCGCGGATCAGCCGGGGCCGGCCGACGGCGGCGACGACGATGTCGGCCTCCCGGACCGCCGCGGACAGGTCCCGGGTGCGCGAGTGGCAGTAGGTCACGGTCGCGTCCCGCGCCAGCAGCAGCATGCCGACCGGCTTGCCGAGGATCGCGCTGCGGCCCACGACCACCGCCCGCTTCCCGGCGGGGTCGACGCCGTACTCGTCCAGCAGCCGCATGATCCCGCCGGGCGTGCAGGAGACGAAGCCCGGCAGACCGAAGCTCATCGTGGCGAAGGAGGCGAAGGTGACCCCGTCGACGTCCTTCTCGGGCGCGATCGCCTCGAACGCGGCCCGCTCGTCGACATGGTCGCCGACCGGATGCTGCAGCAGGATGCCGTGCACCGTCGGATCGGCGGACAACTCCCGCAGGGTGCCCACGAGTTCGGCGGTGCTCGTGGCGGCGGGCAGCGCCACGTGACGGGAGGCGATTCCCGCAGTGCGACAGCGGTTCTGCTTCATCCGGACGTAGGTCACCGATGCCGGGTCCTCGCCGACCAGCACGGTCGCGAGACAAGGGGCGACGCCGGTCCGCGCGGTGAGCTCGGCGGCCTTCTTCGCGGTCTCCTCGACGATACGGCGGGCGAGGGCGGTGCCGTCCATGAGACGGGCCTGGGTCATGCTGCACACTCCTGAGCGGATCGACTCTCTCGCCCAGGCGCGCGGCATCCACCACAGGCCGCTCCCCGGTGGTACTCCACCTCAGCGCCAGTCACGGCCCGCGTACAGGGTAGCCGAGCGCACGTACGACCCCGTCCCGGGCGGCTCAGCGGCGCCGGGGCCTGCGGGCGCACGGCAGCGGGCGTGGGCGCGCCGCTCGCAGCACCGAGCGCGCCGAGCGCACCGGGTGCGGGCACGCGGCCCCCAGCATCGACCGCACCGACCGCAGCCGCAGCCCGCCCAAGCTCGCGTGGGCAGAGAAGGTCCAGGTCAGCCTGGAGGTGACCTGGACCCTCGCACTTCTCCTTCCGGCGCCTGTCATGCCGGGGTGCGCCTACTCGTCCCAGGCCTGGATGATCAGCTGGTCGGCGATCTTGCCGTCGCGCAGCGTGAGCATCGACTCGGCGAGGACACGGGTGCCGTCGCCGTACTGGCAGGTCTCGGTAAAGGCGACATGATCACCCTGGACGACGCAGTGGCCCAGCTTGTGTGTCATGTCGCGGCTGTAGATGTCGTCCAGCAACTCGGCGATCTGGCCCCGGCCGTGCAGGACCGTGGGGTGGCTGGGCTGGTGGTTGTGGTCGACGATACGGATGTCCGCGTCGTCGGTGTAGAGCGCGAGCAGGGAGTTGCCGGTGTTCCCTTCGACGGCCCGGCGCAGTGTCTCGGTGTCGAAGGCGGAACCTGACGCGGTGCCCATGGTGACCTCCTTCAGGCGCCCGCGGCCCGGCGAGGAGCGGACCGCGCGGGCCTCACCCTTCGAGACTCCTCCGGCCGGGCGGCCGCGGCAAGCGCAGCCGATGGGCTCCGCCTCACGAGTGAGCGCGGGCCGCCGCCCGTGTCCGGCCGGGGGCCGGGGCCGTTGCTGAAGGCATGATCTCAACACGACGTATCGTCGCCGCCCTCGGCCTCGCCGCCGGGGTCACGGCCCTCGCCGCCCCGATGGCGAACGCGGCCGACGCGAGCGCAGCGCCCCTCGGGCAGATCAGTCCCATGGGCGTGCTCGACTCGCTCACCGTCAGCGACATCCCCGCCGCGCACAAGGCCCAGGTCCCGCGCGTCTCCGAGCAGATGCACGCGCTGAACCAGGTGAGCAAGCTGAACCAGCTGTACGAGCTGCACCAGGTCACCGACCTCGCGGCCCCCGTGACGGGCCTGCTGCCGGCTGTCGAGGCCTGACCCGCCCGCAGATCCGCGGACCGTCCCGGCCGGACCGTCCCGGCCGGGGCGCCGTGAGCGCCGTTCCGACCGGGACACGCCGAGGGCCGTCCCGATGGGGGCGGCCCTCACGTCTGCCTGACCCTCCCGAGCGCGGCCCGCACGGGGTGACCTTCCCGGACCCCGCGCCCGGCGGCCCCACCCGCAGTGTCGCCCGGCCCCGGGACAGCGCGAACGCCGAGACCGTGCCGTCCGGCAGACAGCCGGGGAGCAGGCGGACGAGCAGATCGCCCGGCCCGAGTTCGACCAGGTGCGGACCCCGGCGCGGTGCAGCACGCAGGCCGTGTCCGCGAACCGCGGCGGTGTGCGCCGTACCCAGAGCTCCGGCTCGGCGGCATCGGCGCCCACCGGGCGGGCGCTGCCGTCGCAGACGAGCGGCCGGCACGAGGTGCGCGGGTGCAGGGTGGCGCGTGTCCGGCCGTGCGCCGAGGACGCCGTCCATGCCGGGACGGCCCGGTGCCGGGTCGGGCAGCCCGTCCAGGAGCCGGGCCAGGGTGCCGACGGCGTGGCGGACGTCCGCCGGGGAGAACACGCCCGCGGCGTACGCGGCGGCCGTCCGCCGGGTCCCCTCCCCGCAGACCACATCCAGTACGACTCCTGCGGGTGCCGTTGACCGCGGACATCACACAGGTCGGCGGGAGTTGGAGATACGGGTCGAGGCGGGCGCGGATGTCGTCCGGCCTCTCGGCGAACACCGGGAAGCAGGAATGCGGTTCGTCCGGTACGGCTGTCACGTCCGACCTGTTCTCGCCGGACGCGCCCCGCGGGCACGGAGGGCGTTCCAGCTGAGGCACGACAGCCACTTCCTCGACGAGCCGGAAACCTGACGGAGGCCGGCGGCGGCCGGAAAGATCCACGCTCACCGCCGTGGTCCGTCCCGCTACCGAGCGGTCACGCGTAGGGTCGGCGGCGAAGGCAATCGACAGAAAGGGCCAGGCCATGGCGCAGGAAGTCCGCGGTGTGATCGCACCGGGGAAGGACGAGCCCGTACGGGTCGAGACGATCGTGGTGCCGGACCCGGGACCCGGCGAGGCCGTGGTGCGCGTCCAGGCCTGCGGTGTCTGCCACACCGACCTGCACTACAAGCAGGGCGGCATCTCGGACGACTTCCCCTTCCTCCTCGGCCACGAGGCCGCCGGCGTCGTGGAGTCCGTCGGCGAGGGTGTCACCGACGTGGCACCCGGTGACTTCGTCATCCTCAACTGGCGTGCCGTGTGCGGCCAGTGCCGGGCCTGTCTGCGCGGGCGGCCCTGGTACTGCTTCAACACCCACAACGCCAAGCAGAAGATGACCCTCACCGACGGCACGGAGCTGTCCCCGGCGCTCGGCATCGGTGCGTTCGCCGAGAAGACGCTCGTCGCCGCCGGCCAGTGCACCAAGGTTGACCCGGCCGTCTCCCCGGCGGTCGCCGGCCTGCTGGGCTGCGGTGTCATGGCCGGCATCGGCGCCGCCATCAACACAGGAGGCGTCGGCCGGGGCGACTCCGTCGCCGTCATCGGCTGCGGCGGTGTCGGCGACGCGGCCGTGGCGGGGGCGCGCCTCGCCGGCGCGGCGAAGATCATCGCCGTCGACATCGACGACCGCAAGCTGGACAAGGCCCGCACCCTGGGCGCCACCCACACCGTCAACTCCAGGGACACGGACCCGGTCGAGGCGATCCGCGAGCTGACCGGCGGCTTCGGCGCCGACGTCGTCATCGAGGCCGTCGGCCGCCCGGAGACGTACCGCCAGGCCTTCTACGCCCGCGACCTCGCCGGCACGGTCGTCCTCGTCGGCGTGCCCACCCCCGAGATGAAGCTCGAACTGCCCCTGCTGGACGTCTTCGGCCGCGGCGGCGCCCTGAAGTCCTCCTGGTACGGCGACTGTCTGCCCTCCCGGGACTTCCCCATGCTGATCGACCTGCACCTGCAAGGGCGGCTGCCGCTCGACGCGTTCGTCACCGAGACGATCCAACTGGACGAGGTGGAGAAGGCGTTCGAGCGGATGCACCACGGCGACGTGCTGCGCTCGGTGGTGGTGCTGTGATGACCGCCCGCATCGAACGCCTCGTCACCTCCGGCCAGTTCACCCTCGACGGCGGCACCTGGGACGTCGAGAACAACGTCTGGATCGTCGGCGACGACCACGAGGCCGTCGTCATCGATGCCGCCCACGACGCGGAAGCCATCGCCCATGCCGTGGGCGACCGCCGGCTCACCGCGATCGTGTGCACCCACGCCCACAACGACCACATCGACGCGGCCCCCGCCCTCGCCGACCTCACCGGCGCCGTCATCTGGCTGCACCCCGACGACCTGCCGCTGTGGAAGCAGACCCACCCGCACCGCGACCCCGACCGGCCTCTTCTCGACGGTCAGGTCATCGAGGCGGCCGGCGCCGACCTCACCGTGCTCCACACCCCGGGCCACGCCCCCGGCGCGGTCTGCCTCCACGACCCCGGACTCGGTGTCGTCTTCACCGGCGACACCCTCTTCCAGGGCGGCCCCGGCGCCACCGGACGCTCCTACTCCCACTTCCCGACGATCATCGACTCCATCCGCGACAAGCTCCTCACCCTGCCCCCGCAGACCAAGGTCCTCACCGGGCACGGCGACTCCACGACCATCGGCGCCGAGGCACCCCACCTGGAGGAGTGGATCAAGCGCGGGCACTGAAACCCGGTACGGCCGAAGTCGGTAGGCCCGTACGATCACGATCATGACCACGCACCCGAACACGCTGGAGACCCTGCACGGCACCCGCGTCCTGCGCTGCGCACCCGACGGCCCGCTCCTGGACGGCGAGCGCGCGGCACTGGACCTGATCGGCGACGCCTTCGGCCAGGAGGCGGAGCTGGTCGCGGTGCCCGTGGAGCGGATATCGGACGACTTCTTCCGACTACGCTCCGGTGTCGCCGGCGACGTCGTGCAGAAGTTCGTGAACTACCGGCTGCGGCTTGCCGTCCTCGGCGACATCTCGGCCCACGTCGCGACGAGCGACGCCCTGCGGGACTTCGTGTACGAGTCCAACCAGGGCGGCCAGCTCTGGTTCGTCGCGGACGCGGCGGAGCTGGACGAGCGACTTCGCACCTGAATCCGCTGCCAATACCGACAGAAGGTGTCCGGCTTTCCCGTGAGAGTGGGGACGACAGCAGTCGTACCGCAGTCGTACCGCACAGGAGGCCGGACATGTCAGGACCGCTGCAGGGCAAGGTGGCGCTGGTCGCCGGGGCGACCCGGGGGGCCGGACGCGGCATCGCCGTGGAACTCGGCGCGGCCGGCGCCACCGTCTACGTCACCGGCCGCAGCACCCGCGCCCGGCGCTCGGAGTACGACCGCCCCGAGACGATCGAGGACACCGCCGACCTCGTCACCGCGGCGGGCGGACAGGGCATCGCCGTACCCGTCGACCACCTGGACCACGCGGCCGTACGGGCCCTGGTGGAGCGGATCGCCGACGAGCAGGACCGCCTCGACGTCCTCGTCAACGACATCTGGGGCGGGGAGAAACTCTTCGAGTGGGACACCCCGGTCTGGGAGCACGACCTCGCGGGCGGGCTCCGGCTCCTCCGGCTGGGGGTCGAGACACACGCCGTGACCAGCCACTACGCGCTGCCCCTGCTGCTGCGCCGGCCCGGCGGGCTGGTCGTGGAGGTCACCGACGGCACCGCCGAGTACAACCGCGACAACTACCGCGTGAACCTCTTCTACGACCTCGCCAAGGCCTCCGTGCTGCGCATGGCCTTCGCCCTCGGCCACGAGCTGGGCCCGCGCGGCGCCACCGCCGTCGCGCTCACCCCGGGCTGGCTCCGCTCGGAGCTGATGCTCGACCTGTACGGGGTGCGCGAGGACAACTGGCGTGACGCTCTCGTGAAGGAACCGCACTTCGTCATCTCCGAGACCCCGCGCTTCGCCGGCCGCGCCGTCGCCGCCCTGGCCGCCGATCCCGGCGTGGCCCGCTTCAACGGGCAGTCGCTGTCCAGCGGCGGACTCGCGCGGGAGTACGGCTTCACCGACCTCGACGGCAGCCGTCCCGACGCCTGGCGCTACCTCGTCGAGGTGCAGGAAGCGGGCCGGCCTGCGGACGCCACCGGATACCGGTGAGCCGGTCCCGCCGAGGAGGGCGGCCGTGCGGCCGTGGAGGCCGCCGTCGCGCACGCCGGCTTCCGCACGGCCGCCACCTCGTCCGAAGGTCACCCCGAGGCTTTCGCCAGCGCCGCCAGCACGCGCTCGGTGTCGGCGCCGGTGGTGCGCCAGTTGCTGAATGCGGCCCGCAGACCGGGCACTTCGCCGTACACGGTCGGCGTCACATACGCCTCCCCGGACGCCTCGACCGCCCGGGCCAGCGCCGCGACCCGCTCCGGCGAGGGATCCTCGGCGAGGGTGAAGCAGACGACGTTGAGCCGGACCGGTGCCAGCAGCCGCAGCCCCGGCAGCGCCTCGATGCCCGCGCCGAGCCGGCGGGCGAGGGCCACGTTCCGCTCCACGATCTCCCGGTGCCCGGCGCGACCGTAGGCCACCAGCGAGAACCACGCGGGCAGTGCGCGCAGCCGCCGCGAGTTCTCCGGCGTCAGATGCAGGAAGTCGGGCTCGTCGTCGGGCAGGCCCAGATACGGCGACGCGTTGTGGAACACCTTCACCTGAAGGTCGCGCCGCCGGGTGAACTGTACGGCCGCGTCGTAGGGGACGTTGAGCCACTTGTGCAGGTCCACGCAGACCGAGTCGGCAGCGTCGAGTCCGTCGACCAGGCCGGCGAGGTCGGGGGAGAGCGCGGCGAAGCCGCCGAAAGCGGCGTCCACGTGCAGCCAGAAGGCGTACCGCTCCTTCAGCGCCGCGATCGCCCGCAGATCGTCGAAGTCGACGGTGTTCACGGTGCCCGCGTTGGCGACGACGATCGCCGGCCGGCCCTCGCGCCCGGCGAGCGCCGACTCCAGCGCGGCCACGTTCACCGCCTCCCGGTTGCCGGGCAGCAGTGGCACCGGGCGCAGCCGGTCCCGGCCGATGCCCAGCACCGACATCGCCTTCGTGATGCTGGAGTGCGGGCTGCCGGAGAGCACGTCGACCGGGCCCAGCGCGGCCGCACCCGCCCGGAAGACGTCCACGCCCAGCCGCTCGCCGATCCACTCCCGGCCGATCGCCAGCCCGACCGTGTTGGAGGCGGTGGCCCCCGTCACGAACGCCCCGCTGTGCTCCTCGCCCAGCCCGAACAGCTCGCGCAGCCAGGCCACGGTCTCCCGCTCCAGTTCCTGGGCCCAGGAACCGCTCGCCCCCGACACGTTCTGGTCCAGCGCGGACGTCAGCCAGTCCCCGGCGACCGACGCGGGCGTCGCACCCCCGGTGACGAACCCGAGATACCGGGGTCCGGCGGACCCGGAGAACCCGGGCGCCCACCGCTCGGCGAAGGACGCGAGCGCCGCGTCCGCGCCGGCGCCGTTCTCCGGCAGCCGAGCGGCGTCGGGTGCCGGCCCGGCGACGGCGACCGGCCGCTCGCCGATCCCGGCCACTTCACGGGCGGCCACGTCGCGGGCGGACTGCAGGATTTCGGGGAGCCGGGAGAGATCGTCGGTGAGGGTGGGATGCATGTGCCGGAGCGTAGATCGTCGGGGGAGCCGGATGCCCGGTCCAATTCGGGGAAAGTGGACCGGGTGCATGGGGCGAAGTTCATCGTTTCGTCACAGCCTGACCGGAACCACAACCCCCAGGCCCCCGCGCAGGTCTAGCAGTCCGACATCCGGGGAAGCGCGTACACAGCACCGGGGGCATGCCCCGGGTGCCATGGGGAGAACAAGGGGAGAAGGGGAGACCTATGGGGGACATACGCAGACGCGGCGTCGTAGCGCTGGGCGTCACAGGACTGGTGGCGCCGCTCACGCTCGCCCTCACCGCGGCGCCGGCCCAGGCAGCGAGCTGTACCACGCAGACGGGGCCGTATCAGAAGCAGGTGGAGAAGTTCCTCGGCCGGCCCGTCGACGGCAGGCAGTCCGCCGCCGCCTGCAGGGCCATCCAGGCCTTCCAGAACAAGCACGGCATCACGCCCGCGATCGGCTACGCCGGATCGGTCACCTGGGGCGTGATGGACCTGATGAACAAGCAGAAGGCCGTCGGGAACAACCCGAACAAGGACGGCCGATGCCCTGTGAACAAGGGCCGGATCGCCTGCGTGAACCTCACGCTCCAGCTCAGCTGGATCCAGGACGGCAGGAAGCTCGTCTACGGTCCGGTGCCCGTCCGCACCGGCCGCAAGGGCTTTGTCACCCGCACCGGTCTGAAGAAGATCTACTGGCGGGACCTCCACCACGTGTCGACCGTCTACAACGTGCCGATGCCCTACAGCCAGTTCTTCGACGGCGGCCAGGCCTTCCATTCGGTCGGTCTGAGCATGTGGAACCCGCCGGGTTCGCACGGCTGCGTCAACATGACGACCAAGGACGCCGCGTCGTACTGGTCGCTGCTGAGGACGGGCGACGACGTCTTCGTGTACGGCCGCAAGCCGGGCACCTGAGCCGTCGCCGCCCGGGACGTCACGCCTCGGGCGCGTCCCCGAAGTCGGGGATCGCGAGCCGTACCCCGCCCTGCCGGGCCGATTCGTGCGCGATGATGCCCGGCAGGGTGTAGCGGGCGGCCGTCCACGCGTTCACCGGCGGAAGCGAACGGGTGGTGACGGCGGTGACGAAGTCGTCCACGAGGAAGTGGTGGCTGCCCTCGTGGCCGTTGTGGAGGTGGTCGAACTCCCGCGGCAGCCGGGCCCGGTCGTGCACCGGGGCCGAACCGGAGGTGAAGGCGGCCCGCAGTTCGGGCGCGACATGGGCCAGCGAGGGGTCGTCGGGGGACAGCGTCGCCTTGGGCTCCAGCAGCTCGCTGATGTCCTTCACCCCGTTCTTGTCCTGCCACAGCGCCACCGTCGCCAGCTGCTCCATGCTGGCCTCGGTGCCGAAGAACCGGAACCGGGACTCGCGGATGTGCGAGGGGTAGCCGACCCGCCGGAACTCGTTCGTACGGAACGATCCGCCGCCCGCCACCTCGAACAGAGCGGTCGCGTTGGACACGTCGTTGTCGAACTGGCTGACCGATCGGTCGAAAACGCCGTCGCCGCGATCGTCCCGCACTCCGATCGCCGACACGCTCACCGCGTGCGTCCGCCAGGCCCCGAGCACCCCGCCCACCGAGTGCGTCGGGTACAGCAGCGGCGGATAGCTGGCGGTCGCCTTCCAGCCGTCGCCGCCGCTGTACTTGTAGGCGTCGTAGAAGCCGAGGTCCATGTCGTGGACGTAGTCGCCCTCGGCGTAGAAGAGGCGGCCGAAGGCGCCTTCGGCGATCTGGTTGCGGGCGTGCACGGTCGCCGGGTTGTACTGGCTGGTCTCGCCCATCATGTACGTCAGCCCGGTGGCCCGGACCGCGTCGATGATCGCGGCGATCTCCTCGGTGGTGACGGCCATGGGTACCGCGGAGTACACGTGCTTGCCGGCGCCGAGGCCCTGGAGGACCAGCGGGCCGTGCGTCCAGCGCTGGGTGAAGACCGCGACCGCGTCGACCGCGGCCGACTCCAGCATGGCCTCGTACGAGGGGAAGGTGCCGGCGAGACCCTGCGCGGTGGCGAGCCGCTCGGCCCGCTCGGGGAGCAGGTCGGTGACATACACGTCACGGACGCCGGGATGGGCCTGGAACAGTGCGGCGAACTGACCGGAGAACTGTCCGGCGCCGACGATGCCGAGAGAGAAAGTCATGCCCATTACTTTTGTTGCGGAAGAATATGCCCGTCAAGAGGCGGATGGAAGCTTCTGCGGCATGCTCTGCGCGCAATAGGATGTCCTAGTTACTTGTGAGGAGGAAGAAAATGACCAGCTGGCTGCCGCTGAGCCCGGCGGAGCGCTCCGTGGCGATCGAGGTGCTCGTACACGGTCCGCTGTCGCGCACCGAGCTGGCCCGGCGTCTCGGGCTCTCCCAGGGCAGTCTCACCCGGCTGACCAAGCCGCTGATCGAATCCGGGCTGCTGGTGGAGACCCCCGAGACAGGGGCGGCTCAGGCGCGCCAGGGCCGCCCTTCGCAGCCGCTCGGGGTGGTGGCCGACGCCCGCTCCTTCCTCGGCTTCAAGGTCACCGGCGACATGGTCTACGGCGTCGTCACCACGCTGCGCAGTGAGGTCACCGCCCGCCTGGAGCGGCCGCTGACCACGCACGCCCCGGCCGCCGTCGCCGACGTGGTCGCCGCACTGTCCGCCGAGCTCGCCGAGGGGCGCCCCGCCGCGGCCGGTATCGGGATCGGCGTCGGCGGTCTGGTGCGGGAGCGCGCGGTGGTCGAGGAGTCGCCGTTCCTCGGCTGGCGGGACGTGCCACTCGCCGCACTGGTCCGGGACCGGACCGGGCTGCCGGTCGTCGTGGAGAACGACGTCGCCGCCCTGACCGAGGCGGAGACCTGGTTCGGCGCGGGCCGTGGCCTCGACCGCTTCGCGCTGCTGACCATCGGCGCCGGCATCGGCTACGGACTGGTGCTCGGCGGCCGGCGCGTGCCGTTCGCGGAAGAGGGCCGCGGTCCCGGCCGGCACTGGATCATCGACCCGTACGGCCCGCTCACCCCGGACGGCGCGCGCGGCAGCGCCGTGTCCTTGCTCACCGTTCCGAGCATCGAATACCAGATCCGCGCCGCGACCGGCCGCGACACCTCCTACGCGGAGATCCTCGCCGGTGCCGCCGCGGGCGAGCCCATGGCCGCCCGGGTCGTCGGCGAGGCCGCCCGCGCGCTCGGCACCCTGATCGCCCAGATCGCCAACTTCGCCCTGCCGCAGAAGATCCTGCTCGCCGGCGAGGGGGTCGGACTCATGGATGTGGCTGGGGCCACGGTCCACGAGACCGTCCGCGCCCACCGCCACCCGCTCGCCGATGCCGTGGACCTGGAGACGAAGGTCTCCGACTTCCACGACTGGGCGCGCGGCGCCGCCGTACTGGCGATCCAGGTGCTCGTACTGGGTGAGGGGAGAGTGTGAACTCCCGTACGCGGATTGACAGATTGACGTGATGAGTAACACGGTCCGAAATGTCCGCATCGAGTGCACTTACTCACAACGCCTTCACGCCGGTCGGCATATGCTTCACAGCATGTCCACCACTGTTGAAGCCGCCCCCGAGCGATCGGCCGCGGAGGTCAACGAGGAGATCAGGGCCCTGTGGCGCCGGTCGGGCGGGACACTGACCACCGAGCAGCGCGCGCAGTACCAGCGCCTCGTGATGGAGTGGGCCGCCGCGGCCCCGCGATCGCAGCGAGCGGCCTGACCGGCCTCGCGCGGACCGCGCCGTAACCTCCAGGGCACCCGTGACCGCACGGGTGCCCTTGTCGTAACCGCCGTAAACCGCCGTAACCGCCGTAACCGCCGTAACCGCCGTCTCGTCAGCCCCAGGTCGCCGAGTAGTACCGCTGATAGGCCTTGCGGTCCTGCTCGGCTCGGATGTATCGGGTGGCGACGAGCGCGATCAGACTGCCCGCGATGACCAGCAGCCCCGGACCGATGTTCCGGGTGTCCGTCAGCCGGGCCAGCAGCGTTTCGTTCTGGCCGCCGGACACCGGCGCCGCCGAGCCCGGCGAGACCGCGCTCGGCGCGATCGCGGCCTGCGTGGCCGCGGGGGAGGGAGCGGCGCTCTGGGCGGTGCCGCCGGAGTTCTGGGCGTTCCGGGCGTTCTGGGCGGCGGCGCTCTGGGCCGACACGATGAGCTTGACGTTCAACGCCGCCATCGCCTTCGTGACCGGCTGGAAGAACGTCGTCCCGCCCGCCGTGCAGTCCCCGCTGCCGCCCGAGGTGACACCGAGCGCGATGCCGTCGGAGAACAGCGGGCCGCCGCTGTCGCCGGGCTCGGCACACACATTCGTCTGGATGAGCCCGGTGACCGTGCCCTCGGGGTAGTTGACGGTGGCGTTCAGCGCGGTGACCGTCCCGTCGTGCAGACCGCTGGTGCTGCCGCTGCGGAACACCCGCTGCCCCACCTGCGCATCGGCCGCCCCCGTGATCCGCACCCCGTTGCCGCCGCCGATCGCGACGACGTCGGCGCCGTCACCGGCCGTGCCGGAGGCGTACTTCACGAGCGAGAAGTCGTTGCCGGGGAAGGTGCTGCTCACCGTCTGCCCCAGCTGCCGGTTGCCCTGGTTGTCGGCGAACCAGGTGGATCCGGCCGGACCGCAGTGCCCGGCGGTGAGGATGAAGGCGCTCTGCCCGTCGGTCACGTTGAACCCCGCCGAGCAGCGGCCGCCGGTCGACAGGATCGGCTGGGCGCCGTTCAGCCGTGTGGTGAAGGTGCCCTTCGTACGCTCCATCCGCACGAAGTCGCCTATTTTCGCGGTCAGATGGCTCATCCGGGACCAGTCGTCCCGGGAGACCGTGCTGTCCGCGCTCACCATGACCTGGTTGGTCCGGTAGTCCACCGCCCACGCGGTGCCCGCCACCCGGGGTGCCGAACGCAGCGCGGCCGTGGCCGACTTGAGCTCGTCCATGCTGTGCGCGACGACCTTGGCCTCGGCCCCCGCGCCGCGCACCGCCAGTGCCGCCGCGTCGTCGGTCACCGCCACCACCGGCCGCCCGTCGGCGCCGATCCAGCTGCCCGCCGTACGTGCCGTGCCGAGCCGCGCCACCAGCGCGGCGCCGGTGTCCCCGGTACCGGTGGGGGCGGCCAGGGCTCTCACGGCGGCCGGAGGTGTCTCGCTCGCCATGGCCGCCTGGGTGACCATCGCGCCCCCCAGAAGGAGTCCGCCGACCGCCGCCAGGCGTGTCACTCGCCGGACGATGCGTCGTCGTGCGTGCCGCATGCATGGCTCCCGAAGCCGAACCCGAACGCGCACCGCCCGTACCGGCAGCGCGAGACCCCCGGCTCATCGGGGGGCCGCACTCCCATACGGGAGTCACGGCCCCGGCGTTCAGCGGAATCGGCGCCGCCCTGCGGGTGAGGGACGTTCCGCCGCCACCGCAACCCCGCCCGGAGCGCACGCCCCGCAACCCCGCCCGGAGCGTACGCCCCGGCAACCCACCCGGGCGTGCGGTCGCCACGGCAACCCCGCCCGGCCGTTCGGCTGCCCCGGCGTTCCGGCGCCGGCTCAGCCCTTGCGGGCCACCCCGCCGTACATGGCGACCTCCTCCGGCTCGGCCCCGTGCGGGTGCTCCGGGCGCCGGCGCGAGCACGACACCACACCCGGTTCCAGCAGGTCGAGGCCATCGAAGAACCGGGCCACGGCCTCGGGCGTGCGCTGGGTCGGCTGCGGGGCCGTTCTCGTTTCAGAATGTCACCGTCTCGTCCAGGAACTGCCGGAACCCCGCCTCGGCGACCAGACGGCGCACGGCACGGCCGAGGAAGAGCCGGTCGGCGCGCGCGTACTCCCCGATGCCCGGGTGCAGTTGGCGTATCCGGCCGTCGGCCGCGCGGTCGACCTCGTAGGTGTCCTTGCCGGCGAGTCAGTAGTTACAGATCCGGGCGGTGTGCGGCTGACTGGTGTCGATGCGGCTGCGCAGCGACGCGGCCACGTCGTCGGTGGCTGCCGGGTTGACGGTCACGTGGGTCAGCTCCTGGATGCCTGAGAAGAGCAGGACGAGAGGCCGGAGAAAGGCCGGACGGGCGGCGCGTTCACACCGCTCAAGACGCAATCCGGACGCACGAGTTGATCATTGCCGGGCACCCCGGTCCTCCGCCGTTCCCTCTCCTGCCCCGGCCGCCTATCGTGAGCCCCATGACCGGCACCCCGCACGACTCCTCTGGCTGTCCGGACCCGCTGCGCGCCCTCGACCTGGAGCGGCTGCGCCGCCGTACGAGCATGAAGTGGCGCACCTATCCCGAGGACGTGCTGCCGCTGTGGGTGGCCGAGATGGATGTCCCCCTCGCCGAACCGGTGGTCCGTGCCGTCACCGACGCGCTCGCCCTCGGCGACACCGGGTACCCTGCCGGCAGCGCCTATGCCGAGGCGCTGGCCGCGTTCGCCGCCGACCGCTGGGTCTGGGACGGGATCGCGATCGAGCGCACCGCGATCGTTCCTGACGTGATGCTCGGTGTGGTCGAGATGATCAAACTGGTCACCGGGCCCGGCGATCCGGTGATCGTCAACCCGCCGGTGTACCCGCCGTTCTTCCAGTTCATCGGCCACATGGACCGCAAGGTGGTCGAGGCCCCGCTCGGTGCCGGGCTGCGCCTCGATCCGGCCGCCCTGGAGGAGACGTTCCGGGTGGCGACCGCCTCCACCGGCCGCGCCGCCTTCCTGCTGTGCAGCCCGCACAACCCCACCGGCACCGTCCACACCGCGCAGGAGCTGGCCGCCGTCGCAGCCCTCGCCGAGCGGTACGGCGTTCGGGTCGTCGCGGACGAGATCCACGCCCCGCTCGTCGCCCCTGGCGTGCCCTTCGTGCCGTATCTGAGCGTGCCCGGCGCCGAGCGCGGCCTGTCCCTGATGTCCGCCTCCAAGGGCTGGAACCTGGCCGGCCTCAAGGCCGCCCTCGCCCTTGCCGGACCGAAGGCCGCCGCCGACCTCGACCGGATGCCCGAGGAGGTCAGCCACGGCCCCAGCCACCTCGGCGTCATCGCCCACACGGCCGCCCTGCGCGACGGCACCGGCTGGCTGGACGCCCTGCTGACCGGCCTCGACACCAACCGGCGCCTGCTCGCCGCCCTCCTCGCCGAGCACCTGCCCGCGCTCCGCCTCCACCCGGCCGAGGCCACCTATCTGGCCTGGCTCGACTGCCGTGCCCTCGGCCTCGGCGACGATCCCGCGCAGGTCTTCCTGGACCGCGGCCGGGTCGCCGTCAACTCCGGTCTGCCGTTCGGCACCGGCGGCGCTGGGCACGTACGGCTGAACCTGGCGACCTCGCCGGAGATCCTCACCGAGGGCGTCCGGCGGATGGCGGCGGCCCTGCCCGCACCGGGTGGCTCCTAGACTGCCGGGCATGGACGACACACGGCTGGACCGACTCGGCTCCGGCAAATATCTGCTGGTGACCAGCTATCGCAAGAACGGCGCCCCGGTCGCCACCCCGGTGTGGGTGGTCCGGGACGGGGACACCCTCGGGGTCTGGACGGCCGCCGACAGTTTCAAGGTCAAGCGGATCCGGCGCCGCCCCGACGTTCTCGTCGGCCCCTGCGACCTGCGCGGCAACCCCACCGGCGACCAGCTGCCGGCCACCGCCGCGATCGCCGACGCGGCCACCACCGCCCGCTACCGGGGCCTGATCACCCGCAAGTACGGCATCCTCGGCCGCCTCACCCTGCTCGGCAGCCGGCTGCGGCGCGGCCTGGACGGCACGGTCGGGATCCGGGTGACCCTCACGGACTGACCGCGGCGAGGGCCACCCGGACAGAGGAGCTGCTACGACGCGTCCAGCACCGACCCGGTCAGCACCAGCCCGCCGTCCTTCGGCTCACCGGTGTTCATGTCGGTCTGCTGGAACCGCACCGACTCGGCCGGTTCCTTCACCTTGTCCTTGACCGTGGGCACGGTGATGTCCACGCTCGTCTTCCCCGCAGGGACGTCCACCCACAGGTAGATCCCGGCCTTTGACAGCGGACGCTCCGGATCGGGCTTCACTCCGGCGGTCTCCTGAAGCCAGCGCGCCGAGACGTCCTTCGTGGACAGCTCCGGACCGGTGCCGGGCGGCACCGCGGTGAACATCGCGCTCATGCCCACGTCCACCGCCTGCGACAGCGACAGCCGCCACGTCAGGGACTTCCCCTCGGTGACCCGGTCGGCGACCGGTGTGACGGTCATCGTCGGCGCCGGATCGTCGTCGTGGACCGTGATCCCGCCCCGGTAGGAGCCGACGACCGCCCCGTGCACCGCCTTGACCAGGACGTCGTGCGACACATCGGGGCCGTAGCGCGTGTTGCCCTTCACCTCGACCGGTACGTCGATGTCGTGACCGCCCGGACGCACCGTCACCAGCCGGTCCTTCGCCGTGCCGGTGGCCGGGTCGACGACGTACACCCGGACCTGTCCGCTGCCGTGGCCGGTCACCTGGACCGGAACGCGGTAGGTGCGCACACCCGAGTCGCCTTCGGCGACCGTCATCCGGCCGATGTCCACGCGGGGCAGCGCGGCCGCCCGCACCGCCGGTGTCCCCGGCCGCCAGCCCCACGCGTCCATCAGCCAGGCCTGCCCGGCCGCCGAACGCGACGTCAGTTCAAGGGACTTCACCGAGCCGAGCGCGAACCGCCCGCGCGTGGCCGCAGTCAGCGGCACCCGGAACTCGCGCGCCCAGTACGACGCGGTGCGCCCGCTGCCGGGCAGTCCGTCGGCCCGCACCCGGCCCAGCGTCACCTTCCGGCCGGCGGTGTCGGTGAGGGACACATCCAGCTGGGTGCCCCGGGAGTTCGGCGGCACGAACAGCCGCAGCGCCAGCGCCTCGGAGCCCTTCAGCGACACCGGGTGCGAGGTGCTCACCCGGGCAAGGGCACCGGTGCGCGTCCAGCGCAGCGCGATCGTGTGCCGGCCCGTCTCCCGGTCGGTCTCCCACGGCGCGAAGTGTGGCGAGGCGCCCGCCGCGCGCCTGTCCAGACACGCCTCGCCCGGGCTGGGGTTCACCGCGTCGCACAGCCGGGCGCCCGTCACCGACACCCCGCCGTCCGGCAGGAACCCGGCCCCTCGGCGCGCCCCCACCGCATGGCTCAGGACGCGCGCCGGATCCGCCGACGGCGCCCGTTTCCCGGAGCCGTCCAGCAGCGGCCGTACCCGGTCGTCACCGGCCAGGAACAGCCGCGCGGCGGCGGCGATGTACGTCGAGCCGGCCCGGTGCTGCTGGTCGGCGGTGAGCCGGGTCGCCGCGCGCTTGCCGCACACGGGGTCCGGGTGCTGCGGGTCGTCGGAGAAGTCGTCCTCCGAGGGCGCCGCGGACCTGCCGGGCGTCCACTCGGAGTTGAAGAAGTTGTGGTCGGCGCCGATGACGTACACGGCGCTGTGCAGCGCGCTGCCGTCGCTGACCGCGCGGGTCCCGTCGACGTACACCTCGCCCTGCAGGTCGGAGACGTCCCCGTCGCAGCCGGGCAGGACCGTCACCGACGGCACGTCGGGCACCGGGTTCTGACCGAAGACCGTGGGACCGATCAGCACCATGCCGCGGACGGACCAGCGGACCGGGCCGTGATAGCCGTCCTGGTCGGCCGGCGGCGGGTAGAGGCTGTCCAGGGCCGCCCGGTTGACGCCCTCGCCGCCCCGCGAGTGCCCGACGAGCAGCACCCGGGACACATCGGCGCGCGGTGACCGGCGTACGACGGCCGGAGCGGTCTCGGGGTGCGCGGCCCAGTCGGCCCACCGGGCCAGGTGCAGCCGCACCAGCGAGGAGCGGGCCTGGGCGCCGCCGTCCTCGGCCGCGAAGTCCTGGCCGTTGATGCCGTCCGCGGAGATCGAGACGGTCACATAGCCCTGGGATGCCAGGAGTTGCTGGTCGCGCAGATAGCCGCGGTGGCTGGGCACCGGCTTCCAGCCGGTCTTGCAGGGCCAGTCGCCGCTGGTCTGCTTGCCCTGGTAGCAGGTGTAGTGGCGGCCGTGCAGGAACAGCGCGAGCGGCCGCTCGCCCGGCGCGCCCACGGGGGCGACGACCACTCCGCGCATCTCCACCGGCGCTGAAAGGCCGGGCAGCTTCACCGACGTGAGGCTGTACTCGCCCGTCCTGGTCCGGTACGAGCCGGGCTTGCCCGGGTCGACGGGGTTCGCGGACAGCGGGGCGGGAGGCTCGGCCGCCGATGTGTCCCCGGTCGTCCTGCGCGAGTCCAACCGCCGTCCGCCGGACCAGACTTGCAGTCCGTGCAGATCGCCGGCGCGCTGCCCGTCCAGCGGCAGCCGGAAGCTGTGGCCGTCCCCGCTCGACTGCGGGACTCCCAACAGGCGCCCGTCCGACCGGAATTCGACCCTGGCGTCACCCATCGGCACCGGCCGGTCCGACCGCCACACCAGCTGCGCCTGCGACCGCCCGCCGGCGATCCGCCAGCCCGGTGGCAGCGTGCCCTCACCCGATGCCACCAACTCGGCCGTATGCGCCGGTGGTCGGCCTTGGGCGACTGCCGCCCCTGGGGATGCCCCCGCCACCGCGAGCAACGCGGCGGCGGTCACCCATATGTGCCGGGCACGGACCACTGATCCTCCTCGTACCCCCGACCTCGGGCGTCCCGGCCGTCCCGGGAGCCTCTCGCCCCCGGAGGACGGAACGCGGAGTCTGTGGGTTGCCTGTGAAGGAGGGGCCGTCGATCACGTGATCGAGATCAGGACAACCGGGATCGGCACGCCCGTAGTTGCTCCGCGGACCGCCCGTCGGCGATCTCGGCCGCCACCAGCCGGCCGATCACGGGCGCGAGCGTCACGGCGGAGTGGGCGACGGCGACGTACACCGAGCCGTCCGAGGTCAGCGGGCCGATGAGCGGGCCGCCCGCGGGCACCGGCCGGCCGGCGACCCGCGAGCCGACGACCTGTCAGGCGCCGGTGCCGGTGGCGCCGAGCCCTGCGCAGCGGCCGTTTCCGGCTCCGGCAGTGTCATGAGCAGCTGTCCCGGCGCCACTTCCCGTACCTCGAAGTCCGGTCCGGCCGCGATGCCGTTGACCAGGCCGGGCGGCGCGGTCAGCCGGACGTGGCGCTCCGGTGACGCAGTGACCGGGGGGGAGAGAGAGACGCCCAGCGGCGCGCAGAGCGCGTTCACACCCGTACCGGCGGCCGGCACCACCCGGTCCGCCGGATGGAAGCCGTCCTCGGTGGCCACACCGGTCACCCGGGCCCCGGCGACCCGCAGCGCCGCCCCGGACACCCCGAGCAGCACCCGGCCGCCGAGCGCCGGCACCGCCCGGACCAGGGCCTCGGTGACCGCGACCGGATCCACGCCGCCGTCGGAGGGGGTATGGACGGCCGACGGCGGGAGTGCGCAGCCGGAGTTCGAGCGCCCTGATCCGCTCCGAACCCACCCGTACGACCGCCCCGTCGGCCGCCCTTTCGGCCCGGCCGTCCCCGGACACCCATGTCTCTTCGGGCCGGCCGTCCCTGGACAGCCATGCCTCTTCGGGCCGGCCGTCCCCGGACAGCCATGCCTCTTCGGGCCGGTCTTCCCCGGGCGGCCACCGCAGCGAGCCCGTTCAGCGCACCCGTACCCGGGGCAGCTTCGCCTCCAGCCGCCGCCAGTCCGCCAGGACCGACCCGCGCAGGCCGGCCGCGCCGCCGGGCCAGTGACCGCCCGCGCCGCCGATCCACGCGAACGAGTCGCCCGTCACCCCCGCGCCGGGCCGCGCCGCTCGCTCCACCAGGGTGACCGGCACCTTCCGGCCCGCCGGGTGATACGCCACCGATGCCCCCAGCATCCCGGCACCCACGACGGACGACATGGCCGTCCTCGTCCGGTACGCGCGCGGAGCCACGATGACCTACCACCTGACCGCCTACTCCCCGTGGGAGGGCTACCGGGTCATGGTCAACGGCAGCGCCGGCCGGCTGGAGCTGGAGGTCGAGGAGAGCCGCTGGCAGTCACCTGCCCCGCAGCGCACCGGCGGCAGCGGCGCGCTGCACGGGGACACGGCGGCCCGGCACGCGGGCGGCGTGCGCCTCACGCTGCGCCCGTTGTGGCAGCCTCCGGCCGACATCCCGCTCAGGACCGCGCACGAGGCACACGGCGGGGGAGACCCGCGGATGCTGGACGCGCTGTTCGGGCCGGTGGACGCGGCCGGCCCCGGTCCGGGGCCTCGTCCCGTGTACGGCGTCGGTCCCGGTCCGGTTGCCGGTACCGGTACGGCGCCGACGGCCACCGAACGTGATGGTGCGCTGGCTCTCGCCGTCGGCCTCGCCGCCAACCGTGCGTTCGAGACCGGACGGCCCGTCGGCGTACGGGAGTTGGTGCCGGGCCTGTGGGGCCGGTGACGCCGTTGCCGGGCGCCCGCCCCGGCCCGCCCGGGTGGGTCAGGTCCAGGCCCGGTACGGCTCGTCGATCAGCTGGAAGACCGGCTCGCCCCGCACCGGGTCCTTGGCGGTGGACAGCCGGACCCGGTCACCGCTGTGGATGCCGATCGGCGGGCCCATGACCCGGCCCCGCAGGACGAACCCCTCGGCCATCTCGATCAGCGACACATTACGCGCGGCGGGCGTATTGCGGTGCAGCACGGTGGAGTGCCGCACCGTCCCGACGCCCTCGCTGCGCTCCGTGCGCAACTCGCTGCCCTGGCACACCGGACACAGCAGCCGGTGGTACATCGCGGTGCCGCACCAGGTGCAGCGCTGGAAGAGGATGGCGTCCTTGGAGTCCGCGGAGACGGGGTCGAGCAGACCCGTCGCGGCACCGGCTGCCGGATGCGAGGTGTTTGCTGAGTGGTGGTACACGCTGGTCAACTCCCTGCGCTCGGCCGGAATCCCGCGTGTCCGGCGCGCACCGGGCACACGTGTGCCCGGCAGCAGTGCCACCGTGCACGCCGAACAGACTATGGCACTCAGTGTCATGCGTAAAGACACTCCGTACCCTGAATCTGCGCGGACGAGCCGTCTCAGGCGGGCCCGCGTGCCGCCTCCAGCTCCTGTACCACCCGCCACAGCGGGGTGTCCCGGCGGCAGGCCAGCACCACCACGTCGTCCGGCTGACCCGCGGGTCCGCCGAACGGCCCCGGGCCGACGGGCGCGGGCGCAGCCGCCTCGGCGGGACGCCCGAACGCCTTCTGGACATACCCCAGCGCGTGATCCACCGCCGCCCCCGCGTCGCCCTCGCCGTCCGAGCGCAGCCAGGACCGCAGGCCGTTGTTGTGCGCGGCGACGACCGCGGCCGCGATCACGTCGGCCCGCAGCGTGCCGTCGGGCCGGCCGGCGAAGCGTCCGCGCAGATACTCGGCGAGCGCGCGCTCGTAGCGCCACACCACCGACAGCTCGTAGGCGCGCAGACCCGGCACCTGCCTGGTGAGGCGGTAGCGCTGCACGGAGAACGTCGGGTTCTCGGCGTACATCCGCAGCACCAGCCGGGCCGCATCGCACACCCGCCGCACCGGTTCGTGCTCCGCGCCGCCCGCCGCGAGGAACGCGGTCATGTCGGCCAGGCAGCGTTCGTGGTCGGGAAAGACCACGTCCTCCTTGGAGGGGAAGTAGCGGAAGAACGAACGCCGGCCGACTCCGGCCAGGGCCACGATGTCATCGACGGTGGTCTGCTCGTACCCGCGTTCCAGGAAGAGCCGGAAGGCCGCCGCGACCAGGGCCTCCCGCATCGGCGGCTTCGCGGTCGGCACCACGCTGCTGGAGCTCATGAACGGGAACGTAGCACCCGGAGGAGAGTCATGACACTCAGTGCAGGAGGAGCGGGCCAGCAAGGGAACTGAGTGCTGCGCGTACGCCTGCCGAACAGAGGAACGATCGAATGCACCCGCACCCCGGGTCGGCCGCCGCCGGGTCATCGCACTGCTGCGGCCCGTCGACCCGCACTTCCTGCTGCACGACCTCTACGCCGACTCCGCCGAGGCCTGCGTCCTCGGCGCGGAATGAGCCGGCCTGGACGAACTCGCCGCGCGCGGTGACGTGGTGACATCCAACGGCGCAACCCTCGTCAACTCCGCCCGCGGCTCCCTGGTGGACAGCGACGCCTTCACCGCACACCTGCTCACCGGCCGCCTGAACGCCGTCCTCGACGTCACCGAACCCGGCGTTCCGCCCGCCGGCTCTCACCCTGCCGAACGACCTGCTCACCCCGCACATCACAGCGCCGGCTCCCTCGGGAGGCGGCCGGCCTTCGAACCGGACGGCCGTCCCCGCCGGGAACACCGGCCCGGCCCCGTCCCACCCCGCCGGCACGGCGAGTGGCCCCGCTCTGCACCGCTCGTAGCCTGCGACGTAACCTTTCTCCACCGTGCCGGGACCGGCCCGCGTCGGCAGGCACCCTCTGCGGCGGCGGGGCACCGGCCGTTCCCACACCGGCCCGTCCGAGGAGCTCCCGCATGTCCGCAGCCCGCCCCCGTCTGCTCTACGTCACCGACCTGGCGTACCGGGCCCGTGGGCGCCGCTACTGCGACGAGGACATCTTCCTCACCTCCCGGCTGCGTGCCCGCTTCGACCTCGCCCTGTGCCACCCGCTGGACGCGGGCGCGCTGATGGACGGCTTCGACGCCGTGGTCGTCCGCAACAGCGGGCCCGTCCTCGGTTACCAGAGCGCCTACGACGCCTTCCGGGCACAGGCGCTCGCCACCGGCGCCCGGGTGTACAACCCGCTCACCGGCAAGGCAGACATGGCGGGCAAGCAGTATCTGCTCGACCTGAGCGCCGCCGGCTTCCCCGTCATACCCACGGTCGGCAGCGCCGAGGAGCTGCACCGGCTGCCGTCCGCCGAGCGGTACGTCGTCAAGCCGAAGCTCGGCGCGGACTCCGTCGGCCTGCGGATCGTGCCCGCCGGACAGGTCGCGGCAGCCGTCACGGCGGCCGGCGGCGAGGTGCTGATCCAGCCTTGCGTCGACTTCGTCCACGAGGTGTCCTTCTACTTCGTCGACGACGACTTCCAGTACGCCTTGTACGCGCCCGACCCGGAGCGCCGCTGGGAGCTGCGGCCTCACGCCGCGACCGCCGCCGATCTGGAGTTCGCCCGGCGCTTCATCGACTGGAACGACCTCGGCCACGGCATCCAGCGGGTGGACGCCTGCCGCACCCGCGACGGCGGCCTGTTGCTGGTCGAACTGGAGGACCTGAACCCCTATCTGTCCCTGGAGGCGCTGGCGGAGGAGGCCAGGGACGCCTTCGTCACCGCGTTCACGGCGTCCCTGAGCCGCTTCGCGCAAGGCGCCGCCCTCAACCCGGCCTGACCGTCACCCGCGGGTCGTCCCCGCCGGGCCCGTGAGGTCGCCGAAGGTCGGTGTCAGCGTGGATCCGGTGGCCGCCGAGGCGAGTGTGCCCGGCGCGGACGTCACCGCGGCGATCGCCCGCCTCCAGGTCACGGTGAGCCACTGCGCCTGGCCGCCGTGCCCGCCGATGTGCGCCCACCTCGCCCGGGTGAGCGTCGGCCGTGGAGGTGCGGGCCCGGATCGGGCCCGGCGGTCTGAACGGGGCCGCAGTCCCGGCCGTATCAGTGCTCGGGGACGGAAGGAGAGCCTGGTGTCGACACCGCCCGATCCTGAACGCCCGCATCACGGACCGGTCCTGGAACCCGTACGGGTGCTGCGGCCCCGTCGCTTCGACGCCCTTGCCGAGCTGATGCGGGAGATCCGGCCGGACCCGGTGGCGTACGAGCCCGTCACCACGGAGCCCGGACCGCGCCCGGCACCGGAGCGAACGGCGCACACCACCGAGGAGGACACACAGGAGCTCCCACCCGTGCCGCCGGCCGGCTCCACCCCGGGCGTCCCGCGCCGCGCCCCCGGTCTGCGCCGGGCCGTCCTCGCCGGGGCCATCGCGGTGGCCGCGCTTGTCGGCTTCGGCTGCGCGATGCTGCTGTCCGACGGCCAGAAGTCCTCCGCGGCCACGCCTGCGGCCCCGCCCGCGACGACCGCACCGCCCGCGACGACCGCACCACCCGCGACCACGCCGGCTCCCACCGCCTCCGCCGCGCCCACCGCCGCCACCGACCCCGACGGCCCCGGCACCCTCCGCCAGGGCGACACCGGCCCCGAGGTCACCGAACTGCAGCAACGCCTGCTGCGCATCCCGGACGTCTACCGCGACGGCTCCACGAACGGCACCTACGACGCCACGCTCACGGCGGCCGTGGCCCGGTTCCAGCTCTGGTACGGCATCAGGGGCGACGAGACCGGCGTCTACGGCAACGACACGCGCCGCGCGCTGGAATCGCGGACGACCCTCGGCGACGGTTTCTGACACCGGGCGGAAGCGGACCGGGGCAAGGGCGAAGCGGACGGCCCGCCGCGGCGGGCGTCAGCGGCCCGGGCCGCGGACCGCCAGGGCCTCGCTGACCGCGCGCACGCTGCGGGCGATGTGCTGGAGCTGCATGACCTCGGCGGCGTACATCTTGATCGTGTGCTCGATGACCGACTCGGGCAGTCCCAGCATCGGCAGTTCGGTGCGCGCGGTCTGCAGGGCGGTGCGGGCCACGCGGACCTCCTGCTGGACCTGGATCTGGGCGTGCCGGGCGAGCAGTACGGGGTGCCGGATGAGCGCCGGGTAGCTGGCGTACCGCGCGGGGATCAGCTCCCGCAGCCATCTGGCGGCCGAGCGCTCCCAGTCGTACGAGCCCGGCGTCTTGACCTGACAGGGCCAGTCGGGACTGATGCGCGTGCTGGTCAAGGGCATGATCATCGCTTCCGGTGTGCGGCGTCGTGAGGGTGTCGACGGGTGCGGGGCGGCCCCGGTCTAGGGGATGGCCGGGGCCGCCACGGGCGCGTCGCGCAGACGGCGCGCCCCGGAACACCCCGGGCACCGACGTGGGTAGGGAACGGCGGCTGAGGGTGTCCGTACAGGGGCCCCGGGTACGCGAAACCGGCGCTGCGGGGCGGGGTGCGTGCGCATGGCTGGTCCGTCGGCTTTCTCGGGGCTGTGGTGCGAGCAGTATTTATATATGCCGTCCCGTTTGCAAGCCGTATGAAAACATTCATGCGCGCTTTGTGTCGGATGATCCCTGTCCGGGGGAGAGGAGGTGCAGGATCTTCACGGGTGCCCGGCGTGCGGACGCGGACCGCCGTGGCGTCGGTCCGTCGTGGACAGGTCAGTCCTTCATGAAGAACTGGTGCTGCTCGGAGAGCTGCTCGTACTTCTCCAGCCGGGCCTGGGTGCGCTCGGGGTCGGCGTCCGTCATGGCCTGCAGCAGCGCGGCCGCCAGCACACCGGGCGCGGCGTAGGAGTCGAACACCATCCGGGAGCCGGTCCCGGTGGCGAAGGTGATGTCGGCCTCGTCGGCCAGCGGCCCGAGCGCGAGGTCGGTGACGAGGGCGACCTTCAGGCCGGCGCCGCGGGCCACCTGGACGGCGTGCAGGGTCTCCTGGGAGTGCCGGGGCATGGCGAAGGCGAGCACCCAGGTGCCGCCGGCCTCGCGGGACTGCAGCAGCGCGTCGTAGGCCACGCTGCCGCCCCGGGTGACCAGCCGTACGTCGGGGTGGATCCGGCGGGCCGCGTAGCCGAAGTACTCGGCGAGGGACACGGAGATGCGCAGGCCCAGCACGGTCAGCGGGGTCGAGCGGGACAGTGCGCGGCCGACCTGGATGATCCGGTCGGGGTCGGCGAAGTCGCGCCGCAGGTTCTCCAGGTTCTCGATCTCGGCGTCGACGGCCGCCTGGAGCTCGTTGGCCCGGTTCTCCTCGCCGGGTCCGCCCGCGAGGGTGCTCAGGGCGATCGACTGGAGCTTCTCGCGCAGCGCGGGATAGCCGCTGAAGCCGACGGCGGCGGCGAAGCGGGTGACGGAGGGCTGGCTCACCCCGACCCGGTCGGCGAGCTCGGTGATCGACAGGAACGCAGCCTCGGTGATGTGCTCGATCAGGTACTGGGCGATGCGCCGCTGACCCGGTGACAGACGCGGCCCGTCGAACAGTTCCCGGAGGCGGGAGGTCGGGGCGGGCTCGGCTTCGGGCACGGTCTTGCCCGAGGTGATCGCTGACGCCTGCGCGCGTGCCTGCTGGGGCGAGGACACCCGGTCGCCTCCTTTGTCTGCCACGACCACTCAACATAGCTCACCGGCCGTTGTGACCAGCAGGTTGAGCGTACGTGCTCATCGGCGATAGAGGCTGATCGAATGACCGACGTCGCCGACCGGATGACTGGAAGCGATCAGTTCAGCCAGCTTCCCGCGCGCCTTGGCGACCGCCGAGTCCGACACCACCAGCAGGCCGTGCACCCGGTCGGCCGGGACGTCGCGCGGATCGGCGGCGCGGATGCCGTAGTACGACGGCACACCGCTGCCCTTGTACACCAGCCACACCCGCTCGCCCGGAGGTTCCCGCCGGAGCCGGTCGGCGAGCCGGCCCAGGTCCTGACCCCAGTCCACGTTGGAGTCGTGCAGCAGCCGGTGCGTCTGCGCGGGCCCGCCGAACGCCTCGTTGGCGTACGGCAGGTAGTACGGGAAGGTCCGCAGCGAACTCACCGCCGTCCACAGCACCAGCGCGGCCGTCACGGCGGCCGTCCGGCGCCGGCCGGGCCACGGTGCGCCGGCCGGTACACAGGCCGCCGTCACCGCGAGGAACACCGGCACGAACAGCGCGTACCGCGTCCCGAAGTCCCGCGCGCCGGTCATCGCCGCCGCGAGCAGGACGCCGGGCGGCAGCAGCAGATACGGTGCCGCGGGCCGCAGCCGCCGTACCGCGACGAGGGCCACGGCACCGGCCGCACCGAGGGCCAGCAGGCCGAGCGGTGTCTTCACCAGCAGGGCCGCGGGCAGGTAGTACCAGCGCGAGCCGGTGTAGAGGTGCCCGAACAGATAGCCCTGCCACGGTTGGTCCTCGAACGCGAACTGCACCCGCATCCCGGCCCGGTACGCGGGCGGCAGCGGCAGCAGAGCGACCAGCCGGCCGCGCAGACCGTGCAGGGGCGGGACCGGTTCGGCGGGCGAGAACCGCAGCCGCGGATCGACCGCCAGATACGAGACCCAGACGACGCCGACGGCCACCAGCCCCATGACGCCCGCACCCCCGGCCGCCCCCGACACCCTCCGCCACCGCCCGCCCGCCGTTCCAGCGCGGGGGGCCAGGTCCCGGCGCCGCCCGTCCCGGGCCGGCCCGACGTGGGCGGACTCGTCCGTTCGCCGACGGCTGCCGGCCGGGCCCACGGGGGTGGACAGGGCCTCGTACCGACGGCCGCCGGCCATCCCCGCGAGCAGGGACAGGACCGTGCGCCGACGGCCACCGACCGGACCGACAAGAGCGGACAGGGCCCTTCGCCGACGGCCACCGGCCGGACCGGCGAGGGTGGACGGGACCGTACGCCGGAGAGTGTCATCCTCCCGGCCGCCGCGCGTGAACCGCCGGCCCGTGCCCGTGCCCGTGCCTGTGCCGGAGTCCGTGCCGTCCACCGGCGTTGCCGCCCGATCCCGCCCCGCCGCCAGGACCGACACCACCGCCAGCCCCATCAGCACCGGCACCGCCGGCAACGTGCTCATCTTGGTCGCCACGGCCGCCCCCAGTGCCGCCCCGGCGAGCGGCAGATACAGCGCGGGGCGCCGGCGCGCCCACCACACCAGCCAGGCCGAGGTCAGCACGAAGCCGGCCGCCGGCATGTCCAGCGTGGCCAGTGAACCGTGGGCGATCAGATCGGGGGAGAAGGCGTACAGGGCGAGGGCCACCAGGCCACCGGCCGTACCCGTCAGCTCGCGGGCGAACGCGAAGGCGACCAGCCCGCACAGCAGCGTCAGCGCGATCACCGGCAGTCGCGCCCACAGCATCAGCCGCCACGGGTCGTTGCCCGACTCGTACAGCAGATGCCGGCCCACGTCTCCTTGCGTGCCGGGATACGACGGGTCGTAGTGCGGGCCGGCCACCGCCACCCCGGCCTCGATCAGCAGCTTGCCGAGCGGCGGGTGCTCGGGGTTGTAGCGGATCCGGTGCTCGTGCAGATAGTCGGTGGCCGTCGCGACGTACACCGGTTCGTCGATCGTCGGGGTCTGCCGGACGGCCGTCGTCACCATCGCCGCGGCCATCTGGGCCAGCAGCATCGCCACGAGGAGCGGGACCAGCCACCGCCGGTGCCGGCGCACCCGGGCGTACGGGCGGGCCGGCGCCCGCGCAGGTGCCGTTCGGCTGAGGACCAGGTGCTGTGCGCGCGCCATCATCCGCCCCGCGGTGGCACCGGCCGTACGGCGGCGGGGGAGTGCGTGGGCCGGATCATGGCCCTACTGTCGCACCGCTCCCGCCGCCGGGGGTGTCATCGCTGCACGAGTCGTACCGACAGACCTTCTGCCGTGTACACGGGTACGGCCCGCAGCCGCTCGGAGTTCACCTCGATCCGGGCGAACCGGCCGCGCAGCCGGGGCACGTCGAGGACCGGCAGCGTGCTGCCCGCGGCCGGCGGCCGCTCGGTGTCGAGGCGCAGCGACAGGACGGACGATCCGCCCAGCACCGCGAGGTGACGGACCGTCAGCGGGGCCTTGCGGCCCGCGCGCAGGGTGACCTCCAGCGTGCCCGCGTCCTGCGCGTAGGCGCCGCGCACCCGCAGCCGCAGCCGCCCGTCGATGCGCAGCGTGCCGTCCTTCACCCGCACGTCCCCGTGGCCGAGGGCGTCCTCGCCGCCGGCGACCAGCGTGCCCTGGGCCAGCACGGTCCCGCCCGTGTACCGGTTGCGGCCGGTCAGGGTGAGTGTGCCGGTGCCGCGCTTGGTCAGAGCGCCGCAGCCGTCGATGTCGTGGCGCCAGGCGTCGGCCGCCGAGAAGCCGCCCGCCGCCGCGTCCAGCGTGACCGTGACGTCCGTGTCGAAGGCGCCGTAACCGTCCGCCGCGGCGAACAGGTTCAGCCGGCCCCACTGCTCGAAACCGTCGAGCAGCACATAGCCGGAGGGCAGGGCGGTGGTGCGCAGCACCTCGCGGCGCTGGTCCGCGCTCAGATACGGCAGCCGGGTCTCCAGCAGCACCTCGGCGCCCTTCGGCACGGTCAGCGGTACGTCGCGGCCCTGCCGGGTGAGGACGTACGTCAGCCGGGGCCGGACCGCGCGCTCGTTGACGTCCCGGTCGGCGTACGGGTCGGCGCCGCTGTGCGCGTAGGCGTACAGCGTGTCGGCAGTGGTACCGGTCTGCGCGGTGAAGTAGGCAAGGGCCTGGGCGCGGGCGGCGGCCTTCAGCTGGGCGTTCGCCGGGTCGGCGAGGGTGGCCGCGGCGAGCGCGGTGGCCATGATCCGGCCGCCCATGACGTCCACGGGGTGGTGCATGCCGGCCACGATCCGGGTGTGGCCCAGCTCGAAGGCGCGCGTCACCAGCTCCTGGAAGCGCTCCGGCACGGCGTACGCGTAGGCCAGCGCGGCCAGATGGAACGCGTTGGTGTGACCGCTCGGGAAGCCGCCGTCGTCGGCCGGGGAAGTACCGCGCTGGCGCAGCAGCTGCGGGGCGACGGCCACGGGGGAGTCGTAGACCGGATACCCGAACGCGTCGGTCTTCCCGGTGTCGACGACCTCGCTGTCCTCGTTCAGCCGCCAGGGACGCGGGTACAGGTAGGCGTACTTGGACGGGTTGCCGGAGGCGTAGGGGCCGCGCAGGGTGTCGACGAGTTCGGCGACCTTGCCGAGCGCGGAGTCGTGGGCGCCCGCGCCGAGCGCCGAGCCGGCCGGGGCGTTCGCGGGCACGGTGTCGCTGACGGTGGTCGCCGGGGTGCCGTCGGGGGCGCCGGTGATCGAGGTGACGGCCTTGGCGCCCGCCTTGTACAGGTCGCTCAGCGGGCCGAGGCCGGCGATCATCGCGTAACTCTGGTGCTGGCGGTCGTAGACGAAGGCTTCCTTGGCCTGGGCGTCGGTGCGCTCGGCCGTGATCGTCGCGCAGTAGCGCAGGTCGGCGCGGAGGATCTCGGGGCGCAGCGGGGTGCCGGTGTTCCAGGCGGAGCCGGTCTTCCACACCTGGGCGAAGCCGCCGAGGGCCCGGACCACGGCGTTGGTCTCGGGCGTCAGGTTGGCGGCGACGTTGGTCTTGTAGTCGTCCACGAACGCGGCCGGCGCCGTCGCGGCCTTGGCGTCGGCCGCCGGCAGCCAGACGGCGACGGCCGGGGCGGCGAGCACCCCCGCCGACGCGGCCAGCGTGGTCGTGAGGAAGCCGCGCCGGTTCAGCGCGGAGGAGGGATGCCCGGCGGGTGACGGCATGCCTGTGCCTCTCAGGGACGGGCCACGGGAAAGCCCGGCGCACTGTGCCGAGTTGTGTGATCCCGTGGAGAAGAAAGGGGAAGAAGTTGAACGGATGAATATTTAGGGCGAGGGTGTGACCCGCTGGGGAGACCCGGGTGATCTCCGGCTGTTCGGCAGGTGAACGCGGGGAGTCCGGCGCACAGAAACCAACAGCCGGTGCAGGGATGTGTCACAACGGCAGCCGGGTGCACGGGAGTTGGTGCGTCACAGCAGCGCACGCGCGAGCGCCACGGCCCCCTCCACCGGCGGCACCCGCAGCGGCCGGGGCCGGGCCGACGGCAGGGACGCGGCGAGCGCGCCGGCGAAGGCGTCGTACAGCGGTGGCTGGGCGAGGATCGTGCTGCCCGCGACCACCACGTCGTCGACCGCCGCGCCCCGCCGTTCCAGCAGGACGATCAGCGCGGCCAGGCCGCGACCCCCGGCGGCGATCACCTCCCGGGCGAGCACGGAGCCCGCCTCGGCGGCGGAGAAGACGGCCGGGGCGGCCCGGCCCCACGCGGCGGACGGGTCGGGGGCGCTCTCCAGCGCCGCGCCCAGCGCGGGCACTTCGGGCACGCCGAACGCGTCGAGGAGCGCCGCCGCCAGCGCGTCGGGTGCCTCGCCCCGGTCGTGGGCGGCCCAGCAGGCGCGCACCGCCTCGCGGACCAGCCCGGCCGCGCCGCCCTCGTCGCCGAGGACCGCGCCCCAGCCGCCGACCTGCACCGGCGTACCGTCGGCGCGGCGGCCCACGGCCACCGAGCCGGTGCCGGCGACCAGACCGGCGCCCTTGTCCAGGGCGGCGGCGGGGACGAGGAGTTCGGCGTCGCCCACGACCAGTGCGGGCGCGTCGAAGTGCAGATGCAGGGCGGTGCGGATCTGTTCGCACTGGCGCGGGGTCTCGCAGGCGTGGCCGCCCACCGCCAGCGCCGACGGGCGCAGACCGGCCGGCAGGGCCTCGGCGGTCAGCCGGGCCAGCCAGCCGGCGGCGGCGACCGGATCGTGCGGCCGCCAGCCGCTGCTCGAACGGACGTGGTCGGCGACCGGGGTGTGGCCGGCCAGGGCGCGCAGATGCGTCTTGGTGCCGCCCACGTCGATGCCGACCAGGACGGGCGTGGAGTCCTGCACGGGACCTCTTTCGTCGTGTGCGCTGTCGTTGTTTCGTGCGCGTGATGCTGCGACGGCGGGCGAACCGTGCCTGGATGAAGCGGGGGCGGAGCGGTCGGGAAGCCCCGGGACGGGCCTCTGGCGGAGTACGGCAGGCGAGTACCGTGAAGTTCGTTAGGAAATTAACTAACGAAGTACAGTGCGTCAAGAGTCCTCGCGACGACCTAGTGGGAGAACCGTGGAACACGACGTGGTGGCTGCGCCCCGGCTGACCGAGAGCGCGAGCGCGGTCTTCGCCGTGCTCGCCGAGGCGGGCAGCGCGACCCGGCCGCAACTGGCGAGCCTGGCCCGCCTGTCCAAACCGACGGTGTCCTCCGCCGTCGCGGAGCTGGAGAGCGCCGGGCTCGCCGCTCACTCCGGCACCGCCTCCAGCGGCACCGGCCGCACCGCCGCCGTCTACCGGCTCGGGCCGGAGGCCGGCGCGGTCCTGGCCGTCGATCTCGGCCCGGACCTCACCCGGGTCCGGGGCTGCGCCCTGGACGGCACGCTGCTCGCGGAGGCCACCGGCTCCCGGGCCGGGGCCGCGGACGCGGTGACCGAAGCCCTCGACGCGCTGCCCGCCACGGCCCCGCTGCGGGCCATCGTCGTCGCGATCGGCGACGTCAGCGCACCGGCCACGGAGAGCTCCGGAGAGCGTCCGGCGACCGCCAAGGCGGGCCCGGTCTTCGACGCCGTGGCCGTCGCGCTGCCCCCGGGCGTGCCGGTCCACCTGGAGAACAACGTCAACTGCGCCGCCCTCGCCGAGCTGCACGAGGGTGCCGCCCGGGGTCGGGGCACCTTCGGCTATCTGCGGGTCGGTGTGGGCGTCGGCCTCGGCATCGTCGTCGGCGGCCAGGTGCTGCGCGGGGCGAACGGCGCGGCCGGCGAGCTGGCCCGGCTGCCCTACCCCTGGGACGAGGGCCGCGAGCCGCGCCTGGAGGCCCTGGAGGAGTACATGGGCGCGCACTCCCTGCTGCGCCGCGCCGCCGAGGCCTGGCGGGACGCACCGGACGCGAACGGGCCGTGCCCGAAGACCACCGAGCGTCTGTTCGCGCTGGCCGGCGGAGGGCAGGGACCGGCCCGTGCCGTGGTCGACGCCCACGCCGCCGACGTGGGCCGGCTGGCCGCCGCCGTGGCCGCCGTACTGGACCCGGGGCTGATCGTGCTCGGTGGCAGCACCGGCGCGGACCCGCAGCTCCTGCCCGGGGTGCGGGCCGAGCTGGCCCGGCTGAGCTGGCCCACCGAGGTGGTCAGCAGCACGGTCGGCGATCTCGGCACCGTGGTGGGCGCGGCCCGGCTCGCGGTGGCCCGAGGTGTCCGAACCGTGACCGAGCCCGCGCGATGGAGGCATTGACGGCTTCCGGCTCGCTCTGTCAATGTCCGGACAAGCGCTTTCTAAGTCGGCCGGGAACGCCGACTCCGGGTGAGCCTCCCGCCGGTACGCGAAGTACGGCAGCCGCACGAGGGCGTGCTTGTGCGACGACGGCCCTCATGGCCGGGGACCTCACCCGCTCAAGGCGGCGAGGCCGGGCGAGGCCGCGCCCCCGGAAAGCGAAATTTCCTGCAAAATGCACCCGTGCCGCCTCGGTCGGCGCCGTGCTCCGTCCCCTACGACGAAAAGGGATCGAAGATGACCAGTGTGGGTGTGCGGCGCTCCCGCCGACTCGGCCGCCGCGGCATACGCCGGATGGTTCCCCTCGCTGCCGCTGCCGCGGCAGGTGCCCTTCTGCTCTCCGCCTGCGGCGGGTCGGGGTCCGGCTCGGGCGGGAACTCCAAGTCGCTGACGTTCTGGATCTCCACGGTCCCGGGGCAGGACGCGGGCTGGAAGAAGCTGGTGGCGCAGTACAAGCAGGAAGCCGGCGTCGACGTCAAGCTCGTCAACATCCCCTACGACGGCTACCCGACGAAGCTGCACAACGCCGCGCAGGCGAACGCTCTGCCCGACGTGGCGGACGTGCCCGCGCTGGACCCGATCTGGTCGAACAAGCTGATCGACCTCAGCTCCATCGCCAACGACAAGAGCAACAACATCAACGGCAACTTCCTCGCCAAGGACTCGTCCGGGAAGGTGCTGTCCATCCCCTCGGACGTCACCGCGTCCGGCCTGTACATCAACGAGACGCTGTTCAAGAAGGCCGGCGTCTCCTTCCCGACCTCGCCCCAGAAGACCTGGACCTGGACCGACTTCATCAAGGCGGCGAACCAGGTCCGGGAGAAGACCGGCGCCAAGTACTCCCTGACGTTCGACCAGTCGCCGTCCCGGCTCCGCGCCATGGTGTACGAGATGGGCGGGCAGTATGTCCACGCGGACTCCTCCGGCACGTTCTCGGTGGACGCCGCGACCAAGAAGGCCGTGAACTTCTTCGTCGGACTGAACGACGACAAGACCATGCCGAAGTCGGTGTGGACCAGCGGCGCCGACCCGTCGGCCATGTTCCAGAGCGGTGACGTGGTCGCCTACTGGTCCGGCGTGTGGCAGGTTCCCGCCTTCGCGGAGAGCATCAAGAAGTTCGACTGGGCGAGCGTCCCCACGCCCGCCGAGCCGGTCCAGGCGAGCGACGTCAACAGCGGCGGCATGATGGTCGGCTTCAACAACAACGGCGCCGCGGCCACCGCCGCGCAGAAGTTCCTGGCCTGGGTGTACGCGCCCAAGCAGTACACCGAGCTGGTCGAGACCTCCGGGTTCCTCCCGGTCGAGAGCGGCCTGAACCCGAAGTACCCCTTCACCTCCGAGGCGGCGCAGGCGGCGTTCAAGCTGTACAACCAGGAGATCCCGCTCTACGCCCCGATCTCCGGGTACTTCAACAACGCGCAGACGAACTGGGTGCTGAAGGGCAAGAGCCTCACCACCGACCCGACCAAGACGGAGCTCGGCAAGGCGGTCAACGGCCAGCAGTCGGCCGACAAGGCCCTGGAGAACATCGTGGCCGGCTACAACCAGCAGGTCGGCGGCGGATCGTAGACCACAGGGCCGGGCGGCGGGGTCGAGACACTGCCGCCCGGCCCTGTTCGCCCACGTGACGCCGGGCTCATGGCGTGAGCCCACAGGAACCCATTCCACCAGCACGGAGTCAGGAAGATGACAAAACGCGCCTCGGACGTGTCCGTGAGCTCGCCCAGGAGACGCAGCCGCTACACCCTCGCGCCGCTCGTCCTCATCGCGGCCAATGTCGTGCTCTTCGCGCTGTTCTTCGTCTGGCCGGCGGTGATCGGGCTCGTCTACTCCTTCACGAACTACACAGGCGTGGGCGCGTTCCAGTTCATCGGACTGGACAACTACAGCAATCTGTTCGGGGACTCCTCCTTCTACGACGCGCTGACCCGGACGCTGCTGTACACCGTCCTCTTCGTTCCGCTGAACTTCGCGCTCTCGCTGCTCATCGCCAACGTGCTGGTGAGCAAGCACGCCAAGGGCACGTCGGTCGCCCGTGTCGTCTTCTTCATCCCGTGGCTGCTGTCGCCCATCGTCGTGGGCGTCCTGTGGCGGTGGCTGTTCGGCGAGAACTTCGGACTGGTCAACTACGTCGTCGAGAAGCTCGGCGGGCACGCGATTCCGTGGCAGTCGAACGCGGACCTGTCGCTGCTGGTGGTGGTGATGGCGGCATCCTGGGCCTGGACGGGCTTCTCGATGCTGCTGTTCATCGCGGCGATCAAGAACGTACCGGTGTCGTACTACGAGGCGGCCGCGCTCGACGGCGCCGGTCCGTGGCGCCAGTTCATCAGCATCACGCTGCCGAGCATCGCGCCCACCTCGTTCATCGTCATCCTGCTCAACACGATCAACGCGATGAAGGAATACCCGCTGTTCGTCTCCCTCAACAACGGCGGACCCGGAACGTCGAACAACCTGCTTGTCCAGTACATCTATCAGACCGGCTTCCAACGGGGCCAGATCGGCTACGCGAGCGCCGCGTCATTCGTGCTCATGCTCATCCTGATGGCCGTCGCGATCATCCAGCTGATCGTCAACCGGCGGGTGGAGAACCGATGACAACCACAGACATGGCACGCCCGGTCGACGCCGATCCCGGACGGGCCGACTCCAAGAAGCGGCCCCGCAGCGAGGGCGGCGGTGGGCTCCGGCGGGCGATACCCGCGACGACACTCCTGTGGCTCCTGGCGTGCCTCTACGGGCTGCCGGTGCTGTGGTTCATCCTCAGCTCCCTCAAACCGGCCGGGGACTTGTTCTCCTATCCGCTGACGCTGGTTCCGCACCACCCCACCCTGTCGGGTTACCTGACGGCGTGGCGCAGCGCCAACTTCTCCCAGTACTTCATCAACACGACCCTCGTGTGCGTGATCACGACGGTCCTCACGGTGGCAGCCAGCTGCTGCACCGGGTACGCGCTGGCCAAGTACGACAACAAGTGGCTCAAGGCGTTCTTCATCTGCATCCTGGCCACCACGATGCTGCCGGGCGAGGTCATGCTCGCCCCGGAGTTCCTGGTGGTCCGCAACCTCGGCCTCTACAACTCGTTCACCGGCATCATCCTCCCGGCCGTGCTCACCGCGACCGGATGCTTCATGTTCCGCCAGTTCTTCCTGACGGTCCCCGACGAACTCGTGGAAGCCGCACGCATCGACGGCGCCCGCGAACTGTCGATCTTCCTGCGGATCATGGTGCCGCTCTCCCGGCCCATCATGCTGACCCTCGCCATCCTGTCCTTCCAGTGGCGCTGGAACGACTACATCTGGCCGCTGCTGATGCTCAACGACCCCAGCAAGTTCACCGTGCAGATCGGCATCCAGAGCATCGTCGGCGCGCAGAACATCAACTGGTCGGTCCTGCTCGGCGCATCGGTCATCTCCATGATCCCGCTGATCGTCATCTTCCTGGTCTTCCAGCGCTACGTCATGGGCGCCGACATCAATGCCGGACTGAAGGACTGACCTTGCCCACTGGGTTCGACCACGAGTTCGTCCGCGCAGCGGCGCTCGCCGCCGACGGGTCGGCCGACCCATCGGCGGAATTCATTGAGCCGCACCGCGCCCTGGCCCGGCGGGTGAAGACCCTGGTCGCGGCGTACCTCTCGCCGGAGTCGGCCCTGCACGGCAGCGAGCGGGCCGTCGCCGCCGCGCTGACCCACCTCCGTGCCCTGCGGTCCGTGCAGACGGCCTCCGGCCTCTTCGCGGGCGGCGACAACGTGCAGTCGCCGCCGGACTCCGCGTTCACCGTCAACGACGTGTGCGACGCGCACGTCCTCGCCGCGGGCGCGGGGCCGGAACTGGCCGACGTCACGGCGGCGCTCGCCGACATCGCGGGCGCCGCCACCGGCCCTCTCCTGACCGGCGGGGTGCACACCCCGAACCACCGCTGGGAGCTGTCCGCGGCGCTGGCCCGACTGCACCGCTCGTTCCCGGACGACCGGCTGCTCGCCCGCGCCGAGGAGTGGCTCGCCGAGGGCGTCGACATCGACGCGGAGGGCCTGTACTCGGAACGCAGCGCCGTCTACGCGTCCATCGTCACCAACCCGTCGCTGCTGTTGCTGGCCGAGGTGCTCGGGCGTACCGACCTGCTGGACGCCGTCGAACGCAACCTCGCCGCGACCCTGGACCTGATCAGGCCGGACGGCACGGTGGAGACCGTCCACTCGCGCCGCCAGGACCAGAGCCATTCGTTCCCGTTGTGGCCCTACCTGCCGCACTACCGGCTGCTCGCGATCCGCACCGGCCGGGGCGACTTCGCCCGCGCGGCCCGCCTGGCGGCGGCCGACGGCATCAACGACCCCGACCTGCTCGCCCAGACCCTCCTCACCCCGGATCTGTGCCGCGCCCTGCCGGCCCCGGACGCGGAGAAGCTCCCGCGCGACCGGTACCTCCCCACCGCACGCCTCGCCGCACACGCCTCGGCCACCGCGCACACCGTGGTGTACGGCGGCTCCGACGTGCCCGAGCACCGGCGCATCCGCTCGGGCCTCGCCTGCAACCCCACCTTCCTGCGCCTGTTCGCCGGCGACGCCGTCCTCGACGCGGTCCGTCTCTCGCGGGGGTTCTTCGACATGGGCCCGTTCCGCGCCGGAGACATGGAACAGCTCGCCGACAACCGGTACCGGCTCACCGAAACCCTCACAACCGCCTACTACCAGCCGCTCCCGAAGGACCTCAGGCGTGACGACGGCGCCTACCGTCTGGTGGACGAGGGCCGCTTCTCCGCGGCGATGGCCTTCCCCGACCGCCCCGAGGACGAGGTCTCCCACACGACCCGAGTCGAGGTCGACCTGCGGGAGGACGGGGCCGACCTGCGGATCGACATCAGCGGCCCGCCGGTGCCCTGGGCCCTCGAACTGACCTTCCGGCCGGGCGGCGTGCCGGAGGGCGCCGTACCGATCGGTGACGGACGCTGGTGCCTGACGACCGGGCCGATGACCTACCGGGTCGGTGACGACGAGATCCGGGTCGAGGCCGACGTCGAGGCAGGCGAACCGCTTGCCGGGTCGTACCGCAGCGACGTACTGCGGTACGACCCCGGTCAGGACTACACCGTGGTGGGCGGCACCGACGCGACGACCGGGAACCGCGTCTACATCGGTGGACACGGCCCGCACACACTGACCGTCGCACTGCGCGCCCGCCGGCCCGCACCTGCCGTGTGACTCCGACGACCCACGCCATGGCCACCTCAGGTATGAAGGGCTGATCCCCGTGCACCTCCCGCCCCCTCCCGTGCATCTGCCCCGCCAGCTCGGCCCGCTGCACGACCTGCCCGACACCCCCGAGGCGTACGACGCGGTCCTCGCGGACGTCGTCGAGGCGGCCCTCGCGCGGATCACGCCGGAAGGCAACCTTGAGCACCCGGACGCCGGCGACGACATCGGCGACACCTCGCTCGGCATCACCTCCCTGCTCGCCCTCGCCTGGCAGCGCGGCAAGGACCCCCGCCTCCCCGCGGCCGTCCGCACCAGCCTCGCCTTCCACCTGCGCGAACGCGTCTACACCGAGGACAACCCCGGCTACCCCAACCTGCGCGTCACCAACTCGGGCCTGCCGTACGCCCGTTACGTCCTCGAAGCGGGCGCCCACCCCATCGGCGACTGGCCCAGCACGGTCTGGGCCCTGCTCCAGGCGGTCAACGTCCTCGACGCGGCCGAGGGCCTCGTGGACGGCGAACAGCGCACCGAACTGAGGGAGTTGGCGCACGGCTACTGGCAGTGGCTGACCGAGGCGACCTTCTTCAACCCGCAAGAGGCCGGCAACCAGGCCATCGGCTGTGTGGTCGGCGGCCTGATGCTCGCCCGCCATCTCCCGGACAGCGAGGGGGAGTTGGTGCGTGCACGGGCCTTGCGCCTGTACGCCGAGGAGATCCGCGCCCACCGGGTCCGTGACCGGGGCGCATCGCTGCCGCCTGAGCACGGCGGCGCCTACGACAACAACTACGGCCCGATCTCCCTGTCGTTCCTCGCCCAGGCCCACCGGGTCAGCGGCGCGGAGATGTTCGCCGAGGACGGCGACACCCTTGCCCGCTATCTCGACGCCCGGCTGACCAGCGGCGGCTACGACTGCGGCGGACCCCGCTACAGCGAACAGCACTCCGGCTTCGAATCCGTCCTGGGCCTGCGGTACTTCGGCGCGCGCATCGGCGCCGACCTGGGCCGCTACCGGGGCGACACCCGCTGGGGCCGGCACGCCGTGCAGGGCGACGGCCGGATCGACGGGCACTTCGCCTTCATGCTCGTCTGGCAGATCCAGGACCCCACCCGCTGGCACCGCACCCCGTCCCCCGGCCCCGCCCGCCACCAACTGCGCTCCGGCACGGTCTCCGTGGCCTTCGACAGCCGGATGACCCCCGCCCTGATCGAGGCCGCCGGCACCTACTACCTGCCCGCCGCCGTGCGCCGCCAGCACGGCTTCGGCCCGGTCACCGACGGCTTCCTGCTGTGCCGCCCGATGGGCGAGGTACGCGTCCGCGACGTCCGTGCCGACGGGCTCGCCGCCAAACTGGTCACCAAACCGGTCGTCGGCCGCGACCACGTCCTGCGCCATGTCCGCTCGCTGTACGTCACCGACGGCACCAGCCTGTGGGTCACGGTCGCCGTGGAACGCCTCGACGGGGAGCCGTACCTGCTGTCCGGAATGCCGTACGCCGCCGATGACGGCGACCGGGTGCGCCGCACCGCCGAAGGCCAGGTCACGGCGGCGGGCGGTCTGCGCCTCACGCACCCGGCGGCGCCGGGCGACGACCACTTCGACGCCCGCGGCGAACTCACCCAGGAACAGGCCGCGTTCGCCCTCGCCGCCGACCCGCGCGGCTACGGCAACCCGGACGAGGGCTGGCGCCACCTGATCTCCTCCACCGCCCTGGAGGCCGACCCGGCCCCGGGCGCCCCCGCCGGGCTGCACGTGTTCGCCGTACGGTACGGGCCCGGGGGAGCCTTCGCGCCCGTCTTCGAGGAGGGCCCGGAGGGACTCACCGTGCGCACGGAGGCGTTCACCGCCGTGCTCGGCGAGCCGGTGGGCGAACCCCGGCTGGACATCTCCGCCTGAGGTCCGGTTCAGCAGCCGGCAGCGGCTCGGCGTCCGCCGTACGCCCTCCCGGGATTCACCGGCCGGCACCTCAGGCTATGCCGGGCAGCGCGGTCGGCGGGACGATCAGGTCCGCCCGCCCCCGCGTCGTCTCCACCAGCTCGGCGTTGCGCTGGTCCGTGCCCAGCACCCAGGCCACCGCCTCCTCGTGGCCCTTGCCGAACTCCTCGTGCCGGGCGACCAGCCGGCGGATCCGCTCCTCCTCGGCGAGCTCGCAGAACCACGCCTCGTCCAGGCACGGCCGCACCCGCGCCCACGAACCCTCGGTCAGCAGCAGGTAGTTGCCCTCGGTCACCACCAGCCGGGCCGCCGGCTCCACCGGTATCGCGCCCGCCAGCGGCTGCTCCAGGACCCGCTCGAAGCCGGGCGCGTACACGACCTCCTCGGTGTCCTCGTGCAGCCGGCGCAGCAGTGCCGCGTAGCCGGCCGCGTCGAAGGTGTCCGGGGCGCCCTTGCGGTCCCGGCGGCCCAGGCGGTCCAGTTCGGCGTCGGCCAGGTGGAAGCCGTCCATCGGCACATGCGCCGCCCAGGGCGGCCCGTCCCCGTTCAGGGCCCGCACCAGATGCTCCGCGAGGGTCGTCTTGCCCGCACCGGGGCTGCCCGCGATGCCGAGCACGGCACGCCGGCCCTCCCCGGCGAGGGCACGGGCACGGGCGAGGAGGTCGTCGAAGGTCAGCGGCACACCGCACAGTGTGCACCAGGAGTTCGCGCACACATGTGGCGTGCGCCACCCACTGGACGGCGCCTCATGGGGAACAGTGCTGGGTATGACTCAGCTCGGTCTGCCCGACACAATCCAGGCCTGCCTGTTCGATCTCGACGGGGTCGTGACCAAGACGGCCCTCGTGCACGCGGCCGCCTGGAAGGAGACCTTCGACCCGTTCCTGCGCGACTACGACGGCGCGCAGGGGCGGCCGTTCGACGCGGTCGCCGACTACGACGAGTACGTCGACGGCCGCCCCCGCGCCGACGGCGTGCGCGCCTTCCTCGCCTCACGCGGCATCCAGCTGCCCGAGGGCACCCCCGAGGACCCGCCGGACGCCCGCACCGTGCACGGCGTCGGCAACCGCAAGAACCTCCTGCTCCTTGAGAAGATCCGCACCGGCGGCGTGGAGGCCTACGCGGGCACCCTGCGCTATCTGGAGGCGGTGCGCGCCGAGGGGCTGCGCACGGCGATCGTCTCCTCCAGCGCCAACTGCCGTGACGTGCTGCGCGCGGTCGGCGCCGAGCACTTCTTCGACGTACGGATCGACGGGGTCGTGGCCGCCGAACGGCACCTGCCGGGCAAGCCGCACCCCGACACCTTCCTCGCCGCCGCCCGCGACCTCGGCGTCGAGCCGTCCCACGCCGCCGTCTTCGAGGACGCGCTGGTCGGCATGGACGCGGGCCGCGCGGGCGGCTTCGGATACGTCGTCGGCGTCGACCGGGTCGGCCAGGCCGACGCGCTGTACGCGCACGGCGCGAGCATCGTCGTCCAGGACCTCGCCGAGCTGGGAGGCAAGCAGTGATCACCGACCGGTCGTACGCCGTCGAGCCCTGGGCCGTCCGCGAGACCGCCCTCGACCTCGACGTCCTCGCCCAGAGCGAGTCCGTGTTCGCGCTGTCCAACGGCCACGTCGGCTGGCGCGGGAACCTCGACGAGGGCGAACCGCACGGCCTGCCCGGCAGCTACCTCAACGGCGTGCACGAGATACACCCGCTGCCGTACGCCGAAGCCGGGTACGGCTACCCGGAGTCCGGCCAGACCGTCATCAACGTCACCAACGGCAAGATCCTCCGGCTGCTCGTGGACGACGAACCGTTCGACCTGCGCTACGGCCGACTCGTCACCCACGAGCGGGTCCTGGACCTGCGCCGCGGGGTGCTGGAGCGGACCTGCGAGTGGACCTCGCCGGCCGGCTCCACGGTCCGGGTGCGCTCCACCCGGCTGGTGTCGCTGACCCAGCGCGCGGTCGCCGCCGTCGCGTACGAGGTGCAGGCCGTCGGCTGCCGCAGCCGGGTCGTCATCCAGTCCGAGCTCGTCGCCAACGAGACCCTGCCCGAGTCCGACGGCGACCCGCGCGCGGCCATGGCGCTCCAGTCGCCGCTGGAGCAGGAAGACCACCTCGCCGCCGGCAGCCGGCTGCGGCTGGTGCACCGCACCCGGCGCAGCGGCCTGCGGGTCGCCGTCGCCGCCGACCACGTCGTCAGCGGCCCCGAGCGGACCACCACCCGCAGCGAGAGCGGCACCGACGTGGCCCGGCTCACCGTCACCTCCGTACTGGAACCCGGGCAGACGCTGCGGGTGGAGAAACTGGTCGCGCACGGCTGGTCCGGCGCCCGCTCGCTGCCCGCGATGGCCGACCAGGTCGACGCCGCGCTCGCCGCCGCCGCGCACGACGGCTGGCAGGGGCTGCTCGCGGACCAGCGGGCCTGCCTGGACGCGTTCTGGGCCCGCGCGGACGTCGAGGTGGAGGGCGACGAGGAGATCCAGCAGGCCGTCCGCTTCGCCCTGTTCCACGTCCTGCAGGCCGGCGCCCGTGCCGAGCAGCGGGCGATCCCGGCGAAGGGCCTGACCGGCTCCGGATACGACGGGCACGCCTTCTGGGACTCCGAGATGTTCGTGCTGCCCGTCCTCACCCACACCGCGCCCGCAGCCGTCGCCGAGGCGCTGCGCTGGCGCCACAACACCCTGGACGAGGCCCGAGAGCGCGCGGCCCAACTCGGCCTCGGCGGGGCCGCGTTCCCCTGGCGGACCATCGCCGGACCGGAGGGCTCGGCGTACTGGCCGGCCGGCACCGCCGCCTTCCACGTCAACGCCGGGATAGCCGACGCCGTCGTCCGGTACGTCGAGGCCACCGGCGACGGCGCGTTCGAGCGTGAGGTGGGCACCGAGCTGCTGGTGGAGACGGCCCGGCTGTGGCGCTCCCTGGGCCACCACGACGCCCACGGCGTCTTCCACATCGACGGCGTCACCGGACCCGACGAGTACAGCGCGGTCGCCGACGACAACACGTACACCAACCTGATGGCCCGGCAGAACCTGATGGCCGCGGCCGACGCCGTCGAACGCCACCCGGACCAGGCCGCCCGGCTCGGCGTGGACGCGGAGGAGAGCGCGGCCTGGCGGGACGCCGCCGCGGCGATGCACGTCCCCTACAACGCCGAACTCGGCGTCCACGAACAGCACGCCGGGTTCACCCGCTACCAGCGCTGGGACTTCGCCGGCACCCGCGCCGAGCAGTACCCGCTGCTGCTGCACTTCCCCTACTTCGACCTCTACCGCAAACAGGTCGTCAAGCAGGCCGACCTGGTGCTGGCCATGTACACCTGCGGCGACTTCTTCGAGCGCGGCGACGGGAAGGCGGCCGAGGAGCAGATCGCCCGGAACTTCGCCTACTACGAGCCGCTGACCGTCCGCGACTCCTCCCTGTCCGCCTGCTGCCAGGCCGTCATGGCCGCCCGGACCGGCCATCTGGACCTCGCCTACGCCTACACCGCGGAAGCGGCCCTGATGGATCTGCAGGACCTGGAGCACAACACCCGCGACGGGCTGCACATCGCCTCGCTGGCCGGGACCTGGATGGCACTGGTGGCGGGCTTCGGCGGGCTGCGCCGCGACGGGGAGAGCCTGCGGTTCGCGCCCCGGCTGCCCGAGCGGCTGAGCCGGCTCGCCTTCCACGTCCAGTTCCGCGGCCGCACGCTGCGCGTGGACATCGGCGCGGACAAGGCCACCTACGAGCTCCTGGACGGCCCGCCGCTCACCTTGCGCCACCACGGCGACCCCCTGACCCTGACCCCCGACGGTCCGGCCGTCCGCCCGGTACCCCCACCGATCCGCCGCTCGACCCCCGAACAGCCCCTGCACCGGGTGCCGAACGGGGGGTGAGAGGCGGCGCCGGTACGCGCCGGTGGGGCAGCCCTGACGGCGGCCGACGGGGCTGCGGTGTCACTGTTCGGGAACGGCGTCCTGCGGCACGGTGGGCGGGCAGTCCGGGCGTGCCGGTAGGCCGGGGCCGACGATCCCGGCGTACCGCTCGTCCCGCGGGGGAACCTCCGCGGGCGTCGCCGGCGCGCCGCCGACGACTCGCCGGTCGCCGGGCTCAGCTCAGGGTGCCGGACAGTAGCCCCAGCCGGTCGTCAGCCCCAGCCGGTCGTCCGTGGTGCCGGCAGCGAGTGGGGCTGGCGCGGTGAGGGCGGTCGTAAGGTCCCCGCTTGTCCTGCGGGCCCCGGCCGGTCGTCGGGGCTCAGTTCAGGGTGCCGGACAGCAGGCCCAGCAGGTCGCCCGTCGCGTCGGCCGCGAGCAGGGCGGGCAGGGTGGCCAGGGCGAGGACGGCCGCCGCGGCGGCCCACAGCCGGGGCGGCGGGGTCGTCTGGAGGGCCGCGATGCGGCGGGTGACGGCCCGGTCGGTGAAGCCCAGGGCGCAGGCGGCGCGGGTGCGGCCCGCCGTGAGGGCGGCCCGGGCCAGGGCGAGGGCGGTGACGCGGCGGTCGCCGACCGTGGCCGCCGCCTGCTCGTCCGCCCAGCGCTCCACGAGGAAGGCCACGGCCGTACGCACCGGCCGCAGCAGCGGATTGGCCGCCGCGGCCAGCGTCACCGCCGTGACCAGCGCCCCGTGCCGGTGGACGAGGTGCGCGCGCTCGTGCGCGAGCAGCACCCGCCGCTCGGCCGGCGCCAGTGCACTCAGCATCGCCGAGGTGACCAGGATGCGGCCCGGCCGGCCCGGGATCGCGAACGCCTGCGGCACCTCGGAGGCGGCGACGATCAGCTCGGTGCCGTCCGGCTGCCCCGCGCACAGCCGGCGCAGCGCCCGCCGCGTGGACCGCTCGGCCCGCACGGCCCGGTGCACCCGTACGGCGACCACCAGCAGCACCAGACACGCGCCGAGCCCGATCGCCTCCGGCACCGGATCCATCACCCGGTGCCCGTGCTCGCGGGCCTCCCGGATCACCGGCGGTGTGTCCCCGAGCAGCGCGGCGGCCAGCAGCACCAGCGACCAGGTGGTGGCCAGCGCCGTCACCACGGCGGCCGACGCCAGCACGCGCGCGGCGAGCGCAGGGGCGACCCGGCGGGCGAGCACCGGGCAGACCAGCACCGGCAGCGGCGACAGCACCAGCGGGCCGTACACGTCGAACTTCATGCGCCGCCTCCGGCAAGCAGTTCGCGCAGCGCCCGCTCCTCCGCGGGGCTCAGCCCGGTGACGAACTGCTGCAACGCGGCGATCGGGTCCGGGCCCCGGTCCAGGGCCTCGTGCATCGCCTCGGCGGTCAGCTCGGCCGCGTTCTTCGCCGGCCGGTACGCACCGCGCCGGCCGTCCGCGTCCCGCAGCACCAGCCCCTTGTCGTACAGGCGTTTGAGGATCGTGTGCACCGTGTTGTAGGCGAGCGCCCCGTCCACCTCGGCCTGGATCTCCGCCGGGGTCAGCGGCCGCTCGGTGGCCCACAGTGCGGCCAGCACCTCGCTCTCCAGCTCCCCGGCACTTCTCCGCTCCGCCCTGCCGCGGGACTCTGTGCCAGCCATGCCCCAACCTTACAGCGCGTAGTGCGTGGGCCGGATGGCCCCGTCCGCCCGGCAAGAGCCAGCGATACGGGGTACTTTGGCGGTGTTTTCCCCCGGGGTCGAGGGTGTTGTCACCGTGCGGCGACATGCTCCCGGCTCCGTGCTGGACCCTACAGGCTGTAGGGTGACAAGGGCTCCGCACGCTGCGGAGGCAAGAGGGGTGATGATGGCCGGCAGCGCGCACGCCACACTCGCCGGACTACGGCGCGAGCGCGGCCGCCGCACGTCCGCCGGCCGCGCACCGCGCACCACTGCCCCGCTCGCCGCCGTCGCGGCCGCCTTCACCCTGGCCCAACTGCTCCTCGTCCGGCCCGGCATGGGCCTCGGCTGGGACGAGACGGTGTACGTCAGCCAGGTCAGCCCCCAGGCCCCGGCCGCCTTCTTCAGCGCACCCCGGGCCCGGGGAGTTTCCCTGCTCGTCGCGCCCGTCGCCGCCTGGTCCACCTCCACGGCACTGCTGCGGACCTACCTCGCGCTGCTGTCCGGCCTCGCCCTGTTCCTGGCCCTGCACGCCTGGCGCGGCCTCTTCCCGGCCCGCGTGCTCGCCCTCGCCGGCGCCCTCTTCGCCTCCCTGTGGATCACCCTGTTCTACGGCCCGCAAGCCATGCCCAACTACTGGGTCGCCGTGGGCGCCCTGGCCGCCGTCGGCTGCTTCCTGCGTGCCGGCGCCGGGCGATCCGCGCTGTGGGGCCTCGCGGCGAGCGGTGCGCTGATGGCGTGGATGCGGCCCATGGACGCCGTCTGGGCGGTGCTGCCGCTCCTCGCCGTCGGCCTCGTCCGCCGCCGGTGGCGGGCACTGTCGGTGCTGCTCGCCGGGCTCGCGGCCGGCGCCGCCCAGTGGGTGATCGAGGCGTACACGAGCTACGGCGGCCTCGCCCACCGGCTGTCGCGGGGCTCGGCGATACAGGGCGGTCTCGGCTGGCACTTCGCCGTCACCGACCAACTGCGCAGCCTCGGCGGCCACACGCTGTGCCGACCGTGCACCGGCGGCCTGCCGAATCCGTTGATCACCGCGTGGTGGTTCGTCCTGCCCGTGCTCGCCGGGCTCGGACTCGCCGTCGCCGTCCGTGCCCGCCGCCCGGCCGCCACGGCGCTCCCCCTCGCCTGCGCGGCGAGCGCCGCCTTCCCGTACCTGTTCCTGATCGGCTACGCGGCCCCCCGCTTCCTGCTCCCTGCCTACGCCCTGCTCGCGCTCCCGGTCGCCGACGCGCTCGCACATCTCCTCACCGCACCGCGCCGCCGGGTCGTCGCCCCTCTGCTCGGCCTCGGGCTCGCCGCCCACCTGGCCGTACAACTGGCCGTCCTGACGCACACGGTGGACCGCACGACCCAGGCCCACAAGGCCTGGTTCCGCACCGCCACCGCCCTGCACCGGCTCGGCGTCCGCCCGCCCTGCCTGCTCACCGGCAACGACGCCCTTCCCCTCGCCTTCTACACCGGCTGCTCCTCGGCCGTGACCGACGGCGCCGACGCCAACAGCACCCCGGCCCGCATCGCCGCCGCCGCCCGCCGGACGCCGGTCGCCGTACTCGTACCAACAGGCTCCCAGCCACCGCCGTACGCCCGCGCCTGGCCGGCCGAACCCCTCGACGGACAGTGGCTGTACTACTCCGTACCGGGGAGCGGCCGATGACACGCGCAGGCAGTGCATGCGCCGTCGCCGCCGTCCGGGGGACCTCGGTCGCCCCGCCGGTGCCGGCAGGGGTGCGCATGCCCGGCCGTGCCCTTGGCCGGCCGGCCGAACCCCTCGGCGGACAGCGGCCGTACTCCTCCGTGCCCGGGGGCCGCCGATGACGTCCCCGGGTACGGAACTCGTCGCGCCGGACGATGCTGCGATCCCCGTCCGGCGCCGCGCGCACTGGCACGCCGGTGTGCTGCTCGCCGTTCTGCTCGGCGGGCTGTACCTGGCCCGGCGGCACTGGCCCGCGCTGGAGAGCGGGGCCGGGCGGCTGGCGGGGGCCGATCAGGGGTGGATGCTGGTCGGGGCGACCGCGGCACTCGGCACCTGGGCGGCCTCGGCGCTGGCCCAGCAGGGCGCGGTCCTGCGGCGGCTCCCCGGACCCCGGCTGGTCGCCGCCCAGTTCGCCGCCTCCGCCGCCAACCACCTGCTCCCCGCCGGCCTCGGCGCGGGCGCGGTCAACCTGCGCTTCCTGATGCGCTGCGGACTGCCCGCGGGGCGCAGCGCCAGCGCCCTCGCCGTCAAGGCCACCGCCGGCGCCGTCGTCCGCCTGACGCTGATCGCGCTCCTCGCCCCCTTCTGCCCGGGCCTGCTGCGCCTGCCGGACCTCTCCGCGACCGCCCTCCTCGGTGCACTCGGGGCTGCCGTCCTCCTGGGCGCGCTGCTCGCGACCCCGCTGTGGCCGCGCTGCCACCGTGCCCTCGCCGCCGTACTCGCCGACATCCGCGCACTGCACGCCAGTCCGGCCCGCGCGGCGGCCCTGTGGGGCGGCTCCCTCGCCTTCGCCGCCCTCCACTCCACGGTCCTCGTCGCGGTCACCCGGGCCGTCGGACTGCCGCTGCCCCCGCTCCAGGTGGCCCTGCTGTACCTCGCCGCCAGCAGCGCCGCCGCCCTGCTGCCCACCCCGGGCGGACTCGGCTCCCTGGACGCGGCGCTCGCGCTGGCCCTCACCGTCTCCGGCGCCCCCGGCGCGGCCGCTGCCTCCGCCGTGCTCGGCTACCGGCTGCTGACGGTCTGGCTGCCCCTGCTCCCGGGCCTGCTGGTGCTCGGGGTGCTGGTCCGGCGCAAGGCTCTGTGAGACACGGGGAGTTTCCCGCGGGCCCGCTTCAGGTAGGAGTCGGGTGTCGCATGCCGCAGCAGGAGGGGGAGAGCCATGCCGGGAAACGGGACAGCGGGGCTGCCGGACGAGGCGTTCTTCACGCCGGGGACGTCGTCCTTCACCGAGTTCCTCGCCGCGCACCGACCGGAGATGCTGCCCACCGCGCCCCCGCTGCCCGCCGGGGTGCGGACGGCACCGCACAGCTTCCCGCACGGCACCACCGTCCTCGCCCTGACCTACGGCGACGGCGTCCTGATCGCCGGCGACCGCAGGGCCACCATGGGCAACCTCATCGCCCAGCGCGACCTGGAGAAGGTGCACCCCGCCGACGACCATACGGCCGTCGCCTTCGCCGGCACCGTCGGTCTCGCCGTGGACATGGTGCGCCTGTACCAGGTCGAGCTGACGCACTTCGAGAAGATCGAGGGCACCCCGATGACCCTGGCCGGCAAGGCCACCCGGCTCGCGACCATGATCCGGCAGAACCTCGCCCAGGCCATGCAGGGCCTCGCCGTCGTCCCGCTGCTCGCCGGGTACGACCTCAGCGCATCCGAGGGCCGCCGCGGGCGCATCTTCGGCTTCGACCCGGCCGGCGGCCTGTACGAGAAGGACGACTTCTACGCCGAGGGCTCCGGCTCCCCGTACGCCCGTGGCGCCCTGAAGAAGCTGTACCGGCCGGGCCTGACCCGCCGCGAGGCCGTCCTCGCCGCGCTGCAGGCGCTGTACGACGCGGCCGACGACGACTCGGCGACCGGCGGTCCCGACCTGAACCGCCGTATCTTCCCGGTCGTGGCGGTGATCACCGAGGACGGGTTCGAGCGGCTCTCGGTGCCGGAGACCGAGGAGCTGAGCCGGGAGATGATCCTGCGCCGTGGTGACCGCCCGGACGGACCGCACGCCACGCCCTGACACCAGAGACCTCTGACGATCCGTCGGTCGCTGTTCCTGCCCGGCGCGCAGGAGCGGACTCGCGCGAGTGCGGGCCTGCGCTGCTGACGGCGCCGACGTCGTATCTGTGCGTGGACTGTGTCGGAAGCCGAAGCCGGTGGCGGCAGACGGGTTCATCTCGCGGCGGTACGCGAGGTGGTGCACGCGTCGGAGCGGGCCCCGCCGTGGGCATGGAGGTAGGCCAGGACGTCGCAGACGGACTGGCCGAGGACCTGGTTGTGGCCCGCACCAGGGTAGGTGCGGTAGAGGACGGCGGACGAGCTCAGGCGACGAAGGTGTGCAACGACCGCGTCGGTCCAGGCCGGCGGCACGTCCTGGTCGGCCTTGCCCTGGATGACCAGCGCGGGGACGGGCACGGCGGAGCGGTCCGGGTCGCCGTAGGCGCCCATCCGCTCGCCCATCTGCCGCATCTGCTCCGCGCTCAGCGGCAGCATCCGCTCGGTGTCCAGGCCATTGAGCACGGGATCGCTGTCCGTCACGCAGTCGGCGAGGACGTGGGAGGCGGTCGCTGCGGCCGCGGGACCCAACAGCGAACGCAGATTCACCGAGGGGTCGATGGCGGCCAGTCCCGCCAGGGAGTAGAACGCGAAGGACAGCTCGCTGGGCACGTGAGAGGCTTTCACCCCGGCGAGCATCGCCTCCAGGTGGCTGGCCGGCGCGACGGCGACCACCGCGCCGAGGCGCTGCGCAGCCGTCGGACGCCGGGCGTGGGCGGCGAAGAGCGCGGCCTGCCCCCCTTGTGAGTGCCCCACCGCGAACCACACCGGTGACAGGCCGGGCACGAGCCGGCCGGCCGCGGTGACGATGTCGGCGACGGCGTTGCCCTCGTCCGCGCCGACCAGGTAGGTGTGCACCGCAGGGGTGCCCAGCCCGGGGTAGTCCGAGGCAGTGACCGCGTAGCCGGCGCGTAGGAACGCGCGAAGCTCCTGAGCGAAGGCGTCTGCGCCCAGATTCGCTGATTGGGAGGGCGCGCAGGCGTCGGCCACGCCGGTCGTTCCGTGTGCCCAGGACACCACCGGCCAACCGCCCCTGGGCGCGGCACCGGGTGGCAGCAGCACCGTGCCACTGACCGGAATGTCCGCGCCGCGGGCGTTGGTCGAGTGATAGAGCACCGTCCAGCGCCGCGCGCCCTCCAGCCGCGCATCGGGGCCGTGGTCCGTCGAGGCGATCAGCGAGCCCGGCACTGCGGCAGGCAGCGGATCGGGCACCTGGTAGGTGTGGCCCACCATGGTCACTCCCGACGGCATCCGCCGGTCCGAGGTGTCAACCGTCCCGGTGATGTCCCCCTGGTGTGAGAAGGCACAGCTGCCTCCCACCGCGGTGAGCGCGGCGGCGAACACGGCGGCGCACAGGCGGCCCGCCCGGCGGCGGCGCGGCACTCTGCCGGCGCGAGTCACCAGGAGGTGGAGCAGGCTCTGGATCCGCACGGGTGAAGACCCCTTCCAGCGAACGTGTTTGCCTCACCCTGGCATCACTCCCCATCAACGCGCCTGTGGAGATCCGCCGTCCGAGGCGCCGGCCGCGCCTGCTCCGATTGCGGCGGAGCCCACGTCTCGACGGGCTTCCGCTGTCGGTGGCCGCGGCTGATTCGCGCACTGCTGATGCTGTCCACAAGCGCCAGCACCGCAGCCGACTGCGCACCGGCAGCGCCGCCCGCGGCATGGTTGCCGGCTCCGCAAGACCTCTCTCAACCTGGAGATATCATCATAAAAGTCGGCAAGTCTCCTCGACTGACCGTGCTGAAGATGGCACCGTAATGGCGCGTGAGGCCGACCGAAATCAGACAAACCGACCGCGGGGTGCGCTGGCGGCTTCTGCTGGCCAGCGCCACCATGCTCTTCGTCGAGCTGGCGCTGATCAGATGGGCGGGCGCCAACGTCGTCCACCTCAGCTACTTTTCGAACTTCATCCTGCTGGGGTCGTTCCTGGGCATCGGCATCGGGTTCCTGATCCCCGCCTCGCGCGGGCAGTGGCTCGCACGCTGGGCACCGGTTCCGCTCGCGCTGCTCGTCGTTCTGGTGCGCGAATTTCCGGTGCAGGTGCGTCAGAGCAGCGGCCAGATCATCTACTTCACCGCCGTGAAGACCACCGGCTTCCCCGAGTGGGTGACGCTGCCGGCCATCTTCCTGCTCACCGCGGTGATCATGGCTGCGATCGGCAAGATCGCCGCCGATCTCTTCCGCCGGCTTCCCTCGCTCGACGCCTACCGCTTCGACCTGCTCGGCAGCATCATCGGCTCGGTGGCCTTCGCCCTGGTGTCCTGGCTCCGCGCTCCCTCGGTCGTATGGGGCGTACTCGCCGCCGCGGCCCTGCTGATCCTCGGGGGGCGGCGCAACACCCTGCGGTACGGCATCCCGCTCATGGCGATGGTCGCTGCGCTGTTCGTGGAGACGGCGACAGCCGGCATCTCCTGGTCGCCCTACTACAAGGTCCAGCTCACGCCCGTGCCGTCCACCGCCGGGGGGTACCGCATCTCCGCCAACGGTGTCCCGCACCAGAGCATCGCGCCGCTCCCGGTGCTGATGCGCAAGAACTCGCCCTATCGGCAGCCGTACGACCGCACGCCCGGCAACCCGCACAAGCGCGTGCTGGTCATCGGGGCCGGCAACGGCAATGACGTCGCGGTCGCCCTGGCCCACGGAGCGCAGCGCGTGGACGCGGTCGAGATCGATCCCCGGCTGCAGCAGATCGGCGCACAGCTGCACCCGGCGAAGCCGTACGACAACCCCCGGGTGCACGTCCACATCAATGACGGACGGGCTTTCCTGGAGCGGACGAACGCCAAGTACGACCTCGTCGTCCTGGCGCTGCCGGACTCGCTGACGCTGGTGGCCGGGGCGAGCAATCTGCGCCTGGAGAGCTACCTGTTCACCCGGCAGGCGTTCGAGGCCGCACGCGATCACCTGGCGCCGAACGGCGCGTTCGCCATGTACAACTACTACCGGACGAGCTGGCTGGTCGACCGCTTCGCCGGCTCCCTCGACGACATCTACGGCCATGCCCCCTGTATGACGACGTTCGGCAAGAACGCGGCCGTGCTGGTGGCCGGGATGACGACCGCCGACCAGTCGTGCGAGCGGATCTGGCAGCCCAGCGGCGCGGTCCCGGCGGCCGCGAGCGACGACCACCCGTTCCCGTATCTGCTGCACCGGACCATTCCCACGCTCTACCTGGGCACGCTGGGCGCGATCCTGCTGGTGACGCTCCTTGCGGTGCGCCTGACCGGAGTCCGGATCCGAAGCACGGTCCGCTACACCGACATGTTCCTGATGGGCGCGGCCTTCATGCTGCTCGAAACGAAGAACGTGATCGGCTTCGCGCTCTACTTCGGTACGACCTGGCTGGTCAACGCCCTGGTCTTCATCGGTGTCCTGCTCGCCGTCCTCGCGGCGGTCGAGGTCCGGCGCCGGCTGCGGCGGGTCAACCAGCCGGCGCTGCAGCTTCTGCTGTTCGGCACCCTCGCGGTGGCCTGGCTCGTCCCGGCGCACGCGGTGCTCTCGCTGCCCTTCGCCGGACGGCTCGCCGCCGCCATCGCCCTGGCCTTCGCCCCCATCTTCTGCGCCAACCTCATCTTCTCGGACCGCCTCGCGCTCGCCGCGGACCCGACATCCGCGTTCGGCGCGAATCTGCTGGGCGCGCTGACCGGGGGCGCGCTCGAATATCTGGCGCTGGTGACGGGCTATCAGGCGCTGCTGCTGGTCGTCGCCCTGCTGTACCTGGGGGCTTGCGTCGCCATGCGCATCGCAGGGCGCGGGCCGGGCGCGCAGTCGCCCCCGGTGCCCGACGAGACGGTGGCCGTCAACAGCCGGTAGAGCTTGGTCAGGCGCTTCCAGGCCTGCCCGCCGGGGTAGAAATCTCAGTCGCCCCGCCACCGGCAGAGGGCTTGCGTCAGGACAGCGCGCGTCGGCGAGGAGGGGGACTTCGCGGATGAGGCAGGGCGCGGCTGCGAGCCGCCTGCACGTGATCGACGACTGGGCAGAAGGCCAACGGGTTCTGCACGTTGCTCACAACACCGCGGCGGAACGCTTCGACCGCTGGGACCGCGTGACCGCCGTCTCGACCGCGGCACTGTCCACCGTCGTAGGTACGGCGATCTCCGCTACGCCGGCCGGCTCGTCACAGACGGCACTCCGCGGCCCCATCCGGCTCCGGGCCAGGCGGGAGATCGCCGACCGCGTCGCGCGTCACCGCCCCTCGCGGATCGCACCGCTTGACCCGCCACGAACCAGTGATCCGCAAGGACGTCACCGAGCCACGAGCCACGAGCCATCCGGCCGAGCCGGCCGCGCTCACCCCGCAGGCAGGGTCACCACGAACCGCGCCCCCGGCCCGTGCCCCGGGTCGTAGGACACCTCACCCCCTGCTGACCTGGCCAGACGCCGGGCGAGCGGCAGGCCGAGGCCCGCGCTGGCGTGCCCGTCGCCGGGGTCGGCCCGCTTGCCGGGCTGGAAGAGCAGCGCCGTGAACGCCGTGGGCACGCCCGGGCCGTCGTCCGTGACCTCGATGCGCACGAGGCCCTCCTCGCGGCTCGCGCTCAGTGTGACCGTCGTACGGGCGTAGCGCACCGCGTTGGCCAGCAGCGGACTGACGATCCGTTCGAGGAGGGCCGGCTGGACCCCTGCCGTCAGCGGCCCCGGGGCGGCCGCCCGCACCGAAGGGGAGGCGTCCGACTGCGCGGCCAGCCGGTGCAGTACGGCCGGCACGTCGGCCGTGCCGGGAGCCGTGGGCATTCCCTCGCGGGCCTCGTCCAGCAGCGTGTCGCAGATGGTGCGCATCGACTGCGCGGCCTCGGCCACGACATCGAGGGAGGCCTTCGTGTCGGCGGCGGAGCGCGGGCGGGCGTGCCACCAGTCCAGTTCGGCGACGATCCGGCTGAGCGGGGTGCGCAGTTCGTGGGACAGCTCGCCGGTCAGCTGCCGTTCATGCCGCAGCACCGCCCGGATGCGGTCCAGCAGGGAGTCCAACGAGACGCCCAGCGCAGCGAGTTCGGCCGGCCGGCCGCCGCCCGTGAAACGCTCCTCGGAGCCGACGGCGCTCCACTGCGTCGCCTGGTCCGTCATGGTCCGCACCGGCCGCAGCGCCCGCCCCACCGCCAGCCGGGTCAGCGCATAGGTGCAGGCGAGCATCACCGCGTCCAGCGCGAACGAGCCCAGCAGCAGCGTCCGGGCCGAGTTGCGGTACGGCGCGAGGTCCAGCGCCGTGACCACGGTGGCCCGCGCCGCGCCGCCGGGCACCGGCTCGGCGCACAGCCGTACCGTGTCGGCACCGTGCGTCGTGCGGCACGCGCGCGTGCCCCGGGCGGCCAGGGCAGCGGCGGCGCGGGTGAGTTCACCGGCCCCGGACGGGGGCCGCTCCAGCAGTCGGCCGCCGGCATAGATCCAGGCGTTGGTGTCCAGAAGCCGGTCGCCCGAGGTCTCCAGGACCCGCACCCGGCCGTGCCGGGTGTCGACGGTCGTGGCCACGGCCGCCGCGCGGGTGCGCAGTTCGTCGTCCGCCTCCCGCTGCAGGCGGTGGCGGACCACGGTGTTGAACACCACGGTGAGGATCACCATCAGCAGCGCCGCCGTGGTCAGCGCGACCAGGGAGAGCCGCCCGCGCAGGGTGCGCGGCGCGAGCCGGGCGGACAACGAGCGGACCGGGGAAGGGAGACTCATGTCAGGCGGTGGCCGATTCCGCGTGCCGTGGCGATGGTCAGCTCGCTGCCGGCCGCGCGCAGTTTGCGGCGCAGCCGGGTCAGATACTGGTCCAGCGTGTTGTCGCTGACCTGAGCCCCCTCCGGCCAGCCCGCGCGGAGCAGTTCGCGGCGGCGCACCAGCTCCCCGCCCGCCGCGCCGAGTGCGGCCAGCAGCCGGAACTCCGTCGGGGTGAGGTCGATGCGCCGGCCGTGCACGGTGGCGCTGTGCCGCACGGCGTCGAGCGTCAGGCCGTCCGCGCCGCCGGCGGGCGGCGGCGCGGCCCGGCGCAGGGCGGCCCGCAGCCGGGCGGCCAGCTCGGCGAGGTGGAACGGCTTGGGCAGATAGTCGTCGCCGCCGGCCGAGAAGCCCGACAGGCGGTCGGTCAGCCCGCGCCGCGCGGTCAGGAAGACGACCGGGGCGAGGAATCCGCCCGCGCGCATCGCCTGGCAGACGTCGCGGCCGTCGGCGTCGGGCAGGCCGACGTCCAGCACGACGGCGGACACGTCCGGCGTCGCCAGCCGCAGCGCGGTGGCGCCGTCGGCGGCCGTGAGCGTGTCGAACTCCTCGTCGTGCAGACCACGGCGCAGCACGTCACGCAGGGCGTGATCGTCCTCGACGATGAGGATCCTGGGGCGCATCACTCTCCACCGGCGCATCGGCCGGATCGCTCGGGTCGGACGTGCCCGGCTGCGGGGCACGCGGGACGAAGCCCGCGGGCAGCCACCGGGCCGCCGCGCGGACGGACAGGGCGAGCCAGCCGGCGGCGAACAACCAGCCGCCGACGACGTCGGTGAACCAGTGCACGCCGAGGTAGACCCGGGTCAGCCCGACCCCGGCGCCCCATACGGCGACCAGCAGACACAGTGCGGTGCGGCTCCGCCCGGCGCGCAGGCCCAGGGCCAGGATCAGCAGCCCCGCCGTCACCGCGCTCGTCGTGGTGTGTCCGGAGGGGAACGACCAGCCGGAGGCCTGCGTCTGCCAGTCGTACTGCGGCGGCCGGGCCCGCGCGACCAGGTCCATCACGCCGTAGCGCACCGCCTGGCCCGCGGCGAGGCAGGCCACGGCGAGAGCTGCGGCGACCAGTCGCTGCGGTGCGGTGCGCCCCGCGATCAGCCCGGCCAGCACTGCCAGGACGTACGGCACGACACCGGTGCCCGTCGCGGTCAGCCCGCGGGCGAGGGCCACCGCCACCGGCGGGCGGTGTCCCACGGACCAGGACAACAAGTCCAGGTCCGGGAAGAGGGGGCCCTGGTCGCTGATCACCAGCGCGGCCAGCACCGTGAACGCCAGCCAGGCGCCCAGGGCCACGGTGACCGCCGGCTCCGCCAGGTTGCGGGGCCTCATGCCGGGTCCGACACCAGCAGCGGGCGCAGCCGGGTCCCCGACAGCCGCTCCGGCAGGTCCGCCGGCAGCCGCTTCAGGGCGGTCATCGCGAGGAACGCCACCGCCGCGCCGAGCGCCGCGCCCACGGCGACGTCGTGCGGGTAGTGCACCCCGACCCATACCCGGGACGCCGCCATGGCGCCCGCGCACAGGGCCGCCACCACGCCGAGCCGCCGGGAGACGAAGAACAGGGCGGTCGCCGCCGCGAAGGCGATCGCGGCGTGATTGCTCGGGAACGACCAGTCGCCGCGTGCGGGACACGCCTCCAGGGTGCGCAAGGCCAGGTGGCGGCACGGCCGGTCCTCGGCCACCAGCGGCTTCACCACGCTGGTCACCGCGTAGGCCAGCACCACCGCCACCGGCACGGCGAGTGCCGTCACGGCCGCGGTCGCGCCGTCCCGCCGGGCCCGCCACCAGCCGGCGAGCATGAGCAGGGCGAAGACCGCGAGTCCGTACGCCGACCACACCGCGATCACGCCGTCCAGCCAGCCGGGGGCGCGGTGGGCGAGGTCCACGATGTCCGTGTAGAGCGGGCCGTCGACCGACGCGCCCGTCAGGGCGAGGTTCATCCGCGCACCTCCTTGGCGGCCCGGCGGGAGCGCAGCAGCTCGGCGGCGAGCGGGAGCAGGGAGACGACGACGATCAGCGCGATCATCGGCAGCAGGTACGTGTCGATGCTCGGGATCGTGGAGCCGAGCGCGTATCCGGCGAGAGTGAGGCCGAGGCTCCACACGAGCCCGCCGATCGTCTGCCAGACGGTGAAGGTCCGGGCCGGGACCCCGAGGGCGCCCGCCATCGGGTTCAGCACCGTGCGCACCACCGGGACGAAGCGGGCCAGCACGATCGCCTTGGCGTGGCCGTAGCGCTCCAGCAGTTCCTCGGCGCGCCGGGCGCCCTCGCGCAGCTTCGCCGACCGGGTGCGGGCCAGCAGCGCGCCGCCCGCCTTGCGGCCGATGAGGAACCCGCACTGCGAGCCGGCCAGCGCGCCGACGGCGGCCGCGACCAGCAGCGGGCCGAGCGACAGATGCAGCCCGCGGTCGGCGGAGCCCGTGCACAGCAGGCCCGCGGTGAACAGCAGCGAGTCTCCGGGCAGGAAGAACCCGATCAGCAGGCCGGTCTCGGCGAAGAGCACCACGCCGACGCCGAGCACGCCGAAGGCGGCGAGCAGCGAGTGGGCATCGAGCACGTTGACCGCGAGCTGCGATGCCAGGTGTGGGGGAGTGGCCATCGCCGTACGCCCTTCCTTCGGCTTCTTCTTCGGCTTTTTGCGAATGGGTCGCGACTACTACGACTACATATTTGTAGACGGTCGACCGGTCTGTAGACGAATCGAGGGCGCCGATCGTTCCCGGCCTTTACCTGCACATTGCCTTTTCGTGACTGAATGACTACATGGCCATGGTCATGATGGTCCGCGAAGGTAAGGCATGCCTTCGCTAAGTTGGTCTGGGAGGGCCGCAGGTCATGTGGGACGACGCGTTTCCGAGTTTCCTGATCGGATTGAGGGAGGGACTCGAAGCCGGACTCATCGTCTCCATCCTGGTCGCCACCCTGGTCCGGGCCGAGGCGCGCTCACGGCTGCCCCAGGTGTGGACCGGCGTCCTGGCCGCGATCGCGCTGGCCATGAGCTTCGGTGCGGTGCTCACCTTCACCGCAGCCTCCATGCCGCAGACCGCCCAGGAGGCGTTCGGCGGCGTCCTCAGCGTGATCGCCGTCGCGTTCGTCACCGCCATGGTGTTCTGGATGCGCCGCTCGGCGCGCAGCCTGTCCGGTGAGCTGAAGGAGAAGGTGACCGGCGCGCTCGCCATGGGCTCGGGCGTGCTGATCCTCACCTCCTTCCTCGCGGTCGGCCGTGAGGGCCTGGAGACCGCCCTGTTCCTGTGGACCACCGCACGGGCGGCCGGCGAGTCCGCGGGCCCGATGACCGGTGCCGGCATCGGCCTGGTCCTCGCGGCCGGCCTGTGCTGGGGTCTGTACCGCCGGGTCCTGAAGATCAACCTGACGAAGTTCTTCACCGCCACCGGCGCCGTCCTGATCGTCATCGCGGCGGGCGTCCTCGGCTACGGCCTGCGCGACCTCCAGGAGGGCGGCGTACTGCCCGGCAAGACCGCCTACGCGGTCGACCTCGCGAGCAGCGTCGACGCCGGCTCCTGGTATAGCACCCTGGTCCAGGGCGTCTTCAACCTCACCCCGACCATGACCTGGCTCCAGGTGGTCGCCTACGTCGCCTACCTGGCCGTCGTGATGACCCTGTTCGTGCGCGGTGTGCGGGCCACGGCCCCCAAGGCGGCGAAGGAGAGCCCCGAGCGGGAGACCGAGGCCGAGCGGCCCGAGCGGCGCCGGCCGGTCTGGGTGGTACCGGCCGCCGTGGTCGCCGTACCCGCCGTCATCGCCGGACTCGTCGTCGCCTTCGCCCGTCCCAAGCCCGCCGGCGACCAGACCGTCGCCGTCTCCGAGACCGAGTGCGGCAAGGGCTTCACCGCCCCCAAGCCCGGCCGGCAGACCTTCCAGATGCACAACACCGGCGGCAAGACCTCCGAGGTGTACCTGGTCGACCCGTCGACCAACGCGGTCTACGGCGAGATCGAGGGCCTCGCCCCCGGCACCACCCGCGACCTCGTCGCCACCGTCGCCGGCGGCACCTACGCCTGGCGCTGTGTCCCCACCGGCGGCAAGGCCGTCACCTCCGGGTCGGTCACCGTCACCGGCGGCGGCGCGGCCAAGCCGGTCGTCCCCGTCTCCGAGCAGGACCTCGCCACGCCCCTGAAGGCGTACAAGGCGTACGTCGGCCAGGGCCTGGCCACCCTGGTCGGCCAGACCCGCACCCTCGCCGACGACATCAAGGGCAACCACCTCGACAAGGCCCGCACCGACTGGCTCACCGCCCATCTGACCTACTCCTCGCTGGGCGCCGCCTACGGCACCTTCGAGGACTTCGACAAGAAGATCAACGGCCGGGCCGACGGACTGACCGACGGCGTCCAGGACAAGGACTTCACCGGCTTCCACCGCATCGAGTACGGCCTGTGGCACGGCCAGTCGGCCAAGGACCTGACCGGGCCCGCCCAGCAGCTCGTCACCGACGTCGCGGGCCTTCAGAAGGCGTTCCCGAGCCAGGACTTCGACCCGGGCGACCTGCCGCTGCGCGCACACGAGATCCTGGAGAACACCCTCCAGTTCGAGCTCACCGGCGACACCGACGAGGGCAGCGGTACCAACCTCGCGACCGCCGGCGCCAACCTGGACGGCACCCGCGAACTGCTCACCGTCCTCAAGCCGCTGCTCACCAGCCGCGCGCCCAAGCTGCTCCCCACGGTCGACGCGGACATCGCGCGCGTGCAGAAGCTGCTGGACGCCGCCCACGACGGGGACCGCTGGACGGCCGTCGACAAGCTCGCCGCGAACGACCGGCAGCGGCTGAACGGCGCCACCGGCCAGCTGCTGGAGGACCTCGCCCCGATTCCGGACCTGCTGGAGATCCGGAAGTCCGCCTGATGACCGAAGCCCGCCCGACGACGCACCCGCACCCGCACCCGCACCCCGAAGGGAACCCTCCGATGTCCACCGCCGACACGCCGACCTGCCCCGTCGGCCCCGCCCGCCGCTCCTTCGTGCGGACCGCGCTGGGTGCCGGTGCCGCCGGAGCGGTCCTGGCCGGCGGCGGCTTCGCCCTCGGCGAGAGCGGCGGCACCGCGCAGGCGCAGTCCGCCCACCCCGACAGCGCGGCCGAGGTCCCCTTCCACGGCGCCCACCAGGCCGGGATCATCACCCCCGCGCCGGCCGCCGCCACCTTCGTCTCCCTCGACGTCATCGCCGACGACCGCAAGGGCCTCACCGACCTGCTGAAGACGATCACCGAGCGGGCCCGCTTCCTCACCTCCGGCGGGGCCCCGGCCGACCTGGGCGTCGGCGCGCCGCCCTCCGACAACGGCATCCTCGGCCCCGAGGTCCCCTCCGACGGCCTCACCGTCACCGTCGGCGTCGGCGCCTCCCTCTTCGACGACCGCTACGGCCTCGCCAAGGCCAGGCCCGCCCGGCTCACCCCGATGCGGACCTTCCCCAACGACAACCTGAACGCGGCCGAGTGCCATGGCGACCTCTCGCTGCAGATCTGCGCCCAGAGCACGGACACCGTGCTGCACGCGCTGCGCGACATCGCCCGGCACACCCGCGGCGCCATGCAGATCAAGTGGCGCATCGACGGCTTCCAGAACGCGCCACGCCCCACCGGCGCCCAGCGCAACCTGCTCGGCTTCAAGGACGGCATCGCCAACCCGGACGTCACCTCCGCCCGCGAGACGGACAAGCTGATCTGGGTCGGCGACGGCCAGGGCGAGCCCGCCTGGGCCACCGGCGGCAGCTACCAGGTGATCCGGATCATCCGGATGCTGGTGGAGTTCTGGGACCGGGTCTCGCTGAGCGAGCAGGAGAAGATGTTCGGCCGCCGCAAGGACACCGGCGCCCCGCTCGACGGCGCCCAGGAGACCGACATCCCGCAGTACGCCAAGGACCCGCAGGGCAACGCCATCCCGCTGGACGCCCACATACGGCTGGCCAACCCGCGCACCGCGAAGAGCGACAGCTCCCGCATCCTGCGCCGCGGCTACAACTACGACCGGGGCGTGGACAACGTCGGCAACCTCGACATGGGCCTGGTGTTCTGCTGCTACAACCAGGATGTCAAGCGCCAGTTCGAGGCCGTGCAGACCCGGCTGATCGACGAGCCCCTCGTCGACTACATCTCGCCCACGGGCGGCGGCTACTTCTTCGCCCTGCCCGGCGTGAAGGACGCCAAGGACTGGCTGGGCCGGGGCATGCTCTCCGCCTGACCCCCGGTTCCCGGCGTTCCACGGCAGGCCTTTCCCTCCTCATGGGAAAGGCCTGCCGTCGCCTTTACCAACCCCCTGCTGCACATGAATTGCAAGTAGGAGAAGATGGCATGAGGCTGCGCGGTGCGGCCGTACCCGCACGACCGAAGGACAGACCCTCCCGATGACGGCCGCCCCCGGATCCGCTCCGTCCCTCCCCGCCCCGGCCGACGGCAAGCCGTCGCTCTGGCGGCGCGTCCGCGCCTCCATGACGCGACAGGAGTGGACCAGGGTCGGCGGGATGGCCGGATTCGTCCTCGCCCTGCACGTCATCGGCTGGGGCACCCTGGCCGGCATCATCGCGCCGCAGCACTTCAGCGTCGGCAAGGAATCCTTCGGCATCGGCATCGGCGTGACCGCCTACACCCTCGGCATGCGGCACGCCTTCGACGCCGACCACATCGCGGCGATCGACAACACCACCCGCAAGCTCATGGGCGAGGGGCAGCGCCCGCTGTCCGTCGGCTTCTGGTTCTCCCTCGGCCACTCCAGCGTCGTCTTCGGCCTCTCCCTGCTGCTCTCGCTCGGCATGAAGGCCCTGGCCGGCCCGGTCCGCGCCGACAACTCCCACCTCCACCAGGTCACCGGCCTGATCGGTACGACGGTCTCCGGCACCTTCCTCTACCTCATCGCCGGCATCAACCTCGTCATCCTGGCCGGCATCTGGAAGGTGTTCCGCCGGATGCGCTCGGGCCACTACGACGAGGCCGCCCTGGAGCAGCAGCTGAACAACCGCGGCTTCATGAACCGCCTGCTCGGCCGCCTCACCGGCGCAATCCGCAAGCCGTGGCAGATGTACCCGCTGGGCCTGCTGTTCGGCCTCGGCTTCGACACGGCCACCGAGATCGCCCTGCTGGTCCTCGCCGGCTCCGGCGCCGCCTCCGGCCTGCCCTGGTACGCCATCCTGTGCCTGCCGGTCCTGTTCGCCGCGGGCATGTCGCTGCTGGACACCATCGACGGCTCGTTCATGAACTTCGCCTACGAGTGGGCGTTCTCCAAGCCGGTCCGCAAGGTCTACTACAACCTCACCATCACGGGCCTGTCCGTGGCCGTCGCCCTGATCATCGGCACGGTCGAGCTGCTGGGCCTCCTCGCCGACCGGCTGGACCTGCACGGCGCGTTCTGGGACTGGATCTCGGGCCTCGACCTCAACACCGTCGGCTTCGTCATCGTCGGCCTCTTCTTCGCCACCTGGGCCGTCGCCCTGCTGGTGTGGAAGGCGGGCCGCATCGAGGAGAAGTGGACGGCGGGTCTGGCGGAACAGCCGACGGACTGACTGCCGGACCGGGGCGCGCCAGGGGGCGCGGTGCTGTGCTCCGCACACGGCCCGCGCCCCTTGTCTCCGGCTTCCCCGGACGCCCTACGGCAGCAGCCTCTCGACCGCTGTCGGGCCCTCCTTCTCCATCTTGCGGCGGGCCCAGTCGAGGTTCTTCGGGGTGACGTCCCTGCCCGCCGCCATCACATAGTCCTCCGGGGTGATGTCCCGGGCCGGAGCGGTGTGGAGCAGGGCGTCCGGGGTGCAGTGGTCGTCGGGCGACCGGGACGCGTCGGGTGTGGATGTCGACATGATGCCTCCTCCTCGGTCCGGATGACCGCATCCGTGCCGGTGCCCCCGAACGGGGCACACTCTCACCATTCACCGCGGCGCCTTCCCACGCCACCGGAGAGCACTCGCTCCTAAGCTGGAAAGCAGCTCGCTCACGCTCACCGGGAGGCCGCGGATGGCCGAGACCCCGTTCGCCGAGGGATTCCGCCCCGGCCCGCGCTATCTGCCGATCGCCGAGCACGGACTCATCGGCGACCTGCGCAGCGTGGCCCTGGTCGGCACCAACGGCACGATCGACTGGTACTGCTGCTCGTCCTTCGACGCGCCCAGCGTCTTCGCGGCCGTCCTCGACGCCGAGCGCGGCGGCTGCTTCGAGCTGGCCGCCACGGTACCCGCGCGCACCAAGCAGTTCTACTTCCCCGACACCAACGTCCTGATCACCCGCTTCTTCACCGAGGACGGCGTCGGCGAGGTGCAGGACTTCATGCCGGTGACCTCGGACAGCGCGGCCGGCGGGGCCGGGACCGGCGAGGCAGGCCGGCACCGGCTGATCCGGCGCGTGGTCTGCGTCCGCGGCGCCGTCCCGTTCCGGGCGCTCATCGCGCCGCGCTTCGGCTACGGCGCCGTCCCGCACACGCTCAGCACGGCGGCCGACGGCACCGTGCTGTTCGAGTCCGCCGAGCTGTCCCTGGCGCTGACCTCGACAGTCACGCTGGAGTGCGACGCCCGGGACGCCCGCGCCGACTTCAAGCTCGCCGAGGGCGAGACCGCCGTGTTCGCCCTCGACCAGGTCGGCGCGGAGATCGCCCCCCGCGGCTGCGCCCACGCCGAGGCCGAGCACCAGTTCAACGCCACGGTCGCCTACTGGCGGCGCTGGCTGCACCAGTCCCGCTACCGGGGCCGCTGGCGCGAGATGGTGCACCGCTCGGCCCTCACCCTGAAGCTGCTCACCTACGCCCCCACCGGAGCCATCGTCGCCGCCCCCACCACCAGCCTGCCCGAGCAGCTCGGCGGCGAGCGCAATTGGGACTACCGGTACGTGTGGGTACGCGACGCCGCCTTCGCCGTCTACGCGCTGCTCAGGCTCGGCTTCAGCGGCGAGGCCGAGGCGTTCATGCGCTTCCTCACCACCCACGTCAGCCCCTGCGACAGCGCCGACGGCACCCCACCGCTGCAGATCATGTACGGCATCGACGGCCGCACCGACCTGCCCGAGCGCATCCTTCCGCATCTGGAGGGCTATCTGGGCTCCGCCCCGGTCCGGGTCGGCAACGCCGCCGCCGACCAGCTCCAGCTGGACATCTACGGCGCCCTGATCGACTCGATCTACCTCTACGACAAATGGGCCCAGCCGATCTCCAGCGCTCAGTGGGACGACGTGTGCCAGGTGGTCGACTGGGTGTGCGCGCACTGGGACCAGCCCGACGAGGGCGTGTGGGAGACCCGCGGCGGCCGCCGGAACTTCACGTACTCGCGGCTGATGTGCTGGGTCGCCATCGAGAGGGCCATCCGGCTCGCCAACCGGCGCGGTCTGCCCGCCGACCTGCCCCGATGGCGGCAGGCCCGCGACACGATCTACCGGCGGATCATGGACCGCGGCTGGTCCGATCGGCGCGGCGCCTTCGTGCAGTACGAGGGCAGCGACGTCCTCGACGCCTCGCTGCTGATGATGCCGCTCGGCAAGTTCGTCGCCCCGACCGACCCCAAGTGGCTGTCCACCCTGGACGCCCTCGGCGAGGACCTGGTCTCCGACTCCCTCGTCTACCGCTACGACCCGCAGGCCAGCCCCGACGGGCTGCGCGGCGACGAGGGCACCTTCTCCATCTGCTCCTTCTGGTACGTCGAGGCCCTGGTCCGGGCCGGCCGGCTCGACGAGGCCCGGCTGGCGTTCGAGAAGATGCTCACCTACGCCAACCATCTCGGCCTGTACGCCGAGGAGATCGGCCGCACCGGCGAGCAACAGGGCAACTTCCCGCAGGCGTTCACGCACCTGGCCCTGATCAGCGCCGCCTTCAACCTAGACCGCGCCCTCGGCTGAGGACCAGGGCAACGGCCCTTCGGGCTCAGGTGAACCGGGAGCCGGTGACGGCCCGGCGGAGCCGACCCGCGCCCGGTCACCGCGCAGCCGGCTGCCCCTGACGGCCACCGCGAACGCCGCGAACTCCGCGTCACCGTCCGCCGGTCCCGCGCCGTCCCCCCGGATCCGGCTCCGGGCCGGCCGCCGTGATCGTCTCGGCGATCTCCGCCTCCGGCCGGTCGTCCGCCGGACCCCACCCGACCCCGCCGTCCGCGCCCGCGCGCAGCCGCTCGCCCCAGGGCGCCACCACCGACTGGTGCAGCAGGGCGACGCTGTCCGCCGTGAGCGCGGGCGGGCCGGTCCAGCAGCTCGCGTGCGCGTGCAGCACCTGCCCGGGCGCGCGCTCGAAGGGCGTGCCGATGATCTCCGGGCCGCCGTCGTGCGCCGCCGGCCCGTCCAGGTCGGACGCCACGACCACCGTGTCCGTGCGGTCCGGGGCGAACGGCTCGGCCGGCAGGCCCGGCGCCTCGGCCGCGGCGAGTCCCGGTCGGGCAGCAGCGACACCGAGCGCGGCCGCACCTCGGCCGCCGCCGGCAGGGCGCCCAGCCGCAGCAGGCCGCGCAGCCACTGGTCCGGGGTGTCCTGCAGCCAGGCGTACCGGCCGTTCGTCCCGGCGTCGAAGCCGTACGGCGACAGCGTGCCGAGGACGGTGCCGGAGCTCACGTACTGCCGGCCGCGCAGCTCGGACGGGCCGGGCGAGGGCGCCCGTTCGGCGTCGGCCGCCCGTGCGAGCCCCCGGTTCGGCCGGTCGCGTGCGGGCCGCCACTGCGCTTCTTCGGGGTCGGACAGCAGCGCGTGCTGACGCCGGGCCGGCTCCGGATCGCCCGCCAGGACCGCGTTGAACACCAGCAGACAGCGGTCCGGCCGGTCCGCCGACGTCCTTTCGTACCGGGAGAGTTCGGTGACCGCCTCGCGGTGGCGTCCCTCGTGCTCGTACGCCGGCACCAGCTCCGGCAGCGCCACCGGCGATGCGTCTACGGCAGCGGCTGCTCCGCCCAGATGACCTTGCCCTGAGGGGTGTAGCGGGTGCCCCAGCGGTCGGCGAGCTGCGCGACCAGGAACAGACCCCGGCCGCCCTCGTCGGTGCTCGCCGCGTACCGCAGATGCGGCGAGGTCGTGCTGGCGTCGGAGACCTCGCAGATCAGCGTGCGGTCGCGCAGCAGCCGTACCCCGATCGGGCCACGCCCGTAGCGGATGGCGTTGGTGACCAGCTCGCTCAGGATCAGCTCCGTCGTGAAGTCCAGTTCCTCCAGCCCCCATGCGGCCAGCTGCGCGGTCACCGAGGACCGCACCTGCGACACCGCCGCCGGGTCGGACGGCACCTGCCACTGGGCTACCCGGTCGGTGTCCAGCACCCGGGTGCGGGCGACGATCAGCGCGACGTCGTCGCTCGGCCGGGCCGGCAGCCGCTCCAGCACCGTACGGCAGGTCTCCTCCGGAGAGGCGCCCGGCGTCCGGCGCAGGGAGTCCCCCAGCAGCTCCAGGCCCTCGTCGATGTCCCGGTCGCGGTCCTCCACCAGCCCGTCGGTGTACAGCACCAGCCGGCTGCCCTCGGCCAGCTCCAGCTCGGCCGTCTCGAACGGCAGCCCGCCCAGACCCAGCGGCGGTCCCGCCGGCACGTCCGGGAACTCCACGCTGCCGTCGGGATGCACCAGCGCGGGCGGGGGATGCCCGGCCCGGGCCAGGGTGCAGCGCCGCGCCACCGGGTCGTAGACCGCGTACAGACAGGTCGCGCCGGTGATCGCCGCCGTGCCGTCGGCGGAGGTCTCGTCCTGGTCGATCCGGCCCACCAACTCGTCCAGCAGACTGAGGAGTTCATCGGGCGGCAGATCGAGCGCGGAGAAGTTGTGCACCGCCGTGCGCAGCCGGCCCATGGTGGCCGCCGCGTGCAGTCCGTGCCCCACCACGTCCCCCACCACCAGCGCCACCCGGGCCCCGGACAGCGGCAGCACGTCGAACCAGTCGCCGCCCACCCCGGCCTGGGCCGGCAGATAGCGATAGGCGATCTCCAGCGCGCCCTGCTCGGGCAGCGTGCGCGGCAGCAGACTGCGCTGCAGGGCCACCGCCATACTGTGCTCGCGGGTGTACCGGCGGGCGTTGTCGATGGACACCGCCGCCCGCGCGACCAGCTCCTCGGCGAGCGCCAGCTCCTCGGAGTCGAACGGCTCCGGCTTCTCCGAACGCCAGAAGTTCGCCACCCCCAGCACCAGACTGCCCGCCCGGAGCGGCACGGTGATCATCGAGTGGATGCCGTACTCCAGCACCTGGTCGGTGCGCTCCAGGTCCTGCGCCCGCCAGCCGGGCGCGTCCCGAAGGACGGGCACCACGACCGACTGACCGGTGGTCAGACTGCGTGCCTGCGGCGAGGTGGCCACGAACCGGATCCGCTCGCCGACCGGGTACAGCGGGGCTTCCTTGCGTACCCCGGCGCCCGCCGTGCGGCGCAGCGCGGTGCCGGGCCGCGGCTCCTCACCCTGCAGCACCGCGTCGAAGAGGTCCACCGTCGCGAAGTCCGCGAACCGGGGCACCGCCAGCTCGGCCAGCTCCTGCGCCGTGCGGGTCACGTCCAGGCTGGTGCCGATGCCCACCCCGGCGTCGTACAGCATGTTCAGCCGCTCGCGCGTCACCTCCGCCCGCCCGGACAGCGCCCGCAGCTCGGTGGAGTCGCGCAGCGTGGTCACGCTGCCGACCGGGCCGCCGCGCAGATCGGTGGGGCGCTGGTTGATCGCCAGCAGCCGGTCCTTGACCAGGTGCACCTCGTCCGTCGCCACCCGCCCCGAGGCCAGCAGCGCCGCCGTCTCGTCGTCCAGGCCCAGCTCCAGCACGCTGCGCCGCTCGGCGTCCTCGGGCAGGTCCAGCAGCCGGTGCGCCTCGTCGTTGGCGAGCAGCAGCCGGCCGCCGTCGCCGACGATCAGCACGCCCTCGCGGACCGAGTGCAGCACCGCGTCATGGTGCTCGTACATCCGGGTCATCTCGTACGGCCCGAGACCGCGGGTCTGGCGCAGCAGCCGTCTGCTGACCAGGGCCGTGCCGCCGGTGGCCAGCGCGAGCGCCACCGCTGCCGCTGCGAGCAGCAGGGGCAGCTGCTGGGCGGCGGCCCCGCCCACGTGCGCCGTGGTGATCCCGGCCGACACCAGGCCGACCACCTTGCCGGAGGTGTCCTTCACCGGCACCACGACCTGCACCAGCGGGCCTATCGTGCCGTTGACGTGCTCGGTGACGATGCCCCCGGCCACCGCCGGCCCGATCGTGCCGACGAACTTCTTGCCGATGCGGTCCGGCTTGGGGTGGGTGTAGCGGATGCCGTCGGTGTTCATCACGACGACGAAGTCCACGCCGGTCGCCTTGCGGACCGCCTCGGCCTTCGGCTGCAGGACGGCCGTCGGATCCGGGGCGCGCAACCCGGCCACCGTGCCCGGCGCGTTGGCGAACGTCTCGGCGACGGCGAGCGAACGGTTCTGCGCCTCGGTGTCGCTGTCGCGCCGCACCTGGAGCACCTGCGCCACCACGGCCGCGACCACCAGCAGCAGCACGATCACGACCTGGAGCAGGAAGACCTGCCCGGCGACACTGCGTCCGGTCACCGCCGACCGCAGCATGCCCGGCCGGTCACCGTCCACGCCCGAGGCGTCCCCTGCCGGGCCCTTCGGTGCGTGCGGGCGCCCGAACGCTCGGGGCGGCCGGGTCGCGGACCGGCCGGACAGTCGCACCATGTGCCCATGTCTACACTGCCCAGCCCGCTCAGGCGAGACCGTGACCACCGGTGATCCGCCGCCCGGGTCCGCGCGATCCGGTCACCGGCGCGGCCGGGCAGCCGAACGGCGGGCGGCGAGCAGCAGCGCCACGTCGTCGGGCCGGTCCATGGCACGCCGGGCGGTGGCGGTCAGCCGGTCCGCGACCCCGGCCAGCGAACGCCCGCCACGCCGCCCGGCGGCGGCCCCGGCCCGGCCGAGCGCCAGCCGCAGCGCGGCGATGCCGTCGTCGATGTCGGCACCCGGCCGCTCCACCAGCCCGTCCGTGTACAGGGCGAGGATCGCGTCCGGCTCCAGCACCAGCTCGGCCACCGGGTACCGGGCGAGCGGATCCACGCCGAGGACGACCCCGCCGGGGATGTCCAGCAGCCGGGTACGGCCGTCGGGGCAGCGCAGCAACGGCGGAGGATGGCCCGCCCGCGCGACCAGGGCCCGGCCGGTGGCCGGGTCCAGCCGCAGATAGCAGCAGCTGGCGAACTGGCCGGGGTCGAGGTCGATCAGCAGCCGGTTGGTGCCGCTCAGCACCTCGTCCGGCGGCCGGTCGCCCAGCGCGAACGCCCGCACCGCGCTGCGCAGCTGGCCCATGGTGGCGGCCGCCTGCACCCCGTGCCCCTGCACATCACCGATCACCAGCGCGATCCCGTCACCGGCCTCGACCACGTCGTACCAGTCGCCGCCGACGTCCATGCCCTGCGTGCCCGGCAGATACCGGCCCGCGGTCTCCACCCGGGGGTGCGTCGACAACCGGTGCGGCAGCAGCGCCTGCTGCAGGCCCCGGGCGAGGGCGGCCTCGTTGTCGTAGCGCTGCGCCCGCTCCATGGCGTGCGCGATCAGCCCGGCGAGCGCGGTGAGGACCGTACGTTCCTCGGTGCTGAAGCTGCGCCGGCAATCGAAGCCGAGGATGCACGAGCCGACGGGCCGGCCGGAGGCGATCATCGGCAGGAACGCCCGCGCGCCCTCCTCGGCGTCCAGCGGCATGCCCGGATACGCGGCCGCCATCTGCTGCATCGACTCGAAGAACAGCGGCCGGCCCGTGGTCAGGCACTCCACACCGGGCAGACGCGCGTCCAGCCCGGTCCCCTCGAACGGGGCCAGGAACCCCTGCGGGAAGCCACTCTCCCAGGCCAGGTACAGATGCCGGTCCTGGAGCACGTAAATGGCGAGGCACCCGCCGCCGAACGCCGGCAGCAGCTCCTGCACGACCACCGCCGACACCTGTCGTGCGGTCACCGCGTCCGTCAGCGCGATGGCCAGGGCGATCGGCCGGTACGCCGGCGCCATCGACGGACCGGCCGCGTCGCCGGCGAGGTACGTCTCGGCGACCGGCCCGGTCGGCGTGACCGGCGTGACCGGCCCGACCGGCGCGTCCATGCGGCTGGCCGGGACGAGTGTGCAGGTCAGCAGGTCCGCGCCGGGATGCACGGACACGGCGAGCCAGTCCCCCTCACCGGGCTGCTCACGGTCCGCTCCGGCCGGGCGTCTGGCGTGGAAGTGCACCGGTTCCGGGGCCAGCAGCGCGCCGCGCAGATGGTCGTCGTACGGCGGCCCGGTCAGCCACGGCATCGCCTCCCACACCGGGCGCCCGAGCAGCCGCCCCCGTTCCTGGCCCGTGAGGCGGGCCGCGGCCTCGTTGGCGTACACGACCAGCCCCAGCCGGTCGAGGCAGAACACCCCCTGCGGCAGCAGATCGGCCGCGCCGTCGGCGAAGGCGCCCGGTCCGGGGTCGACCACCACCCCGCCGACCGGCTCCGCCGCCGCGTTCTCCGGGGCCGGCCACAGGTCCAGCAGCCGGAGCGTGCCGTCCCCCGCCCGCAGGCTCAGCGGCGCCCCCGGCGGCTTCCCGCCGGCGGTCTCGCGCAGCGCGGCCAGGATGCGGTCCGCGTCAGCCGGGGCGACGGCGGCCGCGAGGGCCTCGTCCGTCCCCGCGAACTCGCCGGGGCGCAAGCCCAGAAGGGCGTGCAACCGGTCGTCCGCGCGCACCGCGCAGGTCACCGGATCCCAGCTGAACCGCCCCACCACGGCCTGTGCCGACCGGCTCGCGGGCGGCCGCACACTCAGCGGCTCGGCGTCCCAGACGACCGCCTCCGGGTTCCCGGCGGCCAGCGCGAGCAGCTCGGCGCCGAGGCCCTCGGCGAGCCGGGCGAGGAGCTCCTGGTCCAGCGGCTCGTCCGTGTCGTCCGCGATCGCGGGGCGCAGCACCGTGAGCACACCGAGCGGCTCGCTGCCGCCCGGCACCGGCACGTGCACCGACCCGAACGGGAAGGGCAGGCCCGCCGCGAACTGGGGGTAGCGGCGCATCGTCTCGGCGGCGTCGGCCAGCACCACCCGCACGCCGAGACGGTAGGCGTCGGCGACGGGGAAGGGACGGCCCACGTGCAGCCGCCACCAGGGACGGAACAGCGGGCCGGGCAGCCCGGCGACCACCGCCAGCCGCAGCAGACCCGGCGTGCCCGAGCGCAGATACACGCCCGCCACCCGGCCGCCCGCCGCGCCGACCGCGCCGGTCGAGACGTCGGCAAGCAGCGCGGCCAGCCTGGCCCGCGTACGGACCAACTGCTCGCCGCCGCTCCCAGCCATCGGCCCTACCTCGTCCCGTGCGCCCTCCGGGTGGCTGACACAGCAAGAATGCGCCACGAGGAGCACGGAATGCACCTGGGCAAGGGGGGAGAACGCGGGCCGCCCCGCCATCGGGTCGATGCCACTCACATGGCCCGGCCGGGGGCGTCCTGGGCGGCGGGTCCGACAGGAGGCTCCTCCTGACGGAGTGCGATGCCGCGGCCGTACGCGAGGGGGCGCTGCCCCGGTGGCACCCTCCGACCGGAGCCTGGGTGACCACCCGCTCTTCGCCCCCCTGACCCGTCCGGCCGGACCGCCCCCGCCCCGGATACCCGAAGCGCCGCATCCCGAGGGCTCGTACGAGGGCCCGGACGGGGACCGGTACGGGGCCCGGACGCTGCTCCCCAGGCGGTCTTGTACAAGGGTCCCCACACGGTCTCGTACGAGGGCTCGTACGGCGTTTCGTACGAGGCTCCCCACGTGGTCTCCCAGCCGGGGGAGGCGTCCCGCCCGGTCGAGGACTGGCATGCGGCCGATGACTTCCATGGGGCCGCGGGTTCCCGTCCCGTCGCGGCTCGGCGTGCGGCGGAGGCGTCCCGGCCGGAGGCCTCCCGGGCGACCGCGGTCTCCCACCCGGCGCTGCTGGTCCTGCTGCGCGGAGCGGCCCACGCCCCGCGCTTCTGGGCCGGACCGTCCCAGGGGGGCCTCGCGGCCACCGCTGACGCCTCGGGTCTGTGTGTCCTGCCGGCCCTCGCCCCGCCCGCCCGCGCGGCGCAAGGTCCGGCACGGCACGGCGACTGCCGCGCTCGGTGTCATCGCGGTACGTGCCGCCGGGCAGCTCCTCGGCGGGCGACGCTTCCTGCCTGCCTGGCCCCGCTGTGGGACAGAACCGCCTGGCCCGCCCCGGCTCGCTGCCACGGCGGCAGCGGCGGGCGCGCTCGGGGCGCTTGCGGTCCTGCCCACGGGCCTACCTGACGGGCCGCGCCCACCGTGAGGACACGGGCTGACCCGTGCGTCGGCGGTTCACCGACGGCGCGGCGCGGGTCGCGTCCCGGAGTCAGTCCGCCGGGCGGCCCGGCTCCGCGCCGCCGGGCTCCGCGCCTGCGGGGTGCACGTCTGCGGGCTCGGTCCCTGCCGGGTCCGCGCTCGCGGGGTGCGTCGGGCGGGCGTCTGCCGGGCGGTCCGGCTCCGTGCCGCTGCCCGGCTCCGTGCTGGCGGAATACACCGGGCGCAGCACCAGGTGGCCGTCCATGCGGGCGGCCGCCATGGCGAACGGGAAGGTGTCCGCCTCCAGGCACATCGACACGTCCTCGGGGTGGACACCGGCCCAGCCGCGCCGCGCGCCGTCGGCCAGCCTGGCCGCGGCGTCGGAGCGCCGGGCCCGGTCGACATAAGGGCCCGGATCCGTGTCGCCGGTGCGGATCCGGTCGGCGATGTACTGCGCGCAGGCGAGATCCTCCTCGGCCCGCCCGCCGTCCCCGGTGACCACGAAGGTCACTGTGCGGGGCCGGGCCCGCCGCAGCAGCTCGGCGGTCGCACCGGCCACCACGAAGCTCGCGCACAGCAGCAGCCCGGCGTCCGCCACGGCGAGCGCCCCCGCCGTCCCCGCGGTCGTCTTCTGCACGACCGTACGGCCCCGCACGTCCAGCGCGCGCAGCCGGGCGGGCGAGTTGGCCAGGTCGAAGCCCGGCACCGGCGCTCCGTCCTGGAAGGCCAGCCAGCCGGGGTGACGCGCCTTCAGCTCCAGGGCCTCCTCCTGCGTACCGGCGAACACGATCCGCTCGGCGCCGCGCCGGAACGCCCAGGCGGCCACGGTGAACGCGCGCATGACGTCGACGACCACGGCCACGCGCGGAGCGATGGGCGTACCGGGGATCCCGGTGAACTCAGGCTGCACCGCTCCATGATGCGCCATCCGGCGGCCGTTCAGGGTTCGGCCGGCGGCGACGGCCGGGCGGCGCGCAGGCTGCGCAGCGCGAGCAGCAGCACGCCGATGTCGTCCAGATGGACAGGGTCCGGCAGCAGATCGGTGGGGAGCGGCAGGTAGGCGACCGCGCCCCAGAACACCCGGCGCGGGCCCGTCGGCAGCCCGGCCCGCCGCAGCGACTTCCGGGCCGCACCAGCCGTACCAGCAGGACGGGCGCGACGGCGAGCGGCGCCGCCGCGACGACGGCGCCGATCACCAACAAGGTGGCCGTGGTGTCCCTACCGCCTCCTTCCGGGCTTCCTGCGTCCGCCGGCCGGCAGCAGGGCTACGGCATCGCCCGGCGGTGGGTCAGGACGTCCGGTCCGTGGCGTCGGCCGGGGCCGGGCCGTCGCCCTCGGCCGGCGTGTCCCGCGTGCCGCCCGGCGTGGCGTCCGCCGGGCCCTGTGGGCCGGGGGTCTGCTGCCGCTGGCCCCTGGCCGGGAACCTCAGCCGTTCGAAGGTCCGGGTCAGCTGCTGGAGCGCGCCCGGCGTCCGGGATGCGGGCCGCTGCTCGGGCAGGGCCGGCGGCGGGACGTCGCGGTAGGCGGCCAGGGCGGCGAGGGCCTGCTCGGCCGCGTCCTTGTACAGGTCCCGGGACTTCGTCATCGCCTCCAGCGCCTCGGCGTAGCGGGCGACCAGCCGGCGTTCGCGCTCCAGTTCCTCCCGGAGGGTCATCAGGGTCCAGTTCTCGCGCAGGTCGTTCAGCGCCTCCTCGGCCTCCTGCGGCAGGGGCCGGGGCTGGGCGGCGAAATGCCGCAGCACGGCGAAGAGTCCGGCCGGCTCGGATCCGTCCAGGAAGACGCTGCGCACCTGGTGCTCACGGCTGTCGTAGCCCTCCGGCGCCGGGTGCGGCGGCAGCACCACGGCGCCGCCGCGCGGCACCTCGACGCCGAGGTCCTTGAGCGCGTAGTTGACCGCGCGGAACTGCTGCGGGGCGGCCCGGTGCTCCACCACGCGGTGCCGCAGGCCGGGCGGGAGCAGCCGGGCCAGCGGCAGCCGGCCCGCCTCGTCCGGGGTCATCGCCTCGTGCACGACGACGTTGACGCACCAGCCCTCGCGGGCCGCGTCGCGCAGCCGGCGGCGCATCTCCCGGTCGTCCTCGGGCAGCGCGTTGACCTGCCGCAGGCGCAGGCCGGTGACCGTGGCGTGGTGGTCCCAGGCGCCGTCGTCGCCCTCGCCGGTCCCGCGCTCGGGCCAGAACAGGGTCGCGGGCGAGGGCCAGGTCTCGTCCCAGGGGTGCTCGGCCTCCGCGACGAGCCGCCACTCGTGTCCCTGCGGCCGCCCCGTGTGCGGTACGAGGGTGAGCCGGGCCCGCACGGTCACCGTGCCGGCCGCCCGCCAGCGCGCCTCGAAGATCCGCTCGGTCGCGTCCTCGGGCAGCGGAGGTTCGGCGAAGTCGTCGATGTCCCCGCTTTCCCGGTGCCGGCGCAGGGTGCGGCGCACGACCTCCTCGGGAGCGGGACCGGTGTGGCGGCCGCGGACGGCCCAGAGAGTCTGCGGGTAGGAGGCGCGGTCGGTGGCGGAGTTCGACATGGGCCAATCTGCTGATGGGGGCGGGTGAGCTTCCCAGTATCGCCGCTCGGCGGGAAAGCATGTCGTCCGGGGCCGGGGGTGGCGCGTCGCGACGGGTGCGCGCCCCGCGCACGGGGTGTGCGCCGTCCGCGCAGGGTGCGCGGAGAACGCGTCCGGTGACTGCTGTGCGCACGTGGCCGGACCGTTCTCCGGTGCCCACAATGGTCCGGCGAACGGGGTCCGCCCGTCCATCCGCTCAGGGGTGGACCCCGTTCCCACGGCACGCGCGCGTGGACGCGCGGCACACCTTTCCCCTGGACACGCGCGCGTGATTCCCCCTGGACACGCGCGGCCCGGTTTTCCAGGCGCGGCACATGTCCGACGGCACGCGCGTGTGGCCGCCGTTCGCCGGAAGGCGCACCCTCTCGATATATATCGGCTCTCGATATATCCTGGCTGCATGACAGCGAAGAGCATGACGCGGGCGGCGTTCTTCGTCCTCACGGCCCTCGCCGACCAGCCGCGGCACGGCTACGGCATCCTGCGCGAGGTCGAGGAACTGTCCGGCGGGGACGTCCAGTTGCGGGTCGGCACGCTGTACGGCGTGCTGGACCGGCTCACCGCGGACGGCCTGATCGTGCTGGACCGGGAGGAGGTCCAGCAGGGCCGGCTGCGGCGCTACTACCGGCTGACCGACGAGGGGGTGGCCGCCCTGGAGGCGGAGGCCGAGCGGATGGCCGCCGGTGCCGGGGCCGCCCGCCGGCGCATCGCCGAGGGCCGTGCGGGCACGCCTCTCCACGGCCCGGCCGGCCTCGAACCCCCGACCGCACCTGGACTCGCGGGAGGACTCGCATGACCACGCTGCTGGAAGCCCGCTACCGCACGGTGCTGCGCCTGCTCCCCGCCTACTACCGGCGCGAACGGGAGGAGGAGATGGTCGAGACGTACCTGTGGGGAGTCGACCGCGACACCCAGGACCAGAGCCGGCCCACGGCCGGCGAGGTGGCGAGCATCGCCGCCCTGGCGGTGCGCTGCCGCCTCGGCGCCGCCGGCGCGCCCCGGCGCTACGCCGTGCTCGGTTCGGGCGTCCGGCTCGTCGCCCTGTCCGCCGTGCTCCTGCTCGCGGCCTCCGCCGTCGTCGAGCCGGTGCTGCGGCTGACCTGGACCTTCACCCGGGGCAGCGCCGAACGGCGCTTGTTCCTCTCGGACTTCACCGGCCACGGGATCGTCACCGACACGGCAGTCGTCGCCCAGTGGATCCTGCCGCTCGGCTGGACGGTCGCCTACTTCGCCCTCCTGCACGACCGTCGCCGACTCGCCCGGACCGGCGCCCTGGTGGCGGCGCTGCCCAGCCTGTGGCCGCTGATCGGCTCGCTGACGGGCGCGACGATCCTCACGGAACCGGCGTTCGTCGCCATGCTGGCGCTCCTCGTCTGGCTGCCGGCGCTCGCCTTGTGCGCCGCCCACCACCGCGATGCGCCCCCGGCCCGGCTCCCCGCCGGCACCCCCGGCCTGGTCTTCATGACGGCCTGTGTCCTGACGGGAGCGTCCCTCGTGCTGCTGCCCGCCGCGACGGACCTGGTGTGGGCCCCGGCCAACTGCTTCGTCGTCGGCGCCCTCGGCTGGCTGGTGTGGACCGTCCGCCGCCCGGACCGCGGCGCCCCCGGCGGCGGCCTCGCGCTCGCCGTGCTCGGCCTGCTGCTCCTGGCCGTACGTGTCGCCGCTCTCTACCCCTGGCTCGGCGTGCCCGTCCCCGCCGGCTACTGGAACAGCAGCCTCGGCCAGACGAGCGCCCTCGCCCTGCTGACCGTGGCGCTGGCGGTCGCCGGCCGCCGGGAACTGGCGGCACGCTGACGCGGCGCATGTCACCCCGGGCCGGGGCGAGTTGTCCACAGGCCCGGACGGAGTGTCAGACCCGCGTGCCAAGATCGGCCGTATGCACAAGCACGCCCTGCTGCCCGCGGAACCCCACCGTTCGACGACGTACGCCCTCTGGGCCGCCGCCCACGACCCGGCGGAGCACAGCGCCGCACTGGCGCTCCTCGACGAGGTGGGTACGGCCGTGTCCCGCGCCTATCCGAAGATGGGCCGCTGCCTCGACCAACTGCGGCGTCGCGCACACTCGGTGCCGCCCGCCCATCTGCCCTGGTTCTGGGACACCGTGACGCACCGCCTGCTGGGCTATCCCGGCGGCACGGCCGCCAAGGCCTACACCCTGGCGCGCAAGGCGGAGCAGCAGCACGCGCTGGCGGTCGACCCCGACTGGCGGCGGGCGCAGGCACTGCTGTGCGCGGCCCGCGGGGAGCTGCCCGTCAAGGAGCTGAGCCAACATCAGCGCTGGCTGGCCGGGCAGTTGCCGGCCGCCGAGGCCCACGAGGAGTACATGCGCGTCCTCACCGCGTGGGCCGCCTCGCCGGGCGAGCTCCCGGCCGACCTTGCCTGCCGCGTCCGGGCCTCCGCGCGCGCCGCCGGGCTCGGCACCGCCGAGGACGCCCGTGTGCTGGGCCTTCTCCTCGGCGGAGCGCGCGGCAAGGCGGTCCCGGACGCCCTGCTGGAGGCCGCCACCGCGCCCCTGACCGAACACCCCCAGGACCCCGGCGTGCAGGCCGCGCTGCTCGACCTGTTCCCGGAGAGCAGGAACGACGCGGCGTCCTGGCTGCGCCTGCTGCTGAGCGCCGGCGTCGTCGACGCGGTGGCGGCCGGACACCTCACCCCGGACGGCGGCGCGGCCGGCTGGCTCGGCCGCTACACACGCGCGTACCGGCACCGCAGGGCGGCCTACGGCGGAGTGGAGCGCCAGCCCATGCCGGCCGAACTCTTCGAGATCGTCGCCCGGTTCGCGCCCCGGCTCCGGGCGGCGGGCACCCCGGTGCGCATCCACGAGGACCAGTACCACTGGCCGGGCCTGGACGCCGACCTCCTGGACGCCTGCCTCGCCGAGGGCGTCGCCGTCGAGGATCCCGGCGACGCGGTGGGGCTGACCTTCTGGGGCGACCGCTCCCGCCGCGACCTCAAGGCGCTGGCCGCCGACCCGCTGTTCGGCCGGCGCCTGGAGGGCACCGTGCACGCCGGGCTGCGCGGCGCCGGTACGGCGATCACGCGGCTTCCGGAGAACGCCGGTATCGCCGCCGAGGTGCACACCCGTATCGAGGCCCTGCTCGGCTCCCTGCGCGGCGGCGGCCTCGCCGCGGCCGACGAGGCGGTGACCGAGCTTGCCACGCTGCTCGACCGGCCCACGGCCACCGCCCTCGACGGCATCGAGGAGGCGCTGGCCGCCCTCGACCTCACCGGACCACTCGCCCGCACCCTGCGCGCCGGACTCCCCGAGGAGCTGGGCTGGCCCGCTCTGGAGGCCGCCCTCGCCGGCTTCGACCCGGCCGACACCCTCCGTGTGACCTGCACCTGGCCCGTGCTGACCGTCTTCGGCGCCGGCCGCGCGGTGGCCGTCGACCACGCGGGCACACGCGCGTCGTGCACCTTCCGGGTGCCTGACGAGGCGACCGGACACGCCGTCCATTACGTCGGCGGGCAGTTCCTCGTCAGCTGGCGCACCGGCGACCGCCACTCCGGCGCCGACCGGGCCTTCTGGACCGACCGGCCGGACGAGGTGTTCACCCCGCAGGACACCTTCGGCCTGCGGCCCTACGGCGGACTGATCCAGGGGGGCCTCGGCTACCAGTTCGAGACCCCGGACCGCGGCGGACGGTTCGACGGGGAGCGGGTGCTGCGGCCCGGCGGCCGGGAGGGCATCGGCCACCATGACCTCCAGTTGAGCGACGGGCACCGGTTCTGGAGCGCCCAGGTGTTCCACACGCGCGCGGGCTGGATGCCGTACGACCCGGTCACGGGGGACCGGACCGGCGAGCCCGGTCTCCCGGAATTCCACCGCGACATCGAACTCCCGCCCGGCAGGGGCGTGTTCGGCGGCAGCTACTCGCTCGCCGCGCTCCCTGAGGACGCCCCGGCCTCCCCGCTCGGCCGGCACGGCCGGCTCGTCGGCTGCCGCGTCTACCACCGCACGCCGTACCGCGGCCCGTCCCCGACGGACTTCCTGCTGGAGTCGGCCGACGGCCGCACCGCGCACTACCGCAGCCGTCGCCTCGGCCGCCGCCCCTGGGGCATCATCGGGCTGCCCGAGGGCGGCGAGCAGGCCGTCCTCGTCGGGCAGACGACGGTGCGCTGCCACGCGGCGGACGACAACTCGCTGCTGTGGCAGGTCCACGGCTTCGTCCCGCCCGCCGACCGCGACCGGGACCGCCCGCCCACCCTCGGCGAGGACGCCGGCCCGGTGCCGCCGCCCGCCTACTGGCACTTCCTCACCGCACGCGACGAGCGCTCCTCCAAGGCGCTGCGCACCGTGGCCGACACCACCGTGCGCGCCCTCCTGGACGCCGCCCTGGAGAGCGCGGACCCCGCGCACCTGGACGCCGCCGCCGCGCGACTGCTGCCGGAGGCGGGGGACGCCCGGGTGCGCGCCGGCGTGGCACGCGCCGCCCTGCTCGCGGCCGGCGTGCTGCGCCGCCGCGAGGAGCTGTCCCGCCGGGTCGGCGTCATGCGGTCAGGCCCCGTCGTGACCCTTCCCGCCGCCGTCCCCGACACCACCCTCGCCCCGGCCCTGGCCGGACTCCTGCCCGACCTGCGCTCCTACGAGGCTCACACGCCCGAGAGGCATCCCGGCACCCTCACCGCCGTCGCCGCCGACGGCCGGTTCCTGCGCGGGGAGATCGACGACGAGACCCGTGCCCTCGCCCCGCCCGTGCGGCCCGTGGAGTGGCAGGTGCTCCTGGGCGACATCGACGCCGTCGCCTGGCGGGCCGCCGTCGCGACCACCCCCGACGACGAACGCGCGGCCCTGCAGGCCCTGTTGCGGACCTGGAGCGGACAGCCGTTCGCCGCGCCCGGCGGCAGCTGGCGCACCGGCCGGGCCCCACTGGACGCCCTGGCCGCCGCCCCGGGCGCGGCAGCCGGTCCCGAACGCCGCGGTCTCGCCCGCTTCCTGCAACCGGCCGCCGACCCCGCCCCCGGGCACACCGAGGAGGAGCGGACCGTCACCGTCACCGCGGACGATGCCGCACGCCTCACCCGCCTGCTGGAGCTGACCGACGGCAACGGCCCGCTCCCGCTGACGCCCGAGGCGCTGACCGTCTTCTGCCGGAGCACCGGAGTACGGCGCTCCGTCGCCGCCCTCGTCCTCGGCGGCCTCCCGCGCCGCGCACAGCACGACGAGCACACCAAGATGCTGCGCTCCGCGCCCTACAAGGCGAACAAGACCACGGCCGCGGAGTACGACAGCTTCTGCCACCGGCTCGGCGAGCGGGGCCGGCGCGCGGTGCTCGCCGCCGGTGTGCCCGAGGACCCGGCCGACCTCTGGACACCGCAGGGCCCGCAGCGGGCGGCCGCACGCATGGCCGCGGTCTGGGCCGAACTGCTCGGCGCAGAGCAGTACGTCGACGAGGACCTGGCCGAGACGCTGGAGACGGACCTCGGCCTGCCCGTCGACTGGGCCCGCACCCTGCCCGCCGGGCGACCGCCCGTCGAGGAGACCGGGTCCGTGCTGGTGGGCACCCGCAACGGCAGGCTCGACCTGCGCCCGGTGCTGCCCGACGGTTCGCTCGGGGAGCGGCCATGGCGTGACCGGGTGCCGTACGTCCAGGAACTGTCCGTGATCGCCTGGGCGCTGACCGAGCGGCCGGTCGGCGATCCGGCGGCCGACGGCGCGCTCCGGCTCCACGCCGGGCTGCGGGCACGGTGCGCGGACCCCGGCACGCTCATCCAGCTGACCGGGCAGCGCGCGGTGGCCCAGGTGGCCGAGGCCGACGTGGCGTTCCAGCTCTACGACGGCACGGTGCTGCCCTGCCCGGAGCCGCTCCACGACGGCGTGACCGAGGTGGCGGAGGTGGTGGACGACGGGGTGTTCGTGGTGGCCGTCCCGACCGGCGACATCTTCCTGCGCCCGGCCGCGCTCGCCGATCCGGAGGGCGTGGCGCGGGCCCTGGAGGTGTGCGACCGCACGGGCGTGTCCTGGCTGCGGCCGGACGTCGAGCAGTTCCGGACGGTCCTCGACGGCCTGGCCAGAATGGCCGACCGTGCCACCGCAACTCCCGTTCCCGTTGGCGGCTATGAGGCGAATCCCCTGCTCAGCGCGCCCGACGCAGTCGCTGCCACCGCCCGTCGGCTCGGCGTCGGCACGGACGCGGCCGCGCTCCACCTCCAACTGCGCGCGCTCGCCCGGCCGACAGACCGCAACATCCGCCGCTGGAACGGCTGGACGGCCGCCCGGCACAAGGCGGCGCAGGCGGAGCTGCTGGCCGTGGGCGCGGTCGAGACCGCCCGCCGGGCCCGCGCCGGCCGCACCGTCTTCATACGCGACGCATGGGAGACCCTGAAGGCGCCCCATCTGCCGCTGGAACGGGGAAAGTTGGCCACCCACCTGGCCTCGCCGACGGGCCTGGGCGGTGTGCACGGCCCGTTCGTACGGCTGCTGCCGCCGGTGCCGTTGCACGAGCTGTTCGCGCGGGCCGCGGAGGGCTGACGAGGGGAGGGGGACCTGAACGGAGGGAGGGGACCGGCGCGGTGACGCCGGCCCCCTCGGAGCCTCACAGAAAGGCGGGACTCACCCGGATCCGGGATTTACGCCCCGCTCTCCCGCAGCATGTCCTCGCGCTCGACGATCTTCACGCGCTCACGGCCCTGCGGCTCGCCCAGCGCACGCTCGGCGGCGTCCAGCTTGTACCAGCCCTCCCAGGTGGTGAAGCGGATCTCGCGCTCGGCGAGGAAGGCGTCGACGGCCTCCGGCTCGGGCGAGGCCGGGGTGTGCAGACGGCCGTTGGCGTGGTCGTCCAGCAGGTTGGCGACGGTCTCGTTGGCGTCGCCCTTGGTGTGACCGATCAGGCCGATGGGGCCGCGCCGGATCCAGCCGGTGACGTAGGTGGACTGCAGATGGCTGCCGCCCTCCTCGATGACCCGGCCGCCCTCGTCCGGGACGGTGCCCGAGTCGACGTCCCAGGGCAGCTTGGGCAGCTTCTCGGAGAGGTAGCCGACCGCGCGGTAGACCGCCGTGACGTCCCAGTCCTTGAACTCGCCGGTGCCCTTGACGTTGCCGGTGCCGTCGAGGGCGGTGCGCTCGGTGCGCAGGCCGACGACCTTGCCGTCCTCGCCGAGGATCTCCGCGGGGGACTCGAAGAAGTGCAGGAACAGCTTGTGCGGACGGTCGCCGACGTCGCGGATCGCCCAGTTCTCCAGCGTCTTGGCGACCATGTCGGCCTGCTTGTTGCCGCGCCGGGTCTCGATCGAGCCCTCGTCGTAGTCGATGTCCTCGGGGTCGACGATGACCTCGATGTTCGGGGAGTGGTCGAGCTCGCGCAGCTCCATCGGGCTGAACTTCGCCTGGGCGGGGCCCCGGCGGCCGAAGACGTGGATCTCCACGGCCTTGTTGGCCTTCAGACCGTCGTAGACGTTCGGCGGGATCTCGGTCGGCAGCAGCTCGTGCGCGGTCTTGGCGAGGACGCGGGCCACGTCGAGGGCGACGTTGCCGACGCCGAGCACGGCGACCTTCTCGGCCTCCAGGGGCCAGGTGCGCGGGACGTCCGGGTGTCCGTCGTACCAGGAGACGAAGTCGGCGGCGCCGTAGGAGCCGTCCAGGTCGATGCCGGGCAGCGGCAGCTCACGGTCGGCCATCGCGCCGGTGGAGAAGATCACCGCGTCGTAGAAGTCGCGCAGGTCGTCCAGGCTGATGTCGGTCGGGTAGTCGACGTTGCCGAACAGCCGGATCTGCGGCTTGTCGAGCACCTGGTGCAGGGCGGTGATGATGCCCTTGATGCGCGGGTGGTCGGGGGCGACGCCGTACCGGATCAGGCCGAACGGGGCGGGCATCCGCTCGAAGAGGTCGATGGACACGCCGGGGTCGGCGGCCACCTCGGACTTGAGCAGGGCGTCGGCGGCGTAGATCCCGGCGGGGCCGGCTCCGACGATGGCTACCCGCAGGGGGCGCGGCATGATCAGGTTCCCTTCGAACGTGGACAGGGCGGCTCGAATGGGATGAAGCCTAAACTAAGGCAGACCTAAGTCAGTACGGGGGTCCGGTCTATGACCCCATAAGGTGATCTTATGGCTGGTTCAGGGGTTCCTTATGGGGGTGGTCGCGGGGCATCCTGCTCGGGGATGCGACGGTGACCGGCGGCGAGGGGTGAGTCAGCGTGCACGAAGGCGCGGGGGCGACCGTGGCGGTGACGGGGGGCAGCGGCTTCGTCGGCAGCCACCTGGTACGGCGACTGCTGGAACGCGGCTACCGGGTGCACGCGACAGTACGCAACAGGGCCGATGCCCGCAAGGTCCGCCCGCTGTGGGACCTGCAGGAAGCCTTCCCCGGCCAACTCGCCCTCTTCGAGGCGGACTTGCTGCGGGAGGGGGCTTTCGACCAGGCGTTCCACGGCTGCACGACCGTCTTCCATGTGGCCTCACCGTTCCTGATGCCGGAGCGCATCCGGGACGGCCGACGGGACGTCGTGGACCCGGCGCTGCTCGGCACCCGTAACGTCCTGGCGGCCGTTCAGCGGACCGCGGAGGTCCACACCCTGATCTTCACGTCGACCGCCGGCGCGATCTTCGGCGACTACTCCGACGTGCTCGCGATGGACGGCCAGGTGCTGTCGGAACGCTACTTCAACACCACCAGCACGGTGGCGAACAACCCGTACCACTACGCCAAGACTGTCGCGGAACGCGCCGCCTGGGAGGCGGAGGCCGCGCAGCACCGCTGGCGCATGGTGTCGGTCAACCCCGGCCTGATCCTCGGCCCTTCGTTCACGCCCGCCTCCGACTCCGGCAGTCTGTTCCTGCTCGACGAGCTGTTTCAGGGCTACTTCTGCTACGGCGCACCGGACTTCAGCTTCACCACGGCGGACGTGCGGGACGTGGCGGACGCGCACATAGCGGCGGCGGAGAATCCGGCGGCCAAGGGACGCTACATCGTGGCCGCCGAGACGATGGCGTCGTTACACGAGATGTCCCGCATCATCCGCGCCCATCACCCCTACGACCTGCGGTTGCCGCGTACCAGGCTCCCGCACTGGCCGGTGCGCGTCCTGGGCCCCGCCTTCGGCCTCACCCAGGACTACATCCGCAAACACCTCGGCATCCGCTTCCGTGTCGACAACAGCCGCAGCATCCAGGAACTCGGCCTTGTCTACCGGCCGTTGGAGGAGACGCTCATCGACCACTACGTGAGCCGACGCACACGGCGACGCCACGGCTGAACCGGGGCCGCCTGTTCCGCGGGCGGATCCGTCATCTCAGGCGGGCCGCACGATGCGGTGGATCGCGGACTCCCCGGCGCCGTAGATCGACTCCTCGCGGATGGTCGATCCCGGACCAGGGGCATGGACCATCATGCCGCCGCCGACATGCAGACCCACGTGCCGGTCGTCGTCGAAGAAGAGCACGAGGTCACCGGGCTCGATACCCTCCGGCGTGACCGGGGCGCCGGCGAACGCCTGCTCGTGCGCGGCACGCGGCACCGTGACCCCGGCGGCCCGCCAGGCGGCCTGCGTCAGGCTGGAGCAGTCGTACGAGTCCGGCCCCGTCGCCCCCCACACGCATGGCTTCCCGATCTGCGCCCGGGCGAACGCGATGGCCTTGGCGGCCCGCGTGACCGGGGATGTCTGCGGGAGGACACCGGTACCGGCGGTGGAAGCGGGGCCGAGGGTCTGGAAGGAGCCCGTGTCGAGAGGGGAAGCGGGTGTGCCGGGAGCCTGGAAGGAACCGGTGGCGGTGAGGGCTGTGCCGCCGGGGTACGCGACCGGGACCGAGCCGGTGTCGGTGGTGGTGGGCGCGGGGATCGCGGGGGACGGGAACGAGCCTGTGGCGTTGGCCGGGTAGGGGACGGAGCCGGTGTCCGTGGCAGTGGGCGCGGGGATGGCCGGTGACGGGAAGGACCCGGTGGTGATGGGGGAGGCGGCGGCGTCCGGCCAGATGGTTCCGGCCGGTGCTTGCGGTGTCGTTGCCGATCCGTCGGGCGCCGCCCACTGCGACTGCTGCCACTGACCGGTTGTCTGCCCTGCTTGGCCCGCATCGGGCTGTGTGGCCTGAACAGGGGTGGATTGTACGGCCGTTGTCGCTGCCGCGAGGCGGCTGGTGTGCCGGGTGAGCTGGTCGCTCGCGGCGGCGAGCTTGCGCTGGTTGTACGCCTTCGACGTGGCGGGGGAGGGTCGGCCGGGCACAGCGGCACCGGGGAGGGAGCCGGGTTCCCGGACCGGTGCGCCCGGGGCGGCGGCCGGCTCGGTGACCGGCAGGGCAGCGGTCTCGGCGGTGCCTCCTCCGAGCGGAGTTCCCTGCGCACCAGGTGTCGTCAGGGCCGACGCTTCCCACGTGCCGGGCGCCATCAAGGTGGCCGTGCCCTGCGTGCCGGGCGTCATCACGGCCGCAGCCCCGCCTGCGTCGGGCGTCGTCGCAGCCCAATCCTCCTGCACGCCGGCGGTCATCACGGCCGTGGCCCCGCCTGCGCCAGGTGTCATCACGGCCCAATCCCCCTGCGTGTCGGGAGTCATCACGGCCGCAGCCCCGCCTGCGTCGGGCGTCGTCGCAGCCCAATCCTCCTGCACGCCGGCGGTCATCACGGCCGTGGCCCCGCCTGCGCCAGGTGTCATCACGGCCCAATCCCCCTGCGTGCCGGGCGCCATCAAGGTGGCCGTTCCCTGTGTGTCGGAAGTCGTCACGGCCGCAGCCTCTTGCCCTGCGGGGGCCATCAGTACCGCAGCCTCCTGTGCACCAGGGGCCATCGGCATCCCGGCCTCCTGCGCGCCGGGCGCCATCAAGGACCCCGCCCCCCGCGCCCCGGGGGTCATCAAAGTCGCGGTCGGCTCCGTGGCAGGGGCGGTTGAAACTGCCGCCCCCTGCGCCGCCCCGAGGCCCGGCAGAGTGAACGCCCCCGTGCCTGACGTCGTCGGCTGCGCGGTGCGAGGGGCGTCGAGCGGGCCTGCCTCAGCGGCCGACCCCGCCAAGTTCGTTGCGATTCCCGGCAGTTCGGGTCGCCTGGGCGCGAGCAAGGCTGCGCGGCCGGGGGTGTTCAGGTCGGCCCCGGGGGGACTCGTCGGATCCGATGCCGTGCCGCCGGTCGTGAGTTCGGCCGGCCGGCGGTCGTCGGCTCGCTCCAGCGCCCGGGGCTGCCGTACGGACAGGCCCGTGTCCAGGGCGTCCCGTTCGCTGCTCCCCGAACGGCTCCGGGAGGGTGCCGGAGCCGACGGGCGGTCGGGGAGTCGATCGGCGGGGAGCGCGGCCGGGACGGTCGGGCCCAGCTTGGCGCGTGCCGCGTCGAACCACTGCCGGGCCATCGCGTCGAGCGCGGGATCCGGCCGCCGCCCCGACCGCTTGGCGAGCGGTACGCCCCGTGAGCGCGTCACCGCCGCCATGGCCCGGGTCGCGTTGTAGTTGCCCGTCGCGTCCTCGGCCTGGTCGTAGAGGGATGCGATCCGCTGCCGAACCTCGTCGCGGCTCTCCGGCGCCATGGAAGACGTGCTCCTTCCTTGCCCCGCAGGGCAGTTGGGCCGTTGCGTCCGGCTGAGCCGGGCGGCCTCGCGTCAACCTAGCCAAAGTGTGTACCTCGTGTGAAGGTCGGAGCGTGGAATGTCCGATACGTAATTGTGATGTTCGCGGTGACGTTCGAGAGGGAAGAGGCGGGAATCGCGTTTTCCTGTGAGATCCACGTGAATTCGCGATCCTGTTGAACACGGCGCCGCCGTCCCTCGTATAAGGCGGGGGAGCTCCATGCCCGGACCGGCGAACAGACAGAGGACCACGACCTTGGCACGCACCACCCGCAGACGCCGGACCGGCGCACGACGCGCGACCTTCGCGGCGGTCGCCCTGATGCTGAGCGGCGCCGGACTCGTCGCGGCGAACGTGGCGAACGTCTACGCCTCGGCGACCGAAGGGCGGGGCGACGGACCCGGCGCGGACACCACCGGCCAGAGCCAGAGTCAAGGCCAGAACCCGAGCCAGAGCCAGAGCCACACGCAGCACCCGAGCGGCGCCGGTCAGGCCGGCAACGGACCCGTCGTCTCCGACTACGCGAACATCACCTCCGTGGAACCCCGCCTGCCGAACCCGCCCCAGCAAGCGGACGCCTCGCGCGGCACGTTCACCTCCGACTGCGGTGTCGACGCGGGCGGCCTGTTCAACTCCGACAATGTCATCGTCGCGCCCGGCGTCTCCAACGGCGCCCACCACGTCCACGACTACGTCGGCAACCAGGGCACCAACGCCTTCGCGAGCGACGACGACCTGGCGAAGGCGGGCACGAGCTGCACGGATCGAGGGGACAAGTCCTCGTACTACTGGCCCGTGCTGCGCCTGCAGAACGGCACACAGGAGCGCGACGCCCGGTCCCCCGGCGGCGGCACGGAGGGCAACGCGGGCCGGATCGTCACACCCAAGCAGGTCACGCTGACCTTCGTGGGCAACCCGCGCGGCAAGGTCACCGCCATGCCGCGCTTCCTGCGCATCGTCACCGGCGACGCCAAGGCCTTCGTCAATGGTCCCGGCAACGCCAACGCGTCCTGGAGCTGCACCGGTTACGAGGACCGGCAGCTGACGGACAAGTACCCGCTGTGCCCGCCGGGCAGCGACGTCGTGCGCACCTTCCGGTTCCAGAGCTGCTGGGACGGCCGTAACACCGACAGCGCCAACCACCGTACCCATGTGGCGTTCACCGCCCCCGACGGCTCCTGCCCGCCGGGATTCCGTGCCATCCCGCAACTGGTGCAGCGCATCGTCTACGACGTCTCGGCCCCGAGCCTGACGGACGGCGGCCGTACCGTCCCGCTCTTCGCGATCGACTCCTTCCCCGAGCAACTCCACAAGCCCGTCACCGACCACGGCGACTTCATCGACGTCTTCGACGACAACCTCATGCGCGAGATGGTCGACTGCATCAACTCCGGCCGTGCCTGCGGCTCCAGAGGTGGCGCCTCCGGTACGACACCCACGCCGACGGCAACTCCCGGCGCGGGTACGACGGTTGCCGCGGGCGAGCTGCCGCGGGCCGGCACGTCGACCCCACCGGCCCGCACAGAGGTGGCGCCGCCGGTGTCCCCGACCGTTCCGCCCGCCCTCGCCCAACCCCGACTCACCGCAGCGCGGGACGGATCGGTGCTGAGCGGCGTCCACCTCTGGCCCGCCGCCCTCGGCACGCTGCTCGCTCTGTCCGGCCTGATCATGTATCTCCGCGCCCGGCGCCTGCCCTACTGACCACCCTCACTCCGCCCGCCCGAGTTCCCCGTCCTGGAAAGCCGAGCTGTCTACCCGGACCTGCGCCTGATGCCGGCGCTGTTCGCCGAGCCGTACGGTCACTTCGACCCGGACCTCGCCTTCGTCCTGGACGACGGCACGGGCCGGGCTGTGGGCTACATCGTCGGTACGGCGGACACCGGGCGTTTCGTCGAAGACTTCCGCCTCGGGGCTCTGCGCGGACAGGGGGTCGCGGCCGTCCATCTCGGCATGGTCACCGTCAATACCGCCGCCCGCGCCTTCTACGACCGGCTCGGTTTCCACGAGATCGCGGTCGAGGGCGCCGGTCCCCTCACGTACCTGGGGCGCTCCACGACCGCGGAATGACGCGGGGCGTCAGGCCAACTTGAGCGTCCGCTTGGCGAGTTCGTATGCGGGCCGCATTCCCTCGTGCTCCTCGGTGTCCATCCCGCCGAGGTGCAGGACGACCGGCCCGTCGGGCGTGCTCACCGCGAGGGCGGTCTCCTTCTTGGTCTCGTCCAGGAGCTTGCTGGTGTAGAGGTAGTCCACCTCGACGCCGGACAGGCCGCCGCCGGTCCGGACGGAGCGGTACGTCGCTTTGCTGGTGTTGTCCTCCGCGGTGACGAACTGCCGGAGCACCGTGCCCGCGTCGGCGTGTGGGCCCTTCCCGGTCCACACGCGCAGGAACCCGATGTGACCGGCCGGCTTGGCGTCGATCTCGCAGGCGGCGGTGACCGGCCCCTGGCGCAGGAAGCGGTCGGCGAGTGCTCCGCTCAGATCGCCGCCGGGCTTCTGCGACGCCTTCGACCGCTCGGTCTCGGCGTCGATGCCCTTGGCCTGCCAGGACGCAGCGATGTCGAAAGTGACAGGCAGTTCGCAGTCCGACCCGCTCGCGCCGATCGTGCCCCCGCTCGGCACACCCCCCGTGCCCTTCGCACCCCGTGCGCCGGCGCCGGCCGACGCGCTCGCCCCCGCCTTCCCGTCGCCGTCCCCCGACCCCGCGCACCCGCCGAGCACCGCCGCCAGCGTCAGCGCCACGACCACACGGCCTGCCACGGACCCCACCCCGACCTGCACCGTTCTTCTCCCCTCCTGGACAAGGGCGCAACTGTAACCGAGGGCAGCGACGGCGCCGTACGCATGTGGCATGCGAGCGCGGCTTCATGGCAGGGTGCGGGTGTGCCTACCTTGCTGATCGTCCATCACACGCCGTCGCCCAACTGCCAGGCGCTGTTCGAGGCCGTCGTCTCCGGCGCGACGACACCGGAGATCGAGGGCGTCCGTGTCCTGCGGCGCGCGGCCCTCGCCGCCACCGTCTGCGACGTCCTGGAAGCCGACGGCTATGTGCTCGGCACACCGGCGAACCTCGGATACATGTCCGGCGCGCTCAAGCACTTCTTCGACCAGATCTACTACCCCTGCCTGGACGAGACCAGGGGCCGCCCCTTCGGCTACTACGTCCACGGCGGCAACGACGTCACCGGCGCCGTCCGCGCCATCGAGGCCGTCACCACGGGCCTCGGCTGGCGCGGCGCGGCCGAGCCGGTGACCGTCACCGGCGAGCCCGGCAAGGCCGACATCCAGGCGTGCTGGGAGCTGGGGGCCACGGTCGCGGCGGGACTGATGCCCGGCGCGTGAGGGCCGGGAGGCGCCCGGACAGCAGCCCACTCAGCGTGCCGTGACCGCCCGGGCGGCTGCCGCGCTCCGACCGGGGGTGACGTCGTAAGAGCCCTTGCCCTGCGGCACGTTGTGGTGGAGCAGGCCGGAGAAGGCGCGGAACTCGCGGACGATGCGCATGCCCTCCTCCGAGAAGGTGGAGGGCGTGCACAAGCGGGGGCGGGCAGCGGGTTGTTCAGCCCCTCCGACAACCCGTCGACGCCGCCGTACAGGCCCGGCAGCGCCTCCTGGCCTCGGAGCTCGGCCCTGCCGGAGCCCTCGGTGAGCGGCCGGACGAACAGGCTGACGGTCGCCTCCTCCACGCACCCGTTACGGCGTATCAGCCCGGCGGAGGCGGTGTTGCCCCGCTCCACGTCCGTGACCACGGACACCGCCCCGGCCGCCGCCGGCCGCGCACAGCACTCCCGCACCAGGCGCGAGGCGATCCCGCGCCCTTGTCAGTCGGGGTCGACGGCGATCCACTCCGGACAACCCCGGTCGGCCCGCTGCTCGAACGACGGCGACCCGAGCACGAACCCGGCCACCCGGTCGCCGGCGAGCATCACCGGACGGGCCGGGTCCGGGGCGTCCGGATGCCCGGCGACCGCCGACAGCGCCCAGCCGGTGCAGGGCATGGCGTCGGTGTCGTACACCCGGTGACCGAGGTCGCGGACGGCGGCCAGGTACGCGAAGCCGAGGGGCCGGAGCGTCAGTTCCTCGGGGCTGGACGGCACGTCGGCCATCGGGACTCCCTACGGGGCGGACATTCCGCAGCACAGGTCCTCGGGGACGGCGCGGCGCGGCGGGCGGTCAGGGCTTGCGGGCCACCCCCACGTACACCGGCTGGTCCGTGCGGACCCGCATGTCCGGCTCCGGGCGCCAGTGGGTGGCCTGGACGACTCCCGGCTCACACAGCTCCAGGCCGTCGAAGAACCGGACCACGCCGGCGTGCGAGCGCAACCGCACCGCGGTGCCCCCGGCGCGGTACACGGCGTCGATGCGCTCCCACACCTCCGGGTCGAACAGCTCCGTGCCGCCGTGGGACAGCGTCAGAAAGCTGCCCGACGGCAGCGGGTCCAGCAGGGTCCGGACGATGCCGTAGGGGTCCTGCTCGTCCGTCACGAACGGCAGCAGCGCGATCAGCGACAGGCCGACGGGCCGGGTGAGGTCGAGATGCTCGCGGGCGTACTCCACGATCTGCTCCGGCTCGCGGACGTCGGCGTGGAGATAGGCCGTACGGCCCTCGGGTGTGCCCCGGAGCAGGGCCTCGGCGTGCCGCAGCACGATCGGGTCGTTGTCCGCGTACACCACCCGCGCGCTCGGGGTCACCTCCTGCACGACCTGGTGCAGATTCGGCTCGGTGGGGATCCCCGTGCCCACGTCCAGGAACTGGTCCACGCCCTGGCGGGCGACGAAGCGGGCGGCCCGTTGCATGAACTCGCGGTTGGCCCAGGCGCTGTCCTTGACGTCGGGGAACAGCCTCAGCACCGCCTCCGCGGCCTCCGCGTCGACGGGGTAGTGGTCCTTGCCGTCGAGGTACCAGTCGTACATCCGGGCGGAGTGCGGCTTTCCGGTGTCTATCCGCTCCGGGCTGAATCCGGTGTCTGTCACGTCGGCTCTCCGGGAAGGGGGGTGGATGTCACACGGTACTGGTGAATCTACCGGGAGAGGTGAACTGCCGTGGGGATGGGGGACGTTCGCCAGCAGGGCCGTCGGCGGCGGGGTGGTCGCCGGTGAGCCGTGACCGGTCGGGAGGCCGGGGCCGGTAGCGTGAGCCCATGTACGCCACCCGAGTCTCCCGGCGTGTGCAGGCGCCCCCGCACGTCGTCTACCGGGCGCTGACCGACCCGGTCGCGATCGCGGCCTGGCGGGTCCCGGACGGGATGACCGCCCGCGTCCACCACTTCGACGCCAGGGAGGGCGGCGCCTTCCGGGTGTCCCTCACCTACGACGACGACTCCGCCCCGGGCAAGTCCGGCGGCTGCACCGACACCTACCGCGGCCACTTCGCCCGGCTCGTGCCCGGCGAGCTGGTCGTGGAGGTGTTCGCCTTCGAGACCGACGACGACGCCGTGCGCGGCACCATGACCATGACGACGACGCTCACCCCGGCCGGCGGCGGCACGGACGTGGAGATCCTGCACGAGGGCATCCCCGACGACATCCCCCGCGCGGACAACGAACTGGGCACCCGGATGGCCCTGGACAACCTCGCCCGGCTCGTCGAGGGACCGGGCGCCGGGCGGCCCGCGGGGGAGGAAAAGAGGGGCTCGGGAATCGGAACCGACGCGAGGGAAATGCGGTCTTAAGGTCCGCCGACGGCCGGGATCGGCCTGGTCGTTCCGTAACCGGGGGAATGAGACGTATGTCCGTCAGCAGTCGCACGCACAGCCGTAAGATCCTGCTCACCGCCGTGGCCCTCACCGGCGGTCTCACCCTGGCCGCCGTGACACCCGCCCTCGCCGGGACCGGCGCGAGCCACACCACCCGTGCCGCCGCCGTGTCCTCCGCCGAGGGCGACCCGCGCAACGCCACCCAGCACGTGGCCGACTTCTACGGTGCCTACATCGACGCCGTCTGGGCCACCGGCGACACGTCCGCCGGGCCCGCCGCCAAGGCCCTGCGCGGCTTCTACCTCACCGCCGCCGCGCAGAAGAAGGTCGCCGCCTTCGAGAAGAAGGAGCACGCCGACGGCATCCTCTTCGCGCAGAACGTCCCGGTGAAGTGGAAAGTGACGTACACCGGTTCCGGCGCGGGCCGCGCCACCAGCCGGGTCACGCTCACCTGGAGCGACGGCAAGCACCCGGAGGTCAGCCGGATCGACGTCCAGTCGGACCTGAAGACCCTGAAGATCACCGACCTCAAGCCGGTCCGCTGAACCCGGACGCCGTACCGGTCCGCTGAGCCGGGGCGTGCGGCCCCGCCCCGCCCCACTCGGAGCGGGGCCCACGCCCTTGAGCGATTCCCCGGCCACCCGAGCCGGAGGACCTGGGGCCTGTCCGGCGGATCCTGCCGGAGACGCGGGGGCCGGCACGCACATCTGCGGCGTTGTCGCCGGTCGCCGACTCCCTCAGGCTCGAACGGGGCTCGCGCGGGGGACCCCCATCGCGGGGGACCCCCAGCGCGTCGCCCGCCGCGGCAGCGGCTGATGTCACGGCCTCCTCCGCCGTGCAGCTGCACGCACCAGTCCCCGCTCGGGCCGGCCGGACGGAGCCGCGCATTTCCTCCGACCCGATCCGCCGGACCGGCCCTAGCCGCCGCCCCGGCCGTGGTGCCGGCGCCGGTCGACCGAGTGGCGGTGCAGCGCGATGAGTGCGGCGTCGTCGTCCAGCCGGCCACCGGCATGGGTGAGCAGATCGCGCCGCAGATGGTGCATCAGCGCCTCGGGACTGTCCTCCGTCCAGCTCACGACCCGGTCGGTGAGCGGATAGAACCGGCCCCGGGCGTCCCTGGCCTCCACCACGCCGTCGGTGTAGAGCAGCAGGGTGTCGCCCGGCTCGAAGGAGAACACGTCCAACGTGTGCTCGGCGCCGCCGTGCACCCCGAGCGGCGGTGACGGGTGCAGGCTCGGGACCGTGACCGCGTGGCCGGGGCTCAGCAGCAGGGGCGGCGGATGACCGCAGCTGGTCATACGGGTGACCGGATCCCGGTCCGGTATCTCCACCAGCAGCGCGGTGGCGAACCGTTCGCCCGCCTCCTCCTGCGGCTCCAGGTCCGCCATGTAGTGGGTGACACTCTGCTCCAGCCGGGTGGCCAGCTCGGCGAGCTGGATGCGCCGGTGCGCGCTCTCCCGGAACGCACCGAGCAGCAGGGCGGCCTCGCCGATGGCCGACAGGCCCTTGCCGCGCACATCGCCGATCATGACCCGTATCCCGCCCTCGTACTGGGTCACCGCGTACAGGTCGCCGCCGATCTGCGCCTCGTCCTCGGCGGCGAGATACAGCGAGGCGATCCGCAGCGGGCCGATCTGCTCGGGCAGCGGCCACATCAGCACGTGCTGCGCGGCCTCGGCGACCGTACGGACCTGGGCCAGCGTGGCCACCCGGCGCTCGCGCAGGGCGCTGTAGATCACCACCAGGACCGACAGCACCGCGAGGGTGATGAGCTGCACGACGTGATTCGTGGTGGCGATCCCGCCGTGCGTGATGCCGATGATGACCTGGGCGGCCAGGGCCATCGCTCCGATGGCCGCCGTGGTCCGGGGCCCGGCGAAGGACGGGGTCAGGGCGGGCGCGATCACCAGCGCCGGGCCGAGGTGCACGCTGGTGGGTGCGCGCACGTCCACCACCGTGATCACCACGATGAGCAGAACCGGGAGCAGCAGCAGCGCGTGCGAGGACTGGAACGGCTGCCGCACACCCCCGGTCCCGAGCCGGGGTCCCATTCCTACAGCGTGCTCCCCCGCCGGACGGGCCGCACGTCAGCCTGTCCGGGGATCTCCGGCACCGGAAGAGGCGGTGCGGGAGCGCAGGGTCCCACAGGGGTGCGCGTTCAGCGATTGACCGCCCGCATCCCGGCCTCGTCGTACCGCTCGCCCGACACCGGCGGCAGCTCGGCGTCGATCCGGGCCAGGTCCTCCTTGGTCAGCTCGATGCCGACCGCCCCGGCGTTCTGCTCCAGGTAGGTGCGCCGCTTGGTGCCCGGGATCGGCACCAGGTCCTCGCCCTGGGCCAGCACCCAGGCGATGGCCAGCTGGGCCGGGGTCACGCCCTTCTCGGCCGCGATCTCCTTGACCTTCGCCGCGAGACGCAGGTTCGCGTCCAGGTTGCCGTCCTGGAAACGCGGGTTGTTGCGCCGGAAGTCGTTCGCGTCCAGCTCGTCCGGCGAGGTGAATCGGCCCGCGAGGAAGCCCCGGCCGAGCGGGGAGTACGGCACGAAGCCGATGCCCAGGTCCCGGCAGGCGGGCAGCACCTCGGCCTCCACGTCCCGCGTCCACAGCGAGTACTCGCTCTGCACGGCGGTGATCGGGTGCACGGCGTTGGCCCGCCGGATGGTCTCCGCGCTCGCTTCGCTCAGCCCGATGTGCCGCACCTTGCCCTGCTCGACCAGCTCGGCCAGCGCGCCGACCGTCTCCTCGATCGGCACGTTCGGGTCGACCCGGTGCTGGTAGTACAGGTCGATGTGATCGGTGCCCAGCCGCTTCAGCGAGCCGTGGACCGACTCCCGGACATGCTCGGCGGAACCGTCCTGGCGGCCGACGGTGCTCATGTCGCCCGGTACGGCGTCGTCCATCCGGTAGTTGAACTTCGTTGCGATGACGTACTCGTCGCGGTGCCCCCGGATCGCCTCGCCGACCAGCGACTCGTTGGTGAGCGGGCCGTAGACCTGCGCGGTGTCGAGGAAGGTGATGCCCAGCTCCAGGGCGTGCCGGATGGTCGCGATGCCCTCGTCCTGGTCGGCGGTGCCGTAGAAGGCGGACATGCCCATGCATCCGAGGCCGATGGCCGATACCTGGAGGTCCCGCAGACTGCGCTTCTGCATGTGGTGTCCCAGCCTTTCCCGCATATTCGATGGTCGCTCCGTACGGCACGCGGGCGGAGCCCGCACGTGTGCCGTACGTCTGCGACGCTACGAGTTGGAGCGCTCTCCAAGTCAAGCAACGCTCCGCGCCCGGCTAGGAATCCAGCCGCACCGGCAGCTCGAACAGGTCGTTCTGGGTGACCACCGGCTTGTTGCGCAGCTCGGCCGCCGGCACCGCCAGGTCCAGGCCGGGGAAGCGGGCGTAGAGCGCGGGCAGTGCCACACCCGCCTCCAGCCGTGACAGGGCGGCACCCGGGCAGACGTGCGGGCCGTGACCGAAAGAGATGTGCCGGTTCTCCGACTCCCGGGTGATGTCGAACTCCCCGGCGCTCGGGCCGTGCGCCCGCTCGTCGCGGCCGATCGCGCCGTACGACACGATCAGGGCGTCCCCGGCCGGTATCACCGTGTCGCCGACCGGCACGTCCTCGGTCGCGAAGCGGATCAGGACGTGCGAGGTGGGGGTGGACCAGCGCAGAGTCTCCTCGATCACCGCGGACCAGTCGGCCGCGCCCGACAGCACCAGGGCGCGCTGTTCCGGGTGGGTGGAGAGGTTGACGACGGCGTTCACGATCAGGGAGATCGTCGTCTCGTGGCCGGCCGCGACCATCAGCTGGAGCGTGGAGACGATCTCCTCGTCGGTGAGGTGGTCGCCGTCCTCGGAGGCGAGGATCAGGGCGCTGGTCAGATCGTCACCGGGCGCGGCCCGCTTGGCCGCCACCGCCTCGGCCATGATCTGCGCCAGCTCGGTCAGCGTGGCGATGACCTCCTCGGGCGGGGTCTGCGTGGAGAAGAACTTCTCGAACAGCACCTTCAGCCGGGGCAGCCGCGCCTCCTCCAGGCCCATGAGGTCGGCGACGACATACATGGGCAGCGGGTAGGCGAAGGCCGTCTTGAGGTCGACGACCTCCCCGTCCCCGGGCAGCGCGTCCAGCAGGTCCTGGGTGAGCTTCTCGATGCGCTCGCGCATCTTCTCCACCCGGCGCGGGGTGAGCGCCTGTGCCACCAGCGAGCGCAGCCGGCGGTGGTCGGCGCCGTCCACAGTGAGCATGGAGCGGCCCGGGTTGGCGAGCCCGATCAGCGGCCAGTCGGCGGGGATCTCGCCGCGCTGCCAGGCGCCCCACACGTTGATGTCCTTCACCAGGCGCGGGTCGGTGAGCAGCGCCTTGGCCTCGGCATGATGCGTGACGGCCCACACCGGGACGCCGCCCGGCAGTTCGACGGCGGCGAGCGGGCCGGCCGCGCGCAGCGCCGCGCTCTCGGCGTCCAGGTCGGTGACGAAGGGGTCCAGGGCGATCCGCGATGCTTCGGTACCGGTCGTCATCGTGACGTGCCTCCAGGGCAGGGGGGTGGCAGGGGACGGGCGTGCGGCTACGGGCGGGATAAGAGGGCCGGCACCGGGGTGAACCGGACCGGCAGTTCGGTCAGTCCACGGAGCCAGGGCGAGGGCCGGCGGGTGAGGGACTCGGCCGGCACCGCCAGGTCGATGTCCGGCAGCCGGTCCAGAACGACCTCGATGCCGGTCCGCGCGATCACCTCGGCGATCTCCTGCGCGGGGAACGGACAGCGGTGCTCGCCGTGGCCGAAGGAGAAGTGCGCGTTGTTGCCGCCGGTCAGCGCAGAGGCGTCGGTGCGCACCTGGGGATCGGAGTTGGCGCCCTGCAGCCCGAGCAGCAGCAGATCGCCGGCCTGGATGCGGCGGCCGCCGAGGTGGGTGTCGCGGGCGGCCCAGCGGCCGGCCACGTTCTGGGTGGGCGTGTCCTCCCACAGCACCTCGTTCATCGCCTCGGCGACGCTGTGCCGACCGCCGAACAGCGAGGCGGCGAACCGGTCGTCGGTGAGCATCAGCCGCAGCGAGTTGCCGATCCAGTCGGCGGTCGGCTGGTGCCCGGCCGCCATCATCACCATCAGGTCCTGGGTGATCTCCTCGTCGCTGAAGCCGCTGCCGTCGGCCAGCATCCGGGTCACCACGTCGTGCGCCGGGTCCTTCTTCCGGTCGGCGATCAGCTGCCCCATGGACGTGGCCAGATGGGCCTGCCCGGCCAGGGCCCGTTCGCGGCCGTCGATCATGTCGTTCAGGGCCGTGACCAGCCCTGGACCGTCCTCGTCCGGGAAGCCGTAGAGCCGGGCGAGGACGCGCACGGGCAGCAGCATCGCGTACTGGGCGACCAGGTCGGCCTCGCCCGCCGTGCACAGCGCGTCGACCAGCTCGTCCGCGAACCGCTCGGCGTGCCGCCGCAGTTCGAAGGGGTCCGCCGCCTCCAGCGCGTCGCTGATCATCCCGGCGCGCTGCCGGTGCCGTTCGCCGACGGTGTAGAGGATCGACGGCTGCTTGCGGCCGATCATCGGCAGCAGCGGCCAGTCGGCCGGAATGTGCTCCCACTGGTTCCACAGGTCGGAGTCCCGGCTGAACAGCACCGGATCGCCGGTCACTTGATGCAGTTCGCGATAGCCCAGCACCAGCCAGGCCGGTACGTCGCCGTCGAGCAGCACCGGGACGACGGCGCCGTGGTCGCGCCGCATCTCCCGGTACAGGCGGGCGGGTTCGGTCTGGAACCGGGGGCCGCCGAGCGGGACGGCGTCGGGGGTGGTCACACGAACTCCTGTCGGGGCAGGCCCGCCCGGGCGGACGGGTCGGCGTACCGGTTCTTCACGTGCTGCACCAGAGTGATCAGGGTCTGCTTGCCGGAGGCGCGGGAGCGGGCGTCGCAGTCGATCAGCGGTACGTGCGGGTCGAGGTCGAGGGCCTCGCGGACGTCCTCGCCGGCGCGGACGGGACCACCGAAGTCGTTGCACGCCACGATGAACGGCGTGCCGTGGTGCTCCAGGCGGTCGATGGCGTACCAGGAGTCGTCGATGCGGCGGGTGTCGACGAGGACGACCGCGCCGAGCGTGCCGGAGAACAGCCGGTCCCACAGGAACCAGAACCGCTCCTGCCCCGGCGCGCCGAACAGGTACAGCACATTGCGGGTGTCGAGGGTGATCCGCCCGAAGTCGAAGGCGACCGTGGTGGCGGACTTCCCGCGCACCTGGCGGATGTCGTCCACGGCCTCGCCCGCCTGGGTCATCGTCTCCTCGGTGCTGAGGGGACGGATCTCGCTGACCGAGCGGACCAGGGTGGTCTTGCCGACGCCGAAGCCGCCCACGACCACGATCTTGAAACCGTGGTCGGCGGAGGCACCCAACGGGGTGCGGGCGTCAGAGGTTGCGGAGTCCAACGAGCACCTGCTCCAGGATGTCGGGGTCGGTGATGGCCCGTCTGTGCGGATGCCGGGCGCTGACGCGGCCCGCCGCCAGCAGATCGCACAGCAGCACCTTGGTGATGCTCACGGGCAGCTTCAGCTCGGCGGCGATCTCCGCCACCGAGGCGGGGAACTCGGTCATCCGCAGGATCGCCACGTGCTCCGACTGCATGCCGGTGACCGGCTTCGACTCGGCGACGACGAGGGTGACGAGGTCGAAGGGGCTGTCGGGGTCGGTCCGGCTGCGCCCCTGGGTGATGGTGTACAGCCGGTCGGGAGCATCATCGCGCCCCGGCCGGTTCATCCCCGGACCGCTCATGAGGTACGGGGCAGCGCGGTCAGGTGCTCGCCGAGCTGCTCCACGAACTCGGTCATGTTGTGCCCGACGACCCCGGCATCGGCCTCCTCCCCTGTGACGACGGCCAGATGGGCGCCGGCGCCGGCCTCCACGATGAACAGCACGCCGCCGTAGAACTCGGTCATCGCCGAGCGCACGCCTCCGCTGCCGTCACCGAACTCCACCGACGCCCCGTGCGACAGCGACTGGATCCCGGCGGCGATCGCGGCGAGCTGGTCGGCCTGGTCGGCGCTCAGCTCAGGGCTGCGGCACAGCTTCAGCCCGTCCCGCGAGAGCACGAGCGCGTGCCGCGTCCCCGGGGTCCTCTCCAGCAGGCCCTCCAGGAGCCAGGTGAGCTTGTCGTCGGCGGTGCTCGGGCCGGTCATGAAGTGGTGTCGCCTTCCGGGTGCGCATACGGGTGGGAGGGGGTGGAGGAGGGGTGCTCACCGGCGGTGCCGCGCGGAACGCCGCCCCGGCCGCCCGATACGCCGTCCGGCGCGAAGCCACCGGGACGGGTGTCCGTGGTGGAGTCATCGGGCCGGCTCTCCGGTGCGTGGGCGTGGGCGGAGCCGGACACGGCGGCCGGACCGGCGGGCGCGGCACCCTGCGGGGTTCCGGCCGCGTCTCCGTCCCGGAGCGTGCCCTGTGGGGCATCGGCCGCGTGGCCGTCGCGGGGGCCGCCCTCAGGGGTGTGGCCGGCGGGCGCGGTGGATACGTCGACCACTGCGGGGGTGGCCGGGAAGAGGCCGGCTCGGCCGTCCGGTGCGGTGTGCTGCCGGGGGTGGTCGGCGGGGTGTACGGCCTGCGCGGGAGCGGTCGGCGAAAGGGTGCCGGAGGAGCCCTCCTGGACGGCGTCCTGCGGGGTACGGCCGGTCCGGCCGCCGGAGACAGCCGTGTCCGCCGGGACGCCGGGTGCGCCGGTGTGCCGCTCGGCGTCCGGCAGGGCCGGAGCGGCCGTGTGCCGCTCGATGTCCGGCGCGGCGGCGGTCCGGTCGGTGTCCGGTGCGAGGCTGTGGGCGGAGCGGGCTTCCGATCGGGCGGTCCGGCCGGCAGATGCCGTGCGTTCGGCAGGCGGTGTCGGCGCGGTGGCCGTGTTGTCCTGGGCCGTCGGGCGGACCGCCTGGCGGAAGCTGCTGAAGCGGGCCGCGCGGGTCTTGGCCGGGTCGGGGCCGGTCGTCGGGGTCCCGCCGGTGCGGGGGCCCGAGCGGGAGCGTTCGGCCTCGGCGAGGGTGCGGCCGCGGCGGCGCTTGGGCAGGCCGGCCGGGCCCTCCTCCGGGGCCGGGGCGGCGGGCTCGTGGACCGGGGTGGCTTCCGCGGCGGGCGCGGCGGACGGAGCCTCGGCCGGCGTGGGGGACTGCGCCGGCGGTGTCGCGGCCGGGGGTTCAGCCGGGGTGGGGGTGGTGAGGATGTCCTGGGGGATGCGCATCAGGACACCCGTGCCGCCCCGCGCGGACGGCCGGAACGACACCTTCAGCCCGTGCTTGGCGGCGAGCCGGCCCACCACGGCGAGGCCCAGCCGGGTGCCGGTCAGACCACCCAGCTCGGAGACGTCACCGGAGACCGCCCGCTCGGCGCGGCGCAGCTGGACATCGCCCATCACCAGGCCGCTGTCCTCCACGGACACGATGACCCCGGCCGGCACCTCCTCCACGTAGACGTGCACCTCGGCGCTCGGCGGCGAGAAGTTCGCGGCGTTGTCGAGGAGTTCGGCCAGCGCGTGCATCACGCCCTCGGCGGCGTGCCCGGCCACGGCGGCCTCGCTGACCGAGTGCACCCGTACCCGCTGATATCCGGCGATCCGCCCCATCGCACCGCGCAGGATCGACTCCATCCCGATCGGCCGCGCCCACCGCCGCCCCGAACGCGCCCCGGTCAGCACGGCGATGGAGTCGGCGAGCCGGCCCGCCTGTGCGGTGCGGTGGTCGAGCCGGAGCAGGTCGGCGAGGACGTCCTCGTCGGAGTGCCGGTCCTCCATCGCGCGCAGGTCGGCGAGCGTGGCGGTGGCGAGCGCCTGCATCCGGCCGGCGGCGTTGGAGGTCGCGGAGACCGCCGCGGCCCGCTCACGCCGGGCCCGCTCCAGCTCACCGGTGAGCCGGGCGTTCTCCCGCCGCAGCCGGTCCGTCTCCTGCTCGCTCGCCTGCTCCAGCTGCGCCCGCTCGGCCGCGAAGGACTCCGTGAACTCGGTGCGCTGCCGGGCGAGTTCGTCGATGAGGTGCTGCTGCTCCTGACGGGCCTCGTCGGTCGTACGGGCCTGCTGCTGAAGGAGCCGCCCGAGGTCCCGGGTCACGGCGTCCAGCCGGTGCCGCAGACCGCGCGCGCTGCGCCGGGCGTGTACGGCGGTGGCGACCGCCGTGCTGAGCACGACCGCCGCCACGCCCGCGCCCCAGGCCAGCGGGGTACGCACCGAGCCCGGCGCCGCCGCCACGGCCGCGCAGACCACGAGCGCCGTCAGGGCGCCGGTCACGGCGAGGGCGGTGAGGAAGATGCGGAGAGAGGGTCGGTCGCCGGGATGCGTGGGCGGGGTCATCGGTCCGGTCTGGTCCTCGCGGCAGAGACGGGCGGTGGGGGGCTGGAGGGAACGGTCGGGTGGTGTGACGTGACACTCAGTGGTGAACTGGCGGTCACTATACGAGAGTTCGTGATCGAAAAAGGAAGGTTCCGCATTCGTTCCATGAAGTGGGCTGTCATATCCGTGCGTTGAGCGCGAACCGGATGACTCGGGGCACTTCACGCCCCCGCGGCGGGCGGAGCACGCCCGGTGAGCCGTACAGAAGTCTTGAACGGGGGGACGGAATCACGGGGGCGCAGGTTGCCTCCCGTGCGCGGATTTCCGCGCCCCGGACCTGTGGGTCTTTTCATACACCCGTGCATCGGCCATGGATCTTGACGCCCGCCGCTCGGGTCGCTGAACTGTCACCGACCGGGCCTCACCACCACAGAGGCCCACACCGGGGGAGGGACCGGGCATGCGCGGCGTGACCCGCACGCAGGGGGTAGGTCGACCGGGGGAGAAAAGCACATCTATACGATGGCGTCTGAAAAGGACAGATGTCGGGAAAGCGCCTCGCTCGGCGGGAATGCCGGGACCGTGGCGAAGGGGGCGGTGTGCATGACGGGGGAGTCGAAGGCGATGGGCTGCCGTGCCTCATGACGACTGAGGGGCGCATCGAGGCCTGCCGCTCGCTGCTCGCGCGGCTCGCCCGGTTCACCGGGCGGACACTGCGCGGCGAATGGCACGCGATCGTCGTCGAGCCGGTCCAGCGGCTCGCGCGCCGCGGACTGTCGGGACTGCTGCTGGCGTTCGTCGCCGCGTTCGGCGTCGTCTTCTTCCAGGGCATCGCCCAGCACCCCCTCGGCCGGCTCTGGGTGACCCGGCTCGGCGGCGTCAAGGCCGACCTGCCGCTGTGGCTGTCGTTACTGCGCACACCCGTGTCGCTGTACGTCCCGGCGCTCGACCTGCCGGTGTGGGCCGGCATCACCCAGCTGTTCCTCGCCTTCGCCTGGGCCGAACTGACCCTCGGCCGGGCCCGGACGCTGGCGGTCTCCTACATCACCACGCTGGCCGGAACGCTCACCGCCCGTGTGATGATCGCGATGGGCCCCGGCTGGGGCGGCCTGGGGCTGCCGCCCGAGGCCGCACATGTGCTGGACACCGGACCCTCGGCGGCCGTCGTCGGCCTGTTCACCTATCTCTCGGTGATCAAGCGCGCCCCCGTGGTGTTCACCCTGACCGGCGGTTCCATGGTGTGGGAGTCCATAGCCATTCCCAACCTGGCCGGCCGCGAGCATCTGATCGCGGTGGGCTCGGCGATCGTCCTCGGCCTGTTGCACGGCCGCCGCGAGCGGCTGCGCGCGCTCCTGCGGTCCCTGCTGCCCACCCGCCACCGGGTGCCCGCGCCGGACCGGACGGCACCGGCACCCGCACCCGCCCCCTCACCGTCGCGGACCGTGCCCGCCCCCGCTCGGGCCGACCGGCGCGGGGACGCGGCGATGACCTCCGCGGAACGCTGACCGGCCGGCGCCTGCGCGGAGCCCGGCCGGGGCGGCGGCCGTGGCGCTCGCTGTGGCGTGGGCCACCTCGGCGGTGTGACGGTTTTCGCACGTCGATATCAGGGGGAACCCCTATGGTTGCCGCGAGATACGGCAGGCGTGGCAGACACCGTGGTGTTCGTCGCCGGCAGGCAGCTGAAGGGAATCCAGGATGTTCCGCAAGGTGCTGGTCGCCAACCGTGGTGAGATCGCGATCCGCGCGTTCCGGGCGGGCTACGAGCTCGGGGCGCGTACCGTCGCCGTGTTTCCGCACGAGGACCGCAACTCGCTGCACCGGCTGAAGGCCGACGAGGCGTACGAGATCGGGGAGCCGGGACACCCGGTGCGGGCCTATCTCTCCGTCGAGGAGATCGTGAGCGCCGCCCGCCGCGCGGGCGCCGACGCGGTCTACCCCGGCTACGGCTTCCTGTCCGAGAACCCCGAGCTGGCCCGCGCCTGCGAGGAGGCGGGCATCACCTTCGTCGGCCCCAGCGCGGCGACCCTGGAGCTGACCGGCAACAAGGCCCGCGCCGTCGCCGCCGCCCGCGCGGCCGGCGTCCCCGTGCTCGGCTCCTCGCAGCCCTCCACCGACGTCGACGAACTCGTCCGCGCCGCCGAGGAGATCGGCTTCCCGGTCTTCGTCAAGGCGGTCGCGGGCGGCGGCGGGCGCGGTATGCGCCGGGTCGAGGGCCCCGCCCAGCTGCGCGAGTCCATCGAGGCCGCCTCCCGCGAGGCCGCCTCCGCCTTCGGCGACCCGACCGTCTTCCTGGAGAAGGCCGTCGTGGACCCGCGCCACATCGAGGTGCAGATCCTCGCCGACGGCGAGGGCAACGTCATCCACCTGTACGAGCGCGACTGCTCCCTCCAGCGCCGCCACCAGAAGGTCATCGAGCTGGCGCCCGCGCCCAACCTCGACCCGGAGGTGCGGGCGCGGATCTGCGACGACGCGGTGCGCTTCGCCCGCGAGATCGGCTACCGCAACGCGGGCACCGTGGAGTTCCTCCTCGACCCCGACGGCAACCACGTCTTCATCGAGATGAACCCGCGCATCCAGGTCGAGCACACCGTGACCGAGGAAGTCACGGACGTGGACCTGGTCCAGGCCCAGCTGCGCATCGCCGCCGGCGAGACCCTGGCCGACCTCGGCCTCGCCCAGGACACCATCACCCTGCGCGGCGCCGCCCTCCAGTGCCGTATCACCACCGAGGACCCCGCCAACGGCTTCCGCCCGGACACCGGCCGGATCAGCGCCTACCGCTCCCCGGGCGGCTCCGGCATCCGGCTCGACGGCGGCACCACCCACGCCGGTACGGAGATCAGCGCACACTTCGACTCGATGCTGGTCAAGCTCACCTGCCGGGGCCGCGACTTCAAGGCCGCCGTCGGACGCGCCCGGCGTGCCGTGGCCGAGTTCCGCATCCGCGGCGTGGCCACCAACATCCCCTTCCTCCAGGCCGTCCTCGACGACCCGGACTTCCAGGCGGGCCGGGTCACCACCTCCTTCATCGAGCAGCGCCCGCACCTGCTCACCGCCCGCTCCTCCGCCGACCGCGGCACCAAGCTGCTCACCTACCTCGCCGACGTGACGGTCAACAAGCCGCACGGCGAACGCCCGGACGTGCTCGACCCGGTCACCAAGCTGCCCCCGCTCCCGGCCGGCGAGCCCCCGGCCGGCTCCCGTCAGCTCCTGGTCGGCCTCGGCCCCGAGGGCTTCGCCCGGCAGCTGCGCGAGTCACCGACCCTCGGTGTCACCGACACCACGTTCCGTGACGCCCACCAGTCGCTGCTCGCCACCCGTGTGCGTACCAAGGACCTCCTCGCGGTCGCCCCGGTCGTCGCCCGCACCCTGCCGCAGCTGCTGTCCCTGGAGTGCTGGGGCGGCGCGACGTACGACGTGGCGCTGCGCTTCCTCGCCGAGGATCCCTGGGAGCGCCTGGCCGCCCTGCGCGAGGCCGTGCCCAACATCTGCCTCCAGATGCTGCTGCGCGGCCGTAACACCGTCGGTTACACCCCGTATCCGACCGAGGTGACCGACGCCTTCGTGCAGGAGGCCGCCGCCACCGGCATCGACATCTTCCGCATCTTCGACGCCCTCAACGACGTCCGCCAGATGCGCCCCGCCATCGACGCCGTACGCGAGACCGGCACCGCGGTCGCCGAGGTCGCCCTCTGCTACACCGCCGACCTCAACGACCCGTCCGAGCGGCTCTACACCCTCGACTACTACCTGCGCCTGGCCGAGCAGATCGTGGCGGCGGGTGCGCATGTCCTCGCGGTCAAGGACATGGCCGGACTGCTGCGCGCCCCGGCCGCCGCCAAGCTGGTCTCCGCGCTGCGCCGCGAGTTCGACCTGCCCGTGCATCTGCACACGCACGACACGGCGGGCGGCCAGCTCGCCACCTACCTCGCCGCGATCCAGGCGGGCGCCGACGCCGTGGACGGCGCGGTCGCCTCGATGGCCGGTACGACCTCGCAGCCGTCGCTGTCGGCGCTGGTCGCCGCCACGGACCACTCCGACCGTCCGACCGGGCTCGACCTCCAGGCCGTCGGCGACCTGGAGCCGTACTGGGAGGGCGTCCGCAGGATCTACGCCCCGTTCGAGGCGGGCCTCGCCTCCCCGACCGGCCGCGTCTACCACCACGAGATCCCCGGCGGCCAGCTGTCCAACCTGCGCACCCAGGCCGTCGCCCTCGGCCTCGGCGACCGCTTCGAGGACATCGAGGCCATGTACGCCGCCGCCGACCGCATCCTGGGCCGTCTGGTCAAGGTCACCCCGTCCTCCAAGGTGGTCGGCGACCTCGCCCTGCACCTGGTCGGTGCCGGTGTCTCCCCGGCGGCCTTCGAGGAGACCCCCGACAGGTTCGACATCCCCGACTCGGTGATCGGCTTCCTGCGCGGTGAGCTGGGCACCCCGCCCGGCGGCTGGCCCGAGCCGTTCCGCACCAAGGCGCTGCGGGGCCGCGGCGCGCCCAGGCCCGCTCCCGAACTGTCCGCCGACGACCGTGAGGGTCTCGCCAAGGACACCCGGGCCACGCTCAACCGGCTGCTGTTCCCCGGTCCCACGCGCGAGTTCGACGCCCACCGCCAGGCCTTCGGCGACACCAGCGTCCTGGACAGCAAGGACTTCTTCTACGGTCTGCGGCCGGCCAAGGAGTACGCCGTCGACCTGGAGCCCGGCGTCCGGCTGCTCATCGAGCTCCAGGCGGTCGGCGAGGCCGACGAGCGCGGGATGCGCACCGTGATGTCCTCGCTCAACGGCCAGTTGCGCCCGATCCAGGTCCGCGACCGCGCGGCCGCCTCGGACGTGCCGGTGACGGAGAAGGCCGACCGCGCCAACCCCGGCCATGTGGCGGCGCCGTTCGCCGGTGTGGTGACCCTCGCGGTGGCCGAGGGCGACGAGGTCGCCGCCGGTGCCACGATCGCCACCATCGAGGCGATGAAGATGGAGGCCACCATCACCGCGCCGAAGGCGGGCCGGGTCTCCCGGCTGGCCATCAACCGCATCCAGCAGGTGGAGGGCGGCGACCTGCTCGTCGAGATCGCCTGACACACCGGTGCGCCGCGGCCGGACTCCGCCCGCGGCGCACGCCGTCGCACGTGCGGCTCAGCGCCCGGCGCCCCGGGCGGGGCTTCCGGGTGCCGGCCGGTGCGGTGCTCAGTCCCAGAGCGGGTAGGTCACGACCTGACCGAAGGCCTCCGGCCGGGCGCCGGTGTAGGTCAGGCTGATGTTGGTGTACCGCTCGAAGCGCGGATGCTTCTTCCACGGCTGTTCGCCGCTGAGCCGGATGATGACCGGGTAGGAGCGGAAGGTGCCGGCCGCGCAGTACGGCTTGCAGTCGTTGACCATGTTCACGCCGACGGCCTTCGCCCCGTCCGGACCCCACTCGGTCCAGTGGAGTCCGGTCAGCCGGCTGTTGCCGTCGCCGCAGGCCAGGATGAAGTCGTTCGGGCGGATGGTGCGGTGGAAGAAGCAGTCGACGAGCACAGGTTGTGCCGGCGCGGCTGCGACAGGGGTGGTGGCCGTGGTCGGCGGACTGGCCGACGCCGTCGTCATCGCCGCTGTCAGCAGGGTTCCTGCCGCCAGGGCCACCGCCGTTCCCACTGCTGATCCACGCATGGTCGCTCCCACCGTTGTGCTGTGTCCGACCGCGTCCACGTCGACGCTACGACCGTACGGCCGTTTGCACCACTCGCGCAGGTCGGGCCGCGTGTCAGTCGTGCGTGACGGTCAGGGCGTAGAACGCGACACGGGCGCCGTCGGTGGTGCTGTCGGAGGAGGACTGGTTGTAGGAGCCGGCCTTGAAGTACTGCCTGTACTGCTGGAAGGACGACGGGACGGCGTAGTGGGTGGTGGTGCCGTTCACGGTCAGGTCGACGGTGTTCCCGCCGGAGACGGCGATGGTGTAGCTCCACGTCCTGCCGATCGCCACGTGGCCCACGCTGTGCGACGTCTGCCCGCCGGACGGCGAGTTCTCGGTACCGAGCACGATGTCGCCGTTCGCGTGGTAGTACAGCTCCAGCAGTGGCTTGGTGGAGGAGCCGCCGCTGCCGAGGTGGATCTGGCCCACGCACACGTTCTTCGTCACCGACACCACGCGCAGGGTCGCGCTCAACCGGTGCGAGCCGGCGAGTGCCCAGTCGGCGGCGCTGCCGTCGCGGTTCATCTCGCGCAACTCGGAGCGGGCATAACGGGAGTTCGGGGTGGTGACGCCCTTCTCCGGTGCCCAGAAGGTCATCGCCCCGTCGCGGGTGTCGGTGAAGAAGTACGCGTCCTGGTAGCCGTTCGCGCCCTGGAGCCGGGAGGACGGGATCGTGGTCGGGCTGCCGGGGGAGCCGACGGGTTCCTGGAGTTCCCAGACGGACAGGTCGAAGTTGCCGCCGGGGGCGACATGGGGATCGGCGGCGATCGCGCTGGGGCTGCCGAGCAGGCAGAGGGCGAGGGCGAGGCCGGCGGTGGTCGGCACCGCGAGGAGCCGGGGTCGGGTCATGGGGGTCCCTTCGTCGGATCGGAGGTCGAACCGACGGATGCGTTCAGCATGATGAATGCTGAACGCATCCTTGGCCGCTGGTGACCCGTGAACCTAAAGGTCTGAACCAAAGGCGTCAAGAGGTTCAGCAGGTGCCCTCGTCCTGCCACGGCCCCCACTGCGAGGCGCCGGGCACCTCGTTCTGGGTCCACCACTTGGCCTTCCAGTTGTGGTTCCCGTACGAGACCTCGTTGCCGGCCGTGTACACCGCCGAAGCGCTCCAGGCCGTCTTGCACGAGGTGGGAGTGGGTGTCGGGGTCGGGGTCGGGGTCGGCGGGGTCACCCCGGCGAACTTCACGGAGTACGTGGCGAAGTCCCAGTCGTTCTGTGTCACGCTGGAGCACGTGCCCGACGTACGGCCGCCGTTGTCCGGCGGGCTGCACTGCCGGTCGCGGTTCAGGGACCAGAACGTGAAGCGGTCCATGTTGTGGCTCGTGGCGTAGTCCAGCACGGTCTGGAAGTCGGCCTGGGTGAAGTACTCGCCGGTGTCGCTGCGGCCGTTCATGCCGGAGAAGCCCTCGTGGGCGTAGGCCGTCGCCTGGTCCCAGCCGAAGGTCGACTGGAGGATCGAGTTGAAGTTGGTCAGCGCGCTGGTCTGGCTGGCCGCCCCGTTGAAGCCACCATCGAACGGCATGATGGAGAAGTTGTTCGGGGTGAAGCCCTGGGACTTGGCCTCCAGCAGCATCTGCTTGCCGAACCAGCCCGTGCCGTCCGCCGTGCCGGCCGTCGTCACCGAGACGTACAGGCCAGGGTTGTTCTGCTGGAGGATCTTCGCGGCGCCGATCTCGTTCTTGATGGCCGCGGTGTTCTCGTACTCCGGCTCCTCCAGGTCGAAGTCGATCGCGTGCAGGCCGTACTTGGTGATGACCTGCTGGTACGCCGCCGCCGTGGAAGTCGCGTCCGCGCAGGCCTGGCCGAGCTTCGTGCCGCCGTAGCCGCCGATGGAGACGGAGACGTCGCCGCCCTTGCCGCGGATGGTGTTGATCACCGACTGCACGGCCGTGTCCGAGGAGACGGCGGCGGTGCCGCCCCATGTGGGCGAGCAGCCACCGCCGTTGGGGGCGAGGACGAACGCCAGCTGGAAGGCCTTCAGGCCGGTCGCGTCCATGATGGCGGACGGGTCCGGCGGGTCGTTGTCCAGCGGCATCAGATACGGGGCCGCGGCGTACCAGCGGTTGCTCAGCGCGGTGGTCGCGCCCGAGGCGTTGCCCGCGACGAGCGCGGTGGTGCCGGCGGCGGCGAGCGTGACGGCGGCCGCCGCGCCCAGACATGCCCGAAGACGTCTCACTGCGTGCCTCCCGGAGGGTGGGGGTGGGGAGTGTCCCGATGCGGGAGCCCCACCCTCCGGGAGCTGTTGCGGTCACGTCAATAAGTTGGACTAGACCAGCGCTCACTTTGGACTAGACCATACGATTGCTTTACCTGCCGTCGACCAGCCGCACCGAGAACCCGCGGTCGAGCGGCAGGCTCGGCGTGGTGATCGTCGTCACCTGTGTGGCCGGGTCGAACGACCAGGCGGAGGCAGGCAGTTGGCGACCGTCGAGCAGGACGCCTGTCGGCGCCGCGGCGCCGTGCACGGTGAACCGGTACGAGCGGGCGTCCACTTTGCCGGTGTACGCGCCACGGCTCGCGCCCACCGAGACGGCCGTTCCGTGGCCGTCGGTGTGCAGGGACACCTGCTGGGTGGCGGTGGCCCCCTTGGCGAAGTCACGGGTCACGCCGTCGTCCTCGTACAGAATGTAGCGGCTCGTGCCGTGGGCCGCCGGATACAGGTCCCAGTCCAGCTCGTGGGTGTCCCGGGTCTGCCAACTCGTCGTCCCCTTCGGCCACATGGGCACGATCGCTCCCTCGCGCACGAACAGCGGCAGGGTGTCGAGCGGGGCGTGATAGCCGTTGACCGTGGTCGGTCCCTGGTAGGTGCGGCCGGTCCAGTAGTCGGTCCAGGTGCCCTTCGGCAGATAGATGCCGTCGCGGGTGTCGGAGTCCTGGTAGACCGGGGCGACGAGGAAGTCGGGCCCGGACAGGAACTCGTACTTCGCCTGATCGGACAGGGTGCCCGGGTCGTCCGGGTACTCCAGCCACAGCGGACGCACCGCGCCCACCCCGGTCTTCGCGGCCTCGGCGGACAGTGTGTACATGTACGGCAGCAGCCGTTCCTTCAGCTGGAGGTACGTGCGGTTGATCGAGGTGTACGGCTCACCGTCCAGCCAGGGCTGCTGGTCGGCGGGCTTCTTGGCGGTGAGATCGGTGGCCCAGCCGTCCATGGTCATGATGGCCGGCAGGAACGCCTTCCACTGGAGGTCACGCGTGTACATCTTCGCGTCGTGGCGGTAGATGCTGCCCACGTCGCCGGTGTTGTAGGCGATACCGGACAGCGTCGCCCCGGCGTAGGCCGGGATCTGCCAGCGGATGTAGTCCCAGGACAGCTTCTGGTCGCCGCTCCACAGCACCCCGCAGCGCTGGGCGCCCGCCCAGGACACCGGCAGCCACACGAAGCCGCGCGCGTCGCTGTTGTCCTCGATCCCCTTCTTCGCCGCGTCGCACGCGTCGAGGGCGAACTTGTAGCCGTTGCCGACCCAGGCCACGTCCAGCTTGGCCACCCGCTGGCCCGCCTTGACCTGGTCGGCGAGCTTGCCGATGCCGTCCTGGGTCCACAGCCCGAGCTGGGCGTGACGGTCCTGCAGGCCCTGCGCGGTCTGCTCCAGGTTCTCGTACCCGCAGCCGTAGCCGTCGTTGACCAGCATCCAGCCCAGCGGCATCTGGTGCTGCGTGTACCCGTCGGCGATCTTCAGCGCGTCCAGGGTGTGCCGCTCGCCCCGGTTGGCGTTGTGCAGGTAGCAGTCGGAGTCGCCCGGTTCGAGGCCGTACACGGGAGGCATGAACGGCTTGCCCACCAACGCCGTGTATGCGCCGATCACTTGCTTGGCGTCGCCGAGGAAGTAGTAGGCGTCCAGCCGCCGTTCCTGCTGGCCCGTGGTCACCGGCGAGCCGAAGGTGTACACACCGGGCGCGAAGGTGTTGCGGAAGACGCCGTAGCCCGCGCTGGAGAGGTAGAACGGCTGGGAGTTGTTGTAGCCGCCCTCGTTCCAGTCGAAGCTGTTGGCCACGTACATCGTCTGCCCGCGGTGCGAGAAGCTGCCGTTCTGCTCGCCGCCGCCGAAGAACTGCTCGTCCGCGCCCCGCACCAGACTCTGCCGCATCCCGCTGGTCGACCACCGCAGCGGCTTGTCCTCCTGCCAGATGCGGGTGCGGTTGCCGGGCCGGTACAGGCCGAGGCGCAGCGGCTTCTTGTACACGCGCAGCACGGCCTGCGGGGAGCGGATGCCGTAGTAGTCGCCCGCGTCGAAGGACGAGGTGTGCCGATCGAGGGCGGGCTCCCGGCGCACGATCGCGGTGCCGGCGGGGTCGCTGAGCGAGCCGGAGGGGTCGGCCTGGAGCCGGAGCCCGCCGCCCGTCAGGAAGTCGACACGTGCGGTCAGTTGTCCGGCACCGACGGTGTAGCTGCCGGCGCCGCCGGAGAAGGACGTGAGATCACCGGCGTCGGCGGTGGCGGGCAGATACGCGGTGCCTGTGAAGGAGGTGTCGTGCACGTCGTACGGGACGACCAGCACGTGGTACGTCCCCGACGCCCGCGGGATCACCGTGGCCTCGGGGTCGGCGGTGCCCGCGCTGGACGCCACCTGCTTGCCCTGGTCGTCGTAGACGTACAGGTCGAAGTCGTCGGAGGGCTTCGCCCACGTGATCGACAGCGGGACGCCGCCCTCGGGGTTGTCGTCCCAGTAGCCGGCCGGCACCGAGACGGTCAGGTCGAAGCGGTCGCAGACCTTGTTGTCGGGGTCGGCGGCGGCGTCCGGGCAGCTCTCGGTGCCGCCGGCGGTGCCCCGGGCGTAGACCGGGCTCTGCCAGCTGACGCTGCTGTGGGCGGTGTCGAGCACGGCGCCGGAGGCGGTGGCGGCGGCCCGGGCGGGCGCCGGGCCGGCGAGCACGGTCGCCGCCAGGGCGGTCGCCAGCCCCAGCGGTACCCAGGCCGGCCGGGGCACACGGTGTCGCAGTCTTCGCGGTCTTTGCACGGCGGAACAGCTCCCCTCGCAGCACTGCGGACTGACTGTTCTTACGGATGGTGCTCGGAAACGCTTGAAACAAGCTTCAATCGAGCAATTTCAAGCACGAAGCCTCAGGGGTGGCGCAGGTTCATGTCAAGAGCACGGGTGCGGAACGCGGGGCGGACATGACGAAGGCCGGCCCCCCCCGTGGACGGGGGGCCGGCCTGCGCGGCTGGTTCTTCGTGGGTCGTCTCGGACGGTGTTCTTCCGGAGCGCGATCTGGGTCTGCGTCGTCCGGCCGACCAGCCGGTCCCGGTCGTCGCGCAGATCGTCGCTCGTCAATCCAGTGCCGGCTCCCGGAGTCTGGCCAGGGTCAGCACGCCGCCCCCGATGCCCCAGCCGCCGTCGGCGACTTCCTCCACCAGGACCATCGTGGCGGCGCGGGCCCGCTCTCCGTAGATCTCGACGTACAGCTCGGTGACGCGGGTGACGATCAGCTCCTTCTGCTGCTCGTCCAGGCTTCCGGCGGGCACCTTGAAATTCGCGAACGGCATCGTGTCTCTCCTTGGTCGACGGTGTGTCAGAAGGAACTTCCGGTGGTGAGCAGGCCGTCGTCCGGTGGCGGCGGGGGTACCGGCGTACCCGACCACCACGGCACAGCCGTCGGCGGCGAGCCGGGCCACCGTCGTCCGGCCGATGCCGCGCGAGCCCCCGGTGACGACGGCGACCCGGGGCGACGAAGGGGCGGCGGTCGGGGAGGTCGACGTCCGAGGAGGTGGCGGTCGGGTCGTGGTCGCTACGGCGGACATGAGGACTCCCATGGCGGTGCGGTGTGCGGTCGGCCGCCGCCGGGGCGTGGCGCCCCGGCGGCCGGCTCCACTCTCGGCCGCCGTGCCCGGGGCAGCCACGGCTGCGCTCACCCTGGGGCCGGCAACCCCTGGATACGCGGGGCGGTGGGCACGACCATGGAGGGCGTGAACCACGCAGAGCTGGCCGCCTTCCTCAAGTCCCGGCGTGACCGGGTCCGCCCCGCCGACATCGGCCTGCCCGCGGGACCCCGCCGCCGGGTGCCGGGCCTGCGCCGCGAGGAGGTCGCCCAGCTGGCCGGACTGTCGGCCGACTACTACACGGAGCTGGAGCGCGGCCGGGGCGCCCAGCCCTCCGCGCAGGTCCTGGCCGCCCTCGCCCGTGCCCTGAGGCTGAGCGGCGACGAACGCGACCACCTCTTCCATCTCGCCGACCGCCCGCTGGCGCCCACCGCGAGCGGCCCCGCCACACTCGTCCAGCCCGCCCTGCTCGGCCTGCTGGACCGGCTGACCACGACCCCGGCCCAGGTCATCACCGATCTGCACGAGCCCCTCGCGCAGAACCCGCTCGCCGTGGCACTGCTCGGCGCGATGCCGACCGGACGCGGGCCCGAACGGGGTTTCGTGTACCGCTGGTTCACCGACCCCGCCGCCCGCGGCCTGTATCCGGCCGAGGACCACCCGCACCACTCCCGCGTCTTCACCGCCGACCTCCAGGCCGTCGCCGCCCGGCGCGCGAAGGACGCCGACGTGACCCGGATGGTGGCGGCACTGCGCCGGCGCAGCGCGGAGTTCGCCGAGCTGTGGGAACAGCGGGAGGTGGCCCTGCGCCGCACCGACCACAAGCGCATCGTCCACCCTTCGCTCGGCGTCATCGAGCTGGACTGCCACAACCTGTTCAGCGAGGACGGCCGCCAGCGGCTGCTGTGGTTCAGCGCCCCGCCCGGCACCGAGGGACACGCGCAGCTGGAACTGCTCTCGGTGATCGGCACGCAGGACCTGAGTGCCGGGGTGGACTCCTGACCGATGTCCGCAGACCCATGGCGGACCCTCCGTCGCCTGAGGCACCCTTGAGGGTGTGCGTACTGTTTCGCGCCGTTTGAGCAGTCGCACACGGTGGGGATGCAGTCATCGGTTACGAATGGCAGGACGCGCCCGGCGCGTCATGGGGGGAGCGGTCGCGCATGCGATCCATCAGCCGTGCTCCACGATCCGTCGTGGAGATCACCATCCACAGACCCGGCGAGCTGACGCCCGAGCTGCGGGCCGCCTGGCATCGCGCGATGGACGAGTCGCCCGAGTACGCCAATCCCTTTCTGGCACCGGAGTTCGCAGCCGGTGTCGGCCTCTTCCGGAGCGGGGCACGGGTGGCCGTGCTGCGCGAGGGCGGGATGCCGGCCGGCTTCTTCCCGTACGAACGCGGGCCGCTGGGCACGGGCCGAGCCATCGGGCTCGGACTGTCCGACTGCCAGGCCCTCGTGCACCGGCCCGGGGTCACCTGGAACGCGGAGGAACTGCTGCGCGCCTGCGGGCTCAGCATCTTCGAGTTCGACCATCTCGTCCAGGAGCAGCGCCCGTTCGCGCCACATGTCACCGGTACCTTCGCCTCTCCGGTGATCGATGTGAAACCCGGCGACGGCGGCTACCCGGAGTGGCTGCGGGCCACCTACCCGGGGCTGGCCAAGACGACGCTGAAGAAGGAGCGGCGGCTCGGCCGGGACATCGGCGAGGTGCGGTTCGAGTTCGACGAGCGCGACCCGGAGCTGCTGCGCACCCTGATGCACTGGAAGTCCGCGCAGTACCGCAGGACCGGCCGCATGGACCGCTTCTCCCGGCCCTGGATCGTGGGCCTTGTCGACCATCTCTTCCGCGTCCGCGAGGAGCACTTCACCGGCGTGCTGTCCGTGCTGTACGCGGGCGACCGGCCGGTGGCGGCCCACTTCGGACCCCGGTCGAGTACGGTGCTGGCGGCCTGGTTCACCGCGTACGACCCCGAACTCCACTACTACTCACCGGGGTTGATGATGCACCTGCGGACGGCCGAGGCGGCGGCCCGGGCCGGGGTGACCCTGGTCGACCTGGGGCGGGGCGACAAGGAGTACAAGGACTGGCTGAAGACCCGCGAGCTGCGGGTCGCCGAGGGCTTCGCCGCACGTGCCCATCCGGTGGCCCTGGCCCAGCGGCTGTGGCGCAGACCGGTGCGCGGGCTGCGCAACACGGTGCTGGCCCATCCCGGACTGCGGGACCCGGCCGATCAACTCCTCAAGGCGGTGGGCCGGTTCCGCACGGAGGGCGTTGCGGCCGCCCCGGTCCGGCGAAAGAATCGCGTGCCGGAACGGTAGTTACTGACAGGCGCTCGTCAAAATTTGGCCAAGCGGCGGACGTTTCCGTGTCCGCGTGATCGGGTCTCCTGCGTCGGCCGTGTCGATGCCCTCAGGAGGCCCATGGTGTCCGTACCCACCCACAGAAGACGGTGGTTCGCCCTCTGCGCGCTCACCGCGTCCGCCGCACTCGTGGCGATCCCCCCGTCCGCCGCCTCCGGGCGCTCGCCGAGTCCCTTCGGTGTCCGCGCCCTCGGCCACCTGGCCAAGGAGCGCGAGCAGTCGGTGGGTGCCATGAAGCCGCACGAGGCGGGGGACGGGGGCGGCGGCAACGAGGCGGACGAGATCGCCGAGGGCGCGGACCAGTACGCCGAGGCGCGCACCTCGCCCGGTGTCGTCGCTCCGGGCGCGTACGGCGCCGCCTGGCACGACCTCGCCAACCTCCGTGACACCGGCGGAAGTTGGCGCAATATCACCGACCTGCCGTACAACTCCGACGACCCGCGCTACCGCGACGTCGACTCCAACTCCAGCGGCGGATCCGGCAACGTCACCGGCCGGATGGCCGCGGTGGCCGCCGACGACGACGGCTATGTCTACGCGGGCAGCGCGGGCGGCGGCGTCTGGCGCTCGCGCACCGGAGGCGGCCACTGGCAGCCCATCAGCGACCGGCTGCCCGCACAGTCCACCGGCGCCCTCGCCCTCGACGGCACGGGCCGGCTCTGGCTGGGCACCGGCGAGGCCACCACCAACGCCGACGCCTACCTCGGCAGCGGCGTCTACGTCCTGGACCACCCCCACCACGGCACCTTCTCCCCGCGCCGCCGGGTCGGTGGTGACGAGCTGGAGAGCACCACCATCCACGAGCTGCGTTTCGGCGGGGACAAGGTCTGGGCAGCCACCAGCAAGGGCGTGTGGAGCCACTCCACCAAGGACCTGGACGGCCCCTGGAAGCTGGAGTACGCGCCCAACCCCGACTATCTGCCCGGCGGTTCGAAGGCGAACGACCCCTCCGCGCCGTACAAGAACATCGCCAACGACATCGCGATCGACCCCAAGGACCCGACCAAGGTCGTCCTCGCCGTCGGCTGGCGCAGCGGCGACGACTACAACGGCTTCTACACCCAGGTCAACGGCGCCTGGACCCGGATCAGCAGCGGCCTCGGTGATCTCCCGGCCGACGCGGGCAACGTCGGCAACGTCACCTTCGCCCGCTCCGCCGACGGCTCCCGCTACTACGCCATCGACCAGTCGCCGGAGCAGCTGAGCACCAACCCGGACAGTGGCCTGGAGGGCATCTACGTCTCGAAGTCCGGCTCCCCGGCCGGGCCCTGGACGAAGATCGCCGACTACAAGGGCCTGGCCGCCGACAACTCGGCGCTGACGACCGCCGGTTACATGCCGGGCGTGCAGGCCTGGTACAACCAGTTCCTCGCCGTGGACCCGAACGATCCGCAGCACGTGTACGCCGGCCTCGAAGAGGTCTACGAGACCAAGAACGGCGGCACCAGCTGGTCGACCGTCGGACCGTACTGGAACTTCCCCTTCTCCTGCTGGAGCATCGACCCCTCCCGGCAGACCGGCTCCTGCAGCCAGACCACCCACTCCGACCAGCACGGCGTCGCCATCGGCAGCTATCACGGCCAGAGCTTCGTGTACGTCGGCAACGACGGCGGCATCTACAAGCGCCCGGTCGACGGCGCCCAGGACGCCTCCGGCCACGCCACCGACTGGACCTCCCTCAACGACGGCACGATCGACACCCTCCAGTACTACTCGGTCGGCATCGGCAAGGACCTCGACCACGGCGGGCTGTCCGTCACCGGCGGCCTCCAGGACAACGGCCAGTCCATCCTGCGCGGCCACGACACCGTCATGGGCTCCAACTTCGGCGGTGACGGCGGCGACACGCTCACCGATCCCGCCAACGGGTGCGACATCGCCCAGGAGTACGTCTACCTCGCCGTCCAGGTCACCCAGAACTGCGCCGTGAACAACGGCAGTTGGTCCACCGATGCAACGAAGGCCACCTCGTACTCGGTCGCCCCGGCCGACAACGCCACCAGCGAGGCCCGCTTCATCGCCCCGCTCGCGGCCGACCTGAAGGACGGCAACACCTGGATCGCCGGCGGCCGCCACATCTGGGTCCAGACCCACGGCTACGCCATCCGCAGCGGCTCCGAGTGGACCAGCGTCCACGACCTCGGCGCCGGCCGGGCCGCCACCGCCGTCGCCGCCTCCGGGGGCAAGATCTACGCCGCCTGGTGCGGCCCCTGCAACAACCAGGGCTTCGCCCGGGGCATCGCCGTGGGCAACGCGGACGGCACCGGCTGGCACGACATCAGCCTGCCCGTCGACGGGACCGTGCCCAACCGGTACCTCAGCGGCTTCGCCGTCGACCCGCACAACGCCGACCACGTGTTCCTCGCCGTCAACGGCTTCTCCCGGCACTGGACCGAGGGACCGGGCGCCGGTGTCGGCCATGTCTTCGAGTCCACCGACGGCGGCACGACCTGGAAGGACATCTCGGCCGACCTGCCCGACGTGCCCACCAACTCCGTGCTGCTGACGCCGGACGGCGGCCTCGCCGTCGCGACCGACCTGGGCGTGGTCTACCGCGCACCGGGCCGCACCACCTGGCAGCGGATCGGCAGCCTGCCCGCCGTCGCCGTCCTCCAGCTCAGGACGAGCCCGGACGGCAGCACGCTGTACGCCGCCACGCACGGCCGCGGGATCTACACCGTGAAGCTGTGCGACCTGCGCTGAGCCTTCGGTGAACGGGAAGGGGTGATCCCGTGGGCCCATGTTCCTCGTGGGCCCGGGGGTCACCCCTTCGGCGCATCGCCCCGGACCGCCCGCCCCACCTCCGTGCGCAGCGCGACGAACGCCGGCAGGCTCCGTGTCCCGATCTGGTCGCGATCGGCCGGCAGGGCGATCGGCAGGTCCCGTACGACACGGGAGCCGGGGCCGGGGGAGAGGACGACGACACGGTCACCGACGTACACGCTCTCGTCGATGTCGTGCGTGACGAACACGATGGTCGTGCCGTCGGCCCGGTGCACCTCCAGCAGCAGATCCTCCAGATCCTCGCGGGTGCGGGCGTCGAGGGAGCCGAACGGCTCGTCCATGAGCAGCAGCGAGGGCCGACAGACCAGGGCGCGGGCGATGGCGACGCGCTGCTGCATCCCGCCCGACAGCTCGGGAGGGCGGCGCCGCCCGGCCCCGGCGAGGCCCACGCGGTCGAGGATCTCCTCGGCGGCGGCCCGGCGCGCGGCCCGGCCGAGACCGAGGCGGCGCAGCGGCAGCGCCACGTTGTCGCGGACGGTGAGCCAGGGCAGCAGCGAGCGGCCGTACTCCTGGAAGACGACCGCGAGCCGGCCGGGGACCCCGGTCACCGGGGTGCCGTCGACCGTGACCGTGCCCTCCTGCGCGGGCAGCAGCCCGGCGACGGTGCGCAGCAGGGTGGACTTGCCACAGCCGGACGGCCCGACGACACACAGGAGTTGGCCGTCGGGCACGGTGAGGCTGATGCCGTCCAGGACGTGCTGGTCGCCGAAGTGCCGGCTGACGGAGTCGAGGCGCAGCATCCCCTCACCCGGCCCACGGCTCGTACAAGGTGCCCGTGCTCCCGCTGACCCGCACGTGCAGCAGGAAGGGGCCCGCGTCGTCGCCCCGGCCCAGGGCGTGGTCCAGGGCGGCCGGCAGTTCGCGGGGGTCCTCGGCGCGGGCGGCCGGGCAGCCGAAGGACTCCGCGAGGGACGCGAAGTCGACGCCGGTGATGTCCGTGCCGGGGACGGGTGCGACGCCGATGCGGCGGCCGAGCGCGCGGACGGCCGCGTACCCGCCGTTGTCCAGCAGGACGTACGTGACCGGGACCGCGTGCCGGGCCGCGCTCCACAGCGCTTGCACCGAGTACAGCGCCGAGCCGTCGCCGACCACGCACACCACCCGGCGCCGGTCGGCGAGGGCCCGGCCGACCGCGAGCGGCAGACCCCAGCCGAGCGCGCCGCTGCCGGTGGTGAGAAAGCCGCCGCCGGCGTCGACGGGCACGCGCGCGTGCAGCGCGTCCCGGTGGCTGGGCGCCTCCTCGACGAGCACCCGGTCGCGCGGGAGCCGGGCCCGCAGCAGGTCGAAGAAGAACTCCGGGGTGATGTGCGCCGCGGCGCCGGCAGGGGCGGGGTCCGGCCGGGGTGGCGGGGGTTCCCGGTCGGACGTCTTCAGCAGTTCCGCGAGCCGGGTCAGGGCGGGGCGCAGGGTGGTGACGATGCTGGTGCCGACGGGCAGCCAGGCGGCCTGGACGGCGTCGCAGTCCAGGTGGAACAGCTCGGTGCCGGGCGCGAGCGGCGGGCCGTCGTCCGGCACGTGATAGGTGAACACCGGTGTGCCGAGGGCGACCACCACGTCGTACGGGGCCAGGCGCGCGGCCAGTGGGCGGGCGACCGGCGGGAGAAAGCCCTGGAACAGCGGATGCGACTCCGGGAACCCGGAGCGGCCGGAGAGCGGGCTGATCCACACCCCCGCCCGGAGCCGCTCGGCCAGCGCCCGGACCTCCTCCAGCGCGTCCTCGTCGTCCACCCCCGGGCCGACCACCAGCGCCGGGCGGGCGCAGGAGTCCAGCCGGGCGGCGAGCGCGGCGAGGGCGTCCGGGGCGGCCGTGAACGCCGTGTGCACGGTGCGGGGCGGGACGGGCTCGGCGGGCCGGTCCCAGTCGTCCTCGGGCACGGACACGAACACCGGTCCGCGCGGGTGGGTCATCGCGGTCCGGTACGCCTCGGCCAGCACGGCCGGCACGTCCTCGGCCCGCTCCGGCTGACGGGCGGACTTCACGTACGGGCGCGGGAAGAGGGCCGGTTCGTCGGCACCCAGGAACGGCCGCACCTGGATCAGCGACCGCGCCTGCTGACCCGCCACGATCACCAGCGGCACCCGATCCCGATAGGCGTTGAACACCGCGCCCAGCGCGTGCCCCACCCCGCCGGCCGAGTGCAGACTGACGAACGCTGCCTGCCGGGTGCCCAACGCATGTCCGGCCGCCATGGCGACGGCGATGGACTCCTGGAGGCCGAGCACATAGGTGAAGTCGTCCGGCCAGTCACGGAACATCCGCAGTTCCGTGGAGCCCGGATTGCCGAAGACACAGGTCATGCCGGTGTCCCGCAGGAACCGTACGACCGCCTCGCGGACCGTGGTCCTCGTCATGCCGTCCTCCCTCATGTCCTCGGGCCGACGAGCCGTCTCTCGACCGCCAGCAGACCGCTGTTGAGGAGAAAGCCGAGCGCACCGAGCAGCAGCAGCGCCGCCCACACGGTGAGCAGGTCGGAGCGGGTCTGGGCGTCGGTGAGGGTGAAGCCGATGCCGTCGGCGCTGCCCGGCAGCAGCTCCGAGAACACCATCAGGATCAGGGACAGCGACAGACTGAGCCGCAGCCCCGCGAAGATCCGGGGCAGCGCCGAGGGCAGGATCAGGAACCACAGCCGCTCCGGTGCCGTCAGCCCCAGCACCGACGCCACCTCCAGCCGCAGCGGATCGGTGGCGCGGGCGCCCTCGGCCGAGTTGATCAGCACCGGCCAGACGGCACTGAACGCGATCGACGCCACCTGCATCGGCGTACCGAAGTCGAAGACGACGACGAACACCGGCACCAGCGCGGGCGGCGGCACGGCCCGCGCGAACTGCAGCACCGGATCGCACAGCGCGTACGCCCGCCGTGAGCGGCCCACCGCGACCCCGAGGGCGATCCCGGCCAGGGCGGCGAGCGCGAACCCGGCCGCCATCCGGCCGAGGCTGGGCAGGATCGTGTCGTCGGCGGCCGGGGTGAGGAACAGACGCCGGGCCGGCCCCGAGAACCACAGGTCACGGGCGTGCCGGACGATCCGCAACGGCGGCGGGAAATAGACACTGTGCCGCGCGCGGGCCGCCACCTGCCAGCAGCCGACGGCGCCGAGCAGCACCGACCAGCGCAGCAGGAAGGGGACGGCGGTCCTCCGGGTGCCCTCCTGCGTGAACTGCCCTTCCGGGCCACGCCGTTCCCGCGCCCAGGCGAACAACCGCCGTTCCGCGGCCACGAGTACGCCGTTGACGACGAGGCCGAGACAGCCGGCCCACACCACCCCGGCCAGCACGTCCCGGGTGCCGTCCGTGGCGGTCTCGGCCTGGGCGATGAAGATGCCGAGGCCCTGCCCGAAACCGGAGAGGATCTCGGTGGCGACGGCCAGGATCAGGGCGACCCCGGCGGAGATCCGTACGCCCGCGGCGATGAACGGGGCGGTGCCCGGCAGCTCCACCCGCCACAGCACCGCGAGCCGGCCGAAGCCGAAGGCACGCAGGGTGTCCTTGGCCGACGGATCGGTCTCGCCGAGGCCGTAGACGGTGTTGAACAGCACCGGCCAGAGCGAGGCGTACGCGATCAGCGTCACCTCGGTCTGCGTGCCCGACCCGAGCAGCAGCGACACCAGCGGGATCAGCGCGACCGAGGGCAACGGCCGCAGGAACTCCACGACCGCGCGTACGGCGCCCTCCACCACCGGCACCGCGCCCAGCAGCAGCCCCAGCGGCACGGCGATCGCACAGGCGAGGCCCAGCCCCAGCGCCCACGCCCGCAGGGTCACCCCGATCCCGTCGAGGAAGGCCCGGTCGCCCGCCAGCTCCACGGCGCGGGCGAGGACGTCGGAGGCGGGTGGCAGATAGCTGCGCCGTACGATCCCGGCCCGGGAGAGCGCCTCACACACCCCGAAGGCGGCCGCAGCACCGACCAGGCCGAACAGCCGGTCCTGACGTCGCGTCATGTGGCCAGAAGCGGTGCCGGATCGACGTCCTTCGTCAACAACCCCTGCTGACGCATGAGGTGGATGAGCCGGCGCAGCCCGGACGGATCGGCGGTCGCCGGATAGACGGGCAGATGGAGCGACGTGGCCTGGTCCGCGGTCACCTTGGTGTACCTCGGCAGCTCGGTGCGCACCGCGCCCGGATCGTCGGTGGCGAGCTGCGAGGCCGCTTCGATCGCCCGCCGGAAGCCCGCGGCGGCCTTCGGGTTCTTCCGCACGAAGTCCCGCGTGGTGACGTACCCGCTGGCGGGCAGGCCCCGTGCCGGCCCCGAGCCGCCGTCCAGCAGCACCCGCGCGCCCAACTCGCCCTGGATCGCGGAGTCGAAGGGCTCGACCGCGTGGACGGCGTCCACCTGGCCCTTCTCCAGTGCCGGGCCCATCTGCGGGAACAGGATCTGCCGGTAGACGGGCCGTCCGGCGCCCTGGGCGTCGAGGATCGCGTTCAGGGTGAGGGACTGGATGTTGTTGAGGACGGCGACGGCGACCTTCCTGCCCGCCAGGTCCCTGGGCGACGAAAGGCCTGAGTCCTTGGGTACGAGGACGTCCATCATGTGCGGGGCGATCCGGACGCCCTCGGCGAGGATGCGCAGGTCCAGGGTGCCCTTCTCGTACGCCTGGAGATAGGTGACGTAGTTCGCGCTCGCGATCACGTCCACCTGGCCCTTGAGCAGTGCGGGCAGCGCCTGGATGCTCTGCTGCACGGGCTGGATGCGCACGTCCAGGCCCTCTTCGGCGAACAGCCCCCGGTCCCGCGCGAGATAGAGGGCGGCCGAGTCGGTGAGCGGCAGCGCCGCCACGGTCAGTCGCTGGCGCCCGTCCCCGGAGCGGGATGTGCCGCCGCTCCCGCAGCCCGCCAGGATCAGCGCCGCCGCGGCAACGAGGGCCGCCAGCCGAGTCGTTCCCGATCGCGATCGACGTGATGACATACGGGCATGCGTACCCACGATTTGTCAAGATCGCTATAGATGGGGCGATTTTCGGGCGCGCCGGGCGCCGCCGAGGACGTGTGCGAGCCCCGGCTACGCCGACGGTCCCGCGATGCGCAGGGTCGTCCCCGTGGCCGGCCCCGCAGCCTCCGCGCGCCCGGTGACCTCCGTCCACCAGTCGGCGCCGTCCTCCAGGTAGCGCAGCAGCACGCCCTCGCGGATCGCCCAGGGCAGGACGACGACCCGGCGCAGCCCCATGAGCTTCAGTGCCGTGTGCCCCACGACCGCCCCGGCCAGGCTCTGCTCGGCGCGCGGCGCGGAGATGCCCGGCAGCAGGGCACGCTCGGCGCAGGGCAGCGCGGCGAGCCTGCGCACCGCCTCGCCGAGGTCCTCGCAGCGCATCTCCCGCCGCACGAACGGGCCGTAGCGTCCGGGCGCCGCCCCGCACAGCCGGGCCAGCTGCTGGAACGTACGGGAGCTCACGGCGGCCGTGCGCGGCGCCTCCCAGCGGATCCGCGCGGCCACGTCCCGCAGATCGTGCCGGATCCGGCGCCGCAGCTCCTTCAGCTCTTCCGGTCCCGGCGGATCCTGCAGCCCGAGATGCTCCTGGGTCAGCCGCCGGGCGCCGAGCGGGAGGGAGGCGGCGAAGTCGGGCAGGCGGCCCCGGCCGAAGGCCGCCTCCAGGGAGCCGCCGCCGATGTCCAGCACCGCCAGGGGGCCCGCGTGCCAGCCGAGCCAGCGCCGTGCCGCGAGGAAGGTCAGCTCGGCCTCCGTCTCCCCGGGCAGGGTGCACATCCGGATCCCGGTCCCGGCGGCCACCCGCCGCAGCACCTCCTGCCGGTTCGGGGCGCCGCGCACCACCGCGGTCGCGAAGGCCAGCGGCCCCGTCGCATGCCAGCGCCGGGCGGTCGCCCCCGCCGCGGCCACCGCCTGCACCAGGGACTCCACCGCCTCGTCGGCGATGGCGCCGTCCGGACCGACGTGTTCGGACAGGCGCAGCTTCCACTTCACGGTGTGCACCGGCAGCGGAACACCCCCCTCCACATCCGCGATCACCAGTCGGACCGTGTTCGACCCCGCATCCACCACGCTCAACCGCATGGCCGGGACGTACCCAATTCCCCGTCAAAAACCCGTCATCACGGGGGCGCACCCGGGCACCGTGTGTGCACAGCGCCTCACGACGTGCCACGCGGATGCGACGCGCGGCGGCGGAGGTGCGACGCGCACGCGGCGGAGCGGCAGGCCCGATGCACCGCATTCACCGGCGCGGAGATCGCCGACGCGCCCCTCCGTCTCATCACCCCGAGCCTGTCCGGATCTCAGCCGTTCCCGCCCCCGCCGCACCGGCTCTGCCCTTAGATGGTGACCACCACTGTCGGCACGGGGAGCGGCACTTGAGCGGGACGGATGTGACGAAGGTACTGGTCATCGGGGGCGGAATCGCGGGGACCGCGGCCGCGCTCGGGCTGTGCAAGGCGGGGTACGACGTCACCGTGTACGAGGCACACCCCGACACGGCGGCGGACATCGGCGCGTTTCTGACCCTGGCGACCAACGGCATGCACGCCCTGGCGCAGCTCGACGCCACGGACGCGGTGACGGCCATCGGCTTTCCGCTGACGTCGCTGCGGCTGCTGGACAGCCAGGGCATCGAGCAGGCGCACGCGCCGCTCGGTGAGGTGGCCGACCCCGACATGCACTACCGCTGCCTGCGCCGCGGCGAGCTGAACACGGCCCTGCAGCGGGAGGCGGCCCGGCGCGGTGTCCCGCTGCGCCACGGCGTGCGCCTGACCGGTGTGACCGAGGGCTCGGACGGCGTCACCGCGCACTTCTCCGACGGGACCACGGCCGAGGCGGATCTCCTAGTCGGCGCCGACGGGCTCAACTCCACGGTGCGCGAGATTCTCACCCCCGGGGTCCGGCCCGGATACTCGGGGCAGCGAATCTTCTACGGCTACACCGGCAGCGCTGCCGTCGCGGACCCGACCGGCGCCATCACCTTCGTCCGGGGCAGTGAGACCACGTTCGGGTACGCGGTGTCACCGGCGGGGGAGACGTACTGGTTCGCCCGGGTGAACACGGACGCGCTGCCCGCCGACGGAACCGCGCACGAGGTCGCCTGGCGCGAGGAACTGCTGCCGCTGCTGCGCAAGGACTCCTCACCGGCCGCCGGCATCGCCGCCGCCTCCGCCGGCTCCGTCCTGGTCACCAACGCCACCGAACTGCCGCTCGGCGTCGTATGGCACACCGGACGCGTGCTGCTCGTCGGCGACGCGGCCCACGCCGCCTCCCCGGCGACCGGCCAGGGTGCCTCGATGGCACTGGAGGACGCCGTCGTGCTCGCCAAGGCGCTGCGCGATCTGCCCGGCCTGCCCGCCGCGTTCGCCGCCTACGAGGCGCACCGCCGCCCGCGCGTGGAGCACAACATCACCGTCAGCGGCGGCATTTCGCGCGCCGGACACAACCAGGCCCGCCCGGGCCCGGTCGTGGCACGACCCGCCGACCCGGACGCGGCGCTGCTGCGCCAACTGGCCTGGGACAGCCCGCTGTCCGCCACCCCGTCCGAGGAGCCCTGAGCGGTACCACCGGACGGTCACGCTCGCGAAAGTGCAAGAGGCGGAGCACTGGAGTCCATTGCCGGGGAAACCGCCGGGGCCGGATCGTTCCGTGCAACCGGCCCTTCGGCAACAAGGAGCACAGTTGCGACTCTTGAACAGAGCGGGCGGCGCCGTCGCCGCGGCCGTCGCCCTGGTCCTGGGCGGCGGCCTCGCATCCCCGGCGACGGCCGCCGCGCCCGCCGACGCGACCTACAGCGTGACCGTGGGGACCCCGGTGCCCTTCACCCACCCCACGGACACCCCCGCCACCCCTTACCTGGACCGGGACGGCACCTTCCACTACCAGCAGTCCGCCGCCCTGTACGGCGCCAAGGACCCGCGCACCTGGGACTTCTACACCGGCAAGAACTTCGACTCCGCGAACTTCGACAACACCCTGAGCAAGGCGGTGAACCCGGCCAACCCCGCCGACCGCAACGACGACACGACCTGGCGCTGCAACAACAGCCCCACCGGCCGGGAGGCGACCTACGCGCCGAGCGGTTCCGGCTACGCCCAGAAGAACTACTGCGACCTGTCCGGGATGTGGGTCGACCCCGACACCGGTGACTGGTACGGCCTGGTGCACAACGAGTTCACCCCACAGCCCTTCGGCGACGGACTGCACTTCGACGCCATCGACTACGCCGTCTCGACCGACCGCGGCCACACCTGGACCGTCAAGGACCATGTGATCACGTCCCCGTACAGCACCGAGCGCGGCGACACGACGGCCTTCCCGAACCAGACGTACTCCTACGGCGACGGCGACCAGCGCCTCTTCGCCGACACCGCCTCCGGCTGGTTCTACGTCTATTACGGCTCCCGGATCATCGACAAGAGCGGCGGCTGGAAGGCGTTCTACGAGCATGTCGCCCGCGCCCCGATCGCCGCCAAGATGGCTCCTGGCTCCTGGCAGAAGTGGTACGACGGCGTCTGGTCCCAGCCGGGCATCGGCGGCAAGGAGAGCGACATCGTCCCCGTGGACGCCGGGCACCCCACCGGGTACACACCCGCCTCCGCCGAGTACGACCCCGCCCACACCGGCGCCGCCGTCCAGCAGATCGCGGCCGGCACGATGCCCCCGACCTCGCCGCTGTTCGTCATGAACATCACCTACGACGCCTATCTCGGCCTCTACATCGGCACACCGCAGGCCGTCGACCAGAGCGGCACCTCACCGCAGTACCTCTACGCCACGGACGATCTGACCACGCAGAAGTGGCACCTCATCGGGGACACCGGCAGTTACACCAACGCCTCCTGGTACCGCTGGTTCCTCGACCGCGCCAACCGCACCAGCTCCACGATCGTCGGCAGGACCTTCCGCTCCTACTGCTCCTTCGGCTGCTCGCACGACGCCTCCGGAGAGTACGTGGACATCACCGTCGACTCCGCCAGGCCCGCGGCCCCCATGGACACGAGCCGCCGCTACCGCATCGCCAACGGCACGGGCCGGCTCCTCGCCCAGGTGACCGGCGGCTCCGCGACCACCTCGCTGGCCCGGCCCGCCGCATCTGGCCGCGACACCTGGGTCTTCACACCGACCGGCGACGGCGCCTTCACCATCGCCAATGCGGTGAGCGGACGGCTGCTCGGCGTCGACTCCGGCTCCACGGCAGGCCGTGCCTGGGGCGCCCGGCCCACCGTCACCAGGGCACCTACCGGCCGGTCGGCCGTCGGACAGCAGTGGTTCGTGATCGCGAACGCCGGCGGCCACGGCTACCGCCTGGTCAACCGCTACAGCGGCCTCGTGCTCGGCCTCTCCGGCACGGTCGGCCGCTTCGCCGAGACAACGCCGGTGCGCACGTGGACGGACGGTGGCGGGAGTGCCGTGGGCGGGGGCCGCAGCGCTGGGGAACAGACGCTGTCTCTCAGCGCTGCCTGAACCTCCGAGGCACACAAACCCTCAAGGCACCACGGGACTTCTGGCTATCCTGCGCCCATGTCGATCATCAACGGGGAATCCGGCAAGGGATCCGACGCCCGCTTGGCGCTGACCGCGGCCCAGGCGGGCGCCGCCGTGGTCCGTGACCTCTACGGCGGCCGGCTCGCGCGCTACGACAAGTCCGCCGGCGACTTCGCGACCGAGGCGGACCTGGCCGCCGAGCGGGCCATCCTGGACGTGCTGCGTGCCGCCCGCCCCGACGATGCCGTGACCGGCGAGGAGAGCGGACGCTCCGGTGCCGCCGACGCCCGGCGCCGCTGGCTCGTCGACCCGCTGTGCGGCACCCTCAACTACGCCGTGCGGACCATGCTCGCCGGCGTGAACGTCGCCCTGCGGGAGGACGCGCGGGTCACGGCCGCCGCCACGGCCGACCCGTTCAGCGGCGAGGTGTTCTGGACCGACGGGGACGCGGCCTGGGTGCGCTCGGCCGACGGCACCGACGAACAGCTGATGCCGACGGCCGGTTCCGCCCTGGTCGACATCAACCTCGACCCCCCGTTCCCCCACGCGCCCGGCTTCCGGGCCGTCGGCCTCCTGGCCGACCCGGGCTTCGCGGAGCGGTTCCGGCCCCGGGTGATCTCCAGCACCCTCGCCGTGGCCTGGGTTGCCGCCGGCCGCCGGGCCGCCTACGTCACCGACGGCGACCTGCGCGACAGCGTGCACTTCGCGGCCGGCATCGCGCTGTGCCGGGCGGCGGGCTGCATGGTGACCGGCCTGTACGGCGAGCCCGTGCTCAGCGGCGCGGGCGGGCTGATCGCGGCCGCCGACCCGGAGACCCACGCCGCGCTGCTGGAACTGGTCAAGCATCAGACGCCGTAGGGGAGTTGATGGCCGTCTCGACGTGCGCCCCGCCGTCTGATGTGATTCCGGCATGACGACGGCCCACGACCTCGCCGCACACCTCGGTCCGGCCCTGGACACCCGCCCGGACGCCCTCCACGACATCACGGAGGACTTCGGGCACCTCGTCCGGGCTGTGCCGCGCGCCGTACTGCGCCCACGGTCCGTCGCCGACATCCAGCGCCTGCTGGAGTACGCCGGGCCCCGGGGCATCCCGGTGAGCGTGCACGGCGGCGGACACTCGATGTACGGCCAGGGGCAGGCGGACGGCGGGATCGTCGTGGACCTGCGCGGGATGCGGCCGGTCGGGCCCGTGACGGACAGTCAAGTAACTGTATCCGCAGGCGCGTTGTGGCGGGACGTGCTCGCCGCCACCCTGCCGCACGGACTGACACCGCCCGTCCTCACCGACTACCTGGGCGCGAGCGTCGGCGGCGTGCTGTCGGCGGGCGGGCTCGGCGGCGCCGGCCACCGGCACGGCCTGGTCGCGGACCAGGTCCTGGAGCTGGAGGTGGTGACCGGCGCCGGCGAGCACCGCTTCTGCTCGCCCGACCGGGCCCCGGAGCTCTTCCACACCGTGCTCGCCGGGCTCGGCCAGTGCGCCGTGATCGTCTCCGCCACCCTGCGACTGGTCCCCGCACCCGCCCGGGTCCGCCGCTACTGCCTCTCCTACACCGACCTCACCCGTTTCCTGGCCGACCAGCGGATGCTCGCAGAGGAAGGGCGCTTCGCCCATCTGGAGGGCCAGGCCCGCCCGGCCGACGACGGCCGGCCGTACCTGATCGAGGCCGTGGCCCCGCACACCGGCCAACTCCCGCCGGATGACGCCCGCATGCTCACCGGCCTCGCCCACGACCCCACCGCCATGGAGACCGCCGACCTCAGCTACGCCGAGTTCGCACACCGCGTGGACACGGACGAAGAGGTCCTCACGGAGACGGGGGAGTGGCTGCACCCGCACCCGTGGCTCAACCTGCTCCTCCCGCACGACCGCGCCGAGCCCCTCGTCCGCGCCGTACTCGCCGACCCGGCCTTCGACGATCTGCGCGAGACCGGTCTCGTCCTGCTGTACCCGCTCCTGTCCGCCCGGCTCCGCGCCCCTCTCTTCCAGCGCCCGCCCGGCGACGTCCTGTATCTGTTCGCCCTGCTGCGCACGGCGCCGCCCGGCAGCCCGGAGACGGCCGCGGCGATGGTGGCCGCCAACCGCAAGGTCTATGAACTCGCCCGATCCCAGGGCGCCGTCGCCTACCCGGTCAACGCCCTGCCCATGTCGGACACCGACTGGCGGGCCCACTACGGCAGCCGCTGGCAGGCTCTCGCGGACGCCAAACGGCGCCACGACCCGTACCTGGTCCTGGCACGGGGACACGGCCTGCGGTTCTGAAGGGGACCCGTGCGGGCCCACGAACGGCGTACGTGAAGAGGCGGACGGCGCGGGGCGCGGGTGTGATGGATACGCCCCAACGTCAACCAGTGAGGCAGATCATGCGTCTTCGCAGTTTCGCCACAACGGCCGTGCTCGCGGGTGTCCTCGCCACGGGAGGCTCGGCGACCGCCTTCGCCGCCGACCCCAACCCCGTCGGTGTGGCCGGCAACAGCCCGGGCGTCGTCTCGGGCAATGTCATCCAGATTCCGGTCGATGTCGACGCCAACGTCTGCGGCAACAGCATCAACCTCGTCGGCCTGCTGAACCCGGCCGCCGGGAACGTGTGCGTCAACGAGTGACGCCCGCCGTGGGGCGGCTCCCGCACCGGGTCGGGAGCCTCCCCACGGCTGCTCAGTCTCTCGTCGCGGCCTGGGCCTCGCGATGGGCGGCCGCCGTGGCGGCCGGGCGGCGCCGGCGGAGCAGCAGACGTCTCGCCGGGAGCTCCACCTTCTCGTAGAGCAGCCAGGACAGGGCGAGCGAGAGAGCGAACACGGTCGCGGTCACGGCCGTCCCCGCCAGGCCACCGAAGTGCGGCTTGATGCCGAGCAGGTGCGTCCCCGCGCGCAGCACCAGCAGATGGACCATGTAGAAGGCGAAGGACAGCTCTCCGAGCCGTACCATCCGCCGGCCGCGCCACATCGACGGCAGCCCCTTCAGGTCCGCGTTCGCCGCCGCCGGGATCAGCAGGGTGAAGCCGAGGATCGTGCACATGGTCGCGGAGTAGCCGAGCGGGGCCTGCGGAACCAGGAAATAGCCGATGATCGCCAGGGCGAGCGAGGCCTCCAGGCCGGGTCCGCGCCAGCGGCCGAGCAGGACCAGCCGCGCGGTGACCGCGCCGAGGACGAACTCGGGCAGCCGGGCAGCTGGGAACGAGTACAGGGCGTACGTCCACCAGTGCTGGGAGTCCGCCCGCGAGATCACCACGATCGCCGCCAGCGACAGCCCGCCCAGTGCGACCGATCCGCGCACGCCGAGCCTGCGCAGCAGCAGGATCAGCAGCGGGAAGGACGCGTAGAAGAAGGCCTCGCAGGCCAGGGACCAGCTCACCGGGTTGAGCGTCTGCCACCAGGGCCGCCACCAGGAATGCAGCAGCAGCACATTGGCCACCGCCTGCGTCGGCGTCGGCTGTGCGTTGCGCTCCAGCGTGAGCGCCAGCAGGAACGCGAGGCCGACGGTCACCAGGTGCAGCGGATAGATTCTGGCGATGCGGCGCCGCCAGAAGCCGAGCGCCCGGTCGTGGGGTCTCGCCGACCAGGTCAGTACAAAGCCGGACAACACGAAGAAGAACGACACTCCGACTGCACCGGAGCTGAAGCCCCAGTACACCAGGCGGCCGGCGGTGCCGTCGAAGTAACCGAAGTTGTTCACGTGCAGTCCGAACACCAGCAGCGCCGCCATCCACCGCAGTCCGGTCAGGGACGGCAGTGAGGTGTTGGCGGCGCGCGGGGAGTCCCTGGCGGTCGCTTCGCCGTCAGGGGTGTGCGGCGTCGTCCGGAGCGTCCGGGTCGTCGCCGTGGTCATCGAATCACCTGCCGCAGAGGATTGGCGTGGGGCATGAAGGGGAACGTTGCCCGTTCACCTCCGATCATGGCCCTACATGGCAAACATCACACTAGTGCCGAACGACGCACCCCTCCGGATGCCACGGACAGCCGGACCAGTACACCCGTACGAGTGATGGCGCCCTGGCTGCGCCGTGGACAGCGAAACGCCCGGCGGCCCGCTTCGGTGCGCGGGCCGCCGGGCAGGGCACGGGAGCGGCTAGGCGGACAGCTCCTTCGTGATCCGCTCCAGCATGAACGCCGAGGACTCGCGGGCCCGCTCCTCCCAGGCGAAGACGCACGCCGTGGCCACGCCGTCGAAATTCAGCTCCCGTAGGGTACCGAAGAAGGCCTCCCAGTCGACCTCGCCCTGGCCGATGTCCAGGTGCTGGTGGATGCGGGCCTGGGTGCCGGGCGGGTTGAGGATGTAGCGCAGCCCGCTGGAACCCTTGTGGTTGAAGGAGTCCGCGATGTGGACGTGCTTCAGCTTGTCGCCGGCGTAGCGCATCATCCCCGCGATGTCCGCCGCCGGGCCGGCCCCGGACAGATGGAAGGAGTGCGGGGCGCAGTACAGGTAGTTCACCCACGGCTTGTTGATCGCGCGGACCAGGTCGACCGCGGGGGTGTTCTCCTCGCAGAAGTCGTCCGGGTGCGCCTCCAGGTTCAGCGCGATGCCCTCCCGCTCGAACAGGGGCACCAGTTCCTCCAGCGAGCGCCAGAACGCGGCCTCGCTCTCCGCGGCCCGCTCGGGACGGCCGTTGAACTCCGAGTTCATCAGCGGGCATTCGAGCTCCGCGGTGATCTCGATCATTCGCTTCCAGTAGCGGACGGCCGCCTGCCGCTCGGCCTCGTCCGGGGACGACCACGTGTACAGCGGCAGCACCGAGGACAGCTTCACCCCGTGCCGGCGCAGGGAGTTCTTCAGCCCGGCCACGCGCTCGTCGTCCGCCCGCGGGTGCAGGAAGAACGGCATGAAGTCGTCGCGGGGGGACAACTCGACGTACTCGTAGCCGAGTTCGGCCACCGTACGCACCATGTCGTCGATCGGCAGGGCGCGGAACATGTACGGGTCGATGGCGATCTTCACGCGGCACCTCCGTAGAAGGCGGGGCGGGGCTTGAGGTCGGTGGCGACGACGCGCCCGGACTCCAGGGCGTCGACCGTCGCGGCCGTGATCACGGTGGCGGCGTAGCCGTCCCAGGCCGATGGACCGGTGGGCTCGTCGCCGGCCGCCAGGCCCGCGATCCACTCGCGGAACTCGGTGTCGAAGGCGTCCCGGAAGCGCCCCACCCAGTCCGTGAGCACCTCGGTGCTGTGCGATCCGGCGGTACGTACCCCGACCGCGGCCGGGTCCGGCAGCCGCACCAGGCCCTCCTCGCCGACGGCCTCGCACTGGATGTCGTAGCCGTACTGGCAGTTGACGAAGACCTCAAGGTCGACACGGACGCCCTTGGCGGTCTCGAACAGCATGATCTGCGGGTCCTTGAGGTGCGAGAACCGCTTGCCCGTGGCGCGCGGTGTGATCACCTGGGTGGAGACGATCTCGTCGTCCAGCAGCCAGCGCAGGACGTCCACCTCGTGCACCGCCGTGTCCAGCGCGGCCATCGCCGAGGTGTAGGACTCGGGGACGGTCGGGTTGCGGTGGGCGCAGTGCACGATCAGCGGCGCACCGATCCGGCCCGAGTCGATGACCTGCTTCAGCTGCCGGTAGCCGGCGTCGTAGCGGCGCATGAAACCGACCTGGACCAGGCGCCGGCCGTGGGCCTGCTCCGCCTCGATGATCCTCAGACAGTCCTCGGCGGTGGTGGCGAGCGGCTTCTCGCAGAACACCGGCTTCCCGGCGGCGATCGCGTTCAGGACGTGCTCGGCGTGCGTCGGACCCCAGGAGGTCACGAGGACCGCGTCGACATCGTCGGCCGCGACCACTGCCGCGCCGTCGGGCAGCACCCGGGCACCGACCGGGGCCGCCGCGTCGGCGGCACGGCCGGCGTCGATGTCGGTCACCGCGGTCACCCGCGCCCCGGTCACGGTGTCGGTGAGGCGCCGGATGTGCTCCTTGCCGATCCAGCCGGCGCCGATGACTCCTACACGTACGGTCATGGTCAGTCCTTCACTGAGGTTCAGGAGAAGCGCGCCCGGAGCTCGGCTTCCAGGGTTTCGAGGGTGCGGCCCTTGGTCTCGGGCACGTAGAGCTTGACGAAGGTGAGCGAGAAGACGCCCGCCACGACGAACAGGAAGAAGGTGTTGGAGATCCCGATACCGGAGACCAGCGACGGGAAGACCAGTCCGATCACGAAGTCGGTCAGCCACAGCACCACGGCAGCGACGCCCATGCCGAAACCGCGCATCCGCATCGGGAAGATCTCCGACAGCATCAGCCAGGTCACCGGCGAGATCGCACCCTGCTGGAAGGCCAGGAAGGTGACGGTCATGGCGAGCACCGCGTACGCGCGGCCGTCACCGGACGGCAGCACCAGCGAGAACACGCCGATCAGCAACAGCGCGGCCGTCGTACCGAGCTGACCGGTCATCAGCATCGGACGCCGGTTGACGCGGCCCAGCAGCCAGATGCCGACGAAGGTCGCCAGCACCGAGATCACACCGTTGGCGATGTTCGCGGTGAGCGCGCTGTCGGCGGCGAAGCCGGCGTCGGTCAGGATCTGGGTGCCGTAGTACATGATCGTGTTGACACCGGTGATCTGCTGCACGATCGCGATGCCGAAGCCGATGAACATCAGCTTGCGCACCCACGGCGTGGACTTCATGTCCTGCCAGCCGCCGAGCTTCTCCTGCTCCTCCTTCACGGCGAGCGCGGACACCTCGGCGAGCTCGGCCTCGGCCCGCTGCGCGGACCGCACCTGCTTGAGGACCTCCAGGGCCTCGTTGAACCGGGTCCCGGACGCCAGCCAGCGCGGACTCTCCGGCATCACCAGCATGCCGAACCAGAGCACGACCGCCGGGATGGTGGCGACGACCAGCATCCAGCGCCAGACGCCACCCGACTCGCTCCCGGCGTTCGCGATGATCGCGTTGGACGTGAATGCCAGCAACTGCCCGCTGACGATCATCAGTTCATTACGGGTCACCAGCGCGCCGCGCCGCTCGGCCGGGGAGATCTCCGCGAGGTACACCGGCACGGTCACCGACGCACCGCCGACCGCGAGACCCAGCACGAAGCGGGCCACGATCATGACCGCGGTGGCCGGGGCGAGCGTGGCGCCGAGCGCGCCGACGAAGAACAGCACCGCGAGGGCGAGGATCGTACGGCGCCTGCCGCGCGCGTCCGACATCCGGCCGCCGGCGACCGCGCCGAGTGCCGCGCCCAGCAGCAGCGAGCTGGTGACCATGCCCTCGGTGACCGCGGTCAGTCCGAGATCCTTGCTCATAGAGGGCAGGGCACCGTTGATGACACCGGTGTCGTAGCCGAACAGCAGCCCGCCGAAGGTGGCGATGACCGTGATCAGCCGCAGCCGCCGGGCGACGGCGGGCGGGGCGTCGGCCACGGGAGCGGGGGCCTGAATCGCGTCGTCCCTGACGTCCATGGCCGCCTCCTACTTGCTGGTCGGGCGTCGGGTTCCGGTCAGGCCGCAGCCGGCCAGGTGCTCACGGGTGCTGACGGCGATGGGCAGCGGCACCTCGGGAGCACACGGGTACAGGTCCTGCTCGACGATCACGAACAACTCGGCATCCAGCTTGGCGAGTTCGGCCACGACATCGGCCGGGTTCGGCACGCCCGCCGGCGGCGACACGCACACACCCCGCTTCACGGCCTCGCCGAACCCCAGGTTCTCGGCCACGACCTGCGCGAGCACCTCCGGGTCCATCTGCTTGATGTGGACGTACCCGACCCGCTCGCCGAACCGGCGGATCAGATCGACGTTGTCACCGCCGCCGTAGGCGATGTGCCCGGTGTCCAGGCACAGGTTCGTGTACCGGCTGTCGGACTCGTTCAGCAGCCGCTCGATCTCCGGCTGGGTCTGGATGTGGCTGTCGGCGTGCGGATGGATGACGAGCCGCACGTCGTACTCGTCCAGCAGCAGCTTGCCCAGCCGGTCCGCGGCCTTGCCGAACCCGGCCCACTGCTCGGCGGTCAGCTCGGGCGACTCGGTGAACGCGCCGGTCTTCTCGTCCCGGTACATCGGCGGGACGAGGACCAGGTGGTGGGCGCCCGCGGCCGCCGTCAGCATCGCGACCTCACGGACATGTGCGAGCATCTCGTCCCACGCCTCCGGCCGGTGCAGCGCGCCGAACGCGGTGCCGCCGGAGACCTGCAGCCCCCGAGCCGCCAGCTCCTCCTTGAGGCGCTGCGGGTCGGTGGGGAGGTAGCCGTACGGGCCGAGTTCGAGCCACTGGTAGCCGGCCGTGGCCAGCTCGTCCAGGAACCGGGTGTAGGACACCTGGTGCTCGTCCTTGGGGAACCAGATGCCCCAGGAGTCGGGAGCGGAGCCCAGGCAGAGGTTGCCCGCGACGGTGCGGAGCGGGGATGGCGCCGTTGCCATGGCGTGTCCTTAGGGGAGGAGGAGAGGGCAGGGGGGAGGAAACTCAGCTGGAGGTGGGGAAGTCGAAGCCTGCGGTGGTGTGCTGTTCGGTCCGGGGCCAGCGGGTGGTGACGACCTTGGGGCGGGTGTGGAAGCGGATGCCTTCGGGGCTGTGGACGGGGGAGTCGCCGATGAGGGAGTCCTTCCAGCCGCCGAAGGAGTAGTAGGACATCGGGACCGGGACGGGGACGTTGATGCCGATCATGCCGACCTTGACGCCTCGCTGGAATCGGCGGGCGGCTTCGCCGGAGGCGGTGAACAGGGCGGTGCCGTTGCCGTAGGGGTTGGCGTTGATGACGTCGATGGCCTCGTCGAGGGTGTCGACGCGGACGATGGCGAGGACCGGGCCGAACAGTTCCCCCTGGTAGGCCTGCATCTCGGTGGTGACGTGGTCGAGGAGGGAGGGGCCGGTGAAGAAGCCGTTCTCGTGGCCGTCGATCTTCAGTCCGCGTCCGTCGACGACGAGCGTGGCGCCCTGCGTGTGGGCGACACCGACGGCGTTCTCGACGCGTTCCCGGGCGGCCTTGCTGACCAGGGGCCCATTTCGGTGCCGGGGGCGTCGCCGGGGCCGACCTTGACCTCGCGGGCCTTGCGCTCCAGCACCGCTACCAGAGCGTCGGCGGCCGTACCGACGGCGACGGCGACGGAGAGGGCCATGCAGCGTTCGCCTGCGGAGCCGTAGGCGCCGGCGGTGATGTGGTCGGCGGCGAATTCGAGGTCGGCGTCGGGGAGGACGACGGCGTGGTTCTTGGCGCCGCCGAGGGCCTGGACCCGCTTGCCGTGGGCGGTGGCCTGCTCGTGGACGTACTTCGCGATCGGGGTGGAGCCGACGAAGGGGACGGCCTGGATGCCGGGGTGGCCGAGGATCGCGTCGACCGCGTCCTTGCCGCCGTGGACGACGTTGAACACGCCGTCGGGCAGGCCGGCCTTCTGGTAGAGCTCGGCGACGAAGTTCGCGGCGGAGGGGTCGCGTTCACTGGGCTTGAGGATGAAGGTGTTGCCGGTGGCGATGGCGATGGGGTGCATCCACAGGGGCACCATGGCGGGGAAGTTGAAGGGGGTGATGCCGGCGACGACGCCGAGGGGCCGGCGGAAGTTGTGGACGTCGATGCCGCGGGAGACCTGGTCGGAGAAGCTGCCCTTGAGGACGTCACCGAGGCCGCAGGCGAACTCCACGACCTCCCGGCCGCGGACGATCTCACCGCGGGCGTCGTCGACGGTCTTGCCGTGCTCGGCGGAGATGATCCGGCCCAGCTCCTCCTCGTGCTCCACGAGCAACTGCCGGAAGGCGAACAGGATCTGGGTGCGCTGGGTGAGGGAGGACTCCGACCAGGTCTCGAAGGCCTTGGCGGCTGCCGCGACGGCGGTGTCGATCTCGGCGGTGTCGCCGAGGACGACCTTGGCCTGTTCGGCGCCGGTGGCCGGGTTGAACACGGCCTGGGTGTCGGTGCCGGAGACCGGCGAGCCGTCGATCCAGTGCGGGATGGTCTTCACGGGAGAGGTGTCCTTACAGGTAGTGCCGCTGGGCGAGCTTGCGGTCGGCGTACGTCTCGTACGCCTCTCGGGTGGAGTCGAGGGTGGAGGCCTGGCTGACGGGGACGTCCCACCAGCCGTGCGCGGGCGGGTTGGGGCCGTACAGGTCGGTCTCGACATGGACGACGGTCGTACGATCGGCGGCCTTCGCCTTCTCCATCGCGGAGCGGAACTCCGCGACGGTGGTGGCATGGAGCACGTCCGCGCCGAGGGAGGAGGCGTTCGCGGCGAGGTCGACGGGCAGGACGTCGCCGTCGAGGAGGCCCGAACGGCCGTTGCGGAAGCGGTACTTGGTGCCGAACAGCTGCGAGCCGAGGGACTCCGACAGGGCGCCAATGGAGGCGAAGCCGTGGTTCTGCACGAGGACGATGACGACCTTCAGGCCCTCGGAGACCATGGTGACGATCTCCTGCGCCATCATCAGATACGAGCCGTCACCGACCAGGACGACGACCTCACGCGTCGGGTCGGCCATCTTGGCGCCGACGCCGGCGGCGACCTCGTAGCCCATGCAGGAGTAGGCGTACTCGACGTGGTAGGCCTTCGGGTCCCGGGCCCGCCACAGCTGCTGGAGGTCACCGGGCATCGAGCCGGCCGCGTTGATGACCACGGCCCGGTCGTCCAGGACGTCGTTCAGCGCACCGAGGATCTCCGTCTGGGCCGGCCGCGGACCGTGCCCGACGGTGAAGCACTGCTCCTCGATCTCCCGTGTGCGGGCGATGAGTTGCCGCGTCCGGTCGCGGTACTCCTGGTCCACCTCCCAGTCGGCCAGGGCTCCGGCCAGGGCCTGGATGCCGAGGCGGGCGTCGGCGATGAGCGGTTCGGCGGAGTGCTTGACGGCGTCCAGGCGGGCGACGTTGAGGTTGACGAAGGTGACGTCCGGGTTGCCGAAGACGGTGTGGCTGGCGGTGGTGAAGTCGGAGTACCGGGTGCCGATGCCGAGCACCACGTCCGCTTCGCGGGCGAGTTCGTCGGCGGCGTGGGCGCCGGTGGAGCCGATGCCGCCGACGGCGCAGGGGTGGTCCCAGGGGACGGCGCCCTTGCCGGCGTGGGTGTCGGCGACCGGGATGCCGGTGGCCTCGGCGAAGGCGCGGAGCTCGGTCTCGGCACCGGAGTAGACGGTGCCGCCACCGGCCACGATCAGCGGCCTCTTCGCGCCGCGCAGCAGGCGGGCGGCGCGTTCGACGGCGCTGGGTTCCGGCACCGGGCGGCCGATGTGCCAGACCCGGCGCCGGAAGAAGCCGGCCGGCCAGTCGTACGCCTCGGCCTGCACGTCCTGGGGGAGTGCGAGCGTGACGGCACCGGTCTCGACCGGGTCGGTGAGCACCCGCATCGCCGCCAGTGCGGCCGGGATCAGCTGCTCGGGTCGCGAGATGCGGTCGAAGTACTTGGACACGGCGCGGAAGGCGTCATTGACCGTGACGTCCCCGCCGCGGCTGTCCTCCAGCTGCTGGAGGACCGGCTCGGCGACACGCGTCGCGAACATGTCGCTGGGGAGCAGCAGGACCGGGATGCGGTTGGTGGTGGCCAGGGCCGCACCGGTGATCATGTTGGTGGAACCGGGGCCGGTCGAGGCGGTGCAGGCGAAGGTGGCCAGGCGGTCACGCATCTTCGCGTACGCCACGGAGGCGTGGACCATGCCCTGTTCGTTGCGGGCGAGGTAGTACGGCAGGTCGGCCTCGCCCGTGGTCGCGGCCTGGAGGAGGGCCTGGCCGAGGCCGGCGACGTTGCCGTGGCCGAAGATGCCCCACACGCCGGGGATCAGGCGCTGTTCCTGACCGTCGCGTTCGCTGTACTGGCCGGCCAGGAAGCGGACCAGGGCCTGGGCGGTGGTGAGTCGTACGGTGTTCATCGGTTCGCTCCGAAGGGCAGCCGGTCGTCCACGTCCTGGGTGTCCCAGGTGGAGCGGACCCAGCCGTGGGCGGGGTCGTCGCAGATCAGCCAGGCACGGTCCTGGCCGGGGCCTGCCATGACGTTGAGGTAGTACAGGTCGTAGCCGGGCGCGGCGATGGACGGACCGTGCCAGCCGTGCGGGATCAGCACCGTGTCGCCGGAGCGGACCTCGGCCAGGACGTCGATCGGCCGCTCGGCGGTGCCGTACACGCGCTGGTAGCCGAAGCCGTTCTCGCCGCCGGAGACCTCGAACCAGTAGATCTCCTCCAGCTCCGACTCCTGGCCGGGGCGGGCCTCGTCGTGCTTGTGCGGCGGGTACGACGACCAGTTCCCGCCCGGCGTGAGGACCTCGCACACCAGCAACTGCTCGGCGTCGAAGGTGCCGGGCAGGCAGTAGTTGTTGACCTGGCGGGAACACGCGCCCGCGCCCCGCAGTTCCACCGGCACGTCCTCCTTGCGTCCGTACCGAGCGGGGAGGCCACCTCGCTCGGTACGGGCGGAGGGCAGCGCGAACCTCCCGCCGGAGGCGCTGCTGATCACGGCCTGCGACGCGCGTGGAACGTACGCGAAGTCGGTGGCCGAGCTGAACGCGCCGGTCCGGCCGGTGAGTTCGAAGACCTGCCCGTCGACGGCGACGGTGCAGCCGCCGGTCAGGGGCAGCACGAGGAACTCGGAGTCCCCGGTGGACAGGGTGTGCACCGTGCCCGGCTCCAGGGTCAGGATCCTGAGGCCGGAGTACCCCCAGCCCGCCGACTCGGGCGTGACGACGAGGTCGTACGGACCCTCGCCCGACGTCCCGCCCGGGATGACGTATGCGCTGTCGGTGGTCACAGCAGGCTCACCGCCTTGTCGACGGCTCCGGCGACGTCGCCGCCGGCCGGGTAGAGCAGCGAGCGGCCCACGACCAGGCCCTGCGAGGTGGGCAGTTTCAGCGCCTTGCCCCAGGAGGCGAAGGCCGCCTCGGGGTCGGTGACCTCCCCGCCCAGCAACAGCGCCGGCAGCGTGGAGGCGGCCAGCACGCGCTCCATGCCGGGGACGACCGGCAGCTTCAGCCAGGTGTAGGCGGTACGGCGGCCGAGCCCCGAGGCGATCGTGAGGGACTTGATCACGGCCTCGGTGGAGAGGTCGTTGCGGATCTTTCCGGCCTGCCATTCCGAGACGAACGGCTCGACCATCGCGATGAGCCGGCGGTCATTCAGTTCGTTGACCGCGCGGGCGGTGTTCTCCAGCACCGACGGGGTCGCCGGGTCGCCCAGCGCGATGCGGGTGAGGGTCTTGCCGCCGTCGAAACCCATCGCGGCGATGGTCTCGGCGTCGTAGCCGGTGAACCGGTCGTCGATCTCGAAGACCGAGCCCGCCAGGCCGCCCCGGTTCATGGAACCGAAGACACTCTTGCCGTCCAGGACCCCGAGCAGGAGCAGATCCTCCAGGATGTCGGCGGTGCCCAGGACGCCGGTCACACCCGGCCGTTCCAGGGCGATGCACAGCCGGTCGAGGAGTTCGGCGCGGTCGGCCATGGCCGTCGGATCGCCGCCGACGGCGTTGGCGCCCCGGGCTGGGTGGTCAGCGGCGATGATCATCGTCTTGCCGTGCTCGCCGAGCGGCGAGGTCGCCTTCACCCGGCGGGCGGCGGCCGCCGCGATGGCGCCGGCGTCCTTGACGCGGGCCTGCACGATCCGGCTCACCTTGTCGGACAGCACGTCGTCACGCCTTTCGCTCGGTGGTGGTGGCGAGGGCGGCCTCGCGGAACCTGGAATCGACCTCGGACTCGGTCGGCATCGCCTCGGAGCAGGCCAGCCGGCCCGCGACGATGGCGCCGGCCGCGTTGGCGAAGGCGATCGTGCGCTCGGTGTCCCAGCCGGACAGCAGCCCGTGGCACAACGCGCCGCCGAAGGCGTCACCGGCGCCGAGCCCGTTGACGACGTTCACGGGAACCGGCGGCACCTCGACGGCCGTACCACTGCGGTCCATGGCGAGCACGCCCTTCGGGCCCTGCTTGACGACGGCCAGCTCCACCCCCGCCGCGAGCAGCGCCTCGGCGGCGGCGTAGGGCTCGCGCTCGCCGGTGGCGACCTCGCACTCGTCGAGATTGCCGACCGCGACCGTGGTGTTCCGCAGGGCCTCGGCGTAGTACGTGCGCGCCTCGGCCGGTCCCAGGCGGTAGCCGCTGACCTCCGAGGGCCAGAACATCGGCCGCCAGTCCAGGTCGAAGACGGTGATCCCGGCCTTGGCCCGGTGCGCCAGCGCGGCCAGCGTCGCCGAGCGGCTCGGTTCCTCGCTCAGCCCGGTCCCGGTCATCCAGAACACGGCCGCCTCACGCACCGCGTCCGGGTCCAGCTCCGCCGGGCGGATGTCCAGGTCGGGGGCCTTGGGCAGGCGGTAGAAGTAGAGGGGGAAGTCGTCCGGCGGGAAGATCTCGCAGAACGTCACCGGCGTCGGCGCGATGTCCGAGACGCCGACGTAACGTCTGTCCACGCCGTAGCCGTCCAGGGCGGTGCGGACGAAGTCGCCGAAGGGGTCCCGGCCGGTCTTGGTGATCACGGCCGCGGAATGCCCGTAGCGGGCGGCGGCCACGGCCACGTTCGTGGGGGAGCCGCCGAGGTACTTGCCGAACGATGTGACCTCCGCCAGCCCGACGCCGGTCTGGAGCGGATACACATCCACTCCCGCACGGCCGATGGTCAGCACTTCGAACGGCATCACGCTGGTTTCCCTTCGCTCCGGCTGCTTGAGTCCGGGGTGGCAACAGAACGGTCCAGAGAGGCCCGGTCAGAGAGCCTGTCGCGCTCTACTAGCGCGCTCTAGTGCGAGTACGATGACCCTGTCCAAATGTCATGTCAATAGCTTGTTGCCGGGAGATTTCCCGGAGCCCGGCTAGGGTGGGCGCGTCAGAGGGTGGGTGGGCAGGTGGATGTAAACGGCAAGCAGCGGCCGACGATGGCGGACGTCGCCGAGAAGGCGGGGGTCTCCCGCGCGCTGGTGTCGATCGTGTTCCGCAACCAGCCCGGGGCCAGTGAGGAGACCCGGGAGCGCGTGCTGCGGGTCGCCGACGAGCTCGGCTACCGGCCCGACAGCGCCGCCCGGCTCCTCGCGCGCGGGCGCAGCCGTACCATCGGCGTGCTGTTCACCGCGCACCAGATCTTCCAGTCGGACCTGATCGAGGGCATCTATCCCGAGGCCGAACGCCTCGGCTACGACGTGCTGCTGTCGGCCGTCGCCCAGGGCCGCAGCGAGGCCAAGGCGGTCGAGGCGCTGCTGAGCCATCGCAGCGAGGCACTGATCCTGCTGGGCCCCGGGTCCGACCCCGCCTACCTGGACGAGCTGGCCGAGTGCGCGGCCGTCGTCTCCGTCGGCCGCCGGGTGCCCCGGTCGCGGGTCGACTCCGTGCACACGGCCGAGGGCAAGGGCGTACGGCAGGCCATGGAGCATCTGCTGGAGCTCGGGCACCGCCGGATCGTCCACATCGATGGCGGACGCGGACCCGGCTCGGCCGAGCGGCGCCGGGCCTATCGGGCGGCGATGCGCCGGGCCGGTCTCCAGGCCGAGGGGCGTGTGATCCCCGGCGACCACACCGAGCGCTCCGGCATCGAGGCGGGCCGGCTCCTGCTCGCCGAACGGGACGCCGGCGCGCCGCTGCCCACGGCCGTGCTCGCCGGAAACGACCGCAGCGCCATGGGGTTGTTGATGGCCCTGACCCGGGCCGGTGTCGAGGTGCCCCGGGATCTCTCCGTCGTCGGCTACGACGACAACCACCTCTCGCATCTGATGCCGATCGGCCTGACGACCGTACGCCAGGACGCCGCCCTGATGGCCGAACACGCGGTCCGCTTCGCCGTACAGCGCCTGGAGAACCCCGAACTGGAGCCCAGAGAGGCGGAGTTGGACCCGAAGCTGGTGGTGCGGGGGACCAGCGGGCCGCCACCTGCCTGAGTCTGCGGGGAAGTTGCTTGTGGCGCGTGGCGCTTGCGGCGCGCCGGTGGGTGTGACCAGGCGGCCGTCGGCGAAGGTGTGCGTGGGGGCGAGGCCGCGCAGGGTGTCGCCGGAGCAGTGGGCCGGGTCCCGGTCCCAGACGGTGAGGTCGGCGTCGCGGCCCGCGGTGAGGGTGCCGCGCGGGTGCTCCTCGCCGAGCAGACGGGCGGCGCGGGCGGTGTGCGGGGCGAGCGCCTCGTCGTAGGTGATGGTGTGCTCGGGGCCCTTTGCACCGGTGCCCGTCTGCCGGGTGGTCACCCCCGCACCGAGCGCATGGCGCCGAACCGGCCGACAGGGGAGGCCGGATCCGGCACTGGCCTCCGCGCCCAGGTCGAGCCGGCGGCGGGCGGGGAAGAGACGCGCCACGCGCTCCGGGCCCCGAAGCGCTCCTGTACCTCGGCGGTGCCGTGCAGCGGCGGCTGCTGCATGGAGACCGGGATGCCCAGGGCCACGGCACAGGCGCGCCGCCCGGGGCCGGCCGGGCCGCCGCGCTCCATCACCAGGGTGCCGGCGGGCAGGCCGGGATCGCGGGTGAGGACGCGCTCGTACACGTCCGGCAGGACGCGGACCGCGCGATCACCGTAGGCGTGCGTCGCGCCGGCGGGTGAGCCGGTGCGGCTGCGTCCCGTCCAGCTCATGGTGCGCCCGCCGCAGGCTCCTCGCCGCGCGCGAGCAGCGGCTCCACCTCCTCCGGTCGGCATCGCAACTCCTGGAATTCTTCGGTGAGTTGGAGCTGTACGCGGCGATGTCCTCCGAGCTCGTGACCCCCGGCACCCCGCACCGCCCGGGCGAGCCGCGGCGCGATCTCGGCATGGCGAGCCACGCTGTCACCAAGACCGTCCAGGACCACCCGGACGAACCCGCCTCCGGTCGGCGGGAGCCGAAGGAGGCCTTCCACGCTCCGGCCCGCGGTACGAGTACGCCGGGGCAGGCCGCCGGGGCGGAGCCTGACCCGCCCGGCGTCGGCCGGCTTGAGAGTGAGTGAGCGGTCCGGCCCACCGGCGGTGCACGGGCACCGGCCCTTGCGTGCAACGCGACGGGGCGTGGTGCCTCGCGCGTGACGTCAGCGGCTGCGGACAGCGCACGGCCGGGCAGCGCCCGCGGTCGCGCCTCGCCCCGGCTCACCCCTTCGGGCGATCTTCCGGCTTGCCGCGCGGCCCTGGGTGAGCCGGGGCCGGATGATGCGGGCAGGCTCCGGCCGGGTCGTCGGGCCGCCCGTTCAGGCCGTGCCGCCGTGCCCGCCGCGGTGGGTGGGTCGTGCGACGGCTGTTGTGAAGATCGACGCGCGCGGAGGCGTGAAGATCAGCGCGAAGGCAAAGGTGAAGGCAAACGACCGGGCCGGAGCCGGGGCGGGCGCGGCGGATGGCGGCCAGGTGGACGGCGGGCTGCGGGACGCGGCCAAAATTGCACCCCTCGTTTTGTTGAACCTCTCGTGTTTTTGAGGGTAGGTTCGGCCTCATGACCGCCTCCCCGACCCCGACCACCGCCGAGGAGCTCCGCGGTGCCGGCCTGCGCGTGACAGCAGCCCGCGTCGCGCTGCTGGAGACCGTCCGGGACGGCGACCACCTCGGCGTCGAGGCGATCGCCTCCGGGGTCCGCGCCCGCGTAGGCCACATTTCCCTGCAAGCCGTCTACGAGGCCCTTCACGCTCTCACCGCGGCGGGTCTGGTCCGCCGTATCGAGCCGGCCGGACACCCGGCCCGGTTCGAGGGGCGGGTGGGCGACAACCATCACCACATCGTGTGCCGGTCGTGCGGTGCCGTCGTCGACGTCGACTGCGCCGTCGGCGACGCACCCTGTCTGACCGCCTCCGACGACCGTGGCTTCTCCATCGACGAGGCCGAGGTCGTCTACTGGGGCATGTGCCCCGATTGTTCCCCCGGCCGCAGTTCCTGAGCACCGAGTTCCGCACAGTTCGGAAGGATTGCCATGACTGAGAACAACGACGCGATCGTCGCAGACGCGAAGGCGGAAGGCGGCTGCCCCGTCGCCCATGGCCGCGCCGCGCACCCGACCCAGGGCGGTGGCAACCGCCAGTGGTGGCCGGAGCGGCTCAACCTGAAGATCCTTGCCAAGAACCCGGCCGTGGCCAACCCGCTCGGCGAGGACTTCGACTACCGCGACGCCTTCAACGCCCTGGACCTCGCCGCGGTGAAGCGTGACATCGCCGAGGTGCTCACCACCTCGCAGGACTGGTGGCCCGCCGACTTCGGCAACTACGGCCCGCTCATGATCCGTATGGCCTGGCACGCCGCCGGTACGTACCGCATCAGCGACGGCCGTGGCGGCGCCGGCGGCGGCCAGCAGCGCTTCGCCCCGCTCAACAGCTGGCCGGACAACGCGAGCCTGGACAAGGCCCGCCGGCTGCTGTGGCCGGTGAAGAAGAAGTACGGCCAGTCCATCTCCTGGGCCGACCTGCTGGTCCTCACCGGCAACGTGGCGCTGGAGACGATGGGCTTCAAGACCTTCGGCTTCGGCGGCGGCCGCGTCGACGAGTGGGAGCCCGACGAGGACGTCTACTGGGGCCCCGAGACCGAGTGGCTCGGCGACGCCCGCTACACCGGTGACCGCGAGCTGGAGAACCCGCTCGCCGCGGTCCAGATGGGCCTCATCTACGTCAACCCCGAGGGCCCCAACGGCAACCCGGACCCGATCGCCGCGGCCCGCGACATCCGTGAGACCTTCCGCCGTATGGCGATGGACGACGAGGAGACCGTCGCCCTCATCGCCGGTGGCCACACCTTCGGCAAGACCCACGGCGCCGGCCCGGCGGACAACGTCGGTGCCGACCCCGAGGCCGCCCCGCTGGAGCAGATGGGCCTCGGCTGGAAGAGCACCTACGGCACCGGTGTCGGCAAGGACGCCATCACCTCCGGCCTGGAGGTCATCTGGACCGAGACCCCGACCCAGTGGGGCAACGGGTTCTTCAAGAACCTCTTCGAGTACGAGTACGAGCTCACCAAGAGCCCGGCCGGCGCCCACCAGTGGATCGCCAAGGACGCCCCGGAGACCGTCCCGGACGCGTTCGACCCGGAGAAGAAGCACCGCCCGACGATGCTCACCACCGACCTGTCGCTGCGCTTCGACCCGATCTACGGGCCGATCTCGCGCCGCTTCTACGAGAACCCGGAGGAGTTCGCGGACGCCTTCGCCCGCGCCTGGTTCAAGCTGACGCACCGCGACATGGGCCCGGTCGTCCGCTACCTCGGCGCGGAGGTCCCCTCCGAGGAGCTGCTGTGGCAGGACCCGCTGCCGCAGCGCACCGGCGAGCTGATCGACGCCGCGGACATCGCCTCCCTCAAGGAGGAGATCCTCGGCTCGGGCCTCACCGTCGCGCAGCTCGTCTCCACCGCCTGGGCCGCGGCCTCCTCCTACCGCAACAGCGACAAGCGCGGCGGCGCCAACGGCGGCCGTATCCGCCTGGAGCCGCAGCGGAACTGGGAGGTCAACAACCCGGACGAGCTCGCCCAGGTGCTGCGCACCCTGGAGGGCGTCCAGGAGTCCTTCAACGCCAAGGGCGGCAAGCAGGTCTCGCTGGCCGACCTGATCGTGCTCGCGGGCTCCGCGGCCGTCGAGAAGGCGGCGAAGGACGGCGGCTTCGCGGTCGAGGTGCCGTTCACGGCGGGCCGTGTCGACGCCTCGCAGGAGCAGACGGACGTCGAGTCGTTCGCCGCGCTGGAGCCGGCCGCCGACGGCTTCCGCAACTACGTCGGCAAGGGCAACCGCCTGCCGGCCGAGTACCTGCTGCTCGACAAGGCGAACCTGCTCAACCTGAGCGCGCCCGAGATGACGGTCCTCGTCGGTGGTCTGCGCGTCCTCGGTGCCAACCACAACGGTTCCAAGCACGGTGTCTTCACCGATAGGCCGGGCACGCTGACGAACGACTTCTTCGTCAACCTGCTCGACCTGGACACCGAGTGGAAGTCGACCTCCGCCGCGCAGGACGAGTTCGAGGGCCGCGACGCCTCCGGCGCCGTGAAGTGGACCGGCACCCGTGCCGACCTGGTCTTCGGCTCGAACTCCGAGCTGCGTGCCGTCGCCGAGGTCTACGCGAGCGACGACGCGAAGGAGAAGTTCGTCAAGGACTTCGCCGCCGCGTGGGTCAAGGTCATGAACGCGGACCGGTGGGACCTCCGCTGATCCGCCTCGTCTGAACCACTGACAGGGACGTGCGGG
>NZ_JAIQYY010000009.1:321523-347969 GCF_020181035.1 Streptomyces sp. CoH27
TCGCCGGACGGGGCCCCCGCGACACCGATGCCCGCGACCGGGGCGCCCTTGGCGGTCACCGGGGTGCCGCCGGCGAGGAACAGCGTGCCCGGGATGTCCTTCAGGGCCGGCGCCTGCTCCAGCCGCTCGGCCAGCTGCGAGGTGGGCGCGTTCCAGGACACGGCGGTGAACGCCTTGCGCTCGGCCGACTCGTACGACTGCGGCCCCGCCCCGTCCCCGCGCAGGGTGACCAGCGTGTTGCCGCCCCGGTCGACCACGGCCACGGAGACCTGCCGGCCGTCCTGCGCGGCGGCGTCCAGTGCAGCACGCGCGGCCTTCTCGGCGGCGGCCAGGGTCAGATGCGTGCTCTGGGTGAGGTCTGCGCTCCGATCCGTCACCGGGGCGGCGGGGGACCCGGCACCACTGCGCCGCGTGGCGCGAACAACCCACTACCCCCGCAACGCCTCGAACGCCTGCCTCCCCGCCACCCCGATCGCCAGATCGACATCCGCGGCGATCCCCGCCCGACGCCCGGCACGGGACAGCGCCGCGATCGCCACCCGATCCCCCGACTCCGCCTCCACCACCCCGATCTCATGCCGCAGATGCAAGAACGTGCCGGTCTTGCCACTCCACCGCAACGTGTCCGCCCGCAACTCGCTCGCCAACCGCTGGACGAAGACCTGCAGCCCCATCAGCCGGCGCAACTCCGCCGTCGCCGCGGGAACGGAGATCCGGTCGCACCACACGCGCCGCAACAGATCCACGAGCGCCACCGCAGTGCCGGCATTGGCACGGGCCGGGTCCAGCGAAGCGATGGCGTGCCGGTCCGTGCCCTCGTCGCGTACGGCCAGTTCCAGGGCGAGGGAGAAGTCGTTGCCGGCGGCGCCCGCGGCGCACTCGTACATGTGGTTCATCCGGTGCCGCATCCGCAGCTCCCCGCATCCCCATGCACGCAGCCGCGCGTCCACCTCGGCGACCGGCACCAGATCGAGCAGGGCGTCCGCAGCGGCGTTGTCGCTCACCGACAGCATGGACAGGATCAGGTCGCCTACGGCCACGGTGGCCGGGTGGCGGAACGCGGCGAGACCGGTGGGGCCGACGCTGGTCCGTGCCGGGTCGAGCCTCACCGGGTGCGTGGGGTCCAGTTCCCCGGCCGCGATCCGGTCCAGTACGACGAGCGCGAGGGGGACCTTCACCACCGATGCCAGGGGCATCAACTCCTCGATTCCGAACCCGAGTTGTCCGCCCGTGTCGAGGTTCCTGGCGAGGAAGGAGCCGTGCACGCCGAGGGCCGCCCAGTCCGCGGCAATGGCCTCGGCCACGTCCAGGAGGGCACCGTCACCGACATACCCCGGTGCCGCGCTCATCCGCGCGCCGCCAGCCGCGCCGGAACGTCATCGACCGCATCACCGGGTCGCGGCAAGCCGGACCCGCCGCCGTCGGCTCCGACCGCCGACGCGAGCGGCCCCGCCAGCCAGTCCGGCACACCCGCCGTACCGGACCGCCCCGGGGCGGCGCTCACGTCGTAGCCCCGGTGCAGGGAACGGTCACCCAGCGGGGCCCAGGCGGCCCCGTGCCGGCGCGCGAACGGTTCGGCGCACAGCAGCAGCGCCCGTCCCGCCAGGGTCTCGGCGAGCGCGCCCGCCGCGGGTCCGGCCGCCCGGACCCGGCCCGGAGGCAGCCCCGCCCGGGCGACCGCACGCTCCAGCCGGTCCCCGTGGTACGGCACATGATCCTCCGGCAGCGTCAGCACCGGCAGCGGGGCGGCGACCGGGGTGCTGCGGCCACGGCGCGGCCGTAGTTCCTCCAGATGGACGGCACGACGCGAGCCGTACGACGGACCCGCGGTGCCGTCGGGCTCCGGCGCGGACGCCACCCCCAGCGGCACCCGGAACATCCCCTGTTCCGGCGAGACCCGCACCAGGGCATAGGCGAGCGAACCATCGCCCAGACCCGACGCCCGCTCCTGCGGGGGCAGTTCGCGCACACCGAGGGTGATCCCATGCTCGGTGCCGGACCTGATGACGCGGGCCAGCGCCGCAGGGGAGCAGTGCGCGGGCACGCCGACGACACGCACCCGGGCCCGCCCGGCCGTGTCGGCGACCTGCCGCAGCCGCTGGGCCCGGTCCAGCACGTCCCGCGCGTACGGCAGCAGCAGGACGCCCAGCTCCGTGGTGGAGATCTGGCGTCGGGCGCGGTCGAACAGCAGACCGCCGAAGTGCTCCTCCAGTGTCTTGATCCGGCGGCTCAACAGCGGCTGGGCGATGCCGAGCCGGTCGGCCGCCCGGGTGAAGCTCGCCTCGTCGGCCGTCGCGACGTACGCCTCCAGGTGCGCAAGGAGATCCATCCTGCACTCATATCAATAAGGCATGGTGTGTTCAAAGTTCCCTCTTGGACATGAGTGGTGTCCGGCTGTTTCGCTGTCCTCGTCGAAGATCCAGCAAGCCGGCGACGGCCCAGACCGGAAGGATCATGCCCATGACCAGCCCCGAGCAACTCGACCAGGTCGAGCACGCCGACCAGCCCGAATCCCTTGCCCGGCGTGGCCTGTTCAAGGCGGGCCTCGCCCTCACCGCTGTGGCCGTCGCGTCCGACGCCCTGTCCGCACTCGCCGCGTCGGCGGCTCCGCGTGCGCAACAGGACGCTGCCGAGGATGAGTTGAGCGACCTGGAGCAGCGGCACGGCGCCCGGCTCGGGGTGTTCGCACGCAACCTGTGCACCGGGCGGACCGTGGCGCGCCGGGCGGGGGAGAGGTTCGCGATGTGCTCGACGTTCAAGGCGTTCGCCGCCGCGGCGGTGCTGCGCGACCACGGCGGCTGTGCTCCGCTGGACCAGGTGATCCACTATCCGCCGCACGACATCCTGCCCAACTCGCCGCGTACCACCGAGCACGTGGACACCGGTATGACGGTCGGGGATCTGTGCGCGGCGGCGATCCAGTACAGCGACAACGCGGCCGGCAATCTGCTGCTGCGGCAGATCGGCGGGCCGGCCGGTCTCACCCGCTTCTTCCGCTCGCTCGGCGACGAGGCGAGCCGGCTCGACCGGTGGGAGACGGACCTGAACAGCGCGATCCCCGGGGACCTGCGCGACACCACGACCCCCGAGGCCCTCGGCCGCGCCTTCGAGCGGCTGACTCTGGGCCGGGTCCTCTCCGGCACCGACCGAGAACGGCTCGTCGGCTGGCTGAAGGGCAACACCACCAGCGCCAAGCGGTTCGGCGCGGGGCTGCCGGCCGACTGGGTCCTCGCGGACAAGACCGGCACGGGTGACTACGGCACCGCCAACGACATCGGCGTGGCCTGGACGCCTCGCGGTACCCCGCTCCTGCTGACCGTGCTGTCGACCAAGAACGTTCAAGACGCCCCGCCGGACGACGCGCTGGTCGCGGAGACGGCCCGCATCCTGTCCCACACGCTGGCCCCCGGCGAGTGACGAGGGTCCCCGCCGCTGCCTGTTCCGTCGTCTCCGGTGAGTGGCCGCGTGGCCTGCCGGTGCCTGTTCCGTCGCCTCGGGTGAGTTGCGGCGGGCCCGCACCACCACACAGGGTCCGTCTTCTGAATATGAATCATGTACGTGACCATTGACGCGTACATGGTAACTCCCTACCGTCGGGAAAGCGAGAGAGGAAAGCGCTTTCTCTCCTGGCTTCACGATGCCACGCCCGGCAGTGGAGTTCACCCCCTTGGACCGCTCGAATCCCGCACAGCCGAGCCAGACTTCAGGAGACAAGCCGATGCAACCAAGGCCAGCCATCGCGTGCGCGGCTCTGCTCGCCGGCACGCTCGCCGTGTTCTCCGGCACCACGGCACAGGCGGCGACCGCCCACCCCCAGGCCGCCGCGGCGGCCACCGTGCTGTACGTGTCGCCGAGCGGCACCGACAGCGCGGCCGGTACCCAGTCCGCGCCGACCACGCTCACCTCGGCCATCAGCCGCATCGCCTCCGGCGGCACGATCTACCTGCGCGGCGGGACGTACAACTACTCCTCCACGGTCACCATCCCGGCCGGCAGCAATGGCACGTCCAGCGCCCGCACCACCCTGTCCGCGTACCCGGGCGAGTCCCCGGTGCTCAACTTCTCGGGCCAGAGCACCAGTTCGTCCAACCGCGGAATCCAGCTCAACGCCGACTACTGGCACCTGTACGGCCTCACCGTGGAGCATGCCGGGGACAACGGGATCTACGTCGGCGGCAGCAACAACGTCGTCGAGCGCGTGGTCACCGCGTACAACCGGGACACGGGGCTCCAGCTCGGCCGCATCTCCTCCAGCACGCCGAGCAGTCAGTGGCCGTCCGACAACCTGATCGTGAGCTCCGAGTCGCACGACAACCTGGACCCCACCGGTGAGAACGCCGACGGTTTCGCCTCGAAGCTCACCACGGGCACCGGGAACGTCTTCCGGTACGACGTCTCCCACAACAACATCGACGACGGCTGGGACCTCTACGCCAAGACCGACACCGGCGCCATCGGCCCGGTGACCGTCGAGTACTCCCTGTCGTACGGCAATGGCACACTCACCGACGGCACTCAGAACAAGAACGGCGACCGCAACGGCTACAAGCTGGGCGGTGACGACATCGCGGTCAACCACATCGTGCGGCACGACATCGCCTACAAGAACGGCCACCACGGGTTCACCTACAACAGCAACCCAGGCACGATGACGATCTCCGACAACGTCAGCATCGACAACACCGAGCGCAACTTCGCTTTCGACACGGGCACTTCGGTGTTCCGGAACGACACCTCGTGCCGCTTCGCCGTCAGCGGCCAGAACGACAAGATCTCCGGCAGCTCCGACAGCTCCGACCAGTTCTGGACCGGCACGAACGGCTCCCGCTGCTCCTCGTACTCCGGGGTCCTCGGCTGGTCCTTCGCCTCGGACGGCCACCTGGTGGTGACCTTCGGCGGCAGCGCCGTGAATCCGTGACGGAGCCCCGGCCCGACGCATGACACGCCCCTCGCGGGACGCCGCATCCGCCGGCGTCCCGCTCATGCGCGCCGCTACACCTCCGGCGGTGTCCCGCCCGGCGCGGCGGGGTCCACGGCCGAGAGCTTGTCCGGGTTCGTGACGAGGTAGACCTCGCGGACCCGCTCGGTGTCCGGGTCGAGGTCCATGACCATCACCGCGTGCGGGGAGCCGTCCGCGAACACCACTACGGCCGCGTCCCCGTTGATGTCCCGGTGCTCGATCCGCAGCCCCTCCGCCGAGCGCGCGGCATAGCCGGTCAGCGTCCGTGCCACCTTGTCCCGGCCACGGACCGGCCGAGGCGCCGCCTGCCCCTTGCCGCCGCCGTCCATCCACAGCGTCGCCTCCGGCGCCAGGATCTCCAGCAGCGCTGCGAGATCCCCGCCGAGCGCCGCGGCCACGAACCGCTGCGTCGCCTGCCGCCGGACCCGGGGATGAGCCTGGTACCGGGGGCGCCGGGCGCGTACCCGGGTCCGGGCACGGTGGGCGAGCTGGCGTACGGCGGCGGGGCTGCGGCCGAGGATGGCCGCGGTCTCGGTGTGCGCGTAACCGAACACCTCGTGCAGGACGAACACCGCCCGCTCCAGCGGGGTCAGGGTCTCCAGGACGACGAGCAGCGCCAGGGACACGGACTCGGTGCGCACCGCCTGTGCGGAGGCGTCCTCGCCGGCCGCCGGACCGTCGGGGCCGTCCGTGAGCAGGGGTTCGGGCAGCCACGGGCCGACGTACGTCTCGCGTCGCCGGGCGATCCGCGCCCGCCGTGCCAGCGCCTGCCGCACGGTGATCCGTACCAGATAGGCCCGCGGACGGCTGATCTCCGGCGCCTGCCCCGCGTCCCCGGCGCCCGCTCGGCCCGCCCAGGCCAGCCAGGTCTCCTGCAGCACGTCCTCGGCGTCGGCGACGCTGCCCAGCATGTTGTACGCCACCGCGAACAGCAGCTCACGGTGGTCCAGGAACGCCTGCGTGGCGGTGTCGGTCCCCGCAGGCGTCCGGTGGTCGGCCATGGCATCTCCCTCACGACGTCTCGCCACCCTGAGGGGCCGAGGCCCCCGGAGTGTGACATCGGGGGGCGGCTGTGTGCCGTAGGTCTCATGCTGCGCCGGCGCTGTCACACCCGCCGCCGTCCGGGCCCTCTCGGTCCATGGCAGCAGCACCGCGCAGTGAAGGAGAAGCCCATGAAACTCGTCGTCTTCGGCGCGAACGGGCCGACCGGGCGGCTGGTCACCGAGCAGGCGACCGTCGCCGGTCACACCGTCACCGCCGTGACCAGGCACCCCGACGCCTTCCCGCCCGGCCGGCCCCGGCTGCGGGTCGAGGAGGCCGACGTCCTGGACGGGGCGGCGGTGGAGCGCGTCGTCGCCGGTCACGACGCGGTGATCTCCACCCTCGGCGTCCCCTACGGCCGGGATCCGGTCACGGTGTACTCGACGGGCCTCACCCACATCACCCGTGCCATGACCCTGCACGGTGTCCGGCGGCTGGTGTGCGTGTCGTCCACCGTCCTGTTCGACGTGCCGGCGCCCGGTGAGGGCGTCTTCTTCCGGAAGGTGCTGGAGCCCTTCTTCGTGCGGGTCGTCGGGCGCACGGTCTACGACGACATGCGCCGCATGGAGGACATCGTCCGCGCGAGCGGCCACGACTGGACGGTGCTCCGGCCGGCCGGTCTCTTCGACACCGGCGAGGTGAGCGACTACCGGCTGGCGCCGGGCCGGCTGCCCGGACGGTTCACCTCCCGGGCCGACCTCGCGCACGCGCTGGTGCGCGAGGCCGCCACCGAAGGTCATGCGCGCACGTTTCTCGACGTACGCACCACCGAGGGCACCCCGCGCCTGATCGACCTGATCAGGCGGGAGGCGTTCGGCGCGTGAACCCGCCGGTCAGGCCGGCCAGCCACCGTAGGGGACGGTGATCAGCTCCATGGCGTGACCCGCGGGGTCCAGGAAGTACACGCCGCTGCCGCCGTCGTTGTGATTGATGGTGCCGTGCCGCTTCCGGTGGGGGTCGGCCCAGTGCTCGATGCCGCGTTCCTTGATCTTCGCGTATGCGGCCTCGAACTCCTCCTCGGAGACAAGGAAGGCGTAGTGCTGCGGGGTGATGTGTTCCGCGGGGGCGGTGGCGAAGTCCAGGGTGACTCCGTTGCTCAGGGCGACCGCGACGAACGGGCCCCACTCCCCGGCGATCTCCAGGCCGAGCAGTTCGGCGAAGAACTCGGCGGACTCCCGGTTGTCCCGGGCATGGACGATGGTGTGGTTCAACTCGACGGACAAGGAATGCCTCCTGAGGGCATCTCCTGACACCTCCATGCCTCACCCGGACGGTGACCGGCACGCGATGCCACTGCCGATCTTAGCCGGGCGGACCTCTGACGGCTCAGCCGGCCATGCCGTGTTCGGCCACGGGATGCGCCTCCAGGTCCGGGGCGGCGAGCAGGTCGGCGATCAGCTCGGCGGACCCTCCGACGTAGGTGCTGGTCAGGTCGACGTCCCCGCCCAGGATCCAGGCGCGGTCCGCGGGCCACCACAGATCGGGCAGCTCGGCGAACTCGTCCAGGGAGACCGGTGAGACGGCGTCGGCAAGGGCGCCGCTGAGCAGCACCTCCTCCCGGCCAGGGGTCTCGAAGAAGGGCACATGGCCGAAGTCCCAGCGGCCGTACCCGTCCCACAGCCCGAACCAGCACCGCTCCGGGGTCGTGGTGTGCCGGGTCAGCACGGGTACGAGGGCCCGGGCGAGGTCGGGCGGGGTCGGGCCCTCGGGCGGATGCTCGTCCCAGACGCCGGGCAGGCCGTACTCGGCCACGGTGCAGTAGCCGCTGTCCATGCCGACGACCTCGTACCAGCGCGAGTCCGGCGTGACCCGGGTCCCGTACGCGGCGGCCACCGCCGACCAGCGCACGGGCCGGTCGTCCAGAGAGGCCGGATGCAGGATCCGGGCGTACGCCGCGAAACCCCCGGCGGCGACGCCGGCCACCGTGCCGAAGACCCCGTGTCCCGGCGTGCCCGGTGTCAGCCAGTCGGCGGGGGAGAGGTCGCCGCTGCGCACGCGCAGGCGTCCGTACCACTCCGGAGCGGGCATCCGGCGCACCGTTCGGAAGACGTTCATCCGCCCAGTGTGCGGGGTGGGGCGCTGCCTTCGCCGTCACACCCCCCGGTGCACCACGTGTCCGCCGGTCACCGTCAACGCGACCGGGGCGTCGGCCAGTTCGTCGGCCGGGGCGTGCACCGGGTCCACGGTGAGCGCGGTCAGGTCGGCGCGGTGGCCGGGGGTGATGCGGCCGGCGATGCCGGACTCCCCGGCCGCTGCCGCCGCGTGGCTGGTGCAGCCCTCCAGCGCCTGCAACGGCGTCAGTCCCGGCCGGTGGGCCGCGGCGCCCCTGGGCCGGCGGGCCATGGCCAGTACGGCCCGGACGTCGTAGTGCGCGATGGGCCAGTCCGAGCCGAGGGCGACCGTCGCGCCCGCCTCCCGCAGATCCCGCAGCCGCCAGGCACGCGCGGCCCGCTCGCCGCCCAGCCGGCGGGACCACTCGTCGGTGCCGTCGTCGCGCGTGTACTCGGTGTGCGGCGGCTGGAGTGAGGCGGCGACCCCCAACTCGGCGAACCGGGGCAGGAGTTCGTCGGGCGCGGTCTCGATGTGCTCGATCCGGTGGGCGCCGTACCCGCTCGGCCCGAGGGAGGCGACGGTGTCCAGCACATGGCGTACCGCCGCGTCCCCGATGGCGTGCGTGGCCGAGCGGACACCGGCCGCGTGCAGAGTGCGGACGGCCTCGGCGTAGGCGCGCGGGTCCGGCCAGAACGCGGCGGTGCCCTGACCGTGGCAGTCGGGACGCTCCAGCCACGCCGTGCCGCCCTCCACGGTGCCGTCCATGAAGAACTTGACGCCGCCGACCAGCCAGTGCCGCCCGCCCCTGCCCTGGAGCCGCGCCAGCTCCCGGAGTGCCTCGTCGTCGGCACCCGGCATGCACCAGGGAGCGAACCGCAGCCGCACCGGCAGCACCGTCTCCTCGGCGACCGCCGCCACCAGGTCGAGGTCGCCGCCGTCCATCACCTGGGCACCGGTCAGCCCGGTCCCGGCCATGGCGGACAGCAACTCCACGAGCCTGGCCCGCCGTCGGGCGTACGACGGCCGTGGCGCGATGTCCGCCACCAGGTCCATCGCGGCGTGCTCGACCAGATGACCGGTGGGCCGGCCCGCCGCGTCGCACACCACCTCCGCATGCTGGGCGAAGGCGCGCGGTCCGCTCACCCCGGCGGCGGCCAGCGCGGCAGGGCTCGCGAGGGCGGAGTGGCCGTCGTAGAGGCGCAGGAAGGCCGGGGCGCCGTCGAGGACGTCGGCGATCAGGTCGTGATGGACCGGCCGGCCCGCGAACGCGTTGTGGTCCAGGCCGTGTCCCAGGACCCAGCCCTCGATCCGCTCGGCCCCCGCGAGTGCCGCGCGCAGTCCGGCCAGGTCCGTCACATCCGACAGATCCGTGCCCGTGGCCATGTCCAGCCCCCACACCGGATGGCTGTGCGCGTCGGCCAGGCCGGGCACGAGGTGCCCGCCGTGCAGGTCCACGACCTCGGTGCCGGGCCCGCGCCAGTCCCGTACGTCGGCCGCCTCGCCGACCGCGGTGATCACCCCGTCGTGCACGGCGACCGCGGAGGCGGCGGGGCGGGCGGGGTCCAGGGTGCGGACCTGAGCACCGGTGAGGACGAGGTCGGCAGCGGGCATGACGGCAACTCCTGTACGAGGTGGGCGGGTTGGGGTCAGTCGGTGGGTTCGGTGGCGAACCGGGCGTAGACCTCCGGGCGGGACCGGCGCAGCCACCACGCCAGCGGCAGACCCAGGACGAAGACGGCGGGTGCCACGACGACGAGGAGGGTGTTCACCGCCGGGGACGCGCCGGTGAACAGGTCGATGTGGGTCACCACCAGCACGATCGCGGTCGTCAGCAGCACGGCGGCGAGCACCGGGGCCACGACCGTGCGCACCCGGCCCTCCGTGTGGCGCACCCGGCGGAAATAGCAGGGCACCGCGATCGCGGCGAGCAGCTGGAGCAGCAACAGGCCGATCATGCCCGGGGTGTTCACCCACAGCAGCAGCTGCTGGTAGGGGTCGGCGTGCGCCGCCCAGAACGTGAGGACGACCACCGCGCCGAGAACGGTCTGGGCGAGGCCCGCGAGGTACGGCGAGCGGTGCCGGGGGTGGATCCGGCCGAGCCCGCGCGGCAGGACGCCCTCCTCGGCCAGGGCGAGGGCGTAGCGGTTGATGGCGTTGTGGAAGGCGAGGAGGGAGGCGATGACGCTGGTGACGATGAACAGGTGCATCAGGTCGGCGGCCCAGCCGCCCGCATAGGTGGTGATCGCGGTGAAGAACAGCCCGGCCGGATCCTTCCCGGCGGCCCGTACGACCTGGTCGTCACCGAAGGCCTGGACGGCGATCCAGACGACGAACGCGTAGAAGAGGCCGAGGAATCCGACGGCGAGGTAGGTGGCGCGCGGGACCGTGCGCTCGGGGTCGCGGGCCTCGCGGCGGTAGATCACGGTCGACTCGAAGCCGGTGAACGCCGCGAACGCGAAGGCGAGGACGGCCGCCATGCCGGGCACCAGTACATGCGAGGGTGCCAGCGACGCCAGGGACAGTCCGTGCGCGCCGCCCTTCATCAGCACCCCGCCGGCGAGCAGCACGAGTATCCCGGTCTCGGCGACGAGCAGCACACCGAGCACCTTCGCTCCGAAGTCGATCGAGCGGTAGCCGCCGTAGCCGATGAGCACCAGTCCGGCGAGCGAGATCGGCAGCCAGGGCACGTCGGTGCCGGCGAGGGTGTGCAGGGTGTCGCGGGCGGTGGTGGCGAGCAGGCCGTAGACGCCGATCTCCATGCCGTTGTAGCCGACGAGGGCCAGCAGGGCGGCGCCGATGCCGACGGGCCGGCCCAGGCCTCGGGTGATGTAGGCGTAGAAGGCGCCGCCGCTGGTCACATGACGGCTCATGGTGGTGAAGCCGACGGCGAAGACGGCGAGGGTCAGCCCGGCGAGCAGATAGCCGACGGGCGCGCCGATGCCGCCCAGCAGGATCGCGAGCGGGGCGACCCCGGCCATGACGGTCAGGGGCGCGGCGGCGGAGACGACGAAGAAGGCGATGTCGGCGGTGCCGAGGGACCCGGAGCGGAGGCCGGGCGCGCCGGACGGCGCTCGCTCCCCCGGGAGGTCCCCCGGGATTTCGGAGGTGGACACGGACATACGGGGGAGCCCTTGTGGCGGGGGAGGGGAGAGGGTCCCGGTGGTGGGGCAGCCGGGTTCGCGGGCGTCGGCGGGCCGGGCCGGGGTGGGCGGGGCAGACCGGCGTCTCCGGGCGCCCAGGAGGGATGGCGGGTGCCCGGAGCCGTAAACCTAAAGGCTTTCGGTTTCCGCAATGTAACCTGCCGGTGGGCATCCGGGAAGACCTCGGGCAGACCACAGGGAGAGACGACGACCATGGGACGGCCGCGCACACCGCTTCTCGACCGCGAGCGCATCACCGCGACCGCGCTCCAACTGATCGACGAGACCGGTGACTTCAGCGTCCCGCAGATCGCCCGCCGGCTCGGCGCGCAGACCGGCTCGGTGTACCATCATGTGGACGGCCGTGACGGCATAGTGGAGCTGCTGCGCGAGCGCGTCGCCTCGGCGATCGACCCGGGCACCCTGGAGCTGACCCCGTGGGACGCGGCCCTGGAGGCCTGGGCCCGCTCCTACCGTGCCGCCTTCGCGGCGCACCCCCGGACCATCCCGCTGCTCATGACCTCACCGGTCCGCGCACCCCGGGTCCTTCAGCAGTACGAGCGCGCCGTGAGCCTGCTGCTCGATGCCGGCTTCGGCCGTGCCGAGATCATGCCGCTGATCATCGCCCTGGAGAACCTGGTCCTGGGCTCCGCCCTCGACCTCGCCGCCCCCGAGACGATGTGGGAGCTGACCGACAACGCCCCCACCCCGCACCTGGCCGAGGCTCTCGCCGCCGTGGGTGAGGGGCGGGCGGACCGTGCCTTCGAGGTGGGCCTGACGGCCTTCCTGAACCACGCGCGGGCGCTGCGCGAGGACCGCTGAGGGCGCTCCACCAGGTCAGTTACCGGTGAGTTTCCCAGTACCGCCAGTAACATGATGACCTTGACTCCGGGTGCACCAGTCAGTCAACTCGGCGCCGTCCCGGTGACGCGCGCCCTGCCCGGAGATGTCCATGTCTTCTTCCCACGATGCGCTGGAAAACGCGCGCCTCACCTATGAGCAGCATGTGCGCACGTGCCGTCAGTGCCGTGCCGACGGCGCGGCCTGTGCCGTGGCCAAGCACCTCCTGCGGGTCTACAACAACGCCCGCAGGGACCGCATGCGGTCGGGAGGGCAGCAGGGTCCGGCCAACTGATTCCAACTCAGCTTCCGTACATGGTACGCACGTTGGCGCGCGGTGCCGGGGCGTGCCGGGCCGCCGGGCCCTGTGCGAAGGTCCGCAGGAGGTTCTCCGTGGTGCGGGTGACGAAGGCCCGGGTGCGGGCGTCCATCCCGTGGTCGCGGCCGAGCAGGCCCGTCCCGGCCACCAGGCCCTCCACCCAGCGCATGGTCCCGGTCGCGAACACACCCGCTCCGGCGGGCGTCGTGTAGTACGCCGAGTCGCTGTGGCTGGACCGTCCGTCGCACACCAGCGGGGAGTGCGCGATGATCTCCAGCGGGCCGGGCGTGGGGGAGCCGGGCGTCACCCGGTCGTACTCGACGCCGACGAGATGGGCGAACGCGTCGCCGGAGCGCACGCCGGTGCCGTCGTACAGCCAGTGGTCGGCGGCCCGGACCACGTAGGGCGCGTCCACCGGGTAGCCCTCGTACAGCACGCCCGTCAGGGAGGACTCAGGGTCGGGCGCGGGCGGCAGCCGGTAGTCGGTGGTGACCAGAGCCGGGTGCGAGCCGTACAAGGGGTCGGCGCGCACGTCGGACTTGTAGCAGACCACCGTACGGTCGTCCGCTCCCTCCCCGGCCTCCAGCCGGACCCGCCGGAAGCACGTGTTCGCGCCCAGGAAGGCAATGTTCGTCCCCGCGTCCCGGGCGGCCGTCACATGGGCCCGCTGCTGTGGCGTCCAGTACTCGTCGTGCCCCAGACAGACGACCGCGTGCGCGCCCCGCAGCACCCCCGGATCCCGGTGGACGTCGACGCCCGTGCTGTAGGCGAGGGGGATGCCGAGGCGCTCGGCCAGCACCACCAGCGCCCACTCGTACACCAGGAACTTCTCGGCGCCCACGCCGTCGTAGGGCCGGTCGAAGCTCACCGCGAGGGACCGGGTGGCGTACGCCCCCGACGCGCCGTTGTACAGGCTGCTGCCGCCCCAGCGGTTGTACGCCTGCCAGGTCGCCGGTGCGTGCAGCAGCACCGTACGGCCCGCGCCCTCGGCGGAGCGCACGATCAGCGGCACGTACCGCTGATGACCGGTGTCCGCCTCCAGCCGCAGCAGATAGGCGCCCTCCGGCCAGCCGCCGCTGTCCACGGTCAGCGTCGCCGGCCAGTCGGCGCGCACGGTGCGGGTGGCGGACAGCGTGTGCGGGGCGGGCCGGGCGCGGCCCGGTATGCGCTCCGACGCCCAGATCCGGCGGGCCTGCCGGCCGCCGTACCAGCCGACCCGGAACGCGGACACCCGGAAGGAGGCGGCGGTGGTCGACACATGCAGCGCGAACGGCTCGCCCGGGGACACGCTCACCCGGTCCGTGTACCCGGCCACCGCGTCCACCGGTCCGGTCGGGCCCAGCCGCCAGTCGGCGGTGCCCGGCGCGTCTCGCTCCGACTCCGGGCGCAGCCGTCCGCCGGGCGGGGTGGTGGAGGAGCGGGTACGTGGTGGTGCGGCCGTGCACGCGCCGGCCGTGCCGAGGCCGAGGCCGGCGCACACGGTGAGGAAACGCCGGCGACGCAGACCAGCGCTGCCGTCCGAGGACGCGGGGTCGGTTACCGGAGCCACTTCACCTCCCGGGTGCCGTTTCCGCTCCAGCGTCCCGACGCTCACTCGGCCGGCGCAACCGCAGGACGGCGACAGCGCGGGAACGCCGGGGGAGGAGTACGGCCGTACGGGTGACGCCGTGGACGGGGCGATCAGGTGCGGAAGCCGACGTGCACGTGGTCGTGGTGGGTGGCGTCGCTGAAGAACTGGCCGGCGCCGCCGCCCGACAGCAGCACGGGACCGCCCACGTTGTACGACCCGGCGGCCGCCGCGTCCCGCATGAACCGCTCGATCAGGGACCGCGGGGTCGCCGGGTCGACGACCGTGTGGCCGTCGATCCGCCACACGTCGAAGGCCCGGCCGCGCGGATGGTCGCTGGGCCTGCTGGTGCCGAACACGTCCAGCGGATGCCCCGAGCGCACGACGCTCACCTCCAGCCGGTACGTCCGCGCCAGCGCGAGCATCGCCCGGGCCACGCTGGTGTGCACCTGCCCACTGCGCAGGTCCGCCACGGCGGCGGGCGGCAGCACGATCCGGTCGTCGGCCAGCGCCGTGCGGAGGTCCGGGGCGAGCGTGCGGGCGGCCGGTCCGGGCTGTGCCGGATGCAGTGCGTCCACGGTCCACCGGCCCCCCGCCTCGGAGAGCCGCACGTCGACCGTCGTGCCGCCCGCGCTCACTGTCCCGCCGCGCCGGATCCACTGCTGGCAGACCACCAGCACACTGGCGGACCGGGACAGGATCCCGCCGTACTGCGCGTCCACGACCTGCAACACCGCCTGGTCGGCCGTCGGCAGCAGCGGCCCGGCCTGAGCGACGAGCCCGGCCGGCAGTCCGAGCGCCCCGACCCGCGACCGGGCCGCCGCCGCTCCGCCCTGCCCGTCCGCCCAGGCACCGATGGTCTCCACCACCTGCACGGCCCGCGACTTGGCGGTCGGCTCCACCTCGGCCGAGGTCGGCCGCCAAGGGGTGGTGTGCGGCAGGCCGGAGGAGGGCGAGGGCGAGGTCGCGGGCGTGGGCGGGGACGACGATGTTGGTGTGCGGGAGCGCTGAGGCGACTGCGACGCCGGGGAACCCGTCCGGCCGGAACAGCCCGCCACGCCGACCGCGACACCGACCAGGGACATGAGCACGGCCCGACGGCCGGGCGGGGCAGCCACGGGTGCGGGAGCACGGGTCATACGGCCCAGTGTCCGCCCTGGGGCGGTGGGTGGGCGAGTGCGGGGGCGGCGGCGCCTGAGGTTCGCTCGCCCGGACACGGTGTGCCCCAGTGGCCGTGCGCCCTGACGCCTAGAACGGTGGCTCGTCGAGGAGTCCGAGCAGGGACTCGGAGCTCTGGGCGGCGACCGGGGGCGGGCCGGACGGGCCGGGGAACGTGCGGCCCCAGGACGCGGCGCGGCTCAGGGCGCTCAGGCGCCAGCCGAGGCGGGCTGCCTGCCGTAGATCCTCCGGCGTGCGGCCGGTACCCGTCCACGGCTCCAGGTAGGCGTCGAGCAGCATGCGCAGGATCTGCGGACCGTAGCGCGCGCGAGCCTTCTCGGCCGGGACCCGCAGACTGCAGAAGGGGTGCGAGACGGCGGCGTCGCCCCAGTCGAAGAAGGTGAAGCGGTCCGGCGCGGGACGGAACAGCTGGCCGTCGTGCAGGTCCGCGTGGTCGAGGGTGTCCTCGATGCCGAGGGAGGCGAGTTCGGCGCACCAGTCCGTGAGGCGAGGGCGGAGATGCTCCAGCCGGGACCGTGTCTCCGGCGGCATGCCGGCGTCCCTGGCGAGCAGCGTGTCGAACAGCTCGGGCAGGGCGGCGGTCCGGGCGGCCGGCACCCCCAGCCGCTCGATCTCGCGCGCGTGCGGGACCAGCGCCCGCTGCATGTGCGCGTACTGACCCAACAGGCAGGCCCAGGTGCGGGGTTCGACCGGTTCCCGCGCGAGCACGTCCCGGAACAGGTCGCCTCCGTCGGGCAGCAGCACCCACGCGCGCCCGGCGTCCACGGCCAGCGGCTCCAGCACATCATCCGGCACCCAGCGGGCCAGCGCGGCGGTCAGCGGCCCCTCGAACGCGCTGGCCGGCGGATTCGCCTTGAACCAGACGGCATCGCGCCCGGCCACAGGCACCCGCACCAGCACCGACCACGGCCGCACGCGCACCTTGAGGTCACCGTTCACCCACAGCCCGCGTACGGCGAGCCGCTCCGCCACCCAGTCGAGCGCCTCGGCCCGCCAGGACTCCTGCTCCCACGGGGTCACCGCGTCCTGGAAGGCGCCCCGGTCCACAGTGATCGCACGCTGACGTCGCATGGCGCCATCCCACCAGCGCGAGCGGTCTGTGGCCAGCGCCTTTACCGGCCCCTGGCCCGCACACGAAACGCGCCCCCGGTCACCGACCAGGGGCGCGCTTCAGGTGCGGACGATCAGGCGCGCTGCTTGCGGCGCATCGTCAGATACGTGCCGGTCGCGCCCGCGGCCAGCAGGGCGCCCACGCCGAGGCCGACCGGAAGGGCCGGGAAGCCGGAGGTGCTGGTCGCGGAGGCCGCGTCCTGCATCGCCGGACCCGGGGTGATGCCGGTGTCCACCGGGGCGACGTACTTGATCGGGCCGACGGACTTGACCGAGCCGTCGGAGTTCAGCAGCACCTGCTTGCCGTTCGGGTGCCGGAAGTCGAACAGGCCGGACAGGGAGCCCGCCGTGGCGTCGAAGGAGTGGTCGCCGATGCGGCCGGTGTGCCAGTTGTCCTCGATGAAGCGGGTGATGGACGCCTGGTTGGTCAGCGTGTGGTCGACCTTGTTCACCTTGCTGTACGGCGAGATGACGAGCAGCGGCTGGCGGGTGCCGGGGCCGCAGCGGTCCGCGTAGCCGCCGGCCGCCTTCGGGCCCTGCTGGCAGGCGGGGCTGTCCGTAGCCTTGCCGTTGGAGCCGAGCGAGGTGTCCGTGGAGCCGTTCTTCGGGGTGACGTAGGCGTGGTCGTACCAGCCGTCGGAGTCGTCGTAGGCGACCACGATCGCGGTGGACTTCCACTGCGGCGAGCTCTGGATCGCGTTGATCTGCTGGACGAGGAAGTGCTGCTCGTCGAGCGGGTCGGAGTAGCCGGCGTGGCCGTCCTGGTACTCACCGGCCTTGAGGAAGCTGACGGCCGGGAGCTTGCCCGCCTTGAGCGCGGCGGAGAAGTCGGTCAGGTCGTAGTTGTGGTTGGCCTGACCGTTGTGCCCGATCTCGGAGACGTTCTTCGGGGCCAGGTGGTGCGGGTTGGCCGTCGACTTGTAGTACGAGAACGGGTTGTGGTGCGGGCTGTAGTCGGCCACGGCCGCGCCGCCCACGTTGGTGTGCGTGGTGTCGCACTTGGCGTAGGAGCCCGAGGTGCCGTTCCACGCGGTGGACGGCCGGAAGCCGCCCTGGAACCAGCCCCAGGTCAGGTTCTTGGCGTTGAGCAGGTCACCGATGTTCTTGCCCTGCATCGACGCCAGCGCGTTGGTGCTGGTGTGGTCCTTGCCGGAGCAGTCGTCGTAGGCCGGGTCCGGGTCGTTGATGACCGTGCCCACACCCTGGGCGTCGGGGGACTTCACGGCGTACGGGTCGGGCGTCGAGGTCTGCTTGCCGGTCTTCGGGTCGACGGAGATGGCGCCGTGCGTGTTGCCGGAGATCAGGTTCAGCGCGCCGGGCGTGGAGGGGCCGTAGACCGAGCTGTAGGAGCGGTCGCCCAGGGAGTAGTGCTGGGCGTAGTTCCACAGCGCGGTGACGGTATTGCCGTCGTAGTAGTCCATCACCAGGCCGGGCTCGCCGAACAGGCCGCCGCTGCACTTGTCGACCTCGGTGTCCTGCACGAACTGGTCGGCCTTGCCGCCGTCGTAGGCGAGCTGCTCGGCACCGTAGTTGTGGTTCTGGTCGCAGGTCATCGCCTGCGCGGGGGAGAGCCGCTTCGGCGCGTACTGGTTCGGGTTCTTCGTCAGCAGGCCCGCGTGCGCGAGGGTGTCGATGTCCTTGGGGGTGTTCTTCGCCGCCGTGAACTTCGTACCGTCGGTGTTGGCGGCCTTCGGGTAGGTCGCGAAGTAGTGGTCGAACGAGATGTTCTCGTCGAACAGCACGACCACGTGCTTGATCGGCGTGGCGGTCGAGGAGTGCCCGCCCGGCGCGCTCGCGGGCGCTGCGGCCCACCCCGGCGCATTGCTGCCGAGCACGGTGAGCGCAGCGGCGCCCGCGAGTGCGCCCAGGCTCCGCATAGCGGCTCGTCTTCCTCTGCTGGCCATGATGGTCAACCCCTCCGGACAGAACGTCTGTGCGTTGTACGAGCACGGATGCTGTGCCCGCCGCACGGCGCGACGGCGGAGCCATGATGACGCGCGAGTGAACACCGAGTCAGGGATGCTGGGGCAAAACTTGACTGTGTGTTGACCTGTTCTGCCTTCGACTTGTCCGGACAGGTTCAGGCGAGCAGGGTGCGTCCGTACCAGTCGGACGCGTCGCGCACGCCGGGCAGCGCGAAGAAGTAGCCGCCGCCGAACGGCTTGATGTAGTCCGTCAGCGGCTCGCCCGCCAGCCGGTGCTGCACCGTCTCGAACTGCCGCTTCAGATCCTGCTGGTAGCAGCAGAACAGCAGCCCCATGTCGAGGTTGCCGTTGGCGTCCATGCCCCGGTCGTAGTTGTACGCGCGGCGCAGCAGCCGCTGGTCGGCGGTGGCGGGGGTGCGTGGGTTGGCGAGGCGTATGTGCGCGTCCAGCGGGATGACGTCACCCTTGGGGTCGTCGGCGTACTTCGGCGTGTCGTGCTCGTGGTCGCCGTCCAGCGGCGCGCCGGAGACCCGGGAGCGGCCGAACATCCGCTCCTGCTCGCTGAGCGAGACCCGGTCCCAGAACTCCACCAGCATCCGGATCAGCCGGACCACCTGATAGCTGCCGCCGACGGTCCAGTCCGGTTCGCCGGCGCCCGTGCCCACCCAGATCAGCCGGTCCATCTCCCGCGCGCTGCCGGTGTCCGGGTTGGCGATGCCGTCCTTGAAGCCCAGCAGATTGCGCGGGGTGCCCGAGGGGCGGGGTGGGCTGCTGAAGCCGTCCAGCCGCCAGCGGACCTGCAGGGCGCCCCGGGTGTGCCGGGCGATGTCGCGCAGCGCGTGCAGCGTGGTGTCCGTGTCGTCGGCGTGCAGATGGAGGCTGAGGTCGCCGTGGCACCACTCGGCTTTGAGGTCGTCGTCCGGGAAGGCGGGCATCGCGGTCAGCCGGCGGGGCTTTCGCGCGGCCAGCCCGTACCGGTCGTCGAAGAGCGAGGCGCCGACGCCCACGGTGACGGCCAGCCGACCGCCGGGCACCTGGTCGCCGAGGACGCCCGAGTCGGCGGGCGGGCCGGTGATGCCGGCCGGGTCCGGTGTCCCGCCCGAGGTGAGGAAGCGGGCCCGCTCGGTCAGCGTGCGCAGCACGTCGGCGAGTTCGGCACGCGTCCCTGCGGTCACGTCGAGGGCGGCGAAGACGCTGGTACGGCGCGGAGCGGCGATGGCGGAGGCCTGGTGGACGCCGTGGAAGGGAGCGATCGCGGGGGTGCCGTCGGCCGGTACGGCAGGGGCGGCGGCGCTCGTGGCGAGGCCGGCTCCCGCCAGGGCGGCACCCCGCAGAAAACCGCGCCGGCCCAGGCCGCCGGGCCGTCCGCCCTCGTTCACACGGTCCTCGGCGTTCACACGGTCCTCGCTCATACGGTCCTCGGCGTTCACACGGTCCTCCGCGGGTCGCACAGGGTGGCCACCGAGGCCAGCCGTTCCACCAGGTCGCCGAGCACCGAGTCGGCCTGCTCCCGCTGGGCCTGGCTCAGCTGGTCCAGCGGGGTCCAGCCCGGGCCGTGCCGGAAGCCGTCGAGGGTCTGCTGGGCGTGGTCCAACTCCTGGTCCAGGCCCGGCAGATCGGCGTACCGCGTGGTGAGCAGCGGGCGCAGCCGGGACAGCACCTGGCGGGTGCCGTCGAGGTTGGCGCGGGCGGTGGCGAGGTTGCTGCCGCTGCCGTAGTCGGTGCGGCCGGTCAGCTCGAACTGCACGGTGTTCTCCAGGATCTCGTGCGCGCGCAGCCCCAGCTGGGCCGGGTCCATCCGGGTCTGCGCCCAGCTGTCGCGCAGCCCGGTCAGCGCCTTGGCCAGCGCCGTTGCCGGGGCGCGCAGCCCGTCGGCCGACTCGCCGTGCCACAGCCCGTACTCGATCCGGTGGAATCCGGCGAAGTCCTTGTCGCGCACCCCGTCGGCCAGACCCGCGTCGGTGCCGTTGATCTGCGCGTCCGCGTCCCCGAAGGCGTCGTACGCGGCACCCAGCCGCTCGTACTCCAGATGCGCGGGCAGCCAGTCGGACCGGGCGGCGGCGAGATCGCCGCCGTCGATGTCCTGCTGGAGCCGGGTGGTCAGCCGTACGACGTCGGCGAGGCCTTCGCCGACCCACTTCTGGTAGGAGAGGGCGGGCGGGATCAGGTCGTGCTCGCTGACCGGTGCCGCGCCCGGACCGCGCTGACCCGAGGTGATGCGCACGGTGGGCCCGGTGACGGCGTCGGCGTCGTCGGGCACGCACTCGAAGGCGTACGACCCCTTGCCGAGCCGGACCGTCAACTGCCGTGTCGTACCGGGCGCGATGCCCTCCACCTCGCCGTACACCGCGTGGTTGTCCGGGTCCTCCAGATAGACCTCGGCGGCGCCGTCGGAGGGGTTGTGCAGGTCGAAGGTCCGCACTCCGGGCTCGGGCCGGGTCCAGCCACTGCCGCAGCGGCTCTGCGACACCTCGATGACGGTGTGCCCCGACGTGTCGGCGGACGCCTTGCCGTGCCGTGTGCCGTCCGGCGAGACCGCCAGCAGTGTGCCCCCGAGGGCCACGGCGAGAACGACGAACACGGCGGGTGCCGTCCGGAGACGAACGGACCGCGTGCCGAGGCGAGGCAACGGCATGGCGAGCCTTTCCGGGACGACGTACGCAACGGCCTCATGGTAGGCGCCCCTGCGGAACCGAACACTCGTCCCAGGATTTCGGTGGCCAAGAATTCCCCCGGGGTTCACCGGTGGTTGGCCGGCGCACTGCCGTACACAGGAGCGGCAGGACCGGTTCGGTGGCTTCGGCCCCTTCCGGCCTCTCGGGCGGGAACAGGTCGGTCACCTGGTCGGGATGGTCGCCGTGGACCAGGTCGCCGGGTTCCTCGGGGCCCTCGCGGCGGAGACCGGCCGTGCGGTCGCGAGCGTCGAGTACCGGCGGGTCGGCGGCGGGGGCGGCCGGCCGGCCACATCCACGGACAGCGCGCGGTCCGCCGGCCTGCTGCCGGGCCTCGCCGCACAGGCCACGCCGGCCGGATCGACCCGGAACGCGTGATCTACGGCGGACACTCGGCCGGCGGCCACCTGGATACGCACACTCATGGCCGCTTCCCGTGCCCGCGTCGGCTGAAGTGCCGAACCGGGAGCGGCCGGTCAGCGCACCGGGAAACCGAAGGTGTAGCCCTGCTGCTTCAGCCACGGCAGCAGGCTGCGCAGTGCGGCCACGGTCTGGGAGCGGTCGCCGCCCGCGTCGTGGAAGAGGATCGTCGGACCGTTGGCCAGCTCGCGCTTGACCGTGGCCACGATGGCGTCGGTGCCCGGCCGCTCGAAGTCCTTGGAGTCCACGTTCCAGCCCAGCGGCCGCATGCCGTGCGAGGCGGCGAGAGTGCGGCTGTACGGCGTGAAGGCGCCGCCCGGGGCCCGGTAGTACAACGGCTGTACGCCACCGGACGCCTGGGCGATCTGCTGCTCCGCCCCCAGGATCTGCTGCGACTGGTAGGCCTCGGACTTCTTGTCCATCGTGGTGTCGTGGGACACCGTGTGGTCGCACAGCCGGTGCCCGGCCGCCACCACCTGCCGGACCAGGTCCGGGTGCGCCTGCGCCTGCGGGCCGATCATGCAGAACGTCGCCTTCACCCCGTTGGCGCGCAGCACTTGGAGCACCTGCGGGGTCCACACCGGGTCCGGGCCGTCATCGATCGTGATGTTGACCGCGTGCGCGCCGCCGTCCGAGGCGTGGGCGATGACGGGGGACACGGCCGCCACCTTCTCCTGCTGCTGCTGCTGCTGCTGCGGCGCGGCGGGCTGCGCCGCAGCGCCGTGCCGTGCCGAACCGCCGCTCGACTGCCCCGCCTGCGCGGTCCACACCGAGGTCGCGGCGGCGACCGCCGTCACCCCGACCGCCGCCGCGACCATCCGGCCGTACCAACCCCGCCCGCTGTGCCGCGCCATGTCCGCCCCTGTTCTGATCCGTGCCGTGTCGCCGACTTCCTGTGCACCTGTCAGGACGGGCCGGGTTGATCACGGGATCCCTCTGTTACCGATCACGGACAATTCCGGGGCGCTTCCGCGACAGAGCGCACCGAGGGTATCGCCCGGAGCGCGGGCTTCCGACCTGCGCTACGTTGCCGGGATGTCCCTTCACCCGGAGATCGAACCGTACGAGACCGGCATGCTCGACGTGGGCGACGGCAATCACGTGTACTGGGAGACCTGCGGCAACCCCGACGGCAAGCCCGCCCTGGTCCTGCACGGCGGACCGGGCTCCGGCTGCACCCCGTACTTCCGGCGGCTGTTCGACCCCGCCGCCTACCGGATCGTCCTGCTCGACCAGCGCGGCTGCGGCCGCTCCACCCCGCACGCGAGCCGCCACGACACCGACATGAGCGTCAACACGACGGCTCATCTCATCACCGATCTGGAGCAGTTGCGCCGTCACCTGGGCATCGACCGGTGGCTGGTGTGGGGTGTGTCCTGGGGCTCGGTGCTCGGGCTGCGCTACGCCCAGACCCACCCGGACGCCGTCACCGAGCTGGTGCTGACCGGGGTCGCCACCGGCTCCGACGCCGAGGTGGCGTTGCTGACCCGGGGCCTCGGCCGGGTCTTCCCGGACGCCTTCGAGCGGTTCCGCTCCCAGGTGCCCGCCGCCGAACGCGACGGCAACCTCGCCGCCGCCTACAACCGGCTCCTGGAATCCCCCGACGCCGAGGTGCGGGCACGGGCCGCGCGCGCCTGGACCGACTGGGAGACCGCCATGATCCCGGCACCACCCCGCTCGGTCGAACGCTACGAGGACCCCGAGTTCCGCATGGGCTTCGCCCGCACCGTCACCCACTACTGGGGCAACGGCCACTTCCTCGGCGACGGCAACGGCGACGGCGTGATCCTGCGCCATGCCCACCTCCTCAAGGGCATCCCCGGCACCCTGGTCCAGGGCGCCCTCGACTTCGGCAACCTCCTCGGCATCGTCTGGCGCCTCCATCACGCCTGGCCCGGCAGCGAGTTGGTGATCGTGGGCGACACCGGGCACAACGCCGGGGCGGCCGCGACGGCCGAGGCGCTGGTGGCGGCCACCGACCGGTACGCGCGCCGGCTGTAGCGCCCGAACGGCCGGGCACGGACGGGGTGTCGGGCGGGTCATGGCGGTCGGCCGGCCTGACCTCCGCGCGGCGGGGTCAGCTGTCCAGCGACACGTACAGTCGCGTGCCGCCCGGCCGGAAGCCGACCCGCTCGTACACGCGGCGCGAGCCCTCGCCCGAGTACTCCAGCCACACCGACCGCGCGCCGCGGCCGAACAGGGTCGCCGCCAGGGTGTGGGTGACCGCGGCGGCTATGCCCCGGCCCCGGTACGCCGGGAGGGTGCCGACGCCGGCCAGTTCCGCGGTGCCCTCGGCGGGCGCCGTGCACAGGGCCCCGCCGGCGCAGTCGCCGCCGGGAGCACGGACGAAGCGGACCGCGCCGCCGCCCTCCTCGGTGCGCCGCAACCGCGCCGCTCCCTCCGGCGACGGCCGGAACTCACCACCGAAGGCCTCGGACAGCGCGGCGTCGAGCGCGGTGTAGTCCGCGTCCGTGGCCGGGACCTCCACCTCGAACGATCCGGCGGCGCGGCCGGGTTCGGCGAGCGTGGCGGGCGTACAGACCAGGTACTCGTGCACCGCCTCGGTACGGAATCCGGCCCGGCGCAGCGCGGGTTCCACGGCGGGCGCGGAGTCCGGGGCGAACTCCAGCCGGGGCGTGAGCCCGCGCTCGCGGAAGGCGGAGATCAGGTCGGCGAGGTCCCGGTCCGTGGGTTCGGCGCCGGGCAAGGGGGTGGCGTAGTTGACGTACGGGCTGGTCGTCGAGGGGTCGAACCCCGCGACGAAGCCGCCGACTTCGCGGGCCGCCGGGCGGCGCAGGAGGTGGGCGACGGCAAAGCTCTGGACATCGGTGCGCACGATGAAGACCTCACGGTGAAGAGGGCCATGGGCCAGGGAGGGCCGGGCATGGCCGGGTGATAGGGGTCGTCGGGCCGCCGCGAGGTGACGCAAGGGGCACCGAGAACTCCGCCGCCGGGCGGACGGCTCAGTGCCGACGGCGACCGCTGGAGGACGCCGGAACCATGGACCTCAGTCCTTACGCGATGAGGAGGGGTGTGCGTGGTGGATCTCGCCCATCCTACGCGTCAACTGCCGTCCGCCCCTCGGCCGGTGGCGCGTGCGGAAGATTCTTCCGGCGGCGTGTCGAAAGGCGCGCGTGCTGTTCGACGTTTGGATGGGAGGCACCCGGTCCGCCTCGCCCGCACCGACCAGACAGGAAGACGACATGAGGATCCGCGCCCGTATGGCCATGAGCGTCGACGGCTATGTCACCACGCCGACCGGTTGGCCGGCCCACACGGCCGACCCCGCCTTCGCGAGCGGCGCCAGCCACGGCATCCGGGAGTTCCTCCAGGACTGCGAGCAGGCGCTGATGGGCCGTACGACCTTCGAGCCCGCCCTGGGCCACGACCGCTGGCCCTGGCCGACGCTCCAGGTGTTCGTGCTCGGCTCCCACCGGCCGGCCGGCACCCCGGACAACGTCGTCACCGACAGCGACCCGGCGCGGCTGCTGGAGAAGCTCCGCGCGGCCAACCAGGGCGGCGACGTCCATCTCGTCGGGGGCCCGCGCACGATCCAGACCTTCCACGCCCTCGGCGCGCTCGACACGCTGGAGCTCGTCGTCGTACCCCTGCTGTTCGGCGGCGGAATGCGGCTGACGCCCGCGCTGAGCCCGACGACCGGGCTCGTCCTCCAGCGCCAGCGCGCCCTGCCCGGCGGCTCGGTGGAGATCGTCTACGCCTGCGAGGGCAGCCGCGCTCCGCTGCCGGACGCCCCGCCCGGCCTGCGCTGAGCCGCACCCCCTGTTTGCCTGCCCGCTCGACGGCAATCAGGACCATAGTGGTGTAAGGGTGAAGAAGATGGACAAAGCGCCGAAGGGTAATGCCGCATCCCCGTCCATGGGGCCGGGTGATCCCTTCGACGCGTCCACCGACGCGGCCGCGGTGATCTCGGCGCACGGCATGGTGATCGGCTGGACCCGGGGCGCCACGGCACTGCTCGGCTATCCGGAACAGGAGGTCGTCGGCGGCTCCGCCCGGCGTCTGCTGGCCATGCCGGAGGACCCCGCGCGGCTCGCCGGCATCGTGGGGCGCTGCCGCGCCGGAAGCGGCTGGAGCGGGCGGATCACCGTGAGCCACCGCGACGGGCGCGCCCTCGACGTCGAACTGCGGGTGTCCGCGTCCTTCCGCGTCGGCGACGGCGAGTGCTTCCTGGTGTCGGCCCGCGAGCAGCACCGGCGGTGGACCATGGGCCAGTCCGTCCTCGACGGCTTCCTGACCCGCTCGCCGGTGGGCATGGCCGTCGTGGACCGGGAGCTGCGCTACGTATGGCTGAACGACACTCTGGAGCACATCGGCGGGGTCCCCCGTGAGCAGCGGCTGGGACGGCGCCTGAGCGAGCTGCTGCCGGGCCTGCAGGCGGAGGCCCTGGAAGGGCTGATGCGCAAGGTGTTCGCCACGGGACTCCCGGTGACCGACTACGAGTACGAGGGCTGGAGCTGGGCCGACCCGCACCGCCGACACGCCTACTCGACCTCGTTCTTCCCGCTCGTCGACGGCGACGACACCATCACCGGCGTCTGTTACATGGTCCAGGACGTCACCGAGCGCTGGCACGCCCGCCAGCTGCTCACCCTGGTCAACGAGGCCGGCACCGCCATCGGCCGGACGCTCGACGTGGGGGCGACCGCGCAGGAACTCGCCGACTTCGCCGTCCCCCGCTTCGCCGACTTCGTCGTCGTCGACCTGCTGGAGCCGGTGCTCAGCACCGAGGGCCACGGAGCCTGGCTGCCCGACGCCGGCCCCGCGCCCGCCCGGCCCCTGATGTGCCGGGCCGCGATGCGCTCGGTGCGCGAGGGGGCTCCGGAGGCCGTCGCCCAGGTCGGCGACGCGGTCGACTTCGTCCCGCCGCCGCACGACGCGAACCTGCTGATCGAGGGCGAGCCGCTGCTCATCCCGGTCCTCGACCCCTCCGACGCCCTGTGGGCCACCCAGGAGCCGCTGCGCACGGCGAAGATCCGCGAGTACGGCGTGCACTCGCTCATCGCCGTGCCGATGCGGGCCCGCAACACCGTCCTCGGCCTCACCACCTTCGCCCGCTCCCTCAACCCGGTCTCCTTCGGACCCGACGACGTCCTCGTGGCCCGCGAACTGGTCGCGCGGGCGGCGGTGTGCCTCGACAACGCCCGCCGCTACACCCGGGAACACACCGCGGCGGTCACCCTCCAGCGCAGCCTGCTGCCGC
>NZ_JAIQYY010000009.1:348080-371539 GCF_020181035.1 Streptomyces sp. CoH27
CTGGTTCGACGTCATCCCGCTGTCCGGCGCACGCACGGGCCTTGTCGTCGGCGACGTGGTGGGCCACGGCATCGCCGCGGCGGCGAGCATGGGCCGGCTGCGTACGGCGGTCCAGACCCTCGCCGAGATGGAGATGCCCCCGGACGAACTGCTCGCCCACCTCGACGACCTGGTGCTCCGGCTGAGCGACGAGGAGTCGGCAGCCGGCGCGGCCGCCCGCACCACGGCCACCTTCATCGGCGCTACCTGCCTCTACGCCGTCTACGACCCGGTCACCCGGCGGTGTGCCATGGCCCGTGCCGGACACCCGCCGCCCGTCGTCGTCACGCCCGACGGACACGCCGGCTTCCCGGAGATCCCCGCCGGGCCGCCGCTCGGACTGGGCGGCATGTCGTTCGAGGCCACCGAGATCGAACTGGCCGAGAACAGCCTGCTCGGCCTCTACACCGACGGCCTCGTCGCGGGCCCCGACCACGACATGGAGCGCGGTATGGCCCGGCTCGGCGAGGTCCTCGCCCGCACCGACGGGGACCTCGCCGCGCTGTGCACGTCCGCCGTGCGGCGGCTCGTGCCCGTGCCCCAGCCCGACGACATCGCCCTCCTGCTCACCCGCACCCACGCCCTCGGCGCCGACCACGTCGCCTCCTGGGACGTACCCCCCGACCCGGCCGCCGTCGGTGAGCTGCGCGCCCGCGCCACCCGCCAGGTACGGGACTGGGGTCTGGAGGAGCTGGCCCTGACGACCGAACTCGTCGTGAGCGAACTCGTCACCAACGCCATCCGCTACGCCGCACCGCCCATCCGGCTACGGCTCCTCCGCGACGCCCACCTGACGTGCGAGGTCTCCGACGCCAGCAGCACCGCCCCCCGGCTGCGGCACGCCCGCATCACGGACGAGGGCGGCCGCGGACTCTTCCTGGTCGCCCAGCTGGCCCTGCGCTGGGGCGCCCGCTACACGGACCAGGGGAAGGTCATCTGGGCCGAGCAGGAGATCCCCTGAGCCCCGAGTTGGCTTCGAGTGCACTCCAGCGGACAGACTGACGCCGACGCGACATCCGTACCCGAGGACCAGAACAGGACGGCGCCTGCCATGGCAGCGACCAGCGGGCAGGGACACCCCCTGCCGTACGACATCTACCGTGCGGCCATCGCCGACGAGACCCTGCGCTACGCCGAGGCGGTCAAGGGCGCCGACCCCGCGAGTGCCGTACCCGCCTGCCCCGGCTGGACGCTGGCCGATCTCACCCGGCATGTGGGCGGGCTGCAGCGCTGGTTCGGCGGGCTGCTGACCAAGCTGGTGCAGGAGCCGCCGCGCAGCCGCGAGGTGGAGCTGGGGCTGCCGGAGGACGAGCGGGACCATCCCGAGTGGGTGGCGGCCGGCGAGCCCGCCGTCGCGGCCGTCCTGCGGGAGACCGACCCCGAGGCACCGATGTGGGCCTGGGGCGAGGACCAGCACGCCAGGTTCTGGGCCCGCCGGATGCTCTTCGAGACGCTGGTGCACCGGGTCGACGCGGAGCACGCCGTCGGCCTGAAGGCGGCCGGGGAGGCGGACATCGAGCCCGTGCTCGCGGCGGACGGCGTCGACGAGTTCCTCGTCAACCTCCCCTACGCGGGCCTCTTCGCCCCCGGCGTGACCGAGCTGCGCGGTGACGGGGAGACCCTCGTGTTCGCGACCACGGACACCGGCGAGGAGTGGCGGATGCGCCTGGACCCGGACGGCTTCCGCCGGGTGCCGCACGGCGACGACGAGGCCACGGCGACCGTGCGCGGGCGGGCGGCGGACCTGCTGCTGCTCCTGTACGGGCGGCGGTCGTACACGGAGTCCGGCTACGAGGTCGCGGGACGGACGGCGGTCCTCGACAACTGGTTCGCCCACACCCGCTTCTGACCCTCACTCGGGCGGTGCGGGCGCGGACGGTTCGCCGGGCAGCAGACACACCGCGAGCGCGGCGGTGTCGTCCTGCAGACCCCGGGGGCTGTAGGCCAGCAGGTCGTCGTGGAGGCGGGCGAGCAACTCCCCGGGCGGGAGCGGGCCCCAGGAACGGACCCGCTCGGCCAAGGGGTAGAAGGCACCGGAGGCGTCCCGAGTCTCCGTGACGCCGTCCGTGTAGAGCAGCAGCTGATCGCCGGGCCCGAACGGGTAGACGTCGATGTGATACGGGTCCTGGACCAGCATGCCGAGGTTCAGCGGCGGCGCCGACCGGCCGCTGTCCAGTTCACGGACCTGACCGGCACGCAGACACAGCGGTGGCGGATGGCCGCAGTTGACGATGCGCACGAGCCCGCCGTGGGCCGGGATCTCGGCGAACACCGCGGTGACGAACCGCTCGGCCGTCTCGTCCCCGCCCAGCTGCACCGCCCTGCGGGCCATGCTCGTCTCCAGCCGGACGGCGAGCGTGGCCAGATCGGGTTCCTCGTACGCCGCCTCGCGGAACGCGCCGAGCAGGGCGGCGGCCGTCTCGACCGCGAGCAGCCCCTTGCCGCGCACGTCACCGATGAGCAGCCGGACCCCGTAGCCGGTGGGGACGGCCTCGAAGAGGTCGCCGCCGATCCGGGCCTCCGCGGCGGCCGAGAGATACAGGCTCTCCAGCACCAGATGGCCGATCCGGTGCGGCACCGGCCGCAGCAGGACGCGCTGCGCGATCTCGGCCACGAACCGCACGTCGGCCAGCGTGCGCTCACGCCGGATCCGGTGCGCGGCCAGGACCGTGCCGAGTGCACCCACCAGGGTCGTACAAATGTACGACGCGACGTAGTGCCGGTCCCACAGATAGCCGACGGACCGGCCCGCGCAGCACGGGGTGCCGGCCAGGACGCCCTCGAAGACCACGGCGAACACCGTCGCGCCGGCCACGGCGACGGGTCCGTAGGAGAAGGCGGTCAGGAGGGGGACCACGATGAGCGCGAAGCTCACCGGCCACTGCGGCGGAGTGAGGGGCTCCACTGCCAGGACGGCGGCGACGAACAGGGCCGGAAGCAGCCGCATCCAGACGGGGGGCGCCGGCAGCTCGGTCCGGGGGGCGGTGGCGCCGTCCGGTTCCCGGTCGGTGTCGGTCCGGCTCACGTGTCACTCCCGGAGGCCGGGGCACCGGTTCCGGCCGTGTGGTGTGCCGTCCTCGCGGCGGGACGGCACACCTGACGGTTCGGCCTACGTGGTCTTCGCACCCGGGACTCCTGTCACACGACCTCGACAGCCGTCCAGCCTGGCGGGCCGTGCCCCGGAATCCCGGTCATTGCTCCACCGGGCGGCATGTTCCGCAGGGCGGTCAGCCGGTGCCGAAGCCGATCGCGAAGACGTGCAGGCCGCCCGAGGCGACGTCCGACGGCAGGCGCACGCCGCTGACCGTCTTGCCGGCGGCCAGCGCCACCGGCTTGGTGGCGAACACGTACGTGGTGGTGGAGTCGGGCGCGGTACCGGCCTGGTTGCGGTACGACGTGGTCACCGCGACCGTGTTGTCCGCGAGCGGCGAGCCGGTGCCTCCGCCGAGCGTCCAGTCGGAGAAGGCGAGCGGGACCGACTGGGTGGTGCCGTCGGTGTAGGTGACGGTCGCGGTGCCGGAGGCCGGGCCGTTGTTGGCGGCGCCCAGGAAGGAGATGCTGCCGGACCCGGAGACCTTCACCGTCTGTCCGTTCGCCACGTAGTTGTCCGCCGCGCCGGACGCCACCTTCGGCCAGGTGAACGAGACCCCGCCCGCCGTGACCTTCGCTCCCGGCGTGACGCCTTCGGCGGCCAGGGCGCGCGCGGAGTAGCTGTAGCCCGCGCCGTCGAAGTTCGCCGAGGCGGCGGCGGTGTCGCCGGACGTGCCGACGTCGGTGTAGCCGGGCGAGCCCGGGTAGGAGCGCGGCGCCGCGGCGGCGTCGGACGCCCAGGAGGCGTTGGCGGAGGTGCCGAGGACGTAGGTCAGGGTGCCGCCGCCGGTGAGGGCTCCGTCGGGCGCGTGCGCCTTGTTCCACGCCGTGCCGTTCCAGGTGGCCGACTGGACGTACGGGGCGTGGTCGGCGGCCCCGTCGCCGTTGACCGTGAGGGTGTGGCCGGACGGCAGGGTGATCACGGCCTGGGTGAACATCGGGCTGCCCAGGGCCAGATCGGCGGTGCCCGGAGTCTCCGGGTACATGCCGAGGGCGGACCACACGTACCACGAGCTCATCTCGCCCAGGTCGTCATTTCCGGCGAGGCCCGACGGGCTGTCGGTCCAGATCTGGTCCTGCACCTGGCGGACGACCGCCTGAGTCCGGTACGGCCGGCCGATGTAGTCGTACTCCCAGGGGATGTTGAGGCTGGGCTCGTTGCCCAGGTCGGTGTGGCCGCCGGCGCCGGTCAGCGAGGACAGGTCCGTGTCCAGGAACGTGGCCAGGGCCGCGTCGCCGCCCATGGCGGTGGCCAGCCCGTGCACGTTGAACGGCACCATCGGCGTGTACTGCCAGGAGTCGCCCTCGACGAAGTTCTTGCCCGAGGTCGGCGAGAAGCCCGAGGTCCAGGTGCCCGAGGCGTCACGCGGCTGGATGAACCCGCTGCCGTGGTTGAACAGGTTCTGCCAGTCCTGGGCCCGGTCCGCGAACCGGCGCTGGTCGGCGGGGTGGCCGAGGGCTCCGGCGAGGGCGGACAGAGCGAAGTCCGCCGAGTTGTACTCCAGCGTGGTGGAGGCCGGGCCGTAGAAGTTGCAGCAGGCGTACTTGCCGTTGCTGGGCAGTCGGCCGATCTGCTCCAGGTAGGTGAGGCCGGGCCGGTTGTTGTTGGCGGTGGTGGCCTCGGCGATCAGCCCCTTGAGGGTGGCGGCGGTGTCGAAGTTCCGGGCCCCGAAGGCGTAGTAGTCGGCGATGATCTCGTCCGCGGGGTCGCCGACCATCACATAGCTCTCGCCGTTGTTCTCCGACCACTTGGGGAACAGCCCGGTCTGGCGGTAGTCGTCGAGCATCGACTGCGCGGTGTCGGAGGCGACGGCCGGGGCGAGCAGCGCTTCGAGCTGGGCCTGGGAGCGGTAGACGTCCCAGCCGGAGTAGTTGGCGTAGGCGGCGCCGTGTCCCTTGTCGACGGTGTGCGGCTTGCCGTCGAAGCCGGGATAGCGGCCGTCGGTGTCACTGATGACGTTCGGATGCAGCAGCGCGTGGTAGAGCGCGGTGTAGAAGACGGTCTGCTGCTGCGCCGTCCCGTCCGCGATCCGCACCCGGCCGAGGAGCGACTTCCAGGAGTCGTACGCCGCGCCGCGCACCTTGGCGAAGTCCCAGGCGCGGTTCTCCGCCGCGCGGTTGCCCACGGCGCCGGCGGCCGACACGTACGAGATACCGACCTTGGCCTGAACCGTTCGGTGGGTGGTGGTGTCGAACGTGAGGTAGCCGTCGGTGCCGCTCGCCTTGGCCGCGAAGGGGCGGGCCGCGCCGGGTACGACGCCGTGCAGCACGGGCTTGTTGGGAGCCTCGGGGGTGCTGGACGGGACGTTGGTCCGGGGCGTGGTGGGCGTGGCCTTGGACAGCGCGGTGCCGCTGTGCCGGAACGGCTGGTCGAACACCATGTCGAAGTAGACGGTGTAGGAGTTGCCCTCGCCGCAGAAGTTTCCGCTGGTGACGTGTCCGCTGACCTCCTTGTCGTTCACCACGCGGAACGCGGAGTCGGTGTCGCCGTTCTGGCTGTTCGTCAGCTTGAGCAGGAGGTTCGCCTGGCTGGTGGCCGGGAAGGTGAAGCGGGCCATGCCGCTGCGGGGCGTCGCGGTCAGCTCCGTGGTGACGCCGTTGTCCAGTGCCACCGTGTACGAGCCCGGGGCCGCGGACTCCTTCGCGTGCGAGAAGCTGTCCGTGGCGTGCGTGTCCACCGCGCCGACGGTCGGCAGTACGGGGATGTCACCGGCGGCCCGGCAGCCCGGTCCGGCGATGTGGGTGAGGCTGAATCCCGTGATGGAGGAGTCGTTGTACTCGTAGCCTCCGCCGTCCGGCCGGTGCGGGGTGTCGGGGCTCCACTGGACCATCCCGAACGGGGTGTCGGCGCCGGGGAAGTCGTCCGCGGCGTGTGAGGTCCCGATGAAGGGGTTCACGAGAGAGGCGGGGTCGGTGACCAGCCTGGCGGTGGCCGCCGCTGCGTGGGCCGGGGCGGAGGCGACGCCCAGCACCAGGGCGCCGGCGGCCAGGACGGACGGGAGTCGGAAGGGGGGCCGAACTCGGGCCGGGAACAGGCGAGTTCTGCCGTGACTTCTGAGTCGGGTGGATCGTGTCATCGTGACCATGTCCCTTCGACAACGTTGTCCCGCAAGCTGGTCCCTTCCGTCCGTGCTGTCAAGGAGACGCGAGGAAGAACCAGCCGTACGGCGGTCGAAAGGAGTCAGAACCGGCCTGATGGCATGTCACATACACAAAAGGACCGGCGCCTCGAGGCGCCGGTCCGTCCCTGGTGCCGGTCGGTCAGAGGACCTCTTCCTCCTCCGGGACCACGACCTGGTCGACCATCCGCTGGATCTGCTCGGTGGGCAGCGCCACCGCCATCGCCCAGTAGTAGATGACGAGGCTGAAGACCGCGGTGACGCCGATGTCCCACCACAGCGGGAACCAGGGGTGCTTGAGCGGCCCGAAGTCGCTGAGATAGACGATGAGGCCCATGCCGACCAGATAGACCGGCAGCCACTGGGCGGCGCGCAGGTCGAGCTGGGGCGTGATCGGGTTCATCTTGAAGACGCGGTTGGCGACCAGGATGACGTAGCCGATGAGGATGGCGACGCCGAGCTTCCAGTCCGTGGTCCACCCCGACCACAGAATCAGCAGGTTGGCGACGATGAAGGCGAGCGGCGACATCCAGCTGCCGCCGGGCAGCCGGTAGGGCCGGTGGGCCTCGGGCAGCCGGTTGCGGAACACCCCGAAGGACAGCGGCGCGGCGGCGTACATCAGCACGCTGGCGCTGGTGATCAGCCCGACGAGGGAGCGCCAGCTGGGGAACGGCAGGAAGCAGACGCAGCCGACCACGAACGCGGTGATCAGACCGACCCAGGGGACACCGCGCCGGTTGGTGGCCTCGAAGGCGGAGGGCACATAGCCGTTGCGGCTCAGGCCGTAGGAGACCCGGGAGGAGGCGGTGATGTAGATGAGGCCGGTGCCCGCGGGCGAGACCACGGCGTCCAGATACAGGACCGTGGCCAGCCAGCCGAGGCTGATGAGCGTGGCGACCTGGGCGAACGGCCCGCTCAGCGCCGTGAACGCGGAGGTGGCCCAGTGGCTGCCGATCTGCGAGGCGGGCAGCGCGGCGAGGAAGGTGACCTGCAGGAGGATGTAGATCAGGATGCCGATCAGGATCGACCCGATCACCGCGCGCGGAATGTCCCGCTTGGGGTTGGCGCTCTCGCCGGCGAGCTGGTCGGCCTGCTCGAAGCCCAGCAGCGCGAAGATGATGCCGCTGGTGGAGACGGCGGACAGGATGCCCTTCGCCCCGTAGGGGTTGAAGCCGTCGGCCGCGGTGAAGTTGGCGGTGTGGAACTGGGCGACGGCGAACACGAAGATCGTGAGCAGCGGGATGCCGACCTTCCACCAGGTCGCCGCGCTGTTGGTGTGGGCCAGCAGCCGGATGCTGAGGAAGTTGACTGCGGTGACGACGGCCATCAGCCCGACCGCCACGGCGATGCCGGGCGGGGTCAGGATGTGCTCGCCGGCCTTGACCTTCTCCCATCCGCTCGCCCAGGAGTAGTGCTGGGCGTAGGTGATCATCGCGAGCACCTCGATCGGCGCCACCGTGGCCGCCTGCAGCCAGGAGAACCAGCCGAAGGAGGCCCCGGCGGCGCCACCGAAGGCGTAGTGCGGGAAGCGGGCGGTGCCGCCCGCCACCGGGTACATGCCGCCCAGCTCCGCGTGGACCAGTGCCAGGATCAGGATGGCGACACCGCCGATGGCCCAGGAGATGATCGCCGCCGGTCCGGCCGCCGCCAGCGCCCCCTGTGCGCCGAACAGCCAGCCGGATCCGATGATCGAGCCCTCCGAGGCCCAGATCAGCCCGATGAACCCGATCTCGCGCCGCAGTCCGGGTTTGTGGGTCTTCGGACCGGACGTCGCCTCTGGCACGGCCATGGCGCACACCCCCTCAGATAGGGTGAAGTTCACCACTATCGTGCCACGCTGACGGGTTCATGGCGGTAACGCCGAGGCATCGGTTCCGGGAGGCCGGTCAGCCGGCCGTGAGATGCGGGCCCGCGGGTGGGGCGCCGCTGACCGCCGCGCGGTACAGGGCCTGGGTGGCGGCGCCGAAGGAGGCGCTGTAGGAGACCTGAGGGGTGTTGCCGCCCGTGTGATAGCCGCCGATGACTCCGATGACGGCCCACCCGCCGGGCCAGGGGACCAGCATGGGGCCGCCGCTGGTGCCGCCCACGAAGGCATCGCAGGCGATGCGCGGGTACGTGCCCGGCTCGGCCGGGTCGTCGCTGTCCCACCGGGTGGTCCAGCTCCAGCACTCGATCGGCTTCTCCTTGCCTGCCGGGTAGCCGATCATCCGCACCGGGACGTGGTAATAGCCGGTCCCGGTCAGCAGCCGTACTCCGCCGACCGCGTCCTGGATCAGGGTGCCGTCCTCGTTGGGCTCGGTGACCGCGAAGGCGAAGTCGTACTCGGCTCCGGCGTGCTCGCCCAGGTCGTAGTACTCCTGCGGGACGTAGACGCCGTTGGTCCGCACCGGGAAGATCCCGAACGGCTTCAGCGTGTCGTGGTACTGCGGGACGAAGGCCAGATGCCGCTTGGGAGAGGTGCCGGCGTACCCCTTCAGGCAGTGCCCGGCGCTGAGCACCAGGTCGTGGCCGGGGCTGCGGACGACCGAGCCGCTGCAGGTGCGGCCGGTCCCGGTGGCATCGGTCCAGAAGAAGGTGCCGGCCTGCGGGATGCCGTCGAAGCTCCAGCTGGGCGGGATGTACTCGCCGGGCCCCGGCCCGTCCACCGCGGGCGACACGGCGGGCGCCGCCGTACCGCTCTCGGTGCCCTTGAGCACGTCGGCGGGCAGGGCGGCGCTCATCCGGGCCGGCGTCCAGTAGGCGTTGAGCTGTTCGGCGACCGGGTTCGGGTCGGCCGTGGTGCTGTCGGCGGATGCCGTCGTGGTGAGTCCGGCACTGAACAGAAGGGCTGCCGCACAGCCGGCGGCGTATCGGACGATTCTGGTCCCGAGCAACATCGGTTCCCCTCAGGGCGGCCGCAAGTGACGGCTCACCATAAGCCCGCGGCAGCAGGAGTCACAGTGTCCCCGGCCGGATCCGGACGGCGTGTGCGTCCGGCGGCCGACGGGGTGTCAACTTCCGTCGGACAACCGGGTGTACGCGGCGTGGCCGGGCTCAGGACAGCGTGCGGTGCGCGCTCTTGAGGGCGTTGCGGAAGTGGGTGACCTCCTGCGGGGTCAGATCCTGGACCATGCGCTGTTCGAGCCGGCGGGCCGGTTCGGCGTAGTCCGCGAGCAGGCGGCGGCCGGTGGCGGTGAGGAGGATGACCTTCTCCCGGCGGTTGCCGGGGTTCGGCTCGCGGCGGATCAGGTCGCGGGCCTCCAGAGCGCGGACCATGTCGGCCGTGGACTGTGCCGTGACGAAGGAGTCCCTGGCCAGCTGGGCGGCGGAGATGCCGTCGTGCCGCTCAAGCACCGTGAGGGCGGTGTACTGCAGGGCGGTGATGCCGGCCGGCTTGACCAGTTCCTCCAGGCGGGCGCGGACGACGAGTTCGGTGCGCTTGAGTAGATAGAGCAGGGAGGGCCCCGCCTCCGTACCTTGTATCGCTGTGGATTCCGCCGGTCGCGTCATGCCGTGCCTTCCCCGATGTCGATCCGGTCCGCCGCGGTCAGCCTAAGCCATTGACAGGATTCCTGTCGGAAGAGAAGCTGACGCAACCAACAGGAATCCTGTCGATCTGTCGTTCCGGACCCAGGAAGAGGCGCACTCATGGATCTGCACGGAAAGGTCGCCGTCGTCACCGGCAGCGGTCGCGGACTCGGTCTGGCCTACGCCCAGGCGCTCGCCGCGGCCGGAGCCGCGGTCGTCGTCAACGACGTCGATCCCGGCGCGGTGGACGCCGCCGTCGCCGCCATCACCGCCGCGGGCGGCAGCGCGGCCGGCGCCGTCGCCGCGGTGGGGGACAGCGAGGCGGCCGAGCGGCTCGTCGAGACCGCCGTGCGGGAGTTCGGGCGGCTCGACATCCTGGTCACCAACGCGGGCATCCTCCGCGACCGCGTGCTGTGGAAGATGACGGACGACGACTTCGACGCCGTCGTCAAGGTGCATCTGCGCGGCACCTTCACCTGCGCCCGCGCCGCGGCCGTCCGGATGCGCGAGCAGGGCACCGGCGGCCGTATCGTGCTGATCTCCTCCCCGGCCGGCCAGCGCGGCAACTTCGGCCAGACCAACTACGCCGCCGCCAAGGCCGGCATCGTGGCGATGGCCCGCACCTGGGCCCTGGAGCTGGCCAGGTCCGGCATCACCGTCAACGCCGTCGTGCCGGTCGCGGCCACCGAGATGACCAAGACCATCCCGGTCTTCGCGCCGCTCATCGAGGAGTCCGAACGCACCGGCGCCCCCCTGCCGGACTGGCTGCGCCGGGACGAGGGGCTCGGTACCGTGGAAGACGTCGCGGGACTGATCACCTTCCTCGCGTCGGACGCCGCCAAGGACATCACCGGGCAGGCCATCGGCATCGGCGGCGACCGGCTGGCCCTGTGGGCGCACCCCCGGGAGAAGGCCGTCGCCTTCGCCGCCGGGGGCTGGAGCGCCGACGCCATCGCCGAGCACTGGCACGACGGCGTGGGCGCCGAGCCCGAGACCTACGGCATCCCCGCTCCCCAGGTGCCGGAGGCATGACATGGCCGACCTGGCGATCGATGTCAGCGCGCTGACCGCCATCGACGTCCACACCCACGCCGAGGTGTCGAGGGACGGCCATGCGTCGCTGAGCCCCGAACTCCTCGGGGCCTCCGCCGAGTACTTCAAGGCGCACGGCCACCGGCAGCCCACCATCGAGGAGATGGCCACCCACTACCGTGAACGCCGGATGGCCGCCGTGGTTTTCACGGTCGACGCCGAGCACGCCACCGGTCACCCCCGCATCCCCAACGAGGAGGTCGCCGAGAGCTGCGCGGCCCACGCCGACGTCCTCATCCCGTTCGCGAGCGTCGACCCGCACAAGGGCCGGGCGGGCGTCCGGGAGGCCCGGCGCCTGGTGACCGAGTACGGGGTGCGCGGCTTCAAGTTCCACCCCAGCCTCCAGGGCTTCTCGCCCGACGACCGGATGGCCTATCCGCTGTACGAGGCCATCGAGGAACTCGGCGTACCGGCCCTGTTCCACACCGGCCAGACCGGTATCGGCGCCGGTGTCCCCGGTGGTGGCGGCATCCGGCTGAAGTACTCCGATCCGATGCTGGTCGACGACGTGGCCGTGGACTTCCCCGAGCTGCGGATCATCCTCGCGCACCCGTCGTTCCCCTGGCAGGACGAGGCCCTGGCCGTCGCCACGCACAAACCGTACGTGTACATCGACCTGTCGGGCTGGTCGCCGAAGTACTTCCCCCCGCAGCTGGTTCGCTACGCCAACACCCTGCTGAAGGACAAGGTGCTCTTCGGCTCCGACTACCCGGTCATCACGCCCGACCGCTGGCTCGCCGACTTCGCCGCCCTCGACATCAAACCCGAGGTCCGGCCCAGGATCCTCAAGGACAACGCAGCCCGGCTGCTCGGCCTGCTCAAGGACTGAGGGAGACGCCGTGTTGAACCAAGGCATCGGCTCCTGGCCCGCCCGCCGGGCCCGCAAGACCCCGGAGCGGATCGCGATCGTCCACGAGGACGACGAGATCACCTACCGGGCGCTGTACCAGCGGGTCCTGCGCCTGGCCCACGCGCTGCGCGCCCTGGGCGTCGCACGCGGCGACCGCATCGCCTACCTGGGCCCCAATCACCCCGCCTTCCTGGAGACGCTGTTCGCGGCCGGCACGCTCGGCGCGGTCTTCGTCCCCCTCAACTCCCGCCTCGCGGCAGTCGAGTTGGCGTACAACCTCAACGACTCCGGAAGCACGGTGCTGGTGCACAGCGCCGAGCACACCGAGACGGCCACGGCGGCGGCGTCGGGCACCGGGGTGCGCCACCGCATCACCCTCGGCCCGGCCGGGCATGGTGCCGCCGGGTACGACGACCTGCTCGCCGGCGCTGTGAGTGACCCGCTGGACGAAGCCGTCGACCCGGACGACCCCTGCATGATCATGTACACCTCCGGCACCACCGGCCGCCCCAAGGGTGCCGTCCTGACCCACGCCAACATCACCTGGAACAGCGTCAACGTCCTCATCGACAGCGACTTCGCCGGTGACGAGGTCACCCTGGTCGTCGCCCCGCTGTTCCACACCGCCGCGCTCAACATGACCTGTCTGCCCACCCTCCTCAAGGGCGGCCGCGTGGTCCTGCTCGGCGCCTTCGACGCCGAGCGCGTGCTGGACGTCATCGAGCGCCGGCGTGTGACGTACATGTTCGGGGTGCCCACCATGTACGACGCCCTGGCCGCCCGCCCTCGGTGGCCGACGGCCGACCTGTCCAGCCTGCGCACCCTCACCTGCGGCGGCGCGCCGGTGCCCGCCCGCACCATCGACACCTACCTCGCGCGCGGGCTGGCCTTCAGCCAGGGCTACGGGATGACCGAGGCGTCCCCCGGCATCCTCTTCCTGGACCGGGAACAGACCTCGGCGAAGGTGGGCTCCGCGGGCGTGCCGCACTTCTTCACCGACACGCGCGTGGTGCTCCCCGACGGACGGGACGCGGGCCCCGGAGAGCGGGGCGAGATCCTGGTCAGCGGGCCCAACGTCATGACCGGCTACTGGCACCGCCCCGACGACACCAGGGCCGCCGTCACCGACGACGGCTGGCTGCGCACCGGCGACGTCGCACGGACCGACGAGGACGGCTACGCCTACATCGTCGACCGGGTCAAGGACATGTTCGTCTCGGGCGGCGAGAACGTGTACCCGGCCGAGGTCGAGGCCGCCCTGCTGACCCACCCGGCCGTCCGCGAGTGCGCCGTCATCGGCGTGCCGCACGAGGTCTGGGGCGAGGTCGGGCACGCGGTCCTCGTCCTGGAGCCCGGGGCCCGCGCCGACGCCGACGAGATCCTCGCGCACGCCCGCACCCTGCTGGCCAAGTACAAGATCCCGCAGACGGTGACCTTCGCCGACAGTCTGCCCCGTACGGCCTCGGGAAAGATCGTCAAAGCCGCCGTACGCGCGTCCTACGCCCACCCCTAGACCAGAGCCCCGAAAGGCGGAAACCCCCATGTCCACCGAAGCCAACGGCCTCGAAGAGCTGCTCGCCCTCTCCGGCCGCGACCTCGGCCGCACCGACTGGCTGGAGATCACCCAGGAGCGCGTCAACACCTTCGCCGACGCCACCGACGACCACCAGTGGATCCACACCGATCCGCAGCGGGCCAAGGAGGGACCCTTCGGCGGCCCCATCGCCCACGGCTATCTCACCCTCTCCCTGATCATCCCGCTCTTCGGTGACCTGCTGCACATCAGCGGCATCTCGATGAGCGTCAACTACGGTCTGGAGAAGGTCCGTTTCCCCAGTCCCGTGCCGGTCGGCGCGAAGATCCGGCTGCACGGCGTGGTCGACTCCGTGGAGGAGATCAAGGGCAATGGAGTCCAGATGCTGCTGAACTTCACCGTCGAGGCCGAGGGGAACGCCAAGCCGGTGTGCGTGGCGCAGGCCGTGTACCGGCACTACGCCTGAGGCGCGGCAGCGCCGCGCAGGCCCGCGACGAGGAGCGCGACGAGGCGGCGGGCGTCGTAGCGGGTGTCGCTCTCCGCGCCGATGCAGAGGTTGCCGACGCCGCGCATCAGCTCGTAACCCTGCAGGCCGGGGCGGATCTCGCCCGCCTCGGCCGCCGCTTCCAGCAGCCGGGTGCAGACGGGGACGAGCCGGTCGAGGAAGTAGGTGTGCAACGCCTCGAAGCCCGCGTCGTCCGAATGCAGTACGGCGGCGAGGCCGTGCTTGGTGACCAGGAAGTCCACGAAGAGGTCGATCCAGCGGGCGAGCGCGGCGTTCGGGCTCGCACTGCTCGCCAGCAGGTCCGGGCCGGCCGCGGCGAGGCTCTCCACCTGGTGCCGGTAGACGGCGATGATGAGATCCGCGCGCGTCGGGAAGTGGCGGTAGATCGTCCCCAGCCCGACGCCCGCCCTGGCCGCGATGTCACGCACCGGCGCCTCCACGCCCGACGCCACGAACACCTCCGCCGCCGCGTCGAGCAACGTCTCCTTGTTGCGCCGGGCGTCCCTGCGCTGGGGCGCGCCCTTGTCGCCGTCGTTCACCGCGCCACTCCCTTCCCTCAGCATGCCTTGCTAAGTGGAACCGTGTTCCGTATCGTCATTTCCGGAACACGGTTCCGCTTGCTCCATCGTACTGAGGAGAACGGTCATGCAGTACCGCACCCTGGGCCGAACCGGCGTACAGGTCAGCGCGCTCGCGCTCGGCGCGATGAACTTCGGCGCGATCGGGCGCACCACCCAGGACGAGGCCACCGCCCTCGTCGATGCCGCCCTCGCGGCCGGGATCAACGTCATCGACACCGCCGACATGTACGGCGCCGGCGAGTCGGAGGAGATGGTCGGCAAGGCCATCGCCGGCCGCCGCGACGACATCGTGCTGGCCACGAAGGCGACCATGCCGATGGGCGACGAACGCAACCATCGGGGCAGTTCGCGCCGCTGGCTGGTCACCGCGCTGGACGACAGCCTGCGCCGGCTCGGCGTCGACCACGTCGACCTCTACCAGATCCACCGCTGGGACCCGGACACCGGAGACGAGGAGACCCTGTCGGCACTGACCGATCTTCAACGCGCGGGAAAGATCCGCTACTTCGGCTCCTCGACCTTCCCGGCGTACCGCATCGTGCAGGCCCAATGGGCCGCCCGCGAACACCACGTGAGCCGTTACGTCACCGAACAGCCCAGCTACTCCCTGCTCCAGCGCGGCATCGAGGCCCATGTGCTGCCGGTCGCCGAGGAGTACGGGCTCGGGGTGCTGGTGTGGAGCCCGCTGGCCTCGGGCTGGCTGTCGGGTGCCGTCCGCGCGGGCCGGGACATCACCACCCACCGCTCGGCGTTCATGCCGCAGCGCTTCGACACCGCCCTCCCCGCCAACCGGGCCCGCCTCGACGCCGTCGAGAAGCTGGCGAAGGTCGCCGACGAGGCCGGTCTGACGCTGATCCAGCTCGCGCTCGGCTTCGTCACCGTGCATCCCGCCGTGACCAGCGCGCTCGTCGGACCCCGCACGCTCGGCCATCTGCACGCCCAGCTCGCCGCCGCGGACACCGTGTTGCCCGCCGACGTCCTCGACGCCGTCGACGCGATCGTGGCCCCCGGCACCGACCTCGCCCCGCACGAGAAGTCCGACACCCCGCCCGCGCTGCTCGACCCGGCACTGCGCCGGCGCCGTTGACGTACGGAAGAGACACTCCATGGCGCCCACACCCCGTCCCCGCTTCGGCATCATGACCGCCCCCATGCAGGTGACGTACGACGACGTCCTGCGGGTCTGGCGCGAGGCGGACGCGATCCCCGAGATCGAGCACGCGTGGCTGTTCGACCATCTCATGCCGATCGGCGGCGACCCGAACGGCCCGGTCCACGAAGGCTGGACGCTGCTGTCCGCCCTGGCCGCACAGACGAGCCGGCTGCGGCTCGGCCTCCTCGTGACCAGCAACCGCTTCCGGCCGCCCGCGATGCTGGCCAAGATCGCCACGACGGTCGACGTCGTCTCCGGCGGCCGGCTCGACTTCGGCATCGGCGTCGGCTCACGACCGCACCCGCCCGAGGCCCACCGCGAATACCCGGCCCACGGACTGCCCTTCATCGACCCCGCGCAGGCCGTCGAGAGCCTCGCCGAGGCCTGCACCCTGATCCGCCGGCTGTGGACCGAACCCGAACCCTTCGACTTCCACGGCACCCACCACCGGCTCACCGGGGCGTTCGCCAACCCCAAGCCGGTGCAGCGCCCCCATCCGCCGATCCTCATCGGCGGCCGCTCCGCCGCGACCCTCCGCGTAGTCGCCGAGCACGCCGACCTCTGGAACATCCCGGGCGGCGACATCGAGGACGCCGTCCGCCGCAGCGCCCTGCTGGACCGCACTTGCGCCGAGATCGGCCGCGACCCCGCCTCTCTCACCCGCTCGATCCATCTGCCCGTCTCCTACGCCGAGCCCGGCACCACCCGGAACGCGATCGCAGAGGCCCTCGACGCCGGCTTCCGGCACCTCGTCCTCGGCCTGCCGGCGCCGTACCCGGCGGGCGTCGCCCGGTGGGTCACCGACGAGATCGTCCTCAAGCCGGCCTGACCCCTGTCACAGACCCGGTGGCTGTCCGGTCCTTCTGGCGTGCGCGTCCGGCGCACGCATCAGCGAACGGAGACAGTGATGAAGATCGTGGTCGTAGGCGGTACGGGGCTCATCGGATCGCAGGTGGTGGCGCGCTTGCGGGAGCGCGGCCATGAGGCCGTGTCGGCCACTCCCTCCACGGGGGTCGACACGGTGAGCGGGGAGGGCCTGGCGTCGGCTCTCAAGGGCGCGGACGTGGTCGTGGACGTGTCGAACTCACCGTCGTTCGAGACCGAGCCGGCGCTGGACTTCTTCACCCGCTCGATGCGCAACCAGGCCGAAGCCGAGAAGGCGGCGGGGGTGCGGCACCATGTCGCGCTCTCCATCGTCGGCGTCGACCAGGTGCCCGACTACGGCTACTACCGGGCCAAGGTGGCCCAGGAGGAGGCCGTACGAGGCTCCGGCGTGCCCTTCAGCATCGTGCGCGCGACGCAGTTCTTCGAGTTCATCGCCCCGGTGATGGACATGTCCACCCAGGGCTCGGAGGTGCACCTGCCCTCCCTCCGGCTGCGTCCCATGGCCTCCGCCGACGTCGCCGCCGCCGTGGCCGAGGTGGCACAGGGCGAACCGACGTACGGCGTACGGAGCATCGCCGGCCCCGAGGTGCACCGGCTGGACCGGCTCGGCGAGCTCACGCTGGAGGCGAAGCCGGACGGGCGCAAGGTCGTCACCGACGAGACCGCGAGTCCGTTCGCGGGCATGCCCGACGTGCTCGTCGGCGACGACACGGCGCACCTTGCGGCCACGCGGTACGAGGAGTGGCTGGCGCGCGACTGACCGGCGTCACGGCCGGCCGGTGAACCGGTGGGCCGAACGTTCGTACGCCCTCAGCTTGTCGGGTGCCAGCACCCAGTAGAGGGCGTCGATCCCGTCCGGCCCCACGGTGACGGTGACCAGGGCCACGGCGGCCCCGCCCTGTATGAGCAGCAGGGCGGGCCGGCCGTTGGCCTCGGCGATGCCGTACTCGGCGCCGGGGAAGAACTTCTGGGCGAACGCCGTGATCCGGGCGACGCGCTCGGGCCCCACGACCGCCACCCGGGCCACGCCGCGCATACCGTTGCCGTCCGCGTAGGAGACGACGTCGGCGGAGAGCACATGCTCCAGCGCGGCGATGTCACCGTGCCGCGCGGCGGCCACGAAGGCATCCAGCAGGCGCCGGTGCTGAGCCGTGTCGACGGGATCACGGCGTTCGGCGGTGAGCCGCTTGCGGGCCCGGCTGACGATCTGCCGGGTGTTGGCCTGGGTCAGCTGCAGGATGCCGGCGATCTCGTCGTAGGCGTAGTCGAACGCCTCCCGCAGCACATACGCGGCCCGCTCCACAGGGTTCAGTTTCTGCAGGACCACCAGCACCGCCAGCTCCAGCGCCTCGCCGCGCTCCGCACCGACCTGCGGATCCACGCTGGTGTCCACGGGCTCCGGCAGCCACGGCCCGACGTAGGCCTCCCGGCGGGCCCGCGCCGACTGGGCCACGTTGATCGCCAGACGCGTGGTGGTCTTCGCCAGGAACGCCCCGGGATCCAGCACTGCGCTCCGGTCGGTGCCCTGCCAGCGCACCCAGGCGTCCTGCACCACGTCCTCGGCCTCGGACACGCTGCCCAGTACGCGGTAGGCGATGCCGAACAGCCGGGGCCGCAGCCGCTGGAACACCTCCGCCGCCTCCTCCAGCGCCCCGCCGGTCAGCGGCCCTCGCTCGTCCATGGTGCCGATGCCTCTCCCAGGTCGACCGCCGGACCCCGGGCCGGGCGTGGTTCCGGCGCGAGAGGGCCCGCTCGCCGTGTGATCCTACGGCGGCCGGGCCGGGAGAACCGGGAGGCCGGGGGCTCAGGCGCGGCCTCGCAGCATGAGGTTCCAGTAGAGGAACGGCAGGCCGTAGCGCTTGAGATACCACATGTCCCGGCGTTCGCGGGTCGTGTCGATGAGGGGAAAGGTGGGGCGGTGGCGCAGCGTGTAGTCGAACTCGGCCAGCAGCATGCTGTGCCGTGACGTGGTGATCGGGCAGGAGGAGTAACCGTCGTACGAGGCGGGCGGCGGTCCGGCGGTCGTCAGGCTCGCGGCGATGTTCCGGGCGACGACCGGTGCCTGTTTGCGGATCGCGGCTCCGGTCTTGGAGTTGGGCGAGGATCCGGCGTCGCCGAGGGCGAAGATCTCGGGATGGCGCACATGGCGCAGGGTGTGCCGGTCGATCTCCGCGTAGCCGCCGGGGTCCGCCGGGCCGGCCAGCGGACTCGCCTTGAGCCAGTCGGGCGCCGACTGCGGGGGCACGAGGTGCATCATGTCGTAGCGGATGGATTCCCCGGCCCCGGAGGCGCGGTCGACGACGACGGCTTCGCGGCCGTCGGGGTCCACCTCGACCAGCTCGCTGTTCCTGCGCACCTCGATGCCGTACCGGGCCGCCACCCGCTCCAGCTCCTCGGCGAACACGGGCACCCCGAACATTCCCGGGGTGGGCAGCACGAGCACCACCCGGATGTCCTTCAGCACACCCTGCCCGCGCCAGTGGTCCGCGGCGAGATACGCGATCTTCTGGGGCGCCCCACCGCATTTGATCGGCCCGGACGGCATGGTGAACACGGCCGTGCCCGAACGCAGGGAACGGATCAGGTCCCAGGTCTTGGGCGCCAGTCGGTAGGTGTAGTTGCTGGAGGCGTGGGGCGCGGCGACCGCCTGCGCCATGCCGGGCACCTGGTCCCAGTCGAGCTGGATTCCGGGGCAGACGACGAGCCGGTCGTAGCCGATGGTCCGGCCGTCGGCGAGACCGACCGTGCGCCCTTCGGGGTCCACGCTCTCCGCGCGGCCGCGGATCCAGCAGACGCCCTTCGGTAACACGGACCGCTGAGGGCGGGCGCTCGCCCGGGCGGTGGCCCGCCCGCCCCCGACCAGCGTCCACAGCGGCTGGTAGTAGTGCGTGGCGGAGGGCTCGACGAGCCCGATGCCGCGGACGCCGAGGCGCAGCAGCCTGGCCGCCACGCTGACGCCGGCACTTCCCCCGCCCACGATCAGAACCTTGTGGTGAGTGTCGATGCGCATGTCCGCCTTCCCCCTCGCGTCCGTCCGAGCTAATGTACGTACATTAATTCTCCAAATGTACGTACACAAGGATGGGCATCATGGGTGAGGAACCCACGGCCGCGGCCGGCCGGGGCGCGCACTCCCGGGCGGGCCGGGGCGGGACTCCGCTGTGGCGTCATGTGCGGGACGACCTCAAAGCCCGGCTGGAACAGGGCGAGTTCACGGACTCCTTCCCCGGCGAGAACGAGCTGGCCGCCCGGTACGGGGTCAGCCGGCACACCATCCGTGAGGCCCTGCGCGAGCTGCGGGAAGCGGGCCTGGTCACCGCGGCGAAGGGACGCCGGCCGCGCCCGGTCGGCGAGGCCGTCATAGAACAGCCCGTCGGCGCCCTCTACAGCCTGTTCGCCTCGGTCGAGGCGGCCGGTCTGGAACAGCGCAGCATCGTGCGCACGCTCGACATCCGTGCGGACGCGCATGTGGCGGTGCGCCTGGGGCTGGAGGAGTCGACGCCCCTGCTGTACCTGGAACGCATCCGCCTGGCCGACGGCGAACCGCTGGCCCACGACAAGGTGTGGCTGCCGGCCTCGGACGCCCGCGCCCTGCTCGACGCCGACTTCACCCACACGGCGCTCTACGGCGAGCTCGCCGACCGGTGCGGCCTGCGCCTGGTCGGCGGAGAGGAACGCATCAAGGCCGTCGTCCCGACCGCCGCCGAACAACGGCTGCTCGACCTCCCCGACGGCGTGGCCGCGTTCTCCATCGAGCGGCTCGGCCGCACCCACGGCCGCACGGTCGAGTGGCGCACCACCCTCGTCCGCGGCGACCGGTTCAGTGTCGTGACGCGGTTCGACGCCCGGACCGGCTACCGCCTCGACCCCGCCGGAAACCGGTTCACGCGCTCGCGCCGGAGCGCACGGCGGCTCGACGCGGTGCGGTGACCGGGCGGTGCCGCGGAACGAGTCCGGTGCCGTCGCCCCGCCGTGCGGGCGGGGCCGAGGGGAGGGAGTGCCTGAGATGTTCTTCGTCGACACGATCGAGGTGGCGGGGCTCGGCAACCGCTGCTACCTGGCGGGCGGTTCGTCCACTGCCGTGGCCGTCGACCCGCCGCGCGACGTCGACCGCGTCCTGGAGGCCGCGGCGCGCCGGGGCGTGCGGATCTCGCACGTCGTCGAGACCCACATCCACAACGACTATGTCAGCGGCGGCCTGGAGCTCGCCCGGCTCACGGGCGCCGCGTATCTCGTACCGGCCGGGGCCGCCGTGTCCTTCGCACGCATACCCGTACGCGACGGGGACCGTACGGTCGTCGACGCCGGGCTCACCCTGCGGGCGCTGGCGACACCCGGGCACACCCCGCACCACACCGCTTACGCCCTCGAACAGCACGACACGGCGGTCGCGGTGTTCACCGGAGGCTCACTGCTGATCGGTACCGTCGGCCGCCCCGACCTGGTCGAGCCCCGCTTGACCGAGAGCCTCGCCCGCGCCCAGCACGCCTCCGCGCGTCGTCTCGCCGCCGAACTGCCCGATGCCGCCCGCGTGTTGCCCACGCACGGATTCGGCAGCTTCTGCTCCGCCGGCCGGGCCGGGGGCGACGCGAGCACCATCGGCACGGAGAAGGCGTCGAACGACGCGCTCACCCAGGACCCCGACACCTTTGTCACCCGCCTGCTCGCGGGCCTCGACGACATCCCCGCCTACTACGCCCACATGGGCCCCGTCAACTCCGCCGGCCCGGCCCCGGTCGACCTCACCGCGCCCGCGCCGGCCGACGCCGGGGAGATCGCGGCGCGACTGGCCGCGGGGGAGTGGGTGGTCGACCTGCGCAACCGGACCGCGTTCGCCGCAGGCCATGTCGCCGGCACCTACAACTTCGAGGCCGACGGCCAACTCGCCACCTTTCTGGCCTGGTTGATCCCCTGGGGCAGGCCGGTGACCCTCCTGGCCGAGTCGGCCGGACAACTGGCCCATGCCCAACGTGAGTTGGTGCGCGTCGGCATCGACCGACCGGCCGCTGCGGCCACCGGCGGACCGTCCTCCTGGACGACCGAGGGCGAGGCCCTGGCCGCCTTCCCCCGGGCCACGTTCGCGGACCTCGCCGCCCGGCACCCGGCACCGGGCGCCGTCGTACTGGACGTACGGCGTGTCTCCGAACGGGCCGCCGGACACGTCGAGGGCTCCGTCCACATCCCGCTGCACACCCTGCACCGGCGCCTGGAGGAGGTGCCGCCCGGTGAGGTGTGGGTGCACTGCGCGGGCGGCATGCGCGCCGCCATCGCCGCCTCGCTGCTGGACGCGGCGGGCCGTGCCGTCGTCGCCGTGGACGACTCCTTCGCCGCGGCCGAGGCGACGGGACTGCCCCTCCGTACCACCTGAGCCCGACCGGAGACCGGAGACCGGATCGACCGATCACCCCACACGAGGCGAGGAGCCCGCCCATGCAGACACCCCCGTCCGGCACCGGCCGGATCACCGTCGCGGAAGCGGCCGAGCGCACCGGGCACCACGCCGGCGCCGAGGTCGCTGCCGGTCGCCCGGGAGGCACGTCCGTCCTGCTGGACGTCCGGGAGCCCGACGAATGGCACGCGGGCCACGTCCCCGGAGCCGTACACCTCTCCCTCACCCGGCTCTGCGAAGGAGTGCCGCTGCCTCCCGAGGCCCAGGGGCGGTGCCTGGTCGTCATCTGCCGCTCGGGCAACCGGTCCCGGACGGCCGTCGGCATCCTGAGCGCCCGTGGTGTCGAGGCCGTCGACGTGATCGGCGGGATGCGGGACTGGGCGGAGGCCGGGCTGCCGGTGGTCGACTCGCGGGGCCTGCGCGGTACGGTCGCGTGAGCGCCCTGGTCCTCGCCCTCGTGGCCGGAGCGGTGATCGGGCTCGCCCTCGGTGCGCTCGGCGGCGGTGGCAGTGTCCTGGCCGTCCCCGCGCTGATCTATCTGCTGGGCTTCACCCCGGTGGCGGCCACGACCGCCGGACTGGTGATTGTTGCTCTGACCTCGGCGACCGCCCTGACCGCGCACGCCCGTGACGGGCATGTCCGCTGGCGCGCGGGGCTGCTCTTCGCGGCGGCCGGGGCCGGCCCGGCGATGCTGGGCTCCGCGCTCGCCACGGGCCTCCCGGCGGGCGCCCTGTCGGCCGCCTTCGCGACGGTCGCCGGGGTCGCGGCGGCACGTATGCTCAGGCCGGGAGGGGAGGACGACACCGCAGGGGAGATCAGGCCCGGTCATGCGGCGGCGGCCGGTGCCGGACTCGGCGCGGTGACCGGAGTCCTCGGGGTCGGCGGAGGCTTTCTCGCCGTACCGGCCCTCGTGGGCGTCCTCGGACTTCGCATGCGCGAAGCAGTGGGCACCAGCCTGCTCGTGATCACCCTCAACTCCCTGGCGGCGCTGGGCCTGCGCGGCGGCACCGTGGACCACCTGGACTGGGCGGTCGTCGCCCCCTTCGCAGGCGCCGCGGTCCTCGGGGCGTGGGACGGCAGGCGTCTGGCGGCGAAGGTCAAGGGAAGCACACTGCAACGGGTCTTCGCGGTGGCGCTGCTGGCCGCGGCCCTCGCCATGCTCGTCGACGCGCTGGTCTGACAGCGGGCCGCCGACGGTCGCCCCGCTTGTTGGGACGTCCTGACAAACCTATTGACATCACCAGGGGCGCGCTTCACAGTACGGGTCACTAGAGCGCGCTAGTGAAGCGCTCTAGTACCCGGTCAAGCGGCACACACCCCAGGCCGCCGCCCAACAGCACCCCTCCGCCGTACACGGCGCTCCCCGACAACACGCACGCCTCGCCGGGTCGCACGAGGCCTCTTTCTGGGCGAGGGGCAGTGCTCCTCGCCCAGCCGTCCGTCATGCGGCGTGCGGCCGAAACACAGGTCGGCGCGTGGTGGCAGTCGAGTATGTCTCGACCAGGCCCTAGGTACAGTCGCTTCCGCCGAGAAGGGGGCCGGATATGCCGCAGGACGCGCTGATCGCCGGGGTCCCAGGATCCAAGAGCCTGACGCACATACATGGGATGGACAAGGAGCGCCGGTGAACTCAATGGGCAGGCTGCGTTGGCTGACCGCGGGGGAGTCCCACGGTCCCGCACTTGTCGCGACGCTGGAGGGCCTTCCCGCCGGCG
>NZ_JAIQYY010000090.1 GCF_020181035.1 Streptomyces sp. CoH27
GTACTGGGTGCGGCAGATCCGTGAGCCGGTCCGTTTCTTTGATGGTGTGCGGGCGTTGGAGGCGGAGGGGGTCACGGCGTATCTGGAGCTGGGTCCGGATGCGGCGTTGACGGGTGCGGTTCTGGCGAGTGTGGCGGATTCCGGGGCTTTGGCGGTGGCGGCGGCTCGTCGTGACCGTGGTGAGGTGGCCACGGTGCTCGCCGCGCTGGCCGCGCTGCACACGCACGGCGTGACCGTGGACTGGTCGGCGCAGCTGACGGGTGCTCGTGTGGTGGACGTTCCGACGTATGCGTTCCAGCGGCGTCGTTACTGGCTGGATGCGTCTCAGGGGGCCGGCGGGGCCGACCGGTTCGGGCTCGATGCCACCGGGCATCCCCTCCTCGGCGCCGCCGTCGAACCAGCCGCGGACGGAGGCCTGTTGCTGACGGGCCGGCTCGCTCTCGGCACGCACGGCTGGCTGGCCGACCACACCATCGCCGGTGCCGTGCTGCTGCCCGGGACCGTCTTCCTGGAGTTCGCGCTGGCCGCGGCCGACCACGCGGGCTGTGACAGCGTGGCCGAGCTGACCATCGAGAGCCCGCTGCTGATGCCCGACCAGGCTGCCGTCCGTCTCCAGGCCGCCGTGAGCCGGCCCGACGCGGAGGGCCGCCGCACCATCGGCGTGTACTCCGCCACCGGGTCCGGCGAGTGGACCCGGCACGCCACGGGCCTGCTGGAGACCGCGCGACCCACCGCGGTCACCGGGCTCACCGACTGGCCGCCGCCCGGCGCGACCCCCGTACCGACGGATCGCGCCTACGCCGAACTGGAGTCGCGCGGATACGCGTACGGGCCGGCGTTCCAAGGCCTGCACGCGCTGTGGCGACAGGGTGAGGAGCTGTACGCGGAGGTACGTCTGCCCGCTGGTCCGGACGGTGAGGCCAGGCGGCTCGGCATCCACCCCGCGCTGCTCGACGCCGCGCTGCATCCCGTCGTACTGACCCAGCCCGAGGACAGGATGCTGATCCCGTTCTCCTGGAACGGCGTGCGGCTGCACGCCACCGGGGCCACCACCCTGCGGGTGCGCTGGTCGCCGGCCGGAGCGGACACCGTGTCCCTCGTCGCGGCCGACAGCACCGGCGCGCCGGTGCTGAGCGTCGACTCGCTGGTGCTGCGCCCCTCGACACCGGTCCGCCACCGGACCGCCGGAGTCGACGACTCGCTGCACCTCGTCCGCTGGTCGCCGGCGTCTACGGGGCAGCCGCGGACCGGCAAGTGGGTGGTGCTGGAAGCGGCAGCCGGCCGAGGTGGTGAGCGGCCCGCCGGGGCCGTGCTGTTGCCGGATCTGCCCCGGTGTGACGGGCTCGGTGCGCTGACCGCCGACGCAGGACCGGTGCCGGACGCGGTCGTCGTCGTGCGCGGACCGGTCGGCGGCGAGGAACCGGCGGCCGACGCCGCCCTCGGTGTGGGCCGGGTGCTGGAACTGGTCCAGGACTGGCTGGCCGAGGAGCGGTTCGCCGATGCCCGGCTCGTCGTGGTGACGCAGGGCGCGATCGGTGCCCTGCCCGAGGACACCGTCCCCGATCCGGCGGGCGCCGCGCTGTGGGGCCTGCTGCGTACGGCACAGACGGAACACCCGGGTCGGTTCGTCCTGGTGGACGTCGACGACACCGACGCCTCGGCACAGGCCCTGCCCGCCGCCGTGGCGGGTGGCGAACCGCAGCTCGCGATACGCGCCGGCGTGCCACACACGCCCCACCTGACCGCTGCCCGCGCCGGCAGCGCACCGACGGTGTTCGACAGCGACGGCACGGTTCTGGTCACCGGCGGTACGGGTGGGCTGGGCGCGCTGTTCGCCCGGCATCTGGTCGCCGAGTACGGCGTACGGCGTCTGCTGCTGACCAGCAGGCGGGGTGCGCAGGCTCCGGGGGCGGAGGAACTGACCGCGCAGTTGCGTGCGTCGGGTGCCGAGGTGACCGTCGCGGCCTGTGATGTGGCGGACCGGGCGGCGCTGGCCGCGCTGCTGGAGACGGTTCCCGCCGAGCATCCGCTGACCGCCGTCGTGCACGCGGCCGGCGTCCTCGACGACGGAACCCTGGAGACGCTGACTCCTGAACGCTGTGCCGCCGTCCTGCGGCCCAAAGCGGAAGCCGCCTGGAACCTCCATCTGCTGACCCGGGAGGCTCCGCTCGCCGCCTTCGTCCTGTTCTCCTCGATCGTCGGCCAGATCGGCAACGCCGGCCAGGCCAACTACGCCGCCGCCAACACCTTCCTGGACGCGCTCGCCCACCACCGACGGGGCCTTGGGCTGCCCGGCGTCTCCCTGGCGTGGAGTCTGTGGAACACCGCCGACGGCATGGGCGCGGGCCTGACGGACACCGAGCTGTCCCGGTGGCGCCGGAACGGGCTGGAACCACTCGACGCCGAGCTGGGCCTCGCACTGTTCGACGCGGCGCTCGCCACCGACCAGGCGGTGCTCGTGCCCGCACGGCTGGACGCGGTGGCCCTGCGCGCCCGGTCCGAGGCCGGACTCCTGCCCCCGATGCTCCGGCCGGCCGTGCGCCGCCCGGCCCGGCAGCAGGCCGGCAACACGGCCCCCGGGGAGAGCTCCTGGCTCCAGCGGCTCGCCGCCCTCGGTGCGGACGAACGCCGGGAAGCCGCACGGGAGCTGGTGCTCTCCACGGTGGCCGCCGTGCTCGGTCACGGGGACCCGACGGCGGTCGACGCCCAACTCTCCTTCCGTGAACTCGGCTTCGACTCGCTCACCGGAGTGGAACTGCGCAACCGCCTGAACTCCCTCGCGGGTACACGGCTCGCGGCCACCGTGGTCTTCGACCACCCCACGCCCGATGCACTGGGGGAACTGCTGCTCGAACTCGTCCCGGGAGCGACCCCGTCCGGCGCCGGGGAGGAGACCACCACGACACGTGTCGTCGCCGACGACGAACCGATCGCCGTGATCGGCATGGCCTGCCACTATCCGGGAGGCGTCGACAGCCCCGAGGACTTGTGGCGACTGGTCGCGGACGGCCGTGACGCGATCACCGGGTTCCCGACCAACCGCGGCTGGGACCTGGACTCTCTCCACGATCCGGACCCCGAGCGCCCCGGCACCACGTACTGCCGTCAGGGCGGCTTTCTGCACGACGCCGACCGCTTCGACGCCGAGTTCTTCGGGATCTCACCGCGCGAGGCCGTACCGATCGATCCCCAGCAGCGGCTGCTGCTGGAAACCGTCTGGGAGACCCTGGAGCACGCCCGGCTCGACCCGGGCACCCTGCGCGGCAGCCGTACCGGCGTCTTCGTCGGCGCCATGTACAGCGACTATGGGTCGCGGATCGCCAAGGCCCCTGAGGAATACGAGGGTTACCTGCTCACCGGCAGCACCGGGAGTGTGGCCTCCGGCCGTATCGCGTACACCTTCGGTCTGGAGGGCCCGGCGGTGACGGTGGACACGGCGTGCTCGTCGTCCCTCGTGGCCATCCACCTGGCCGCCCAGGCGCTGCGGCGCGGCGAGTGCACCCTCGCCCTCGCCGGCGGTGTGACCGTCATGGCCACGCCCAACACCTTCGTGGAGTTCAGCCGCCAGCGGGCACTCTCCCCCGACGGCCGCTGCCGTTCCTTCGCCGCCGGGGCCAATGGCACCACCTGGAGCGAAGGCGTCGGCATGCTCCTGGTGGAGCGGTTGTCGGATGCGCGGCGCAATGGTCACCGGGTGCTGGCGGTGGTCCGGGGGAGTGCGGTCAATCAGGATG
>NZ_JAIQYY010000091.1 GCF_020181035.1 Streptomyces sp. CoH27
CTTATGTGGAATCTGTTTTGTCAAGTTCATTGTGTCTTGCCCTGGTTCACCTCGACGATCGGTAGGAGGGTCGCGGTGGTTGGGATTCCGAGTTGGCGAGGCGTGGGGCCAGCGGGTGTGGGGACGTCTGCGAGCCGCTCCAGTAGTTGATCGAGGGCAGTTTGTCCGTCGTCCACCGCGGCGCGTTCTTCATCAGTGAGAGGGATGGACGCGAGCATGCGCTGGAGATTCTCTTTCGCTTCGAGCAGTTGCCCCTTGGACGAGTCTTTAGGCGTGTAGAAGTCGCAGCGGGCGCATGCCATGCGGTGCTGGCACTGCTCGAAGAAGGTGTAGGTGCAGTGCCCGTGTCCCAGGTCGTAGTACTGCCAGGGCTCACCGGCGGCTGCGGCACCGGAGGTGACGGCGTCGCGGTCGACGAGTACTTCGATGGTGCGGACGTTGCGTGCGAAGTAGCCGGCATCGCTGTAGGCCCGGGACAGGACGAGCGGGGTGATCTTCGCGTAGTGCTGAGTCGCCGCCGGCGTGCGGTGCCCGAGCCAAGCCTGCAGCTCGAACAGCGTCATCGGTTCCTTGGCGTTGTAGAGCTGGCTGGCGATGGTGGACCGTGCCCGATGGCTGGTGATGTTGCCTCGGACGTCGGCGGTGGGAACGCCGGCCTTGTGACAGAGCGCCGGGATGATCGTCTCGTTGATGTAGGTCTTGCCGACCCGCCGAGCTCGGAATGTGAAGAGGAAGTCGACAGGTTCACCGGTCTTGCGGTCCAGCAGCGGGGGCTGTTGCGGGCGTATCGATTGCCAGACCTCAACGGCTTGTCCGAGCAGGGGGTCGACAGGCTTGGTGAACGTCGTGCCGGTCTTGTGGACGGGCACATCCAGCAGGCAGACGGCGTCGCGGGCCAGGACCTCGTCGGAGTCGCCCGGGACAGGAACGTCTTCGTGTTGCCAGCGGATGCAGCCAAGACGTAGGCGCGCGATCTCGTCACTGCGCAATCCGCTGAACAGCCAGGTCAGAGTGACAGCTCGGACGAGTTCGACGGGATAGATGAAGCCGTGCTGGTTGGTGGGGATGTCGTCTGGCTCCAGGTTGAGGCCCGCCCAGAGGACCTTCGCCCAGATGTCGTCGGCGATGACGCGCGGATCTGGGCCGATCAGAGCGTGGATGCTGCGGGGTGTCGCAAGCGCCGTCATGGGGTCGAAGCGGCGAGGGATCCAGTCCCATTCTTGGCAGTCGCGGAGGAAGCCTCGCAGGACCTTGATGTAGCCGGCCTTGGTGCGGGGCGAGAGGGGCTTTCCCCACCGCTCGGCTGATCCGGTACGGACCTGAACGAAGTCACCAGTGGACATCCGGTCCACCGCCGCGATCCAGGAGGCGCACGTCGCACGAGTCCACTGACCTGGTTCACGGACGTCAGGATGCTCTGCTGCCAGCCACCGCCCGGCCTTGGCCAAGATGGTCCGGTAGGTGCCACGGACTTTGGGCGTCAGGGCTGACGTACTGGCCCACCGTTCGACCCACGAGGTCCAAGAATCGGGGGCGCCGTCGATTTTCACGACGCCCTTCGTCCGCTTGGGTTCGGGCGGAGGATCCGCGTAGCCGAGTGCCGCAACGGCCCGGTGGATAGCGTGCAGAACATCGCTGTTCCACCTGCTCAGCGCGGGCTCCTCTCGTATTTGCAGCAGGCTCTCACCGGACAGGTCCGACAGCAGCGGGCTGCGGTTGAGCAACAAGACTTCGCAGAGGACACGGCGCAGACCGTGCCGGGATCCCTTGTTGGAGCGGTAGCCCCACCCGGTCAGAACCTCGGTCACCTCGGCGACTGCGGCCTCCAATGCGTGGTCGCCGAAGACCCGGCGAGCTACGGACGGTCGGCTGTAGGAGCCGATGCGATGGAAGTCGACGAAACCGCCGACGAGGTATGCCAGAGCGATGACATAGGGGCGAGTGAATCGCTCCAGCCAGCTGGGCCACGGAGCCGTGAACGACCGGGCATCCGCGGCGATCAGCCGGGCCCACGTGTCCGGCGTCCAGCCCCAGTAAGCCTGGTCCTCGGAAACACACGTGCGGAGAACCAAAGCGGCCGCATCGTCCACGGCCCGACGGTGATGGACCAGGTCGGGCAGCCAGCCTAGGGACTCCCGGGCCTCGTCCAGAGGTGTCACCAGGCGGCGGATGACTCGCCATTCCGGAGCGTGCGAGTTGTGGCCGTGTCGGCGGCGGACCTCCCAGCCCAGTGCATCGAGGGCCTCTGCTTCGTGGACGCGTAGTTCCGGGCGCCGGTCGAAGCTCCGGTGATCCAGCGGCCACGACCAGGACCTTTGCGCGGGGACGGTGGCAAGAGCCGCGCTGAGAGCCCTGGTCATGAGCCCTCCGCCGCAAGGCTGGCGTCGGCCTGGGCCAGCATCCGTGTCCGCCAGTCGTGGATCTGCTCCATACCGCGGCTGAGCTTCTGAGACAGGTCCCGGCCTGAGAGGTGGATGTAGCGAAGTGTCGACTCAGTGCTGCGATGGCCAGCGAATGTCGCGATGGCGTGCAGTTCCCAGCCCATCCGGGCCAGATCGGTCAAGCACAGGTGCCGCGTCGTGTGGGTGGAGAACCGCGGAACGTCGGCCGCGAGAGCGATCCGCCGTACCACTTTCGACCAAGTCCACAGCGTCAGCGGCTCGGCGCGATTGCGGCGGGACTCCGAAAGGAACAGCGGCCCCCGTGCCCTGCTGATCTTGGCACGGTGCCCCAGGTACTCCGACATCAGCACCCCGGTGGATGCGGAGTAGGGGACGACTCGCTCCAGCCTGTTCTTCGTGCATTCCGCCCGTACTCGCAGCGTCCGATGTGCTGGATCCAGATCATCAGTACGCAGCGAGCACAGCTCTTCCCGGCGCAGGGCGGCGTCGTAGGCCAGCGCCAGCATCAACCGGTTACGGATCGGCTCGGCACGTGCGACCGCCAGCACATGCAGCCACTCTTGCTCCGTAGGGATCCAGGGCAGCTTGGTCAGCCGCGGCACCAACCCGCGCTGTGAGCTGCCGAAATGGCGACCTGGCGTGTACTTGCCGCGTCCAACGGGATTGGATTCGCGCAGCCCTTCCTCGATGAGGAAGTCGTAGAACAGGCGGACCGGCACGAGTCGCTGCTGGAGTGTCGCATTGGCCAGCCCGGCTCCGGAATCGATTGACACGACGTTCGCCCCGCGCCGGCTGGGGCGTGTGCTCAGCTCGCGGACGTACGCAGCGATGTTGGCGCGGTTCGCCGTGACGGGATCAACCTCGTCGCGTTCGCATACCTCCAGGTACTCGGCGAGCCCGCGGGCATACGCGTCGATCGTCCGTGGCGCCCGCCCGAGGTCGACCCACACCAGCAACCAACTCGCAGCCCGTTCATGGCGACCCAGGACAGGCCACTTCTTCTCAAGCTTCTCGGCATCCAATGCCCCTCCCCCAGTACGCAGTGAGATCGAGAGAAGCAGCATCACTCCTCTGATCAGATTCCACGTAACTGATAG
>NZ_JAIQYY010000092.1 GCF_020181035.1 Streptomyces sp. CoH27
CCCCGGCGACTGCATCACCGTCGTCAGCGGCCTGGGCGCCAAGACCCTCAACATCCGCAACGACAGCCACAAGACCGTCGAGGTCTTCCGCGGAGCCGTCTGCGACAACGGCGCCCCCATCGCCACCGTCGGCCCCCACAGCTCCTCCGACGGCGTCTGCCCGAGGTTCAAGGACGAGGACGAGAAGGGCGAGCACGAGAACTGTGAGAACCGCGAGCACGACGAGAAGGGCGAGCACCACGAGAAGGGCGAGGACCACGAGAAGGGCGAGGACCACAAGAAGGGCGAGGACCACAAGAAGGGCGAGGACGGCGTGAAGGTCAAGGACGGAGTCGTCGCCAGCTTCCGCGTGGTCTGCGACGAACGCGGCGAGCGTGGCGAGGGCGGCGAGCGTGGCGAGGGCGGCCGGGGCGGCGAGGGCGGCTGGGGCGGCGAGGGCGGCTGGGACTGACCCGAAGCCCACAGCACGATACGGGGCCCCGGCCCGCCGGAATCGGGCCGGGGGTACCCCTCCCATTGTCTGACAACCCACGCGCCATGCGCACACCACCGGCCCGGACACCAGAGGTCACACCCCTGGCGCCCGGGCCGGCGTCCTTCCTCCCATCGGCCGATCCACCTGGGGATATCCGCCCCGAGCGCCTCCCGCAGGCACATCTCCCCGCACCCTCGTCATCCGTTTCCCTCCCGGCGATCCCCCACCCCTGAACGGGTGAGAAAAGACGTGAGGCAGGCCGCGCAGGACGCCTACGGGCGTCGCTCCCGAGCGCTGGTGCCACGGCCCCGGCCCTCAGGTGGTGCGTCGGAGGTCCGGGAACGCGGTGGGGGTGGCCCAGCCGCGCAGTACGGCGTGGACCGTCGACCGGAATGCGGTCTCGGCTGTGGTGTCGTCCAGGGTGCCGGCGAGTTCGAGGGTCACGAGGCCGTGCAGGGCGACCCACAGCGAGACGGCGATCAGGGTGGTGTCGCCCGCGAGGGTGTGGTCCGCCACGGCGCGGTCGATCGCCGAGAGGAGCGGTCGTACGGGGTCGTGGTCGCCGACCGTGCCTGAGGGGTCGAAGGACTGCGCGCCGCCGAACAGCACCGTGTACAGATGGCGGTGTTCGCGTCCCCACCGGCGATACGCGGCGGCCAGCGCGTACAGGTCTTCGAGGGCGGCCTCGGAGACAGGTACCGCTGTCAGGTTCTGGAACAGGCCGGCGACCGCCCGGTCGCGCACCTCGCGGATCAGTCCGTCCTTGCCCTGGAACAGGGTGTACACCGCCGCTGTCGACGTTCCGGCGGCGGTGGCCAGCGCGCGGACCGTGACCGACTCCTGGGGACGGGTGGCGAACATCTCGGTCGCGCATGCCACGAGACGTTCTCCGACGGCGGCGTCGTTCGTTCTCGGCCTTCCCATGCGGAGCAGTCTAGCGGCACTGATAACATCGTTTTGAAACGATGTTTTGAAACGAGGGGGAGATTGCCGTGCCGCCGTCCGCCATACGTCCTTTCCGCTCCGTCGGCCGCGTGCTGGCCGCCACCGCCGCAGTGGTGGGGCTGGTCGCCGTCTTCCTGGCGTTCATCGTCGCCACCGACGGCGCGGGATCGGGGTTCGCCGCGTGGTCCGCGGCTGTCGGGGTCGGGGTCGCCGCGGCGCTGTGGCGGGGCCGCCGCCGCAGTTGGCGGGGACGGCTGGTGCCGTTCCTACCGGTGTTCGCTGCCGCGGCTCTGACGCTGTCGGTGTGCATCCCGACCGTTCCCACGACCCGTCGCCATCCGCCCGCCCTGCCGTTCGTGACCACCGGGCACTGGAGCCTGTCCACCGGCAGCCGGGTCGCCGTCTACCACTACCCGCCCACCGGCAACGGCCCCCGGCACCGCGTTCCCCTCGTCTACCTCAACGGCGGGCCGGTGCGCGGCATCTCGGTGCTCGACCACCACTTCCTGCAGCGGCTCGCGGGTGAGGGCTACGACGTGTACACCTACGAGCAGGCCGGCGGCGGGCGCAGCGACCTGCTGCCCATGGCCCAGTACTCGATCACCCGGTCGGTCCGTGACCTCGGCGCTTTCCTCGACAGGCTCGGCAAGGGCCGTGCCGACGTGCTGGGGTTCTCCGCGGGCGCGGTCGTGCTCACCCGCGCGCTGGCCGACCCGGCCGTCGCCGCCCGCCTGCACCGGGCGGTCATCGCCGAGCCCGGTCCGATGGACGGCCCCACCACGCGCATCGCGGGGCGCAAGGGCCGGCCGTCGGCGCGCGGCATCGCACCGCCCATGACCGGGCCGCGCTCCACCCACCAGCCGCGGTACGCCGTCGCGTTCGGCCTCATGCGGCTCGGACTGCTCAGCCCGGACAACGGGCTGGTGGGACAGGCCGAGGGCGACAACGCCTTCACCGCCGCCGATCTCGGCGGCGACACCGCGGCCGGTTACTGCGCGCGAGACGCGCACCGCATCCCGGTCGAGGACACCGTGCGGAACTTCTCCTTCAGCGCCGCCGCCAGCCTCCGCATCCAGCAGACGGTCAAGGACTCCCCCTCCATCGCCCCACGGCTGAGGCGCTCCCGGACACCCGCGATGCTGATGATCGCCGAGTGCTCCTCCCAGGTCCGGCAGTGGGAGACGACGGTCCTCGCCGACGATCCCGCCGTCCGGCGCACCCAGTACATGCCCGGCGTCGGCCACCACATGTGGAACGGCCTGGGCGACAACGACCGACGAGCGGCAGCCGTCATCACCGCGTTCCTCCAGGACAAGCCCGCACCGCTGCGCAACTATCCGACCCGGGCCGACATCCCGGCCTTCCTCCGTGACCACAAGTAGGCAGCCCCTGACCTGGCACCCGGCTCGGTGCTGCCAGGCGCCGCCAAGGCCGCCGACTTGACCGGCAGTGCGCCCCCGAACGCCATGCGGCCACGGGTGTCAAGGACCTGCTGCCGGATCTCGCGCCGCTGAGCGGCTCGGACGGGTCCGATGTCCTGTCCGAGCCGCCACCCCGGCCCTGGTCCGGCTCCCTCACAGGCTGCGGGCGGTGATGTCGCCGTGGGAGGTGGTGGCGCGGATGTCGAGGTCGGCGGTGCCGTCGTTCTTGAGGGCG
>NZ_JAIQYY010000093.1 GCF_020181035.1 Streptomyces sp. CoH27
CCCCGCCCGCTATCGCGGAGGACAAACGGGGTGAACCGGCAAGCCAGCCAGACACTCACGACCGCTGAAGAATCGAGGCTAAATCTTCGTCGGCACCGTGAACGCCCGCTTCGTCGCCATTTTCAGCGCCAGGCAACAACCGGGAGGCAATACCCCCGGCCAGCCTGGACGACGAAGCGCCCGGGACGGCTGGCGCCGAGCGCTCAGGCTGCGTGTCGTTGCAGGTAGACGATGGCGTTCCGGAGGACGTCGAGGTTGTCGTCGAAGTGGCCGATGCCGAGATTGCATGCACGGCAGAGCAGTCCGCGGACCTTGCTCGTGCGGTGGCAGTGGTCGACGTTGATCTGGCCGCCGTTTCTCGGAGAAGGGCCGATCGCAGATGCCGCACCGGTCGTCCTGCGCCTTCAACATCGCCAGGTAGTCCTCGACTGTGAGGTTGTACTCCTTCTTCAGGTTCTGCCTGAAGGCCACTCCTGCACGGCACCGCTTGCAGACGCGGTTGCCTTCGCGGTTGACCCACACGTTGTCTCCGTCGAGCGGATGCCCCGTTGACCGCTCACCGCTTGGATTAGCTGGTGCGATACGACTTGGGCACGGGAAGCCCGAATCGGGCACAAAGCTGCGTCACGTCAGAGAAGTCAACTGCGCGTGGGGTATATCCGGTGTGGCATCGCAGTGCCCACTCCGGGGCCTCGCAGCGCACGACCGTGTCGAGGATCTGGCCTACGCCACCGAGGTCGGCCGTAGTGAACTGATGTCCGTTCACGACGCTCCCGTAGTGAACGACTCCGTGGGCGAGCTCCTCGTACAAGTGAAGATCGACTCGCAGGTGCTCACCATCGTGCAGCACGAAGTTCCACGGCCTGTCGCCGCCCCAAGGCAGCACGCGGTCGATGCCGAGCCGGGAAAACGCGGCGATCAACGGGTCAAGGTCAGCTGCTGGAAGCCAGAGGTCGAGGTCGGAATGTTCGCGGGTTTGCAGGCCCATCAGCGCGTCAACGGCCCATCCGCCACCGACACAGGCTCGTACTTCGTGAGCATCAAGCTCTGCGATCACTGACAGTGCCGACTCAGCTGTCATGACGTGCTTGTGCATCCGCCGCCTCCGATCTGCTCGCGGTCCTGTGAGCGATGACGCGGCGTGGTTGATGACCGCACGATCCCGGGCATTCTGCCTCACCGGACTCTACCGACTGCGACAACGCCGTTCGAGGGATTTTGGTGGGCCGGCCGGTCCGGTGGACTTGTGTGAGGAGGAAGACGTGGATGGCCGGCGGGATGAGTGCGGTCCCAGTGTCTGCTCCAGGAGGAAGGCACCGCCGCCGAGGGTGGCGGTGCCTGCGAGGGCAGCGGTCATGCTCAGGAACCAGCGGCGGCCGGGTGCGCGGCCTTCCGTTTCAGGTGACAGCCAGACGCCGTCGAGCACGGACTCGCCGTGCCCTTCCGCAGCCTCAGCCGCTTGAGGGGCGTCCGGTCGCGTCAGCGGGGCGTCGGCAGTGCCGCGAGTACCTGGGCGGCGGTCGATCTCCAGCAGCAGCACCGGCACCCCGGCCTCCGGCGCCCGCACCACCAGGTCGGCCCGCTGCACGAAGCCGTTGCCGAGCCGGTGCCCGACCTCGGTCTGGAAGCCGAGCAGGTGGCCGATCCCAGCGCGGTGGAGTTCGGCGGCCGTCGAGGTGACCGCTGCGGCGTGGTCGTCGTAGCCGGTACCGAGCAGCTCCCCGGTGTCCGGGTCGTACTCCTGCTTGCGCAGTGCGGAGACGCGTATGCCCTTCGGCTCCAGCAGTTGCTTCGCCTCGCGGTGCCCTTTGGCGGTAAGCACCCAGACCTGCCGCTGGTCTTCCTGCACCGACTCGATCCTCACCAGGTGGTGGTCCTCCAGATCCAGGAGGTTGTCCCGCATGAGCTTGTCGTGCCGGTTGTCCGGGCGGGTCAGCTTCCACAGCTGGTCGGCAGTCGCCCGCTGGAAAATCCCCAGTGCTTGCAGCAGTTCCCTCCGCCTGGGCTCTGTCGAGTTCTTCCGGTGAGTAGGACGCCTTGAGGCAAGAGGGTTGTCGGACCTGCGGCGCCCCCTTGCCCGCCGGGGCTGGCCTGCGGAAACGCCCGGCCCTTGGCGACGGGGCGCGGAGGGGGTGATGGAGGGGGCCACGGAGGGGGCCTCTCCGGTCCGGTCAAGGCGCTGCTTGGGCTCGTCTGCGGTGCTCGCCACAGGGTCCCTGGTGAGCGAGTATGACGGACACCAATACGTCGGCATCGACCTGCACCGCAGGCGATCCGTCATCGTGCGGCAGACCGATCAGGGCGAGCAGCTGAGCGCGGTACGAATCGTCAACGACCCGGTAGCCCTGGGCCTGCAGATCGAGCAGGCCGGGACCCGCCCGGACGTGGTCCTGGAGGCCACTTACGGCTGGTACTGGGCGGCCGACGTGCTCCAGGCGGCCGGAGCACAGGTTCACCTGGCGCACCCGCTGGGCGTGAAGGGCTTCGCCTATCGGCGTGTCAAGAACGATGTCCGCGATGCCGCGGACCTGGCCGACCTACTGCGCATGGGGCGGCTGCCGGAGTCATGGATCGCCCCGGCCGAGACCCGGGAACTGCGCGAACTCGTGCGTTACCGGGCCAAGCTGGTCGCGCTCCGCTCCGGGCTGAAGGCTCAGGTACATGCCGTGCTTGCGAAGGCCAGGCGTGCTCATCGCGGTGTCCGACCTGTTCGGGGTCGATGGCCGTGCCCAGCTCGAGCAGACCGCTCTGTCCGGCGCCTATGCCCAGCGCGTGGCGTCCCTGCTGAAGCTGATCGACATCTTCGACGCGGAGGAAGACCTCTTCAACCGCCGCATCGCCGAACGGCTTCGCGGTCACGCCGGCTGCGGGGCCATCCAGTGGCTGCCCGGCATCGGGCCCGTACTGGCGGCTGTGCTGGTCGCCGGGCACTGTCACGTTGACCTGGCCCCGTGAGATGATCTTCGGGTCATCGTGGGAGGGCTTCTCGTGGACACCGTGCCGT
>NZ_JAIQYY010000094.1 GCF_020181035.1 Streptomyces sp. CoH27
TCGGTAAAGGCACCAGCATGATCTCACCGGCCAGACCGCCTGCGCGTCGGATCGCCGCTCTCTTGACCGGAACCATTGCCCTGGTACTCGCCGCCACCGGGTGCGGCGGCGGAACCGGCGGCGGCTCCGCCACCAGCAAGGTCACGTCCATCACGGCGCTGGACTACTACACCGATGAATCCGAACACTCCCAATGGGGCGAGATACTCACCTCCTGCGGCAAGAGCGCCGGTGTGAGGGTCGAGCAGACGAGCGTGCCGGGGGCGTCGCTCATTCCCAAGGTCCTTCAGCAGGCGTCGTCGCGGACCCTTCCCGACCTGTTGATGCTGGACAACCCCGACCTCCAGCAGATCGCCCAGAGTGGCGCGCTGACCCCGCTGGGCCAGTACGGCATCGACTCCAGCGGCTTCGCGAAGGGGATCCTGTCGGCGGGCACCTACGACGGGAAGGTGTACGGACTGGCGCCCTACGTCAGCACGATCGCCCTCTTCTACAACAAGGACATGCTCGCCAAGGCCGGTGTCTCCGTGCCGAGGACATGGGACGAGCTGAAGACGGCGGCGGCCAGGCTGACCCGTCCCGGACGCTACGGCATGGCGGTCGACGCGAACGCCACCTTCGAGGGCACCTGGCAGTTCCTGCCCTTCCTGTGGTCCAACGGCGGCGACGAGAAGCGGCTGGACACCCCGCAGGCAGCGCGGGCACTCCAGCTGTGGGTCGACCTGGTGAAGAGCGGATCCATGTCGAAGTCGGTGCTGAACTGGACACAGGCCGACGTCCACGATCAATTCGTCGCCGGGAGGACGGCCATGATGATCAACGGCCCGTGGCGGATCCCGGCCCTGAACAAGGACAAGAACCTGCACTGGGGGGTGGCCCCCATCCCCGTCCCCCGGACTGGGCAGACCCCTGTCACACCGCTCGGCGGTGAGGTGTGGACGGTCCCGCAGAACGCTTCCAAGGCCCGGCAGCAGAAGGCCGCCCAGGTCCTCGCCTGCCTGAACAACTCCTCGACCATGCTCACCCTGGCCAAGCAGCACTTCACCGTGCCCTCCCGCACCACAGTGGCCGCCCAATACGCCGAGCAGGTCCCGTCGATGGCCGCCTTCGCCAAGAGCGTGGAAGCGGCGCGGGCCCGTACCAGCGAACTCGGCGTCAAGTGGCCCAAGGCAGCGACCGGCATATACACCGCGATCCAGTCCGCGCTGACGGGCGAGCAGACACCGCAGGAAGCCCTCAGACATGCGCAGCAGATCGCGACCAGTAACTGACCCGGCCCGGGCGCGTTTCTGGGAGCGGCTGGCCCAGTGGATGTTCCTCGCGCCGGCCGGGGCATACCTGCTGCTGTTCTTCGGCTACCCGATCGTCAAGAACGTCGTGATGAGCTTCCAGCAGTACACGACGACGACGTTCTACACGGGTGCCGCACCGTTCCTGGGGCTGAAGAACTACGCGGTGATCCTGACGTCTGATCTGTTCCCCAAGGCGCTGCTGACCACGGTCCTGTTCACCGCCGGGTCGATCGTCGGGCAGTTCGTCATCGGCCTGGCCTTCGCCCTGTTCTTCCAGCGCCGTTTCCCGCTCGGCGGAATGCTGCGCTCGCTCCTGCTGCTGCCGTGGCTGCTGCCGCTGGTCGTCTCCGGAGCGACGTGGAGGTGGATGCTCGACCCCGACACGGGAGTCGTCAACGCAGCGCTGCGCCACCTCCACCTCTCGCCGTCCGGGATCCCCTGGCTCACCGGCACCTCACAGGCGCTGGTGTCGGTGATCCTCATCAACATCTGGATCGGGATCCCCTTCAACACCGCGATCCTGTACGGCGGTCTCCAGGACATCCCCACGCACCTGTACGAGGCAGCGAAGCTGGACGGCGCCGGTCCCCTGGCGTCGTTCCGCCATGTCACCTGGCCACTGCTGCGGCCCGTGGCGAGCGTCGCGCTGGTGCTGGGCGTGGTCTACACGGTCAAGGTGCTGGACATCATCCTCGTGGTGACGGGCGGAGGACCGGCGAACGCCACAGAGACCCTCGCCACCCAGTCCTACGAACTGTCCTTCCAGCAGTTCGAGTTCGGGCGCGGCGCCGCGATGAGCAACGTACTCATCGTCATCTCGCTCGCCTTCGCCCTCGTCTACCTGCGCGCCGGCCGTCGCGCCCGGAACGTCGACGAGGCGATCTCGTGAAGCACGCACCGGGCCGTGGCCGGCCGTCCACCATCGTCGGGATCGCCCTGCTCGCGTTGATGCTGTTTCCCGTCTACTGGATGGTGAACGCCTCCCTCCAGCCGACCGGCAACACACTGCAGGGAGGCTGGTTCCCCTCCCACCCGGACCTCAGTGGTTACGTCACCGCACTGCGCGATCAGGGACGCAACCTCGTCACCAGCCTCGTCGTGGCCCTCGGCAGCGTCGCCCTCAGCCTCGGGCTCGCCGCGCCCGCCGCCTACGCACTGGCCCAGTTCCGCATCCGCGGAACCAACCTCGTGCTCATCGGCATCCTGATCACGCAGATGGTGCCGGGCATCGTCGTGGCCAACGCGCTCTACAGCGCCTACAACGACCTGGGACTCCTGAACTCCTACCTCGGACTGATCCTCGCCGACTCCACCGCGGGAGTCCCCTTCGCGATCATCATTCTGCGTTCGTTCATGCAGAGCATTCCCAGGGAGATCATCGAGGCCGCGCACCTCGACGGCGCCGGCAGACAGCGTGTCTTCCGCTCCGTGGTGCTCCCGATGAGCAGGAACGCATTGATCACCGCCGGCGTCTTCACCTTCCTCTTCACCTGGAGCGACTTCCTCTTCGCCCTCACCCTGACCACCACGCAGACCGTCCGGCCGATCACCCTGGGCATCTACCAGTACATCGGTGCCCACACGAACCAGTGGAACGCCGTCATGGCCACCACGGTCATGGCGTCCGTCCCCGCCGCCGTCCTGCTCGTCGTCGCTCAGCGCTACGTCGCCGCCGGTGCCACCAGCGGAGCC
>NZ_JAIQYY010000095.1 GCF_020181035.1 Streptomyces sp. CoH27
GTCATGGCGTCCGTCCCCGCCGCCGTCCTGCTCGTCGTCGCTCAGCGCTACGTCGCCGCCGGTGCCACCAGCGGAGCCATCAAGTGAGGGGCATCTCGGTCCGGGCACCCCTGATCTAGCGGATTCACGCGATGTGCCGGCCCAGGCCGGCTGGCACGGTGTTCTGGAAGGCATACCGCCTTTTCGGTGATCGGGCTGTCCGGTGACCGGATCCGAACCGCCTGTCGATCAGGATGTAAAGGGGGCCAGATGTCCGTCGTCCTTTCCACCGCGGAGCTGTCGGCAGCCGACCGGATAGAACGCTGGCATGAAGCGGTATCCCAGGCGTTCGTACCGCTCGATGTCAAAATCCTGGAGCAGGATCCGTCGCCGGGAAGAATCGTCACCCACCAATGGGGCGCCACACAGGTGTCGGACGTCCAGGCCGGGCCGCAAGAGGTGACGCGCAGCAAGCGCCTGATAGCCCGGGACGGGAAGGAATTCCTCATCCTCACGCTTCAGCGCACAGGCAGCGCCGTCAAGGAGCAGGACGGGAGAGAGTGCCTGATAGAGCCAGAATATTTCTCCATTTCTGATTCGTCTCGCGTGTTCAGAAAGAAAGTGCAGGGCGAGGCCTGCTTCATCTCCTTTCAGTTCCCCCGGAAGGAGCTTCGCGTGCGGGACGAAGACCTGCAGGCTTTGACTGCGACAGCGTTCTCGAATCGTGGCGGAAGTGCCGCACTGGTGGCGACCTACTTCACGCGCTTGGCGCGCGAAGCAGCGGGCTTCGACGACTTCGTCGGCCGTCAGTTCGTCGCCACCGGGCTCGACCTGCTGGCACTGTTCATCAACGAGCGGCGCGGCCGCTTCACGCCTCAGGCTCCCGAAACCGCCGCGGCCATGATGGTGCGAGTGAAGGACCACATCCTGCAAAACCTTTCCGACCCGGACCTGTCACCCACCACGATCGCCGCCGCCCACTTCATTTCGGTTCGCTACCTGCACAAGTTGTTCCAATCGGAGGGAACCACCGTCGGGGAATGGATCCGGATGCAGCGACTGGAGCGGTGCCGCCGGGATCTTCTGCGGTCCCCAGCCCTAGGACTCGGGGTGGCGACCATCGCCCGACGCTGGGGTTTCGTGAGCCCCAGCCATTTCAGCCGTGTTTTCCGCGCCGCTTATGGCATAGCGCCTCGCGACTGGCAGCATCAAGGCCTGTCCGGTGAACAGCGCACGGCTGAGTGACGTTTTCTCGGCAGAACGATTCACGCGGAGCGGCTCATGGAGAGCCCGCGCCGACCCACCGGAACCGGGGACGCTCTGCCACCGGCGCGGTGCTGATCGGCATCGGCCCTGCCCTCGCCGAACCAACTGGCGGGCGAGTTGAACCGCCTCGTCGAGGGGACCGGCCCCCGATCGCGTCACCCCGACGTCACCTCCGGTGCCGTGACCTTCACCAGCAGGCGGCGGGCCCGCTCCGCGTAACGGCGGTCGGTGGCTATGAGCCGGCCGCAGTGCTGGGCGAGATATCCATGCAGTCGGTGAAGGCGGCCCGGTTGGCGGGGGGGCGAGCCGGTAGGTCACGGAGACCGGCACGGGCCCGTTGGCCGGGCCAGGCTCGAACACCAGCGGCGGAACGGGCCAGTGGTCGGACGGCGTCGAGGCGACGGCATCCGTGCCATGCAGCGGCCAGCGGTGCACGCTCAGCGCGCCGGGGAGGAGCAGGCGGTTGCCGGCCAGGAGGTAAACGCTCAGTCCCAGGGCATCGGCCAGCGCACCTCACACAGGTGCCGCCAGGGCCTGCCCGCCCTGGAAGACCAGGAGATAGACGGCGAGTCCCCGGGCCCTGACCCAGCCGAGCAGCCTCGTCTGGAGGGCTGTGTTGAGGGTGGAGGCCCGGCCGACGGCACCGACACCGACCGCGCCGAGCAGCAGCCCGTACCCTCCGACACGCCTGGCGGGAGCCGGGCAACGCTGCTGCGGATCCAGGCGTTCATCGACCGTCATCTCGCAGACCCCGACCTGACCTCGCAGGCCATCGCCCAAGTCCACCGCATATCGGTGCGCTACCTGCACAAGCTGTTCGAGAGCGAAGACGCTACCGTCGGCCGGTGGATCGAGCGGCGACGCCTGGAGGAGTGCCGGTGCGACCTGGCGCGCCACGGGAATGTCGCGAACGAGGTCAGCAGGCGTGCGCCGAGCCGGGACAGGGCCTCCTGCGGAGCACTTCGTGCCCACTGCCCAATAGGCGCGTACGAGCGAGCACCCGCCATGACAGCGGACGTGGCGATCAGCAGAACCGCCACGAACGGGTGCCGTCGGCCCCGGCGATGACGCGGGTCCGGCAGCCTGACCAGCCGCTCTGCCAGCGACAGCCCCGAACACCCCGACAGCACAGGCAACTTGACGAGGTAGACGGTGGCAGACTGACGACACATCGAGGCTCTGGTTCTAAACGGCGACTGGTCAAGGCCATCCGTTCACAACGGCAGCCGCGTAGCGGACGGATTCAACTGATCGTCGCAACACCTTGATCGGGAGGTGGAGCGATGGGCTCTGTGGAGCGGCACAAGCAGGTT
>NZ_JAIQYY010000096.1 GCF_020181035.1 Streptomyces sp. CoH27
AGGCACCTCGTTCGGTGAGGCGTCTTCACGGACACAGGCCACTGACCCCACGACGTCGAGAGACGCCCAGGGTCAGGACACCTCTCCCCGGCCTAAGGGGTGAGGCCAAGTGGCTTCCCCAGTAAGGGGATTACGCCGTGGAGTGCCAAAGCTCTGACGAGTTGGGGTGTACCGGCCACCATCGTGTGGGCCGGTCCGCTCCTTGCCGAGTCGATGCTGACGCGCGCCGTGTGCGTCCCCGGCCGGAAGGAGGCGAGAGACATGGACTGCAGCAGCAGTAGTCCGGGCCATAGTCGGCCCCTTATCCGCTTGTCCTCGCATTCTTCCGGCACGCGGTAACCACCTTCCCTGCGCGGATTTTGTCCGCGTCCTGCGCTCCCGTACGGCCATGCGCCGTGACGGGCCGCTGTCCTGCGCGCTCGCGCAGGGGGGATGACGGCCGCGTGCCCCCAATGCCTCCCCCGCTGGGGGGATTTGGGAGGTACGTCATGACCAACACGACCATCGACACCACCGCCGCCGACGCGCCCCGTGCGGCGGTCCTGGACGACGCCCACATCGGCGACATCCAGGGCGCGCTCGGCACCATTCGCCTCGACGACACCGCACCCCGCACCGGCCTGTCGGCCAAGCTGAAGACGCTGCTGGCGATCGTCGGGCCCGGCCTGATCGTGATGGTCGGCGACAACGACGCCGGTGCCTTCGCCACCTACGGGCAGGCCGGGCAGAACTACGGCACCCACCTGCTGTGGACCCTGCTCCTGCTCGTCCCCGTCCTCTACGTCAACCAGGAGATGGTGCTGCGCCTGGGCGCTGTGACCGGCGTCGGCCACGCCCGGCTGATCCTGGAGAGGTTCGGGAAGTTCTGGGGCGCGTTCAGCGTGATCGACCTGTTCCTGCTCAACGCGCTGACCCTGGTGACGGAGTTCATCGGCATCACCCTGGCCACCGGCTACCTGGGCCTGCCCAAGGCCGCCTCCGTGGTGCTCGCCGCCGCGGTCATCGTCGCCTCGGCGTTCACCGGCTCCTTCCGGCGCTTCGAACGGGTCGCCATCGCACTGTGCGCGGCCTCGCTGCTGCTGGTGCCGATCTACTTCATGGTCCACCCGCACGCCTCGCAGATGGCCCGCGACTTCGTCGTCCCGAACATGCCCGGCGGCACCGGCCAGCTCTCCACCGTCATGCTGCTGATCATCGGGATCGTCGGCACCACGGTCGCCCCCTGGCAGCTGTTCTTCCAGCAGTCCTACGTGATCGACAAGCGGATCACCCCGCGCTTCATGAAGTACGAGAAGGCCGACCTGTGGATCGGCATCGTCGTGGTCGTCATCGGGGCGGCGGCCATGATGGGCTTCACCGCCGCCGCCTTCGCCGGCACCCACAGCTTCGGGCAGTTCACCGACGCCGGGGCCATCGCCACCGGTCTGGAGGCCAAGGCCGGCAAGCTCGCCGGTGTACTGTTCGCCGTCGCGCTGCTGGACGCCTCGATCATCGGCGCGTTCGCTGTCTCCCTGTCCACCGCCTACGCGATCGGTGACGTCTTCGGTATCCGGCATTCGCTCCACCGCGGCGTCAAGGGAGCCAAGGGCTTCTACGCCGTCTACGCCGGCCTGGTCGCCACCGCCGCCGCCATCGTGCTCGTCCCCGGCTCCCCGCTGGGCCTGCTCACCGAGGGTGTCCAGACCCTCGCCGGCGTCCTGCTGCCCTCAGCCAGCGTGTTCCTGCTCCTGCTGTGCAACGACAAGCAGGTCCTCGGCCCCTGGGTGAACGGCCCGAAGACCAACGCGTTCACTTCGGCCGTGGTCGGCGTCCTGGTCGCCCTGTCGATCATCCTGACCGCCTCGGTTCTCTTCCCGGACATCTCCGCGACCGCGATCCTCGACATCATGGCCGCCTGCGGCGTCGTCGGCGTACTCGCCGCCGGATACGCCCTCACCCGCCGCCGCACCGGCACCAAGGAAGACCCGATCGACCGCACCGGCCGCGACACCTGGCGCATGCCCGCCCTGGGCACTCTGACCCGGCCGACCATGTCCACCGCCCGCAAGCTCGGCATGGGCGCCCTGCGCACCTACCTCCTCATCGCCATGGTCCTCGTCGTCATCAAGATCGTCGAAGTCGCCCTCGGCCACTGAGC
>NZ_JAIQYY010000097.1 GCF_020181035.1 Streptomyces sp. CoH27
ACTGACGTTTCCCCACGGCCAGACCAACGAGCGGATAGCCCAACAGTCACATGATCACCCACTTCTGTTAGGACCTCTAAGACTCAAAGCTACTCAAAACCGAGGATCGAAAACAGGTACTCAGGACTCGACATAGCCCGCACGCTACCCGACCGACGCCCGTCGAAGCATCGTGCTTTCCCAGACATCGGCCTGCGTCACCAACGTCCTGTCCCGCAGCACCTAGAGCGCGGACAGGACGTGGTCGTGGAGCGTGGTGAGCAGGCCGGTCTGTCCGGCGGGCGACGCGAGGGGCAGGGTGGCGACCTGCGGGCCGTTCACCCCGGCGTCGGCCGCGAGCGCGTACACCGCGGCCGCCAGGAGCACCGCCGTCTCCCGGGCGGCCGCTGCGGCTCCCCGTCGTCCTGCGGCAGGTACCACCCGACCAGCTCTCCAGCGGCCGACAAGCTGTACTCCCAGGTCGTACGCGGCAGGCGCGGGCTCATCATGCCGCGACCGTACCCCACACGGCCCAGACACAAGGTCAGGACCCGACCCACGCAGCGTGCGCGTCAGGGACCGGGGCGGCGAGCACCGTGACGGGGTGTCGGACGTCGTCCATCGCCTCCCACAGCCCGTCCGTCACCTCACAGGCCGGGCGTTCGTCAGCGGGCCCGTGGAGTAGTCGGCGCCCACCCGGCGACACCCCCGACATCCCGACGGACCCTCGGCACGGGCGGCCACGCCGGCACGAACCCCGTCCGCCTCGTCTGACGCCCTGACCGGCACCGCGGACAAGAGCGCGAGAACGCTGGAGGCCGGGCCAACCAGCCGTGTGCTCCGGCGCCGCAGCCTGACCGCGGCCGTCCAGCCCCTCACAGACCGAGGTCCGGACGGCTGGACCAGGTCAGCACGGCGGCACGGTGTTGTTGTGGAAGTAGCTGGCGCCGTCGACATAAGGAGCGAAGGTCCACCAGGGGTCGGTAACGGTGGCCCAGCTGGAACCGTTGGCGTACTCGACCTGCCACGTGCGGTACCACACGTCGCCGGCGTTGCCGACTTGGCCGCCGGCGACCCAGCAGTCGATCTTCAGATAGTCCCCCTTGCTCAGGGGGGTGTAGCCGAGATTGTTGGCAGGCGTGTCGTAGGGCTGCGAATAGACACCGACGTGGCTGCCGGTCGAAACCTGGTCCCAGATCGGATAGGGCAGCGGGGTGGCCTGCGCGCTCGTGGTGCTGGCGACGGCTGCGGCTGCGGCGATGACGGCCGCGACAGCGGCCTTGGTGATGCCTCCGGGCATGTTTCCCCCTACGGTCGACCCCGGAGTCCTGGAATGGATGCCGGGGAGTTGTGGACAACGGCCCGCGGCGGGGCCGTTGGATTCGCCTACCAGCTTGCTGTGCACGGTCAGCCCGGGGAACGACGCTGGCTGGACGTTCCCCTGACACTTCGAGCGGTCGCTCCGCCGCTTGGGCCGGCCTTGCGTGAAGCGGCAAGACCAGGCTGCCCGAGCCGGCTTTGTGAAGTCCCGTTTCCCGTACAACCCCGTACACCCCGCTCCTGGACTCTGCTTGTCAGGACCAGGTCCTTCCCGTGACAAGTCGTCGAGCTCATGACGTCTTCTCCCCCCTGGTCGGCGCGGTCGGAGTACTCGGCCTGGAGCAGACGAGCCAGACGCCGGCGGGCCTGGCACAGGTGCGAGCGGACGGTGGCCGCTTCGAGGCCCAGGAGCGCTGCGGCTTCCACCGTGCTGAAGCCCAGCCCGTAGTGGAGCACGATCAGGTCGCGCTGGTGCTCGCTCAGCCTCCGCGTGGCGGAATACAGCGTGATGGAGTCCACGAGGCCCTCGTAGGGATCTGCGGTGTGGTCCTTCAGCGCTGCCTCGAACGCGGCGATCGTGGGCGAATGACTACGGCGGAGATCATCGGTCACCGGGAGACTTCGCGGTTTGTGAGGACCAGCAGGACCCTGACCAGGGCGGTCGCCCATTTCGGGTCGGTGCGGACCTTGCCGAGCACGCGCCAGTTCTTGAGGTGGGCGAAGCCGTGCGCCAGCCCCAGCGCCCCGAACCCC
>NZ_JAIQYY010000098.1 GCF_020181035.1 Streptomyces sp. CoH27
CCTCGATTCTTCAGCGGTCGTGAGTGTCTGGCTGGCTTGCCGGTTCACCCCGTTTGTCCTCCGCGATAGCGGGCGGGGTCTTCGCGTGTCGCTGCGGCTGCGCCGGGGTTCCACGGCACCCGGAGGTGATGCGGGTGTGTCCCTTCCCTGTGTGTCGGGTTGGTGGGTCAGCCGTCAGGTGACGGCGGGCAGGGCGGTCAGCCGCTGCCAGCAGGTGGTGAACGCTGTGGCCCACGGCCAGGTCGCCTCGATCCGCAGCCATCGGCGGCGGGCGTGATCGGCGAGGCGGGCGGGCAGGTGGTAGAGGCAGCGCATGGTGTCCGGCTCCGCGTCGGCCAGGTCGTCGACATCGTGCAAGGCCAGTAGCCTGACCCAGGCATCGAGGTCTGCGGCGACGTTCGCGGCGAGCATCCAGCCGCGGTTGACCTCCCAGGAGGCGGAGGGCAAGTTGTCCAGTCCCATCGCCTTGTTCGTGCGGACCCGGTCCTCCACGCCGGCATGTGAGCGGTGCAGCACGTCCAAGAACTGGCTGTGGCCGGAGCCGGCGATGCCCCACATGCGGCCGATGTTGGTCGCGGTGATGCAGTACCGCCAGCCGGTCTTCTTCTCGAACGCGGTCAGCTTCTTCAGGTGTCGCCGGGTCGGTCTGACGCGGCGCACGATCAGCCGCATGCCCTCCGGCCAGCCCTCACGGGTGTTCAGCCCGGTCAACTCGGCTACGAAGTAGCCCTCTTGAAGAATGCCGTCCTGGTGAACAGAGGTCTCCCAGGCAGTCTCGGGCAGGCGGGCGATGGCCTGCTCGTCGTCCTCGGTGATCTTCCAGCCGACCGTGTAGCGGACCGTGCGCCGGGTGGTGTTCAACGCTTCAAGGTGTTCCAGCAGCCCGTGAGTGGCTCCTGCCCCGTCCACCCGCACCAGGATCTTCGCAGCCGAGGAACCGGGGATCTGGGCGAGGGCCTCGGTGAGCACCCGGATGTGGTCGGCTACCGTGTTCGCCCCTGCATTGCCCGGTCGCAGCATCATGGCCAGGGACTCGCTGGTGTTCGCGCACCACGCGGCCAGCGGATGAAACCCGAACGTCTTTTTGAAGGTGACCGCAGCCCCGGTCTTCTTCGACGCCGCGGTGATGACGGTGGCGTCAAGGTCGATGACGATCCAGCCGGTCAGCCGCTTCCCCGCCACCGTCAGCCAGGGGAAGCCGCCCGGCCGCAGATGCAGCAGACTCCACACGTGCCGGCGCACCCTGGCCCGTACCTTTGCGATCTTCATCAGGGTGGCCTCGTCGAGTGCGGCCAGCATCCGACGGGCGGTGGAATCCGAGGCCGCGAACCCGAACAACGGCCGGTGATGTAACTGGAGTTGCTCGGCCTCCGACAGGTTCTCGGCCCCGAGCACGATCGCGACCACCAGGTGAGCCAGCACTGCCGCGCGATCCCGCCAGCCGGCCACCGTGCTGGACGGCAGCACCTTTGCCAGCGCGTCCGTCAGCCCCGTCCGGTCGGCACACCGACGCAGCAGCACCGCCCCCACGTGCCCTACCAGCTTCTTCCCGTCAGCCACCACCGACAGCCGACGGTCCCACCCTGTACTCTCGACCACCAGAAAGGTGCCTTGCTCTCTGCAGCGGATACGACGTAGACACTCGCATCCTCGCAGGTCAACGGCACCTTTCTGCTGTCAGGGTGTCAACTCGACCAATTCCGCTGAATAGCCAGGG
>NZ_JAIQYY010000099.1 GCF_020181035.1 Streptomyces sp. CoH27
CTATGCGGGCGTCACCCCGACGCGGGAGCAAACCCCCGGATCAGGTCGAACCCGTACACCACTTCCCAGGACGCAACCCCTCTGAACCGTGTTCCCGGGCCCCGCCGAACGTTTCCGCCCGCTGCCGCGTCGTAGAGAAAACGCGTGAGGGGGGGGTGGCTTGTGCTGCTGGACGCGGCCCAGGAACGCCGGGTGCGGGCGGTGCTCGCGCTCGGCGGGGTGCCGCAGTCGGACCTGCCGGACGGGGTGCAGCAGGTCCGGCTGCGGCTGCTGGAGCGGACCGCGAGCGGCCAGGAGGCGCCGCGGGACGTGTCGGCGTGGGCGGCGGTCGTCGCCTCCCGCCTCGCCGTCGACTGGCACCGGGCCAGGCGGCGCCAGGAGCGGCTGGGGGAGCGGCTGGCGTCCCTGCGGGAGCCCGCGCACCCCTCCGGGGAGGAGACCAGCCTGCTCTCGCTCACCGTCGCCCAGGGGCTGGACGAGCTGACCGACGCCCAGCGCCAGGTCCTGGTCCTGCGCTTCTTCGCCGACCTGCCCGTGCGGGCCATCGCCGAGGAGCTGGGCGTCCCCGAGGGCACGGTCAAGAGCAGGCTCCACACGGCGGTCCGCGCACTGCGGGACCGGCTGCACGAGGACGAGGTGGTGTGACGTGACCGCCGAGCACGAGGGCGTCGGGGAGTACGGCGGTATGGACGCGCTGATGGCCGCCATCACCGGGGACCCCCTCCCGGAGGAGGCCCGCCAAGACCCCGCCCTCCTCGCCGAACACCGGGAGGCTGAGGCCGACCTGGCCGTGTTGAAGGCGCAACTGGGATGGCTGGCCGAGGCGTTGACCGGAGAGACAGAGGTGAGGACGGGGGAGGCGGAAGGGACGGAGCAGGGGGAGGCAGAAGGGACGGCGGAGAGGGAGGCGAAAGGGGAGGCGGAGAGGGATGCGAAAGGGGAGGCCTCCGCGAGCATGGCTCGCCCCGGCCGCACCCGCAGCGTCAGCCGTCGTCCGGAGGGTCCGGCGGGCTCGGCTCGCCCCGGCCGCTTCTCCGACCGTAGGCCGGAAAGCCTGCCAGGCCCCACTCGCCCCACTCACCCCACTCGCCTCATTCGCCCCGCTCATTCCGCTCGTCCCGGCCGCCCCTCCGGTCGTCGGCGGGCCGTGCGGATCGCGCTCGGGTCGCTCGCCGGTGCTGCCGCGTTCGCGCTGGTCGTCGGGTTCGGCTGGATGGTGACGCACAGCCCGGGTAGCGCCGACAGCGGCGCGCGTGCGGCCTCGGACGCCAAGAGAGCCCCGGTCCAGGGGGCGGACAGTGGCCGGCCCGCCGACCCGGCGCTCGAACTCGCCTGCTCCCGGCTGGTCGTGGAGGGCGCGGTGACCCAGGTGGAGCCGGAGAAGGGGACTGCCCGGAACCGGGTCACGCTCACCGTGACCCACTCCTACAAGCCCGCCCACGGCCCGGCCGAGGTGAGCTTCCTGCTGGACGGCGGAGCGCGGCCGGCCCCGCGCACGGGACAGCATGTGCTCGTCACGGTCCGCACGAGTCGGCAGCACGCGAGCCTGTGGGCCGTGGGAGACACCCGGGTCGCGGCCGACCGGGCGTGGATCACCGAGGCGCTGCCCGACTCCCTGCACACCGCCTGCCCGTCGGGCGAGGCACCCTGATCCGGCGGAGCCGAGGCGTGGGCGTCCGGTGGCGGAGCCTGCCCGGCACCGGTGCCGC